>CAYRCB010000003.1:0-406053 GCA_964422645.1 uncultured Solirubrobacteraceae bacterium | reverse complement strand
CACCTGCTCGAGCACCTCTACCGCGAGGTCCGCGCGCCGCGGATCTACGAGGGCGCCTCCGAGATCCAGCGCGAGATCGTCGCGCGCGCACTGTTCCAGCCGTACCGAGAGGAGCGTCGATGAGGGTCGCGGTCGTCGGAGGCGGGCCGGGCGGCCTGTACGCCTCGATCCTGCTCGCCCGCCTGGGGCACGAGATCACCGTCTGGGAGCGCAACCACGCCGACGACACGTTCGGCTTCGGCGTGGTGTTCTCCGACGAGACGCTGACGGCGTTCGAGGCGGCCGATCCGCCGACCTACCAGGCGATCGTCGACAGCTTCGCGCGCTGGGCCGACATCGACATCCACTACCGCGGCGAGACGCTCTGCTCGGGTGGCCACGGGTTCTCGGCGCTGAGCCGCAAGCGGCTGCTGAACATCCTCCAGGAGCGGGCGATCGGCCTCGGCGTCGAGGTCCACTTCCAGACGCTCGCGCCGCCGCTGGCCGAGCTGGAGGCCGCCTACGACCTCGTGATCGCCGCCGACGGCGTCAACAGCGTCATCCGCGCCGAGCGCGCCGCCGCCTTCGGCCCGGACCTCGACCGGCGCCGGTCGAAGTACATGTGGCTCGGGACCGACCTCGTCTTCGAGGCGTTCACCTTCCACATCGTCGAGACCGAGTTCGGCGTCTTCCAGATCCACGGCTATCCGTTCGACGAGACGATGAGCACCTTCATCGTCGAGACCGACGAGGAGACGTGGCGGCGCGCCGGCCTCGACGCCAATGCCGACCGCGCGTGGGTGCCCGGCGAGAGCGACCTGGAGTCGATCGAGTTCTGCCGCCGGCAGTTCGCGGACATCCTCGACGGTCACGAGCTGCACGCCAACAACTCGCGCTGGCTGAACTTCCACACCGTGCGCAACGAGCGCTGGCACGACGGCCCGGTCGTCCTGCTCGGCGACGCCGCGCACACCGCGCACTTCTCGATCGGCTCGGGCACGAAGCTGGCGATGGAGGACGCGATCGCGCTCGCGTTCGCCTTCCACGACCTCGGCGACGGGAACGTCACCGCGGTGCTGGAGGCCTACGAGGCCGAGCGCCGGCCGGTCGTCGAGTCGACCCAGCGCGCGGCGCAGGCGAGCCTGGAGTGGTTCGAGGACATCTCGCGCTACGTCGGCCAGGACGCGCGCCAGTTCGCGTTCAACCTGCTCACCCGCAGCCGCCGGATCACCTACGACAACCTGCGGTTGCGCGACGAGGGGTTCGTCGCCGGCGTGGACGTTGACTTCTGCGGCGGCGGCGACCCGCGGCCGCCGATGTTCCTGCCGTTCCGGCTGCGCGAGCTGGAGCTCGCCAACCGGGTCGTCGTCTCGCCGATGGACATGTACTCGGCCGTCGACGGGTGCGTCGGCGACTTCCATCTCGTCCATCTCGGCAGCCGCGGGATCGGCGGCGCCGGGCTGGTGATGACCGAGATGATCTGCGTCTCGGCCGAGGGGCGGATCACGCCGGGGTGCGGCGGGCTCTACCGCGACGACCACGTCGCGGGCTGGAAGCGGATCGTCGACTTCGTCCACCGCTACGAGATGGCCAAGATCGGCGCCCAGATCGGCCACAGCGGCCGCAAGGGCGCGACGAAGCTCATGTGGGAGGGCATCGACCGGCCGCTGGAGGAGGGCGCGTGGCCGATCGTCTCGGCCTCGCCGCTGCCGTACTTCCCCGACAGCCAGGTGCCTGCCGAGCTGACGCGCGCGGGCATGGATCAGGTGCGCGAGGAGTTCGTCGCCGCGGTCCGGCGGGCGCAGGAGGCCGGCTTCGACCTCGTCGAGCTGCACATGGCCCACGGCTACCTGCTGTCGTCGTTCCTGTCGCCGCTGACGAACCAGCGCACCGACGAGTACGGCGGCGACCTCGCGGCGCGGGCGAAGTTCCCGCTGGAGGTCTTCGACGCGTGCCGGGCGGTCTGGCCGGCGCACAAGCCGATGTCGGTGCGCATCTCGGCGACCGACTGGGCGCCGGGCGGCTTCGACGCCGACGACGCGGTCGCGCTGGCGCGGATGCTGCGCGAGCACGGCTGCGACATCGTGGACGTGTCCAGCGGCCAGGTCGTGGCCCATCAGCGGCCCGCGTACGGGCGCAGCTTCCAGACGCCGTTCGCCGACCGCATCCGCCACGAGGTGGGCATCCCGACGATCGCCGTCGGCGCGATCAGCAGCTACGAGGACGTCAACACGACGATCCTCGCCGGCCGCGCCGACCTGTGCGCGCTGGCCCGCACCCACATCTACGACCCGTATTGGACGCTGCACGCGGCGGCCGACCAGGAGTACCCGGTCAAGTGGATCGACCCGTACGTCGGCGGCAGCTGGCGCCCGAACGACGGGCGCGTGATCGGCCCAGTGAAGGCCGCGCGCAGCTTCGACGCCGAGCTGGAGCCGGTGGCGCCGCCGCCGTCGCGCTGGCGCCCGCGGGCGGCGGCGCAGGCGTGAGCGCCGCGCGGGCCGGGTCGCGCTAGGCGCCCGGCCCGGCCGCGTGGTGGTCGACGGGCTGCGGATGGGCTTGTCGGCACACGTCCGCGATGTACTGCGCGACCTCGCTGCGTGCGGCGTCCAGCCAGCGGACGCCGTTCTCGCGCGTCGCCGCGCGGGCGTCGCCGGTGACGCCCGAGGTCGAGATCGCGCTCCAGTGCGGCATGTAGCCGAGCGGTCCCTCGCTCCAGTCCATCCAGATGTTGTCCGTGTAGTGCGCCGGCACCTCGGTGACCGCGTGCTCCATCTGGACGAGGTCCGGTCGGATCGCGAGGTAGAGCGCGGTCTCCAGCTCGCACGCGTGGGCCATCCCGCCCCGGCCGGAGACCCGCGTGCGCTCGAGCAGCTCCTTGGACTCGGCGCTGTCGAGGTAGAACGAGGACGCACACACGGCGCTGGGGTGCTCGAGGTTGATCAGCCTGGCGGCCATGTTCACCAGCGGCACGTTGGAGCCATGCCCGTTGACGATGAGGATGCGGTCGAACCCGTGACGACAGAGCGACCGTCCGCAGTCCACGAGGGACTCGACGAACACGTTCCAGCGCAGGGTCACGGTCCCCGGGAAGTCGAGGTGGTGCGGCGTGTATCCGTGGACCGCCGTGGGGAAGAGCAGCGCCTTGGCGTCGCCGGCGGCGTTGAAGCGCTCGACCGCGCCTTGCGCGATCGCCTCGATCAACCGCACGTCGGTGTCGATCGGCAGGTGCCAGCCGTGGTCCTCCAGCGTGGCCGCCGGGATCACGACGACGATGTCGTCGCGGGCCGCGAGCTCGCGCAGCTCCAGCCACGTGTGCTCCTCGTAGCGCAGTCTCGGCAGACCGGTCATGTCGGGGGACGGCTCGGGGGGCAGGGGATCGGTCATCACGAGAGCACCTTGCTCAGGAACGCCGCGGTCCTGGGATGGCTGGGCCGGTCGAGGACCTCCGATGGCGGACCCTCCTCCACGATGCGCCCCTCGTCCATGAAGCAGACGCGATCGGACACCTCGCGCGCGAACCCCATCTCGTGGGTGACCACGACCATCGTCATGCCGTTGCGCGCGAGGTCGCGCATGACCTCCAGGACCTCCCCGACGAGCTCGGGGTCCAGGGCCGACGTCGGCTCGTCGAAGAGCATCAGCTCCGGCCGCATCGCGAGCGCTCGGGCGATCGCCACGCGCTGCTGCTGGCCGCCCGACAGGCTCGCCGGGTAGGCGTGCTGCTTGTCGGCCAGGCCCACCCGCTCGAGCAGCTCCTCGGCCTCGCGCTGGACCTCGCGCTTGGGGCGCTTGAGGACCCGGCACGGCGCCTCGAGCAGGTTCTGGTTGACGGTCATGTGCGGGAACAGGTTGAACCGCTGGAAGACCATGCCGATGCGCGCCCGCCGCTTGGCGACCTCGTGCGGCCGCAGCTCGTAGAGCCGGTCGCCCGACCTGCGATAGCCGACGAGCTCGTCGGCGACGGCGAGGTAGCCGCTGTCGATGCGCTCGAGGTGGTTGATGCAGCGCAGGAACGTGCTCTTCCCCGACCCCGACGGGCCGATGATGCACACGACCTCCCGCTTGGCGACGGTCATGGAGACGTGGTCGAGCACCTTCAGCGGGCCGAACGACTTCTCGACGCCCTCCGCGACGACCATCTGGCTCATCACGCGACCACCGGCCTGCGCAGGCGCAGCGCGCGCTTCCACACGGTCAGCAGTGACGGTGCCTGGGCGGTTGCCGTGCCTCGCGCGTAGTGACGCTCGAGGTAGAACTGGCCGACGCTCATGATGCTGGTCGCGGTGAGGTACCAGATGCTCGCGACGACGAGCAGCTCCAGCGTCGCGAGGTTCTGGTTGTAGATGTTCTTGGCGCCGTTGAGGAGGTCGCTGTAGGCGATGACCGAGGCCAACGACGTCGTCTTGAGCATGTTGATGAACTCGTTGCCCGTGGGCGGGATGATGATGCGGATCGCCTGGGGCAGGACGACGCGCCGCAAGGTGAGGCCCGGCGTCATGCCGAGTGCATGTGCGGCCTCGGTCTGGCCTCGATCCACGCCGAGCAGCCCACCGCGCACGATCTCCGCCATGTAGGCGCCCTCGTTGAGGGCCAAGCCGAGCATCGCGGCGGCGAACGGCGTGATCAGCGTGTTCGTCGGCTCGCTGAACAGCGTCCAGTCCAGCCCGGGGATCGTCAGCGACACGGTCTCGAAGACCAGCCCCAGGTTGAACCAGAAGATCAGCTGGACGAGCAGGGGCGTGCCGCGCAGGAACCACACGTACACCCAGGCGACCGAGCGGCTGACCGGGTTCTCCGACAGCCGCATGGCCGCGATCACGATGCCGAGCGCGATCCCGGCCGACTGCGCGAGGACGGTCAGCAGCAGCGTGTGCCACAGGCCGTTGAGGATCGACGAGCTGAACAGGTACTTCGGGATCGCGGAGTAGTCGATCTTGTCGTTGCTCCACAGCGCCGACACCAGCGCTGCGAGGGCCAGGAGGAGCAAGGCGCCGGACACCACCCGGCCCCAGTGGCGCAGCGGGACGACCTTCAGCGCCTCACGGGACGGGCCGTTGGAGGACGAGGGCCGTCCCGCCTCCCCGGCGCTGGCCGTCATCGGACGTGGGCCTGTCTGCATGCTCAGTCCTTGCCGGCGTTCTGGATGAACCCGGACGGCACCGAGTCGGGATACCCGTACTTCTCGTAGATGCGGGCCAGGGTGCCGTCCGCGAGGATCGCCTTGTAGGCGGCGACGACGGCGTCGGTCACCTCGGGGTTGGACTTCAGCGTGCCCAGCCCCATGTACTCGGTCCCCAGGTCCTTCTGCGGGATCGCCTCGTAGTCGTTGCCCCCGCCGGAGGTCCGAGCCACGTACGACAGGGAGACGAAGTCCTCGAGGTTCGCGTCGACCCGTCCCGCCTTCAGCGCGACGTTGACGTCCGCGTTGCTGCCGAATCCGAGGACCTTGATCGAGCCGTTGGCGCACCGCTTCGACGCCTCTTCGACCGCGGTCTTGGTCACGGTGCCGGTGACCTGGCCGGCGGTGTGGCCGCAGAGCGTCTCCAGCGAGGTGATGCCCTTCGGGTTGCCCTTGGGAACGAGGAGGGCAAGGCTCGTCTGGAAGTAGTCGATCATGTTGATCTTCTGATGGCGCTGCGGCGTGTCCTTCATGCCCGAGATGAGCATGTCCACGCGCCCGCCGGCGAGCGAGGTGATGAGGCTGTCGAAGCCGATGTTCTGCACCTTCAGCGGGACCCCGAGCCGATCGGCGATCGCCTGAGCCACCTCGACGTCGATGCCGGTGAGCTTGTCGCCCTGCTCGTAGTACTCCAACGGCGGGTAGGAGACGTCCATGCCGACGTCCAGGCCCGACTTCAGCTCGTCGGGCACGGCGATGCCCGCGGTCGCTGCGCCGGTCCCGGCGCTCGTGCTCCCGTCGTCATCGGACGAGCTGCCGCATGCGGCGAGCACGCCGCATGTGGCGGTCACGGCGATCGCGGCGGCGATCGCACGACATCCGAAGTAGCTCACGAGGTACCTCCCTCTCTCCACGAGGTCGACTTCATTGCTTGGGGCGTCGCCAGCTCCGGCGCGGCGAGCAGCCGCGCCGGATTGTCGACGGTGATCGCCCGGATCTCGTCGTCGGCGAAGCCGCGGCTGCGCATCTGGGGCAGCACGCGGTCGAGGATGTGGGCGTAGCCCTCGCCTCCCCACCGCTTCGTGTGCACCTTGCTGCAGACGTCCTGCGAGATGACGACCCGGTGGCCGAGCCCGGCGTCGAGCAGGTCCCGGATGAGCTCGAGGCGGCCCGCGTCGTTGGGCAGGTCGATCGGCGCGTGGGGGTAGTGGCTGGCCTCGTGACCGAAGAGGTCGAAGGAGACGGTGACGCCCAATCGGGCGAGCTGGGTGATCTCGTCGGACGTGAAGAGGGTGCGCTCGATGTGGCTGACGACCGTCCGGTCGAGGTCGCCGCCCAGCGCCCGCACCTGCTCGACCGCATCGAACGCCGCCCGGGGGTGGCGTCCAGGGTGCAGCACGAGGGTCCGTCCGGTCGCGAGCTGCGCGCTCACCGCTGCGCTCAGCACCTTCAGCTCGCACGGCTCCACCGGCCAGCCCAGGCCGATCTCGCCGATGACGCCGGAGCGGATGCCGTCGATCCCGTCGGTGAGGTCCGCGACGATCCGCGCCTCGAGCTCCCCCGTCGCAAGCTCGTGGGGATCGGTTCCGTGGAACTCGTGGACGTACCACCCGCACCCCATCACGATGTGGACGCCGCTGGCCTGCGAGAGGCGGCGCAGGCTCTGCGGGCTGCGTCCGATGCAGTCGAGGGTGAGGTCCACGATCGTGGTGCCGCCGGCGGCGCGAAACGCCAGGAGCTCGGCCAGCGCGTCGGCTTCGGAGTCGAGGACGAGGTTGTGGAGGTTGATGTCCGTGCGGCGGATCTCGTAGAGGTTCTCGAGCCGGATCTGCTCGTGGAGCAGCTCGCCGGCCAGCGCGATGACCCGCGGGTCCCGCGGACGCAGGTCGCAGAGGAGGTGCTCGTGGAAGGCCACGTGGCCGAGCTCCGACGCGGCGATCGGTCCGCACACCGTCTGTACCTCGAGGCCGGGCTGGAGATCGATCACGGCAGGCGTCCCCCGGTGGCGGGCGCCGCCTGCGCCGCCGCGATCAGCGCCATGAGCTCCCAGAGCACCGTGGCGGCGAGCAGCGCGGTGATCTGGCCCGGGCCGTCGTAGGCCGGCGCGACCTCGACGCAATCCGCTCCCACCAGGTGGATGCCGGTGAGGGAGCGCAGCAGCGCGAGCGCCTGGCCGCTCGTCGGTCCGCCGACCTCCGGCGTGCCGGTGCCCGGCGCGCCCGACGGATCGACGAAGTCGACGTCGAACGAGACGAAGACGGGGTTGCCGGCGGCGCGGGCTGCGACCCGCGCGCCGAACGCGGCGGCGTCCAGTGCGAGCAGGTCGTCGACCGTGAGCACCTCGAACCCGAGATCGCTGCTCAGACGTGCGTCGCCCTCCTGGTAGAGCGAGCCGCGCAGCCCGACCTGCATCGACGCCCCTGGATCGACGAGATCCTCCTCCACCGCCCGGCGAAACGTCGTGCCGTGGGTGTACCGCTCGCCGAAGTACTCGTCCCAGGTATCGCCGTGGGCGTCGAACTGCAGGAGCGAGAGGCGGCCGTGGCGCTCGCGCAGTGCGCGCAGCGTCGCAAGCGTGACCGAATGGTCGCCCCCGATGATGAGGGGAACGGCACCTGCCCCCACCAACGGCTCGAGGCATCGCTGCACCCGGCGATGGGTCTCGAGGACGTTGCCGGGCACGACGGGGGCATCGCCCAGGTCGAGGGCGCGCATGCGAGCCAGGTCGACGCCATGAGCGGGGTGGAATGGCCGCAGCAGGCTCGACATCGATCGCACGGCCTCCGGCCCGAACCGTGCGCCCGTCCGGTAGCTCGCCGCCGTGTCGAAGGGCACGCCGACGATGGCGACCCCACCATCCGCGACGGCGCCGGTCATCGGCAGCCGCATGAACGTCTTGATCCCGGAGAAGCGCGGGCTCTGCTGTCCGTCCACCGGACCACTGCCTGCTGCGTCGTGGCTCACGGGGGTGCATGCAACCGCTGCGGGCGAGCCAGCGCCACTGGCAATACTTGCACTCTTTGACAACCGCACTTGGAGGATGATCCAATGGCGCGGTGAAGCTCGCCGAGCTCCTCGAGGCCACCGGGCTGCGCGTCGTCGCGGGGCCGCGGCAGGGCCTGGACGCCTCGATCTCGTGGGTGCACACCACCGAGCTGCTCGACCCCTCGATGTACCTGTCCGGCGGGGAGCTCATCCTCACCACCGGGCTCTGGCGGCGCCGCAAGGGGGACGCGCAGCGCTTCGTCGGCGTGCTGCGGGCATCCGGCGTCTCGGCCATGGGGTACGGACTGCCGGCGCCGGACACGACGGTCCCCAGCGATCTCCTCGACGCCTGCGCCGAGCACCGTCTCTGCATCGTCGAGGTGCCGTTCGAGACGCCGTTCATCGCGATCTCCAAGGCGTTCGTCGGATGGCTGACCGAGACGCGCCAGAGCTGGCTGGTCAAAGCCTTGCGCCGCAGCGAGGCGATGACCATGGCCATCCGGCGCGGCGGCGGCGTCGAGGGGATCCTTCGCGTGCTGCGGCGGGACTGCGCGATCAGGGCCGCCGTCGTCTCGCGCAGCGGGCGGGTCCTGGCCACGACCGGTCCGCCGCTCGGCCGCGACCGGCTCGCGCGGCTGCTCGCGGCGACGCGGGCCGCGACGACCTTCCCGCTCGAGCTCGGCGAGCCTCCAGGACCGCTCACGATCTCCCCGATCCACGCCACCGGCCCCGCCGACGGGTACCTGGTGTGCTGGGACGCCGAGGAGCGCTCCGACGACGTGCGCAGCGCGATCGACCAGGTCGTCACGTTCCTCGGCCTGGAGCTCGCCCGCCTCCAGGCGATCCGGTCGACCGAGCTGCGCTTCGCGAGCGAGCTGCTCGACCTGATCAACGCGGGGGAGGACAGGATCGGCGAGCTGGTGGGTCGTCTCGAGAGCTTCGACGTCTCCGCCCGGGCGCCGCTGTGCGCCGTCGCCCTCGCCGTGGAGCCGGCGGACGACGACGACGAGCACGCGCTCCGCGCGCTCGACGGCATCGCCCATCAGCTCGGGCTGCGCTCGGTCGTCGTCGCCCGCAACGGCGAGCACCTCCTGATCCTCGAGGCGTCATCGCCGTCGGTCCCGGCCGAGGTGGCCGAGCAGCTGATCGCCGCGCTCGAGGGCGACGACGCGGTCCGAGGCGCCGCGGTCGGCGTCGGATCGGTGGTGGCAGCGGCCGACCGGCTGCGCGTGACGGTCAACGAGGCCCGCCAAGCGTGTGCGCTGGCCCGGCGCAACCCGGGCGAGTACGCCGTCGCCGACTACCAACAGGCGGGGTCGCATCGCATGCTCCTCGCGCTCGTCGAGCCGAGCGCACGCAGCTCGCTCGCCGCGAGCCTGCTCGACCCGCTGCGCGCCTACGACGAGCAGCGCAAGGCCGAGCTCGTCCCGACCCTCACCGCGTTCCTCGACAGCGGCTGTCAGTGGCAGCGCACCGCCGAGTCGCTGCACATCCACGTGAACACCCTGCGCCATCGGCTCGCTCGCATCGAGACCCTGATCGGCAGGGACCTCTCCAGCATGGCCGATCGCGTCGACCTGTTCCTGGCGCTGCGCGCGGCCGACGCCGACGCCTGATCGCGCCGCGGCGACTTACGGCGCCGTCGCGCCGCCGTCGACCGCGATGACGTGCCCCGTGACGTAGGACGCGTCGTCGGAGGCGAGGAAGCCGATCACCGCCGCGACCTCCTCCGGCCGCGCCAGACGGCCCAACGGGATCGCCGCGAGCCACTGCTCGCGGACGCGGTCGGGGACGTCGGCGAGCATCGGCGTGTCGACCGGCCCGGGCGCGACCGCGTTGACGCGGATCCCGTGCTTGGCCTGCTCGATCGCCACGGTCCGCGTCAGGCCGACGATGCCCGCCTTGGCGGCGCTGTAGTTGGCCTGTCCGAAGGCGCCGTGACGCGCGTCGGAGGACACGTTGACGATCGCGCCCCCGCCACGGTCGCGCAGCAGCGGGACCATCGTCTGGCACCCGAGGAAGGTCCCGCGCAGGTGGACGTCGAGCACGGCGTCCCAATCCGCGTCGGTCATCTTCAACAGGCTCCTGTCGCGGGTGACCCCGGCGTTGTTGACGACGATCGCCAGCCCCCCGTCGCCGCGCAGCTGCGCCGCCGCGCACTCCCATGACGCGCGCGAGGTCACGTCCAGCACGAGCGGGGAGGCGCGCAGGCCCTCGCCGCGCAGCGTCTGGGCCATGCCGGTCGCGGCGCCTTCGTCGATGTCGGCGACGACCACGTGCGCGCCGTCGCGACCGAGGCGCCGCGCCGTCGCGGCGCCGATCCCGGAGCCCGCTCCGGTGACCAACGCGGTCCTGCCTTCGAGCGGGGCCATCGCGTCAGGCGCTCGCCGCGACCGCGCTGCGGCTGTGGACCAGCAGGGTGTCGTAGCCGTCTTGGACGGTCGCCCCGTCCTGGTTGACGACCGCGATGTCGAGCCGCGCCACGCCGGTCCCCGGGCGGGAGCGGCTCGGGCGCGTCTCGGCCACCGTCCATTCGGCGTGCACGGTGTCGCCGGGGTACACCGGCAGCAGGAAGCGGCGCTGGACCTCCATCCAGCCGATGAGGCTCAGGGAGTCGACGACCTCGGCGCGCAGCGCGTAGCTGATGGCGCTCACCAGCAGTCCATGCGCGATGCGCCGCTCGAAGGGGGTGTTGGCCCTGACCCATTCCTCGTCGACGTGGAGCGGGCTGTAGTCGCCCGAGAGCCCGGCGAAGGTCATGACGTCCGACTCGGTGATCGTGCGGGCGGCGCTCGTGATCTCGGCGCCGACGACGAGGTCTTCCAGGTAGTGCAGCTTTCCGCTCATGGTCGGGTCCTTTCGCTTCGTGGGGTCACGCAGGGCAGGGTCCATCCGTCGACGTCGCGCATGACGACGCGCACCGGCAGGTCGCACGTCAGCGATGCGGCGTCGACGTCGATGACGTTGCAGCTGATTCGGACGCTCTCGTCGAGGTCGACGAGCGCGAACACGTAGGGGACCTCCGCGGCGAAGCCCTCGTTGGGCGTCTGTCGTACCACGGTGAAGGCGTGCAGGGTGCCGGTGCCCGACGCCTCGATCCAGGCCGGGTCGGGCGCGAGGCAGTGGTGGCAGTGCGCGCGTGGATAGAACTGCGCACGCCCGCACGTGGCGCAGCGCTGGAGGAGCAGCCGCCCCTCGCGTGCCGCGTCCCAGAAGCGTTGGGAGAAGGCGTCGGGGATCGGGAGACGGGTCGGCATGGTCACACTCCGAGCACGACGGTCGCGGTCGCCGAGAGGAAGCCACCGGTGCCGTGGACCAGGCAGGTCCGTGGGTCGCGCAGCTGCACGCCGGGCGACGTGCCGCGCAGCTGGCGGACGCCCTCGATGAGCGCGAGCGCGCCGCGCCGGCCCGGATGGTTCGACGACAGGCCGCCGCCGTCGGTGTTGATCGGCAGCCGGCCGCCAGGGGCGATGGCGCCGGACTCGACGAACGGCCCGCCCTCGCCCGGGCCGCAGAACCCGAGGCTCTCGAGCGACACCAGCACCGTGTAGGTGAACGAGTCGTAGATCTGCGCGCAATCGATCTCGCGCGTGGTGAGCCCGGCGCGATCCAGCGCGTCGCGGCCCGATCGGGCCGCGACGGTGCGCGTGAGGTCGGGCATCTGGTTGAGGTGCACCTGCCCGATCGCCTCGCCGGCGCCGAGGACGAACACCGGCTTGGCCGACAGCCGCTCGGCCCGTCGGCGCGACGTCATGACGAACGCTCCGCCCGAGTCGGTGACGACGCAGCAGTCCAGGCGATGGAGGGGATCGGCGACCAGCGGCGAGCCAAGCACGTCCTGGACCGTGATGGGGTCCCGATAGCGGGCGTGCTGGTTGGCCGCGGCGTTCGCACGAAGCTGCACCGCGATCGCCGCGAGCTGCTGCGCCGTGGTGCCGTAGACGTGCATGTGGCGCATGGCCGCCGTGGCGTAGTACGCCACCGTAGAAGGGCCGTAGGGGATCTCCCACTGCCCCGGCCCGTAGGCCGAGGAGCCGAAGTCCTCGTACGGCAGCGGCCAGGAGCGCCCGCAGGCGGCGTACGACACGACCACGACGTCGCACAGGCCGGCGTGGATGGCGAGCGCGGCATGCCCCGCGTGGCTCAGGAACGCCGCGCCGCCGATGTCCGTCGAGTCGAACCACCGCGGCCGGATCCCGACGTACTCGGCGATCTCGACGAGGTCCATGTCGCGGCCGCCCTCGGGCGGCATGGAGGCGACGGAGCAGAAGCCGTCGACGTCGCCCAGCTCCAGGCCGGCGTCGTCCAAGGCCCCACGGATCACCTCGGCGTGCAAGGCGTACGGATGCATGCCGGGCGCCTTGCGCCGAGGCGACTCGTACGCCCCGACGATCGCGACCTCCCCAGACCAGGGCGAGGTCACGCGACCTCGCCTCCGTCCTCGACGCGCGTGCGCAGGCCCAACCGGTCGACCTTGCCGCTCGGGAGGATCGGCAGCTCCGCGACGAAGGTGAACCCCTTCGGGGTCTTGAAGCGGGCAAGGCGATCGCGCAGGTGCGTGCGCAGGGCCTCCTCGTCGACGGCGGCGTCGCGGCGGACCACGAACGCGTGTCCGACCTCGCCCCAGAGCTCGTCGCGCCGGGGAACGACCACGGCGGCCGTCACCCCCGGGTGGCGTTCGAGCTCCTGCTCGAGCTCCCGCGGATACACGTTCTCGCCGCCAGACTTGAACATCTCCGAGCGGCGGCCCACCAGCTCGAGGTTGCCGTCGTCCCAGGGCATGACCAGGTCGCCGGTGCGCAACCAGCCGTCGGGCGTGAAGGCCTCGCGATCCGCGTCCGCCCGCCGCCAGTAGCCGCGCATGAGATGCTCGCCGCGCACCTGCAGCTCGCCGGTCTCGCCCGGCCGCGCCTCCGTGCCGTCGTCGACCACCACGCGGCCTGCGTACGCCGGGTCGAGCTTGCCGATCGTGGCGCTGAGCACCTCGTCGGACGCGTCGTCGTCGGTGTAGGTGAGCGAGCCGACCGTCTCGGTCATCCCCCAGCTGGTGCCGCGCGCGCCGACGCGCTCGCCGAGCTCGCGCACGAGCGGCAGCGGCGCCCGGCCGCCGGACCAGCAGACGCGCCGCAGCCCGGAGAGGTCGGCGCCGGTCCACGCGCTCGAACGGGCGCAGAGGCCGAGCACCGCCGGGTCGGTGTACCAGAGGTCGACGCGCTCGGTGACGAGCAGGTCGAGCAGCTCCTCGGCGTGGAACTGCTCCTGATAGAGCACCGTGCCGCCGGCGACGAGCATGGCCACGGAGACGTCGCCCACGGCCGCGACGTGGTTGATGGGCTCGACGCACGGCATCCGGGCGCCCTCGCGGTCGACCCACCGCCGCGCCTGGACGACGGAGCAGCGCGTGAAGCCCAGGTGTGGCAGCAGGGCGCCCTTGGGGCGGCCCGTGCTGCCCGACGTGTACACGATCGCGGCCGGCTGGTCGCCCCGCACCGCGGCCGCGGCCGCGGCGGTCTCCGAGATCGTGGCCGCGGTGACCGCCACGGTCGTCAGGTCCTCGCCGCTCAGCACGCGCGGCGGGCGCTCGAGCCGCCCGGCCACCTCGGTCGCGAGCTGACCGTGGCGGTCGTCGCCGTGCCACACCAGCAGCGGCGGCGCGGCGTCGCCGATCTGGTGCTCGAGCTCGGGCGGGGCGCTCTTGGGGCTCAGCCCCTGGAAGACGCCGCCGACCGACACGATCGCCAGGAACGTGACGAAGAACTCCGGACGCGCCGGGCAGAGGACCGCCACCGCGGCGCCCGGCCGCAGGCCGGACTGCCACAGCGCTCGTGCCTCGCGCTCCACCTGCTCGGCGAGCTCGGCGTAGGTCAGGCGGATGGACCCCATCGCCACGGCCTCCCGGTCGGGAGCCCGCTGCGCCCAGTGATGCACGTAGTCGTGGATGCGGGCGTACGTGGGTGCGCGCATCACCGCGCGACCTGGCACTCGAACATGCGCGCATGCTCTCCGGCCCGCCGAGGACGCTCAAGGGTGGAATGTGGCGAACCTGCACCACATGTGCTGTAGGAACCTACAGCCGCCGCAGCGGCAGAGCCCTTCGTCGGGCTACGCCCCGATCTGGGTGCGGACCTCGAGCAGCTCCGGGAAGAACGTCAGGTCCAGCGCCGCGCGCAGGAAGCCGACGCCCGACGACCCGCCGGTGCCGCGCTTGTAGCCGATGATCCGCTCGACGGTCTTCATGTGGCGGAAGCGCCAGAGCTGGAAGCTCTCCTCGATGTCGACGAGCTCCTCGCAGAGCTCGTAGTCCTCCCAGCTGCGCTCGGGGTGCTCGTAGACGTCCTTGATGACCGCGAGCAGCCCGTCGTTGCGCACATGCGGTTGCGACCAGTCGCGATCCAGGCACTCGGCCGGCACGGGAAGACCCGTGCGGGCGAGGTGGGCCATGAACTCGTCGTAGAGGCTGGGCGCCTCCAGCACGCCGCGCAGGCGCTCCTGCTTGGCCGGGTCGTGGGCGAAGACGTCGAGCATCTCGGCGTTCTTGTTGCCGAGAAGGAACTCCACGAGGCGGTACTGCAGCGACTGGAAGCCGGACGCGTCGCCGAGCGCGCCGCGCATCTTCGCGTAGTCGGTCGGCGTGAGCGTCTCCAGGACGGCCCACTGCTCGAAGAGCTGGCGCTGGACCTGCTTGACCCGGGCCAGCTTCTTCAGGCACGGCCCGACCTCGTCGGCGCGCAGGTCGCCGATCGCGGCTTCGAGCTCGTGGATGGCCAGGCGCAGCCACAGCTCCGACGTCTGGTGCTGGATGATGAAGAGCAGCTCGTCGTGCTCGACCGGATCGCTCAACGGCTGCTGCAACGTGAGCAGCTCGTCGAGGCACAGGTAGCTGGAGTACGTGATCTTGCCGGCGAGGTCGCGCGTGACACCCGCCTCGAGCGAGCGGCGATTCTCCTCGGGCTCCATGGTGGAGGAGGTCATCATGGACCGTATAATAGACTCACCATCGAGGTGAGGTGTTGACAATGGTGCCGATCACTGCCGCGGACCTCCGCGCCGCGCCGAACCCCCTGGCTGACCACTATCGCGCGTTCGCCGTCGATCGGCCAGGGCGGCTGCTGCTCACCGGGCACTCGCACCAGGCGTGGCCCGACGTCGCGCGCGAGGGGATGGTCGAGGCGTTCGACGACGCCGCCGCCGGCGTGGACGAGAAGTGGGAGCGCGCGTTCGCCAAGGCCGACGAGGTCCGCGCCGGCTTCGCCGCGCTGCTCGGCGACCCCGGCGCCCCGGTCGCGCTCGGCGCGTCGACCCACGAGCTCGTCCTGCGCTTCCTCTCCGCGCTGCCGCTGGATCGCCGTCCGCGCCTGGTCACGACCGACGGCGAGTTCCACACGTTGCGCCGCCAGCTCACACGGCTCGCCGAGGCCGGCCTCGACGTCGTGCGCGTCCCCGCGGAGCCGACCGCGACGCTGGCCGAGCGGCTCGCCGCGCACGTCGACGAGCGCACGAGCGCCGCCCTCGTCTCCGCGGTCCTCTTCGAGAGCTCCCACCTCGTGCCCGGGCTGGGTGCCCTGGCCGAGGCCTGCGAGCGTGCCGGCGCGGAGCTGCTCGTCGACGTCTACCACGCGCTCGGCCCGGTCGACTGGACGATCCCGGCGGCGGGCGTGGAGCGTGCGTGGGTCCTCGGCGGCGGCTACAAGTACCTCCAGCTCGGCGAGGGCAACTGCTTCCTGCGCCTGCCCGCGCACGCCGACGAGCTGCGCCCGGTCATCACCGGCTGGTACGCCGAGTTCACCGATCTCGCCGCCGAGCACGACCCCGACCGGGTCGGCTACGGCCACGGCGCCATCCGCTACGCCGGCTCGACGTACGACACGACGAGCCACTACCGCGCCGCGCGGGTGCAGCGCTTCTTCGCCGAGGTCGGGCTGACGCCGGCGGTGCTGCAGGCCAACTACGCCCGCCAGGTCGCGCTGCTGGCCGAGCGCTTCGACGCGCTCGACCTCCGGCCGGCGGTGATCGACCGCGACCGCGAGACGCCGGTCGAGCGCCGGGGCGGCTTCCTCGCCCTGCGCACGCCGCACGCCGGCGAGCTGCAGCGCGCGCTCGTCCAGCGCGGCGTGCTGACCGACAGCCGCGGCCAGGCGCTGCGCTTCGGCCCCGCGCCGTACCTCACCGACGCTCAGCTCGAGGCTGCGATGGCCGCGCTGGGTGACGCGGCGCGCGCGCTCTGAGCGGGGCCTCAGGCCCCGCGCAGCGCGCGGCGGTCGATCTTGCCCGAGCCGGTCTTGGGCAGCTCGTCGACGAAGCGGACGTCGCGCGGCGCCTTGTGCGGCGAGAGCGTCCCCTTGACGTGCTCGCGCAGCGCCGGGCCGTCCACGGTGGCGCCGGCGGTCGTCACGACGAACGCGCGCAGCTTGTCGAGCCCGTCCTCCTGGTAGCCGACGACCGCGACCTCGCGCACCTGCGGGTGGTCGAGCAGGCACTGCTCGACCTCGGTCGGCGCCACCCAGATGCCGCCGACCTTCAGGAGGTCGTCGGCGCGGCCGCGGTAGGTGAAGTAGCCGTCGGCGGAGCGCTCGAAGAGGTCGCCGCTCATCACGAGCCGCCCGGCGTAGGTCTCCAGCGACTTCGGCCGCGCGTTCCAGTACATGAGCGCCGCGGTGTCGCCCTCGATCCACAGTCGGCCGGGCTCGCCGTCGGGCAGCTCGGCGCCCGTCTCGTCGACGATCCGGGCCTGGTAGCCGGGGACGACCTCGCCGACCGTGCCGGCGCGCACCCGCCCCGGCCGGTTGGAGATGTAGATGTGGTAGGCCTCCGAGGAGCCGATCCCGTCGAGCACCTCGACGCCGAACGTGTCCAGCCAGCGCTCCTGCAGTTCGGCGGGGAGCGCCTCGCCGGCCGACGTGCACAGCCGCAGGCAGCTGAGGTCCTGGGCGGCCGCGTCGGGGTGCTCGACCATCGTGCGCATCATCGTCGGGACGTTGACGAGGATCGTGGGGCGGTGACGGGCGATCAGCTCGAAGATCCCCTCCGCCGTCGTGCGCTGCGGGAAGACGATCCCGGCGCCGCCGACGCCGAACGGGTAGAGCGCCACGAGGTCGCGCGCGTAGCCGAAGAACAGCTTCGGCACCGCGAGCACCACGTCGTCCTCGCGCATCCCCAGGACGCCGTCCGCGTAGGCCGACCAGCTCAGCAGCGGCGTGGCGTGCGGGTGGACGCAGGCCTTCGGCGCGCCGGTCGAGCCGGTCGTGAACTTCCACAGGGCGATCTCGTCGCGGGAGGTGCGAGCGGGCTCCAGCGCGTCCGGCGCCGCCGTGGCGAGCGCGTCCAGCGACGCCTCCCCGGGGCGCAGCTGATCGGCGGGGACGCCGGTCACGAGCACCAGCCGCAGCCACGGGCTGCTCGCCGCGGCCTCGCGCACGCGCTCCAGCGTGGTGGCGTCCGCCACGACGACGCCCGCACGGGTGTAGTCGAGGTAGTAGGCGTAGTCCTTGGCCGGCAGGAACGTGTAGACCTCGGCGGTGACGGCGCCGATCTTCAGCACCGCGTACCAGGTCGCCACGAACTCGATGGAGTCGCAGAGCGCGAGCATCACGCGCTCCTCGGGGCGCACGCCGGCGTCGCGCAGCACGTGGCCGATGCGGTTCATCCGCCCGGCCAGCTCGGCGTAGGTGCATGGTCCGGCGTCGGTGATCAGCGCGGTCCGGTCGCCGCGGCCTTCGGCGACGTGGCGGTCGACGAAGTGCGTGGCCAGGTTGAACTCGAGGGGGATGTCGTCGTAGCGCAGCATGGTGATGGGGAGCGCCGCCTAGGCCTGCTCGCGCACGAGCTCGACCAGCAGCTGGGTCAGGGTGGCGAAGGTCTCCTCGCCCTCGGCGGCGGTCGCCTCGGCGGGGGCGCCGCAGTAGGCGCGGTCCATGCCCATGGCACGGAAGTCGTCCTGGCCGGCGGCCATCGCCGCGGGCATGTCGACCTCGACGGCCGGCAGCGCGGCCATCGCGCCGGCGTCGACCAGCTCGGGCCGGCGGGCGAGGACGAGCGAGGTCTCGTAGCGCCCGGCGTGGCAGGAGCCGCGGCGGAACTCGTCGGTCAGCCGCTGGGCGTTGGCACGGCGGACGAGGTCGAGGTAGAGCGCGCCGGTCGCGGCGGCGGCCTCCCGGAGGGCCGCGACCTGGCCGGGCTCGAAGTGGTTGTTGACGATCACCAGCCGCCGGAAGCCCTGCTCCAGGACCGAGGCGTTGACGCCCGCGACGACGGCCATCAGCGCGGCGGCGTCGATCCCGACGGCGCCCGCGAAGCCGGCGCCGAAGCGGGTGACGCCGAAGGGCAGCGCGGGCAGGACCGCGGCGGCGATGCCTTCGGCGTCCAGGGCGGCGGCGGCCTGGTCGCACATGGTCTCGGAGATGAGCGTGTCGGTGCCGAGCGGGGCGTGGGGGCCGTGTGGCTCGACCGCGCCCACCGGCCACAGGGCCACGGGCTCCCGGGCGAGCAGCGCCTCGAGGGCGGGCGAGGTGAGCTCGGTGAGCCGCATCGCCGAAAGAGTCTACGTAGCAGCGCGCTGCAGTGTCAAATGATCACACGGCGGCGCGCTCGCGATCCGCTCCCGCCACCGCATCGAAGTGGCGCGCCGCCGCCGGCCGCAGGCCGTCGGTGATGGCATGGAAGGTCGCGACGGCCCGCGTCCGGGCCGTGGGATCCGGCATCAGTCGATCGGGCAGCTCGGGATCCAGGAACGGGAACTGGCGGAAGACGTGGGTCGCGCGCGTGCAGATCGCGAACGCCTCGCGGTCGTCCAGCGCGCGCTGCGCGTCCGCGGACGCGTAGGCGGCGAACTCGTCCAGGAACGCCACGTACTGGCGGTTGACGTCGTCGAGATCCCAGGCCTCCCGCAGCACCGCGCCGACGTCGAGCGCCGCCGCCGGCCGTCCGACGATGACGCACGCGTGGTGCGCGACGCCGAGGTCGGTCAGCAGGTCGACGACGACGTCCTCGCGGTCGTGCGGGGCGACCCACGTCGCGTCCTGGACCGACCCGAACCCCAGGAACCGCAGGCGCCGGCTCATCCGCGCCCGCTCGGCGCGCAGCTCGTCGGGCAGCGAATGCCACAGCACGGTCCAGGTCGTGACGTCCTCGACCTCCTGGCCGAAGCCGTAGATCCGCCGGTCGCCCTCGGCCAGCAGGCGCTGGGTGTGCGGGGCGAGGCCGTAGAAGACCTGCCGGCCGCGCTTCGTGCGCACGATCAGCTCGCGGATCGCCAGCCGGTTCAGCGCCGCGCGCGACGCCTCGACCGAGAAGCCGAACTCGCCCAGCAGCTGCACCATCCCGCCCGACCAGGCCAGCTGCCCCTCGGTGCGCAGGTAGCTGCCGAACATCGTGAGCGCGAGATCCTGCGGCTGCAGCACGTCCCAGACACTATTCGTCAGGGCAGCGGGCTGGCATGCCGCTCACGCTCAGTTGCGCAGGAACGATCGGACGGCGGCGTCCTTCTGCGCCTCCGGCACCTCACCGGTCAGGGTGCCCAGCACCTCGGTGTGCGGGCTGCCGCCGACGCCCATCGCCACGAAGACGCCGCCGAGCGTGAAGCCGTTCATGTCGGAGCTGAACGCGCGCGGCGTCCGCCAACCCACGAGCGGCAGCCGGTAGAATGAGCCGTTGGGGATGCCGAACAGGCCGCCCGGCGTCGTCAGGCGGTCCTTCATCGAGCTGACCAGCTCCTGCTGGCGCTTGGCCCGCGTGAGGTCGCTCTCCGACGGGTTGCAGAGGTTCTTGCGCGTGCGTGCGAGCGCCAGCGCCTGGTTGCCGTTGATGTGGCTCTTGCCCTTGGGCAGGCGCAGCGTGTAGCCGCCGTTGCGCCGGCCGCCGTTGATCCGCGACAGCACGCAGCCACCCTCGTAGTCGACGCCCCCGAGCGCGTCGATCAGCCCCGGGAACTGGTCGAACTTGACCTCGATGACGTGGTTGACCTCGACGCCCAGGTACCGCTTGACCGTCTCGATCGCCAGCGGCGCGCCGCCGTACGCGTAGGCGGCGTTGATCTTCGAGCGGCCGTGGCCGGGGATGTCGACGACCGTGTCGCGGGCGATCGACAGGCGGCTGTTGTGGCCGCCGCCGACACGCAGCAGCATGATCGAGTCCGCCCGGCTGGGCCCCTCGGTCGAGGCGCCGGGCTCCTTGGTGCCGGGCGCGCGCTGGTCGGAGCCGAGGACGAGGATGTTGTTGGCCGAGAACAGCGGGTAGCCGGCGTCGTCGAGCGCCGCCTTCGTCGCATCGGAGACCTTGCCGGACTGGATCTGCGCGCTGACGAGGAAGAGCAGGGCCGAGAGCGCGATCCACCCGACGACCGCGATCGCCAGCCACTTCAGCGCCCGGCGCCACGTCCACCGCCGGCGCACGCCGGGCTCGCGCCGCGCGCGGGGCTCCCGCGGACGTCGCGGGCCGTCGGCGCCGCGGCGCAGATCGGCGATCTCGTCGCGATCGCGGCGCGGCAGGAGGCGCGGCCGCGCGCGGTACTTCGTGTACTGGGGCGCAGGCTCGTCGGGGTGCGGCGCGCGGCCCGGCGACCCGGGCGCCGCGCTGGGCCCACCCGGTCCCGGGACATCCGACATGGCGCTGTATGGTGGCGAACGTGCCTAAAGGGTGCGTGATCGGGGTGGATCTCGGGGGCACGAAGCTGCTCGCGGGCGCCGTCGATCCCGGGTTGCGCATCCACCATCGGGCGCTGCGCTCCTCGCGGGGGACCGCGACGTCCGAGGTGCTCGCGCTGCTGGAGAGTGCGGTCCGCGAGGCGATCGAGGCGGTCGACGGCGCGGCCGCGGTCGGCATCGGGATCCCGTCGACGATCGACCGGGCGCGCGGGATCTCTGTGTACGCGACGCATCTGCCGCTGGCCGGCGTGCCGGTCGCCGACCTGCTGGCCGAGCGGCTCGACCTGCCCGTGTTCATGGACAACGACGCGAACCTCGCGCTGCTCGTCGAGCACCGCGCGGGCGCCGCGCAGGGCGCCGACGACGCGCTCATGCTGACGCTCGGCACCGGCATCGGCGGCGGGATCGTCATGGACGGGCGGCTCTACCGGGGCGCGCACGGCGCGGCGGCCGAGCTGGGGCACGTCGTCGTGGAGCAGGACGGGCCGCCCTGCCAGGGCAACTGCCCCAATCGCGGCTGCCTGGAGGTGATGGCCTCGGGCACCGCGCTCGTGCGCGAGGCGACCGCGCTCGCCGGGCGACGGCCCAAGTCGGCGCTCGGACGGGTGCTCGCCGAGGGCCAGGGGATCACGGGGCCGCTCGTCACGGAGCTGGCGCTCGACGGCGACGAGTCCGCGCGCGAGGTGCTCGAGCTGATCGGGGTGCGGCTCGGGGTCGGCCTCTCGAGCCTCGTCAACGTCTTCGATCCCGCGGTGATCGTGATCGGCGGCGGCGTCCTGGCCGCCGGCGAGCTCGTGCTCGGTCCCGCCCGCGCGGAGATGCAGGCGCGTGCGCTGCCGCCGGGCCGCGACCTCGTGCGCGTCGTCCCGCCGCGCTTCGGCGAGGAGTCCGGGATGCTCGGCGCGGCGCTCTACGCCCGCGACTGCCTGGAGGCGCGCGCATGAAGCCAGGCCGGCTGGTCGTCTGCCCGACGCCGATCGGCAACCTCGAGGACGTGACGCTGCGCGTGCTGGCGGCGCTGCGCGAGGCCGACGTCGTGGCCTGCGAGGACACGCGCCGCACGCGGGTGCTGCTCGATCGCTACGGCGTCTCGGCGACGCTCGTCAGCTACCACGAGCACAACGAGCGCGCGCGGGCGGCCGAGCTCGTCGAGCGGATGCGCGACGGCGCGGTCGTCGCGCTCGTCTCCGATGCCGGCATGCCGCTGGTGAGCGACCCCGGCTACGTGCTGGTGGAGGGCTGCGTGGCGGCCGGGCTCGCCGTCGAGGTGCTGCCGGGGCCGAGCGCCGCGCTGGCCGCGCTCGTCGCGAGCGCGCTGCCGGCCGACCGGTGGCGGTTCGCCGGCTTCGTGCCGCGCAAGGACGGCGAGCGCGCCGCGCTGTGGACGGCCGAGGAGACCGTCGTCGCCTTCGAGTCCCCGCGCCGGCTGGCCGCGACGCTCGTCTCGCTGGCCGCGGCCGACCCCCAGCGTCCAGCCGCGGTGTGCCGCGAGCTGACGAAGGTGCACGAGGAGGTCGTGCGGGGGACGGCCGCCGAGCTGGCCGAGCGCTTCGCCGGCGGGGAGGCGCGCGGCGAGATCGTGCTCGTGGTGGGCGGCGCGCCGGCGGGCGCCGCCGATCGCGCGGCCGCGCTCAGCGCGCTTCAGCGGTTGGTCGACGCGGGGGCGCGCGTGCGTCCGGCGGCCGCCGTCGTGGCCGAGTTGACCGGCGTGTCGGCCAACGAGCTGTACCGATCGCTGCGCGGCTGAAGGAAGTCGAGCACGGTGACGACGAGCAGCGCGGTCATGATCAGCGCGCTGGCCACGCACCACTGGCAGATCGCGTCGATGACGAACAGCTCCAGGTAGGTCAGGTAGGCGCTGAACGCGAAGCCGACCGCGGTGAGGCCGACCCGCACGAGCCGGCCGGTCTCCCCGCGGAGGAGCAGCGAGCCGAGGATGGCGACGTAGCCGGCGAGGCCGAGCACCGCGACCGGGATCCCGCCGAGCTCGGCGTACTTGGACTGCTGGACCGTCTCGCAGCCGTGCGAGATGGCGCAGACCGGGGCGTCGCCGGCGTAGTGGGCGACGGTCAGGTACGTCGCGACGCCGAGGCCGGCGAGGGCGAGGATCAGGATGGTCGCGGTGCGGCGGCTCACGAGGAGAGCTGCTCGAGCTTGCTCGCGAGGTCGGACGGGTTCACCTGCTCCAGCGCGCCGCCGGAGCGGCCGACGAAGATGGTCGGCGTCCCGGTGACGCCCGCGGCCTGGGCCAGCTGCTCGTTCTCGGCGAGCTGGTCGGCGACCTCCTGGCTGTCACGGGCGTTCATGGCCTTCTCGACGTCCAGGCCCGGGACGGCGGCGCCGATCTTGCGCAGGTAGTCGTCGGTGGCGTAGCCGCTGTTCTCCTCGCCCTGGTTGGCGTAGACGAGCTCGATGAAGTTCCACAGCTTGTCCTGCGCCGCGGCGCCGGCGGCCATCTGGGCCAGGCGCTGCGAGTCCTCCCCGAGGAAGGAGATGTTGCGGAACTGCAGTCGCGCCTTGCCGGTGCGGACGTAGTCGTTGACGATGCCCGGGACGACGGTGTTGGAGAACTGGGCGCAGGCCGGGCACTGCAGGTCGCCGTACTCGACGATCGTGATCGGCGCGTTGGCCTTGCCGAGCGTGACGCCCTGCTGCGGGATCCCGCCGAGCTGCTCGGCGATCGCGCTCTGTCCGGCGACCGACTCGCCGGCCTGCGTCGCGGGCTTGGAGCCGTCGTCCCCGCTGCCGGCGATGAGGACGACGGCGATGACGACGATCGCGGCCGCGGCAAGCACCGCGCCGAGCTGGGTCAGCCGCTTGCGGCGGTTGGCCGCCTGCTGCGCCGCCCGTTCACTGGCTTCACGCTCCGCGCGGGCGGCCGCGCGGCGCTGCTCTCGAGAGTCCTGGGTCACGGGCGCAGAGGATGGCGCGGGCTGGTAAAGCCGGGATCAGAGGGGGTGGGCGGCGCTACTCGGCGGCCCGATCCAGCTCGGCGCGCGCTTGGGTGACGGCGGCCTCGCGCGCGTCGAGCTGCGTGCGGGCCTCGGCGAAGGCGGCCTCGGCGGCATCGAGCTCGCTGCGCCGCTCGCGCTCGGCCTGCTCGGCATCGGCGAGCGCAGCGGCGGCCGCCTCGTGGGCCTTGCGCGCGCGCTGCGCCGCCTGGTCGGCCTTCTCGACCGCGACCTCCGCGGTGACCCGCTCGCGCTCGGCGCGCCGCAGCGCCGCACGTGCCTCGCGCTCTGCGGCGCGACGCTGCGCCCGCGCGTCGCGCTCGGCGGTCGCGGGCGGCCGGCGGGCGCCCTTGCGGCCGGCGCGCTTGGCGCCCGGCTCGGCCGCGGGAGACGATGCGCGGTCGCTCGCGGCCGTGCCGGCGCCGCGGCCCGAGCGGGCCCGCTTCGCGGCCGGCCGTCCCGGCCCAGCACGGTCGACCGGACCTACCGCGAGCGGGATGGTCCCCGGCGCATGCAGCTCGCGCGAGAGGCGGCCCTCGAGCACGGCAGCGCGCGCCTCGGGGTCGATCGTGGCCGCATGCAGCGTCTCGCGGACCTTGTCGCGCAGCGCCTGGCTGACCGATCCGCGCTCCTCGCGCAGCAGCTTCGCCGCCAGCCGGGTGAGGCGTTCGATCGCGTGGCGCTGGTTGGCCGTCGCCTGCTGCCAGCCGTCGCGGTCTCCGTCCGCCAGCAGGGCGGCGTGCGCGTCGGCCAGGCGCTCACCGGCGGTCGCGAGCGCTTGGGTCCACTCGGGCTCCAGCCGCGGGAGCTGGTTGACGGCCCACGCCGCCACCGTGGGACGCGGGAGCGAGCGGACGGCGTCGGCGTCGGCTCGCTCGCCGGCGCCGCGCAGGCGCTTGGCCAGCGCGTCGCGCGCGGCGACGAACTCGCCCGGCCGCAGCTCGTACAACGCGTCGATCTCGGCGTCGATCTGTGACGACTCACCCATGGTCTGCAACGCCTCTCCCCGTGAAGCGTGCCGAAATCACGTCAGATCGGCCAGCGACGGGGATCGTGCCGTAGCGTCGCCGCCCATGTCCAGACCGCCCCGCCCACCCCGACGCGCCGCGGGGCTCGCGCCTCGTCCACGCTCCGGCGATCGCTGCGCGGGAGCCGCTGAGCGATCGCGTGGGTGGCGCGTGCGAAGGGGTGCGCTGCTGGTCGCCGCACTCGTCCTCGTCGCTGCGCTTGCGCCCGCCGCGCGCTCCGCGGCTTGGGCCGATGTCGCGCCCGGAGCCGACGGCGCCGCCGCCCGGGCACCCTGGCAGCCGCCGGTGGACGGTCCGATCGTCGGCCGCTTCCGCGTCGGTCGGGACCCGTTCGCCGCCGGCCAGCGGCGCGGCATCGACCTCGCGGCGGCGCCCGGGGCCACCGTCCGTGCGCCGTGCGGCGGGCGGGTCGCGTTCGCCGGCCGCCTGCCCGAGCGCGGCGGCGCGGTCTCGCTCCGCTGCGGGGCGACGACGGCGACGGTGCTCGGGCTCGAGGCGCTCGGCATCCGGGCCGGCGACGTGGTGCGGCGCGGCGACCGCCTCGGCGACGCCGGTCCGACCGGTCGCCTCCGTCTCGGCGCCCGCTGGACGGCCCGTCGCTTCGGCTACCGCGACCCCATGACGCTACTCGGGCGCGCCGTCGGGCGCACCGGGCCGGCGCCGCTCGGCTTCGTCCGGCGCCGCCCGGCCCGCGGCCCCCGTGGACCGGTCGCCCCGGTCGCGCCGACCGCCGTCCAAGCGCCGGAGGCGGTGCCGACCTTCGTGCGAGGGGACGCGCGGCGGCCCGCGCGCCGCCTCGTCCCGCAGGCGGTGCCCGCGCCCCCGCACCCCACGGTCCCGCTCGCCGCCTGGCTCGGCCTGGGACTCCTCGCGGCCACGCTGCCGGCCGGCGCCTGGCGCGTGCGCGCCCGTGGGGGCCGGCGCGCGCGACGGACGGCCGCGGTCGCCGAGTAGCCTGCACCGCCGTGTCGTTCTACGTCACCACCCCGATCTACTACGTGAACGCCGCGCCCCATCTGGGCCACGCGTACACGGCGATCGCCGCCGACGTGCTGGCGCGCCATCACCGCCAGCGCGGTGAGGACGTCTTCTTCCTCACCGGCACCGACGAGCACGGCGAGCCCGTCGCGCTCGCCGCCGAGCAGCTGGGCATTCCGCCGCTCGAGCTCGCCGACCGCAACTCCCAGCGGTTCCGCGACCTCATGCCGCTGCTGGACATCTCCAACGACTTCTTCATCCGCACGACGGACCCCGAGCACATCCGCCGTGTGCAGGAGGTCCTCGTCCAGGTTCGCGAGAACGGCTACGTCTACGAGGGCACCTACGAGGGCTGGTACTGCCCCCGTTGCGCGGACTTCAAGACCGAGGCCGAGATCGGGCCGGGCAACACCTGCCCGATCCACAAGATCCCGCTCGTGCGCGAGCGCGAGGAGAACTGGTTCTTCCAGCTCTCGGCCTTCCAGGAGGACCTGGAGCGGCTCTTCGACGAGCGGCCGGACTTCGTCCTGCCGCGCCACCGCTTCAACGAGGCCCGCGCGTTCCTCTCGCAGGGCCTGCAGGACGTCAGCCTCACGCGACCCAAGCTGCGCTGGGGCGTCGAGGTGCCGTGGGATCGCTCGCAGGTCTTCTACGTCTGGTTCGACGCGCTGCTCAACTACGTCACCGCGCTGGCCTTCGCGCGGGGCAAGCACGAGGACCTCACGAAGAAGTTCTGGCCGGCGACGTACCACCTCATCGGCAAGGACATCCTCAAGTTCCACACGATCTACTGGCCGGCGCTGCTGCTGGCGGCCGGACTCGAGGTCCCCGAGCACGTCTTCGTCCACGGCTTCCTGCTCACGCCGTCGGAGGACGGCGGCGAGGGCGAGAAGATGAGCAAGTCGCGCGGCAACGTCATCGACCCGTTCCAGGTCATCGAGGACTACGGTGCGGACGCGCTGCGCTTCTACCTCGCGCGAGAGGTCGCCTTCGGGCACGACGGCCCGGTCTCCGAGGGTGGCTTCCTGACCCGCTACGAGACCGAGCTGGCCAACGACTACGGCAACCTCGCCAGCCGCACGATCGCGATGATCCGCCGCTACCGCGACGGCCGCATCGAGGGTGCGCAGCTGGACGCCGACCTCCTGCACGAGCTCGACGGGCTCGCGGACGCGGTCGCGCTGCATCTCGACCGCGCCGAGATCACCGCCGCGCTGGAGGAGATCTGGAAGCGCGTGCGCCGGCTCAACCGCTACGTCGAGGAGCAGGCGCCCTGGCAGCTGGCCAAGGATCCCGCTCGCGCCGGCGACCTCGACCGCGTGCTCGCGACGCTCCACGAGGCGCTGCGGGTCGTGACCGTCCTGCTCGTGCCCTACCTGCCGGCCGCCACCGAGAAGCTGCTCGTCGCGCTGGGCCGAACCGAGACCGGCTGGGATGCCGTGCGCTGCGCGCCGGCGCCGATCGCCGTCGAGGCGCTGGAGCCGCTCTTCCCGAAGCGATGATCGACTCCCACACCCACCTCGACAGCTGCGAGCCGCCGAACGACGAGCTCGTCGCGGCGGCGGCGGAGGCGGGAGTCGAGCGGATCCTCACCGTGGGCATGGACGGCGTCACGTGCCGCAGCGCGCTGGCCGCCGCCGAGGCGTTCCCGCAGGTCTACGCCGCGATCGGGCGCCACCCCAACAGCGCGCACGGGTTCGACGCGGGCGACCTCGCCGAGCTGCGCGCGCTCGCCGCGCACCCGCGCTGCGTGGCGATCGGGGAGACCGGCCTGGACTACTACCGCGACCGCGCGCCGCGGGCCGACCAGGAGCGGGCGTTCGCCGCGCAGATCGCGCTCGCCCGCGAGACGGGCAAGCCGCTCATCATCCACACGCGTGCAGCCGAGGACGACACCCTGCACTGGCTGCGCGAGCAGGCCGACGGCGTCACGGTGCTCCTGCACTGCTTCTCGATGCCCGAGCATCTCGACGAGGTCCTGGACCGCGGCTGGCTCGTCTCCTTCGCGGGCAACGTCACGTATCCGCGCAACGCCGAGCTCGCCGAGGCGGCCGCACGGGTGCCGGCCGAACGGCTCCTCGTCGAGACCGACGCGCCGTACCTGACCCCGCAGGTCGTGCGCAAGCACCGCAACCAGCCCGCGTACGTCGTGCATACGGCCCGCTTCGTCGCCGAGCAGCGCGGCGTCTCGCTGGACGAGCTCGACCGTGACGTCGAGCGCACGGCCGCCCGGGTCTTCGGCTGGTGAGCGGGGAGCTGCCGCAGCAGCCGAGCCTGCGGCGCCTCAAGCAGTTCGGCGTGCGGCCCAACCGCGAGCTCGGCCAGAACTTCCTCGTCGACTCCAACATCCTCGGCGTGATCGACCGTGCGGCCGACCTGCAGCCCCAGGACGTGTGCCTGGAGATCGGCGGCGGGCTGGGCGTGCTGTCCGAGCATCTCGCGCAGCGCACCGCGCACGTCCACGTCGTGGAGGTCGACCGATCGCTGGAGGCGGCGCTGCGCGACGCGATCGACCCGTTCCCGAACACGACGCTGCACCTCGCCGACGCGCTCGAGCTGCCGCTGGCCGACCTCGACCCGCCGCCGACCAAGGTCGTCGCCAACCTGCCGTATGGCATCGCGGCGTCCGCGATCCTGCGCACGATCGAGGAGCTGCCCGGCGTGACCACGTGGGTCGCGATGGTCCAGCGCGAGGTCGGCGAGCGATTGGCCGCCCGGCCGGGGTCGGCCGCCTACGGCATCCCCAGCGCGATCGCCCAGCTGGCTTGCGAGGTCCGGGTGCTGCGCCCGATCTCGCGCAAGGTCTTCCATCCGGTGCCAAACGTCGACTCGGTGCTCGTCGTCCTGCAGCGCCGCGGGCCGGCGGCGTCCCCGGCGCTGCGCGCGCTGGTCCAGCACGCGTTCGCCCACCGGCGCAAGGCGCTCGCGCGCTCGCTCGCCCTCGCGGGCGGCCGCGACGCCTACCCGCCCGACGTCCGCGACCGAGCCCGCGCCGCGCTGGAGCAGCTCGGCCTGCCGGCCGACGCCCGCGCCGAACGGCTGTCGCCCGAGCAGTTCCGCGAGCTGGCGCGCGCGCTGGGAGTGGAGGAGGCATGACGCCCATGCCGCGCGAGCGTGCGTCCGCGCAGGTGCGCGAACGAGCGCCGGCAAAGATCAACCTCTGCCTCTTCCTCGGGCCGACGCGGGCGTCCGACGGTCGCCACGAGCTGGTCTCGGTCATGCAGTCGCTGACCCTCGCCGACACCCTCACGCTCATGCCCGCGGCCGCGGGCGCGCGCGCCGACGAGGTCGTCTGCCCGGGCGTCGAGGGTCCCAACCTCGCGGCCGACGCGCTGGCCGCGTTCCGCACGGCGACCGGCTGGGACGCGCCGCCGCAGCGCATCGAGATCGCCAAGCACGTGCCGGTCGCGGCGGGCATGGGGGGCGGGTCGGGCGATGCCGCCGCCGCGCTGCGCCTCGCCGCGCGCGTGTCCCGGCGCGGCGACGAGGAGCTCCTGCGCCAGCTGGCCGCCGGGCTCGGCGCCGACGTGCCGGCCCAGGTGCGGCCCGGCCGCGCGCTCGCCACCGGGGCCGGCGAGCACGTCGAGCCGCTGGCCGACGGCTCGCCGTTCGGCGTCCTCGTGCTGCCGGGCGCGTGTCCGCTCTCGACGGCGGACGTCTACCGCGAGGCCGATCGTGCCGGCCTGCCCCGGGACGCCACCGACCTCGCCGAGCGCCTCGCCGCCGTCCGCGCGGCCCTCCAAGCCGGCGCCGACCTGCCGCGCGAGCTGCTCGTCAACGATCTCGCGCCGGCGGCGATCGCGCTGGAGCCGTCGATCGAGGACGCGCTGGGCGAGGCGCGCGCCGCCGGCGCCGACCTCGCGATGGTCAGCGGCTCCGGGCCGACCGTCCTCGGCCTCTACCTCGGCTCCGACGGCCCTGCCCGCGCCCGCGCCGCCGCCGACGCCCTCGCCGCCCGCCGCCCGTCCCCGCTCGTCGCGACCCCCGAGCCGTCCTGGCCGCCGCTCCCCGCCGCCGCGCCGCCGGCGCCGCCCGGCCCGCCCGCACGGTCCCAACCGCGTCCGCCGCGCCCATGAAGCCGCTCTGGATCCTCGTCGCCGTCGCGCTCGCCGGGTTCCTCTGGTTCCGCCGGCGCAAGCTCGGGCGGATCGAGCTGGGGGCGGGGATCGTCGCGACGATCGCGGCGGCCGTGTACTCGACCGGGCTGGTCCACCTCCCCAACGTCGAGCACTTCATCGAGGACCTCGGCCAGGCGCTCGGCCCCTGGACCTACGCGCTCGTCGCGGTCATGGCGTTCCTGGAGACCGGCGCCTTCGTCGGCCTCGTGGCACCCGGCGAGACGACGATCCTCGTGGGCGGCGTCGTCGCCGGGCAGGGCGAGATCAACCTCTTCGCCCTCATCGCGATCGTGTGGTTCTGCGCCGTGGCCGGCGACGTGACGAGCTTCCTGCTCGGGCGCAAGCTGGGCCGCGGCTTCCTCGAGCAGCACGGCTCGCGGGTGAAGATCACGCCCGAGCGGCTCGTCCAGGTCGAGAGCTTCTTCGACCGCCACGGCGGCAAGGCGATCCTGATCGGCCGCTTCGTCGGCCTCGTCCGCGCGGTCGCCCCGTTCATCGCCGGCTCCTCGGGCATGTCGCTGCGTCGCTTCCTGCCCTACGACATCATCGGCGCCGGCCTCTGGGGGACGACCTTCTGCGTCCTCGGCTACGTCTTCTGGCAGTCGTTCGGGACGGTCGCCAGCTACGCCGGCCGTGGCGCGTTCGCGCTCGGCACCGTCATCGTCGTCGTGGTCGGCGCGATCGCCGCCTACCGCTTCCTGCGGGTCCGCGAGAACCGCGAGCGCGCGCACGCCTGGCTGCACGAGCAGGCCGAGCGCCCGCTTCTGCGCCCCGTCGCCCGCATCGTGCGGCCGATCGTCTACCGCGGCATCGTGCCGCTCGCCAAGCGGCTCGCGGGCCCCGCCCGCTTCGCCCTCGGGCGCTTCACCCCCGGCGAGCTGGGCCTCGAGGTCACGACCCTCGCCGCGATCGCCGCGGTCGGCAGCTTCGGCTTCTTCGCGCTGGCGTTCTCGGTCGGCCCCGGCGACCCGCCGCTCTTCACCGACCGCCGCGCCTTCGAGATCGCCGACGACCTCCAGCCGGTCTGGCTCGTCGACCTGGCCAAGGTCCTCACGACGCTCGGGTCGGCCTGGGTCATCACCCCGCTCGTGGTGATCTCCGCCGCGATCCTCCTGCGCTGGCGCGGCTGGATGGGCGCCGCCGTGCTCGTGCTCGGCGCGATCTGCACGTCGGTCGCCGTGCAGATCACCAAGCACGCCGTCGAGCGCCAGCGGCCGCCGGATCCCGAGGTCGTCACCTCCGGGCTGTCCTACCCGTCGGGCCACGCGGCCGCCGCCGTCGCCTGGGTCGCCGCCGCCGTCGTGCTCGCGCGGTTCGTGCCGTGGCTGACCGGTCGGGCCTTCGTCGTGATCATCGGGATCGTCATCGCCGCGATCGTCGGCCTCACGCGCATCTACCTGCATGCGCACTACCTCTCCGACGTGATCGGCGGGTACGGCCTGGCGGCGACCATCTACTCCGTCTTCGGCATCATCGGGCTGCTCGTCGTCTTCATCGGCAAGAATCGAGCCCGAGCATGAGCAACCAGGACGTCACCTACGTCGTCGTCGGCGGCTGCGCGCTGATCGCGCTGCTGGCCTTCGGCTGGCTCATCGTGCGCCCGGCCTGGACCTCGTACAGCACCGTGTGGCAGCGGCTCGCCGCCGCGTTCCTGTCGCTCTACGTGCTGGCGGCGTTCGTCGGCATCGGCGTCGCCGGCGGGCTGGCCATCGCGTGGTTCTGGGATCGGATCGAGGGCAGCGTCTGAACCCGCTCGCGGCGGCGCGCCACACGGATAGCCTTGACGACACCATGTCCGCCCCGGCTGCACGTGAGACGGCGGGGTTCGATCTCGCCGCGATCGACGCGATCACCGAAGCGGTCGAATCCGGCGCCGGCCTGCCCGAGGTGGTTCGCGCCGCGGCCCGCGCGCTGGACGCCAGCATCGCGCTCATCGATCGCTCGAGCGCCGTGCTCGCCGTCGCGGCCCGCTCGTCGGCCGACGAGCGCTCCCTGCTCGCCGTCGACAAGGGCGTGAGCACGCACGAGCTGCGCGTCGCCGACACCGTGGTCGGCCAGCTGCGCATGCGCGCCCGCTCGGAGCCCGGCCCCGCGATGACGCGCCTGGTGCTGACCCTGATCGCCTCGGAGGTCGAGCGCGTCCGCGGCCCCGAGCGCGCGTCCGAGCATGCGATCGCCGAGTTCGTGACCGAGCTCCTGCATGGTGTCGCCACCGACGTCGAGGCCGCCGTGCAGCGCGGTCGCGAGCTCGGCGTGGACGTCGCCGCCGGCGGCAGCGTCGTCGTCGCGCGCGCCCATCCGCTGGCGCCGAGCGAGGAGGGCTGGCGGCTGCGGTTCCTCGCGGTCGCCGAGCGCGGCGCCCGTGCCGCGGTCCCCGCCAGCGTCGCGGTCCTCGGTCCGCGCTCCGACGGGCTCGACGCCGAGGCGATCGTGCTCCTGCCCGGCGCCGACGACGACGCCTCGGCGCGCGCCGTCGACGCGCTCCTGCGCGAGTTGCAGGCGACGCTGAGCGGCTACGGCTTCGCCCTCGGCCGCAGTCGCCATGCGAACGAGCCCGGCGACCTCGCGCGGGCCCGCAACGAGGCGCTGCTGGCCGCCAACGTCGCCGAGGGCAACGCCGACCACCACGCGCTCGCCTTCGAGGAGACCGGCGCCTACCGGCTGCTGCTGTCGGCGATGAGCGAGGACCCCGGTGAGCTGCAGCGCTTCTACGCCGAGACGGTCGAGCCGCTCGTCGCCTACGACGAGCAGTACGAGACCGAGCTGGTCAAGACGCTCGAGGCGTTCCTCGACGCCGACGGCAACGTCGCCGGCACCGCCCAGCGGCTCTTCACCCACCGCCACACGATCCGCTACCGCCTCGAGCGCGTGCGCGACCTCAGCGGCCTGGACGTCAACTCCAGCGACGGCCGCGAGAAGCTCTCGCTGGGCCTGAAGGCGATGCGCGTCCTCGGCATCGCCGCCCGGGGCGGCCCGGCCTCCGAGCCCGGGACGAGCGGCGGCCGCGTCCCGCGGACCGGCACCAACCGCTGACCGTAGGATCGCGGCCATGCGCATCGGCGTCATCACCGGATCGGGCACCTACGCGCTGCCCGGCTTCAGCGACGCGCGGCCCCGCGAGATCGCGACCCGCTTCGGGACCGTGCAGGTCACCGAGGGCCATTGGTCGGGCGCCGAGGTCGTCCACGTCGCCCGCCACGAGGCCGGCCATCGCCGCCTGTCCAGCGCGGTCGCCCACCAGGCCAACGTGAGCGCGCTGGCGGAGGCCGGCGCCGGCTGCGTGCTCGCCGCGACCGTCTGCGGCACGCTCGACCCGGCGATGGAGCTCGGCACGCTCATCGTCTTCGACGACCTGCACTTCCTCGCCAACCGCCTGCCCGACGGCTCGCTCTGCACGCTGCACACCGAGCCGGGCGCGTCCGGGCGCGGGCACTGGATCTTCGACCGGCCCTTCTCGCAGCCGCTGCGGGCCGCACTGCTGGCCGCCGCCCGCGCCGGCGACCAGCCGGTCCGCGACGGCGGCTGCTACGGCCACGTCGACGGGCCGCGCTTCAACACCCGCACCGAGATCCGCATGCTCCAGCAGGCCGGCGTCACCGCGGTCTCCCAGACCGCCGGGCCCGAGACCGTGCTCTGCGGCGAGGCGGAGCTGCCCTATGCGCTGCTCGGCTACGCGACCGACTACGCCAACGGCGTGCCCCATGAGCCCACGCCCGTGGAGACGCTCGTCGAGCTCATCGGCCGCTCGGGCGCCGTCTTCGCGCAGACGCTCGCCGACGCCGTGGCGCGCGTGCCCGACGAGGTCGCGCCGGTCGGCACGCACTTCCGCTTCGACTGAGCCCGGGCCGCTCAGTTCCCCAGCGCCGGCCCCACCAGCCCCAGCCCGCCATCGACCACCAGCGACGCGCCCGTCGTGTAACCGCTCCCCGGCCCCACGAGCGCGACGATCATCGCCGCGATCTCGCGCGCGTCGCCCGGCCGGCCGAGCGGGATCCGCGGCCGCGGCACATCGCGGGGGTCGACGTCCTCGTTGCCCGTCATCGCCGTGGCGATCTGGCCCGGCGCCACCGCGTTGACGGTGATCCCGTGCTCGGCGAGCTCGAGCGCCATCGCCTGGGTGAGCCCGCCGAGGCCGTGCTTGGCCGCCACGTAGTCGCATGCGGCCGGCAGCGGCAGGTGCTCGTGGATCGAGGTCACGTTCACGATCCGCCCCCGCACGCCCTCGCGGACCATGCGCCGCGCCGCCGCCTGTGCGCAGACGAACGCGCCGACGAGGTTGACCCGCAGGGTGCGCTCGAAGACCGCCAGCTCGGCGTCGAGGAACGGCCCGGCGTTGCCGCCGCCCGCGTTGTTGACGAGCACGTCGAGTCCGCCGAGCTCGTCGGCCAGCGCCTCGATCACCGCGGCGGCGTCGTCGGGCCGCTCGAGGTCCAGGCGACAGATCGCCGCGCGCCGACCGGCGGAGGCCACCTCGCGCGCGGTGCCGCGCGCCCCCGGCTCGTCGCTGTGCCAGGTGATCCCGACGTGGTGGCCCGCCTGCGCCAGCGCCACGGCGGTCGCGCGGCCGATGCCGGAGTCCGAGCCGGTGACGAGCGTGACGGGCATGGCGGCGGTTGCCCCCGACCGCGGCGCCCCAATCGTCGCGCCGCCCGGAGCTCCGCTGAGGTACCGTCAGCGTCCGTTGCCGGGTCGTCTAACGGGTTAGGACGGGAGGTTTTGGTCCTCCAGGCCGGGGTTCGAGTCCTCGCCCGGCAGCTCCGCCGCCGCCGCTGAACGCCGGCGCGGCGCGGCGCGTAGCATCGGGCCGGTGAGCACCAAGCCCCCCACCGTCGTCATCATGGCTGGCGGCCAGGGCACGCGGATGCGGTCGCGCGTGCCGAAGGTCCTGCACCCGATCTGCGGCCGCGCGATGGCGCTCTGGCCGGTCCATGCGGCGCTCGAAGCGGGCGCGGGGACGGTCGTCGTGGTCGGCGGGCCCGACCGCGCGCTCGAGCCGCTCCTGCCGGAGGGCGTGGTCCTCGCCGTCCAGGAGATCCCGCTGGGCACCGGGGATGCCGTGCGCCAGGCCGCGCCCCACATCGCCCCCGACGACACCGTGATCGTGCTCTCCGGCGACGTCCCGCTCGTGACCGCCGAGGCGATCGCCGGCTTCGCGCAGGCCCACGCCGCCTCGGGCGCTCAGGCGACGATGGCCACGATGCTGCTCGACGACCCGACCGGCTACGGCCGCGTGGTCCGCGCCGCCGACGGCTCGGTCGAGCGGGTCGCCGAGACCAAGGCGGCCGGCGACGCCAGCGAGGCCGAGCTCGCGATCCGCGAGGTCAACACCGGCGTCTACGCCTTCGCCGGCGGGGCGCTGCTGGAGCAGCTCGCGCGGCTGGGCAACGACAACGCGCAGGGCGAGTACTACCTGCCCGACGTGCTGCCGGCCTTGCGGCCGGTCGCCGCCCACGTGCTCGACGACCCGACGCTCATGCTCGGCGTCAACGACCGCCGCGACCTCGCCGCCGTCCGGGCGATCGCCCAGCAGCGGATCCTCGACGCCCACGCGCTCGCCGGGGTGACCTTCGTCTCGCCTCAGACGACCGTGGTCGACGTCGACGTCCGCATCGGCCAGGACACCGTGGTCGAGCCCGGCTGCACGCTGGCCGGCGCGACGACGATCGGCGCGGACTGCACGATCGGGCCCCACACGACGATCCGCGACAGCGAGCTGGCCGACGGCGTGACCGTCCGCCACTCGTGGCTCGACGCGGCCACGCTCCATCCGGGCGTCACCGTCGGGCCGTTCGCCTACCTGCGTCCGGGCGCGCTGCTGCGCGAGAAGGCCAAGGCGGGCACGTTCGTCGAGATCAAGAACTCCGACATCGGCGAGGGCACGAAGGTGCCGCACCTCTCCTACATCGGGGACGCCGACATCGGCCCCGGCACGAACGTCGGCGCCTCGAACGTCACCGCCAACTACGACGGCCGGCGCAAGCACCGCACGACGATCGGCGCCAACGTCAAGACCTCGGTCGACACGACCTTCGTCGCTCCGGTGACCGTCGGCGACGGCGCCTACACGGCGGCCGGCTCGGTGATCGTCGCCGACGTCCCGCCGGGCGCGCTCGGCGTCGCCCGTGCCCGCCAGACGAACATCGAGGGCTACGCGGAGCGACGCCGCGAAGGTGAGTAGGATCCGTCGAGCCGATGAGCGCGATCGAGACGCAGCCGTCGCTGTCCTCCACCAGCCTGCCGATCGAGTACGACAAGCGGCTGATGCTCTTCTCGGGTCGGGCCAACCCCGACCTGGCCGCCAAGATCGCCGACAAGCTCGGCGTCGAGCTCGGTCCCGTCACGCTGAAGACGTTCTCCAACGGCGAGGTCTACTGCCGCTTCGAGGAGTCGATCCGCGGTGCGGACGTCTTCATCATCCAGCCGACGTGCGCCAACCCGCGCCTCGGCCTGACCGCCAACGACGCGCTCATGGAGCTGCTGCTCATGATCGACGCGGCGGTCGGCGCGTCGGCCCATCGCGTGGTCGCGGTGACGCCGTGGTTCGGCTACAGCCGCCAGGACAAGAAGTCCGCGCCGCGTGAGCCGATCTCCGCGCGCCTCGTGGCGCGGATGCTCGAGCGGGCGGGGGCCGATCGCGTCCTGACGATGGACCTCCACGCCGGCCAGATCCAGGGCTTCTTCTCCAAGCCGGTCGACCACATGACCGCGCTGTTCATGCTCACGCAGTACTTCAGCGATCTGGACCTGCACGACCTCGTCGTCGTCGCGCCGGACGCGGGCCGCGTGAAGCTCAACAAGAAGTTCGCCTCGAAGCTGGGGGCCGAGCTGGCGATCCTCGACAAGGAGCGCCCGGCGCAGCAGGTCGCCGAGATCGGGTACGTCATCGGCGACGTGAAGGGCAAGACGGCGGTGATCGTCGACGACATGATCGACACCGCCGGCACCCTCTGCGCCGCCGGGCAGACCGTGCTCGACGCGGGCGCCAAGCGCGTCTACGCGGCGGCGACCCACCCGATCCTGTCGGGCCCGGCGTTCGAGAACCTCGCCGCCGCGCCCTTCGAGCAGATCGTCGTCACCGACACGATCCCGCTGCGCGAAGGGGCCCCCGACAACGTCCGCGTGCTCTCGTGCGCCGAGCTGCTGACCGACTCGATCCGCCGGATCTTCACCGACGGCTCGGTGTCGGAGGTCTTCGGCGGCGAGAACCAGCTCTTCTGAGCGGAGCCTCGCCGTGGGCGCCGCCTACGCGCTGATGGAGCGCCTCGGCCTCGCCGAGGACGAGCTCTGCCGCGTGCTGGGCGCCGATCCGCTGGCGATCCTCTCCGGCCAGGCCGACCACGACCCGCGGCTGGCGATCCTGCTCGACCTGACCGCGGAGGCCGAGGCGAAGGTCGGGCCGGACGCGCTGCGCATCTGGGCGCGCCGCGCGCCGCAGCTGGACCATCTCCTCGCCGGCGACTTCGCCGCGTTCGAGGACGACCTGGCCGCGCTCGCGCAGCGCGGCCTGACGATCACTCGGGCTCGGGGCGGCGCTCGCCGGGCCAGACGCCCGTGAGGTGCTCGAAGGACTTCGCGCCGGCGCGGTTCACCGCGGCGCGGACCACCGCGAAGATCGCGCCCTGCAGCGCGGCGGCGGCGAGGACCTTGCCCCATGGCGCGAGCTCGGTCGTGGCCTCGGGCGGCTCCTCGTCGTCGAGCTTGCCCCAGATCGCGTTGAACACCTGACGGCCCGCGAACCCGGCCAGCAGGCCGAGGACGATGCCGAACGGCTTGTAGAGGAGCTTCATCGTGTCGATCCTGATCTGCGGCTTTCTGTCCGGTTGGTCGATTGAATCGGGTACCCAGGCAGGAGGAGAATGACAACCATGCGGGACGACGACCAGAGCGACGACCTGCTCCGCCGGGCGCTCCTCGACGAGGGCGATGCCGCCGCGGTGGCCCTGCGGGTCGGGCCGCTCTCCACCTGTGACGCGCTGACCGTCATCTTCCACGGCCGGCGTGACCTCGGCACGATCCAGACCTACGTCGCCCACGGCGGGCTCGGCGCCGGCAGCGCCGTCGGTCCCGACGAGCTGCTGCGGGTGCCGGTGGACCTCGATCTCGGCGACGCCCACGACCGCCAGGAGGCCGAGGAGCTCTACGCCGCGCAGGCCAAGGCGATGCGCGACGCGATCCTCGCCGCCGACACGGTGCTGGCCGTGTGGCGCGAGCCGCTGCAGGAGACGGTCGGCCCGGAGATCGCGGTCGACCGCTCGATCGACATCGACGTCCGCCTGCCCGCACACCGCCTGATGCCGGTCGCGCTCGTCGCGCCCGAGCGGCAGATCACCGTCGCGCCGGTGTGCAGCGCGCGGACGCTGGCCGAGGGGCGCCCGCCGATGGGGATCGCCTGCGCGGCGCCCGACGTCGCCTGGATCTATCCGCTGCCCGAGGATCCGGAGCACTGCCTGGAGGACTTCCTCGATCGGGCCGCCCACCACGCGCACGAGACCGCCGAGCGCCTCGAGCACCAGGAGGCCTCCGTGCGGATGTTCCTCGAGCTCAACGGCGAGTAGATTTCCGCGGCGCGTGCGCCGCTGGATCGTCATCGCCGTCGCCGTGGTGGCGTTCCTCGCCGTCTCGCTGATCCTCGCGCGCTGGCTGTCGACCGAGAACCTCGAGCGCGACAAGGTCACCGCGCTGCTGCGCGCCCAGGCGCGCGGCGACGTGGCCGCGATGCTGCGCGAGATCGACGGCTGCACGCACCGGCCGGGCTGCGTGCGCACGGTCGAGGCCAACGCGCGCGACCTGCGCACGCCGGGCACGCTGGAGATCGTCGCCTACGACTCGGCGACCTCGCACAGCCTCGGCGACGCGCGCGGTCCGACCCGCGTCGTCTGGAAGACGCCGTCGCGGCTGACGACGGTCCAGTGCGTCGACGTCCACCGCGCCGGCACGGTGCTCTCCGGCGCGTCCGTTACCGTGACCGGCCTCAGCGCCCCGATCGGTCGCGAAGCCTCCTGCTGAGCGGCGAAACCTTGGGGGCGCGCATGTGTTCCGACCCCCGCCCATGCTCCGCCGCCTCGCCGTCACCCTCCCCGCCGCCGCGCTGGCCCTCTCGCTGCTCGCGGCGCCGGCGCCGGCGCGCGCCGCCGACACGCCGACCCGGTCGACCCTCTACCAGGACGGCCCGACCGGTCGCTACCTCCTCGCCGGCACCTGGCGGCTGACGCAGGGCGGCTCCACGCGCAACGTCACCGTCCCCAACGCGTGGAACGCAACCGGCGAGTCGATGCGCGACTTCCTGCCGACGGTGGCGACCTACCGCAAGAGCTTCAAGCTGCCGGCGGGCGGCCGCGCGCGCGAGTGGGTGGTGCGCTTCGAGTCGGTCAACTACCGGGCGACGGTACGGCTCAACGGCCGCACGATCGGCCGTCACCAAGGCGCGTTCATCCCGTTCGAGCTGCGGCTGCCACGCTCGCTGCTGCGCCGCGGCGCGAACACGCTCGACGTCCGCGTCGACGCGCGCCACGGTCCGCTCGACTTCCCGTTCCAGGGCCTCGGCACCGACGACAAGCCGAGCGCCGGCTGGTGGCCGTACGCCGGCATCCTGCGCGAGGTCTACCTGCGGGCGGTCGACCGCGTCGACCTGCCGGTCGTCCAGGTCCTTCCGCGCCTGAGCTGCTCGCGCTGCGCGGCGAGCGTGGAGTTCCGGGCCCGGGCGCAGAACCTCTCGTCGCGCGTCCAGACCGCCACGGTCTCCGCGCGCTTCGGCGGCCGGCGCACGACGCTCGGGACGACGACCCTGTACCCGGGCAGCGAGCGCGAGCTGCGCGGCCGGCTGCGGGTGCCGCGGCCGCGGCTGTGGGAGCCGGGGTCGCCGACGCTCTACCCGGTGACCGTCGAGGCCCGGATCGGGCGGTCGGTCGTCGCGCGCTGGCGGGTGAAGAGCGGGATCCGCTCGCTGCGCGTGTCCGGCGACGGCGAGCTGCTGCTCAACGGCAAGCGGGTCAACGCGCGCGGGATGGCGATCCACGAGGACTGGCCGGGGGAGGGCGGCGCGCAGAGCAACCGCACGCGCGACCAGCAGCTCGACTGGGTCCAGGAGGCGGGCGGCACGATGATCCGCTCCCACTACCCGCTGCACCCGCACGTCTACGAGGAAGCCGACCGGCGCGGGCTGCTGGTCTGGAACGAGGTGCCCTTCTACCAGGTGCGCACGCCCGATCTGGGCAAGCCCGAGGTCGAGAAGCTCGCCGACGTCTACCTGCGCGACGACGTGCTGGCCCACTCGTCGCACCCGTCGATCATCGTCTGGTCGATCGCCAACGAGCTCAACGCGAAGGTCGGCACCGCGCAGTCGCGCTACATCCGCCACGCGGCCCGGCTGGTGCGCAGCCTGGACCCGACGCGCCTGGTCGGCCAGGCGTTCGCCGGCTACCCGTCGTCGGGCTGCCAGCGCGGCTACGGGCCGCTGGACGCGCTCGGCGTGAACCTCTACTTCGGCTGGTACTCGGGCCGGCTGGGCGAGATCTCCGACCGCACGCTGCTGTCGCAGTACCTCGACCAGCTCCACCGCTGCTACCCGCGCAAGGCGATCTTCGCCAGCGAGTGGGGGGCGGAGGCCAACCGCGAGGGGCCGGTCGACGAGAAGGGCACCTACGCGTTCCAGTCCCAGTGGGTGCGCGACAACCTCACGGTCTTCGACACGAAGCCGTGGCTGGCCGGCGCGCTCTACTGGACGCTGCAGGAGTTCCGCATCCGCCCGGATTGGGACGGCTCGAATCCGTACCCGACGTTCCCGCTGCACCAGAAGGCGGTCATCGGCTACGACGGCCGCAAGAAGCCGGCCTTCGACGTCCTGTCGCAGCTGTACCGCGCGCACGTGCAGCTCGGGGCCGGGGCGGCGGCCCGGTAGGCCGCTACCATCGTTCGTCCCATGGCCCAGACCACTGCCACCAAGCTCGACGCCCGCGTCCGCACTCCGGAGGGCTCGCGCGCCACGCGCCGCCTCCGTCGCGCGGGCCGCGTCCCCGGCGTCCTCTACGGCGGCGGCGAGGATCCGGTCGCCTTCGACGTCGACGCTCGCGAGCTGCGCATCGCGCTCGCGGCTCGGGGCGCGGTCCTCGAGCTCGCCCTCGACGGCCAGACCGCCTCGGCGGTCCTCAAGGCCGCCGACCATCATCCGACGCGCGGCGAGACGACCCACGTCGACTTCCTGCGCGTGCGCCTCGACCAGCCGATCCACGCGATGGTGCACCTCGAGCTGGCCGGCGTCGACGACGCGCCGGGCGTCATCGAGGGCGGCGTGATCGAGCAGGTCACGCGTGAAGTGAACATCGAGGCGCTGCCGACCGAGATCCCCGAGTCGATCGTCGTCGACGTCTCCGGCATGGCGATGAACGACACGCTGTACCTGTCGTCGGTCACCGCGCCGAGCGGCGTCACGCTGCTCGACCATCTCGAGGAGACCGTCGTCGCGACGCTCACCCCGCCGAAGCTGGGCGAGCCGTCCGAGGACGAGATCGAGCAGGAGACCGAGGTCGTCGGCGAGGCCGCGCCGGCCGCCGAGGCCGAGGCCGAGGCGGGCGAGCCTGCCGCGGGCGAGTCCGCCGCCGGCGAGTCCGAGTCCGCCGCCGAGTCCGAGTAGCGCGGGAGCGCCCTTGCCCGTCGACTGGCTCGTCGTCGGGCTGGGCAACCCCGGCACGGAGTACGCCTTCACGCCGCACAACGTCGGATTCGAGGTGGCCAGCGCGCTGGCCACCCGCTGGGAGCTGCCGCGGGCCAAGAAGAAGTACGCCGGCCTGATCACCGACGGTCGCACGGGGCCCAGCGGGCCGCGGGTCGCCGTGCTGCTGCCGCAGACGTACATGAACGACGCCGGGCGCTCCGTCGGCCCAGCGCGGGGAGCGCTGCAGGTCGAGCTCGACCGCGTGCTCGTGATCCACGACGAGATCGACCTGCCGTTCGGCGAGATCCGCCCGCGGCTGGGCGGTGGGCTGGCCGGTCACAACGGGCTGAAGTCGCTGAAGCGGGAGCTCGGCTCGGCCGACTTCGGCCGCGTGCGGGTCGGCGTCGGGCGCCCGGACTCGACCGACCCCGACATCGTCGCCTCCTACGTGCTGGGCCGCTGGCGCCAGCCGCGCGACGAGGTCGCGGCGCTGATCGAGCGCGCGACCGACGTCGCCGAGCGGATCGTGCTCGGCGAGCAGGCGCTGTAGGGCCGCGTTCGGCGGGCCGGCCACCGGCTTTCGTAGACTCGTCACCGGTGCCGGCCGCGCTCGTGCGCGGGCGGTCGTCCTGCGCCGATGGCCCTCCGCCCCCTCCTCCAGCTCCTCGACGACGACCCTGCCGCGGCGACGCTCGCCCGCGACGGCGGGCGTGCGTTCACGTCCGCGTCGCTGCGCCCGTACGTGCTCGCCGCGCTGGCCGACCAGGCTGCCGATCGGCCCGCGCTCGTCGTGGCCGGCGACGACCGCCAGGCCCGCGACCTCGCCGCCGACCTGCGCGCGTGGCTGGCGCCGCGGGCGGTGCGCTTCTACCCGAGCCGCGGCGTCGCCTACGAGTCCCACCTCGCGCCGCCGCCGCATCTCGTCGGCCTGCGCGTCGCGGCGCTGGATGCGCTGCTCGACGCCGCCGCCGCCGAGCAGCCCGTCGTGGTGGTCTCCGCCGTCGCGCTCTCCGAGAAGGTCCCCGACCCCGAGCTGCGCCCGCACTCGCTGCGCCTGCGCGTCGGCGACCTCATCGACGTGGACGAGTTCACCGGCCAGCTCGTGGCCGCCGGCTACGAACGCGTCGACCAGGTCTCCGACCGCGGCCAGTTCGCCGTGCGCGGCGGGATCCTCGACGTCTACCCGGCCACCGAGGACCGGGCGGTCCGCGTCGACCTCTTCGACATCGAGGTCGAGTCGCTGCGCTGGTTCTCGACCTTCACCCAGCGCTCGCTGGGGGACGCGGAGGAGATCGAGATCGCGCCCGCGGCCGAGCTGGCCCCCGAGCACCGCGAGCTCGCCGAGATCGCCGCCGTCGCAGACGAGGCCGACCGTCCCGATGTCGCCGAGCTGCTGCCGGTCGACCGCTTCCGCGCCTTCCTCGACCTCGCGCCGGCCGACGCCGCGATCCTCATCGCCGCCGAGGAGGAGATCGCCCCGGCCCTGGCCGACCACTGGCAGGACGTCTGCGCCGCCTTCCACGACGACGACGCCCACCACCTCTACGTCAAGCCCGACGACATCAAGGCGGCGCTCGACGACCGCGCGTCCGTCGCGCTGTCGGCCATCTCCGGCGACCAGCCGATCCAGCTGCGCGGTCAGGCCGCCGACACCGGCGCCCGCTCGCTGAAGGAGGCCGAGGCCGAGCTGGAGAAGCTCGTGCGCTCCGGCTACCGCACCATCGTCGCCTGGTCGCGGCGCGGCGAGGGCGAGCGCGCCGGCTACAACCTCGCGCGGCTGAAGGCGTCGTGGATGGACGGGGTGCCGACCTACGACGCCGCGCTGCAGTTCGTCGCCTCCTCGCTGCGCGACGGCTTCGTCGCCCCGTCGCTGAAGCTGGCGATCATCCCCGAGCACCGGCTCCTGCGCCGCCGCCGCGCGGAGCCGTCCGGGCCGGCCGTCGGCCGCCGCGGCGCGCTGCGCTCGTTCGCCGACCTGCGCACCGGCGACATCGTCGTCCACGAGGACCACGGCATCGCCCGCTTCGCCGGCTTCGACACGCGCACGGTCGCCGGCGTCACCCGCGACTACCTGCTGCTCGAGTACGCGGGCGCCGACCGCGTCTTCGTCCCCAGCGACCAGCTCGCGAAGATCTCGCGCTACGTCGGCGCGGGCGGCGAGCACCCGCCGCTGTCCAAGCTCGGCGGCACGCGCTGGGACACGATCAAGGCCCGCGCGCGTCGCGCCGCGCAGGAGATGGCCGGCGAGCTGCTCAACCTCTACGCCGAGCGCAAGCGCCGCGCCGGCCACGCGTTCGCGCCCGACGGCGACTGGCTCGTCGAGTTCGAGGCGAAGTTCCCCCACCAGGAGACCGGCGACCAACGCGAGGCGATCGAGGCGGTCAAGGCAGACATGGAGACGGCGCGCCCGATGGACCGCCTGATCTGCGGCGACGTCGGCTACGGCAAGACCGAGGTCGCCCTGCGCGCCGCGTTCAAGGCCGTCGAGGGCGGCACGCAGGTGCTCATGCTCGTGCCGACGACGATCCTCGCCCAGCAGCACTACGGCACGTTCGCCGAGCGCCTCGCCGACTACCCGATGACGATCGAGCACGTCTCGCGCTTCCGTCCGGTCAAGGAGCAGAAGGACGCGGTCGCGCGCTTCAACGACGGCAAGGTCGACATCCTCATCGGCACGCACCGCCTGCTGTCGCGCGACGTGCGGCCCAAGCACCTCGGGCTGATCATCGTCGACGAGGAGCAGCGCTTCGGCGTCAAGCAGAAGGAGCTGCTGCGCCAGCTCAAGCTGAAGGTCGACGTGATCGCGATGTCGGCCACGCCGATCCCGCGCACGCTGCAGATGTCGCTGGCCGGCGTGCGCGACATCTCGGTGATCGAGACCCCGCCGGAGGGTCGGCGCCCGGTCAAGACCTACGTCGGCGAGTACGACGAGGAGCTGGTCAAGCAGGCGCTCGTGCGCGAGCACCGCCGTGGCGGCCAGGCGTTCTTCCTCCACAACCGCGTGGAGACGATCGACGAGGCGGCGGAGCGGCTGCGCGCGCTGTGCCCGGGGCTGCGCTTCGAGGTCGCCCACGGCCAGCTCGACACCGACGAGCTCGAGGCGCGGATGCTCGCCTTCCTGCGTGGCGAGGCCGACGTGCTCGTGGCGACCTCGATCATCGAGTCGGGCATCGACATCCCGCAGGCCAACACGCTGATCGTCGAGCGGGCCGACCTCTTCGGCCTGGCCCAGCTGTATCAGATCCGCGGCCGCGTGGGCCGCTCGCGCGAGCGCGCCTACGCCTACCTGCTCTATCCGTCCGCCGACACGCTCACCCACGAGGCCGGCCAGCGCCTGGCCGCGCTGAGCGACTACACGGAGCTGGGCGCCGGCTTCAAGATCGCGATGCGCGACCTCGAGATCCGCGGCGCCGGCAACCTGCTCGGCGACGAGCAGTCCGGACACGTCGCCGCGCTCGGCTTCGAGCTGTACCTGTCGATGCTCGACGAGGCGGTGCGCGCCGCCGAGGGCCAGGCCGAGGAGGCGCCCGAGCCGGTGCGCCTGGACGTCAACGTCGACGCCTACGTCCCGGCCGACTACGTGCCCTACGAGCAGGCCAAGATCGACGTGCACCGCCGGATCGCCGGGGCCGCCGAGGTCGCCGACCTGGCGATGCTGCGCGAGGAGCTCGAGGACCGCTTCGGGCCGGTGCCCGAGCCGCTGGCCAACCTCATCGACCTCCAGCAGGCCCGCATCAAGCTCGGCCAGGCGGGCGCCCAGGCGGTGTCGTTCCGCCAGGGACGCCTCGCGGTCACGCCGATCGAGCTGGACTCCGTGCGCGCCAAGAAGCTGCGCGAGCAGATCCCGGGCGCGCTCTACGAGTCGGGCAAGTCCCAGCTCTCGGTGCGCGTGCCCGACGATCCGCAGCAGCGCTTCCCGGCCGTCGTGCGCGCCGCCGACGTGCTGCTGGCGGTCACCCGCGAAGCCGCTTAGAATCCGCGAGGAAGGCTTCACCTGGCCTTCATCTGAGGCCGCCAGGGTGAGGGTCCATGCGCCCTGCTTCCGCTACCCTCTCGCGCCCTATGCGCCGAACCCTTCGACTCCTCTTGCCCGTCGGTCTCGTCGCCGTGCTCGCGCTCGTCGTGGCGGCCTGCGGCGGCGACGACAACGAGGTCCCGGGGAACGCCGTCGCGAAGGTCGGCGACGTCTCGATCACCAAGGACCAGTTCAACCACTGGATGAACGTCGCGGCGATCTCGACGGCCGCCCAATCGGGCGCCACCGGCGACGCGGCCAAGGTCCCCGACGCCCCCGACTTCGAGGCGTGCATCGCCGCGAAGAAGCAGGCGGCGCCCAAGCCCGCCAAGGGCCAGCCCGAGACCTCCGACGCGCAGTACAAGGAGCAGTGCGAGCAGACCTACACGCAGCTGAAGGACTCCGTGATGTCCTTCCTCATCAGCTCGCAGTGGGTGGAGCAGGAGGCCGAGGAGCGGGGCATCGAGGTCACGCCGGCGCAGGTCGAGAAGGAGCTGGCCAAGCTCAAGAAGCAGCAGTTCCCCAAGGACGCCGACTACCAGAAGTTCCTCAAGCAGCAGGGGATGACCAACGAGGACGTCCTCTTCCGCCTGCGGCTGCAGCAGCTGGAGACGAAGCTGCGCGAGGCGGTGACGAAGGGCAAGGACAAGGTCACCGACGCCCAGATCACGGCCTACTACGAGAAGAACAAGTCGCGCTTCGCCACGCCGGAGACGCGTGACGCGCGGATCGTCCTGGCCAAGACCGAGGCCAAGGCCAACGAGGCCAAGCAGGCGCTCGACGGCGGCGAGAGCTGGGCGGCGGTGGCCAAGCAGTACTCGACCGACGAGGCGTCCAAGAACACCGGCGGGCAGCTGAAGGGCATCGCCAAGGGCCAGCAGGAGAAGGCCTTCGACGACGCGCTGTTCGGCGCCAAGAAGGGCGCGATCGTCGGCCCGGTCAAGACCCAGTTCGGCTGGTACGTCTTCGAGGTCGAGAAGGTCAACGCGGCCGACCAGCAGACGCTCGAGCAGTCCAAGGACACGATCAAGCAGCTGCTCGCCTCCGAGGGCCAGCAGAACGCGCTGAACACGTTCGTCAAGGACTTCCAGAAGCAGTGGAAGGGCGAGACGGACTGCCGCGAGGGCTTCGCCACGCAGGAGTGCAAGAACGCGCCGAAGACCACGTCGACGTCCCCGACCGGCGCGGCCCAGCCGACCACGACGACGCCGGCGGGCTGATCCGCGGCTAGGCGGGCGGCGGCCATCGCGGCCGCCGCCATATCCTGCGGGGCCGTGTCGCGTCCAGAGATCACCGACGCCCTCGGGCGGCTCGACGACCTCACGCGCCGCCTGCGCGTCGAGTGCCCGTGGGATCGCGAGCAGGACGAGCGCTCGATCGTGCCCCACACCGTCGAGGAGGCCTACGAGCTCGCCGACGCCGCGCGCCGCGGCGACGACGCCAAGCTGCTCGACGAGCTCGGCGACGTCCTCTTCCAGGTGCACTTCCTATCGCTGCTGCTCGAGGAGCGCGGCGCGGGGGACCTCGCGCAGGTCGCCGAGCACTGCCGCCAGAAGCTCATCCGCCGCCACCCGCACGTCTTCGGCGACGTCGAGGTCGAGCACGCGGGCGAGGTCCTGCGCAACTGGGACAAGATCAAGGAGACCGAGGACGGCCGCGAGCGCGGCGTCTTCGCCGAGGTCCCCGACAACCTCCCCGGGCCGCTGCTGGCGCGCAAGGTGCAGCGCCGCGCGGCCTCCAGCGGCTTCGACCCGCTCGACGCCGACGGGCGCGTGGAGGCCGCGCGCGGCGCGGTCGAGGCGATCGCGGCCGGCGGCCCGACCGACGAGGCGATCGGCGACGCCCTGTTCGCGCTCGTCAACGTCGCCCGCGGCGCGAAGGTCGACCCGGAGCTGGCGCTGCGCTCGTCGGCCGCGCGCTTCCGCGCGCGCGTCGAGGCGGCCGTCGCGCTGGCCGAGGCCGGCGGCGAGCGCTGGAGCGACCTCACCGAGGACCGCCGGCTGGGCTACTACGCCCAGGCGCGGCTGCACGAGACCCAGAGCCAGGAGAACCCCGAACACCCATGAGCCAGATCGAGACCGTCCACGCCCGCCAGATCCTCGACTCGCGCGGCAACCCGACCGTCGAGGTGGAGGTGACGCTGCGCTCCGGCTCGGCCGGCCGCGCCGCGGTGCCGTCGGGCGCCTCGACCGGCGAGTTCGAGGCCACCGAGCTGCGCGACGGCGGCGATCGCTGGGTCGGCAAGGGCGTCACCCAGGCGGTCGCCAACGTCAACGGCGAGATCGCCGACGCGATCCACGGCCGCGACGCGACCGACCAGGCTGGCCTGGACCGGGCGATGATCGAGCTCGACGGCACGCCGAACAAGTCGCGCCTGGGCGCCAACGCGGTGCTCGGCGTCTCGCTGGCGGCCGCGCACGCGGCCGCGGCCGAGGAGGGCATGCCGCTCTGGCGCTACCTGGGCGGCGAGGCCGCGCGCGTGCTGCCCGTGCCGATGATGAACGTCCTCAACGGCGGCGCCCACGCCGACAACTCGGTCGACTTCCAGGAGTTCATGATCGTCCCGTGCGGCGCGCCGAGCTTCTCGGAGTGCCTGCGGATGGGCACCGAGGTCTTCCACGCACTGAAGAAGACGCTGCATGGCCGCGGCCTGGCCACGGCGGTCGGCGACGAGGGCGGCTTCGCTCCGAACCTCGAGTCCAACGAGGCAGCGCTCGCGGTGCTCATCGAGGGCATCGAGGCGGCGGGGTACCGGCCCGGCGACGACGTCGCGATCGCCATGGACCCGGCCACGAGCGAGCTCTTCGAAGGCGGCGTCTACGACCTCGAGCACGAGGGTCGCAAGCTGTCGTCGGCCGAGCTGGCCGACTACTGGGCCGACCTCAGCGGCCGCTACCCGATCCTCTCGATCGAGGACGGCATGGACGAGGAGGACTGGGACGGCTGGAAGCTGCTGACCGACCGCATCGGCGACCGCGTCCAGCTCGTCGGCGACGACTTGTTCGTCACCAACACCCAGCGCCTGCAGCGCGGCATCGACGCCGGCGTGGGCAACTCGATCCTCATCAAGGTCAACCAGATCGGCACGCTCAGCGAGACGCTCGACGCGATCGCCACCGCGCGCGCCGCGGGCTACACCGCCGTGATGTCGCACCGCTCGGGCGAGACCGAGGACGTCACGATCGCCGATCTCGCCGTCGCCACCGGCTGCGGCCAGATCAAGACGGGCGCGCCGTCGCGCAGCGATCGCGTCGCCAAGTACAACCAGCTGCTGCGCATCGAGGAGCAGCTCGGCGCCGACGCCGAGTTCCCGGGGCGCTCGGTCTTCCGGTCGTAGGGAGGAGTCCGCGCGGGGGACCCGAAGGGGTCCCCCGATGCATCGGATTCGCTGGGACCGTGTCGGGCGCGTGGCGCTGCTGTGCGTGCTGGTCGCCATCGTGCTGCTGTACATCGGCCCGGCGAGGTCGTACTGGACGGCGCGCGGCGAGGCCGAGCGCAAGAACGCCGAGGTCACGCGGCTGGAGCGCGAGCACGCGCGCCTGAAGGAGCGTCGCAAGGCGCTCACCCAGCCGCAGACGCTCGAGGCCGAGGCGCGCAAGCTCGGCTACGTCAAGCCGGGCGAGCAGGCCTACGTCATCGAGGACCTGCCGAGCGGCTGAGTCGCGGCGGGGCCGTTACCCTCACGACGTGCCCTACGAGACCGCTGTCTTCGACTGGCGCGCGGGTGAGAAGCGCGTGGAGGACGCCGCGCCCCGCGAGCGGCGCGAGCTGGAGCGGGTCGTCGAGGCCATCGTGGCCGAGCTGCGCCGCCGGATCGGCTCGACGTTCACCGTCGACGAGCTCGCGTCCCTCTACGACCAGGGCACCGACTGGTGCCTGGACGTCGCGCAGCGCGTCGCGCCAGAGGCGCCGTACGCCTGGGATGCCGCCACGGTGGCCGACGCCGCGTTCCACCGCTATCTGCGGGCCGCGACCGACTACGCGGGCGGCCGCCGGCTCGTGGAGTGAAGGCCGGCGCGTCCGCCGCCCGGGCCCGTCCGCGACGAGCCCGGGGGACGGTGCGTCAGTCCTCGTCCTCGCCGTCGCCGGTCTCGGCGCGGCGGATGACGATGCGATCGGCTTCGATCGTCACCTCGACCGGGCGGTGGCCCGCCCAGTGCTCGGCGTAGATGGGGTCGTCCTCCACCGCCGGGTCGAGCCACAGGCCGTAGCCCTCTTCGCCGTGATCGAACGTGCCCTCGAGGACGTGGGACTTCGACGTGCGCCGACCCCGGCCGCGGCGACCGCGGCGCCGGGTGGTCTTCGCCTCGTCGGCCTCCTCCTCGTCCTCGCCGGCCTCCGCCTTGGCGGCGGCCGCAGCGGCCGCCTCCTCGGCTGCCCGGGCCTGCTCGGCCTCGAGCTCGGCGGCGATGAGGGCATCGTCCTCGGCTCGGAGATCGATCTCGTCGTCGAAGTCCACGCCGGGAGCGGCGACGCCGTCGCCGTTCTCCGCGGGAGCATCGGGGGTGAGGTCGTTCTCTTTCTTGAAGGACTCGATCTGCTGCACGGTCACCTCGAGCTGATGCGCGATCCAGGCGTCCGTGCGACCCTGTCGCACCCATGTGCGAATCTGATTGAGGTGGGGACGCAATGAGCGACGTGCCATGAGTGGCGAGGACCCTAGCGAAAGAACCGGCACAGCCGCACGTTTCGTCACCCACCAAGGCGGGAACCGCCAGTACAACTGTGCGCCCATGGCAGGGAGGTGCCACTCATGCTGGTCCTGACACGCAAGTCCAATCAGAGCATCATGATCGGCGACGACATCGAGGTCTCGGTGCTGTCGATCATGGGCGAGAAGGTGCGCATCGGCATCCAGGCGCCGCGCGACATCCCGGTCTTCCGCAAGGAGGTCTACCTGGAGATCCAGGAGGAGCGCGGCGGCGTGGGCGTGACCGCGGCGGCCGCCGCTCCTCGGGCGGACGCCGGCCGGAGCCTGCGCGAGGAGGTGGACCGGGAGTTGCGACAGCTCGGCGGGCACTAGGCCCGCCGACCCGGAGACGGGGTAGCTGCGGGAGCTACCCCATCACCAAGAACAGGATCTCGAACATCGCGATCGTCACGGCGACGGCCGTCGCGACGAGCACGAGCACGAGCACGACGAAGCGGAACGACCCGTGCCGGTGGCGGCGTTCCATGCTGCGCTGACGCGAACGCTCGATGGCGGCCTGGCGCAGCGCGTCGCGGCGGTCGCGATCCTCGATCGACTCCTCGACGAACGCCCGCTCGAGCTCGGCGAGGCTCTGTCGCATCCGCAGTGCCATGCGGGCAGAGCCTACCCCGATCGCCGGTTGGGCGTCTGGCGCGGGGCGTGCGACGGCCGACCGGCGAACGGTGTGCCGGCCGCGGCCCGGACCCTGCGGCGCAGCGTCGCGAAGAGCGCCGCCGAGATCCCCGCGCCGGCGGCCGCGCCGGCCGCGACGCGCCGACGGGGCAGGCGCGGATCGCGGAGTTGGCGGACGATGCCGGCCGCGCCGACCGGGCCGAGCAGCAGCGCGCCGGTGACCACGCCGGGGTTGGAGCGGCGCTGGGAGATCGCCGCACCGACGTGGAGGATGCCGTTGGCCAGGTGCATCGCCGAGAAGAGCGCCTGCAGCTCCGGGGCGCGCCCGTGCAGCAGGCCGACGACGAGCTGGCCGCCCCAGCCGAGGCCGACGTTGATGCGCAGCCCGTCGGCGCGGGTGAGCGGCCATTCGTCGGCGTCGCTGCCGAGCACGTCGCGGTTGAACCAGGGGAGGAAGCCGCCGGGGCGCACCCACTCCTCGGTCTGGTGCCAGCACAGGATCGGCAGGGGCAGCCAAGCGGCCCAGCGGTCGTCCTGCGCGAGCCAGTCGCGCGCAGCGACGACGCCGATGGCCGCAGGGCCGGCGGCGGCCGCGGCGACGTAGGGCCAGCGGCCGTGGGTGTCGTGGACGGGCATGCCGAGCGATGGCCGCCTCGGGTTACGCCAGCAGCCCGGGCAGCAGCCGGTCCAGGCGGATCGGCAGGTCGCGCACGCGGATGCCGGTCGCGTGGTGGACGGCGTTGGCGACCGCCGCGGCGGTGCCGACGATCCCGATCTCGCCGATGCCCTTGGAGCCCATCGGGTTGAGCTCGTGGTCCTCCTCGTCGACCCAGATCGCGTCGATCTCGTGGAGATCGGCGCAGGCGGCGACGTGGTAGTCGGCGAAGTCGTCGTTGAGCGTGTCGCCGAACGCGCGGTCGACGATGCCCTCCTCGTGGAGCGCCATCGAGATGCCCATCGTCATGCCGCCGATGAGCTGCGACCGGGCGGTCTTCGGGTTCACGATCCGCCCGGCGCCGAAGACGCCGAGCGCGCGGGTGACCCGCACCTCGCCGCTGTCGGCGTCCACGCGCGCCTCGACGAACTGGGCGCCGAACGCGTGGCGGGAGAGCGGCCGCTGGCCGCGGATCTCGTCGGTCGTGTCGGACGTGGCCTCGCCGCCGCCCTGCTCGCGCAGCGCCTCGCAGGCCCGGACGACCGCGGTGCCCCAGGAGGCGGTGCCCATCGAGCCGCCGGCCACCGGACCCCGCGGGAGTGCGCTGTCGCCGATCTCCATCGTCACGCGCACGACCCCGACGCCGAGCGCGTCGGCGGCGATCTGGGTCAGCACGGTCCGGGCCCCGGTGCCGATGTCGGCCGCGCCGATGCCGACGGTGAAGGTCCCGTCGTCCTCGGCGCGCGCGAAGGCGCGGGCCGGCGAGCGGTAGGCGGGATAGGTCGAGGCCGCGACCCCGGTGCCGACGAGCCACCGCCCTGCGCGCCGCACGCCCGGCGTCGGGTCGCGCGCGTCCCACCCGAAGCGCGCCGCGCCCTCGCGCAGGCAGGCGACGAGGCTGCGCGAGCTGAAGGGCAGGTCGCGCTCGGGGTCGCGCGCCGGCTCGTTGCGGACCCGCAGCTCGATCGGGTCGATCCCGGCCGCGACGGCGAGCTCGTCCATCGCGGACTCCAGCGCGAACATCCCGGGCGTCTCGCCGGGTGCCCGCAGCCACGAGGGCGTCGGCACGTCGAGCGCGACCACCCGGTGCGTGGTGCGGCGGTTGGGCGCTGCGTACATCACCCGGGTCGGCGTGACCGTCTGCTCGACGAACTCCCGCACCGTCGAGGTCTGCATCGCCGCCTCGTGGACGATCGCGGTCAGCCGGCCGTCGCCATCGGCGCCCAGGCGGACCCGCTGGACGGTCGGCGTGCGGTACCCGACGAGCGTGAAGAGCTGGTGGCGGGTCAGGGCCAGCTTGACCGGCCGGCCGACGGCTCGGGCCGCCATCGCCGCGAGGATCACGCTCGGGCGCGGGGTGCCCTTGGAGCCGAAGCCGCCGCCGACGTGATGTGAGATGACCCGGACCTGGTCGGTTGAGAGCCCGAGCACCTTCGCGATCGTCGCGCGGGCGACGGGCGCGCCCTGGGTCGAGTCGTGGACCGTGAGCTGGTCGCCGTCCCAGATCGCCAGCGAGGCGTGCGGCTCCATCGGGTTGTTGTGCTCGGGCGGCGTGGTGTAGGTCGCGTCGATCGTCGTGGCCGCCGCTGCGAGCGCCGCGTCGACGTCGCCGCGCTCGCTGTCGGTCGCATAGCCGGCGTTGACCTGCTCGGGCGCGTAGAGGCCGGGGTGGTCGGCGCGCAGCACGACGTCGTGGGCCTCGGCGTCGACCTCGACCCGCACGAGCGACTGCGCCGCGCGGGCGGTCTCGAGCGAGTCGGCCACGACCGCGGCGACGATCTGGCCGCGGAAGGCGATCCGGTCGGACTGCAGCACGGCGAGCGTCGCATCGGGGGTCTCGGAGAGGCGGGGCGCGTTCTGGTGGGTGAGCACCGCGACGACGCCCGGCAGGGCCAGCGCGGCGGCGGCGTCGATCGTGCGGATCCGGCCGCGGGCGACCGGCGCGCCGACGGCGACGGCGTAGGCGACCGACTCGGCCGGCTGCTCGAACGCGTAGCGCGCCTGCCCGGTCACCTTCTCGCGCGCCTCGACCCGGCTGAGCGCGGCGCCGACGGCCGGCGCGGAGACGGTCGTGGCCATCAGCGCGCCTCCGGCGGCTCGGCGGCGGTCGCGATGGCGTTCGTCGCGAGCATCAGCGCGCTCCCTCCGTCAGCTCGGTCAGCGTGCGCACCAGGACGCTGCGGGCCAGCGGGACCTTGAAGCCGTTGTCGCGCAGCGGCCGGGCCGCAGCGAGCTCGGCGTCGGCGGCGGCCGCGAAGCGCTCGGGGGTGGCGGGGCCGCCGCGCAGCGCCGCCTCGGCCGCCGACGCCCGCCACGGCTTGTGGGCGACGCCGCCGAGCGCGATCCGCACGTCGCGGACCGTCCCGTCACCGTCGACGTCGAGCGCGGCGGCGACCGACACGACGGCGAACGCGAACGAGGCCCGGTCGCGGACCTTGCGGTAGCGCGAGCGGGCGGCGAACGGCAGGGACGGCAGCTCGACGGCAGTGATGAGGTCGCCCGGCGCGAGCACGGTGTCGCGCTGCGGCTCGTCGCCGGGCAGCCGGTGCAGGTCGACCAGCGCGATCGTGCGCGCTCCGCCCGGCCCGCGGACGTCGACGACCGCGTCCAGCGCCGCCAGCGCCACGGCCATGTCGGAGGGATGGGTCGCCACACAGGCGTCCGAGTGGCCGAGGATCGCCAGGTTGCGGTGCTCGCCTTCGATCGCCGGGCAGCCGCTGCCGGGCGCGCGCTTGTTGCACGGCTTGGACGGATCCTGGAAGTAGCGGCAGCGGGTGCGCTGGAGGAGGTTGCCGCCGGTCGTCGCGAGGTTGCGCAGCTGGCCGGAGGCGCCGGCGAGCAGGGCCTGGGCGAGCACCGGATAGCGCTCGCGCACCGCGCGGTCGGCGGCCAGGTCGCTGTTGCGCACCCCGGCGCCGATCCGCAGCCCGCCACCGGCGGTCGCCTCGATCGTCGTGGGCGCGACGCCGGTGATGTCGACCAGGAGCGCCGGCGTCTCGACCTCGAGCTTCATGAGGTCGACGAGGTTGGTGCCGCCGGCGAGGTAGCGCGCCCGCCCGCCGTCACGGGTCCGTGCCGCGATCGCCGCGTCGACGTCGGTCGGGCGCTCGTAGGCGAACGGCTTCACCGGCCCGCCTCGGCGATCGCCGGCACGATGTTGGCGTAGGCGCCGCAGCGGCACAGGTTGCCGCTCATCCGCTCGCGGATCTCGGCGTCGGTCAGCGCGATCGCGCTCGCCGCGAGGTCCTCGGTCACCGCGCTGGGCCAGCCGGCGCTCGCCTCGTCGAGCATCCCGACGGCCGAGCAGATCTGACCCGGGGTGCAGTAGCCGCACTGGAACGCGTCGTGCTCGATGAACGCCTCCTGCAGCGGGTGGAGCGTGTCCCCGTCGGCGAGTCCCTCGATCGTCACCAGCTCGGCGCCCTGGTGGGCGACGGCCAGCGCGAGGCAGGTGTTGACGCGGCGGCCGTCCAGCAGCGCGGTGCAGGCGCCGCACTGGCCGTGGTCGCAGCCCTTCTTGGCGCCGGTGAGGTCCAGGTGCTCGCGAAGCAGGTCCAGCAGCGTGGTGCGAGGGTCGACGGTGGCGGAGCGGCGCTCGCCGTTGACTACGAGCACGACCTCGACGGGGTCCACGGTCATGGCCGCGACCCTACCCGTGCGGCGGGGCGGCTACGCGACATGGCGGACCCCGTCGGCGCCGAGGAGGTCGCGGGCGACGGCGGCGAGGGCGGCGTCGCCGGTCAGCAGCCGCGAGCCGTCGAGCCCCTCGGCGAGCGCGACGTACGCGGCGTCGTAGGCGGTGAGGCGCTCGCGCAGCGCCCACACGCGATGGCGCAACGGCGCGTGCGCATACGCGACCAGTGGCACCCGGTCGAGCGTGTGGATCGCGCGCGTGGCGATCTGCGGCGCGATGAGGCCACGGCGGGCCAGACGCCGGATGACATGCAGCGTCTCCAGCTCCACGAGCTCCGGGCCATGCAGCGCGTCGTCGGCGCCCGCCGACTGCTCCGCGGCGATCGCCTCGAGCCCCGGCCCGTCGCCGACGACGACGTCGACGAGCACCGACGCATCGACGACGATCACCGGTCGTCCCGATCGCGATCCTCTCGGATCATCCGCGCGAGGTCGCCGATGGACGGCCCCTCGTACGGCTCGCGCGCGGCTCGCTCGCGCATCTCGGCGAGCCACTCGGCCATCGTCGGCTGCTCGGCGACGGCGGTGAGCCGCTCGAGCAGGAAGTCGTTGAGCGACTGGCCCTGCAGCGCGGCCTTGGCCTTCAGCTGACGGTGGACGTCGTCGGGCACGCCGCGGATCTGCACGTTCGGCATCCTCCGATGATGGCAACTTGCATGCAGTGATGTCAATGTGCATGCACAGCCCTCAGCAGGCGCTCCACAGCCCGCGCCCCCGCTCCCGCGCCTGCCGCGCCAGCGCGGCGAAGCGCTCCGCGTGGCGGACGTTCGGCGGCACGGTGAGCGGGCGGGCGTAGCCGTCGCGCACGAGCGCGGCGTTGACGAACGTCCCGTCGTCGGCGCGGTAGACGTAGGCGAGCAGCCGGCCGAAGCGGTCGCGGCGCTCGGCGTCGAAGCGCAGGCGCACGTCGCGCCTGCCGACCAGCGCGCGATTGGCCGCGCTGGCCTGCTTGGCGTAGCACTGCACCGGCGTGTCCGCCTTGACCGACTCGGGCGTGTCGACCCCGATGTAGCGGACCGTCTCGTCGGTCCCCTCGAGGTCCACGTGGATCGTGTCGCCGTCGACCACGCGGGTGACCGTGCCCTCGACGCCGCGCGGCGACGGCTCGCGGCGCTGGGTCGCCAGGCGGCCGGCGGCGACGGCGACGACCAACACGAGGACGATGACGATCACGCGGCGGGGCAGCATCCCGCCCACCGTGCCAGACGCGCCGGCGCGCAGCCGCGATCGTTGCAGCGCCGTGACGAAGGCGTGACGGCGCCGCCACGCGGCGTCACGGTTCGACGAGCCCTCGGCGGATCGCGTAGCGCGTCAGGTCCACGCGGTTGCGCAGCCCGAGCTTCTCGAGGATGTTCGCCCGGTGGCGATCGACGGTCTTCTTGGAGATGAACAGCATCCCGCCGATCTCCTCGCTCGTGTGGCCCTCGGCGATCAGCTTGAGGATCTCCAGCTCGCGCGGCGTGACCGGGTCGGTCGGCGCCGCCTCGCCGCTGCGCGCGCGCTCGAGGTAGTCGCGCACCAGCGCCGTCACCGCGGAGGGGTACAGGAACGACTCGCCGCGCATCGTCGCCCGGCACGCCTCGACGAACTCGGCGTTGCCCGCCGTCTTGAGCACGTAGCCCGACGCGCCCGCCTTGAGCGCCTCGAAGAAGTACTGCTCGTTGTCGTGCATCGAGAGCATCAACAGGCGCAGCTCGGGGCGCCGGCGGCTCAGCTCACGGGCCGCCTGCAGGCCGGTCATCCGCGGCATCGACACGTCGAGCACCGCGAGGTGCACGTCGGCGGTGAGGCCCAGCTCGACGGCCTCGGCGCCGTCGGCCGCCTCGGCGACGACCTCCAGGTCGGGCTCGGCGTCGAGCACGAGCCGCAGGCCGCTGCGCACGACCGCGTGGTCGTCGGCCAGCAGGATCCGCGTCTTCAGCGGGACGGTCATCGCGGTGCTCCGGTAGGGACGTCGAGGACGATCTCGGTGCCCGGCGCCGCCGAGCGGATCTCGAGGTGGCCGCCGGCGAGCAGCGCCCGCTCGCGCATCCCCGCGATGCCGGTCGTCGAGTCGGGCAGCGCCTCCGGCAGCCCCGCGCCGTCGTCGCGGACCACGAGCCGCAGCGCGCCGTCGACGCCGGTGAGGGTGAGCTCGACCGCCGTGGCCCGCGCGTGGCGCACGACGTTCGTCAGGCTCTCCTGCGCCACGCGGTAGACGACGAGCTCGACCTCGGGCGTCGCCGGCGGCAGGTGGTGGGCGAGGTGGGGCGTCACCCGCACCGCGCCCTGCGCCGACACGCGACGGCAGAGCGCGAGCAGCGCGTTGGACAGGCCGAGGTCGTCGAGCGCCTCCGGGCGCAGCTCGCGCGCGATCCTGCGCACGTCCTCCAGCGACGCCCGGATCGCGCCGGCCGCCGTGCGCAACGCCGGCCCGCGCGCCTGCGCCGGGCCCTCGGCGGCCCGCTCGGCGGCGATCGCGGTGGCGGTGAGCGCCTGGCCGAGCTCGTCGTGCAGCTCGCGCGCGATCCGCAGGCGCTCGCCCTCCTGCGCGGCGAGCACCCGCCGCGTGCTGTCGCGGCGCTCGCGCTCCAGGCGGTCGAGCATCGCGTTGAACGCCTCGGCCAGCGCGCCGACCTCGGCCGGCCGCGGCCCCTCGATCGGCTCCAGCCGGCGGCCGGGCTGGAGCGGGTCGACGCGCCCCATGAGCGTCGTCAGCCGGCGCAGCGGCAGCAGCACGCGGCGCAGGAGCACGACGTTGGCGCCGAGCATCGTCACCAGCCCGGTGAGCAGGATCGCCAGCTCGGCGATCGCGATCGGCGCGCTGATCGTGACCGGGGTCACGATCAGCAGCACCGCCGCGATCACGAGCACGGCGGCGTTGGCCAGGAAGGCCCACCAGAGGATCGACAGGCCGTGGCGACGTGTCACGACCGCATGGTCCCCCATCGCCGCAGCGAGCGTCACGGCTGCGTCACGGATGCTCGCCGCGGGGGTCTCCGACCGAGACGACCCGCAGCGCGCGCACACGACCATCGGGCAGCGCGACCGTCACGTCGTCGCCCGCTTCACGACCCAGCAGCGCCTGGCCGACCGGCGACGCGATCGAGACCACGCCGGCCTTCGTCCCGTCGTGCCAGCCGACGATCTCGTAGCGGGACTGGCGCCCGCTGGCGGCGTCCTCGACGAGCGCGGTGCTGCCCAGGCCGATGAGGGCGTCGGCGTCGGCGACGACGGTGGCGGTGCGCAGCACGTCGCGCAGCTGCTCGAGGATCTCGCCGTCCTTGTGGCCGCGCAGCTGGGCGATCTGCTCCTCGAGCAGGCGCGCGCTCGTCGCGGTGAGCACCGGCCCGGCGGGGGCGGGAAGCGAAGCATGTGTGTCCATGACCGGATGCTGGACGGCCCGGCGCGTCTGCGCGATGGGGCCAAACCACCATCCTCGACGGCGGTCAAGTTGGTCATTGCGCCCCATGGCGCGGCGCGGGCCGCTGGCGGACCCTCCGGTGCTTCGCGCCTGAAGCAGAACGGAGACGACGTGAGCGAGGTCCGTCCGGCCCCGGCTCGCCCGCACTGGGCGAGCGACCGACAACTGAACGAGATGGTCCTGGAGCGTGCGCGCGAGTCGACGCGCGCGCCCGTGGTGCGGCACGCGGCCAGTCCCGACGTGGTCGTCGTCGGCGGCGGCGCGGTCGGCGTCTGTGCCGCCTGGGAGCTCGCGCGCCGCGGCGCGTCGGTGACCGTGCTCGAGGGCGGGCCGCAGCTGGGCTGGGGCTGCTCGGCGGGCAACGCCGGCATCGTCGGCGCCGCCCACGTCGAGCCGCTCGCGGGCCCGGAGGCGCTGCGCGACGGGCTGCGCTGGATGCTGAAGCCCGACAGCCCGCTCTACCTCAAGCCGCGGCCGGCCGTACTGCCGTGGATCGCCCGCTTCCTGCGCGCCTCCACGCCGGCGCGCGTCGACGCCGCGCGCCGCGTCCTGCGCACGCTCGCCCAGGCCGGCGCCGCGTTGCACGACGAGCTCGACCGCGGCGGCCTCGACGCGGGCTACCGCCACGACGGCATGCTCAACGTCTACGAGACCCCGGCCGCGTTCGCCGGGGCCGTCGCCCACGCCGAGCGCGACCGCCGCGACGGCCTGGCCCCCGAGGTCCTCGAGGGCGCGGCCATCCGCGACGCCTGCCCGCAGCTGGCCGGCGCCCCGGCGGGGGCGATCCGCTACCCGCACGAGGCGCACTGCGATCCGCTGCGGTTCGTCCACGCCGCCGGCGCCGCGGCGGTCGAGGCCGGCGCCCAGGTGCGCACGGGCGTCGAGGTCCTCGGGCTGCGCCGGCGCGGTGGGCGGATCGACGCGCTCGACACGAGCGCGGGGGAGCTGCGCGCCGGCCAGGTCGTGCTGGCCACCGGTGTCTGGACCGCCGGCCTGGCGCGCGAGCTGTCGCTGTCGCTGCCGGTCGAGGGCGGCAAGGGCTATCACGTCGACCTGCGCGCGCGTGGCGCCGACCCGCAGCAGCTGCTGTGGTTCCACGAGCACCGCGTCGTCGTCACCCCGCTGGAGGGGCGGCTGCGCCTGGCCGGAACCCTGGAGCTCGCCGGCCTGGACCTGTCGGTCGACCAGCGGCGCGTCGACGCGATCGTGCGCGCGGCCCGGACGGGCCTGGTCGGCATCGACGAGCGCGCCGTCGTCGACGTGTGGCGCGGGCTGCGCCCCTGCAGCCCGGACGGGCTGCCGATCATCGGGCGTCCGGCGCCGCTGACGAACGCGGTGCTCGCCACCGGCCACGGGATGTGGGGCCTGCAGCTCGGGCCGCTCACCGGCCGCCTGGTCGCCGAGCTCATCGCCGGCGAGCCGCCCTCGCACGACCTCGAGCCGCTCAGCCCCGACCGCTACCGCTCCGTCCTCAGTCGTCCTCGCTGAGCCCGGCGACCGAGACGATCGGCCGCAGATCGAGCAGCCGCAGGTCGGCCAGCAGCTCGTCGACGAGCGCGTCCAGCGCGGGGCTGGGCGGGTCGTCGGCGTCCACCTCGAGCGCCCAGGCCCACCGGCCTGGGCGCTGCTCGTCGAGGCCGAGCGTCACGACGCGCTGGACGGAGGTGGCGCGCCGCAGGCGCTGGGCGCGGTCCTCGATCCAGGCGCGCACCGGTGCCCCGGGCAGGCCGGTCGGGCAGTGGCAGCAGACCGAGATGCGGCGGGCGGCGCTCATCGCCGCGGCTCCACGACGGCCGGACCGAGGCCGAGCAGGCGCAAGTCGGTGACGAGGTCGTCGACCGCGCCGGCGTCGTCGGCCTCGACCTCCAGCAGCAGCGACGCCGCCTGCGGGCCCGCCACGGTCAGGCGGACCGTCGTCGCGGCGCCGCGCCGGCGCCGCAGCCAGGACCGCAGCTCCTCCACCGTCAGGTCCTGGCGGCGCGTGCAGCGAACGAAGATCTGAGGCACGTGCGGATCGTCGCGGCGTCGCCGCCGCGCGACCATGGGGTCCGGGCCCCATTTCGGGGCCCGGACCGCCCACCATCAGGCGACGGTCACCTCGTCGGAGAGGTAGACGTCCTGGATCGCGTTGAGCAGCGCGATGCCCTCGTCCATCGGGCGCTGGAACGCCTTGCGGCCCGAGATCAGACCGGAGCCGCCCGCGCGCTTGTTGATGACCGCGGTGCGCACCGCCTCGGCGAGGTCGGTCGCGCCCGAGGACGCACCGCCGCTGTTGATGAGCGGGGCACGGCCGAGGTAGCAGTTGATGACCTGATAGCGGGTCAGGTCGATCGGGTTGTCGGTCGTGAGCTTCTCGTAGACCAGCGGGCTCGTCTTGCCGTAGCCCTTGCCCAGCGCGGTGTAGCCGCCGTTGTTCTCGGGCAGCTTCTGCTTGATGATGTCCGCCTCGATCGTCACGCCGAGGTGGTTGGCCTGGCCGGTCAGGTCGGCAGAGACGTGGTAGTCGACGCCGTCCTTGTTGAAGGCCGAGTTGCGCAGGTAGCACCACAGCACGGTGAACATGCCGAGGCGGTGGGCCTCCTCGAAGGCCTCGGCGACCTCGACGATCTGGCGGCGGCTCTGCGGCGAGCCGAAGTAGATCGTCGCGCCCACGCCGGCGGCGCCCAGCTCCCAGGCCCGCTTGACCGACGAGAACATCACCTGGTCGTACTCGTTGGGGTACGTCAGCAGCTCGTTGTGGTTGAGCTTGACGATGAACGGGAACTTGTGCGCCCACTTGCGGCTGACGGCGCCGAGCACGCCGAGCGTGGAGGCGATCGCGTTGCAGCCGCCCTCGACCGCCAGCTTGACCAGGTTCTCCGGGTCGAAGTAGAGCGGGTTGGGGGCGAAGGAGGCGCCGCCGGAGTGCTCGATGCCCTGATCGATCGGGAGGATCGAGACGTAGCCGGTGCCGGACAGGCGGCCGGACTTCCACAGCCACTCCAGCTGGCGCAGGACGTTGGACGAACGATCGGAGTCGACGAAGACCCGGTCGATGAAGTCCGGCCCGGGCAGGTGGAGGTTGGCCTTGTCGAAGGTCGTGCTCTGGTGGTTGAGCAGCGCATCGGCGTCGGCGCCGAGCAGCTCCTCCAGGCGCGAGGTGGTCATCTCGGTTGCGGCCACAACGGTCTCCTTGGGCGATTCGTGTCGTTACGGGCAGACTACCCCGGGTAGCCTTCGGCGCCGAGCCATGGAGCACCACTTCACCGGCCCAAACTTCACGATCGGCGTGGAGGAGGAGCTCATGATCGTCGACGGCGAGACGATGGATCTCGTCAACGCGATCGAGGCGCTCCTGGAGGATGCGACCGTCGGCGCGATCAAGCCCGAGCTGATGGAGTCGGTCCTGGAGGTCTCCACCGATCCGTGCAAGACCGCCGGCGAGGTCGGCGAGCAGGTGCGGACGCTGCGCCGCCAGGTCCGCGACCGCGCCGCGACGAAGGACCTGGCGATCGGGTCGGCCGGCACGCATCCGTTCGCGATGTGGGAGGACCAGCGGATCGTCGCGCGCCACCGCTACCGCGAGATCGTCCAGGCGCTGCGCTTCGTCGCGCGCCAGGAGCTGATCTTCGGGATGCACGTCCATGTCGGCCTCGACGACCCCGACAAGGCGATCCACGTCGCCAACGGGATGCGCGTCCACGTGCCCGTGCTCACCGCGCTGGGCGCCAACTCGCCGTTCTGGCGCGCCGACTCCACCGGGCTGCAGTCGACGCGCACGCCGATCTTCCGGGCGTTCCCCCGCGTCGGGGTGCCGCCGACGTTCCGCGACTGGGACGACTACGAGCGGCGGATCGAGTTCATGGTCCGCGCCGGCGTGATCGAGGACTACACGTGGCTCTGGTACGACGTGCGGCCCCATCCGCAGTTCGGCACGGTCGAGATCCGGGCGATGGACTCCCAGACGCGCGTCGAGCACACGATCGCGCTCGCCGCGCTGGTGCAGGCGATGGCCAAGGAGCTCGCCGAGCACTACGAGGCGGGACGGTCGCTCACCGACTACCCGTGGGAGATGCTCGACGAGAACAAGTGGCTGGCCTCGCGCCACGGCCTCGACGGCGAGCTCGTCGACCTGCCGTCCAACGAGCGCGTTGCGACCAAGGCGCTCGCGCGGCGGCTGCTGGATCGCCTGCGCGAGCACGCGCAGGACCTCGGTTCGGCCGACGCGCTGGACGGCATCGACGACCTCCTGGCGCGCGGCAACGGCGCCTCGCGCCAGCTCCTGGTCTGGGAGGCCAACCACGACCTGCGCGAGGTCGTGGCCGAGATCGTCGAGGCGACCGGGGCTTAGAGCGCCCAGGAGAGGCAACCAGCGAGTTGCTGTACGGCGGCCGTATCATCGAGTGGACATGGCACGCGGGGCGGATCTGTTCGTCGTCTGCAAGAACTGCGGGTCCGAGGTCAGCCCGTATGTGACCGAGTGCCCGTACTGCGGCCAGCGCGTCCGCAAGCGCGCTCCCAAGATCGAGCGCGGCGGGGGCGGCACGATCAAGCCGCCGTCGCCCAAGCGCGGGCGCCGCGGCCGACGGGCACGGGCCGGCGGCCAGTCGCGCTTCGAGCGGCTGCGTCCCGCGCAGGCCGTGCGGGCCGACGGCCGGCCGGTCGCCACGATCTTCCTCGTCGCCGTCTCCTTCCTTGCCTATCTCGCGCTCTACGCGGGCGCGTTCGGCCCCGAGGACGCGATCGTCATCGGGCAGGTCGACGGCGAGTGGTGGCGGATCTTCACCGCGCCGTTCGTCCACTGGGGCGGCGGGGGCGAGAGCGTGTTCGCCGGCGGCGCCTACCAGTTCGCCACCATGATCGGCGTCGGCGTCTTCGGCACGCTGCTGGAGCGGCGCCACGGCCCGATCGTCGTGCTCGCGATCGCGGTACTGGCCGGCGCGGGCGGGATGCTGGTCGCCGCATCGATCCAGGCCGAGCCGTTCCTGGCCGACGGCGCCAACGGCGTCGCGCTCGGCCTCCTGTGCGCCTGGGCCGTCCCCGATCTGCTCGCTTGGCGCCGCAGCGCGGAGTACGACGGCGACCTGCTCGGCGCCGCCGTGATGGCGGTCGTGCTGCTCCTGCTGCCGCTGGCGGTCGGCCCGGCCGATCCGTACGCCGGCGTCACCGGCGCCATCGTGGGGCTGCTGGTGGGCTTCCCGCTGGCGCGCGTGGCGGCGCGCGCGTAGCGTGGAAAGGCCCACGGGGGCCCGCCTCCCGGCGACAGAGACCGAAAGCCCACCGTCGGCCGATCGAGTCGCCGTCGGCACCCCTAGGCCCCCGCGGTATCGTCACGGGCGCCGTTGACCGACGCCAACTACACCGCCGAGGAGGTCGACGCGGCCGTCGCCGCCCTCCAGGACCCCGCGCGCCTCGAGCATGCGCAGGAGGTCGTCATCCATGCCGCCCCCGGTCTGCAGCGGGTGCTCAACGAGGCGCTCGCGCAGGGCGGCTACTTCGGCGATGCGCACGAGCAGGAGGTCATGCGGGCAGCGTCCGAGCAGGATCCCGCCGCGCGCGTCACGGCGCTGCGGACCCTGCTGGCGGAGGAGACCCGGCTCGGCATGCTGGTCGGCGTGGCCGTCGGCTTCGAGCTGGCCCGTGAACTGCAGCGACGACGGGAGGACTGACATGGAGATCCGCTATCTCGGCCACGCGACCTTCGAGCTCGCCGACGGCGACACGCGGGTGCTGATCGACCCGTTCCTGGACGGCAACCCGAAGGCCGCGGCGAGCGCCGGGGAGGTCCATCCGACCCACATCGTCGTGACCCACGGGCATGAGGACCACACGGCCGACGTGGTGCCGATCGCCAAGCGGACCGGCGCGCCGGTGGTGGCGATCGTCGAGCTGGCGGCCGAGCTCGCCGAGGATCTCGGTGCCGACCATGTGGTCCACAACCCCAATCTCGGCGGCACGGTCGCGTTCGACTGGGGCTGGGTCAAGTACGTGCCCGCGTGGCACACCTCGACCACGCCGAAGGGGACCGTGAACACGCCGGCCGGGGTCGTCGTCCACCTCGGCGGCAAGACCGTCTACCACCTCGGCGATACGGCGCTGTTCAGCGATCTCGCGCTCGTCGGCCGGCGCACCCCGATCGACGTGGCGATCGTCCCGATCGGCGGCCACTTCACGATGGACCGCCACGACGCCGTCGAGGCCGCGCGCCTGATCGGCGCCAAGACCGTGATCCCCGGCCACTTCGACACGTTCCCGCCGATCGAGACCGACGCCCAGGCGTTCAAGGCCGACGTCGAGCGCGAGACCGACGCGTCGGTCGTGCTGCTGGCGCCGGGGGAGAGCTGGACGGCGTGACGCACGCGATCGTCCTCATCGAAGCCGAGCGCGACTCGATGACCACGCTCGGCGGCCGGCTCGCCGAGGTCGAAGGCGTCGGCCAGGTGTACTCCGTCACCGGCGCGTGGGACTACGTCGCGATCGTCCACCTCGCCCGCCACGAGCAGCTCGCCGAGGTCGTGACCGGCGTCATCGGGCAGCTCGAGGGCGTCGCGCGGACGCAGACGATGGTCGCGTTCGAGGCCTTCTCCAAGCACGACCTCGAGGCGCTGTTCTCCGTTGGCGAGTAGGCGCAGGACCACCGCGGCGCTCGTGCTGACGGTCGCCGCGGCGCTCGGCACGGCCGGTTGCGGCGACGACGACGGCGCGTCGACGACGGCGACGGGGGCCGCGACGACCGAGCCGGCGCCGGCGGCCACGTCCGGCCCCGCGACGACGGCGCCACCGGCTCCGACCACCGCGCCCGCGCCGGCGGTGACGACGCCGGGGCCCACCACCACCTCCCCGGAGGACCAGCCGGGCGGGGCCGGCGACGAGCAGCCGGCGGTCGTCCCGGCCGTCTTCACGATCGCGGCCGGCGGCGTCACCCCGCCGCGGGTCGAGGTGCCGGCGTTCTTCACGATCCGCGTCACCGGCGTCTCCCAGGACGGCCAGGCGCACACGATCGCCTTCCGCGGCAAGTCGGCCGACGTGCCGGCCGGCGGACGCGCCTCGCTGCGGGTCACGGGGCTGAAGGCGGGCGAGTACCCGGTCACGATCGACGGCGACGCAGGCGCCGCGACGATCGCGGTCGGCGCCGAGCCCGGTCCGTAGCGCGCCGAGCGCCGGCGTAGGCTCTGCCCGCGTGAGCGACGAGATCACGTTCGACGACTTCCTCGCCGTCGACATGCGGGTCGGCCGCATCGTGGCGGTCGAGGACTTCCCCGAGGCGCGCAAGCCGGCGTGGAAGCTGACGATCGACTTCGGGCCCGAGCTCGGGCGCAAGCGGTCGTCGGCGCAGATCACCAACTACGCACGCGAGGAGCTGGAGGGCTCGCTGGTCGTCGCGGTGGTGAACTTCCCGCCGCGGCAGGTCGGGCCGGTGCGCTCCGAGGTGCTCGTGCTCGGCGCGGTCGAGGACGACGGCACGGTGCTCGTCCTGCGGCCCGACGGCGAGGCGACGCCGGGCTCGCGCGTGGCCTGAGCGGCGGCGCTACGGCGTCGCGGGCGCCGGCGCGCTCGGATCCGCCGGCGGTGGCGTCGCGGCGGGCTCGGTCGTCGGCGCGGGGGCGTTCGGATCGCTCGGCGCGGGTGCGCCGCCCGTCTCGGCCGGCGGCGCGGCCGGGTCGGTCGGCGGCGCGGCCGGGTCGGTCGGCGGCGTCGTCGTCGTCGTCGTGGCGGGCGCGCCGCCGGTGGGGGCGGGCGGGACGGACTGGGTCGGCGCGCCCGAGGAGACGGCGCCGGGCAGGACCGTCACGTCGCCGCCGGCGTGGACGCTGGTGGTCGGGGCGGCCGGCGCCGTCGTGGCGGGCGCCGGCGTGCCCGGGGTGGTCGTCGCGGGTGGCGCCGGCGTCGCAGGCAGCTGGCCGTCGCGGGCACCCGCCGTGCTCTTCGCCTTGGCGGTCGTCGCGTCGGCATCGGCGTCGGCCTTGTCCTTGGCCGTCGCTTCGTCCTTGCGCTGCTCGTCGGTGGTCGGCTGGGCCTTCGGCTCGGCCGCCGGCTTCGGCGGGGTCGCGGCCGGGGTCGGTGCCGGGGCGGACGTCGCGCCGCCGGTCGCCGCGGCGGTCGCCGCCGGCGCCGGCGTTGGCGCGGGTGCCGGCGCGACGGCGACCTGCTCGGCGCGGGCCGGGCGGTCGGGCCGGCTCGTCGCGTGGTCGACCTCGACCGCGCCCGCAGTGACGATCGCCGCGGCCGCGAGCGTCGCGGCCGCCTTGGAGGCGACGGTGCCCATGCCGGCCGAGAGCGCGCTCGCGGCTCCGGCCGAGGCGGTGGACGCGGCGGCGGCGCCTGCGGCCGCGCTGGCCCCGCCGGCCGACGCGGTCGTCCCGAGGTGGGCGAGGATGAACTTCTTGAAGAAGAGCAGCGGGGCGACCGGCATGATCGCCGCCAGCGCCTTGTTGGTCTCCTTGAGCTGCTGCCGGAAGGTCGCGCAGCGGTCGCAGCTCTTGAGGTGGCGGCGGACCGGCGCGCTCATCCGGCTGAGGCCCTCGGCCACCTCGCCGAGCTCGAGGCGCACCTCCTCGCAGCTGAGCTTGCGCGCCTCCGCCATCTCCGCCAGCGACACGCGCGCGCGGACGAGCAGCGACTTCACCGACGGGATGGTCGTCTCCATCACGTCGGCGATCTGCTCGTAGGAGAGCGCGTCGATCTCGCGCAGCAGCAGCGCCGTGCGCTGGGTCTCCGGCAGCTCCTGGACGTCGCCGACCAGCTGCCGGAACTCCTCGCGGCGGTGGACCTTGTCGGCCGTCGTCTGGCCGTGGTCGGCCAGGTGGACGTCCATCGAATCGACGCCGATCGCGGTCTGGCGGCGCAGGTGGTTCAGCGAGCGGTTGCGGGCGATCCGGTACAGCCACGGCCGCACGTTGATCGGCCGGTCGTCGGCCACCATCGCGTTGAACGCCGCCGCGAAGACCTCCTGCAGCACGTCCTCGGCGTCCTCGCGCGAGTTCAGCATGTGGCGGCAGAAGGCCAGCAGCCGCGACTGGTAGCGCGCGACGAGCGTCTCGAACGCGCTCTGGTTGCCCCGCCGCGTGAGCACCACGAGCCGCTCGTCGGACTGCAGCCGCAGCAGCGGCGTCGGCCCGCGCAGGCCGGCGATCGCTTGGGGCTTGAGGGCGGAGACTTCCATCAGAGCGCTGAGAGCGGGAACACTGCTGAAACGGCTAGGTTGCGGTCGGAGTTGCGCTCCGCGCCCGGGTGATGGAACTGGTCAGACATAGCGGCCTTAAAAGCCGCGGTCCTTCGGGGCGTGTGGGTTCGAATCCCACCCCGGGTACTGCGCCGATGCGATAGAACACACAGCACGCCATGCGCCTGATCCTCAACGTGATCTGGTTCGTGCTCTGCGGTCTGTGGATGGCGCTCGGCTACGCGCTCGCGGCGCTGATCTGCTTCATCCTCATCATCACGATCCCGTTCGGGATCGCCGCGCTGCGGATCGGGCTCTTCGCGCTGTGGCCGTTCGGCAAGACGGTGGTCAAGCGGTCGGACGCAGGGATCGCGTCGGGGGTGGGGAACGTCATCTGGCTCATCCTGTGCGGCTGGTGGCTGGCGCTCGGTCACCTCATCACCGGCATCGCGATGTGCCTGACGATCATCGGCATCCCGCTCGGGCTGGCCAACTTCAAGCTCATCCCCGTGTCGCTGCTGCCGCTCGGGCGCGAGATCGTCGACGTCGACAGCCTCGATGCGATGGCGGCGGCCGACGCGGTGACCGTGCCGCGCCGCTGAGCCACAGGCGCGGACGACGAGGCGTCCAAGGCCCCGCTTCGGGCGCGTTCAGCTGTGCCGCGACGATCAGGGCTCGCCGTTCGGCCTGCACCAGCCGCCGAGCGTCAGCCGCGGCGCATGAGCCGCCCGACGGCGCCCATCAGCTCGGCGGTGCGCTCGTCGCGCGTCTCGCCCTCGGCGCCCATCACGCAGTGGTGGGCGTGCTGGTCGAGGAGGCCGAGCGCGACCTTGTCGAGCGCGGCCTGGATCGCCGAGATCTGGGTGAGCACATCGATGCAGTAGCGGTCGTCCTCGACCATCCGCTCGACCCCGCGGACCTGGCCCTCGATGCGGCGCAGGCGCTTGGTGAGCTCGTCCTTGGTGGCGGAGTAGCCGCGGGTCTCGGTGGTGGCCATGGGGAAGATGTTAGCGGTACCCCCCGGGGGGTACCGAGGGTCGGCTATCTTCTCCGCCGTGCCCCGCCCGCCGCGCCTGGACGACGACCTCGAGGAGCGGCCTCTCCACGCAGACGAGCTGGGCGACGGCGAGCGCATCGAGTGGCGGCGGGTCGAGGAGGCCGAGCTGGCCGGCGTGCGGCTGCACGGTCTCGACCTGGAGGCCGTCGTCCTCGCGGGCGGCGACCTCTCGCAGGCCGTCCTCCACGACGGCAGCTGGCGCGACGCTCGCCTCGAGCGCGTGAACCTCGCCAACCTGCGCGCGGTCCGCACGACGCTGCAGCGCGTCGAGCTGCGCGGCTGCCGGATGACCGGCCTGCAGTGGGGCGACGGCCTGTGGCGCGACGTGCTCGTGACCGACGCGCGCGCCGACCTCAGCGCGCTGCGCCACCTGCGCATGGAGGACGTCACCTTCCGCGACTGCCTCTTCACCGAGGCGGACTTCATCGAGTCGCGCCTGCGCGGCGTCCGCTTCGAGGGCTGCTCGCTCGTCGGCGCCGACGTCCGCGGCACGCGCTTCGAGCGCTGCGAGCTCGTCCGCTGCGACCTCGACGGGCTGCGGGGCGTGGGGAAGCTGACCGGCGTCACCATGCCGTGGCCCGACATCGTCCAGGCCGCGGGCGTGTTCGCGGCGGCGCTCGGCGTCGCGGTCGCCGACGAGTGAGCGCCGCCGCGCGCGAGCGCAGCACGCGCTGCGGGGGCGGACGCCGCAGGCGCTGCGGCTAGGCCCCGAGGAAGCTCCGCACCGCGGCGGTCCAGGCCGCGGGCTGCTCCGCGTAGGGGAAGTGGCCCGCGTCGTCGACGATGGCCAGCCGCCCGTCGGCCGCGTTCGCTGCGACCGCGGCGGCGCCCTCGGGCGGCGTGGCGCGATCCACGGCCCCGCCGATCGCCAGGACCGGCACGGTGACCGACCCCAGTGCCGTGCGGACGTCGAACGGACCGAACGCGTCGCCGTCGTGCGCGACGTCCACCCGGAAGCGGACCGCGTCGAGCTGGGCGATCAGCGCGCGGCACGCCGCGCCGTCGGGCTCGGCGCAGAAGAACGGCATCTGCCCGGCCCACGCGGTCCGCAGCTCCGCCTCGCTGCCCGCCTCCTCCTCGGCCTCGAACGCGGCGGTGACTTCCGGGCGCCCGAACGCCGAAAGCCGCTCCTCGAAGCCGTCGAAGATCGCCTCGTCCGGGCCGCCGCAGGACGAGACCACGCGGGCGGCGTGGCCGGGCTGGTCGACGGCGCAGGCGAGTGCGACGAACGAGCCGAACGAATGGCCGAGCAGCGTGTACGGCCGGAGGTCGAGCGCGTCGGCGAACCCCGCGACGGCACGCGCGTAGCCGGCGAGGCTGCGGGCGCCCGGCGGGCTGTCGCCCGAGCCGCCGTGGTCGGGCAGGTCGAGCGCGAGCACGCGGTGCGTCCGGGCGAGCGGCTCCAGCCATGCGCCGAAGAGCGCGCCGTCGGCGCCCGGGCCGGGGTGCAACGCGACGATCGCCTCGCCGGTGCCCCACTCGCGCCAGGCCAGCTCGATGCCGTCGACTCGGACGGTCATCCGTTGCCGGTCCGCTCGACGATGACGGTGGTGGACTTGACGACCGCAGTCGCCGGGGAGCCGGGCCGCAGGTCGAGCTCCTCGGCGGCCTCGCGCGACATGAGCGAGACGATTCGGTAGGGCCCGCAGGCGAGCTCCACCTTCGCCATGACGCCGTCCTTCTCCACCGCGACGACGACGCCGGCCAGCTTGTTGCGCGCGCTCGTCCGCTGACCGCTCGTCGGGCGCTCGCGCAGCAGCCGTGCGAGCTCCTCGGCGCGCAGGTAGCGCTGCGAGCCGTGGCGCTCGAACGCGATCCGCCCGTCGCGCTCCCAGCGGCGCAGCGTGTCGGCCGAGACGCCGAGCGCCTGGGCCGCGGCGCCGATCCGGACGAGATCCTCCACGCGCGAGAGGGTACGGGTCCGGACGTCGCCGCGCGTCGCCGGCGGCTTGTTCGAACGCCAGCGTTCATGTAAGGTCGTCGCCCATGGCTGCCGCCGATCCCCTGCCAGAGCCCCGCCTCCACGGCGGGCGCCTCGTCGCCAAGCGGCTCAAGGCGCACGGCGTCACGAAGCTGTTCACGCTGTCGGGCGGTCACCTCTTCTCGATCTACGACGGCTGCCGCGAGGAGGGGATCGAGCTCGTCGACGTGCGCCACGAGCAGTCGGCCGCGTTCGCCGCCGAGGGCTGGGCGAAGGTCACCCGGCAGCCGGGCGTCGCCGCGCTCACCGCCGGCCCCGGGGTCCTCAACGGCGTGAGCGCGCTCGCCTCGGCGCAGCAGAACGGCTCGCCGCTGGTCGTGCTCGGCGGCCGCGCGCCGGCGATGCGCTGGGGGCAGGGCTCGCTGCAGGAGGTCGACCACGTGCCGGTCGTCGCGCCGCTGACCAAGCGCGCGCGCACGCCGTCGTCGACCGCCGACATCCCACCGCTGGTCGACGAGGCGATCGTCACCGCCATGCAGGCACCGAGCGGGCCGACCTTCGTCGACTTCCCGCTCGACTACGTCTTCATGGAGCTCGACGCGGAGCCCCCGTCGAGCGCGCGGATCGCCGATCCCCGCGAGACGCTGCCCGCGGAGGGCGTGGAGCGGGCGATCGAGCTGCTGCGCGGCGCCCGGCGCCCGGTGATCATGGCCGGCACCGGCCTGTACTGGGCGCACGGCGAGGCGGCGCTGCGTGCGCTCGTCGAGGAGCGGCGCATCCCGGTTCTCGCCAACGGTCAGGCGCGGGGCTGCGTGCCGGCCGACCACGAGCTGTCGTTCTCGCGGGCGCGCTCGACCGCGCTGAAGGGCGCCGACGTCGCGCTCGTCGTCGGGGTCCCGATGGACTTCCGGCTCGGCTTCGGCGCCGCGTTCGGCGAGGCGACGACGATCGTCACGATCGACGCGGCGCCGTCCGACCGCACGCCGGCGCGCGCACCGGACCTCGCGCTGCACGGCGGCATCGCCCAGACGCTCGAGGCGTTGCGCGGCGGCGCGCTCGACACCCAGGCGTGGATCGACGAGCTGCGGGCGGTCGAGATCGAGCGGCGGGAGGGCGAGCGGGCCGAGCTGGCCGACGACCGCGCCCCGCTGCACCCGATGCGCCTCTACGCCGAGCTCGCACAGGTCATGGACCGCGACGCGATCGTCGTCGGCGACGGCGGCGACTTCGTCTCCTACGCGGGCCGCGTCATCGACTCCTACGAGCCGGGCTGCTGGCTGGACCCGGGCCCGTTCGGGTGCCTCGGCGCCGGTCCCGGCTACGCGCTGGCGGCCAAGCTCGCGCGTCCCGACCGCCAGGTCGTGCTGCTGCTCGGCGATGGCGCGTTCGGGTTCGCCGGGATGGAGTTCGACACCCTCGCCCGCCACGGCGTGGACGTCGTCGGCGTGATGGGCAACAACGGCATCTGGGCGCTGGAGAAGCACCCGATGGAGTTCCTCTACGGCTACTCGGTGGTCGCCGACCTGCGCCCCGAGACGCCCTACCACGAGCTCGTGCAGGCCCTCGGCGGCCACGGCGAGCTGGTGCGCGCGCCGGGCGAGCTGCGGCCGGCGCTGGAGCGGGCGTTCACGGCCGGTCGTCCGGCGCTCGTGAACGTCCTCACCGATCCAAGCGTGATCTATCCCCGTCGGGCGAATCTCGCCTGATCCCCAGTTCTGGGCGAGAACGTGGACGTTCGTTCGATGGCGATGCCCTGAGCGCGCCAAGATACTGGCCCTGTCGGGTGATTGGGGGCGTGGCCGTCAGGCTGGCCTTCGACATCCGATCCATAGGCTCGGGCGAAGCCGCATCGATTCGGCGCCTCCCGCCGTCCGGGCCACCTAACCGGCCCCTGCATGGCACGTACCCCTGCCCGTCCTGTTGGGGCCACCTTCGGAAGCCGTCCCGCTTGCGGGGCGGCTTTCGAGCTATCTGCGTGCTGCGTCCAGCGCGGCGCCGTGGAGGAGATCGGCGACCGACACCTCCACGCGATCCTGGCGGAAGAGCCGCAGCGCCTCGACGAGCAGCACCGCGCCGGCGACGATCGCCGGTGCGCGGTCGGGGTGCAGGCCGGGCAGGGCGCGCAGCTCGGCCTGGGTCATCGAGGCCAGCCGGGCGAGCAGCATCTCGCAGGTCGCGCGCTCGAGCACGTGCCCGTCGAGGTCGTGGTCGCGCTCGAGGTCGATGCCGGCCAGGGAGATCGGCGTGCCCGCGACGGCGATCGCGGCCTCGGGGACGTAGGTCATCGCGTGCGGGACCGCCGTCGCGTAGATCCGTCGCACGTCGTCGGTCAGCGCCTGCAGCTCGTGGTCGGCCGGCGGGTCGTGGTGGAGGTGGCGCTCGCTCTGGCGCACGACGCCGGCCTGGGTGGAGGCGTGGAAGCGCAGCGTGCCGTCGTGGCCGATGACCAGCTCGGTCGAGCCGCCGCCGACGTCGACCACGAGCGTCGGGCGATCGCGGGCGATCGCGCGCCCCGTCGTCGCGCCGAGGTAGGTCAGGCGCGCCTCCTCGTCGCCGGACAGCTCGCGGGCGTCCAGTCCGTAGCGGTCGCGGACCTCGGCGACGAAGCCGGTGCCGTTGGCGGCATCGCGCACCGCGCTCGTCAGGACGGCGAGCGCCGCGTCGCAGCGGGCGGCGTCGATCGTCGCGCGGTAGTCGGCGAGCACGGCGCGCACGCGGTCCATCGCGGCATCGGCGAGCCGACCGGTGGCGTCGACGCCCTCGGCCAGGCGGGTGACCGTCGAGCGCCGGGCGACCTCGGTCAGCGCTGGAGCGCCGGCCACCGGGGCCGGATCGACGTCCGCGATCAGCAGGCGAGTCGAGTTGGAGCCGACGTCGACGACGGCGACGCGGCGGGCGTGCGGGGCAGCGGCGTCCATGGTTGGCGCTCGATGATGGCGGGTAGCGCCCGGGCATGATCCTGGACTTCCACGGCGGCGCCGATCGGGTCGGCCACGGGGAGGCCTCGCTGGGCGACGCGCAGTCGTCCAACCCGCCCGACGATCCCGACATGCTGACCCCGGATGCCGGCGAGCTGGACACCGACGTCGACTACGAGGGCGAGGGTCCGCCGCCGCCGCAGGAGCGCGGCAACGACGATCCGGCGCCGAACGCCCCGTAGCCGCTAGCCGCGCGTCAGCGCCCGCAGCAGCGTTCCGAGCACGTCGCGCAGCTGCGGCGCGATCTCGCGGGCCGCGGCGTGGTGGACCCCGAGGCCGTCGATCGTCGCGACGACGAGCCCGGCGCAGGCCGCGGGGTCGTGCACGCCGGCCGCGCGCAGGGCCAGCTCGGCGACCTCGTGGTAGGCGCGCAGCGACTCGGCGGCGACCTCCCGCAGCTCGGGGTCGCGGGCCGCCTCGAGGTAGAGCTCGAACTGCGCGATGTCGGGATGACCGCCGTCCATCTGCGCCGTGAACGCCGCGACGACCTCCTCGCCACTGGCGCCGCTCTCCAGCAGCTGGGTCGCCAGCGTGCGCAGCCGCCCGGCGTCTTCGGCCACATGGAGGCGCAGCGCCTCGCGCAGCAGCTCCTGCTTGGAGGCGAAGTAGTAGGTCAGCGATCCGAGCGGGACGCCGGCCTCCTCGGCCACCGAACGGTGGGTGACCGCCCCGACGCCGCCGCGGCCGATCACCGCGAGCGTCGCGCGCAGGATCTGCTCGACGCGCTCGTGGCCGCGGGCCTGGCGCGCAGGGGTGGCTGCCTCCATCGCCGCCCGAACGCTACGGAGGAGAAAACCTGTACGCAAGTACGAGTTTGCAGTACGCTGCCGTTCGCATGAAGGGAGGGATCGATCGCAGGGCGTTCCTCGGGGTCGGGGGTGCCGCGCTGATCTGCACGATCGGCGGCAAGACGTTCGAGGTGCGCAGCCCGGCCGACGTGGCCGAGGTCGACGCCGCCGTGCGCAAGCTGCGGCGGCCGCGCGCGGTCGCCGCGGCGGCGGGCGCCAAGGATCCCGTCGACACGCTGCAGTTCGGGACGCCCGGGCCGCAGCCCGGCGGTCAGGTGCGCGAGTACTGGATCGAGGCCAAGTCGCTCATGTGGGACGTCGCTCCGACCGGTCGCGACGAGTTCATGGACCACGCGATCCCCAAGCCGCGATCGTTTCGCGCCTACGCGTACCGACGGTGGAGCGAGGGGTTCGCCGCGCCGCTCGGCCCGGCGACGATCCCCGGCCCGACGCTCGAGGCCGAGGTCGGCGACGTGCTGCGCGTGCACTTCCGCAACGGCGACGAGTCCTTCGGCCAGGCGGTGACGATGCACCCGCACGGCGTGCGCTACACGCCGGACTACGACGGCGCGTACATGGGCGACTTCACGCGCGTCGGCGGCTTCATCGCACCGGGCGAGGAGTTCACCTACACGTGGGAGGCGACGCCCGACGCCGTCGGCGTGTGGCCCTACCACGATCACGGTCCCAACGAGACGCTCAACTCGCACCGCGGCCTGTTCGGCATGCTCATCGTCCGCGAGCGGGGCGCCAAGCGGCCCGACGTCGAGGCCGGGCTGTTCTTCCACCAGTTCGCCCCGTCGGTCACCAAGCTGCGCAAGAACTTCCAGTGCGTCAACGGGCGCGTCGCCGCCGGCAACACGCCGACGATCCGCGCGAAGGTCGGCCAGGACGTCGCCTTCCACGCGATCGGCGGCGACGACATGCTTCACACCTTCCACGTCCACGGCCACCGCTGGAAGGCGGCCGACGGGACCTACACCGACAACCAGCTGCTCGGCCCGATGACGTCGGTCACCGCGCGCTGGACCGAGGACAACCCGGGGCGCTGGCTGTACCACTGCCACGTGCTCGCACACATGGATGCCGGCATGAACGGCTGGTATCTGGTCGAACCCTAGGAGGAGGCAGGTGCGCATCCGCAACGCCGCCGTGCTCGCCGTCGTCCCCGCGCTGCTGGGGGCCGCGCCGGCGATGGCCGGGGACTACCCGCCGCCGTCGAACCCGGGCAAGGTGCAGGCCAAGCCCAAGGGCCCGTTCAAGACGCTTCACGTGGGCAAGCGCGCGAAGTTCAAGTCGATCCAGGCCGCGGTGAACCGGGCCAAGCCCGGCGACACGATCAGGGTCGCCAACGGCGTGTACCGGGAGTCGGTGAAGGTGACCGGGCCCGCGAAGCGGTACCTGAAGCTCATCGGCAATGCCAAGGACCCGAGCCAGGTCGTCCTCGACCTCAAGGGGCTGCCGGTCGGCAGGGCCCAGAACGCGCTGCAGGTCAACGGCGCCGACCAGGTCACCGTGCAGGGCTTCACCGCCACGCACTACAAGGGCAACGGGTTCTTCGCCGTCAACGTCAACGGCTACACGTTCGCCAACCTGCGCGCGATCCTCGGCGGCGTGTACGGCATCTACGCCTTCAACACGATCGGCGGCACGATGCGCGACTCCGAGGCCGCGTGGAACAACGACGGCGGCTTCTACATCGGCCAGACGCCGCCACAGCGCAAGCCGGTGCGCACGATCGTCAGCAACATCGAGGCGTACGGCAACGTGCTCGGCTGGTCGGGCACGAACATGCGCTACGTGACGATCACCAAGTCGCGGTTCTACAACAACGGCACCGGCCTGGCGCCCAACGCGCTGACGTCGGAGAAGTACCCGCCGGAAGAGGACAACGTCATCAGTGACAACGACATCTTCTGGAACAACTTCAACTACTACGCGGGCGCTCCGTTCAAGCTGCGCCCGCCCACCGGCGAGTCGACGCCGTATCCGGTCGGCGTCGGGCTGATCCTGTTCGGCGGGCGCCGCAACATCGTCGAGAACAACCGCGTGCACGGCAACTACCTGGCCGGCGTCGCGGCGGTCCAGCAGCTGCTGCTGAAGGACGAGAGCGCGAAGGACCTCATCGGCAACCAGGTGCGCGGCAACACGTTCGGCGCCGGCGGGGCCGACCTCAACGGCCGCGACATCGTCTACGACGGCAACGGCTCCGACAACTGCTTCGGGCCGAACGCCGGCGTGCAGACCACGACCCCGGCCGACGGCTCGACGCTCGTGCCGTGCCCGTACACGGGGCCGAACACGTTCCAGGCGTCCGCGCAGGCCGAGATGGTCAACTGGGCGATCGGCGACCCGACCCACGAGGCGTTCTGGGTCAAGCACCCGCACGCGCCGATCGCCGGCGTCACGCCGCTGGAGCGGTACGCCGCGTACACGGGGCCGAAGCCGTCGTGAGCGCGCGGAGGATCCCGGCGCTCGCGGCGCTCGGCGCGGTGGCACTGGCGGCCCTCGTCCCGGCTTCGGCCGGGGCGGGGGCGGCCGCCAAGCGGCCGGTCAAGAAGAAGGTCGCCGTCGAGGACTACTTCTACGCGCCGGCGAGGCTGACCGTGCCGAAGGGCTCGACGATCATCTGGCGCTGGCCGGTCGTCGGCGGCGACTCCCACGACGTCACGCTCGGCAAGGGGCCCAAGGGCGTGCGCAAGTTCCAGTCGGAGGTCGCGACCTCGGAGTACGTCTACCGGCGCAAGCTCACGGTGCCCGGCAAGTACCACATCGTCTGCACGCTCCACGAGGAGATGACGATGGACATCACGGTCCGCTGAGGGGCTGCGCCGGGGCTGAAACGCGCGCCAGCCGCTGCTATACTTCGTCGTCCGCCGCGGGGTGGAGCAGTCTGGTAGCTCGTCGGGCTCATAACCCGAAGGTCGCGGGTTCGAATCCCGCCCCCGCTACTACCGAAGCCTCGGTCACGAGGGACTCCCGAAAGCTCGAAAGAGCCTGAAATCGAGACCCAAACGGACCGGGGCTTCGGCCTTTGTGGAGGATCGGTGCGCGCACCGGGTCGGGGATGAGCATGGTGGAGCGCGGGCAGCCCGAGCGTCGCTGGGCAGCGTGTGGAACACGAGCACCGTCATTGGGCACGACGCCCAGTGGCCGGTGGGATCTCGCCGTCTAGCATCGGGCTCCATGACGCATGGCGTCGACCACGGCTGAGGAGCGATCGGGTGACGCAGATCACCGCAGGGGACATCGCTGAGCTGGGGCTGGGCGCCATGCTGCTCGGCTCGGGCGGCGGCGGAGACATCGCGTTTGCGAGCCTGATGGCGCGCAGCGCGCTCGAGCGACCGGACCGGTCAGGCTCATCGCGGCGGAAGAGCTCGATCCCGACGCCTGGGTGTTCCCGATCGCCTACGAGGGCGCCCCCGGGGTCGCGATCGAGAAGCTGCCGAGCGGCAGCGAGATCGGGACCGCGATCCAGGCGCTCGAGCGGTTCACGGGCGTCCGCGCCGCGGCACTGATGATGGCCGAGGTCGGCGGCCACAACGCGCTGATGCCGGTCGCAGAGGCGGCAGCGCGCGGCCTGCCGCTCGTCGACGCGGACTCGATGCGGCGGGCGTTCCCCAGGTTGGAGATGACGCTGCTCACGCCGGCAGGCATCAGCGCTGCCCCTGCGGCGATCGCAGACGAGCACGGGAACGTCGTCGTGGTCGAAGCCGTCGACAACCACATGATGGAGACCGTCGGCCGCGCCGTCGTCACGACGTTGGGGGGCTTCGGCGGCATCGCGACGTACCTGCTGACGGCGCGTCAGGTGATCGAGCATGCGGTGCTGGGCTCGGTGAGCTATTGCGGGGGGAGATCGGTCGCTGCCTGGGGCGCATACAGCGCGGTCACGCAGACCTGGACGAGCTCCTCGGCCTGACGGATGGCGCGAAGCTGTTCACGGGCAAGGTGATCGACGTGGAGAGCGCGAGCAGCGGTGGCTTCACGAAGACCGTCGTGACGCTGCAGGGCCTCGACGACGACAGCCGCGTCATGCGCGTCGATGCGCAGAACGAGAACCTCGTGGCGATCGAGGACGGGGAGGTGCGGGCGGTCACCCCCGACCTGATCTGCTTCGTCGACAGCGAGACCGCGACCCCGATCATCACCGAGACGGTCCAGTTCGGCATGCGGCTGCACGTGCTCGCGCTTCCGTGCGCCGAACGGTGGAAGACCGAGGCGGCCATCGGACTGGTCGGGCCGCGTGCCTTCGACGACGAGATGGACGACGTGGAATTCGCCCGATGAGCGGCCTGCGGCTCGCCGTGGACGTCGGCGGCACCAATACCGACGCGGTGATCGTCGACGACCACGGCCGGATCATCGCCACGAGCAAGACGCCGACCACCCCGGATGCCGCCCACGGCATCCGGGCGAGCCTCGGCGCGGTCCTCGCCAAGGTGGACACGACCGCGGTCGGCCGCGCGATGCTCGGCACGACCCATCCCGCCAACGCGCTGATCAAGGCAAGCGGGCTCGCGCGCGTCGGCGTGCTGCGGCTCGGAGCGCCGGCCACCGTGTCGGTGCAGCCGCGCTACGGCTGGACGCCGCGGATCGCCCAAGCGATCGCAGGGCCCACGGCGATCGTCCGCGGGGGCTTCCAGCTCGACGGAAGCCCGATCGCCGCGCTCGATCGAGACGGCGTCAAGCAGTTCGCCGCCGCCTGTGCCGCGGACACGGTCGACGCGATCGCGGTCTGCGGCGTGTTCTCGCCGGCCTACCCCGACCAGGAGTACGAGGCGCAGGAGCCGCTGCGCGCCGAGCTCGGCGAGGACCTGCCGATCACGCTCAGCCATCGTCTCGGCCAGCTCGGCTTGCTGGAGCGCGAGAACGCCGGCATCCTCAACGCGGCGCTCGGACCCGTGGTCGCCTCGGTCGTGGACGGGTTCGAGACGGCGCTGGAAGCGCACGGCGTCGACGCGCAGGTGTACATCACGCAGAACGACGGAACGGCGATCGCGTCCGAACTCATCGCTGATCGGTCTCCCGCGCGAAGAAGACCGCGGCCTTCTTGAGGACCTCGCGCTCCTGGACCAGGCGGCGGTTCTCACGGCGCAGCTCTTCGCGCTCGTCGCTGGTGAGGCAGTCGGCACGGCCCTCGTCGATCACCGCTGATGCTTTGCGCTGTCCTAACGATCAGACCGGAGGCCAGTGCCAGGCTGTTCGCCTCATGCCACGGACTCGCTGCGCCAGACGCGTCGGCCCTGCGTGCGGAACGGTGAGCCAGGGGCTGACCCGGGCCGGGCGATCGCTTTGGCGTGCTCTCGCGCTGGTGGCTGCCGATCGTCGCGGGGATCCTGCCGCCGCTGGCCGCCGCGCTGCTGCGCAGCGGCGTCGCCGGTCTGGCCACCCGACGAACTATCTTGACATGTAGTCAAGGTGCCGTCAGCATGCCGGTCATGACGACCGTTCAAGGAGATGTGCCTGCCGACGTCCTGGCGCTCGTCGCACGCAACCAGTGCGAAGCGCTGTTCCACCGATTCAGCGCATGCATCGACGGCGGTCGCGCAACGGAGGCGATCGACCTGTTCGCCGACGAAGCCGTGCTCGAGATCGGTGGCCGCGAGTTGCGTGGCCGGGAGGCGATCCTCGGGTTCCTGGAGGCACGCCAGGCGCGCGCCGACCGCGTCACGCGTCATGTCGGCGGCAACTTCGTCTTCGATCAGTTCGACGACGAGACCGCGACGGCGAGCGCGGTGATCGTCGTCTACGCAGGCCAGGCCGGGCATGGACCCGGGACCGTCCCTGAGTTCATCAGCGACTGCGAGTTGGCGTTCGCACGCCATCCGAGCGCCGGGTGGCAGGTTACGATGCGTCGCCACAATCGGTTCGCCGAAGCGCAGTAGCGACGCTCGCGGCGGGCGCGAGCGGGTGATGAGCAAACAGATGACGGATCGAGCCCCACACTGAGCGAATGCCGCGCAACCGTCGCGACATCCCACGTGAGCAGCGCGTCGACGAGCTCGTCGGCGTTGCGGTCGAGTCGTTCCTGTCATCCGGATACGGCGGCACCACGATGTCGCAGATCGCGAAGTCGGCCGGCGTCGCGAATGCCGCGCTCTACTGGTACTTCCCGACGAAGGACCACCTCCTCGCCGAGGTAATGGACCGTGCGCTCGCCGCCGAGATCCACCTCCTCTCGACGAACCCACCTGGGCCGGATCCGATCGACCATCTGCTCAAGGGCTTGGTCGACCTTCGTCCCTACCGCCAGCTGCACACCACGATGCACGAGCGGCTCGGCGAATCAGAGCCGGTGCGTGAGGCGCACGACCGGCTCATCGACTGGGTTCGCGGACTGGTCCGCGATGGGATCGCGTATCACGCAGCCGAGGTCGACGACATCGAGGAGATCGTCGAGCTGGTGGTCGTCGTCTTCGAGGGGTTGAACGTCCCGGGCATCCACGCGCGCTCCGCCAGCGATGTCATTCGCACGCTCATGCGGTACGTCCTCCAGGGCGAGGCTGCCGCCAAGCTCGACGTGTCGTCGTAGCGCCGGGCATCGCGATACTCTTGATGGCGCATCAAGTGATGGGTTAGGCTCCTTCGGCGGTCGCCGGATGTTCGCGCCACCGGCGGGCCGGCCGCTGCCCGAACGACGACAGGAGTTGATGAATCGTGCCCCGTTACGTAGCGACGGACCGCGGACTCGGGCGCCTCGACGAGGGCGTCGTATCCCTTCTCGACGTGCCCGGCGACACGCTCGACGAAGCGTTCCGCAAGGGCGTGACGATGGAGCGCCTTGCGGTTGCGCGGACCATCGAGACGGTTTCGCTGGACGACGTCGTGCTCGACGCGCCCGTCCGTTTGCCGGGCCGCTTGTGGGCGATCGGGTTCGCCTACATGGAGCACCGTCGCGAGGTCGGGCACGTCGAGGCCGAGGGCGACCCGTACGCGTTCCTCAAGGCTGCGTCCTCGATCACGGGGCCGAGCACGCCCATCCGGCTGCCTCGGCTGGCGCCGGAGCGCGTGGACTACGAGGGAGAAATCGCCGTCGTCATCGGACGAAGCGGCTACTTCATCCGGGAGGACTCGGCCTGGGGCCACGTCCTCGGGTTCACCGCGGCCAACGATGTCAGCGCGCGCGACGTCCAGAAGCAGGGAACGTACAACGGCGGCGCGTCCGATCCTCCCAAGGCCAAGAGCTTCGACACGTTCACGCCGCTCGGTCCGTGCGTCTGCACGCTCGACGAGTACTCGGACCCGTCCGACATCGCGTTGCGGACCATCGTCGACGGCATCGAGCGCCAGAGCGCGCGCAGCTCCCAGCTGATCTTCACCGTGCCGCGCTTGATCGCGTTCATCAGTCAGTTCGGCGCACTGCGTCCGGGCGATGTGATCCTGACCGGGACGCCGTCGGGCGTCGGGCATCCCGACGGCCGCTTCCTGGAGGCCGGCTCTGTCGTGCAGGTCGAGGTCGAGGGAGTCGGTGTGCTGGAGAACCGCGTCGAGGCCGAATGATTTCATCTTGACGATGAGTCATGTAACGCAGTACAGTCGAGGCATGTCCCAGCGAACTCGGCAGCTCGTGGAGCGGCCGCTGCCCTCCGTGCATCAAGACGCCACCGCGCGCTCGGCGCGGACTGTCCATCGCCCGCTCCTGCACCACGTCCAGATCAAGACCATTCGCATGGACGAGATGATCGATTGGTACTCCCAGGTCACAGGTCTCGTCCTGTGCTTCAAGGGGCTGGGCGGCGCTTGGTTGACGAACGACGACGCAAACCACCGGCTCGCCCTCGTCACGTCCCCGCTGCTGGCCGACGACCCCGACAAGCTGTCGCACAGCGGCATGCACCACACCGCGTGGGAGTACTCCGACGTGGATGAGCTCCTGGAGACGTACGAGCGCCTGCGCGACATCGGCATCCTGCCGCACCGCACGGTCGACCACGGGCCGACGCTGTCCTTCTACTACGTCGACCCCGACGGCAACAGCGTCGAGCTGCAGGCCGACAACTTCAGCGACTGGCGCGAGTCGCTGAAGTTCTTCGACAGCGAGGAGTTCGCTCGCGACCCGTACGGGCCGGGGGTCGACCCCGAGAAGCTCATCGCCGCACGCCAGGCAGGGGCCACCACCCTCGACCTGCACAAGCGGGCCTACCAGGGCGAGTTTCCCAACAGCCGGCCCAACGACCGGCGCTTTCCCGTCGAGTAGTCCTCGAACGGGCGCCGCGCCGCCGGGGGCTAGGTGCCCGCCCCGGCGGCGCGCACCACGGCCTCGACGTCGGCCCGGGTGGGTCCGATCGGGTCGAAGGCGATCAGTGGACTGGCAAACGCACCGTCCACGAGCGCGCCGACGTCAGCGTCGGTGAGCTCGCCCGGGGCGAACCGCGCCTCGAAGCCGATCTCCGCGTAGAACGGCTCGATCATGGCGATCTCCGGCTCGGCGATCTCACGCAGCGCCGGGGCGCACCACGTCGCCACATGGGGCAGCAGCACCCCGGTCAGGTATCCGTGCGGCAGGTGGATGCTCGGCGTCGTCGCCAGCGCGTGCACGAGCGCGAGCTGGGCGTTGCCGCACGCGTAGTTGGCCATCGCCGCGCCCTCGACGAGCTCCTGTCGTGCCGCCGCATCGTTGTCCAGCGCGCGCGGCAGCGCCGCACGGATGATCTCGCCGGCGCGGCGGGCGAGGGCGTCGGTGAACGAGCTCGCCTCCGTCGACCAGAGCGCCTCGCAGACGTGGCTGTAGGCATCGAGCGCCGCAAGCAGCATCGGCCGGGCGGGAAGCCGGGCGAGAAGCGTGCCGTCCAGCACCGCGACGATGGGCGCGTAGCCACGCCCCCGGATCGTGAGGTGCGGCTCATCGTCGCCCTGGTGGAGGATCACCACCTCGGACACCTCGCTGCCGGAGCCCCCGGTGGTGGGAACGGCGATGCAGGGAGCCGGGAGCCGCCGGAGGCGGTCCGTGCCCGCATACGCGTCCAACGGCGCAGGGTTCGTCAGCCGGATGGCCACCGCCTTGCCCGCGCACAGCGCGCTCCCGCCGCCGATGGCGATGATCCCGTCGACGCCGGCCCGCGCGGCCCGCTCGGTGAGCTGCTCGACGCACGCGACGTCGGGATCCTCGTCCACCAGGCCGACAAGCGGCGCAGTCGCCTCGGGCATCCGGCCGGTGACCTCGGACAGGCCGACCGCATCGGCGAACCCACGATCGGCGACGACGCCCCAGGTGCCGCCGCGGGCTGCGGCCTCACGTGCCACGTGCAGGGCGGCTGTCCCTGGAGCCACGATGGCTCGCGTGGTCCCGGCGAACTCCATGCTCAGCTCCTACGTCCTGCGGTCAGCTCTTGGCTCATCCATCGAAGGTGGCTTCCGGAAGAACCGGCTCCTCCCGCCGCTGGACGTCGACGGCGACCGCCGTCGCACACCCGGGGCAGGCGAACTCGCGCAGGACGAAGCCGTCCTCGTCCCCAAGCGCGTTGAGCGGGCTGGCTGACGTGATCGGCAACTCGCGCATCAACGTCCCGCGCTTGTAGTCGTCGTGATACCCGCTCAGACGGTGCGAGCAGACCGTGCAGCGGATCCATCGCTGATCGTCGATCTCGACCGCCTCGAGCGTGTCGGCCACCGGATGCAGGACCGACCCGCCCGCCGCCGATACATACTCGATCGGGGCGTCCGAGCCGTCGACGCGGCGTCCGTCGCGCAGGCGAGCCTCGCGGATCCGCTCGCGGGTTCGCTCCGTCTCGGCCGGATCGACCTCGCCGCGCGCGATCGCCACCCCGTACACCGTGTGGGCGATCTGGTCGGAGACCAGCCCGTTGGCGACGTCGCGCGCCACGCTCTCCGGCTCGCGGCGGATGGGGTCGCCGTAGCCGCCGCCCCCCGCGATCACCGCGATGTGCACGTCGTCGTGGGTGAGCTCCGTCTGCTGCTTGGCCTCGAGCACCTCGGTCGCCTGGGCGCGCAGCTCGCCGGATGAGCCGGGCAGGACGCCGCGCGCGAACAGCGCTTGGACGTCGGTCTGGCGCAGGACGGTGTTGGACTTCACGGCCGCTGGGCCGCCACCGGCGATGCCATGGGCCTCAGGCTGGCTGACGCCGGAGGCGACGGCGATGTCGATCAGCGCGCCCGGGTTCCGGTGGGGGACGAAGGCGAACTCGATGCCAGCGCCGCCGCGGAACCGGCCGTGGCCGCAGCTGTCGGGGCTCTCGCGCCGGTAGATCTGCAGGAACGGCGCCCGGCTCTCGCTCGTCTCGACGTTGGGAATCGTCGCCGACAGTGACACCAGGACGCCGCCCGAGTCCACGCCGTCGGCGAAGCTGCGCGCGCCGGCCCCGCCGCCGACCGCGTCCAGCAGCGGAAGCGCGAGCGTCTCGCCATGGCGATCGCGCCCGGCCAGCACCAGGAGGTTGTGCCCCGCGGCCCAGCACGCCTGCGCCTCGCTGCCGTGCGTCACGGAGGTCATGAGCATCTTGCCCATGGCGCAGTTGACTGCGTCCTGCGTCGTGAGCGCCGCCATCACCGACGCCATGCTCACCCCGGCCGGGCTCTCTGCGTTGTTGACGGTGCCGGGCTCGCTGACGATCTCCACGATCCGGCGAGCCGCGCCGACCGACCAAGGCAGGTCGTGACAGAGGAAGACGAGGAACGTGCCGATCACCGCCGCCTCGAGCGCCGGCTTGGCGCAGTTGATCGAGCCATCGGCCTGCTGCGCGGTTCCGGTGAAGTCCGCGATCAGGCGGTCCCCGCGCTTGGTCAGTTGGCAGCGAATCGGATAGATCGTGTTCTCGTTGCCGTTGTGGTCGAGGTAGACCTGGTCGAACCAGCTGCCGTCCGGGATCTCGCGCAGCCGCGTCCGCACGATCTCCTCGGTGTAGTCGATGATCCCGTCGCGCGCCGCGCGAAACGCCTCGATCCCGTACTGGTCGACCAGATCGCGAAGCCGATCGCGGGTCGCCTTCAGCGACGCCAGCCGGGCCCGGAGGTTGAGCGCGCTGAGCTCCGGCGTTCGATGGTTGTAGAGGTACGCAGCTTCGAGGTCGCGGCGGAATCGAAAGTCCTCGGCGATCTTGATCGGCGGGAACAACGGCGCCTCCGCGAACCGCTCGCGCGCGCCGACGACGAAGCTGCCCGGCGCCATGCTGCCGACGTCGTTGTCGTGCATGACGATCGCCGACCAGGCGATCAGCTCGCCGTTGGAGAAGATCGGTGCCGCCAGGATGCCGTCGTTCGCGTGCAGCGCACCAGACCATGGGTCGTTCGTGAAGAACAGGTCACCGTCGCGGATCTCGTCCGGCCCCCACAGCTCGAGGACCCGCTGGACGAAGAAGTCCAGTGAGGTGGCGTGCTGGATGATGAAGATCCCGGCGTACACGCCCTGACCGTCCGGGGTGAGGATCGCCGCGTTGAAGTCGAACGCTTCGTAGACCACGGGGGAGCCCGACAGCCGCGCCGCCATCATCGCTTGGTCGTCGTTGATCGCCCACAGCCGGTGGCGGATGACCTCGAAGGTCACGGGATCGATCTCGACGCCCGACGCGGACGTCGGCGCCATCGGGGTGATGCTCATGCGGAGACCTCGGCGTACGTTGAACGGCCGTCGGGCCGCGTCGGTCCGGACCAGCGCAGATGCATCGTCAGGTACTCGTCGACGGTGCCCTGCATCGACGGCGGGATGACGGTGGTGGCGCCCATCCGCTCGACGACGGCCGGCCCGTCCACGACGTGTCCCGGCTCGAGCAGCTCGCCGGCGTAGATCGGGGTGTCGACGAAGCCGTCGTCGAAGCAGACCTGGCGCATGCTCTTGACCGCCCCCAAGGCGTCGGCGCCCCCGGTCGCCGGGCGGGCCTGGAACGCGGCCGCGACGGTCGGGAAGCGACCGGTCACGCGATGGCGCTCGATCTCGACTCCGCCACCGTCGAGCAGCGCGCCGCTGCCGTACTTGCGGGCATAGCGGTCGTGGAACCGCGCCAGCAGCGACGTGCCCTGGTCGAGATCCTCGTCGGACACCTCGATGTGGAGCGAGTGCACCTGTAGGCGGTAGCGGATCCCGAGCGCACGCTCGAGCTCCACCTCGTCGGCAGCGATTCCCTCGCTGTCGAATTGTCTGAGGACGCGTGCGCGAAGCTCCGCGAAGTTCTCCCTGATGGTCGCCATGGCGTCGTCGTCCAGCGGCGAGCGCACCAGCCTGGAGGCCTCGGCGGAGTGGGTGATCCCGCAGGTCAGCATCCCCTCGGCGGAGAACGCCGTGGCGTCGGGGAGGATCAGCACGGATTTCGCGCGGATGTCGGCGCCGTAGAACGCGGCATGGGTCGGCCCCGAGCCTCCGTAGGCGACGAGCACGCACTCGCGCGGGTCGTGGCCCAGCTCGATGGTCGACTTGCGGATCAGGTCCGACATCTGGGCGTTGACGATCCGGAACGTACCGAGCGCGACCTCCTCCGGCTCCATCCCCAAGCGCGTCCCGAGGCTCGCGTAGGCGCGGAGCGCAAGGTCTCGATCGAGGCGCATCCGGCCGCCGAGGAAGTTGGCGGGATCGATGTAGCCGAGGATCAGATCCGCATCGGTCACCGTCGGGTCGGTGCCGCCCAGGCCGTAGCAGGCGGGACCCGGCCGGGAGCCGGCGCTTCGCGGTCCCACGCGCAGAAGGCCCCCCTGGTCGACCCAGGCGACGCTGCCGCCGCCCGAGCCGATCGACTGGACGGACACCTTCGGCAGCCTGAGGCTGTATTGCGAGACGACCGGGTCGGTCTCGATGGGCACTTCGCCGTCGCTGATCACCGCGACGTCGAACGACGTCCCCCCGACGTCCGTGCAGATCACGTTGCGCTCGCCGTACACCTCGCCGAGGTACCGGCAGCCCAGGACGCCGCCCGTCGGCCCGCTGTCCAGCGTGACGATCGGCCGGCCGGCCGCCTCCGCGACCGACGTGAGGCCACCGCTGGCCTGCATGACGAGCAGCGGCTGGCGCAGCCCCTGCGAGGCGAGCCGCTCCTCCAGCCGCTCGAGGTACCCGACCACCTTCGGACCGACGTACGCGTTGACGGCCGTGGTGGCCGCCCGCTCGTACTCGCCCATCACCGGCGCCAGGTCGTACGAGAAGCTGGCGAAGATCTGCGGCGCGCGCTCGCGCAGCAGCTCGGCGATCCGGCGCTCGTGGCTCGGGTTGGCGAACGACCACAAGAGGCACACGGCGATCGCCTCGACGCCCGCTTGCAGCAGCGCGTCGATGGCGGCGCAGACCTCCTGCTCATCGAGCTTCACCACGACGTCACCCTCGACGTCCATGCGCTCGGTCACGCCCCGAACGAGGTGGCGCGGGACGATGGGCTGTGGCTTCTCGAGCCGCGACGCGTGGACCGCGTCGCGTTCGTGCAGCCCTGCACGCTTGGCATAGACCTTGCCGATGAACAGCGCGTCCTCGTGGCCCTTGGTGGTGATCAGCCCGGCTCGGGCGCCCGATCGAACCAGCACCGCGTTGGTGGCGACGGTGGTGCCGTGGGCGAACATGTCGGTGTCACGCAGCAGTTCGCCGAGCTCGAGCCCGCGCTGGCGCGCGTTGACCGACACGGACTCGATGACCCCTTCGGTGAGCTCCTCGTGCGTCGTCAGCGCCTTGGCAACGGTTCGGTCGCCCCGCTCGTCGACGATCACCGAGTCCGTGAAGGTCCCGCCGATGTCCACGGCTATGCGGTACGTCATCGCATTCCCTTTCCGCCTGATCGAAACGTCGCGCGGTCGCTCAGCGATCCTCTCCGAGCACGGCGCGCAGCGCCTCCTCGGGCTCGCGAAATCGGACGTGGGTGACCTTCTGCTCGAGGTAGCTGACGAGCTCCTCGATCGACTCCTCGCGCCCGAGGCCGCTCTGCTTCGTCCCACCGAACGGCGTGCCCCAGTGGTGCGTCGAGGTCTCGTTGATCCAGACGTAGCCGGTCTCGAGCCGCTCCGCGGTCTTGAGCGCCAGGCTGAGGTCCTGTGTCCAGATGCTCCCGGTCAGCCCGTACTCGACGCTGTTGGCGTCCTGGACCACCTGCTCGTAGTCGTCCCAGACCGAGACGCTCAACACCGGGCCGAAGACCTCCTCCCGGAAGAGGCGCATGTCGCGCGTGACGTCGGCGAAGAGGGTAGGCGCGATGTAGAACCCGCCGGGCTCGACGCCGTGGGGCCGGTCGCCACCAGCCACCAGGCGGGCCGCGTCGCTCCGTCCGGCCGCGACATATCCCTGGACCCGCTCGAGCTGCGCCTCACTGACGATCGGCCCCATCTCGGTGCCATCGTCGTAGGCACGCCCGACGCGCACGCCGTCGAACTTGGCGGTGAGCGCCTCCACGAAGTCGTCGTATACCTTCCTGTGGACCAGCGCGCGAGAGGTCGAGCCACAGGACTGTCCCTGGCTCACGCCGAGGTTCATCCCCAGGAACGCGCCCTCGACCGCCGCATCGAAGTCGGCGTCGGGGAAGACGATGAGCGCGTTCTTGCCGCCGAGCTCCAGGGTGACGTGCTTGACGGCCTGCTCGGCCGCACGACGCTGGATGAGCCGACCGATGTTCGTGCTCCCGATGAACCCGATGCGGCGGACGCGCGCATCCTGGACGAGAGCGTCTCCCGCGTCGGGCCCGCCCGTGACGAAGTTCACGACGCCTGGGGGGAACGCCTGACGCGCGAGCGCGCCCACGGCGAGCGTGGAGAGCGGGGTCTGCTCGGCGGGCTTCAGCACGACGGTGTTGCCGGCCAGCAGTGCGGCGATCATTCGGGTCGTGGCGAACAGCTGAGGATGGTTGAACGGGACGATGCGGGCGACCACCCCGTAGGGGCGGTAGGTCACGTAGTGCAGCCCGTCGCGCGTGGCCGGGATCACCGCACCGTTGAGCCCCAGCGCGAGGCCGCACCAGTTCTCGATGTGCGTGACCGCGGCATCCACCTCCCGACGCATCGCCGACAGCGGGTTGCCGCTGTCGATGGCGTCGATGAGTGCCAGCTCGTCCGCGTGCTCGGCCAGCAGACGGCCGAACTCCTTGAGATGCCGTCCGCGCTCGGAGACCGTCAGTCGCGACCAGGGACCGAATGCCTCCTGCGCCGCCGCGCAGGCGGCGTCGATGTCGGCTGCGGCTCCCCAGGCCACCTGAGCCACGACCTCCCCGGTCGAGGGATCGGTGACCGGCTGCTGTGCGCCGGTGGCCGCGTCGCGCAGTTCGCCGCCGATGAGCAGCCGCCAGTCCCAGCGCCCAAGTACCTGGGCGACGTCCACCGCGGTGGCCTGTGTGGTGTCACTCATGTCCTACTGCCCCTCTCTGTGCCCGGCCGTGCGCCCATCAAGGATCCTGAACGTGCCCACCGAGGGGCGCGACGCCGACGTCGACGGCGGCGAGCGCCTTCGCCTCACTGCCCAATCCTGCCATTCGGTTGAGGCACTGTCAAGATGACATGGTCGCGGTAGAATCGCTTATTACTCGGGACTAGAGCAATCACATCCGCTGAGCAGTTTCTTGATGATGCATCATGTTGTCGTTGCGGAGGCGCGGGGCAGCGATTGGTCGACGTGCCCGCCGCCGAGAATCTGGGTGAACGCCTCCCGCAGCGTCCGCTCCGGGTCGGGAACCGGCCCCGGCGCGCGGAAGGCGACGTGCCCGTCCGGGCGAATCACCAGGCATCCTCCCTCGCGGGTGCCGGAGACGAATGGCCAGTGCGATTTGACGTCGAGCAGGTCCCGCCCGATCTCCAGGTAGCGGCACGGGATGCCCGTGTCCGCCACTGCTCGGGCCGCGCATTCCCATCCGCCCGCTGCGGCGAGCACGACGAACTCGCGTTCGAAGAGGTCGGTGCTCAAGACGCGGGAGCGGTCGGGGCGCATGAGGGTCAGCAACGGGAAACGGCCACCCAATCGGGCATGGAGAACGGCTTCACGGTCGAGATGGGCTTCCGTCGGCGGGTCGCCCACTGCGTGGACGACCGCCCCGCGGTCGTAGACGAACCCCAGCTCCTGCACGATCTTGTCGAAGTGCTCCCGCTGGCGCTCGATCTCGTCGGAGAAAGCCGCTCGCGCATCGCCGCCGATCTGGTCGGAGCGCTCCAGGCGCTCGATGATCGGCATCGGGTCGAGGCTCCAACTGGCCAGCCGCTCGAGTCGCAGGAAGTTGGTGACGCTGCGGTCGCGGTTGAGCTTGGCCACGGGCCGGCGCTCGACCTCGTATGAGTCCAGCAGGGAGGCGGGCGCCCATCCGTGCAGCACGGCGCCCAGCTTCCAGGCGAGGTTGTGCGCGTCCTGGATCCCGGTGTTCATCCCGAAGCCGCCGGTCGGCGGGAACCGGTGCGCCGAGTCTCCGGCGAGAAAGACATCTCCGTCGCGGTACCGGTCGGCCACCTGCCCGGACATGAGCCACCGCCCGACCTGGACGATGTCGACCTCGACCTCGGACGAGCCGATCGCCTCGTGGACCAACCGCCGGCAACGCTCCGCCGTGAAGTCATCCTCGTGCTCGTGGCGCGGATCGATGCGGACGTGGAAGACGTATCGGGACCGGCCGTCCATCGCGATGAACACACCCTGAACGCGCCGATTGACGATCCAGTAGAGGACCGCGGGCACGTCGCGCGTCCACGGCGACAGGTTCGCGCTCAGGTAGATGGAGACGAAGTGGGCCAGCTCCTCGGGGCCGTCCATCCCGATGCCCCGCCGCTTGCGTGTCGGGCTTCCGGCGCCATCGGCAGCGACGACGTACCGGGCGACGATGGGCGGCGAATCGCCTTCGACCTGGACTTGAACGCCTCCCCCGGCGAGCTGGACGGTGTCGACGACGCGCGCCCCCCATCGCAGTTCGCATCTGGGCGAGGCGGCGACGCGCGTGCGCAGGATCTGCTCGATGACGTCCTGAGCGCAGGAGACCTCGGGCGAGGCGGTGAGGCGGTCGCGCAGGTCCGCCGTGCCGTGCTCGTAGCGGATCTCCCCCAGCCGCTCGCCCGCGATCGCTGACATCCAGACGAAGTTGCCCGTCGCGTCATCTGGGAGCGACGCCGCGCGGACGTCCGTCTCCATGCCCCACAGGCGGAAGATCTCGAGCGTCCGGGGGTTGGCGACGTGGGCGCGGGGGTGCTGGTTGGGTGCTATCGCGCGCTCGAGGACGATCGAATCGACGCCCTGCCGCGACAGGGCGAGCGCCATGCTCAGTCCGACGACCGAGCCCCCGATGACGACAACGGGGACGTCGACTGGTTGCGTAGTAGACACGAGCGAGAGCCTGACATCGTCTTGATGTGTCGTCAACAATGTCGCTCCAGTAGAGGCGTTCGCTGGTGCCGGACCGGCCGGTCTGCGGGCCGCATCTCTGACCGGTGCGCGGCCTCCGGTTTGGGGTTGCTCGTCGGCGCGGCGTTCGTTATGGTGCACTCTTGATTGGGGCTCAAGACACGCTGGTCGGTTCGAGAGGGGAGAGGTGGCATGGGTTTCAAGAGATCCGCGAGCGCCGTGCTGTGCTTCGCGGTGGTCGCTGGAGTCGGGTTGACCGTCTCGGCGTGCGGAAGCAGTGATTCGGACACGTCGTCGCCGGCATCGACGTCAGCGACGTCGACGGCAGCGGCCGGCGGCGCGGATGTGGCCGCCGCAGAGAAGAAGATCGCGCCCTACGTCGGCCAGGCGAATCCACCGTTCCCGGTGGACACCCCGCTGAACCAGAAGCCGTCGCCGGGCACCGTCGTCAGCCAGCTGCAGTTCCAGACGCCGTTCGGTGCCGTGTTCGCCGGCCTGGTCGCGGAGGCCGCCAAGGCCGCTGGCGTGACGATCAAGACGGCCAAGGCAGGCAACACCGCCTCGAGCGTCCAGTCGGCCGCCGACACGATCGTCAGCCAGAAGCCCGATGCGGTCATCCTGCCGGCCGCTGAGCCCGCCACGTTCTCGTCGCAGCTGCAGCAGCTCGACGACAGCGACGTTGGGGTGTTCTCGGTCGGGATCATGGAACCGGCGAAGTACGGGATCACCGGCTGGCAGCTGGACGACAAGCAGATCGAGCTTGCCGGGCAGCTGCTCGCCGATTGGGTGGTGGCCAAGCGTGGAGGCGATGCCAACGTCGTGTTCTACGAGACGCCGGAGCTCAGCTTCAGCGAGTTCGAGAAGCGCGGGTTCCTCGAGGAGATGGCGGCGGTCTGCCCGGACTGCAAGGTCCGCACGGAGGTCGTCTCGGTCACCGAGATCGGCAGCACCGCGCCGGCGACGGTCGTCAGCGATCTTCAGCGGCACCCGGACACCAACCAGCTCGTGTTCGCGACCCTGGAAGCGAGCGTCGGGCTGCCTGCCGCTCTGCGGTCCGCCCAGATCGACGTGCCGATCGGCGGCTTCGGCGGCGACCCGCAGAGCCTCGAGAACATCAAGAACGGCGACGTCGAGATGGTGCTGGCCAACAGCGCCGGTCTCTCCGCGTGGACCGCGATGGACATGGCGCTGCGCTCGGCCCAGGGCCAGGAGCTCACAGCCGGTGAGAAGAAGGGCTTCACGCCGATGCAGTTCCTCACCCAATCGGACATCACGTTCGATCCCAAGTTCGGCTGGGCGTCGGACCCGGACTACATGAACACGTTCAAGCGGCTCTGGCAGGGCGAGTAGCAGACGCGTGGCACGGCACGGGCGACGACCGCCGGTGCCGTGCCCGCCGCCCCTCCGCGCATCCCGCGAAACGTCGACCCGCAACCACTCACCATGATCGCGAAGCTCTCCTTCCGCAACATCAGTGCCGTCTACATCTTCGCGGTCATCATGATCGTGTTCTCACTGTGGGTGCCGGACACGTTCCTGGCGTGGAGCACGTGGCGAGCGCTGATCGACTCGCAAGCGATCACCGCGGTGGTTGCTGTCGGGCTGGTGCTCGCGGTCTCCGCCGGGGCGTTCAACCTGGCCGTCGGGACCGAGGTCGGGTTGGGTGCGATCTTCGTCGCCTGGCTGCTGTCCTCGATCGGGGCGCCGATCCCTGTCGCCATCATCCTGACGGTGCTGGCCGGTGGGCTGGTGGGGCTGTTCAGCGGCCTGATGATCACCGTGGCGCGAATCGACTCCTTCATCGCCACCCTTGGCGTGAGCTCGATCCTGCTGGCGCTGATCGCCTGGGTGTCCGACAACCAGCAGATCCTCAACTTGAGCCGGTCCTTCCAGCAGATCGGCACCAATGATCCGCTCATCTTCACGTGGCCCGTATGGATCATGCTCGTGGTCGCGGTGGCGGTGTGGTACCTGCTCGAGCGCACGCCCGCCGGGCGCAAGGTGTACGCGACGGGCGGAAACATCGAGGCCGCCCGCCTGGCGGGCATCAACACCCGGCGGGTGCTCATCTTCAGCCTCGTCGGCTGCGGCATGATCGCCGCCCTCGGCGGCTTGCTGCTGACTTCGACGATCGGTGCAGGAGACCCGACCGTGGGTCCCAGCTACCTGCTGCCGGCGTTCACCGCGGTGTTCCTCGGCTCGACCCAGTTCCGCGAGGGCCGCTTCAACGTCCTCGGCACCGTGGTGGTCGTCTACGTACTGGCCGCGGGGGTCAAGGGGCTGCAGCTGGCCGGCGCCCCCGTTTGGATCCCCGACTTGTTCAACGGCGTCGCCCTGCTGGTCGCCGTGGCTCTGGCCAAGTACCAGCGCCGGACCCAGAGGACCCATGCCCTGCTGCGCCTGCTGCGACTGGACCGCGAGGCCAACCGTGACAGCGAAGCCGTCCAAGCAGGCAGGCCAACACACAAGCGCGCAGCTGAACGGTGAGGTGAACCACATGGGGTTGAACGGCAAGACGGCGACACCCAGTGACCCGGTGTCACGTTCGACGGTCCATGCAACGGGCTTGTGACGGTCCTGCGCCCAGTCGCCAAGGAGACACGAATGCTGAAGACGACAGCGACCTTCCCCGAGCCGGCGCGTCGCGACATCCGCGAGGTACCGTTGCTCGCCGGCGACGACCACTTCACCCTTGCCGCCTTCGGGTTCAACAACCGCGGCGGGATGTGGTTCACGTCGGCCGATGAGGCGCCGACCGCGACGTGGGAGGAGACGAAGGCGCTCGCCCTCGAGGCCGAGGCGGCCGGGTTCGAGGCACTGATCCCGGTTGCGCGCTGGAAGGGCTTCGGTGGACGCACCGACTTCAACGCGTGGGGCCTCGAGCCGCTGGCGTGGGCGGCAAGCCTGGCCGCGATCACGTCGCGCATCCAGGTCTTCGCCACCGTCCACGTGCCGACGATCCATCCGGTACGACTCGCCAAGGAGGCCGCGACGATCGACCACGTCGCCAACGGGCGCTTCGGCCTCAACGTGGTCGCCGGATGGAACGCGAACGAGTTCGCGATGTTCGGGCTGCCGATGCGCGACCACCCGGATCGCTATGGGCTCACGACCGAGTGGATGGATCTCGTAGAGCGGCTCTGGACACGCGACGAAGCGTTCGACTATGAGGGTCAGAACTTCCGGTCGACGGCCGCGTTCTCGCTGCCCAAGCCCGTGCAGTCGCCGCGCCCGGTCATCATGAGCGCCGCCATCAGCGAACCCGGGCGCAGGTTCGCCGCCCGCTTCGCCGACATCAACTTCATGGTCGCAGACGACCCGTCCGACATGACCCCGTACGTTCACGACCTGAAGGCGATGGCGCGTGAGCAGGGCCGCGACATCACGGTGATGACGCAGGTGGGCATCGTGTGCGCCGACACCGAGAAGGAGGCCAAGCGGCGGTTCGACCATTACATCCGCGAGCTGGGCGACTGGGAGGCGGTCCGCAACCTTGTTGGGACTCACAGCAAGCACGCGCCCGACTTCGCGTTCGGCTCGAAGGAGACCCGAGTGATGGTCGGGACCTACGCGACGCCGCTCGTCGGGACCCCGGAGCAGATCGTGGAGGGCGTACAGCGCTTGCGTGACGCGGGCATCTCCGGCATGGCGATCAACTGGGTGGATTACCGGGAGGGCATCCAGCAGTTCGCCGAGCAGATCGGGCCGCTCCTGGTCGATGCCGGCCTGCGCCGGCACTAGGTGGCGCTCGACGTGAGCAACACGCACGCCGGCAAAGTGGCCGTCATCATGGGCGCGGCGACCGGGATCGGCCAGGCGTTCGCCCGCGGCCTCGCGGCGCGGGGCGTGCGCGTGGTCGTCGCCGACGTGGCGCCGGGCGATGACACCGTGGCCGCGGTCGAAGCCGCATCAGGACCGCCGGCCGTGTACGTCCGGACCGACGTGTCGGATCCCGGGCAGGTCGCGGCGCTGCGCACGGCAGCGGACGAACTCGGCGGCGCCGACATCCTCGTCCACAACGCCGGTATCTATCCGATCACGCCCTTCGACGAGATGACGTTCGAGCAGTGGCGGCGCGTGATGTCGGTCAACCTCGATGCGCTGTTCACCTCACGAAGTCGTTCCTTGCCGTGATGCGCACTCAGGGCTGGGGCGGATCGTCGCGATGGCGTCGAATACGGTGCTGCTCGGGATCGGCGAGATGGCGCACGACGTGGTCAGCAAGGCCGGTGCGATCGGGTTCGTGCGGTCGCTGTGCGTCGAGGAGCCCGACGGTCTGGTTGGGGCGCTGTGCTTCCTCACGTCCGACGCCGCGGCGTTCGTGACCGGTCAGACCCTGGTGGTGGACGGTGGGTGGGCGCAGGTCTGATCGATTGCCGACGTGGCCGGGCTGAGCTCGACAAACGATGAGGAGGATCACATGGGATTGATTGGCAAGACCGCGGTGGTGACCGGAGGCGGGAGGGGAATCGGCCGTGCGTACTGCGAACGGCTCGCCGCCGACGGCGCCAACGTCGTGGTCGTGGACCTGGAGGACCCGAGCGACAGCGTCGACACCCTCAGCGGACCCGGTGCGAAGCTCGGGCTCGCCTGCGACGTGAGCTCGCCGGAGCAGGTCGCCGAGCTCGGGCAGACCGTGTGCGAGCGGTTCGGCCGGTGCGACATCCTCGTCAACAACGCCGGCATCTATCCCCACATGCGGATCGACGACGCGACGCTCGACGTCTGGCGGCGCGTCCAGGCGGTCAACGTCGAGGCGGTGCTCCTGACGGTGCAGGCGTTCCTGCCCGCGATGCGCGAGGCCGGCTGGGGCCGCATCATCAACACCGGGTCGAACATCACGCTCATGACGCAGACGGTGGACCTGCTGGCCTACATCACGAGCAAGGGCGCGGTTCACGCCCTCACCCGAGCGCTCGCCAACGAGCTCGGCGACACCGGAATCACCGCCAACGTGATCGCGCCCAGCATCGTCCCGACGGAGGGGCTGCTCGGCCGCTCGCGCGGAAGCGCGGGCATGACCAGCGAGCAGGAGGTGGCCGCGGTGGTCGCCATGCAGACGATTCGCCGGCCCTCGCGGCCCAGCGATCTCGCGGGCGCCCTGGCCTATCTGGCCTCCGAGGACGCGGACTTCGTCACCGGCCAGATCATCCACGTCGACGGCGGAATCACCAGGAGCGGCGCCTGACCGTCACGGTCGGCCGCGGTGGCTCGCGCCACCGCCTCGCGCCACGTTGTGTTGGACAGCACGGAGGATCCGAATGAGTGAGCTACGGCTCGTAGAGCAGGACGCGCCGGGATTCGAGCGGACCCGGGAGGCGATGGTCTGGAATGGCCGTAAGCCCGACCGCCGCCCCGACGCGATCGCCCAAGTGCGTGACGCGGAGCAGGTGATCGCCGCGCTGGACCTCGCCTGCCGGCGCGGCTGGAAGGTCTCGGTGCGATCCGGCGGCCACAACTTCGTCGGCGCCTCGGTCCGCGACGGCGGGCTGCTGATCGACGTCTCCCGGATGTCCGACGTCGCGATCGACGTGGAAGCCCGCACGGCCGCGGTGCAGCCCGGCGCCCGCAGCGAGGACGTCATGGCCCGTTTGGCGGCGCACGGCCTCGCCTTCGGTGTCGGACACTGTCCGACGGTCGCGCTCGGTGGATTCCTGCTGGGCGGCGGCATGGGTTTCAACACCGGTGCCTGGGGGTTCGGAACCGAGCAGATCGTGGCCATCGACGTGGTGACCGCCGCCGGTGAGCTCGTTCGCGCGGACGCGCAGCACCATGCTGACCTGTTCTGGGCTGCCCGCGGCGGCGGTCCGCGGTTCTTCGGCGTCGTCGTCTGCTACCACCTCGCCCTCCAGCCGTTCCCGGCCGGCCTGACCTCGCTCTCGCACGCGTATCCGCTGAGCCAGCTGGAGCGGATCGTCGGGGAGCTCGACCGGCTGATGGACGATCTCGATCCCGCGGTCGAGCCGATGGGCTGGATCGGCAAGGTGCACAGCCACGACGCCGGCCCGCAGCCGGACGCCGAGCGTGTGCTCTTGCTCAACGCGCTCAGTTACGGCTCGAGCGTCGAGCACGCACGCGAGCTGCTCGCGCCGCTGGAGTCAGGGCTGTTCGCGAGCCTGGCCGACGAGCGCACCGTCGCGCCGTGCAGCTTCGAGGATCTGTTCGCGTTCCAGCGGGTCCTCTACCCCGAGGGCTTCCGATACGCGGTCGACTGCGTCTGGACCGACGAGCCGCCGGAGCGACAGAACCTGGCGGCGCTGCGTACGCAGATGCAGGCCGCACCCAGCGACCGCACGCACTGCCTCTGGCAACTGCCTTTCGGCAACTACCGCGGCGCGCGCGAAGACATGGCCGCAGGTGACCTGGGCCGCTACTACATCGCGGTGTACACCGCATGGGAGCACGCCGCCGACGACGAGCGCAACATCTCCTGGCTGCGCACCACGATGGAGCCTCTGGCGGAGATCGCCACCGGCCACTACCCGGGCGACGTCGACCTGCTCGCCGCCCCGACCCGCTCGACCGGGACCTTGCCCGAGTCCAAGCGGGAACGGTTCGAGCAGATCCGCGGCGCCTACGACCCGGACGGTCTGTTCCAGCCGCCGCTCGGGGTCGACTGACCGGCGTCGCGCCGCGTCAGACCGACGGCTTCAATGCGCGGATGTAGTCGAGCGTCTGGGCGGCGCCGACGACGTCCGCGTACTTGAAGTCGAGGTCCAGCAGCGATTGCTCGTGGGCGGCAGGCGAGCGGTCGCCGACCGCCTCGCGAACCACGATCGGCCGGAACCCGAGCTGAACGGCATCGACGGCGGTGGCCCGGACGCACCCGCTGGTCGTGCAGCCGGTGATCAGCACGGTGTCGACGCCCGCGCTCGTCAGGCGCGACGACAGGTCGGTGCCGAAGAACGAGCTCGCGTACTTCTTGGTGATCAGGTGCTCGTTCGGGCGCCGGGCGAGCCTGGCATCGAGCTCCACGGCCGAGGTGCTGGCCATGAGAGACGCGATTCCGGCCTGCTTGAGCGCCCACACGCCGGCGTCGGAGAGGTCGGCTTGGTCGAAGCTGGCGACGGTGAAGACGATCGGGATGCGCGCCCGGCGAGCCGCCTCCAGCAGCACGCAGGTCTGTTCGACCTCATGGTCGAGCGCCGCTCCAAGCGGCAGCTGCGGGTCGCAGAAGCCGTTCTGGAAGTCGATCGTCAGCAGAGCCGGTCGCGCGCCGAAGCCGATTCGCCGGCCGAAGCCGCGTGCGGTGAAGAACTCCGCGCTGTCGCGTTGTTGGTCGCTCATGAGCCAGCCTCGGCCGCGGGAGGGGCGCTTCGCCGGGAGAGCGCCGCGACGGCCTCGTCGTAGGCGTGCTCCAGGTACCAGGCGGCGATATCGTCGCTTGTGCAGAACCAGACGTCGTCGTGGTCGCGGATGTGGCGCAGAGCCTGTTCGAAATGACGGAAGCGGAACGGCTGTCCGACCAGGAAGGGATGGATCGGGATCGCCATGACCCCGCCCGGCCACCTGTCGGCCTCGCGGTAGAGCACCTCGAACTGGTCGACGATCGCCTGTCCGAAGTCCGGACCGCTGAGGCCCTGATCGATGAACGCCGGGATGTCGTTGAGCTCGTTCGAATACGGGACCGACACGAATCGTGCACCGGCGACCTCGACTGGGAACGGCTGATCGTCCGCGGTCCAGTCCATCGTGTAGGTGAAGCCCAGGTCCGCGAGAAGCGGCAGTGTCTGGGCCGTCTCGGTCAGAGCGGGACCCAGCCAGCCCATCGGTCGTCGGCCGAGAGCGGCGTCGAAGTCCGCGACGATGCCCTTCAGCATTCGCTGTTCCTCGCCGGATTCGAAGCCGGTCCACAACGCGCTGTTGGTCCGTCCGTGCGCCACCCATCCCCAGTCGCGCGCGAGTCCGGCGCGGATGACCTCCGGGTACTCGGCGAGGGCGTCCGCGTTGACGATCGCGGAGGCCGGAATGCGCAGCTCGTCGAGCAGGTCGACGATTCGCCACACTCCGACGCGTGGCCCGTAGTCGCGCCAGCCGTGGTTCAGCGGGTCCACGGGGAGCTGCGCGGTGACCATCGTCCTGCTGGTCGCCACCTTGCCGGGCCAGAAGTGCTCGATGTTCAAGCCGACGAAGCAGGCGAGCCGCTTGGACTGAGGCCAGCGGAAGCGGGGACGCTCGGTGATCGGCCAATAGCGGTAGGGCGGGAGCATCGCTCTCCTATCTTGACGCACGGACAAGAGCATTGCGGACGCGGCACGACGCGTCAAGGTTGTCCGACGTCGGCGGAGCCTGCGTCGCAGCCGACGCCGGCGATCGCCGGGTTGCGCCTCCCGAGGGCGTGCGTTACGCTTCTCTTGATGTCACGTCAACAAGACGTGTGTGTCACGAACCTCGGGAGAGAGGGGAGAAGGATGACGACCGGACGCGATCGCCCCGTTCTGCTGTTGGGCAGCCTCAACCTGCCCAGTCGGGACGATGTCTTCGAGGAGGTCGCGAAGCATCTTGCCGGCGACGTCCGGTCGGTGCCCGATGGGGAGACCGGCGAACGCGGCATCTGGGTCTCGTGGGAGCTGGCGCGAATCGGCAAGCTGCCGCAGGTCAAGGTGGTCGACGAGATCGTGTTCCAGAGCCCGGTCGCCGGGGAGTTCCGCAATCCCGTGATGGTCCCGGCCGAGGGTGTCGACCTCGCGGAGATCTCGTTCGGCCCGTTCAACTACGTGAAGGAGGCGGTGGCCTCCTATCGGCGATTCGCCGAGCTGCGCGAGGCGGGGAAGTTCTCGGGCGAGACGCGCTTCCAGGTCTCCATCCCGACGCCGATGATGTTCGCGATGCTCTTCCCCGAGCACCGGCTCGAGGTGCTGCCGGTGTTCGAACGCGACCTCGTCGCTGAGGTCGCCCAGCTCCTCGAGCAGATCCCCGCCGGGGATCTCGCGGTGCAGTGGGATGTCGCCGGTGAGATGATCATCCAGGAGCAGTTCCGGGTCTCCGATGATCCGGAGGAGCGGTATGCCAACGCCGACGAGCGGTGGCCGCTGGAGGAGGCGACCGCGTCCATCGCGCGGATCTCCGAGTCGATCCCGGAGACCGTGCAGCTCGGCATCCACCTGTGCTACGGCGATCCCGAAGGCGAGCACATGGTCGAGCCGCCCGACCTGTCGCTGTCCGTCGAGTTCGCCAACAGCGTCTCGCAGCTCACCAAGCGCCGCATCGACTGGATCCACATGCCGGTGCCCGCCGGACGCGACGACGACGCCTACTTCGCCCCACTCGCGGCGCTCGCCCTGCAGCGGGCCACCCAGCTCTACCTCGGCCTGCTGCACAAGGAGGACGGACTAGACGGCGCCGCGCGCCGGATGGCGAGCGCTGGGAAGTACGCCAGTGGGTTCGGCGTGGCGACGGAGTGCGGAATGGGGCGCGAGCCCGCCGAAGCCATCGACGGCCTGTTGCAGCTGCACCACGACGCGGCGGCACTCTGACCGATCGCCGGACGCGAACGATGCTCGGTCCGCGGCTTCTGCGCGTCGATGGCCTGACCAAGGACTTCCCTGGACTGCGTGCCCTCGATCACGTCAGCTTCGAGCTCGCGTCCGGGGAGGTCCTGGCCCTCGTCGGGCAGAACGGCTCGGGGAAGTCGACGCTCGTCAAGGTGCTCGCCGGCGTCTACGACGCGGACGGCGGCAGCTTCGAGATCGGCGACGGCAACCGGGGGGTGGAGATGCACTTCATCCACCAGACCCGGGCCTTGGTCGGCAACCTCTCGACGGTGGAGAACCTGGCGCTGGGGCCCGGGCGGGCCGAGGCCGGGCCGCTGCGCCTGGCCAAGCGTCGTGAACGCCGGCGTGCGATCGAGCTGATCCGCTCGTTCGGAGTGGACTTCGACGTCACGCGGCCGATCAGCGAGCTGGCCCCCGCGGAGCGCACGGTCGTCGCGATCGTCCGCGCGTTGGACGGCTGGAGCACCCCGCAGGGTGTCCTGGTCCTCGACGAGCCGACCGCCGAACTGCACGGCGAGGAGGTCAGCAAGCTCTTCGACGTCATCCGTCGCGTCGTCGCGACCGGGGCGGGGGTGATCTTCATCTCTCACCGGCTCGACGAGGTGATGTCGCTTGCCGACCGCGTGCTCGCGCTGCGTGACGGCCACGTGGTCGCCGACGTCGCCGCGGCGGAGTGCGACCACAACACGCTGATCGAGCTGATCGTCGGTCGCGCGATCGAACAGGTGCACCCGTCCCAGGTGACTCTCGGACCGCCGGTTCTGCAGGCACGAGGCATCGGCGGCGGCAGCGTCGTCGAGGCGGAGCTCGAGCTCCGCGCCGGGGAGATCGTCGGCCTGTCGGGGGTGGTCGGCTCCGGCCGCGAGAGCCTCGCCGGGATGCTGTTCGGCGCACGCCGGCGGGAGCGAGGAGACGTGCGGGTGGGTGACGTCGCGCTGCGACCAGGTGACGTTCGCAGAGCGATCGCCGCTGGGATGGCGTACGTCCCCGCCGATCGCCACCAGGATGGCGCGGTGATGCAGATGAGCGTGCAGGAGAACCTGACGCTGCCCGGCCTACGCGAGCTGCGCCGCGCCTTCGGGCAGCTCGACAGCCGCGTCGAGGCCGCCGAGGTCAGCGACTGGATCGCATCGGTCGGCCTGCGTCCCGCGCTGCCCGGACGGCGGCTGGAGTTCTTCAGCGGTGGCAACCAGCAGAAGGTGGTCATCGCCAAGTGGCTGCGGATGCGCCCGAGGGCCCTGCTGCTCGACGAGCCGACCCAGGGAGTGGACGTCGGCGCCAAAGTCGCGATCTACGAGCTGCTCCAGGGCGCGGCTCGCGGCGGTGCGGGCGTCTTGGTGTCCTCCTCGGACGCCAAGGAGCTGATCGCCCTCTGCAACCGCGTCCTGGTCATCCGCGACGGCGAGATCGTCTGCGAGCTGACCGGTGACAGGCTCGTCGAGGAACGGCTGATCAGGGAGGAGCTGGGCATCGTCGCCGCGGCTCCGACCAGCTCGTAGGACGGTCAGACGCGGACCTCGTCGAGCGTCTCCTCGGCGAACAGCTCGTCGACGGTCACGTGCTCGCCGGCGATGCCCTGAGCACGCGCATAGGTCAAGAACGTCTCGAGCGTGTGGCGGTTGGGTTCGACGCCGTACGGCCACCATTCGCCGCCACCGAGGAGCTGTGACGCCATGGCGAGGTGATCGGCGACCCAGGGAAGGGCGATGACGCTGATCGTCGGATCCGCGAGAGCGTCGATGGCGCGGCGCTTGGCCTCGGTGAAGCCCTGCAACAGGCCCTGTGCGATCCAGCGATCCCGCTGGTAGACCTCGTCGCGCATCGCGACCACGTGCATGATCGGAAAGATCCCGGTGGCCTGGGCCCAGTCCGCCTCCGCTGCCCGCGGGTCGGCGAAGAGGCACCGGACCGGTCGGTCCCCGATCTGGCCGGGCGGCCGCGCGCTGATCACCGCGTCGATCTCGCCCGACGACAGCATCTCCGTGAGGGTGGTATCCGGCCGCCCGGTCACAGAGATCCCGGGCGGCAGCGCTACGACCATGCCCTCCTTGCGGCCCGGTTCCTTCAGCCCGGCTTGCACCCAGTCGATCGATCGGGCGTCGACGCCGTAGGCGTCGACGAGCAGGCCACGGGTCCAAACGCCCGCGGTCTGGACCCACTCGGGCACCCCGACGCGTCGGCCGACGAGGTCCTGCGGCTCGGCGAGCGTCCCGTCGCCGACGAACACGGAGCCGTGGCGGAAGACCCGCGAGGGAAAGACCGGGATGGCGGTGAAGCGCGTGTCGCCGCGAGATCGCATGGCGACGTACTGGGCGAGCGATAGCTCGCACACGTCCCACTCCTGGCGGTGGAACCCCCGCTGCAGGATCTGCTCGATCTGGGGCTGGACGCAGATGAGATCGAGGCCCGGCACGGAGACCCGACCGTCGACAAGCTCGCGGACATGGTGGTAGTCGCCGACGGCGACCGACAGTTGGCGACGTGTCACGACGGCCGGCTTCAGGCGCGGCAGCCCGTCGGCGGCCGCTGGCAGATCGTGATCATCAGGTCTCTCTCCCGTCGTCGTCGGCCAAGGACCGTACACGCCGAGCCGGTCGGGGAACCGATCTCGCGGCGAGGCGGCGACCGTCTGAAGGTCGCCTAGCCTAACAGTATCTTGATTCAAGATCAAGGTAGTAGCGACTCGGTGTGGTGCCACGCCACGGGCATCCAGCTCTCGCCATCGCGACCTTGATTGACAATCATGATTTCGTTAGCGTCGTGAACGCCGGGACGTGGCGCGACCTGGCCATCGGAACGACGCAGCACGCCGTGAGGGGGCTCAACGGGATGACCATCGACGTCGACACGCTGAACCAGGTTCGCTACGACAACGTCGGAAGCATGATTCGACCGCAGGCGCTGCGTCAGGCCTTCGACGACGCCGCGTCGGGGCAGATCGACGACGCCGAGTTGGTTGCGGCCCAGGAGGCCGCGGTGCGCGACCTCGTGGCCGAGCAGGAGCGCCGGGGGTACCCGATCGTCGTGGACGGCGAGTACCGGCGTCGCATGTTCACCGAGTCGTTCGCGGAGATCGAGGGGCTCGCCGGCTGGGAGGCCCGATATACCGCGGCCGCCGACGAGATCGCCGAGCGCGACTACGGCACCGCTGGCAAGTGGCGGGCGGCGTCTCACGAGGTTCGCGTGCCCGTCACCGCCCCGCTGCGCCTGCTGCGCAACGTCGCGCTCGAGCAGTTCGAGCGCACGCAGGCCCTGACCGACACACCAGTCAAGCCGACGCTGGTCGGTCCCGAGCGGATCTTCCAGACGCTGGACTACGAGGCGTCCCGGGCCGTCTATCCCGATCGCTGGGATCTGCTCGACGCCGTCGTCGCCGCTCAGCGCGAGATCATCGCGGGGCTCGTCGATGCCGGCTGCCGGTACGTCCATATCGACGCTCCCGGCTTCACCGCGTACGTCGATCCGCCCTCGCTCGAGCGCCTTCGATCACGTGGGTTCGAGCCGGCTGAGCTGATGCGACGGGCGATCGAGGCCGAGAACGCGATCATCCGCGGCTTCCCGGGGGTCACGTTCGGCATCCATCTGTGCCGCGGCAACCAGAACGGGCACTGGCATCGAGAGGGACCCTACGACGCCATCGCCGAGGAGCTGTTCGGCAGCCTCGCGCACCAGCGCCTCCTGCTCGAGTACGACACCGAACGCGCGGGCACCTTCGCGCCGCTGCGGTTCGTGCCGGATGGCAAGGTCGCGGTCCTCGGCCTGGTGACGACGAAGAGCGCACGCGTCGAGACCGCCGACGAGCTGCGCCAGCGCATCGACGAGGCCGCGACCTACCTCGACGTCGACCGCCTCGCGATCAGCCCGCAGTGCGGATTCGAGTCCAACGTCGGCGGGGCTGTGATGAGGGCCGACGCGCAGTGGCGCAAGCTCGATGTGCTGCTCGAAGTCGGCCGTGAGATCTGGGGCTGAGGGCGCGGGCGAACCCGTTGCCCCGCACGCACATCGCCTCGCTTGATGATGGGTCAACCGCTCCGCGGGACATCGCGCGCTGCCCGGCTGAAGGTGACGTCGCTCTCTTGACAATGAATCAAGTATCTGGGAGCTTTCCGGTCGTGGGGACCGAGGGAGCCGTTCTATGACCACGTTCACCGGTCGCCGGCCGCGCGTGCTGCCGAAGGCACCGATGGCGCGGTACGTCGGCAGACGGCTGCTCCAGGCGGTGCTCGTCGTCTGGGCGGCGTTCACCCTCTCGTTCGTCATCCTGTGGTGGCTGCCCGGCGACGCCGTGTACTCCAAGCTGGCCTCAGGGGGCGAGTCGAGCACGGTGACGCCCGAGCAGGTCGCCGAGTTGCGGCAGCAGTACGGGCTCGACGAGCCGCTCTTTCGTCAGTACCTCGACAAGCTGTCCGATGCGCTGCACGGCGACCTCGGGACCTCGGTGCGCACCGGTCAATCGGTCGACAGCCTGATCGCGGATGCGGCCCCGCAGACGTTCCAGCTGATCGGGCTCGCGTTTCTGATCGCCCTCGTCCTCGGCGGAAGCATCGCGCTGGCGGCGACGTACTCGCGCCGGCGCTGGCTGCGCCAGACGCTCGCCTCGCTGCCACCGATCGGGGTCTCCCTCCCGACGTTCTGGGTCGGCCTGATGCTGATCTACTTCTTCTCGTTCCAGATCCAGATCTTCCCGGCGTCTGGCAACGAGGGCCTCTCGTCGTTGGTGCTGCCCGCGGTGACCCTGGCTCTCCCGGTTGCCGCGGTCATCGCCCAGATCCTGGCCCAGGGGATGGGGAAAGCGCTGCGCCAGCCGTATGCCGAGATCGCCCGGGCCAAGGGTGCGACGCGGCGCCGTGTCCATCTGCGCCACGCGCTGCCCAACGCGTCACTGCCGGTTGTCACCGTGACCGCGCTGCTGCTGTCCAACGTCCTTGCCGGCTCGGCCGTCATCGAGACCGTCTTCGCCCGCACCGGGCTCGGACGGCTCACAGTGGAGTCCGTCGAGACGCAGGACGTGCCGGTCGTCCAGGGCGTGGTGGTCGTGAGCGCCGTTCTCTTCGTGGTCGCCAACCTTGTCGTCGACCTGCTGTATCCGGTGTTGGACCCGCGCATCTCGTTGACGGGCACCGAAGGGAAGGCCGGCGGTGCCTGAGCCCATCATCGGCGAACGAGCCTCGACCGACGCACTGGTGGCGGCCGAGAGCGTCGCCCTGGAGCCCCCGCTTGCGACGGCAGGATCCGCCCGAGCTCCCGCTGGATGGCGCTCTGCGCGATATTGGCTGCACAGGCCCGGCCTGGTGATCTCGGTGCTCGTGGTCGCGGTGGCGATCCTCTGGGCGGTCGTCCCGGGCCTGTTCACGTCGTCGGATCCACTGGTCGGCGTTCCGGCTGATCGACTCCAGTCACCCAGCGCAAGCCACCTGTTCGGGACCGACCAGCTCGGTCGCGACGTGTACACCCGCGTCGTCTACGGTGCGCGCGACTCCCTCTCCGCCGCGGCCATCGCGGTCGCGATTGCGTTGGTCGTCGGTTCGGCCCTGGGGTTGGTCTCGGGCTACTGGCGCGGGCGGGTCGACGACGTGATCATGCGGCTGGTCGACGTCGTCCTCGCGATTCCCGCGCTGCTGCTGGCGCTCGCGGTGATCACGGCACTCGGGTTCGGCACGCTGAACGTCGCGATCGCGGTCGGCGTCGTCAACATCGCGGTGTTCACGCGGCTCATGCGCTCGGAGGTGCTGCGGGTGCGGGCGATGGCCTACGTCGAGGCGGCGCAATGCTCGGGGCTTCGTCCGGTGACGGTGATGGCGCGGCACGTGCTGCCGAACTCCTGGGGCCCCGTCCTCGTGCTGGCCACGCTGGAGTTCGGCACCGCGCTGCTGATCGTCTCGGCGCTCAGCTTCCTCGGCTTCGGCACACCGCCGCCTGCCCCGGAATGGGGCGCGCTGGTGTCGGCCGGCCGCCTGTACATCACGACCGCCTGGTGGATGATCGCGATCCCCGGCCTGGTCATCGCGGTCGTCGTCCTGGCCGTGAACCGGATCTCTCGGGCACTTGGCGGTGACGGGGCATGAACGACGTCGAACGTTCCGACGCGCCGCTGCTGGAGGCACGCCAGCTGCGCGTCTCGTATGGGCCGGTGGAAGTCGTCCGCGGGATCGATCTGCACGTCGACGCCAACGAGGTCGTCGCGCTCGTAGGCGAGTCCGGATCCGGCAAGAGCACGACGGCGCATGCGCTCATCAGCCTGCTGCCGCCCGGCGGCCGTCTCACACACGGCACGGTCCTCCTCGACGGTCGCGAGATCTCCGGCCTGCCGCCCAAGCAGCTCCAACAGCTGCGCGGGCGCGACGTCGGACTGATCCCGCAGGACCCGCTGATGTCGCTGAACCCGGTGATGCGCATCGGCGATCAGCTCGCCGAGGCTTTGATGGTCCACGGCATCGCCTCGGGCGCCGATGCTGGTGACCGGGTGCGCGAGATGCTGGAGCGCGCCGGGTTCAGCGACCCTGCGGCGCGCGCGCGGCAGTACCCCCACCAGCTGTCCGGGGGCATGTGCCAGCGGGTGCTCATCGCCATGGCGTTCGCGTGCCGACCACGCCTGGTGATCGCGGACGAGCCGACGAGCGCGCTGGACGTCACCGTGCAACGCCGCATCCTCGACCACATCGCGGAGATCATCGCCGAGTCGGGGACCTCCGTCCTGCTGATCACCCACGACCTCGCCGTCGCGAGCGACCGCGCCGATCGGATCGTGGTGATGTCCGAGGGCCAGATCGTCGAGCAGGGACCGACCCGCCAGGTCATCGAGGCCCCCGAGCATCCCTACACCCAAAGGCTGCTCTCGAGCGCACCGAGCCTGACCGGCGCCCGCCTGACCACGCGACGCGACGAACCGGCGACGCCGCATACGCCGACGGATGCGCTGGTCACCGTCGAAGCACTGCGTCGGGAGTTCGTTCTGCCCGGTGACGGCGGCGACCGTCGGACCCTGGTCGCCGTCGATGATGTCAGCTTCGCGATCTCCCGTGGCGAGACCGTCGCGCTCGTCGGTGAATCGGGATCGGGCAAGTCGACGACCGCGCGCCTCGTCATGCGGCTCGACAATCCGACGGCCGGCCACATCCGCTTCGACGGTTCGGACATCTCGACGCTCGGTCGGCGCGACCTGAACCGGATGCGGCGCCGGATGCAGATGGTCTACCAGAGCCCGTATGCGTCGCTCGACCCGCGCTACACGGTCGGTCAGATCATCGCCGAGCCGCTCAAGGGCTTCGGCATGGGCGACCGCACCAGCCGGCGGGCCAAGGTCCGCGAGCTGATCGAGCGTGTCGCGCTACCGGCAGCGACGATCTCTCGCAAGCCCGCGGAGCTCTCCGGGGGGCAGCGGCAGCGCGTCGCGATCGCCCGAGCACTCGGCGTCGAACCGGATCTCGTCGTCTGCGACGAGCCCGTGTCGGCACTGGACGTCTCGGTCCAAGCGCAGATCCTGCGGCTGCTGGTCGAGCTGCAGCGTGAGCTGGGCCTCAGCATCCTGTTCATCTCACACGACCTCGCGGTCGTCCGTCAGATCGCAAACGCGGTTGCGGTGATGCGCAGCGGCCGCATCGTCGAGCAGGGCCCGACCGAAGAAGTGTTCGCGTCGCCGAGCGAGGCGTACACACAGGAGCTGCTCGCGGCGATCCCTGGTCGAACCGTCGGCGATCGCGGCATGAGCCGTCAGCTGGAGTGGTGATCAACGACGCCGGCATCTGCGCCCGGCAGATCAAGGAGGAGTGGTGCAACAGAGGGGCATGCATCGGCCGTTGCAGGCGACGCTCGCGGTCATAGCGGCGCTCGCCGCTATGTTCCTGGCCGCGTGCGGTGGCGGCAGCAGCAGCACGACCAGCGGGACCGCCGACACCAGTGGCTCCACCGGCAGCGCCGGCGGAACCGCCACGGGGACGCCGGCGGACACCGGCACGCCGGTGAAGGGCGGGACGCTCGTCGTCGGGCAGGATGGCGACAGCGGCTGCTTGGATCCGCAGCAGGCGCAGCTGAACGACATGCGGACGATCGGACGCCAGTTCACGGACTCCCTGACGTTCCAGGATCCGAAGACCGGTGAGATCAAGCCGTGGCTCGCCAAGTCGTGGAAGGTCAACGACGACGCCACGTCGTTCACGTTCACCTTGCGAGACGACGTGACGTTCAGTGACGGCAGCAAGCTCGATGCGCAGGTCGTCAAGGACAACCTCGACGGCATCGTCAAACTGGGCGCCGCCGCGCTGAGCTCGGGACCCTACCTGGCGGATTACAAGGGCTCGAAGGTCACCGGCGACGACACGATCGTCGTCACCTTCAAGTCGCCCAACGCGCCCTTCCTGCAGGCGACCTCGACACCAGAGATGGGAATCATCTCCGACGCCGGGGCGAAGGCGACGCCGGAGGAGCGTTGCCAGGGGGACGTCATCAAGGGCAGCGGCCCGTTCGTCGTGGACAGCTTCACGCCCAACAAGTCGATCGTGCTCTCGCGTCGCAGCGACTACAACTGGGCGCCGGCAGAGATGCCCAATCAGGGGGACGCCTACCTCGATCGGATCGAGTTCCGCGACATCCCGGATCAGAGCGTCCGCGCGGGCAGCCTCGTCTCGGGTCAGATCGACTTCGATCGAAACCTGGCCAGCCAGGCCTTCCAGCAGGTCAAGGACGCCGGGCTGACGGTGGACACGCCGATGAACCCCGGGTTCCCGGTGACGTACTTCGTCAACCCGACGCGCGGGCCACTGAAGGACGAAGCGGTCCGCAAGGCGGTCCAGATCGGTCTCGATCGTGAGCAGCTCCTCACGGTGTTCACCGATCCGGAGGCCTACAAGGTCGCGACCGACGTCCTGTCGCCGACGACACCCGGCTACAAGGACAGGAGCGATCTGCTGGCGTTCGACGGGGCTCGCGCGAACCAGCTGCTCGACGACGCGGGTTGGGCCAAGGGCGAAGACGGGATCCGCAGCAAAGACGGCGAGAAGCTGTCCTTCAAGGTGATGTACTACTCGCCGGCCTACGACGTGCTGGTCCCGCAGATGGAGCTGATGCAGCAGCAGCTCAAGCAGATCGGCGTCGACATGCAGCTCGAGCCGGTGCCGATCGCGAGCGGTGGCGTTCGCTTCGGCAAGCGTGACTACGACGTCGCCGTGGGTGGCCGCACACGTGCCGATCCGGATGCTCTCAGCACCGTGCTGGGCGTCGACCCGCAGGTCGACGCGGCGATCGCCAAGCAGCGGTCGACGCTCGACCCCGCGAAGCGCCAGACGGCGGTCGACGAGGCGTCGCGGATCCTCCTCGAACAGGGATACGTGTGGCCGACGTACAACCTGAGCGTGCCTCAGGGCATCGGGAAGGACCTGCGCGGGATCCAGCTGGACGCCACGCAGTACCCGATGTTCGTCAACACCTGGAAGAGCGGGTCCTGATCGAACGAGGATCGGGCCGGAGCCTCGGTGCGTTCTGCACCGAGGCTTTGTCCGCAAGGCGACGAAAGGGCAGGGAGCAGTCCATCATGTACGAAGAACGGCCGCGACGCGGTCGCTCGGTGATCGTGACCGGCGCCGCCGACGGCGTCGGCTATGGCCTGGCTCGGCACTTCACCGCGCTGGGGGACCGGGTGGCGATGGTCGACATCGGGGCCGACCGCCTGGAGCGGGCGGCGCAACGCCTGCGAGACGCGGGCGCGGACGTCGTGCCGATCGTCGCCGACGTCGCCGACGAGGAGGCGGTGGACGCAGCAGTTGACGAGGTCGTGCAGCGCTACGGCCGCATCGACGTGCTGCTCAGCAACGTGGGGATCCTGACCAGCGCGCCCGTGATCGAGATGCCGGTCGAGGAGTGGGATCGCGTCCTGGCCGTCAACCTGCGCGGAACGTTCCTGATGACGCGGGCCGCCGGGCGGGTGATGGTCGAGCAGGGCGACGGCGGGCGGATCGTCTGCACGACCAGCGCCGCCGCGCGATCCGGGCGCCGCGGCGCCGCGCACTACTGCGCGTCCAAGGCGGGCCTCGAGCAGTTCGTTCGCGTGCTCTGCATGGAGCTGGCACCACACGGGATCACGGTCAACATGGTGTCACCCGGCTACATCGATCACGGGGACCGCCCCGGTATCGGTCGGATGAACACCCAGGAGTACACCGACGCGATCGCCAAGACGCTGCCGCTCGGGCGCGTCGGGACCGTCGACGACGTCACGCCTGCCGTGGAGTACCTCTGCTCTGCAGGCGCCCAGTACGTCACCGGGACGCTGATCTCCGCCGACGGCGGAGGCACGGCCGGCAGGTTCCACCTTCCGTTGACCGGGCGGACCAACGGCATTCCATACACGCCGGCGACGTAGCCGCCGGCGATCGCATCGCAGAACGGAGCACCAGTGGGCATTCAGGCCGAATGGCAGGACATCGACGTCGACGGCATCCGCACGCGCTATCGCGAGGCCGGCTCGGGACCGGCCGTCGTGTTCATCCACGGCGGCGAATGGGGATCGGGCGGTGGCTTCACCTGGCCGCAGGAGATGTTCGACGTCCTCGGCGCCACGCATCGTGTGGTGGCCTTCGATCGCCTGGGCCAGGGCTTCACGGACAACCCGCCCGACGACGCGCACTACCGGATGTCGGAGGTCGTCGACCACGCTGCGGCGTTCATCCGCGCGCTCGGCATCAGCGAGGCGACGCTGGTTGGGCAGTCCAGAGGTGGCTACGTCGCGTCGAAGATCACGCAGCTGCATCCCGACCTCGTCACGCGCCTGGTCGTCATCAACAGCGGATCGATCTCCGTGCGCTACCCCGCGGAGCCGGTACCCGGCATGCCGGCGTACGAGGTGTACCGCGAGCAGTTCACCGGCGATGTGGCGCACGACGCGTCGCTCGTGTCCGTGACCGAGCAGCACATGACCGACGATTGGGTCGGGATCCGCACGCAGGCCGCCGAGCTGCCGAAGTCCGCCGATGCCCGCGCTGCCCATCAGCGCGTCTGGACGGACTTCTACCGCGAGTTCGAGATCGAGAAGGGAGATCTCCTGAAATGGATGATCGGCGGCGGCCTGACGAAGCCGGTCCTCCTCATCTGGGGCGTCGGCGACCCGACGACGACCATCCGCGATGGCGTGGACCTCTTCGAGATCCTCACCCCGCACAACCCCAACCTCCGCGCCAAGTTCATCAACCGCTCCGGGCACTGGCCGCATCGGGAGTACCCGCAAGAGGTTGCGGAGGAGATCCTCGCGTTCATCCAGCGCAACTGACGTCGCTCTCATGACGGCAGACACCAGCTACGCGATCGTCGGTGCCGGAGCCATCGGTGGGACGATCGCCCACGGGCTCGCCGCCCAGGGCCACGACGTCACGATCATCGACTCCGACGTCGACCACGTCGCCGCGATCCGCACCGGCGGCATCACGAGCATCGGCGTGGACGGCGTCGAGTCGCGTGCTGACGGAATCGTCGCGATGACGCCGACCGAGGCCGGCGATCTGGCGCTCGGGCGCGTCATCCTGGCCGTCCGCTCCCAGCACACGACCGAAGCCGCGGAATGGGTGGCGCCGCGTCTGCGCGACGACGGGTTCGTCCTCTCGTGCCAGAACGGCGACAACGAGCCGGCGCTCGTCGCCGCATTGGGCGCCGGGCGAGTGACCCTCGCGTTCGTGAACATCGCCGCGGACCGCGTGGAACCCGGGCGGATCGCGCAGGGGGGCGCCAGCGGCCTGGTGATCGGTGAGCTCAGCCGCCAGACGACGCCACGGATCGAGGACCTCGCCGCCGATCTGCGCGCCGTCTGCTCGGTCGAGGTCAGCGATCACATCCTCGGCGTGGTGTGGTCGAAGAAGTCGCTGGCGGCGATGTACACCGCATCGGCGCTCGCGGACATCGACACGGCCGACGCCATCGATCGCCACCGCGCCGTCATGGTCGAGTTGGCGCGCGAGGTGCTGCGCGTCGCCGACGCCCTCGACTACCCGCTCACCGCCTTCGACGCGTACGACCCGACCGCGATCCGCGACGGTGCGTCGCTCGCGACCGTCGACGCTGCCATCGACCGACTCGTCGCTTGGCAGCGCACGGTGGCCAAGGTGCGAACGAGCCCGTTCCGGGACCTCGTCGCAGGGCGAGGCCGACCGAGTCCCGGCTGGCGCTCGCACACACGCTGTCGCGATCAGCGACGTACAACCTTCAGGCGCCGGTCTCGGCCCGGCTCGACGCCATCATCGCCGAGGTCGCCGGCGGCGAGCGGCGCCTGGGCGAGAACAACCTCGTTGATCTACGCGATGCGATTCCGGATGAGCGCGGCCGTGTCGACGACAGCGAACGGCCCCTCGGAAAGGAGGGGACATGATCGACACCACCGACCCGTCCCCGGCAATGGCGCGCTACCGCGGCTACGCGCCGTTCTCCTACACGGCCGACCGTCGCACCTGGTCGATGGCCCCGCAGCTCAACCGCGTCGCGCCGTACGACCTCGAGCTCAGCGAGGAGCAGCAGGCTCGGACGCGCCGCCTGCTCCGCGACAACCTGATCTTCAGCATGCATGACCACGTCGTGGCGTGGCCAGACGACATCTCGCTGATCCCGGAGTACCAACGACACGGTCGCTTGGAGGTCGCCTACGAGGGCCTCGCGCATTCCGGGCTGGATGTCGTGGTCGACAACATCGGCTGGCCGGCGGGCGTGATCATGAGCCAGAGCGCTTGGAAGTGGGAGGAGATCGTCTACGACATCGGCATGCGCCTCGCCGACGTCGCTCAGCAGGACTTCGTCGTGATCGCGCGCTCGGTGGACGACATCGCGCGGGCGCGTGACGCAGGACAGGTCGCGATGGTGCTTGGCGTGGAAGGCGCGGGCTACATCGAGAACGAGCTCGATCGCGTCGACGTCCTCTACGGCCTCGGGATCCGCCAGCTCGGCCTCGCCTACAACGGCAGCGGCACGGTCGGCGGCGGCATGAAGGAGGCCCATGACGGAGGGCTGACGCAGTTCGGGCGCCGGGTCGTGCGGCGCGCGAACGAGCTGGGCCTGGCGCTCGACCTCTCGCACGCAGGCGACCGGACGTCGCTGGACGCGATCCGGCTCTCCCAGCGACCGGTCATGATCACGCACGCGGGGGCCCGCGGCCTGTGGCCGTCCGAGCGGCTGAAGCCCGACAAGGTGCTGCTCGAGCTGGCCGCGTCGGGCGGGCTTCTCGGCATCGAGGCCGCCCCGCACACCACGCTCTCGCCACAGCACCCGGCGCATTCGATCGCGTCCGTCATGGACCACTTCGAGTACTGCATCGAGCTGATGGGCGTCGACAACGTCGGGTTCGGGCCGGACACCATCTACGGCGACCACGCGAAGTTCCACCTCGCGTTCGCGCACGCGTTCGCGCGCTCCGAGGCGCTGCCCGAGGTGACCGATCCCGACACGCGGATCGGCGTCGACGAGCCGTCGTTCGAGCGCGTCGAGTACTGCGCCGGCATGGAGAACCCGACGGAGAACTTCCACAACATCATCGGCTGGCTGGTCAAGCGCGGCTACAGCGACGACGAGATCGCCAAGGTCACGGGCGCAAACGCCCTGCGCGTGTACGGCCAGGCATGGGGAGACTGACTATGAGCACGCTGAACACCCGCCCGAGCACGACCTCGCGCACCCGCAAAGAGCGCCGCATCGACCAGCGACTCCGGTTGGGCATGATGTGGCCCAACTCGCCGACGCCCAACGTCACCTCGAAGGCGGTCGCGCAGCGCAGCCCCGACATCCTCGACGTCGACGTCCACATGCAGCTTGCGCAGGCGGTCGAACGCCTCGACGGCATCGACTACGTCTTCTTCGCCGACGGCTACACGAGCAGCGGACCGGCCAGCGCGCGCGTGGGGCATGGCGAGCCCTGCATCGCCGCGCCCATCTGGGCGCCTGCGGTCATGGCCGCAACGCGGCACATCGGCGTGGTCACGACCATGCACACCCGCTACCTCGAGCCCGCGGTGCTCGCGCGGTTCGGGGCCAACCTCGATCAGCTCAGCGGCGGTCGCTGGGGCTGGAACATCGTGCCGGGCACGAAGTCCAGCGAGTCGGACCTCTTCGGGCTCGACGACTCGATCGCCCATGACCAGCGCTACGCGATGGCCGCCGAGGCCGTGCAGGCCGTCAAGACGCTGTGGGGATCGAACGGGCAGCCGATCGCGTTCGACGGCGAGTTCTACCGCTTCAAGGGGGTGCCGCGCGGGCCGTCGCCGGTCCAGCGACCTCACCCGCTCCTGTTCAACGCCGGCGTGTCGCCGGCCGGCCAGGACCTCATCGCCGAACTCTGCGATCGGGCGTTCTTCGCCGTCTCCGACGATCTCGACCAGGTGCGCGGTCCCGTGCAGAGCCTGGCCGAGCGCACCGAGGCGCATGGCCGCAGCGCCGAGGAGGTCATCGCCACCGGATCGGTGGGGATCGTCGTCGGCGCCACAAGCCGGGAAGCCGAGGAGAAGTACGAGTGGCTGCTGGAGAACGTCGACCTCGACGCGGCGGAGGACTGGGCGCGCGTCTTCCTGTCGCGCAGCGAGACCTACCAGTCGATGTTCGGCGACGAGGAGTTCGAGAACGCCGTTCGCAAGATCGGCGTCGTAGCCGGGAGCCGCGTTCTCGTCGGCACCGGCCCGGAAGTGGCTGAGCAGATGATCGAGATCAACCGCCAGACGGGGTTGCGCGGGTTCATGTTGGTGCCCACGGTCTGGACGGTCGACGAGATACGCGGATGGGCCGAGATCTTTCCGACGCTGGAGTCGGCCGGCGTGTTCACGCGCCCGACCCAGCGCGGTTGGTCTTGGTAGCCGAGCGGCCCGTTGTCATGATGAATGATCAAGATTCCGGCCGGCTCGCCGGCAAGGTCGCGTTCATCTCGGGCACCGCCGGCGGTCAGGGGCGTGCGGCAGCGCGTCTGTTCGCTCGTGAGGGCGCACGGGTCTTCGGCTGCGACCGCGACGAGACGGGCGCCGCCGAAACGGTGCAGATGGTGCGCGAGGCCGGAGGTGAGATGGCATCTCTGCACCCGATCGACCTCGTGGAGGAGGGCACTGCCGAACGCTGGATCGAGGCCGGGCTGGAGCGGTTCGGCCGGATCGACATCCTCTACAACAACGCGGGCACCGCACGCTTCGCCGCGGTCGGCGAGGCGTCCGCCCGGGGCGCCTGGGCCCACACCATCCGCGGTGAGCTGGATCTCCCGTACCTGTGCATCGAGGCGGCGTGGCCGCACCTGATCGCCGCAGGTACGGCGAGCATCGTCAACATCGCGTCGACCGCCGCGCTGGGCGGGCGGGCGATCGGGATCGACCAGCCCGGATCGTCTGCCGCGCACGCGGCCTCGAAGGCGGGCGTCGTCGGCATGACCCGTCAGGTCGCTGCCGAGGGGGCGCGGCATCGCATCCGTGTCAACGCGATCCTCCCTGGCTTCGTGGAGGCGCCGGTGACCGCGTCGGCGCTGGTGGACCCGCGGGCTCGGCAGCGCATCGCCGAACGCAACCCGCTCGGGCGATGGGGGCAGCCGGAGGATGTCGCCTACGCCGCCTTGTACCTGGCATCGGACGAGGCGTCGTGGGTCACCGGGGAGACGCTGGTGGTGGACGGCGGGATGGCCCACGCCACCGGCGGTTACGGCGACGTCAAACGATCTTGACAAGCAATCAAGTCAGGTTAGACTCCTCGATCGTGCCGCGGGTTGCGGCGAGGACCACGATTGGAGCGACGTAACGCCATGCCCGAGCTCGCGGAGAAGGTGCATCTCGTCGGCAGCATTCCGTTCGCCGACGCCGAAGAGGTCTTCCGAACCGTGTCGTCGACACTGGCGGGAAACGTCTCCAGGATCCCCGACGGGGAGACCGGTGAGCGCCGCTTCTTCATCGACTGGCACATCGGCGTCATCGCCGCGCAGCGCGAGCACCTCGAGTGGGTGTCGCCGCCGCCGGACGTCCAGAAGCAGACGCCTTCGTTCCGCCTGCGTCCGGGCGTCGACCCCGCCGATGTCTCGTTCGGGCCGTTCGGGTATGCGCGGTGGGCGCAGGAGTCCTACGCGACGTTCGCCCGGCTCAAGCAGGAAGGGGTGATCGCCTCGGACGTGCGGTTTCAGGTGAACCTGCCCGCGCCGCTGACGCCCGTTCGCGGCTTCTTCGCCGATGACGAGACGCGCAACGCGCTCGAGGGTCGATACGAGGAGGCGTTGCTGGGTGAGGCGAGCCAGATCGTCGAGGCGATCCCGGAGGGCGAGCTCGCGCTGCAATGGGACGTCTGCACCGAGATGGCGATCTGGGAAGGGGAGTACGCGGCCTACTACCCCGGCGACGCGAAGGAGGGCATCCTCCAACGCCTGTTGCGGTGCGCCGATGTGGCGACCAGCGACGCCGATCTCGGCTTCCATCTCTGCTACGGCGACTACCAGCACCGGCACTTCATGGAGCCGACGACGCTGCGGCCCTCGGTGGAGATGATCAACGGGGTTGCCGCGGCCGCCTCGCGCCCCGTGAGCTACGTGCACATGACCGTGCCCAGAAGTCGTGACGACGAGGCCTACTACGCGCCGCTGTCGGAGCTTCAGCTCGACCCGGAGACCGAGGTGTTCCTCGGCCTGCTGCACCTGACCGACGGCGTCGCGGGGGCGGAGCGCCGCATCGCGGTGGCCGAGCGGGCGCTCGCGGACTTCGGTGTCGCGACGGAGTGCGGGTTCGGGCGCCGGCCGGTCGAGTCGATCACGACGCTCCTGGACATCCACCGGCAGATCGCCCAGCGTCGCGTGGTCGCCTGACGCGCCCGCCGGCTGAGAACACGAAGATGGAGCACTACGAGGGACTTCCGCCGGGCAAGCAGGCCGAGGTCGACGGGTTGCCGACGTGGTACACGGAGCAGGGCGACGGTCCGCCTGTGGTCTTCGTGTACGGAGGGAACTTCGGCACCGGCGACTCCCAGGGGGGCGCGTTCGTCTGGGAACACCAGATCGCCGGGCTCAGCTCGTCGTTTCGGACGATCGCCTACGACAAGCCGGGCCAGGGATGGACGCCGCTCGAAGAGGACGACGACGCGCACACGATGCAGCGCGTCGTCGATCACCTGATCGCGTTCATCGAGACGCTGGAGCTGCCTGCGGTCCATCTGGTCGGACACTCGCGTGGCGGCTACATCGCCACGCGTGCCACGCTTCAGCGCCAGGACCTCGTGCGGTCGCTGACGATCGTCAACTCCGGCACGCTCGCACCGGGGGTGTCGATGAACGAGTCCGTGCTGGCCCGTCCGCCGCATGAGGCGTTCAGCCGCGAGGCCGTGCGGTGGGTCTACGAGCACTACTGCCACGATCCGCAGTCGGTCTCCGAGGCTTGGGTCGACCGGGCGCACCGGGTGCTGACCGCCCCGGCGCATCGAGCAACGGTCGAACGCATCCGGGAGCGAAACCTGCTCGCCCGGCGCTTCCTGCCGGAGCTGGAGCACGACAAGCGCCAGACGCTCGGCTGGATCGACGAGGGCCGCCTGCAGCGCCCGACGCAGATCATCTGGGGTCGCGACGACCGCACTGCGGTCCTGTCCTGCGGATTCCAGCTGTTCGCCAACGTCGCCCGCCACGAGCCGCGAACCGTGTTCAACGTCGTCGACAAGTGCGGCCACTTCCCCTATCGGGAGCACCCACGCTGGTTCAACGGCGTCGTCGGCCGCTTCATCGCTGAGGGCAGCTATGACAACGCGTGAGGTCAACCGTCACGACGTGACCGTCGACGGCCGGACCGTCGGCGTCCTGGAACGCGGCGCCGGCGACGACGCCGTCGTGTTCCTCCATGGCGGCACGCCCGCTGTGTCGCCGTACGTCGGATGCGCGGATCACTGGCGGCCGCTCCTGGAGGCCATGCCCGGCGACCGCCGTCTGGTGGCGATCGACCTGCCCGGCGCAGGACGCAGCACCTTGCCCGAGGGAGCCGACGGGCTGCGCGAGCTCCTGGTCGGTGGGACAGCGGCGCGCGTGGCAGCGGTGATCGACGCGCTCGGCATCGGCCGGGCCACGATCGTCAGCCATGGCGAAGGCTCGTTGGCGGCCTTCCTCCTGGCCCGCCAGGCGCGCGAAGGGCTGCAGATCTCCGGGGTCATGGCGATCGCGCCGCTGGCCGTCGCGCCGACGGGAGACGCGGGGGCCAACCTCACGCTGCTGAACCCGCCGCAACCGCTGTGGACGTGCGAATCGCAGCGCTGGGCGCTCTCGCGGCTCGTCGAGCGCATCGACGTCGTGACGTCTGAGCTCGTCGACATCGAGACCGCGTTCGCCCAGGGCCGCCCCCACCTGCAAGCGGTCGACGTCCTGCGGGATGCGCCGGTTCCGGGCAGCATCCAGGCCGACCGGCTCGCCGCACGAGCGCAGTTCAACGCCTACTGCCGCGAGACCGGCTACGACGTGCCGATCTCGCTCGTCTGGGGTGCGGTCGATCCGTTGCTCAACCTCGACGTCGGTCGCGCGCTGTTCGCGATCCTCGCGACGACCGGCGCGCATCTCGAGCTCAACGTCGTCAATCGCACCGGGCACTTCCCGGCGCTGGAGGATCCGGCAGCGGTGATCAGGCTGCTCGATCCATTCCTCGGTCTGACATCGACTCGGTAGCACCAAGGAGGACCTCCGACATGTCCAACTTCGTCGACGCGCCGGCCTCCGACATCGGGCCCAGCGCGTGGAGGCGCGTCCACTGGCCTGACGGCCAGCTCGTGGCGATGACCATCGGCATCGCGTTCGAGGCATTCGAACGTCAGAGCCAGTTCCACACGGAGCGCATCAAGCCCGGGCTCGTCGACCGCTTCTCGCTGTCCTACGCTGACTACGGCGCGCGCGTCGGGGTCTGGCGGCTGCTGGAGCTCTTGGACCGCCGCGGCGTCAAGGGCACGTTCTCGTTGTCCGGCCTGGCCGCCGAGCGTCACCGTGACGCGATCCAGGCGATGGTCGCCGGTGGGCATGACCTCGTGGCCCACGGGTGGGTCAACGACCTGGTGATCGCCAACCTCGAGGACGACGGGGAGAGCGTCGAGCGGGACGTGATCCGCCGAACGATCGACGCGATCACCGAGTCGGCCGGCGGCGTGCGCCCTCGCGGCTGGTCGAGCCCGGGGAACATGGGCTCGTCGAGCACGATGCGCCTGCTCGTCGAGGAGGGCATCATGTGGTGCGGCGACGACGCCAGCGATGACCTGCCGTTCGTCGAGACGGTCGCGGACCGGCCCTTGGTGATCCTCCCGAAGGCGAACCTCGCGGCCAACGACCTGCATCACTGGATCTTCCCGAACTCGGCGCCGTCGGTGTTCTTCGACAACTTCGCCGACCACTTCGACGCGATCTACGACGAGGCGCTGCGCGGGCGGCCGCAGTGGATGGACATCGTCCTGCACTGTCACATGGCGGGGCGGCCGACGTTCATCCCCACCCTGACGCGGGTTCTCGACGCGGTCGCGGCGCGCCCGGGCGTGTGGTGGACGACGAAGGGCGACCTGGCCGAGTGGGCGTTGGAGCAGGACTTCCGTCGCGACGGGTAGCGCACCATGGCGATCGTGGACCACCAGGTGCACTGGTACCCGCGCGAGTTCCTCGAATCGTTGGTGGGGCGGAGCGAGTACCCGATCGTCAATCGGCTGTCCGACGGCCGCTACCAACTGCTGATCGACGACGAGGCTGACCAGGTCAGGGTCGAAGGGCTCGTTCTCGCGGTCGAAGAGCACCTCGCGTCCGCCGCGGCGAACGACATCGACGCGATCGTGGTGGGCCCCGCGACGCTCAGCGAGGTGCTGCATCTCGACGCCGGTGAGGCGACCGAGCTGCTGAATCGCCTCCACGAGCACTACGCCGTCGCCCAACGCACGTATCCGGGACGATTCGTCGGGCTCGCGAGCTTGCCGATGCAGTCGACCAAGCACGCGCTGGAGGTCCTCGACCGGGCGATCGGCGAGCTGGACCTGCGTGGCATCGCGCTGTTGACGACCAACGAGGGGCGGCCAGTCATCGACGACGGCCTGTGGCCGGTCTACGAGCGAATCGCCGAGCTCGGCGTGCCCATCTTCCTGCATCCCGGGTACCGATCAATGACGCGGCGCAGCCTCGGCACGTTCCGCGATGTCGCGCTGGGATGGATGTTCCAGACCTCCGTTGCCGCGCTGCAGTTGATCGACAGCGGCATTCTTGACGCGCAGCCTGACCTCGTCGTCGTGCATCCGCACCTTGGCGGGGTTCTGCCTTACGTGGCGGGTCGTGTGGGACCGGTGCCGGGAAGCGCCCGAGAGCCGCTGCGCCACTACTTCGCCAGGAACTTCTACGTCGACACGGCGGCGGCCACGCCCCCGGCGATCGCGGTGGCCTGCGAGACATACGGCGTCGAACGCATCGTCTTCGCGTCGGATCATCCGTTCGCCGCGATGGACGTGAGACGCCGCTTCCTGGAGGACAGCACCACGCCGGCTGTGGCGCGGCAGATCTACGCGAGCCGGGTGTCAGGGCTGCGCCTGACTTGATCGCCGTGCCCGAGCAGACGGAAGCGACGGTCGATCTGGCCCGACGACATCGCGATCAAGACGTGCGTCAACCACGAGATCCGCCGGGACACGACGACCGCGGAGCGCCGGTTCAAGGTCGTCGAGATCGTCTCGTGGATCTCCCGCTGCTGCACGCTGGAGCCGCGCGGTCTGATTGCGACCGGCACAGGAGGTGGTCTCGCGCAGTTCGCCGGTCGGCACGCGCAGCTAGGCGACGACGTGTATCGCGAGATCGCCGGCCTCGACGCCTCGAGAACCGGATCGTGCCCGAGTCCGTCACCGCCGAGTGAACCATGACCGTGCGGGCGGCGGCGGTCGGCCGCGCGGAGAGCGACGTCTAAGCGCTGATCTCGGAGGCGCTGGGGGCCGCGCCGCCAGACGGCCGATGGATCTCACGATCGTCACGAACCCTGCCGATCCGTCGCGATCGCCCGCGCCCGCTGACCAGGCTGATCACCGTGGACACGCCGAGCGCGAGCCCTTCACCATCGCCGTGGGCGGGCGGCGAAGCGGCGGCACGCCTTGAGTCCCATGGAGTTGACCCGTCTCGGTGGACACGTGGCGGCTATGCCGCGTGTCGTTCTCCTCGCTCTCGCCATGGACCTCGCGGACGCGCTCGAGCAACTCGTCGTCGGAGCGTTGGCGCTCGCAGGCGGGGCGGGTCTTCCAGGCGTAAAGGCCCGGCGCGCGAGACGCCGAGCACCTGGCACAGCAGGGAGACGGGATGCTGTGTCTTCTCCGCCTCGATCAGCCGAAAGCACGTCATCGCTATCGGTCTCCCGGGCGAAGAAGACCGCGGCCTTCTTTGGCCTGACGACGCCAGTTACGCAGCGTCTGCACTGAGACGCCGAGCTCGTCGGCGACCTGCAACCGGCGTTCCGGACCGCACGAGCTCGAGCGCCTGGCGCTTGAACTCCGGCGGATATGGCGTACGGGTCTTCGGCATACAGACATCCTCTCTGCCTAGGCCTTGCGGCCCAAGCGCTCGAATGTCCACGAGGCCGGGTCAACTCCAAAGAGCCTGGAATCGAGACCCAAACGGACCGGGGCTTCGGCCTTTGTGGAGGACCGGTTCGAGCGCCGCCGGCCCTGTCGGTATCCTTACTTGCGGGCTCATGTAAGGAGATATCGATGGAAGCCTCGGCACGTCTGACCTCGAAGGGGCAGATCACGATCCCGAAGTCCGTGCGCGACGCGCTCGACCTGCACGAGGGCGACGAGGTCCTCTTCCGCGTGGAGCGGCAGCGGGCGGTCGTCGCCAAGACGCCGGACTTCCTCGACCTCGCCGGCTCGGTCGTCGTGCCGGCAGGCAAGCGCGGCACGCCGTGGGACGAGGCGCTCCGAGCCACGCGTCGCGCGCGTGCGGAGCGATCGCGCTGATCGCTTTCCTCGACACCAACGTCGTCATCCGCCATCTGACGGGTGATCCGCCCGAGCAGGGGGCGCGCGCGACGGCGGCGCTTCGCGGCGCTGAGCGACTGCTCCTCGCCGATGTCGTCGTCGCTGAATGCGTCTACGTGTTGGAGTCGTTCTACGACGTGGAGCGGCCACGGATCGCGGAGCTGATGCGGGCGGCGATCGCATTGCCCTCGATCAGCGTCCTCGACGCTCCGGCTCTTCGCCGGGCGCTGGAGATCTACGAACACGACCGGCTCGACTTCGCGGAGGCATATCTCGTCGCCCAGGCCGAGATGACAGGCGTGCGCGCGGTCTTGACCTTCGATCGTGCGGTCGATCGGGTCGCCGGTGTCGAGAGGATCGAGCCGTAGCGCTCACAAGCGTGGCTCACGACCGGAAGGTCGCGGGCTCGAATCCCGCCCCCGCTCCTACCGACCTCGGTCACGAGGGACTCCCGAGAGCTCTTCGCGATCCTGCTTCGCCGGTGTCAGCTGCGGCGTGCCGTCAGGTGTGCGGCGCGCGCCGGCAGCAGCGGGACGACCGTGCCGTGACGCAAGGAGCCTTCCCAGGTGCCTTCGGCGGCGATCAGGTCGTCGGCGATCGAGACGAGGACGTCGAGTGGGCGGCGCGGAGCTCCCGGCTGCATCGCTCGCAGCGCGTAGGCCGCGACGAGCGGCAGCATCGCCTGGCGGCGCACCAGGCCGATCGCCAGCAGCAGGGGAGACCAGACGCGACGAATCGCATGGCCGGCGCCGTGGGCGGAGCCGAGCAGGCCGCGCGCCACGAGCTCGGCGGCCAGCCGGACCGGCTCGTCCGACACCCGGCCGACCGCCCGCCGCACGCGCACGACGCAGAGCGCTGCGACCGCCGCCGCGAGGCAGGGGCGCCGGGCCAGCAGGAGCGCGAGCGGCATCGCCATCATCGGATCGACGCGCCATGCGGGCAGCGCCGTGGGGTGCCGACGGGCGAGCGGGCCGATCGATGCCGCATAGGCGCGGCGCCGTGACACGAACGCCCGCATCGCCAGCCGATGGTCATGGCGAACCGCCACGTCGGGCGCGTAGCGAACGATCCCGCCGGCCTCGGTGATGCGCCAGCACAGATCGACGTCCTCGCCGAGGGGCAGCGCTTCGGCGAATCCGCCGGATGGGAGCGCCGAGCGCCGGACGACGATGGTCGCTGCCGGGACGTACGACACCGGTCTTCCCGGTCCGACGACGCCGCCGACCGGGCCCATGTCCAGGCTCGCGTGGCGACGCTCGTAGGCGGCCAGGACTCCGCGTGTCCGGGCGTCCAGTGCCAGCACGCGCGGGGCGACGGCGCTGAGGGCCGGATCGGCGAAGTGGGCGACGAGCTCCCGCAGCCAGCCGTCGCCGGGGCCGACGACGACGTCGGAGTCGACGAAGGCCACCAGCGGCGCGGAGGTCGCGGCGAGCCCCGTGTTGCGGGCGGCGCCGGGGCCGCGGCTGAGCGCGTGGCGCTCGATCCGAGCGCCGTGACGGTCGGCCACCGCAGCGACCGCGGCGGGATCCCGCGAGCCGTCGTCGACGACGACGACCTCGGCGCCGCAAGCTCCGATGGCGCCCAAGCATCGGTCGAGCATCGCCGCCCGATCTCGGACCGGGACGACGACGGCGACATCGTCGCGCCAGGTGTCCCCGCGCATCGCCGTGGGGATCGGGTCGAGCAGCCCGCCGTCGAGCAGCCGCCGGGCCAGCATGCCCGCGCCGGGACCGTCGCCGATCGGCCCGCCGGCACCGCGCCATGCGGTGGCGACGCGCGCGCCGGCGGCACTCAGCCGGATGAGCCGCAGCGGCGTCCCGCCGGCCAGCAGGCGCCCGCCGTCGCGGATGAGCACGTCGCTGGCGAGCCGGACGCCGAGCTCGGCGGGCGGTGGCGGAGCGCCCATCTAGATCGACAGGCCGCCGTCGACGGCGTAGTTCGCGCCGGTGATCGCGGCCGTGTCCGGACCGGCCAGGAACACGAGCGCCGCGGCGATCTCGGCCGGCTCGATCAGCCGCTCGAGGGGCTGCTGGGCGGCGAACGCCTCCGCTGCGGGCAGGTCGTACAGCCGGGCGCTCTCAGCCAAGATCGGCGTGTCGGTCGATCCGGGGCTGACCGCGTTGGCGGTCACGCCGGTGCCACGCAGCTCTGCGCCCAGGGCGCGGACGAGTCCGACGACGCCGGCCTTGGCGGCGCAGTAGGCCGCGAGCATCGGCATGCCGCGCGACGCGGCGGCCGAGGCGACCGCGACGAAGCGGCCGGCGCGTGGGGCGGGCCGCCGCAGCAGGGCGGGGATCCCGGCGCGGGCCGCGGCGATCGCCGCGTGGAGGTCGACGGCGAGCACCGCCTCGAGCTGGTCGCGCGGCATCTCCCACAGCGGCATGCCCCCGGCGATCACGCCCGCAGTCACCACGATCCCGTCCACGCCGCCGTGGCGGGCGTCGGCCTCCTCGAACACCGCGCGCAGCGCGTCTTCGTCCGTGGCGTCGCCCACGGCGCTCGAGACCAGCCTCGGGTCGTCGTGCGCTGCGCGCGCCGCCGCGACGGCCGCGTCCAGGTCCGCCGGCGTGGCCAGGGCATAGGGGAGCCGGGGGTCGTCGGCCGCGGCGTCGACGATCACGACCGCATCGCCGCGCTGCGCCAGTCGGACCGCGGTGGCCGCACCGATGCCGCGGGCGCCGCCGATGACGACGGAGACGCGGGGCACGCTCACGCCGCGGGCGCTCCGTCCTCGAGCCACGCGGCGACGAAGGCCGAGAGCGCCTGTACCGCACCGTCCAGCAGCGCCGCACCCTTGCGCGCGTCCGCCGCCCGGGCGTCGCCGAGCACGCCGTTGCGACTGACGGCGGCGACGCCGCCGCGGCGCATCGGCTCCAGCAGCGCTGCGAGGGTGCCGCGCGCGCCGACGGCGTCCGGGACGCGCTCGGCGTCGACGCGCTCGGGGGCCAGCGCCAGGAGGATCGACGTCTCGGTCTCGCCCGCATGGAGGTCGCCCGCAGGCCATGCCGGGCTCCACGCGCGCACGTCGCGACTCTCGGCGCGGAGCCGGTCGACCGCACGGCGCAGCGCGGCGGCGTTCCCGCCATGGGCCGACAGCAGCAGGACCCGCGGCCAAGTCGCGGTGGCCGATCGGCACAGCTCGACGAGCACGAGCTCGGTGGCCGCGGCGCCGATCGACAGCGTGCCCGGGAACGCCTGGTGCTCGCCGCTGGAGCCGTACGGCAGCGCGGGCGCCACGACGATCCCGTCGGTCGTCGCCGCCAGTCGCGTCGCCAATGCACGGGCGATGACCGTGTCGGTGCTCAGCGGCAGGTGCGGGCCGTGCTGCTCGGTGGCACCGAGGGGGACGACCAGCAGCGCGTCGGTCAGCGTGTCCGCCCGGGGCGACGTCATGGCGCTCAATGCGTTCATGCTGGTTCCCTCACCGCGACTGCGGGGAAATATAGCACCGAGTGTCAAATTCCCTTGGTCAGCCGGCGCAGCGCGCGTTCGTCGAAGCCCTCCTCGAGCATCCGGTAGCTGCGGTCCAGGAGCAGGATCAGATCCTTCTCGGGGTGGGCGACCCAGTGGGTGAACGCCGAGGTCGACGCGGCCAGCGCCGCGTAGCCGAGGCCTGCGACCTCCAGGTCGGCGGGGTGGCGCTTCAGGCGCCGGGCGACGAACTCGGCGACGACCGAGCGCCATTCGGCGTAGCGCAACATCGAGTGGGCTTGCAGTGCGGGGACGGTGGTGATCAACTCCAACCGCGTGCGCAGCTCGGGCAGGGCCGCTTCAGGGTAGGTGTTGGACGCGATGACGGCCTCGCGGAGCGCCGTCATCAGCGGCGTTCGGGCGCTGGTGGCGGCGAATGCCGCGCGCAGCCGGTCGAGGACCCAGTCGAAGTCGCCCCACACCATGTCGTTCTTGGAGGCGTAGTAGCGGAAGAGGGTGCGCCGGCCGACGCCCAGTTCCTGGGCGATGTCGTCCATGGTCGTCTGCTCGAAGCCGCGTTCGGTGAAGAGGCGCAGCGCGACCTGCCCGACCTGCTCGGCGGTGGTCGACGGAGGGCGCCCGCGGGTGGTCTGCCGGCGTTGTGGCACTCGCTGCGATAGCTGGTCGTCCGTCAAGGTCAAGCGACTATCTCAGAGGAGGAGCGACCATGGCCGAGACGACCGCGCCCGTCACCGCGGAGGTGAACGCGGCGACGAGCTGAGCACCGTCACGGCGATGGCCGGCACATCATCAGGCGGTAGTGGCCCGCAACCGCGGGCACGTGCGAGCGCAACGCTGCGGCCTCCAAGCCCGAGCCCTCGACGAGCATCGTCCAGCCGTCGTCGCCGGTGAGGACGTGTACCCCCGAGACCGGGATCCGCTCGACCAGGCGCGAGCGGCAGAGCGCCGCGGCCCCGTCGCACGCGGCGCCTGCGTCGTCCCTCCCGGATGCGACCAGCAGCTCGCCCCCGAGGTCGCGCGTCCAGGTCCACGCAACGTCGAGCTCCTCGCGGCGCAGGTCGACGAAGCGCGGCAGCATCCGCCGCGTCCACTCGGTGGGCCGGTCGAGCTTCGCTCGGTAGGCCGCCGTGGACAGCGCCACGCGATCGGCGACGCGGCCGCGCAACGACGAGCACCTGTGGGACCAGGTCGAGGCGCACCAGGACTTCCACTTCGTGCCGATCGAGGCGGCTGGCCTGCCGCGGCTCGCGCTCGAGCTGCGCCGCCTCTGGGATCACACCGATCACTACCGCGCGCTCTACCTGTTCCGCGACGCGGACACGCGCGCGCAGCTCCAGGAGGAGCACGTGGCGATCTTCGAGGCGTGCGAGCGGCGCGACGCGCGCACGGCCGTGCAGCTCATGCGACAGCACCGCAAGAACGCCGTCCGCGGCCTGGCGATCGGGCTCGAGCGCGACGGCGACGGCGCGGCTGCCTGATCCCCCCAGCCGCGGTCCCTTCCACGCCCGCCGTCTCGGCGCCGGCCGGCTCAGAAGCTCTGCTGGATGATCGTGGCGACCTTGCCCACGTCGTCGTTGGCGGCGAAGGCGCCGTCGATCGAGGAGAACACGCTGTTGCTCGCGACGATGGCGAACGCGAGGCGCCGGCCGCTCTTGGCGTCCATGAAGCCGCCGAGCGCCTTCGCCGGGAACAGGATCCGGTCGTTGAACAGGTCGCCCGCCGCGAGGGTTCCCGTCTTCGCGAAGATCTTGCCGGTGGCTGGACCGTCAGGCTGCACGAGGGCCAGCGAGCCGTCGACGCCCATGATGGGGAGAGCGGATCGCCAGGCGTCGGCGTCCGGGCGCCGGGCCATGATCGTCTGGAGCTGGACCTGGTTGTCGGCGGTGATCAGGTTGCCGGTCAGCCCCGAGCCGTCGATCAGCACCGCGCCGTCGGTGTCGAGCCCGGCGTCGCGCCAGATCTGCGCCGCCTTGGGCAGGCCGGCGTCGCAGTCCCTGCTGCCGGCCGCGACCGCCAGGAGGCAGATCATCGTCTGGGCGCCGCGGTTGTAGGAGACCTTCAGCACGTAGGTCGCCTCCTGCTGCAGCGAGAGCGACCGCAGGCGTGCGACGGTCGGCAGTGCGGCGACCGCGCGCCGGGAGGGCAGCTGCCGCGCCGGGTTGGCGGCGACCGCGTTGGCCTTCACGGTCACGCCGGCTCGGCGCAGCGCCTCGATGAACGCGGTGCGCGCGTAGCGGGCCGGGTCGCGGAACGCGTACGTGTTGACGACGGGCTCGCTGTCCGCGGCGATCGTGCCGGAGAGCACCACCTTGCCGTGGGACGGGGACGAAACGGCGATCCGGGTCGGCTTGCCGGCCGGGACCGTCCGCACCCGGCTGGTCACCTTCCACGGGGCGACCTTCGGTCGCATCGCGATCGAGGCCACCCTGCCGGCCTTGGTCGGCGTCGTGGTGAAGTCGATCAGGTTGTTGTTGATGACGATCGGCGTCACCGGGCCGTTCTCGAGCTGAAAGGTCTCGAACAGCCGGTCGTCGACGATCACGTTCCCCGACACGGTGCGAACGCCGGACGCCCTGACCTGACGAGCGAGCTGGTCGAGCCCGGTCAAGGGGTTCTCCCGGGTCAACGTCGCACCGGGCAGCGCGTTGGCGTCGTTGTGGTCGAGGTTGGTGAAGTCGACGTCCCCGTTGGGCTTGGTGCGGCCGCCCATCGTCAGGTCGCCCTGGCCGACCAGGATCAGGTCGCCGTCCAGCTTGCCGCCGGCGAGCCGCCCGCGGCGCTTGACCGGCGTGACGACGCGGTGGTCGGGGCCGAAGTGGAGCCAGCCCGCGCCCATGCTGTAGGTCTTGACCACCGAGCCCGGCTCGACGAGCGCGTCGGCGTTCAGGGCGATCAGCTGCTCGCCGGTCTCGAGGTCGCGGACCGAGATGTACCACTGGCCCTTCGCGTATGCCGGTTGGTTCATCACCTCGAGCGCTGCGGGGTCGAGCCCCGCCACCGGCCCGGTGGCGGCGGAGGCCGATGGTGCCAGGGCGGCGCAGGCCGCCAGGCAGGTGAGTGCGACGATGCGACGTGCCGATCGGAGATGCATCCGGCGAGTCTCTCCGATCCGGATCAGGCGTGCACCGGTTGCGGCGCCGCGGTCGTCGCGACGGGCAGCGACCGGAACCGCAAGCGGCCGGGCAGCAGGGGGATCACGAGCCGCTTGGCGTACTCCGCGCCGCCGCGCACGGCGAGGCCCCGCACCGGGTCCCAGCCGAGTCCGTACTGGCGGCGCAGCGGGGCCGGCAGCAGCCCGACGGTGATGAAGTTGACCAGCTCGAGGAGCGGGCGGGCGGTCAGCGGCACCGGCGGGTGGAGGACGATGTCGGTCGCGACCTCCCGCGCTTGGGGAGTGACGTGCAGGAGGTCGCCGCCGAGCATGTCCGCGACGTACGCCCGAAGGTCTCCGATGCGGTCGGGCATGTGGCGGTCGGCCAGGCCGAACAGCCGTCCCATGACGCGGTAGTCGTCCCAGTAGGCCTGTCGCTCGGCGCGGCGCAGCGTGCGGACGTAGCGCTCGTAGACGAGCAGGCTGGAGTCCGCCAGGGTGGCGATGATCCACAGCTGCAGGTCGGGGTCGTCGGCCGCCCACGGCGTGCCCGCGGCGAAGCGCCCGGCCGGCTCGGTCAGCCGGCCACGGACGCGCCGGTGCACCGCGCGCACGCGCGCGGACACCGCGTCCGCGTCGGCCCGCTCTCCGAAGATGATCGTGTTGATCACGTCCGCCGTGCGCTGCAATCGTCGGTACGGGTCGTCCAGCGAGCCGGTGGAGACGAAGAACCCGGCGAAGGCGACCGGGTGTGCCGCCTGCATGAGCAGTGCCCTGGGTCCGCAGAGCGCGACGACGTGCTCGCGGTGCACGCGACGGATCATCGAGGCGTCCGTGAAGTATCCGGGCATGACGTCGGCTCGCCGACCCTGATACCCGCTGGTCGCGCGGCCTCACCGCCGGCTCGCGCGGCGGCCGACGAGCAGCCGGCAGCCCTCCGTGAGCCGCGTCGGCTGGAGGGAGAACGGGCGCGGACGGCGTCCGGTCGTCGCCGCGATGCCTCGCGCCAGCGGGCCGAGGGCGCTGGCGGACAACGGCTGGCCGTGGCCGGGGAGCAGCCGGTCGAGCTCGCGCTCACGGCGAGCGAGCGCGGCCACCGACGCGTGGTAGCTCGCGAGGCTGGCGCCCGGCAGGTTGGCCAGCATCAGCCCTTCGTAGATCAGGTCGCCGACGCACGCGAGGCGGGCGGTCCGGTCGATCAGCGTCAGCCCGTCGGCGGAGTGACCGGGCGTCGCCAGCACCTCCAGGCGCCGGCCGCCCAGGTCGATCTCGTCCCCGGGCGCGACCCAGCGGTCGACGGCGAAGCGGTGGCCGCGCCGGGAGAACGACGTCCGATAGCTCGTCTGCAGCGTTCCGTCGCGCACCAGGCGACGGGTCGCGGGGACGTCCAGGAGCGCATGGTGCTCGAACCGCTCGATGCCGCCGATGTGGTCCCAGTGCAGGTGCGTCGGCAGCACGGTCACCGGCCGGTCGGTCAGCGCGGCGACGACTGTCGGCAGATCGCTGAGGCCGGAGCCGGTGTCCACGAGGAGCGCGCGCTCGTCGCCCACGACCAGGTAGCTGGAGTTGCGCTGCCAGTAGCGCCGCTCGTGGAGGAGGAACGTCCGGGCCTCGATCCGATGCACCGTGAACCACGAGTCCGGCGACCGCTGCGCGACGAACGCGCCCGGAAGCCGGTCGCGGAGGCGCAGGCGGCGCAGGAGGGTCGACACGAGCGGGCAACCTACAGAAGACCTGGAGCTTTCTCCAGCCTGTGGTCCTCGGTCCCGATCGAGCCGCGGCCGCTCCGTAGACTTCGCGCGATGGGCGAGCCGAGCCAGCCGTATCGCAGGATCGGCGACCTGGCCGCCGAGCTCGGCGTGAGCCCGCAGACCCTGCGCGTCTGGGAGGCGCAGGGCCTCGTCGTCCCGGACCGCAGCGAGCGGGGGCAGCGCCTGTACACCGAAGCGCACGTGCAACGCGCCCGGCAGGTCGCCGAGCTGCGCCGGCGCGACGGCTGGAACCCGGCGGCGATCCGCGCCGCGCTCGCGGGCGGTGGCGCGGGCGCCGCGACCAAGCCGCGCTGGAACGGGACGACGATCCGGCGGGCCCGTCGCGACCATGGGCTGACGGTGAAGGAGGCGGCGGCCCGGATCGGGGTCTCGCCGACGTTCCTGTCGTCGCTCGAACGCGGTGAGACCGGCGCGTCGACGAACATCGTCGCCCGGATCGCCGATGCGTTCGGCATGCCGATGAGCGGCCTGGCGAACTTCCGCGCCCGCGATCCGCGTGTGGTCCGTCGCGACGAGCGCGCCAGGGCGCCGTTCGCCGGCGGCGTCCTCTGGGAGGAGCTGGCGCTGCCGGGCCACGAGCTCGAGCCGGCGCTGCTGACGGTGCCGGCGGGGGAGGGCAGCGGCGGTTCGTACGAGCGGCCGGGCGAGACGTTCGCGTTCGTGCTGGCCGGCCGGCTGCGCTTCCAAGTGGCCGACGCGGAGATCGTCGTCGACGACGGCGACTCGATCATCGTGCCGTCCAAGACGGCCTACGCCTGGGAGAACCCAGGTCCCGAGCCCGCTCGTGCGCTCGTCGTCGAGCGCGTCGCGCCGCGCGCCTGGGACGAGCCCGCCGCCGCGAAGGCCGTGGCGCGCAGCCGTCGGCGCGCAGGGCCGTAGGGACCGCGCCCGGACGGGGTGCCGATCGCCGCGTCGATCGCTTGCGTGGAAAAAGCTACAGGTCTGTTGTAGGTTTGGCCGGGACAGCACCCGACGGGTGCATCTCAGGAGGAGAGTCCGACATGGAGAGCAACCGCGACCCCGCCGGGCCGGGCCCCGGCTCGCTGGCGACCGGTCTCGTTCGGCCCGCGGCCGAGCCGAGCGCCGGCGAGCCGATCCCCCGCCACGCCGCGATCGAGGTCCACTCGATCGACCACGTCCCGCGCTGCGAGCGGCACGGCAAGGCCTGGCACCAGGGGCCGTTCTGGTTCACCGGCAACTTCGTGATCGGGACGCTGGTCGTCGGCTTCATCGGCCCGGCGCAGGGCCTCGGTCTGGGCTGGGCGATCCTCGCGTCCGTCCTCGGCGTCCTCTTCGGCACCGCGTTCATGGCGTTCCACGCCAACCAGGGGCCGACGATGGGCCTGCCGCAGATGATCCAGTCGCGCGCGCAGTTCGGCACGCGCGGCGCCGTGATCCCGCTGTGCGCGGTGCTGTTCGTCTACCTCGGCTTCAGCGTCTTCGGCCTGATCCTCGCGACGCAGGCGATCGGGATGGTGCTGCCGGGCGGCAAGGCGCTGTGGTACCCGCTGCTCATGGCGATCGCCGCGCTGATCGCCATCGTCGGCTACGACCTCCTGCACGTCCTTCTGCGCTGGCTGACCTTCCTCGTCGTGCCGATCTTCGCGATCGTCACGGTGGTCGCGCTGATCACGCTCGACCCGCACCCGGTCGCAGGCGCGGGCGGCTTCTCGGCCAGCCTGTTCCTCGTCCAGTTCGGCGTCGCGGCGGGCTACCAGATCGGCTACGCGGTCTACGTCTCCGACTACACGCGCTACCTGCCCGAGGACACCTCGGCCCGCGCGGTGATCGGCTGGACGTACCTCGGCTCGGCGCTGTCGGCGGTGTGGCTGATGGCCCTGGGCGCGCTGATCGCCAGCTCGTTCGAGATCCCCGACGCGGCGCCGAACCTCGAGGCGATCGGCGACCGCGTCTTCGACGGCTTCGGCACGTTCGTCGTCGTCGGCTCGATCGTGCCCTCGGTGGTCGCGCTCATCGGCGTGAACCTGTATGGGTCGATGCTCGCCGGCGTCAGCATCGTCGAGGGCTTCCGGCCCGTGCGACCGACGGTGCGGCTGCGTGTCGCCGGGATCGTGCTGGCCGCGGCGGTCGTCTGCGCGGTCGCCCAGGCCATCCCCGCGGACTACCTGACGAGCCTCAACAGCTTCGTCGCGATGTTGATCTACCTGCTCGTGCCGTGGTCGGCGGTCAACCTCGTGGACTACTACTTCGTCCGGCGCGGGCACTACGCGATCACCGAGATCTTCGATCCGAACGGGATCTACGGACGCTGGAGCTGGCGCGGGCTCGCCTCCTACGCCGTCGGCTTCGCGGCGATGGTGCCGTTCATGTCGACGAGCTTCTTCACGGGGCCCGCGGTCGACGCGCTCGACGGCGCCGACGTGGCGTTCGCCGTGGGGCTGCTGGTCACCGGCGGCGCGTACGCGCTGCTGACCCGCGGCTTCGACGTCGCCCATGAGGCGCCCGCGATCGCCGCCAGCGAGCGACTGCTCGACGGCGGCGAGGACCCCGGCCCGACCTGACCATCACCACGAGAGGACCTGACAGGACCATGCAGCGCAGCACCGATCGCATCCTGACCACCCACACCGGGAGCCTGCCGCGCCCCGCGGATCTGGCCGAGCTCCTGATGGCCGTCGGCGAGGGCGAGGTCGTCGACGACGCCATGCTCCGGGAGCGCGTCGCGGCGGCCACGACGGAGATCGTGCGCCGGCAGGTGGCGCTCGGCATCGACGTCGTCTCCGACGGCGAGATGTCCAAGCTCGACTACGTCGGCTACGTCCGCGACCGGCTGACCGGGTTCGCCGACGCCGCCGAGGCCGCGCCGTTCTCGTTCGGCGACCTCGCCGAGTTCCCCGACATCGCGCAGGCGATCTGGGGCGGCACGCACCTCGCCGATCCGGAGTGCGTCGGGCCGATCGCCTACGTCGGTCACGAGGCGGTCGCGCGCAACGTCGCCGACCTCGCCGCGGCGGTCGCCCAGAGCCCGCCGACCGAGGCGTTCATCCCGGCGGTCTCGCCGGGCATCGTGGCCATGTCGTTTCGCAACCGGCACTACGCGAGCTACGAGGACTACGTCTTCGCGCTCGCCGAGGGGCTGAGCGCCGAGTACCGCGCGATCGTCGACGCCGGCTTCCTCGTGCAGGTCGACGCGCCCGAGCTGGCCCTCGGCGCCGACTACCACACCTGGATGCGTCCGGAGGTCGAGCGCCGCGGGTTCGCCGCGCTGCAGGAGCTCCACGTCGAGGCGCTCAACGTGGCCCTCGCCGGGATCGCCGCCGAGCGGGTGCGGATGCACGTCTGCTGGGCCAACTACATGGGGCCGCACACCCACGACCTCGGGCTGGCCGAGGTCCTCGAGCCGGCGCTGCGCGCGAACGTGGGCGCGATCGACTTCGAGGGCGCCAACCCGGCGCACGCGCACGAATGGGAGCTGCTCGGCGAGCTGCGCCTCCCCGACGACAAGGTCCTCATCCCGGGCGTGATCGACACCAAGACCCAGGTGGTGGAGCATCCGGAGGTCGTCGCCCAGCGCCTCGTCCGCTACGTGGAGCTCGTGGGGCGGGAGCGGGTCATCGCGGGCACCGACTGCGGGTTCGGCAGCATGGTCGGCGCGTTCACCGTGCACCCGAAGGTCGCCTGGCTCAAGCTGGACGCGCTCGCGAAGGGCGCCGAGCTGGCGTCGCTCAAGTTCCGCCGCGCGCGCTCGATCTCCCGGGCATGAGATGGGCGCGCCGCACCGGGGCCTTGGTCGTGGTGGCGGCGGCGTGCGCGCTGACGCTCCTGGCCACCGGTGCGGCCCGGACGGCCGCCGAGCCGTTCGCGGCGAAGGTGCGGATCGCGACGGTCGGCAAGGAGCGGATCGCCTGGTACGACCGCGGCAGCGGTCCGCCGCTGGTCATGGCGATCGGGACCGGCTCGACGATGGCCGAGTGGGATCCGGCGCTGCTGGAGCTGCTGGCCCGCGAGCGGCGGCTGATCGTCTTCGACTACCCCGGGGTCGGCCGCTCGTCGCGGCTGGCGGACGGGCGCACCTCGTTCGCGGCGCTGGCAGACACGACGGCGGCCTTCATGGCCGCGGTCGGGGTGCCGACCGCCGACGTGCTCGGGTGGTCGATGGGCGGGTTCGTCGCCCAGCAGCTGGTGGTGCGCCATCCCGAGGCGGTACGGCGGCTGATCCTCGCCGCCACGAACCCGGGCGGCGACGCCGCGGTCCTCGGCGATCCCGACGACCAGGCGATCGACAGCGACCCGGACCCGTCCGAGGAGGACGTCATCAGCGTGCTCTTCCCGCGCACGGCGGCGGGCCGGGCCGAGGGACGGGCGTTCTTCGAGCGGCTCGACGCGGCCAGCGAGTCCGGCGAGATCCCCGACGACTTCGCGGTGCCGGCGGCGACGGTCCGCGCCCAGGTGGCCGCGGAGGATCCCTGGCTGCGCTCCAACGCCAACGCCACGGCGCTGGGTGACGTGCGGGTGCCGGTGCTCGTGACCGGCGGGCGCCGCGACCTCGTCGTCCCGCCGGCGAACGCGCGGTGGATCGCCGATCGCATCCCCGGCGCCCAGCTCCAGCTCTTCGACGACGCGCACGGCTACCTCTTCTCCGAGCGGGCCCGCTTCGCGCGCGTGGCGTTGCGCTTCCTCGACTGATCGCGCCCACGGCTGGGCTTGCGGGATCATCGGGTCATGCGAGCGGGAAGGTGGCTGCTGGTCGGCCTCGGCGTGGCGGCCGGGTGGGTGCCGGCCGATGCGCCAGCGGCTGCGCGGTCCGGCGATCGGCTGCTCGTCTACTCGGCGACCGCCGGCTTCCGCCATCCCTCGATCCCCGCGGCCGTGCGGACGATCCGGGCGCTCGGGGAGCGAGCCGGCTTCACGGTCGACGCGACCGAGGATCCGCGGCGGTTCACGCGCCGCGGCCTGGATCGCTACGCGGCGCTCGTCTTCGTCAGCACGACGGGCAACGTCCTGCCCGAGCGGTCCCAGCGCGCCGCGCTCGAGCGCTACGTCCGCGGCGGGGGCGGCTGGCTGGGGATCCACGCGGCCGCCGACCTCGGCCCGCTGGCGACGGCGTGGCCGTGGTACCGCGGGCTCGTCGGCGCGACCTTCCGCGGGCACTCGTGCTGCGGCGCCGGCACCCGCGCGGCGATCCGGGTCGAGGCGACCGACACCGCGAGCACGCGAGGCTTGCCCCGACGCTGGTCGCGCGCCGACGAGTGGTACGGGTTCGAGCGCAGCCCGCGCTCGCACGTCCGCGTGCTCGCGAGCCTCGACGAGTCGACGTACGTCCCGGGCGCCGGCGCGATGGGGCCCGTCGACGCCGCCGGCCGGGGCCGGGCGGCCACCGATCACCCGATCGCGTGGTGCCGGCGCTACGACGGCGGGCGCTCGGTCTACACCGGACTCGGGCATGCGGCCGCCGCGTTCGCCGAGCCCGCGGTGCGCGGCCATCTGCTCGGGAGCATGCGCATGGCCGCCGGGCGAGCGCCGTTTCGCTGCTGAGGGCGGCGCGCCCGCTCGACGTCGATGCCCGGCGCCCGCTCACACGCCGTGTGAGCGCGCTGCGCGGCCGCTGCGAGCGGCCCGTCCGATCCTGGCGCCATGGATGTGATGATCGAAGCCGAAGGGCTGCGCAAGCGCTTCGGAGCGACCCAGGCGCTCGACGGGGTCGACCTCGCCGTCGCGCGCGGACGCGTGCTCGGCGTGCTCGGACCCAACGGCGCCGGCAAGACCACCGCGGTGCGGATCCTGGCGACGCTCATCGCCGCCGACGCCGGGACCGCGCGGATCGCCGGCCACGACGTCGCCCGTGAGCCCGCCGCGGTCCGCGCCCAGATCGGGCTCACCGGCCAGTACGCGTCGGTCGACGAGCTGCTGACCGGCGAGCAGAACCTCACGATGATCGGCCAGCTGCTGGACCTCAGCGCCCGGGCGGCGCGTGCCCGTGCCCGCGAGCTGCTGGACTGGTTCGACCTCGCCGAGGCCGCCGACCGGCCGGCCAAGACCTACTCCGGCGGGATGCGCCGCCGGCTCGACCTCGCCGCGAGCCTTGTCGGCCGGCCGGCGGTGATCTTCCTCGACGAGCCGACGACCGGCCTCGACCCCGCCAAGCGCGAGGACATGTGGGGCGTCGTCCGCGCGCTCGTCGCCGACGGCTCGACCGTCCTGCTGACCACGCAGTACCTCGACGAAGCCGACGCGCTGGCCGACGAGATCACGGTGATCGACCACGGCCGGGTGATCGCCCACGACACGCCCGACGGCCTGAAGCGCGTCGTCGGCGGCCAGACCCTCACCGTCCGCCCGCAGGATCCCGCCCGCCTGGACGACGTCGCCGCGATCGTCGGCGAGGTCGCCGGCGCGCGGCCCGAGCCGCTCGATCGCGGCGCGGTCAGCGTGCCGGTCCACGACGACGGCGCGCTCGCCGCCGTCGTGCCGCGGCTGGCCGCGGCGCGGATCGCGGTGACCGAGCTGTCGCTGCACCTGCCCAGCCTCGACGAGGTCTTCTTCGAGCTGACCGGGCGCACCACCGAGCTCCAGGAGGCTGCGCGATGAGCACCGAGATCGCCGACGTCCCGCCGCGCGCGCTGCCCCGCGGCGCCGCCCGTCCTGCCGCCTGGCTGCGGCTCGTCCGCCACAGCCTCGTGCTGGCCAAGCGCAACCTCATCGGCGTCGTGCGCAATCCCGAGTCGCTGCTCGACGTCACGCTGCAGCCGATCATCTTCATCGCGCTGTTCACGTACGTGTTCGGCGGGGCCATCGCCGACGGCTCGCAGCACGACTACCTGCAGTTCCTGCTGCCGGGGATCCTCGGCCAGACGATCGCCTTCGGCGGCGTCGCGATCGGCGTCAACCTGAACTCCGACATCGAGAAGGGCGTCTTCGACCGCTTCCGCAGCCTGCCGATCGCCCGCGCCGCGCCGCTGCTCGGCGCGGTGCTGGGCGACGTCGTGCGCTATGCGCTGCTGTGCACGGTCACGCTCGGGTTCGGCTACGTGCTCGGGTTCCGGGCGCAGACCGGCGTGCTCGAGGTCGCGGCGGCGTGCCTGTTGGCGATCGCCTTCGCGCTGTGCCTGTGCTGGATGTCGGTCTTCGTCGGGATGATCGCCCGCACGCCTGGAGCCGTGCAGGGGGTGATGATGCTGCTCATCTTCCCGCTGACCTTCGGCACGAGCACGTTCGTCCCGGTCGACACGATGCCCGGGTGGTTGCAGTCGGTCGCCGACGTCAACCCGCTGACCCATCTCGTCGGCGCGCTGCGCGGGCTGCTGCTCGGCGGGTCCGTGGGCACCGACGTGCTGTGGACGCTCGGCTGGATGGCCGCGCTGCTGGCGGTCTTCGTCCCGCTCGCGCTACGCGCCTACCGGCGCCGTGCCTGACGTGACCGGCTTCAGCCGGGCGACGGCGTCCTCGCGCGTCAGCGCCCGGCCCCGGTCGTAGGCCGCGGCGAACGCGTCGTCGCCGAGCGCCGCGCTCAGCCGCGCGTGCAGCGCCGCGATCTCGGGGCTCCCGCGATCCTCGGCGCCGCGCAGCACGGCCGCCGCGCCGAGGAGCTCGGCGGCGTCGGCGGCCGTGCCGCGCGCGGCGGCCACCGCGGCGGCGGCGACGCCGACGTGCGCCACGATCGGCAGGTCCTCGCTGCCGACGGCCGCCGCATACGCCGGGGCGAGGCGGGCCTCGGCCGCGCCGATGTCGCCGGCGGCGAGATCGACGCAGCAGGCGATGCTCTGCAGCATCGCGGCGGCGTGGCCCTGCTCCGCCATGGTCGGGCCGCTGCGCGCGAGTCGGTCGAGCGCCTCGGCAACCTCGCGCCGCGCCCCCTCCACGTCGCCGCTGCACAGTGCGACGCGGGCTCCGACAGCTTGCACGAACGCCCGGTCGTCGCTCTCGAGGTCGCCATGCTCGCGGGCGCTGCGCGCGTGCGCGCGGGCGCCCTCGAGGTCGCCGCGGCGCAGCGCCACCTCGGCCCGGCGCAGGTCGAGCAGCCAGCCGCCCGCGGACGTGCGCAGCGCGCTCCAGCCGGCGGCGGCGCGGGCGATCGCCTCGTCGGCGCCGTCGAGGTCGCCGCCCAGCAGCCGCCGGCCGGACTCCAGCGTCCACGCCAGCGCGGTGCCCCAGCGGTCGCCGATCGCCTCGAAGGCCTCCAGCGCGGCGGCCACCAGCTCCCCCATCTTCTCGGGCTCGCCGGCGTTCTCGGCGCGGACGCCGGCGAGGAGCAGCGAGGTCGCCCGGACCCATGGGTCGGGGTGCGCGATCGCGGCGGCCTGACGACGATCGGCGAGCTCCGGGTCGCGCGCCATGAGCGCCAGGACCGGCTTGGCCACGGCGACGAGCGGGCGGTCGGCGTCGTCGATCGCATCGATGGTGTCCGACAGCTCGGCCAGCCGGGCGCGCAGCGCCTCGGTGTCGCGCGGCCGCCCCGCCTGCTCGCCCAACGAGGCCATCGTCTCCGCGATGAGCCGATCCACCGGATCCGCGTCGCCGGGGACGGCAGCCGCGAACGCCAGCCACGCCGCCGCCTCGTGCTGGCTGCTCGACAGCACCCAGAACCACGCCAATGCGACGGCCAGGCGCAGCGCGGCGCGCGCGTCGCCCGCGTCGCCGAGCCAGCGCAAGGCGGCGAGGACGTTCTCGCGCTCCGCGTCGAGCAACGCGAACGCGCGCACCTGGTCGGGCCCGCGCAGCCGCGCGTCCGCGTCGATGGCGAGCGCGGTGAACCAGCGGGCGTGCGCGGCCCGCACCGACGCCACCTCGCCGGCCTCGGCCAGCCGCTCCAGCCCGTACTCGCGGATCGTCTCGAGCATCCGGTAGCGCGGAGGCTCGGCGTCGGGGACCGCGATGAGCAGCGACCGGTCCACGAGCCCGGCCAAGCCGTCGAGGACGTCGACGGGCGTCGCGGCGCCGTCGGCGCAGACCGCGGCGGCGCTCTCGACGGTCGCTCCGGCGGTGAAGACGGCCAGGCGGCGCGCAAGCCGGCGCTCGGGCTCGTCGAGCAGCTCCCAGCTCCAGTCGACCACCGCGCGCAGGGTGCGGTGGCGCGGCAGCGCGGTGCGGCTGCCGCCGGTCAGCAGGCGGAAGCGGTCGTCCAGCCGGGCGGCCAGCTCGTCCACCGACAGGGAGCGCAGGCGGGCGGCGGCGAGCTCGATCGCGAGCGGGAGCCCGTCCAGGCGGCGGCAGACCTCGACGGTGGCGGCAACGTTGGCGTCGTCGACCGCGAAGCCGGGGCGCACCGCGGCGGCGCGGTCGGCGAACAGGCGCACGGCGGGATGGGCGATCGCGGCAGCGGCGCTCGCTCCCGGCTCGGGCAGGCCCAGCGGCGGCACCGGGGCCAGGCTCTCGCCGCCGATCGCCAGCGGCTCGCGGCTGGTCGCCAGGACCCGCACGCCGGGGCAGCGCCCGAGCAGCTCGTCGACCAGCTCCGCGACCGGGCCGATCAGGTGCTCGCAGTTGTCGAGCACCAGCACCGCCTCGTGCTCGGCGAGCACGTCGAGCAGGCGCTCCAGGCCGTCGCGGGGCGCCGGCTGACCGGAGCGCTCGAGCAGCGCCGCCTCGCGCAGGCCGAGCGCGCCGAGGACCGCCGGCACCACCTCGACCGGCGCGGCCAGCGGGGCCAGCTCGACCATCCACACGCCGACGGTCACCCGGTCGACCCAGCCGGCCGCGGCCTCGCGGGCCAGTCGCGTCTTGCCCGCGCCGCCGGGTCCGACGAGGGTGACGAGCCGGCTCTCCGCCAGCAGCGCGCCGATCCGCTCGAGCTCCGCCTCCCGGCCGACGAAGCTGGTGACCGCAGCGGGCAGGTTGCTGCGGCGTCGCGCGCCGCGGCGCCCGGCGGGCGCGGGCGGCGACAAGGCCGGGTCGCCCTGCAAGACGGCCAGGTGCAGCCCCTGCAGCTCGCGCGACGGCGGGACGCCGAGCTCGTCGGCCAGCCGTGCCCGGACCCGCTCGTAGGTCGCCAGCGCCTCGGCCTGACGGCCGGCGGCGCAGAGCGCGGCGATGAGCTGCCCTGCCAGCCGCTCGTTCAGCGGATGCTCGCCGGTGAGCGCCTCCAGCTCGGGCACGAGCAGCTCACCGTGGCCGAGGGCCAGCTCCGCGTCGACGCGGTCGGCGACGGCGGCGAGGCGGCGGTCCTCCAGTGCCGCGGCGGCCGTGCGGGCGAAGCGATCGTCGGGGAGGTCGGCGAGCGCCGGCCCGCGCCACAACGCGAGCGCGTCGCGCAGCAGCTCGGATGCCCGCTCGAGCTCCCCGTCGCGCAGCGCGGCGCTGCCGCGGGCCGCCAGCCGCTCGAAGCGGTGCGCGTCGACCGCGTCGGGCTCGACGGCCAGCCGGTAGCCGCCGGCCGGCGCGGCGACGACGAGCTGCGCGTCGCCGAGGCGACCGCGCAGGCGCGAGACGAGCGACTGCAGGGCATGGGTGGGGTCGGCGGGCGGCTGGTCGTCCCAGATCGCGTCGACGAGGGCGGCGGCGCCGACGGGCCGGCCCGGGTCGAGCGCGAGGCGCGCGAGCAGCGCGCGGACCCGGCCGCCGGCGACGCCCGCCGGGCGTCCGTCATCGGTGGCGATCTCGATCGGTCCCAGGATGCGCACCCGCACGAGATCCACTGTCGCAGGTCGCCGCGACGCCGGCGGGCGGCAGACTCGCTACCAGACCACGTCGACGCCGTAGTCCGCCAGGCGCGGATCAGCGCTGACGAGCGCGTGATCCTCGACGGTGGCCTGGGCGATCAGCAGCCGGTCGAACGGATCGCGGTGATGCCACGGCAAGCGCTCGACCTGCTGCGCGTGCGTCGAGGTCACGGGCATCGGCTCGAAGTCGAGCCGCGTCAGCGCCCGCGCCCACCCTTCCTCGATGCGTAGCTTGCCGAGCGACCGCTTGATCGCGATCTCCCAGACGCTCACGGCGCTCAGGAACACCGTGTTGTGCTCAGCAGCCATACGACGACGTTGGTGCCGAGCAGCAGCTGCTCACGCGTAGGTGATGAAGTCGTCCGGAAGCTCGTCGAACTCCGGTCCGATCGACCCATCCAGGTCGCCCCAGATCTCACGACGACCAGATCGGGCACGGGCCGACAAGGCCTCCTTGATCCGGAGGATACCGCTCGTTGACCAGATCAACGCCGAGGGCGGTACGCGCCGGAGCGATAGCGTTCCCCCATGGATCGCTTCAACGGGCTCGACATCCCCGAGTCGCTCGCCGATGCGCTGGACCCGGCGACGCTCGCGTTCGTCGTCTACGACCTCCAGGTCGGGATCCTCGCGCAGATCGCCGACGGCGACCGGGTGCTGGCCAACGCGCTGAAGCTGCTGGACGCCGTGCGCGCGCGGGGCGTGCGCACGGTCTTCCTGCGCCACTACTTCATGCCGACGGAGCTGGCCGGCGTCTACCAGCTGCGCCAGGCCAAGATCTGGCAGCGCAAGGACCGCGCGGCCGACACGCGGCCGCTGATCCCACATGGCTCGCCGGGCTTCCAGCTCGTCGAGGAGCTCGCGCCGCGACCCGGCGAGGCGGTGCTCGACAAGATCACGATGTCCGCGTTCGAGGGCACGCCGCTGGACATCGTGCTGCGCGACTGCGGCGTGCGCGCCTACCTCATCGCCGGCGTCGCCACGGAGGTCGGGATCGAGCCGACCGTCCGCCACTCCGCCGACCTCGGCTACATCCCGATCGTCGTCCGTGACGCGTGCGGCGCCGGCGACGCGGCCGCGGGCCGGCGAGCGCTGGAGAGCCTCGCGTTCGCCGGCGACGCGATCATCGCCGACACCGACGAGGTCTGCGCGATCCTCGCGGCCGGCGCGCCCTAGCTGCGCTCGATCGTGCGGACGCCGCGCGCCGGCGTCCACACGGTGATCACCAGCTGGTCGCCGCGGTCGTTGAGGCCGACATGGGAGACCTCCCGCAGGTCGAGGCGGAAGAGGTGCGACGGGCCGGGCGGCGCGCCGGCGTTGCGGCGCGCCACCAGCTCCGGATCGGTGATCTCCTCGGCCACACCGGCCAGCTTGGCGTCACCGGGCCACCCAGGCGGGTCGTCGGAGCCGCTGTGGAGGGCGAAGCGCGGGTCGCGCTGCAGGTCGTGCGCCTTGCGTGCCTGCCACATCGAGCCGATCCACAGCTCGCCGTCGGCGATCTGCGCCTCGGTGCCGGAGATCCGCGGGGCACCGTCGTGGCGGAGGGTGGCGAGCGTCATGTGCTTGTGCGCGTCCAGCCGCGCGCGCACCTGCTCGGCGAGCTGGGGCGCGGCGGCGGCGAAGTCGGACCAGGAGGGCATGACGCGATCGTCGTCGGCCATGCCCCGAGCGTCCATCGAGAGGTCGAACGCGATCAAGCCGAGAGCCAGCCGCGCTCGGAGGCCAGGAGCACGGCCTGCGCACGGTCCATCGCCCCGGACGGGGCGGCAGCCGCGCCGAGCTTCCCGTAGATGTTGTGCAGATGGCTCCGCACGGTGCTTGCCGCGAGGTCGAGCTCCAGCGCGATCTGCTTGTAGACCTTCCCCTCCGCGAGGCGCTCGAGGATCTGCAGCTCGCGCGCCGAGAGCGGACACGGATCCGACGCCCGTGGAGGGCCGTCGCTCGGGCAGGACAGCTCGTAGAGGATCGTGCGCAGCTGCGGACCCTCGAGTCCGACGGCTTGCGCGCAGGCGAGCAGCTCGTCCGGCGCCGCCGCCCCGCCGTGCGTGTGGTGCACGAGCAGGTCGGCCAGCCGGATGTGGGCCGCATCCCCGTCGGGGTCGGGCCCATGGTGGTGCTCGATGGCCCTGGCCACGGCGTCGGGCAGCCCCCAGCGGCGCGCGAGCTCGCCGCCGGCGATCGCGTGGTCGACGCCGAACGTGCGGCGCTCGTGGTCGATCCGCTCCTGCGCGGCCCTGGCGCCGCCCAGCACCTGGCCTGCGTCGCTCGGCCGCGCGCGCAGGAGCAGCAGCTTGCCGACGTCGTGCAGGAGGGCGGTGATCATGAGGCGGTCGCGCTCGGGGTAGCCGGTCGCGGCAGCGATCCGCTCGGCTGCGCGCTGCGTCGCGAGCGCGTGGAGCCGAAACCGCTCGGGCGCCGCGTCCCAGACGGGGGCGCGCTCGAGGACGTCGAACGTCGGCACGCTCGTCGCGATCGCGCGCAGGTCGTCCGCGGTCAGCAGCTCGACGGCCTCGACCGCCGATGCGGCGTAGCGGCGCCCCCGGTTGGCGCGCCGCAGCGTCGCGACGGCGAGCGCCACGTCGGACTCGACCGCGGCAATCAGCTCCCCGGTGGCGGGCTGGCCGTCGGCTGCGCGCAGCAGCCGGTCGCGCGCCGCCGCGAGCGCCGGGAACGTCGCGAGCGCCTCGAACGGCGCCATCCGGCGTGGCGATGCGGCGCAGTTGGTGCGGGCACGCGTGCCCGGGGACGGGGCGGCGGGGCGAGCCGCGAGGGCGGATGGCGTCATGTCGGGAGGCGTCTCGTCGAGGTCCAGATGCGCTGAGGCGGCACAGCGCCTCATGCAGGTCCGTCGCGATCCGCGGCCCGATGGCCCTCCCCGAATGTGGCGGGGCTCCCCGATGCACCTCGACGCGCCGCCCGCGATCGTGGGCGACATGTCCTCCCTTCCCCGCCTCCTGCCGCTCGCCGCGGCGGCGCTGCTGCTGCCGGCCGGCGCCGCGTCGGGTGCGAGCTTCACCGGCACGACCGCCCAAGGGACGCCGATCACCTTCGAGGCCGACGGCGACCGGGTCGCCAACGTGGTCAGCTCGCTGACCATGGTCTGCACGGGCCCCTCGGGCATCGAGCCGTTCCAGCCGTCAGGCGCGTTCACCGCCAACGGCGCCGAGAGCAAGCTGACCGAGCTGCGCCAGAGCGCGGTGCTCGGTCGCGAGGCCACGCACGACTTCGCGTTCACCGGCACGATCAGCGGCTCGCAGGCCAGCGGCAAGATCGCGCTGAGCTACGCCACGACGAACTTCGACGTCTTCACCATGACCACGACGGTCGTCGTCTGCGGCGGCTCGACCGACTTCACCGCCACCGCGCCGCCCGCTTCACCGGCGCCGGCGAAGGCCGATGCGCCGGCCGCGCGAGACCCCAAGCCCAAGCGGGCCGCAAAGCGCAAGGCGAAGCATCGGACCGGGAAGCACGCCAAGCGAAAGGCGGTCGCGCGGCCGCGCAGCTGACGCGCCGACCCGGTCTACGCTCTGGTCGTGCCGCCTGCGCCGAGCGACCGCCTGCGCGAGCTGATCGACCTCGTGCTCGGCTCGCTCGACGAGCCGGGCGCCGACGGCCGGGCGCTGGCCCGGCGCGCGCACTTCTCGCGCGACCATCTCGACCGGCTGCTGGCCGCCGCCACGGGGGAGTCGCCGGTCGCGCTGCGCCGCCGGCTACTGCTGGAGCGCGCCGCGTGGCAGCTGCGCGTCGCCGCGATGCGCCCGTCGGAGGTTGCGCCGGCCGCGGGCTACGGCTCGCTGGCGGCGTTCTCCCGCGCGTTCGCGCGCGCGTACGGCGTGTCGCCGCGCGCGTTCGCCACCGCCGCCGAGCCGCCGGTGGCGCTCGCGGCGCCCAACGGGATCCACTTCCACCCGCCGGGCGGCCTCCTCATCCCCGGTGCGCCACGCGCGTCGGCGTCGCCGTACGGCCGCGACCTCGTCGAGCGGCTCGTTCGCCACCACCTCGATCGCACCCGCGAGCTGCTGGATGCGGCGGCGACGCTGCCCGCCGCGGCGCTCGACCGCCCGCTGCGGCCGGGGCTCGTCGTGAACTGGTTCGAGGGCGAGGAGGCGAGCGCCGCTCTGATGGCGCAGCGTCTCGTCGCCACGCTGGAGGTCTGGGTCGCCGCGATCGGCGGTCATCCCGACCCGCCGGCGCGCGCGAGCGCGGCGCCGATCGCCGAGCTGCGCGCTCGCCTGGAGCCCGCCGCGCGCGACTTCACCCGCATCGTCCGCGCGATCCGCGACCGCGGCGGGTGGGACGACGCGTTCGTCGACGCGCTCTGCGATCCGCCGCAGGCGTTCACCTACGGCGGTGTCGTCGCCCACGTGCTCGAGTACGGCGCGATTCGCCGCGAGACGCTGGCCGGCGTCCTGCGCGAGCTCGGCGCCACCGGGCTGGCCAGCGGCGACCCGATCGAGTGGGAGGCCGGTCCAGCAGGGTGACCTCGTCGAGGCCCGCGCCGGCGACGAGCGTGAGGGAGGGCACACGCCTCGGCCGGCGCAGGGCCACGACCGACGCCCCGGTCCCCGCGCGAGCGACCCGCGAGATGCGCTCGCCAAGGCGCCGGGGCGTCGAGGAACGTCCCGACCACCTCGGCCAGGCGTCGGGACGGCGGTCGCCGACGTGCTGGGAGGATCCGCCGTGGCCCGGCAGTTCCCGGGGGATCGCCACGCGGCGCTCGCCGAGCGCCGAGGTGACGTATCCGCGACCGTAGCGCCGCGCAGGTTGCATGAGGGTTGCGGCGGCCTACACTGCGCGACAGGAAGGGAGGGGAGATGCGCGACCCGTTCATCGCGGTCGACGCGACGACGGACCTCCGGGCCCGCGCGCGCGAGCTGCGCCGCAGTTGGGAGTCGGCCATGGGCGACACGTCCGTGCGCGGCGGGGTGCGGCCGGTCATCGAGCAGTCGTGGCGGCGCCTGGCCGCCAGCGGTCGCGATCCCCAGCGGCTGCGTCCGCGCCGTGCGTTCGAGCTCGAAGCGCTGGAGCCGATGCGCGCCGCCTCGCCGCTGCGCGACGTGATCGACGTGCTGCGCGGCTGCCTGGGCGCGATCGCCGACGACGCCGAGCACGTCATGGTCGTCGTGGACGGCGCGGGCCGGATCCTGTGGATCGAGGGGCATCCCCGCGTGCGCCACCAGGCCGACGGGATCACCTTCGGCGAGGGGATGCTGTGGACGGAGGAGAGCGCGGGGACCAACGCGATCGGCACCGCGCTGGCGATCGACCACGCGGTCCAGATCTTCACGGCCGAGCACTTCCTCTCCGAGCAACACCCGTGGTGGTGCTCGGCCGCGCCGATCCACGATCCCGTCAGCGGCGAGGCGCTCGGCGTCGTCGACCTCAGCGGGCCGATGCGCACCGCCCACCCGCACAGCCTCGCGCTGGTCAGAGCGGCGGCGCGGATGGCCGAGCACGTGCTCGCTGCGCGCCAGTCGCTCCACGACGACGAGTTGCGCCGCGCCTACTTCGAGCGGGCCGACGGCGCGGGGCCCAGCGCGCTGCTGGCCGCCGACGGGCGGGTGCTCGCCTGCCGGCCGCACGGCTGGCTGAGCGGACCGCTGCCCACGCCGCGGGCCGGCGCGACGATCGCGTTGGCCGACGGCCGCCAGGCGGTGGTCGAGCCGCTGGCCGCCGGCGACGGCTGGGTCCTGCGCGAGCTGCCGACGGGCAGCGGGCGCGCGTGGGCCCCGCCGCGCGTGCGTCTGTGCCTGCTCGGGCGAGCGCGTCCGACGATCCGGCTCGGCGACGAGGAGCCGCGCCCGCTGACCCTGCGCCACGCCGAGATCCTGGCGCTGCTCGCGCTGCACCGCGACGGCCTCACCGCCGAGCAGCTCACCCTGCACCTCTACGGCGACGACGGCAACCGCGTGTCGACGCGCGCCGAGGTCTCGCGGCTGCGCAAGCTGCTGGGCGGGGCGATGGCGGCGCGGCCCTATCGGCTCGTCGGCCAGGTCGACGCGGACTTCCTCGACGTGGAGGCGCTGCTGATCGCCGGGGAGCTGCAACGTGCGCTCGACGCCTACACCGGGCCGCTGCTGCCCGACTCGGAGGCGCCGCGCCTGGCCCAGGCGCGCGACGAGCTGGTGGGCGCGCTGCAGCGCGCGGTGCTGGCCGCGCCGCCGGAGCGGCTATGGCGGTGGCTGGAGAGCGAGGGCGGGCGCGACGACGCGGCGGCGATGGCGGCGTTCGTGCGGGCGACCGGTCCGGCCGACCCGCGCCGTGCGGTGATCGCCGCGCGGCTGCGGACGCTGCAGGTGCGCTGGGCGCGCAGCGGCTGAGCCGGCGCGGCCGGAGCCTCCGGAGGGTCATCGATGCGATCGATGGCCGTCAGCTGGGATCGAGATTGAACGGATGACCGCGGCCGCGAATACTCGCGGCCATGCTCTCCAGCGAGCTCACCGGCACCCGACCTGCGGGGGTCGACCCGCGGCGCTACCGCGAGGCGATCGGGCACTTCGCGACCGGGGTCGCGGTCGTCACGGTCGCCGGCGCCGACGGCGAGCGGCACGGCATGACCGCCAACGCGGTCTCTTCGGTCTCGCTGGAGCCGGTGCTGCTGCTCGTCTGCATCGCCCACGACCTGCCGACGCACGCCGCGGTGCGCGCAGCGGGGCGCTTCGCGGTCAACCTGCTGCGTGCCGACCAGCAGCACGTCGCCCACCAGTTCGCCCATCCCGCCGCCGACAAGTTCCACGGCATCGAGCTGGCCGCCGACCGCCCGCTGCCCATCCTCGCCGACGCGCTCGCCCACTTCGAGTGCGAGCTCTACGACGAGGTCGTCGCGGGCGACCACTCGATCTTCATCGGCGAGGTCCGCCGCTGCGACAGCCGCGGGCACGACCCGCTCCTCTACTTCCGCTCCGGCTTCTACGGGCTCGGGGCTCGACCGATCGGAGATCGATGTGCCAACCCGCAACCCACGACGAGGTGACGACGGTCTGATGCGCTCCGGTGACGAGTACAAGGCGGCCCTGCAGGACGGCCGCGAGGTGTGGCTGGAAGGCGAGCGGGTCGCCGACGTGACCGCCGATCCCCGCCTGGCGGGGACGGTCGACTCGATCGCCGCGCTCTACGACCACCAGCGCGACCCCGTCAACGCCGAGCTGCTGGTCTCCCGCGCCCGCGACGGCCGCGCGGTGCCGACGACGTTCCTCGAGCCGACCAGCGCGGCCGAGCTGGAGCGGCGCACGGCCGCGGCGTGCGACAGCCTCGCGCTGACCGGCGGGACGATGGGCCGCGGCCCGGACTTCATGAACGTGCACATGACCGCGCTGGCGTCAGGCGCCGACACGTTCGCCCAGGCCGGCGCGGAGTACGGCGCGCGCGTACGGGCCTACTACGACGAGATGAGCGCACGCGGGCTGTGCCTCACGCACGTGCTCGCCAACCCGCAGACCGATCGCTCGCGTCCGGTCCACGAGGTCACCCAGGACACGGCCGCCAAGATCGTCGAGGAGCGCCCCGACGGGATCGTGATCCGCGGCGCGCGGATGATCGGGACGCTGGCGCCGTTCTCGGACGAGATCGCGGTCTTCCCGTCGACCTACCTGACGATGAGCGACGAGGCCAAGGCGTACGCGTACGCGTTCGCGATCCCCGTCGCCACGCCCGGGCTGCGGCTCATCTGCCGCCCGGCGCTCGCGCCCCCGATCGACACCGGCGTGCGCGAGGACTTCCCGCTCTCCAGCCGCTACGACGAGATGGACGCGGTCGCGATCTTCGACGACGTGCTCGTCCCGTGGGACCGGGTCTTCGTCAACGGCCACGCCGAGGTCGCCAACACGATCTTCCCGGGGACGGGCGCGTCGCACCACCTGTCGCACTACGGGTGCGCGCGGCTGCTCGTGAAGACCGAGTTCCTGCTCGGCGTGGCGCTGCGGATCTCCCAGGCGATCGGGATCGAGGGCTTCGACCACGTCCAAGCCAAGCTCGCCGAGCTGATGACGACCGGCGACCTCATCCGCGCCTGCCTGCGCGCCTCGGAGGCCGACTGCCTCCCGGGGCCCGACGGGACGGTGATCCCCAACCCGGAGCCGATCTGGGTCGTGCGGATGATGACCCCGACGCTCTACCCGCGCATGATCGAGATCCTCCAGCTCCTGGGGGCGAGCGGCTTCATGTCGGCGCCGAGCGCGGCGGAGCTGGACGGTCCGGTGGCCGGCGACGTCGAGCGCTACTACCAGGGCGCCACGGTCACGGCGGCCGAGCGCGTCGAGCTGTTCCGGCTGGCCTGGGAGCTGTCGTGCTCGGGGTTCTCGGGCCGCCAAGTCCTGTACGAGCGCTTCGGCGGCGGCGATCCGTGGCGGCTGGCGCTGGCGCGCTTCAAGTCCTACGAGCGCAAGGAGGAGGCGATGGCGCGGGTCGCGCCGTTTCTCTCCGCCGGGGCCGCGGAGGCGATGGCGGGTGTCTGAGCGAGCCGACGTGCGACGCGGGTCCGACGGCGGCCGGCGCATCTCGAACAGCGGCCGGTTGTGCCGTAGGCGCGCCGCGGATGAGACTGGGCGGCGCATATGAGCTACTACGGGCTGAACTCGCTCCTCTACGAGTTGCGCCGCCCCGAGGCGCGCGCCGCCTACGCGACCGACCCCGACGCCTTCGCCGCCGGCTACGAGCTGACCGACGCGGAGCGGGCGCTGGTCGAGGCGTGCGACTGGAACGCGCTGTTCGCGGCGGGGGCGAACCTCTATCTGCTGCCGAACCTCGGCAAGGCGGTGGGTCGTTCGTTCCCGCAGATCGGGGCGGAGATGCGTGGTGAGACGCCGGAGGAGTGGGCGGCCGCGCTGGAGGCGCAGAACGAGCGCATCGCGCCGTTCGCGCTGACGGCGGAGGAGGCGGAGCGTGGGTGAGCTGATCGCAGGGATCGGGGTGTCGCATGCGCCGTCGATCGCGTCGGCCGTGGCATCGGGCCAGGCCGGCGAGCCGGCGTGGCGGCCGCTGTTCGACGCGTTCGAGCATGTGAAGCGCTGGCTGGTGGAGCTGGACCCCGACGCGCTGGTGGTGATCTACAACGATCACGCCGAGGAGTTCTTCCTGGATCGGTGTCCGACGTTCGCGATCGGGGTGGCGGATCGGTTCGAGATCACCGGTCACGACGTGCCGGAGCCGCCGGTGCCGGGGCATCGCGAGCTGGGGCTGCACATCGCGACGCACGCGGTCGACGCCGGGATCGACTTCACGGTCTGCCACGAGCAGGGCGTCGACGACGGCGTGGTCGTGCCGCTGCCGCTGATCGGGGACCAGTGGCGGTTCCCGATCGTCCCGATCAGCGTCAACGTGGTGTGGGAGCCGCGGCCGAGCCCGACGCGCTGCTGGACGATGGGCGCGGCGGTGGGGGCGGCGATCCGCGCCTTCCCGGACCCGATGCGGGTCGCGGTGATCGCCACCGGTGGGCTGTCGCACACGCTGGTGGGGCCGCGCTTCGGCTCGGTCGAGCCGGAGTGGGATCGTCGCTTTCTGCGGCAGATGGAGGAGGCGCCCGACGAGCTGCGCGCGTACACGATGGCGCAGCTGGAGCAGGTCGCCGGGCACGAGGGCGTGGAGGTGGTCCAGTGGATCGCCATGCGCGCCGCGCTCGGTGACGGCTGCCGCGCGGCCTACACCTGCTACCACCCGTACCGCATGACCGGCTACGCGGTCGCCTGCTACGAACCCGAGACCGAAGGGGTGGCGGCCTGATGGACGGTGAGCGCTTCGGCGGTCGCATCCGGCCGCGCGAGGGCTTCGCGACGCTCTCCGAGCTGCGCGACGCCGCCGAGGGCAAGCTCGCGCGCGAGGTCTGGAACTACCTCGAAGGCGGAGCGGGCGAGGAGCAGACGCTGCGCGACAACCGCGACGCGTTCGCCCGCTGGCGCTTCCGGCCGCGCTACCTGAACGGCAACGGGCCGCCGGACACGCGCACGAGCTTCGTCGGCATCGAGCTGTCGACGCCGGTGATGACGGCGCCGTTCGGCGCCGACCGCTACTTCCACGGCGAGGGCCAGTGCGCGGTGGTGCGCGCGGCGCAGCGCTTCGGGACGGCCTCGTTCGTCCCCGAGGCGTCGTCGTACCCGCTGGAGGAGATCGCCGCCGCCGCCCCGTCGGCGGCGCGCGTGATGCAGCTGCACCCGACCGGCCCGGAGGACGCCTTCGTGGCGCTCGCCGAGCGGGCCGCCCGGGCCGGATACGAGCTGCTCTGCCTGACGATCGACGCGCCGGCCGCCGGCTGGCGTGAGCGCGGCATGCGCGACCGCCTGGCCTTCGAGTGGGACGCGATCGGCGGCAACCTGCCGCCCGGGGTCTCCGCCGAGGAGCATGACCTGTTCGGCTCGCTCCTGGATCGCGGCGAGCCGGTCTGGACCTGGCAGCGACTGGCCGAGGTGACCGCCGCGCTCTCGCTGCCGTGGGTGGCCAAGGGCGTGCTCACCGGCGCCGACGCGCAGGCCGCGGCGGATGCCGGCGCGGCCGGGGTGATCGTGTCCAACCATGGCGGGCGCCAGCTCGACGGCGTGCCGGGCACGCTCGAGCAGCTCCCGGAGGTCGTGGAGGCGGTCGGCGACCGGGTCGCGATCGGGCTCGACGGCGGCGTGCGCCGCGGGACCGATGTGGTCAAGGCGCTCGCGCTGGGCGCCGACGTCGTGCTGCTCGGCCGGGCGGCCGCCTACGGGCTCATCGCCGACGGCGAGGCCGGCGTGCTGCGCACGCTCGAGCTCGTGCACGCCGAGCTGCGGACCACGATGGGCCTGCTCGGCTGCGAGCGGGTCGACCAGCTGGAGCCGGCGCTGCTGCAGCGCGCGGCCGGCTTCGGCGCACCGGTCGACGCCGCGGCACGGACGCCGTAGATGGCGAGCGCGCCGGACGCCCTGCCCGGCTTGCGCGACGTGGAGGCGGCGCGCGAGCGGCTGGCCGGGATCGCGATCCAGACGCCGCTGCTGCCGATCGACGCACCGCCGCTGGCGGGCGTCCAGGTCAAGTGCGAGTGCCTGCAGCGCACCGGCTCGTTCAAGCTGCGCGGGCTCTACCACCGCGTTGCGACGCTGCCGCCGGAGGTGCGCGAGCGCGGCGTCGTCACGCTGAGCGCGGGCAACGCCGGCGCCGCGGTCGCCTGGGCCGCGCGGGCGTTCGGCGTGCCGTGCGCGGTGGTGCTGCCGGGGGACGGCGTCGCGCGCAAGCGCCGGCTGATCGAGGCGCTGGGCGCCGAGACGCATCCCGTCCAGGAGCGCGAGCGGCTCGAGGCCGAGGTCGAGCGGCTGGTCGCGCGGCGCGGCCTGACCTTCGTGCACAGCTACGACGACCCGGCGGTGATCGCCGGCCAGGGCACGATCGCGCTGGAGGTGCTCGACCAGCTGGCCGATCTGGACGTGCTGCTCGTCCCCACCGGCGGGGGCGGCATGCTCGCCGGCTGCTCGCTGGTGCTGCGCGAGCGAGCGCCGGGTATGCGCCTGATCGCGGCCGAGGCGGAGGGCGCCGCGACGCTGGCCCCGTCGCTGGCCGCCGGGCACGTCATCACCCGTCCCCACGTCGCGACGATCGCCGACGGCCTCGCCACCTCCACCTACGGCGAGCTGACGTTCACCCTCGTCCGCGACGTCGTCGACGACGTGGTGACCGTCGACGAGGACGAGATCCTGCGGGCGATGGCGTTCGCCTGGGAGCAGCTGCGGCTGGCGATCGAGCCCGCCGCCGCGGTCGCGCTCGCCGCCGCCCTGGCGCTGGGCGCGCGGCTGCGCGGCCAGCGCGTGGCGGTCGTGCTGAGCGGGGGCAACGTCGAGCCGTCGCTGCTGGCAGATGCGACAACCGTCCCGCAGCGCTCGCCGGATCTCCGACGCGTGCGGGTGGCGGGTGCCGAGGGCCCGCCTTAGCCTCGCGATCGTGTCCGAGACCCCTGCGATCGACGCCGACGACCTGCGCCGCTATGCCGAGCTCGTGCTCGACGTCGGCGTCGCGTTCCCGCCCGGCAAGGAGCTGGCCATCAACGCCTGCCTGGAGCACGCGCCGCTGGTGCACGCGCTCTGCGAGCAGGCCTACGCGCGTGGCGCGTCCTACGTCGACGTCTGGTACTGGGACCCGCACACGAAGGCCTCCCGCCTGCGCCATGCCCCGACCGAGACGCTCGCGCACGTGCCCGCATGGCTCGACGAGCGCTACCGGCTGCTCGGCGAGCGCCAGGGCGCGATCGTCAACGTCATCGGCGAGAGCGAGCCCGCCCTGCTGCGCGACGCCGATCCCGAGCGGGCCGGGCTCGACCGCATGCCGCGCATCAGCTCGCGGTTCAAGGTGCAGCTCGAGGGGCGCGTGGAGTTCACGACGGTCCCGTACCCGACCGCCGGCTGGGCCGAGCGCGTGCTGGGGCGGCCGGACGCGGCCGCGCTCTGGCAGCAGTTCCGGGTGCTGCTGCGCCTCGACGCGCAGGACGCGGCGGCGGCATGGCATGAGCGCCTCGACCTGCTCGAGCGCCGCTGCCGCACGCTCGACGAGCGGCACTTCGACAGCCTGCGCTACGAGGGCCCGGGGACCGACTTCCGCATGGGCCTGCACGAGCGGCACGTCTGGCACTCCGCGCGCGTGCGCTCGCGCGCCGGTCTGCGCCACGTTCCGGCGATGCCCACCGAGGAGATCTTCTCGATGCCCGACCCGCGCCGTGCCGAGGGGACGATCGCGTCGACGAAGCCGCTCGAGCTCGGCGGCGCCGTGGTCGAGGGGCTGCGCCTGAGCTTCGCGGGCGGCGAGGTGGTCCGCGCCGACGCCGATCGCGGCGCCGAGGTCGTACGGGCGAACCTCGCGATGGATGCCGGCGCCAGCCGCCTCGGCGAGGTGGCGCTGGTCGACGGCAGCTCGCGCATCGCCCGCTCGGGCCTGACCTACTGGAACACGCTGCTCGACGAGAGCGCGGTGTGCCACCTCGCCTGGGGCGCCACGATCCCCGATTCGCACGCCGACTACGACGCGCACGACCCCGACAGCGCCCGCGGCCTCGGGCTGAACGAGTCCGCCACGCACGTCGACTTCATGGTGGGCGGTCCGGAGGTGACGGTCTTCGGCGTCCACGCCGACGGCCGCGAAGTGGTGCTGCTGGCCAACGACGAATGGCAACTGGAGGAGTAGTGGTGGAGCGCAGTGACGTAGTGGTGGTCGGGGGCGGCGTGATCGGCTGCTCGGTGGCGCTGCACCTGGCGCGCGCCGGTGTCGACGACGTGACCGTGGTGGAGCGCGACGACGTCGCTCAGGCCACCTCGCGCGCCGGGGCCGGCTTCGTCGGCGAGTTCGCGGCGGGCTGGGACCCGCGCCTGGCCGACGAGGAGCTGGCGATCGAGCGCTACGGCCTCGCCTTCTATCGGCAGCTCGCCGACGACGGGGCGCGCTTCGACCATCGCGGCAACGGCAACCTCTACACGGCGCGCACCGAGGAGGCCTTCGCGGCCAAGTGCCTGCCGCTGCTGGAGCGCGTGCCCGACGGTCGCCGGCTCTCCGCGCAGGAGGTCGGCGAGATCACCGAGGGCGTCGTGCCCGCCGACCGCGTCGCGGGCGGCGTGCTGCACCCCAGCGGCGGCCAGGTCACGGCCGGCAAGGCGGCCCGGGCGATGGCCGAGCGCTTCCGCGCGGGCGGCGGGCGGCTGCTGACGCGCCGCCCGGTGACGCGGCTGGTCGTCGAGCACGGCCGCGTCGTCGGCGTCGAGACCGCGGACGGGACGATCGCGTGTGAGCGGGTCGTCCTCGCGGCCGGGGCCTGGGCGAACGTGCTGCTGCGACCGCTGGACGTCTTCCTGCCGTACGCGCCGCTGGTCGCCTTCCGCGTCGTGACCGAGCCGCTCGGCATCCCGTCGACGCTGCCGACGCTCATGATGCACGACCCGCCGTTCTACGCCCGCGAGGAGCACGGCGCGCTGCTCTGGGGCGGGGGCTACCAGGCGCCGCCGCGCCACGCGTTCGTGGACGTCGACCCGCCCGAGCGCTTCGACCAGCTGCCGCTGGACGGCTACGAGCAGCTGCGCGAGCGTGTCGCGCAGGGGATCGGCGAGGTCATCCCCGCGTTCGCGTCGGCCCGTAGCGCCACGGTGGCCTTCGGCGCGCCCACCTACACGCCCGACGGTCGGGCCCTGATCGGGCCCGTGCCCGGGATCGAGGGCCTGCTCGTCGTCTCGGGCTGCAACGAGGGCGGCGTCACCCACGCGCCCGGCTTCGGGCGCCTGGTCGCGGAGCTGATCGTCGACGCCGAGCCCTCACTCTGCGGGCTGGCGCCCTTCGCCCTCGACCGCTTCGGCGACCGCTTCGCCCGCACGGCCGACGTGGTCGCGAGCGGGTACTAGGGTCGCCGCGGGTCCTTCGACCGTCGCGGGTGCTTCGCGCCCGCGACGACGTGTCGCGATCTTCAGTCGTCGAGCAAGCAGCGCCAGCGGAGCCCGGCATAGCGCCCGAAGCCACGGTCGAACGTGACCAGCTCCGCGCCTTGCTCGAGCGCGACCGCCGCGAGGTACGCGTCGGGCACGAGGTTGCCACGCAGCCGCAAGGTGCGGCACAGGTCGACGAACCGCGACCAGTGCGTAGAGCCGGCGCGCACGAGCTGCCCAGGCTGCTCCAGCAGCGCGTCGACGTAGTCGGCGACCGCGTCGGTCGTGTCGGGGCGAACGAACACGCGTGCGTTGGTCGCGAGTCGCACGACGCTCGCAAGCGCCAGGTCGCTGAGCCCGATCGACAGCCCGCGCGATCGCGCGTCCTCGAGGCAGCTGCGCGCAGCTCGGTGGTGGTCGTGGTCCGGGCGGAAGCCGGCCAGCAGCACGTTGACGTCAGGCAGCAGCATGATCGTCGTCGGCCGCGTCGAGGAGCGACGCGTTCGACGCCGGATCGATCCACGGCTGCAGACCACCGCCGACGGTCGACGTCGGCAGCGGTCGTTGCTCACGGTGCGAGCTTCGGGCCGCGATGAGCCGCATCCGCAGCCCGTCGGCAAGCAGTGCCGTCAGCGTCGTTCCCTCCTCGGCCGCGCGCGTACGGGCCTGACGCAGCAGCTCATCGGGCAGGTCGACCGTCGTTCGCATGCAGCACAACATAGCCTCCGATGCAGCAAGCTGCATTCGTCTCGCTCGAGGCCCCGACTTGGCGCGGACGCGGACGCCGGGCCGTCAGACACCGATCGGCACGTGCAGCAGCCGCGGCTCGCCCGCGGCGAGCGCCGCGGCCGCGCGCTCACGCAGCTCGTCGGCGCTGGCGACCGAGCTCGCCTCCACGCCCATCGAGCGCGCCAGCGCGAGGAAGTCCAGGCGCGGCTGCTCGAGGTCCATCGCGACGTACTTGCCGCTCTGCGCCGAGACGCCGCCGAGCGCCGCCATCGTGTCGCGCAGGATCACGTAGCCCTCGTTGTCGAGCACGACGAACAGGATCGGCAGCCGGTGGCGCGCGGCGGTCCACAGCGCCTGCGGCGAGTACATCGTGGCGCCGTCGCCGACGCTGCAGAGCACCGGCCGGCCCGGCTGGGCGAGCGCGACGCCGCAGGCCGCGGGCATCGCCCAGCCCAGCGCCGAGCCGCGCGCGAAGTAGTACGTGCCGGGCGCGTTCGCGCGGTGGAACGAGCGCACGAGGCCGCCGGCGGTCGGCGTCTCGTTGACGAGGGCGGTGTCCGGCGGCACGACCGACATGAGGGCGTGCGCGGCCGCCAGCGGCGCGAGCGGGACGTCGCCGTAGAGGGCAACGGCCTGCTCGGCGCGCTGTGCGTCGTCGCGCTCCCGCCGCTCGCGGGCGTCCGCGAGGACGCGCGCGCTCGCGTCGCGGTCGACGCGCGCGGCCACGAGCCGGGTCAGCTCGCCCAGGCTCGCCCGCAGGTCGCCGCAGACGCCGAGCCGCACGGGCAGCTCGCGTGCGATCGCCAGCGGGTCCACGGACAGCTGCACCAGCGTCGTCTGCGGCGGCAGCGCCGGCTGCTCGGTGTAGAGGATCGTCTGGAACGGATGCGCGCCCAGCGCGAGCACCGTCTCGAAGCCCGCAAGCGTTCGCCGGATGTCCGCGCTGGTGAGCGGCAGCATGCCGCCCCAGAGGGGGTGGCCGGTGGGGAAGACCGTCGCGCCGAACAGCGGTGCGCCGAACGCGGTGGCGCCCAGCGCCTGCGCCAGCGCCGCCACCTGCTCGACCGCGCCCGCCCGCGCGACCTCGTCGCCGCAGATCAGCGCGGTGCGTCCCGCCGCGGGCGCGCAGAGGTGCTCGGCGAGCTGCTCGAGCTTCGGCGCGGTGGGCGTCAGCGCGAGCTCGGACCGCGGCGGGGCCGGGGCGGCCTCGCGTTGCAGGTGGTCCATGCGAATGCTGAGGAAGACGGGGCCGGCGGGCGGGGCGGCGGCGTCGGCGAACGCGCGCCGCAGCATCGTCCCCAGCTCGTCGGGCGTGCGCACCTCGTGCGCCCACTTCGTCAGCGGCCGCGCGATCTCCACGAGGTCCCCGGAGAGGAACGGCTCGGCGGCGAGATGGCGCTCGTCCTGCTGGCCGGCGGTGATGACCAGCGGCGTGCCGTTGGCGCGGGCGTTGACGAGGTTGCCGATCGCGTTGCCCAGGCCGCCGGCCGTGTGCAGGTTGACGAACGCGGGGCGGCGCGTGACCTGGGCGTAGGCATCGGCCATCCCGAGCACGGTCGCCTCCTGCAGCGCAAGCACGTACTGCAGGTCGTCGGCCTCGGAGAGCGCGTCCATGAGCGGCAGCTCGGTGGTCCCCGGGTTGCCGAACAGGTGCGTGACGCCCTCGCTGCGCAGGACGTCGAGCACGACCTCGGCGCCGGTCATGCCCACACCTCCGCGGCGGTCTCGACGACCCGTTGCAGCTTGGCCTCCTGCTGGGCCGCAGTGAGCGCGTTGCCCTCGGAGGAGGACGCGAAGCCGCACTGGGGCGAGAGGCAGAGCTGGTCGACGTCGAGGTGGCGCGCCGCCTCCTCGATGCGCCGCTTCAGCGCGTCGACGCTCTCCAGCTGCGGACGCTTGGTCGTCACCAGGCCCAGCACGACGACCTTGCCCTTGGGCACGAAGCGCAGCGGCTCGAAGCCGCCGGAGCGCTCGTCGTCCCACTCCATGAAGAACCCGTCGACGTCGAGCTCGTTGAACAGCGCCTCGGCGACGTAGTCGTAGCTGCCCTCGGCCACCCAGGACGAGCGGAAGTTGCCGCGGCACATGTGCGTGGTCACCGACATGCCGTCGGGACGCGCCGCCAGCACCTCGTTGAGGTGGGCGAGGTACGTCTCGTGCTGACGGGCGCCGTCGCCACCGAGGCGCTCGATCTCCGCGCGCTGGCGCGGATCGTTGAGGTAGGCGAAGCTGGTGTCGTCGAACTGCAGGTAGGTGCAGCCCGCGGCGCCGAGTCGCCGGACCTCCTCGCGGTAGGCGGCGACCACGTCGGCCCAGAAGGCGTCGAGGTCGGGGTAGACGGCCTCGTCGATCGATGCCCGCCCGCCGCGGTAGTGGAGCATCGACGGCGACGGGATCGTCAGCTTCGGCGTGGCGTGCGAGACGAGCCTGCGCAGCGCCGCGAAGTCGTCGCCGAAGATCGTGTGGGACAGGCCGACGGGCGCGTCGACGCGGGTCGCCGCGCCCATGAGCTCGAGGTCGCCGTCATCGCCGTGCCAGGTCACCCCGGCCTCGGCCTTGACCCGGCGGACGCCGTCGAGCTGGGAGAGGAAGTCCAGGTGCCAGGAGTCGCGGCGCAGCTCGCCGTCGGTGGCCGCGCGCAGGCCGACGCGCTCCTGCATCGCGACGACCGAGCGAATCGCCTCGTCCTCGACCTCCCGCAGCCGGTCGGCGTCGAGGCGACCGGCCGCGTGATCGCGGCGCGCCTGCAGCAGCGCCGGCGGCCGCAGCAGCGATCCGACGTGGTCGGCTCGGAAGGGAGGGGTCTTGCGCTCAGTGCTCACACCCGCACGCTACGTCCGGGCGCGCGTCGCTCACAACCGGCCCCTGTCGGAGGCGCCGACCACCGGATCGGACCGCGGTTGGAATGCGGGTCAGACGCGCACGCCCCAGACGCGCTCGGCGCTCGATGGCGGCCCCGCGTGCCGCTGGTGGCTACCCCAGCGCGGCGGGCGCCAGCTCGCGGCAGCGCTCGACGAACGCCGCCGCCTTGCGGGTCAGCTCCAGGCGGCTCGGGTACAGCAGCACGACGCGCAGCGCGGGCAGCGGCTCCACGAACGGCCGGGCGACGAACGGGGTCCCGTCGGGGCTGACGAGCTGCGCGGGCCGCTGGTTGAGGATCGCGTAGCCCAGGCCGCGGGCGACGAGCGCCTGGACGAGCAGCACGCTCGTCGTGCGGTAGCGGATCTGCGGCGTCACGCCGGCGCTGCGGAAGAGCGAGAGCATGTACGACGAGGCCTGCGATGCGTCGAACAGCACGAAGGGCTCGTCGGCCAGGGCCGCGAGGCTGACCGCATCCTCGGCCGCGAGCGGGTGATCGACGGGGAGGATCGCGTGCGGCGCGACCTCGGCGACGGGCTCGGCCGCGAGGTAGTCCGGCAGGCCGTGGTCGTAGGCGAGCGCGACCTCGCAGCTCGCTTCGAGCAGGTTGCGCTCGAGGTCCTCGAAGGTCGGCGACTCCAGCAGCGTGACATGGAGGTCGGGATGGGTCTCCTGCAGCGACGCGACGACCCGCGGCAGCAGGTACGGCGCGAGCGTCGAGAAGCACGACACGGTGAGCGTGCCGGCGACCGCGCGATCGTGGGCGAGGGTGCCGGTGGCGAGCGCGTCGGCGTCCTCGAGCAGGCGCCGGGCGCGCGCGAGCAGGTGGCGGCCGGGCTCGGTCAGCGCGATCCCGCGCGAGGTGCTGCGGACGAGCAGCTGCGCGCCGACCGCCCGCTCGAGGTTCGCCAGCGCCGCGGACATCGCCGACTGCGAGAGGTTCATCCGCAGCGCCGCCGCGGTGATGCCGCCCTCCTCGACCGCGGCGACGAAGTACTCGAGCTGCCGCAGCGTGTAGGCGATCATCGCGAGACGCGGAGCTCGTAGGTGCGCTTCAGGTACCGGTCGAACTGCGGGACCGTGAACGCCGCGTAGCCGTGCGACGGCGTCCACAGGAACCCCTTCTCGATCAGCCGCGCGCGCGTCGGACCCAGCGACGTGGACTTGCGGCCGAGGACGGCCGCAACGTCGCCGGCCAACTGCGGCTCAGGGCCGAGCTCGGCCATCGCGCGCAGGTACGTGAGCTCGGCATTGGTGGTCCGGTCGGCGCGGACGCGGAAGAAGCTCTCGTCCAGCTTGGCCTCGACCGCCTCGCGTGCGTCGTCGACGGCCACGTGCGTGATCGGCGTCCCCGCCGCGAAGTTCCAGACGACCGACCCGTACTCCTGGATGAAGGACGGATAGCCCTCGGTGTACGCCATGATCTCGCCGACGGCGTCGTCCTCGTAGCGGACGCCGAGCGCGCGTGCCGGCTCGACCAAGGCCTTGCGGGCCTCCTCGGGGGCCAGGCTGTCGACGGTCGGAAAGCGGAACAACCGCTCGGCATAGGACTTGGCCTCGCCGGCCAACTCGGGCAGCTGCGGGAGACCGGCCGCGACCAGCGTGATCGGAAGGCGCCGCTGGACCGTCTTGTGGAGCGCGGCGATGAGCGCCTCGAGCTCTCGGAGGACGAGGAACTGCACCTCGTCGAGGATGAAGACGACGCCCTTGCCGTGCTCCGCAGCGGCCTGTCCGAGCGCGACGAAGACATCGGTGAGATCGTCGGCGAGGTTGCCGCTGTCGCCGATGCCCTCGGCTGGCTCGACCCCGCCCAGGCCCCCGCTCAGCTCGCCCTGCGGGGTGACGGTGACCTGGAACGAGCGCAGCACCGCGGCGGCTCGCCGGGCGCGATCCTTCCACTTGGCCGACGGCGCGACGCTGAACAGAGCGCGCCGGACGAGCGCGCCCATCCGGGGCCCGAAGTCCTCGTGCTTGGTGATCTCCGCTTCGATTGCGACGAGATCGCCTTCCTCTTCCGCGATCCCACGGAAGGTGCCGAGGAGCACCGTCTTGCCAACCCCGCGTAGGCCTACGACGATCATGGACTGATCGGTGTTGCCCTTCTTCATGCGTCTCAGCAGGACGCGGAACGCTTCGAGCTCGTGCTCGCGACCGGCGAGATACCGTGGCTCGGCGCCGGCGTTCGGGGTGTAGGGGTTGTCCTCCGGCTGCAACGCGTTGTCAACCTTACCGCGCTTTATCGTCAAACGGTAAACCACGATAAGGTCGAAAACGTCACGTCGACCGGCTCCCGGTGGCGGAGCGCCGCGGGCCGACGCGCGTCAGCATCCGCCGCGGGACGCCGTCGGCGAGGCGGGCGACGGCGCGGTCGCGTTCGGTGAGGCCGAACGGGCGCTCGACGGCTGCGCCGGGCGGCGGGCAGAGGAGGCCGAGGGCGGTGTCGAGGTCGATGCGGCGGGCGCGCTCGACCGCAGGCCGCGGCGTGGGCGGGTCCGCGGGCCGATCGGGCGCGGCGCGCATCTCGTCGCGGTCGGCCGGCGCGCGGCGGCCCTCGCCGGCCAGCCGGCGGCGCGTCGCCCGGGCCGCGTCCCGGACCGCCGCGTCCACGTTCGTCGAGTCGGCGATCGCCTGGGCGACGAGCGCCTCGGCCCGCGGCGGACCGGACACCTCGACGTCGGCGCGGCGCGCGCGGCCGCTCGGCGCGTACGCGATCGCCGCGCGGAGGTGGCGCGGGACCGCGGCGGCGGTCTCGCGCAGGACCAGCCCGCCGCGCGCGGGGCCGTCCTCGACGAGCAGGTACTCGATCGCGCGGTCCGCGAGGCAGCCGAGGACCTGCTCGGCGTCGGGCTCCACGACCACGCGCTTGCGCGGCGGCCACACCTCCAGCATGCCGAGGTCGGCGTGCTCGCCGCCGATCTGGATCGCGTAGCAGTCGGGGTACTCGTAGAACGGCTCGCCGCCGGCCCGCGCGCGCCGCTCCGCGTACCAGGCGGCGACGATCGCGAGCAGCAGCGTCGCCGCGCCGAACGGCGCGCCCGGCGTGCGCGAGACGATCGCCACGCGGGCATCGACGTCGAAGCTGGGGAGGAGGTCGCCGACGGTGGCCGGGCGCCCCCCGACGCGGAGGGCGAAGTCGCGCGGGTGGAGGGCGTCGTTGACGTGCACGGCTCAGGCCTCCGGCAACCTGAACGGCTCGCCGTTCAGCATGCGCCGCAGCGCGTTGGTCGTGAGGCGGTCGACGTCCTCGCGGTGCAGCGCGGACGCCCACGCGATCGAGCCGACCGCGACGACCGCCCCGCCGAAGCCGGTCTCGTAGAAGACGAGGTCGGCGCGCACGCGCGGGTCGGTGCCGCCGAAGCCGGCTCCGCCGCCGAGCATCGGCACGTCCTCGGGGCCGGTCGCGAAGCGGTCGTCGTGGAGGCCCTCGGAGGTGGCGACCCGCAGCGCGTGGGCGGGCGTGCCGAGGGCCGGGTCGGCGCGGTCGAGCTCGTTGCCGGCGGCGCCGGCGAGGAAGCTGCCGTCGCTCGGCGGGCGATCCAACCCCTCGAACAGGAACGCCACGCGCGGGTCGCTCGCGTCCGCCAGCAGCCGGTAGCCCGGCCACCGCTCGGCCACGCCCATCGCGGCGAACCCGACGCCCACGAGCTGCTGCGGCGGGCGGCCGCGGTGGCGCCACAGCCCGCCGGGCTCGCCGGTCGTCGCGAGGTGCTCCTCGCCCGGCTCCCCGGTCCACGCCCGTCCGCCGCCGTGGCCGCGCCGGACCTCGACGAGATGCGGCCGTGACGGCGAGATCGCCGTCACCCAGTAGAAGCCGTTGCCGCCGAGGGAGAGGACGGACCCGCCGGCGCGCTGGAAGGCGAGGGTCGCGTCGAGCATCGCCTCGGTGCAGTACTCGGGGTGGGCACCGGTGACGAGCACGTCGTAGCCGTCCAGCGCGGCGGCGCCGTCGGCATGGAGATCGTGGTCGCACAGCGCGTCGTAGCCGATGTCGGTGCGCTCCAGCCAGGCGACGACGGCGAGGTCGGCGGCCAGGTGGACCGGCTCGGGACGAGAGCGCGACCAGTGGGACGGGCGCAGGCTCGCGAGCGGGCGGCGCGCGGTGGAGACGCTGACCCCGCTGCCGTCGGCGTGGACGTCGTAGAGCGACGAGCCCCATTCCGGGTGACGGTCGAACAGGGTGTGGAGGGCGTCGTCGGTGGGCGTGAACCCCGGCGTGGCGAGCGTCGAGCCACGCGCGTTGGCGTACGCGACGTGGGTGAGCGTCGGGAGCAGGAACGCGACGCGGTGGCGTGGCCGGGCGCCGCCGCGCCGGTCGTGGGGAACGCAGAGCGGGACGTGGTCGACCTCGTCGCCCGCGGTGAGGCGGATCGCGTACACGCCGCTGCGGAGGTCGGCCGGGAGCCGCAGCGTGGCGCTCGCCGGCCAGCGGGCGTCGTCGAGGTCGTCGGCGTGGAAGTGGGCGGCGGCGTACTCGGCCGGGGCGCCGCGCGGGTCCAGCCAGCGGCCGGTGAAGCGGTGGCCGGTCATCGCCCGGGTGGGGGCGTTGACGAGCCGCAGCGGCGCCGGGTCCGTGCCGCGATCGGGCACGACCTCGCCGTCGGGGTCGGCGCCGAGGTCCCAGCGGTGGCGCGCGGCGGGGACGTCGCCGGCGGCCAGGCGCAGCGCGGCGGCATCGTCGAGGAGCGCGTCCAGGACGAGCGGCGCCTCGAGCTTCCCGGTGAGCAGGCCGGTGGCGTGGGGGAGCGGGCCATGGTCGTCGGCCGCCGCCGCGGCGACCACCAGCGGGGCCCCCGGCGCAGGCGCGCGGCCGGGCGGACCGCTCGCGCGCAGCGCCTCGACCAGGCGCGGCGGGGTGGGCAGGTGCGGGTCGCCCGCCTCGATCACGTGCAGCCGCAGCGCCCCGGCGGCGGCGTCGAACCCGCCCGCCAGCAGGTGCCAGCCCCGCAGTGGAAGCGGGCGCGCGGCGGTGAGCCGGTCGCTTGGGCCGGCGAGCAGGCATGGGCGGTCCTCCTCGTCGAGTGCGAGGGCGAAGCCGAGGCCGGTCGCCGCCTCGCGCCGGGCGACGATGCCCTGGACCGCGCCGGCTCCGCGCGCCATGAGCCACACCCAGGCGGCGAACGTCCCGGCCGTGGTGGGCGCCGCGTCCGGCGCCCAGCCAAATGAGCCGCAGCGCGTCTCCCACCGTCCGCCGATCCCGTCGACCCGGGTCTCCGGGACCGGCTCGACGGGCATGTCGCGCGCGCCGTTGCGGCGCGGGGCGGGCCCGAGGAGCCGCACGAGATCGGCCGCGAACGTCTCCGCGTCCGTCGACGCCCGCACGGTCACGGCCTCGCCGGGCCGGGCGCTGAGCGTGTCGGCGTAGGCGATCAGCACGCCGCCGATGCCGCCCTTGCCGCGCTTCGCCGCGTCACGGTCGCGCCGCTCCCGCCTCGGCGGCCGCCTCCGCATCCCCCGCACCGTCGACCAGATGGCACGCGACGGTCCCGCCGCCCGGCCGCTCGCCCAGCGCCGGCACCTGCACGTCGCACACTCCCGCGACCGCGCTCGGGCAACGCGGGTGGAACGGGCAGCCCGCCGGCGGGTTGACGGGGGACGGCGGGTCGCCGCGCAGTGCCCGCCGCCGCCGCGCCCGGGCGCCCGCCTCCGGCGGCGGGATCGCGCCCAGCAGCGCCTGGGTGTACGGGTGGCGCGGTGCACCGAAGAGCTCGTCGCAGCCGGCCTGCTCCACGATCCGCCCGAGGTACATCACCGCGACCCGGTCGCACATGTGGCGCACGACGCTGAGGTCGTGGGCGATGAAGACGATCGTCAGCGCGAACTCGCGCTGCAGGTCGCGCAGGAGGTTGAGGATCTGGGCCTGGATCGAGACGTCCAGCGCGGAGACCGGCTCGTCGGCGATCAGCACCCGCGGGCGCAGCGCGATCGCGCGCGCGATCCCGATCCGCTGGCGCTGGCCGCCCGAGAACTCGTGCGGCAGCCGGTTGTAGTGCTCGGGATTCAGCCCCACCTGCTCCATCAGCGCCTGCACGGCCTGCCGGCGGCGCCGCTTGCCGCGCTCGAGCTCGTGGATCGCGAACGGCTCGCCGATGATCGAGCCGACCGTCTGGCGCGGGTCCAGCGACGAGTACGGGTCCTGGAAGACCATCTGGATCTCCCGCCGCAGCGGCACCAGGCGTGCCGCCGGCCGCCCCGTGATGTCCTCGCCCCGGTAGCGGATCGTCCCCGCGGTGGGCTCCACGAGGCGCGCGAGCATCCGCGCGGTCGTCGACTTCCCGCAGCCCGACTCGCCCACGAGCCCGAGCGTCTCGCCCTCGTGGACGGCGACGTCGACGCCCGCGACGGCGTGCGCCACGTCGCGGCGCCCGCGCAGGGGGAAGTCCTTCACGAGGCCGCGCGCCTCCAGCAGCGGCGCGCTCATCGCGACGCCTCCTGGGGAGCCGCGGCCCCACCGCCGCCCTGCAGCGCCTGCCACCGCGCCCGGCGCTCGTCCGGCGCCAGCAGGCACGCCACCCGATGCCCCGGGTCGCCCGGCACGCCGGCCAGCGCCGGGTCCTCGACCCCGTGGCGCGGCCGCGCATAGGCGCATCGCGGATGGAAGCGGCAGCCTCCGGGCGGTCGGATGAGCGAGGGGGGCCGCCCCGGGATCGGGCGCAGCTCCTCGCCGCGCGGCCGGTCCAGCCGCGGGATCGACGTCAGCAGCCCCCAGGTGTAGGGGTGCTCGGGCGCGGCGAGGATCGTGTCGACCTCGCCCTGCTCGACGATCCGCCCCGCATACATGACGGCGATCTCGTGGGCGACCTGTGCGACGACGCCCATGTCGTGGGTGATGAGCACGATCGCGGTGCCGAGCTCGGCCTGGAGGCGGTCGAGCTCCTCGAGGATCTGGGCCTGGACGGTCGCGTCCAGCGCGGTCGTCGGCTCGTCGGCGATGAGCACGCGCGGCTCGTTGGCCAGCGCCATCGCGATCATCGCGCGCTGGCGCATCCCGCCCGACAGCTCGTGGGGATAGGCGTGGGCGCGGCGGGCCGCCTCGGGCACGCCGACGAGCTCCAGCAGCTCGATCGCGCGCGCGTGCGCGTCGCGCGGCCGCACGTCGCGATGCGCGCGGACGGCCTCCGCCAGCTGCGCGCCCACCCGGAAGTACGGGTGCAGGGCCGACAGCGGGTCCTGGAAGATCATCGCGATGTCGTTGCCGCGCACCCGGCGCAGCTCGTCGTCGGACGCGCGCAGCAGGTCGCGGCCGTCGAGCAGCACCTCGCCGCTGATCTCGACCCCGGGCAGGAAGCGCGTGAGCCCCATGAGGGTCAGCGACGACATCGACTTGCCCGACCCGGACTCGCCGACGATGCCCAGCGTCCGTCCGGCGTCGACCGCGTAGCTGACGCCGTCGACTGCGGTCACGACGCCGTCGTCGGTCGGGATGCGCACGCGCAGGTCGCGGACCTCGAGCACCGGGCTCATGCGGTCGCGCTCCGCACCCGCGGGTCGAGCAGCGCGTGGAGCACGTCGACGAGCAGGTTCAAGAGGATGATCACGGTGGCGCCCACGAGCACGGCTCCCTGCACGGTCGGGATGTCGGAGCGCTGGATGGCGTCGTACGACAGCCGCCCCATCCCGGGGATGTTGAAGACGGTCTCGACGAGGATCGCGCCGCCGATCAGCACGCCGAGGTCCAGCCCCAGCAGCGTCACGATCGGCACGGCGGTCACGCGCATGCCGTGCTTGAGGACGACGCGGCGCTCGCGCAGCCCCTTGGCCCGCGCGGTGCGGATGTAGTCCTCGCCGAGGACCTCGCTGAGCGAGGCACGCACGAACCGCGCGTAGATCGCCGCGAACGAGGCGGCCAGCACCAGCCATGGCAGCAGCAGCGCCGGCGCGACCCGCAGCGGCGCCGTGAACAGGCTGCCGCCGTCGAGCGGGTAGCTGCCCGCGCCCTCGAAGACCGGGAGCACGCCGACGTCCTTGCTGAGGACGTACAGCGCGACGAGCCCCAGCCAGTACACCGGCGCCGAGATCGCGATCAGCGCGAGGCCCATGAGCAGCCGGTCGGGCAGCCGCCCGCGGCGCGTCGCCGAGACGATCCCGATCGGGACGCCGACCGCGAGCCAGACCACGACGCCGCCCAGCACGAGCGACAGGGTCACCGGCAGGCGCGAGAAGATCTCCGACCGCACCGAGACGTTGCTCTGGTAGCTGTAGCCGAAGTCGAAGTGGAGCACGACCTGCTCCAGGTACTTGACGTACTGCACGTACCAGGGCCGGTCGAGCCCGAACTGCTCGCGGATGGCCGCCACGACCTCCGGCGTGGGGTTGCGGCCCGCCCGCAGCACGGCCGGATCGGCCGACGGCAGCAGCGCGAACACCACGAAGGTGACGAAGCTGACGATCGCCAGCAGCACGATCGTCCACAGCAGTCGTCGCAGGACGTAGACGGCCATCGCGCGATCGCTCCCTACTGCTTCACCGACGTGAAGCTCAGATCCGGCAGCGTCGAGTAGGCGTTGGCGACGAGGTTCACGTCACGGGAGGCCACGAGCGCCTTCTTCGTCCACGTGTACGGGATCGCCGGCGCCTGCTGGAGGACGAGCTCGTTGACCTTCGCCCATGCATCCAGCCGCGCCTGCTCGTCCACCAGCGAGGTGGCGTGGTCGATGGCCGCGTTGACCTGCGGGTCGTCGAGCTGCGAGATGTTCAGGTTGCCCTGCGGGCGGATCGACCGGCCGTCGAACGGCAGGACGAGCATCGAGTAGGGGTCGGGCGAGTCGGGTCCGAAGCCGACGAAGCAGATCGACACCTTCTTGGCCGGGGTCGAGCAGAAGTTGGTGTACACGACCTCCCTCGGGACCAGTCGCAGCTTGACGTTGAGCCCGAGCTGCGCGGCCGCCGCCTGGAAGGCCTCGGCCGTCTTGTTGTCGGGCGCCGAGTTGGCCGCCACCGCGAGGATCTCGCCGCCGCCGGTCCACCGGCCGTTCTCGTCGATCGGCAGCCCTTCCTCGCGGGCGGCGAGCATGTACTTCTTGGCCACCTCCGGATCGCCGTCGGGATGCGCGTTGAAGTCCAGGTTCGCGCCCTGCTGGGCCCCACCGGCCTCCTCGAAGCCCCGCAGGCCCGGCGGGATGTAGCCGGTGGCCAGGTCGCCGGCCAGCGGGCCGCCGCGCGGGAGGCGCAGCGCCGAGCGGTCGACGCCCGCCATGAGCGCACGGCGCACGTTGAGGTTGTCCAGCGGCGCGATCGTGGTGTTCAGCGCCACCCACGTCGTGACGCGGGCAGGGAACAGGGTCACCTGCGACTTGTCGTGCGCCAGCGCGCTGCGCAGCACCTCGACCGGCGGCGAGCCGGCGTCGCAGCAGACCAGTCCCGAGCCGCTCAGCGTGCGCCGCGCGGCGACGGCGGTGTCGGCGTTGCCCTCGGCGATCGTGATCCGGTCGAGGTACGCGGGACGGAAGTCGGTCTTGGGGTTCCAGTTCGGGTTGCGCACGAGCCGCAGCTCACGGCCCGGCGACCAACCCGTCACCTTGCCGGACGCGTCGTTGGCGACCATGTACGCGCCCGTCCCGACGACGTGCTGGGCGTAGGTCGAGGGGTTCTCGCGGTCGAACTGCTGCGCGTATTCCTTGGGCACCGGGGCGGTGATCCCCTTGACGAGGAGCTGGGAGACCAGGCCCGCGTCGGGCCGGCTGAGGCGGAAGACGATCGTGTGGTCGTCGGGGGTCTCGATGCCCTTGATCGCCTGCCATGAGCCCGCGTTGGGCTTGGGCGGGGCGCCCGCGAGGCTGCCGAAGTAGGTGCCCGCGTAGCTCGACGGGACCTGCTTGGTGAACGCGCGCTCGAACGCGTACTTGACGTCCGCCGACGTCGCCGGGCGATCGACCGGCGGCGAGAAGCGCACGCCCCGCTTCATCTCGACGGTGATCGTCTTGCCGTCCTGCGAGACCTTCGGCGGGCCCGCGGCGAGGTCGGGCACGACCTTCGTGGGGTCGTCGGGTGCCAGGGCGTACAGCGTGCGCTGCGTCGCCTGCATCACCATCATCCCGACGTTGTAGTCGGCGAGGCCGGGGTCGAGCGAGTCGACGTCCGCGGCGCTGAGCAGCGTGACGTCGCCGCCCCTGACGCCCTCCGTCACGGTGAGCCCGGTGCTGGCCCCCGTGGCCCCGCTCGTCTTGTCGTCCGAGCTCGAGCCGCCGCAGCCGGCCAGCGCGACCAGCAGCGCCGCGCCCGCCAGCGTCGCCGCGGCAGCAGCCCTTCGTCTCGCGTCCAGCGCGAGACCGACCTTCGGTGACATGGACACCCTCCTCTGGATTGCCTGCGTCGAGATGCGGATGGAGCAGCGGGACGGCGGCGCGGTCACGTCCGGCGGGCGCGGCTGAGCGCGTCCTGGAGGCCGTCGCCGACGAGGTTGAACGCGAGCACGGTCAGCAGCAGCGCCAGGCCGGGGAAGGTCATGTACCACCAGGCCGTGTCGAAGACCCCGATGGCGTCGCTGATCATCGCCCCCCAGCTCGCGGTGGGGGGCTGCACGCCGACACCCAGGAACGACAGCGCCGCCTCGAAGAGGATGTTGGTCGGGATCAGCAGCGTCGTGTAGACGACGATCGGCGCGACGAGGTTCGGCAGCACGTGGCGCAGCAGGATCCGGCCGTTCGAGGCCCCCAGGGAGCGCGCGGCCTCGATGTACTCCTGCTCGCGCAGCGTGAGCGTCTGGCCGCGGATGATCCGCGCGATGTACGGCGCGCCGCCGATCGCCAGCACGCAGACGATGACGGGGACGCCGGGCTGGATCAGCGTGCTGCGCGCGGGCGTGAGCGTCAGGCACACGAGGCCCGCGAGCGCGAGGACGGCGCCGCCGGCGCAGCGCAGCGCGAGCGCGCCCGCGGTCGGGCGGGAGGTCAGGCCGGCGCGGCGGCGCCGGCGCAGCAGCAGCCCGGTCTGGACCGCGGCGACGACGGCGCCGGCGGCAAGCAGGAGGACGCCCGCGCGGCGCAGGTCGAGCGTGAGGCAGCCGCCGCCGATCGAGCACGCCGCGCCGAGGCCGAGGGCGAAGAGCAGCGCGGGGAACGCGAGCATCACGTCGATGCCGCGCGCGACGAGGGTGTCGACCCAGCCGCGGTAGTAGCCCGCGACCATGCCGACGGCGACGCCGACGACCATCGTCACGGTCGTGGCGATGAGCGCCACCTCGAGCGAGATGCGCGCGCCGTAGAGCGTGCGGCTGAACACGTCGCGGCCGAGCGGGTCGGTGCCGAAGAGCGCATCGGAGCCCGGCCCCCGCGGGCTGCCGTACTCCGTGAGGTACTGCGTGCCCTGCTGGTCGGGGGGCCGCGCGCCGACGAGCTTGACGATGAGCGGCGCGAGGACGGCCACGACGACGAGGAACACGATGAAGGCGAGCGCCGCCAGCGCGACGCGATCGCGACGCAGTCGGCGCCAGAAGAGCTGCAGCGGGGTGCGAGCGACGATCGGCTCCTCCGGCGCGGGTGCCGGCGCGAGCACGTCGGCGGCGACCGCCGGATCAGGCGCGCTCGTGGCCACGATCGTCGCTCACGGACGGGCTGGGAGCCATGGCGCCAAGCTAGATCGGCCTCGTAGACCGGACAACAGCCCCGTGTCCGAGATGTCGTGGGCGCCGTGCGACCAGCGTCGCAACAGCGGCGCGAGCTTCGGCGGCGGGTCTTGGCGTCAGGCTTCGGGCGCGTGTCCCAGCTCGGCCGAGAGCGCCGCGGCGCTGGCGCGCAGGGCGGACGCGACACGCGTCGTGCGTGCCGTCTCGATCGTCGCGAGCGTGCCGACGAGCGCGAGCGTCGCCACGATCCGGTCGGTCTGGAACACGGGCGCGGCCAACGCGGCGATGCCCTCGATGGAGCTCGCGCTGAACGCGAGCCCGTCGTCGACGACCGACCGCAGCTGCGGGTCGGAGATCGGCGGGTAGGCGCGGAAGACCTTCGCCTGCGCCGTCTCGGGCGCGAGCCGCGACCCGGTGCGGACGTTGATGCGCACCGTGCGGTTCGTGTTGTCGTCGACGCGCACGACGATCGGCGCCTCGCCGTCCCAGACCGACAGGACGGCGGTCTCGTTGACCTCCGCGACGAGGCGCTCGAGGAACGGCCCGGCCACCGCGACGACCCGCAGGCCGGCCAGCGCGGTCGACGCCAGCTCGATGATGCGCGGGCCGAGGCCGTAGCCGGTCGGCGTCATGCGCAGCAGGCCGGCGTTGCGCAACGCGGTGGCGTACCGGTGCACGGTCGCGCGGCTGACGCCCAGGCGCGCGCCCATCTGCGAGAGCGAGAGCTCGGGGTCCTCGGCCGTGAACAGCCCGAGCAGCCGGGCGGCGCGCTCGATCGACTGGTTGACGGGCGCTCGGCCGTCCGACTGGTCGCTCATGGCGCACACCCTAAGGCGATCCGAGGGGCTCGGCCGCGCCTACCGGGGCCGGCGCGCCGCCACGGCCTGCACCTCGAAGAGCATCTCCGCGCTGACGAACTCGGCGACGAGCGTGGTCCGCGGCGGGCGGCGCCGCGGGAAGCAGCGGTCGTAGACCGCGTTCCAGGCGGCGAAGTGCTCGCGCGAGGCGAGGAACGCCTCGAGCCGCAGGATCGTGTCGAGCCCGGCGCCGGCCTGCTCGAGGGTCTGCTCGAGCTGGGCCATCGCCTGGTCGGCCTGGGTGGCGAAGTCGGGCGACAGGTCGCGGACGCCGGCGACGTGGCCGCCGCTGAAGACGAGGTCGCCCCAGACGGCGCCCGCCGCGAACGGATGCTGCGGCTCGTCGGACAGGAGCTCGGGGAGGTTGGTCATGGCGCGGCACGCTAGGCCGGGCCGATCGGCGTGCCTACGGGCGCCTGTCCGAGATCGGCGACGCGCGCATGCGACAGGCGTCCGAGCGCCCGCCTCGAACGTCGGACGCGCGCCCGTCGCGGCCGGCCCGCTGCGCGCTTAGCGTGGCGGCGGTGACGACCGAACCCGCACCGACGCCGCCGGCCGACGGCGACCTCGGCCCGATCCTGCGCCGCGCGCTCGAGCGCTGCCTGGCCGTCGGCCCCGACGCCGAGGTGCTCGTCCTCGCCGATCGCTCCCGCGCCGAGCTGGCCGAGCGCTTCGCCGCCGAGGGCTCCGCGCTGGGTGCGCGGGCGACCGTGGCCGTCGCCGGGCTGCGCGACCGCTTCGAGCCGCCCGCCCCGGTCGCCGCCGCGATGGCGGCCTGCGACGTGTTCGTCGCGCTGACCGAGCACTCGATCTCGCACACCGCTGCACGCGAGGCGGCGTGCGCCGCCGGCGCCCGCGGCGTCGGGATCGGCGGCGGCGCGGATGCCGACGTCCTCGCGCGGCTGCTGGGCGCGGACCTGAATGCGGTCGCGGCGCGCAGCGACCGCCTCGCCGAGCTGCTGTCGCGCGCGTCGGTCGCGCGGATCGCCTGCCCGCGAGGCACCGACCTTCAGCTCGACCTGCGCGGGCGCGCCGGCATCAGCGACGACGGCGACTTCACCGCCCGCGGCGCGTACGGGAACCTGCCGTTCGGCGAGGGGTTCGTCTCGCCGATCGGCGGCACGGGACGCCTGCGCCCGGTGACGGTCGCCGGGATGGGCCGCGTGGGCGAGGACACGGCGCTGGAGGTGCGCGACGGGGCGCTCGCCGCCGCCGAGGGCGCCGACGGGCGGCGCCTGGAGGCCGAGCTGCGCGAGCACGGCGCCGCCGGCGTCAACCTCGCCGAGCTGGGGATCGGCACGAACGACCGCGCGCGGCTCAGCGGCTCGGTGGTCGAGGACGAGAAGATCCTCGGCTCCGTCCACATCGCGTTCGGCGCGAGCCTGAACATCGGCGGCACGGTCCGCGCCGCCAAGCACGTCGACTGCGTGGTGCCCGACGCGACCGTGCTGCTCGACGGCGAGCCGGTCCTGCGCGACGGGCGGCTCGTGCCGGCCGCCTGACCGGCGGTGCTGCGCAACGCCGCGTTCGTGCGCCTGTGCGCGGCGTGCTTCGTCTACTTCGCGGGCATCGGGATCGGCATCCCGGTGCTGCCGCGCTTCATCCTCGGGCCGGCGGGCGGGACGACGCTCCAGGTCGGCGCGGCCGTGGCGGTCTTCAGCGTGACCTCGTTGGTGCTGCGTCCGTTCGTGGCGCCGGCGGCGCGGCGCATCCCGCCGCCGCACCTGCTCGCGGCGGGCGCGGTCGTCGTCGGTGCCGCTGACGGGCTGCTCCTGCTCGATCCCAGCCCGACGGCGATCGTCGCGCTGCGCGCCAGCGCCGGGCTCGGCGAGGCGATGTTCTTCGTGCTCGCGTCGGCGGCGGTCTACGACCTCGCCGCGCCGGGGCGCCAGGGGGCGGCGATGGGCTACTTCTCGGCCCTGCTGTCGGCCGGGCTGCTGGGGAGCCCGGTGCTGGGGGAGCTGCTGCGGGCGCGGGCCGGCTACGACGCGGTCTGGGGCGCGGCGCTCGTCCTCTGCCTGACGGCGGCGGCCCTGTCGCTGACGCTGCGGCTCCCGCGCCTGCCGGCGGCGCGTGGGGGACGGACGCTCCTCGTGCACCGCGCGGCGATCGGCCCGGGGCTCCTGCTGGCGGCCAACACCTGGGGCGGCGCGGCGTTCGCGACGTTCACCGCGCTCTACGTCAGCCACCTCGGCCTCGGCGGCGCCGCACTGGAGTACGCGACCTTCGGCGTCGTCCTCATCGGGGTGCGCGCCGGCGGCGCCGGGCTGCTCGACCGCGTGGACCCGCGGGCGGCGGCCGCGGCGGCGCTTGCGCTCCAGAGCGCGAGCCTGGCGCTCTTCGCGCTCGCCCACAGCCGCGGGCTGCTGCTCGTCGCGAGCGCGCTGCTCGCGGTCGGTGCCGCCTTCGCCTACCCGGCGCTCATGTCGCTGGCCGCCGGCGCGGTGCCGGCGGCCGAGCGCACCGAGGCGGTGGCCACCGCGACCGCCTGCTTCGACGCCGGCTTCGCGCTGTCGTCGTTCGGGCTGGCCGCGGCGCTCGAGCTGCACGGCTTCGGCGCGGTCTACGCGACGGCTGCGGTCGTGATGGGCGTGGGCGCGGTGGCGGCGGCGTGCGGCCGCAGGATGGGCCGCTCGCCGCGCTCGTGGGGCGCTAGCCCGTGACGCCGCCGGCGATCGGTGCGCGGGGCAGCACGCGCACGGCACGGGTGGAGCGCGCGGTGGCGCGCGCGCCCGTTGAGCTCGCGGTCACGCGGGTGATCTGGCGGCCGGCCGCGCCGCGCAGGGCGCGGACGGTGAGCCGGTAGCGCTTGCTGCGGTGGGCGGGGATGCGCTTGGCCGTCCAGCAGGTGCGACCGCGCGAGATGTGCGCCTTGGGGGCGGATCGCAGCGCGACCAGCCCGGCCGGGAGGCGGGCGCAGACGCGCACGTTGCGCGCCGCGCTCTGCGACGCGTTGGTGACCCGGATGGTCAGGGTGCCCTGTTGGCCGGCGCGCAGCGTGGGCCGGCTGACGCTCTGGGTCAGCCGCAGTCGCGCCTTGGCCGCGGCGCTCGGGCTCTCCACCGGCCCGGGGCCGGTGACCGGCGCCCCGACCGGCGCGGGGTCGGGCGTCGGGGCGCTGACCGGCGGCTGTTGGTCGGTCGGCGTCGGACTCGCGGACGGTGTCGGGCTCGACGACGGCCCGGGTGCCGGCGGTCGCGGCGGGACGACCGCGGCGACCGGGGTCAGCTCGGAGGTGTTGCCGTTGTCGTCGGTGGCGGTCGCCTTGACGAGCCAGCCTTCGGGGAGGTCGCCGGGCAGCTCGACGCGGAAGGTGGCGGTGCCGGCGGCGTTGGTGGTGATGGGGGCGCTGCCGATCCAGGTCTGGGGGCTGGTGGCGGTCTGGCTGGCGTAGGCGTCGAGGGTGTAGGTGGCGTTCGCGGCGCCGGCGTAGGTGCCGTTGACGATCACCGAGCCGTGCTCGATCGACGCGAGCAGCGGGTGGTTGAGCAGGCGGTTGGGACCGGTGCGCGCGACGCGCGGGCTCGCGTTGGGGGTGGCGCCGTCGCTGGCGAGGTCGATCGCGAGGCCCGTGTTGGCGTAGATCGCGTTGCCGCGCACGGTGACGGCGACGCTGGTGTCGGCGGTGTTGTCGCCCACCGCGACGCCGGGCCCGGCGTTGCCGGTGATCGTGTTGGCCTGGTCGGGCGCGGTGCCGCCGATCACGAAGCTCGGGCGCAGCGTGCCGGTCGCCAGGCGGACGGTGACGCCGGCGGCGCCGTTGTCGCGGATCGTGTTGGCGAACACCCGCGCCGGCCCCGTGTTGGCATCCTTGCTCGGCGCGAAGACGTTGTTGTCGTCCAGGGCGATCCCGCCGCCGGCGTTGTGCTCGATGACGTTGCCGGAGATCAAGAGGCCCGGGTCGATGGCCGGGTCGCTGCCCGGGACCGCCTGCGTGCGGCCGCGGTGCCGGATCCCGAGGCCAGTGCTGTTGGCGATCGTGTTGTCGACGATCTTCGCCCCGGCCGACCAGGCCACGACGATCCCATTGCCCGCGTTGGGCCGCGGCTGGGTGCCCGTCGGGTCCAGGCCGATGATGTTGCGCGCGATCTCCAGCCCCCTGATCGGCAGGTACGGCGAGATGAACGTGTCGTTGCTGAGGTCGATCGCCGCCGTCGTGCTGCTGCCGATCACGTTGTCGAGGATCCGCAGACCGTCGATGGAGAGGTCACGGTTGTTCGTCGGGACCTGGACGGCTCGCGTCTTGGCGGCGGCCGACCCGTCGGGAGCGACGCCCATGAAGTTCTTCTCGATCGTCAGGTTCTGCGACGCCACGAACTTACCGCCGCGTGCCGAGCGGTTGTTGTTGATCGCGGTCCCGGGCCCGGTGAACGACAGGCCGCGGATCGTGACGCCGTTCGCGCTGCTCAGCAACAATCCCTGGCCGTCGAGCTGCACCTGCAGCTTCAGCGGACGCGCGTTGCAATCGGCCCCCGGCTGCGTGCAGCCGTCGATCGTCGTGTCGTCGCTGAGGATGCCCGGCAGCACGGTGGCCGGCTGGATCACGTGCGGCCCCGGCCCCGGGATCGCGAACGCGATCGTGTTGCCGGTCCCAGCCCCCTGGTTGTCCAGGATCGCTTGCCGCAGGGACCCCGGCCCCGAGTCCGCGGTCGTCGTGACCGTGAACGTCGCCGCCTGCGCCGCCGCGGCCGGCGCCAACAGCGCCACCGCCATCGCCGCGCCCACGCCGATCCATCGACGCGGCCGCGCGCGCACCTTCTCCCTACCGTCCATAAGGACGTAGATCGGCAGACGCAGCGCCGACTTGAGCCCTGACCGAGGATCGCGACCGACCGGCACGCGCTCCGCGTTCAAGCCAGGACGCTCACCGCCGATCCATGGTGCATGCCGTCTCGTTTCCTGGTCCCGCTTGCGCTGTGCGGCGCGCTGCTCGCGCCCGTCGCCGCCGCCTCGGCGGCGCCCGACCCGACCGCCAAGGTCCTCGACACCTGCATCGAGCAGCTCAACATGCGGTGCTACGACGTCGAGCAGGTGCAGCGCGCCTACGGCGTCGACCGCCTGCACCGCAAGGGGATCGACGGCACCGGCACGACGGTCGCCGTGATCATGTCACCGACGCCGCTGCTCGCTGCGGGCTTGCAGACGCAGTCGAAGCTCTACGGGCTGAAGCCCGCCGACCTGACCGTCCTGGAGCCCGCAGGCCCGGCCGGCCACCCCGGATCGCTGAGCGACCAGCAGGAGCCCAACCTCGACGTGCAGGCCGTGCACGCGATAGCGCCGGGCGCGAAGCTGCTGTTCCTCGCTGTGCCGACCGCCGCCGTCGACGACGCGATCCTCGGGGACGCGCCGCTGGCGCAGGCCGTCGACGCGGCCGTCGCGGCGGGCGCCGATGTCATCTCCATGAGCTTCGGTGGTCTCGAGCGGCGCTATCCGCGGTTCCGGGCGGCGCTCGCGCGCGCCGCCCGCGCAGGCGTCCCAGCGTTCACCGGCAGTGGCGACGATGGCGTCACGCTGCCCGGCAGCAAGGGCCGCCGGACGGTGTACCCGGCGAGCGACCCGAACGTGACCGCGGTCGGCGGCACGCTGCTGACGCTCGACCGCCAGGGTCGCCGGCAGCTCCCCGACATCGCCTGGGGCCCGGACGCCCTGGGCGGTGCGTCGGGCGGCGGGGTGGCGAGGCGCTCGGGCCTCCCGTCATGGCAGCGGTCGCTCGCCGGCGTCGTGCGCGGCGGCCGCAACTACCCGGACATCAGCATGCTCGCGGCGACGAGCGGCAGCTTCCTCATCTTCCTGCCGGGCACCGACGAGTCGGTGCTTCCGATCGGCGGCACGAGCGTCGCGACGCCGCTCATGGCGGGCATCGCCGCTCTGGCGCGCCAGGTGGCGGGGCGCCCGCTGCGCGACGTCAACGCGGCGCTGTACCGGATGGCGAAGCATCGTGCGCGCAACGGGATCGCCGACGTGGTCCTCGGCAACAACTCGTCCAGCGACGCGAAGGACGGCGCGACGAGCGGCAAGCATCTGGTCGACGGCTACCTGGCCAAGCGCGGCTACGACCTCGTCACCGGCCTGGGCACGATCGACGACGCGTCCCGGTTCGTCCCGGCGCTCGCGCGATCGTCCGGGCGGCCGGGGTAGCGAACCTCAGCCGCGGGCCGCGGCCACCGACGTCACGCGCACATCGGTGTACGCCAGCAGCCCCTGGCGCCCCTGCTCGACGCCCAGCCCGCTGTCCTTGATCCCGCCGAACGGGAGGTACGGCGCGACCGCGCCGTGCGCGTTGACGTAGGCCGATCCGCATTCGAGGCTGCGCGCGATCCGCTCGGCCGCCTCGACGTCGGTGCCCCACACCGACCCCGCGAGGCCGTACCGCGTGGCGTTCGCCCGCGCGACCGCCTCGTCGACGTCGTCGTAGACGAGGATCGGCAGCACCGGCCCGAACTGCTCCTCGGCGACGACGCGCGCCTCGTCGGGCACATCCGTCAGCAGCGTCGGCGCGACGAAGGCGCCGGGCCCCGGGAGTGCCTGCCCGCCGGCCGCGACCCGCGCGCCGCCCGCGAGCGCCTCCGCGATCATCGCGGTCACCAGCGCGTGCTGCGCACGCGTCGTCAGCGGCCCCAGGTCCACGTCCGGCTCCGTCCCAGGGCCCACGACGACGCGCTCCGCGATCGCCGCCAGCGCGTCGGTCACCGCCCCGGCGAGCCGCCGCGGCACGTAGAGCCGCTTGACCGCCGCGCAGACCTGCCCGCTGTTGGCGAACGCGCTCCAGAAGAGGTCGTCGGCGATCGCGGCGGGGTCGGCATCGTCGAGGACGATCGCCGCGTCGTTGCCGCCCAGCTCCAGGGTGACGCGCTTGAGGTCGCGCGCGGCGGACTGCGCGACCGCCCGGCCCGCGGCGATCGAGCCGGTGAAGCTGACCTTGCGCACACCGGGATGGGCGACGAGCGCCGCCCCGAGCTCGGCGCCGCCGCTCGCGACGTGCAGCACGCCCGCCGGCAGCACGTCGTCCAGCAGCTCGACCGCGCGCAACGTGGCCAGCGGCGTCTCCGGCGACGGCTTCACCACGACCGCGTTGCCGGTCAGCAGCGCCGGCGCGAGCTTCCAGCACGCCAGCAGCAGCGGGAAGTTCCACGGCACGATCGCCGCCACCACGCCGAGCGGGCGGTGGCCGACGACGACGCGATCGGGCGCGGCGGCCGCGATCGGCTCCTCGTCGAGCGGCGTTGCGGCGTACGCCCGCAGCCACGCGACCGCCCCGCGTACCTCGCCCGCCGCCTTCGCCAGCGGCTTGCCCTGCTCGGCGGTCACCAGCGCCGCCAGCTCGTCGACGGCGCCGTCCAGCCGGTCGGCGGCCGCCGCGAGCGCGGCGCGCCGAGCCGCCTCGTCGGCGGCCCAGTTCGGTTGTGCACGCGCCGCCGCGGCCACCGCCGCGTCGAGCTGCTCGATCGTCGTCGCGGGGGCCTCGCCGCAGGGCCGGCCCGTCGCGGGGTCGAGCACCGCGTAGGTGCTCATGCCAGACCGAGCAGGTTCGCCGGGTTGTGGCGGACCATGAGCTCCACGTCGCGCGCGGGCGTGCCGCGGTCCAGGAGCCGCTCGACGATCATCCGAAACGACTCGCTGGGCAGCGGGTTGCTCATCTGGCCGAGGTCCGAGCCGAGCGTCGAGTGCGCCGGTCCGACCGCCTCGATCCACTGCACGAGCGTGTCGACGTCCCAGTGGTGGAAGGAGGAGCGCTCGTCGTACATGCAGAGCGAGTGCTCGATCACCGCGCCGAGCTCCACCCAGCAGCGGGCGTCCTCGTGGGAGGCCTCGATGACGAAGTTCGGGTGGTTGACGAGCATCCGCCGCACCCCGACCTCGCGCGCGGCGGTGAAGACGGCGGTGATCCGGTCGGGCGCCATGTGGCCGCTGGCCAGGATCGCGTCGGCGTCGCGGATCGACTCGAGGATCTCGTACACCTCGGGCCGCAGCGCGCCGTCCTCGCCGAGCACGTCGATCGGCGCCTCGGGCTTCACGTGGACCGCCAGCTTGGGGAACTTCAGGTCCGGGTGGGCGGCGTGGTGGCGGATGTGCTGCGGCGAGCCGATGGTCGGGAACCAGACGATCCGCCCGCCGAGCTTCAGTGCGAGGTCGACGGCCATCGGGTTCAGCCCGCCGACCGCGCCGTTGAGCGCCACGCCGCCGAAGACCTCGATCCCGGGCAGCTCGTCGAGCCCCTCGTCGCGCACCGCGAGCACGTCGGTGACCGTCGAGTGATGGTGGGACTTGACGACGATCGCCCGGAAGCCCGCCTCGCGCGCCAGCCGGGCCGCCTCGACCGTCCCGATCCGGCGCGGCAGCGGCGAGGGCGAGGGGTGCACGTGGAGGTCGACCGCGCCCTCCAGGACGGCGCTCACGCGGTCCATGGCGCGCCTCCGGCGGGTCGGCGCAGGCAGGCGGCGGGGTGCGTCATGGCGTGCTCTCCTCGGTTGTGGGCTCGGACGCGGGTGCGACGGCGGCGACCGCGCTGCGCAGCAGGGCGACGTCGGAGCCGACGACGTCGAAGGCGACGCGCGCGTGATCGAGGCCGAAGCCGCCCAGCGCGACGCCGGCGCGCTCGGCGGCCGCGGCGATCTCGCGCACGCGCGCGGCGCAGCGCTCGGCGTCGAGGCCCAGGTCGACCGACAGGTCCAGCGTGCCGACGAACGCGACGTCGACCCCGGCGGCGAGGATCTCGTCGAGCGGGTCGTCGGTCGTCGCCGTCTCGAGCTGGGCGACGAGCAGCGGCGGTTGGGCCGCCTGGGCCGCGAGGTAGTCGGCGACGCCCGTGGCGCCGTAGCCGGCGATCGGGTGGGCGAGGCTGATCGAGCGGCTCCCGTGCGGGGCGTACCGGGTCGCCGCGCGCAACGCGCGGACCTGGGCGGCGCTGCGCACGGTCGACAGCTGCAGCCCGGCGGCGCCCGCCTCCAGCAGCCGGTTGACCAGGCCGCGGTCGACCGCCGGGATCCGCACGAGCGCTCGCAGCCCGCAGGCGTGCGCGTGGCGCACGAGGCGCAGCACGTCGCCCTCGGCCAGTTGGGAGTGCTCGAGGTCGACGACCGCGAAGTCCAGGCCGGACGCTGCCACGACGTCGATCGACTCGAGCGCGGGCAGCTTCACGAAGAGGCCACGCTGTCTTGACATTCGTGACACTGTACCGAATATTGAGCAGCATGAAGCCGATCGCGGGCGTCGCCGTGCCGCTCGCCGAACCGTCCGTCAACCGCTCGATCGAGCGCGCCGCCGGCCTGCTCGGCCTCTTCACCAGCGCCCGGCCGGAGCTCACGCTGCGCGAGATCGAGGCGCTCAGCGGCCTGAAGAAGGCGACCGCGCACCGCTATGCGACCGCGCTGCGCGACGCCGGCCTCTTGCGCTTCGTCGACGGCGCCTACGCGCTCGGTCCGCGTGTCCTCGAGCTCGCCAGCGCGGCGATCGCCGGGCTGGAGGTCGCCAAGCTCGCCGGCTCGCACCTGGACCGGCTCGTCGCCGCGGCCGGGCACACCGCGGTGCTGTCGGTGTGGGACGGCGAGGCGCCGATCGTCGTCCGCGTCGCCGACAACGCCGAGCGCTTCGTGCGCATCGTCGTGGCGACCGGGTCGCGGCTGCCGGCCGACTCGGCCCAGGCGCAGGTCTTCCGTGCCCATCTGGCGCCGTCGCCGGACCCCGCGCTGGCCGCCGTGCGCCGTCGCGGCATCGCGCGGCACGCGGACGTCGTCGACGGCATCGCCGCGGTCGCCGCGCCGGTCTTCCAGGGCGACCGGATCGTCGCTGCGCTGGCGGTGGTCGCCACGACCGGCGCGATCGACGAGGGCGGACTCCCGCTCGTGCGGCGGCTGCGCGACGCCGCCGCGGCCTTCTCCCAGGAACTCGGCAGCGTTCACCGCGAAAGGAGCGACCCATGACCCAGCTGGACCCCGAGCACGTCGACTGGAGCGAGATCCCCGACGAGGAGGTGCGACCCGGCGTGCGGCGCCGCGGCTTCGGCACGTCCGACGTGCTCCTGGTGATGAACGAGTGCCGGCCCGGCATGGACCTGCGCCCGCATCGCCACGACTTCGCGCAGATCGCGATGATCGTCTCCGGGCGGGGGCTCTACCACATCGGCGACCGCGCCCACGAGGTGTCGGCGGGCTCGATCATGCTCATCCCCGCCGAGGTCGAGCACTACATCGAGCCCCAAGGCGACGAGCCGGTCCTCAACCTCGACGTGTTCGCGCCCGCGCGCGCGGACTACCAGCACCTGCTCGCGTGGATGGGCGCCGCAGCGCCGTGAGCGCCGTGACGGCGGCGGGCGCGCTCAGTTGCGCGCGCCCGCGCCGTCGAGGTGGCCCGACAGGCGGGCGAGCTTCAGCGCCAGGTGGAAGCCGAGCCGGTCGCCGCCGTCGCGCAGGTTGACCCCGGCGACGGCCTCGCACTTGCTGAGCCGGTAGTACAGGCTGCTGCGATGCAGGTGCAGGGCGGAGGCGGCGGCGCGGGCGTCGGCGCCCAGGTCGAGGTAGGTCTCGGCCGTGGCGATGAGGCTGTCGCCGGTCGGCGCGGCGGCGAGCGCGGCGAGCCCTTCGTGGATGTCGGCCAGCCCGCTCACCCGGTCGTGGGGGATGGCCGACAGCGCGCGGAAGACGCCGAGGCGGTCCCACTGCGCCACCGGGCCGTGGTCGTCGATCGCGTGGGCGACGCGCGCGGCCGCGCAGGCGTCGTCGTAGGACGCGTGCGTGCGCGCGAGGTCGTCGACGAACGAGCCGACGCCGACGATCGGCGTCCAGCCGGCGATCCGGGCGAACGCATCGTCCAGGAACGCGTGCAGGCGGCCGGCCAGCCGCGCGACGTCCTCCCGGCTGCGCTCGGGCTCGAGGGCCAGCAGCAGGATCGCCCGATCGTCGTGGACGCCGGCCAGCGCGTGACGCGGCGGCAGGAGGCGGCTGCAGCGCTCCGTGGCGCTGTCGAGCGCGTTGCGGACCGCGTCGGGCAGTGGTGGCCCGGTGGCGCCGCGGGCCTCGGCCACGAGGACCGCCACGGGACAGGTCGGTGCCAGCAGGTTGAGCCGGTGGATCTCGATCGTCGACCGCTCGACCTCCTCGGGGGGCCCGGTGAGCAGCCCGAGCAGCAGGCGGCGCTGGAGGCGCCGGCTGGAGTGCACGAGGAACTCCTCCTCGTGCAGGAGCGCGGCGATCTCGCGCACGGCGATCTCGCACTCCTCGACCTCCGCCCGGCGCAGCGGCTCGCGGTCGTCGACGAGCCACAGGTACCCGAGCAGGCCGCCGTTCCAGCGCACGGGGCAGCACAATCGCGGCGCCATGTCGAGCTCCTCGCCGCCGGCGATCCGGGTGGGTGCCTGGAGGCGGTCGATGCCCTCGCGGCGCAGGTGGCGCACGACGGCGGCTGGAGCCGAGCGCTGCAGGATCGAGGCCAGGCGCACGCGGTCGACCTCCTGGTCGCCCTGGTGGCTGTGGGCGAGCAGGCGGAGGTTGGCGTCGTCGAGCAGGACCGGGCGGCCCAGCGAGGCCGCGAGCCCGTCGACGATCCGCTGCAGCGGTGCGACGTCCACGCGCTCGGGGAAGGGCGCCGCCGGCCGGTCCGGGCGACGCTCGCCGGCGACCGGCACGGCGCCGGCGCGACCGAGCGCGACCACCGCCGGGCTGCGGCGGGTGGGCGCGGAGATGGGTGCCACATCAGTTGCCATCGAACGACCGTCCCAGTCGAGAGGTTCTCGCTTACAGAGACGGTGTCACATATACTGAGAACATGCAACCTCGAACCGCGCGGCGATGACCGCCGACCTCGCCGTAGCGCTCGGCGCTCTCGAGCTCAAGAACCCCGTGATCTGCGGCTCGGGCGAGCAGGTCATGACCGAGGCTTCCCTGCTGGAGGCGATCGATGCGGGGGCCGCGGCCGTCGTCGCGAAGTCCGCCAGCGACTCGCTGGCCGCGCGCCGGCAGCTGGACGGCGCCGCGTACGCGGCGCTCGGCCCGGACTGGTCGGTGGGAATGTGGGACCCCGCTGCGCCCGGCTGCTCGCTGCTGAACCGCTCGGGGCTGGTCGACGCGCCGTTCGACGCCTGGGCGCGGATGCTCGCGCGCGTCGACCGCCGCGCCGCCGCGCGCGGCGCCTACGTCGTCGGCAGCGTGCTGCCCGACACGCCCGACCAGGCGCCGGTGCTCGCCGCGCGCATGCAGGACGCCGGCCTGCGGTGGATCGAGCTGAACCTCTCGGCGCCGCACGCAACCGAGGCCAGCGATCGCATCCTGCGCGCCGACACCCCCGCGGCGGTCGCCGAGATCACCCGTGCGGTCCGACGGGTCGTCGACGTCACGCTGACGATCAAGCTGACCTCCGAGACGTCGGACGTGGTCGCGCTCGCCGACGCGGCATGGGAGGCCGGCGCCGACGTCGTCGGGATGTGCGGGCGGCGGATGGCGTTCCTGCCCGATCCCGACACCGAACGGCCGATCCTCGGCACCTTCGGGGCGATCGGCGGCAGCTGGGAGCTCCCGCTCACGCTGCGCTGGATCGCCAAGACGCGCCTGCAGCTCGGGGCGCAGCTGCCGATGGTCGGCACGGGCGGCGCGCGTCGCGGGCTCGACGTCGCGCGCTTCCTGCTGGCCGGCGCGTCGGCGGTGCAGATGGTCACCGCCGTCTACGGCGGCGGGTTCCGTGCCCTGGCCGACGCGATCGCCGAGCTCGAGGAGCACGTCACCCGCCGCGGGGTCTCGGCGGCGGAGCTCGTGGGCCGCGCGGCCGACGCCGCGCTCACCTACGACGAGGCCGCGGGCGTCGGTGCGGCGAACATCGTCACGACGAGAGAGGAGCCCAGACCATGACCACCACTGCCCGCCCCGACCGCCTGGCCGCGAGCCTCGCCGATCACGGCATCGACGCGCTGGCGACCTTCCACCTGCCCAACGTCCGCTGGCTGACCGGCTTCACCGGGTCGACGCCGCTGTGCGCGGCGGCGCTGGTGGGCACGCAGGGCGCCACGTTCGTCACCGACTTCCGCTACGTGACTCAGGCCGACGAGCAGGTCGACGCACGCTGGGCGCGCCAGATCGCGCCCGAGCCGGTGGCCGGCATGGCCCAGGCGCTGGCCGGCGCCGGTGCGGCCCGGGTCGGCTTCGAGGCGCGCCACCTGACCGTCGAGCAGCACGGGCGGCTCGTCGAGGCGGTCGGATCCGCCGTCGAGCTGGTCCCGGTCGTCGACGTCGTCGAGACGCTGCGCATGCGCAAGGACGACGACGAGCTGGCGGCGATGCGCCGGGCGGTGGGCGTCGCCGACGCCGCGTTCGCCGAGGTCGTCGGGCGCGGGCTGATCGGCCGGACCGAGCGCGAGGTGGCCGTCGACCTCGAGAACACGATGCGGCGGCTCGGCGCCGAGGGCGCCTCCTACGTGCCGATCGTCGCCTCCGGGGCGCACGGCGCGCTGCCGCACGCGGGCCCGCGCGACGTGGCGATCGCCGCGGGGACGCTCGTAGTGATCGACACCGGCGCGCGGCTCGACGGCTACTGCTCGGACTGCACGCGGACCTATGCGGCAGGGCCGGTCTCCGATCGGGCGCGCGAGATCTACGGGCTCGTCCTGCGCGCGCAGGAGGCGGCGCTCGCCGCGATCCGGCCGGGGGCCAGCACGCTCGCGGTGGACGCGGTCGCGCGCGACCTCATCGCGGCGGCCGGCCACGGCGAGCACTACGGCCACGGCCTCGGGCACGGCGTCGGGCTGGAGATGAACGAGGGGCCCCGGCTGAACCCGCGCACCGACGTGCCGCTGCAGGCCGGCATGGTCGTGACCTGCGAGCCGGGCGTGTACGTGCCGGGCGAGCTCGGCGTGCGCATCGAGGACCTCGTCCTCGTCACCGACGACGGCGCCGAGCCGCTGACGTCGCTGCCCAAGTCGTTGCAGGTCGTCGACTGAGATGCTCGACCTCTGGGAGGTGGCCCGGGAGCTCACCGAGCTCGACGGCCCGGTCGGTCACGAGGGGCCGGTCGCCGACGCCGTGGAGCGCCACTGGGCACGGTCGTGCGAGCGGGTGCGGCGCACGCCGGTCGGCAACGTCGTCGCCGAGCTCGGCGGCAGCGGGCCGCGGCTGCTGCTGCAGGCGCACCTGGACGAGATCGGCATGCTCGTCGAGGCGATCGACGAGCAGGGGTTCCTGCGGCTCACGAGCTGCCATCCGGGCGCGCGGACCTACCACCTGCGCGAGTGCCTCAACCGCGCGGCGTTCGTCCACACCGATCGCGGCGTCGTCGAGGGCGTCTTCGGGTGCCTCACCGGGCACCTGCGGATCGGCTCACCGGCCGACGATCGCGCGCCGACGTGGGACGACGCGTTCGTCGACCTCGGCCTGGGCTCGCGCGACGCGGTCCTCGCCGCGGGCGTGCGCCCGGGCTGTCCGGTGCTCTACCGGGCGGCGGCGCGGCGCGTCGGCGACCGGCTCGTCATGAAGGCCGCCGACGACCGCATCGGCCTCGTGGTCATGACGGCGTTCGCCGCCGCGATGGCTCAGCGGCGCGCCGAGCTCGCCCACGAGGTGGTCCTCGCCGCGACGGTGCAGGAGGAGGCAGGCGCGGTCGGGGCGGCGTCGATCCGGGCCGACGTCGGTGCGTTCGACGCCGCGCTGGCCTTCGAGGTCGCGCCGGCGGGCGACGTGCCGGGCGCGCCGCCCCATGCGCGCGCCGTGCGGCTCGGAGGCGGGCCGTGCCTCGTCCACAAGGACGCCTCCGTCCACTACGACGCGGCGCTCGGTGCCCGCGTCGCGGCGGCGGCGGACGCCGCCGGCATCGCGCTGCAGCACGCCGTCTATCCCGCGTTCGGCACCGACGGCTCGGCGCTCCTGCGCCAGGGGATCCCGACCGCGCTCGTCGGCGTGCCGACGCGCTACACCCACAGCCCGCACGAGATGGTCGACGAGGCCGACGTGCGTGCCTGCGTCGCGCTGGTCGAGGCGTTCTGCACGACGGCGCCGGGCTGAGCCGGGGGCGGGCAGCGCCGGCCGAGTCTCACCAGAGCGTCCGGACCGGCTCGAACGCCTGCATCGCGCCGTCCGCGGTGACGAGGACGAAGTCGTGCTCCAGCGCCGTTGCGACCAGGAAGCGGTCGGCGGGATCAGCTGACGCGAAGCCGTCCAGTGCCTCGCTGCGCAGGGCGATGTCGTGGCTGAGCGGCGCCGCGGTCAGGGCCGTCCGGCGTAGTGCGTCGACGACCCAGGCGGCTGGCGACGGCCGCAGCGAGAGCCGCCCCTTGCGGGCCAGCACGAGCGTCTCCCAGGCGGAGATCGGTGAGAGGTGCACGTTGCTCTCACGGTCCGCGACGGCGCGCTCGGCGTCCGCGGACAGCCGTTCCGGGGCCAGCAACCTCCAGAGCCAGACGTGCGTATCGAGGAGCAGCCTCACCCCCGCAGGGCTTCCCACTCGCCCGGATCGGTTGCAGGCGCGACCAGGTCCCCGGTGATCTCGCCGTCGCCGCGCATGGCGCCGCGCCAGTCGTCGTGCCGCTCCGGGGGCACCGGCGTGAGCTGGGCGACGGCCTTGCCGCGCTTGGTGACGACGATCGCCTCGCCCGACGTGCCGACCTCATCGAGCAGGGCGAGGCAACGCTGCTTGAACTCTCCCGCCGCGATGGTCCTCATGCCCACGATCGTACCATGGGCACTGGACATGGACATCTGGCGACCGCGGCGCGCCGGCGCGCCGCTGCGACTCGCTCAGACGCGCGTGTCGCGGCCCTGCCAGTAGGTCTCGCGCAGCTCGCGCTTGAGGATCTTGCCGGCGCCCGACTTCGGCAGCGGCTCGCTGCGCAGCTCCAGCCGCTTGGGCACCTTGTAGCCTGCGATGAGCGTGCGGGCGTGGGCGAGGAGGTCCTCCTCGGTCACGTCGCCCTTCGGCACGACGACGGCGTGGACGGCCTCGCCCCAGCGCTCGTCGGGAATGCCGAAGACCGCGGCCTCGGCCACCGCCGGGTGCGCGTAGAGCGCCTCTTCGACCTCGACGCTGTACACGTTCTCACCGCCGGTGACGATCATGTCCTTGGCCCGGTCGACGAGGAAGAGGTAGCCCTCCTCGTCGAGGTAGCCGAGGTCGCCGCTGGCGTACCAGCCGCCGCGCAGCGCGTCCGCGGTCTGGGTCGGCTTGTTCCAGTAGCCGCAGGTGACGTTGCGCCCGCGGACCTGCACCTCGCCGACCTCGCCGTCGGGCACCGGCACGTCGCCGCCGGGCTGGACGATGCGCACCTCGACGCCCATCGCGGGCTGGCCGCAGGAGCGCGCTCGGGCGCTGTCGAGGATCCGCTCCTCGTTGGGCAGCAGCGTGACGATCGGGGACGTCTCGGTCGCACCGTAGATGTGCAGCAGCTCCGTGGTGGGGAAGGCCTGGCGGGTGCGCCGCAGGATCTCGGTCGCGACGGGCGAGCTGCCGTGGCTGAGGTAGCGCAGCGTGGAGACGTCGCGCGGCTGGCGCAGCTGCTCGTCGGCGATCGCGGCCATCATCGTCGGCACGATCAGCGTCGCGGTGATGCCCTCGCGCTCGACCGCGTCGAGGAACGCGCCGGCGCTGAACGGCCCGAGCACCACGTGGCGGCCGGCGGCCCAGGTCGTGGCCAGGGTGGCGATCGTGCCGGCCGCGTGGAACATCGGCGCCACGATGAGCCAGCGCGTCTGCGGCGTGAACGGCCAGCAGGCCATGAAGTGGTAGGCGTTGGCCACGAGGTTGCCGTGGCTCAGCATCACGCCCTTGGCCGCCCCGGTCGTGCCACCGGTGTAGAAGAGGCCCGCGAGCGTGTCGCCGTCGACGTCCTCGGCCCACGGCTCGTCGGGGGCGGCGTCGATGAGCGCGTCGGACGCCTCGCCCAGCGCGACGATGCGCTCGACGATCGCGTCGGCGCCCTCGATGGCGCGGTCGCTGAACAGCACGCGCGCGCCGGAGTCCTCGAGGGCGTAGCGCAGCTCGGGATCGGCATGGCGGGCGTTGAGCGGGACGAGGACGAGACCGGCCGCGGGCACGCCGAGGTAGAGCTCGACGTAGCGATGGCAGTTGGCGCCCACGACGGCCACGCGGTCGCCGGGCCGCAGGCCGAGTCCGCGCAGCGCCGCGCCGAGCCGCCGCGTGCGCCGGGCGAGCTCGGCGTAGGTCAGGTGGTGCTCGCCGCAGGTCACCGCCCGCGCGTGAGGGGCGACGCGCAGCGCGCGGCGCAGCGGAGCGACGAAGGTCTCGGTCCGGCGCTCGGAGACCGGCTCGGCGGTGACCATGACGGGACTCTCTCCTTGTGCTGTCTGACGCATCATCGACCGTTCGTGCGGTCCGTGGCAAGCGTCCGGCTGTGGCCGCGCAGCTCGGCGACGACCTCGCCGCCCGCCCGCCGCACGGTCACGTCGTAGATGCCGCTGCGGCCGGCGCGCACGCGCTCGGCGGCGATGGCCTCGAGCTCGTCGCCCGCGCGGACCGGGCGCAGGAACTCGATCTCGCACGCCCGCGCGACGGTCGCCTCGCCGTAGGTGTTGCAGGCGAACGCGAAGGCCGAGTCGGCGAGCAGGAAGACGAAGCCGCCGTGGGCCATGCCGTGGCCGTTGACCATCGTCGGGGCGACGCGCATCCGCGCGGTCGCGCGGCCGGGAGCGACGTCCTCGATCGTGATGCCGAGGCCGCGGGTCGCGGCGTCGTCGGCGTACATCGCCGCCGCCGAGGCCTGTGCGAGGGCGGCGGCGTCCTGCTGGTTGACGGTGCCGGTGTCGTCTGCCATAGATCCCGGGGGTAAACTACCGAACGGTCGGACGCCATGGCAACCTCTTCTCCCGAGCCGGTCCTCGTCGAGCGCGATGCGCCCATCGCGATCGTCACGCTGAACCGACCCGAGCAGCTCAACGCGCTCTCCAACCCGCTCATGACGGCGCTCGTCGCGGCGCTGCGCGAGCTCGACGCCGACGACGAGATCCGGACGATCGTCGTGGCCGGCGGCGAGCGCGCCTTCGCCGCCGGCGCCGACATCGCCGAGATGTCGGACACGACGGCGATCGAGTTCGCGTTCGCCGACCGCGTCGAGCAGTGGGACGCGATCCGCGCGCTCCACACGCCGCTCGTCGCCGCGGTCTCGGGCTTCTGCCTCGGCGGCGGCTGCGAGCTGGCGATGATCTGCGACCTCATCGTCGCGGCGCAGACCGCCCAGTTCGGGCAGCCCGAGACCGCCGTGGGGATCATCCCCGGCGCGGGCGGGACGCAGCGGCTCACCCGCGCCGTCGGCAAGGCGACCGCGATGGACATGGTCCTCACCGGCCGGATGCTCGACGCCCACGAGGCGCAGCGCGCCGGGCTGGTCGCTCGGGTCGTCGCGCCCGAGGCGTGGCTGAGCGAGGCGCGGCGCGTCGCGCGCCAGATCGCGGCGCGCGCGCCGCTGGCCGAGCGCCTGGCGCGCGAGGCGATCGATCGCGCCTTCGAGACCCCGCTCTCGTCCGGCCTCGAGCTCGAGCGCAAGTCGCTCTACCTCGCGTTCGCCTCCGAGGACGCGCGCGAGGGCCTGTCGGCGTTCGTCGAGAAGCGGCCGCCGCGGTGGCGGGGCGCGTGAGCGCTCAGGCGAACAGCTCGCCCACCCGCCGCTGCGCGTAGCGCTCGGCCGCCGCCAGCGTCGTGATCCCGTCGCGCTCGGCCTCGGCGAAGACCGTGCGCAGGGCGTCGCCGATCGCGGCCGTGCGCCGGCGCGCCTCCTTGGGGTCGTCGCCGTCGAGCTCGGCGGCGACGCTGATGAGGCCGCCGGCGTTGACGATGAAGTCGGGCGCCCACAGGATCCCGCGGCCGCGCAGGAGCTGGGCGACGGCGGGCTCGGCGAGCTGGTTGTTCGCGGCGCCGGCGACCGCGAGGCAGCGCAGGGCGCCCGCGGTCCGCTCGTCGAGCACGCCGCCCAGGGCGCAGGGGACGAACACGTCGACCTCCTCGGCGAGGAGCGCCTCGGGCGTGGTCCAGGTCGCGCCGAGGCGGTCGGCCAGCGCCCGCTTGGCCGGGTCGATGTCGGTGACGATCAGCTTGGCGCCCCGGCGGGCCGTGCGCCGGGCGATGTCGGCGCCGACCTTGCCCAGGCCGAGGATCGAGAGCCGGCGGCCGGCGAGGTCGCCGTCGCCGTGGACGTGCTCGAGCGCCGCCGCGATCGCCACCGTGACGCCGAACGCGGTGATCCCGGACGGGTCGCCGGAGCCGCCGAGCTTGCGCGGCAGGCCGACGAGGTGGCGGGTGCGCTCGGTCATTCGCTCGAAGTCGCGCGCGGTCGTTCCCGCGTCCTTGCCGGTCACGAAGCGGCCGCCGAGCTCCTCGACCGCGTCGGCGACGTCGAGCACGGTCGCGGTGCGGCGCGCGCCTTGCAGCGGCGCGTCGGCCGGGGCGGCGATCACGCACTTCGCGCCGCCGTGGCGCAGGCCGACCGCGGCGCCCTTGTAGGTCATCGATCGCGAGAGGCGCAGGGCGTCGGCCAGCGCGTCCTCGACGGACTCGCTGGGCAGCATGCGGCAGCCGCCGAGCGCCACGCCGTCGCCGATCGTGTGGATCGCGATGACGAACGGCGTGCCGGAGCGGTCACCGCGGTGGATGCGCACGTCGGCGTGCTCGAACGCGCCGTCTTGCAAAAGAGAAACCATCTTTCTATTATCCGCGCCACAGGGCGGGATGCAAGCCGCCGCAGGTTCGACGAGTGGAGGGAACGTGGGCACGAACGACCGCCCGCTGCGACGGGTGATCGGCGATGGCGCCGGCGTCGCCGACCGTGAGGTGGCCGGGCTGAGCGACGAGCAGCTGCTGGCGCTGCACCGCGAGCTGGTGCTCCTGCGCACCTTCGACGAGCGCGCGGTCGTCTACCAGCGCCAGGGCCGCATCGGCACCTACGCGATCTACTGGGGGCACGAGGGCATCCAGGCCGGCGCGCACTTCGCGCTCGACCCCGCGACCGACTGGGTCTTCCCGTCCTACCGCGAGTCGGCGATCGGCCTGCTGCGCGGGATGGACGCCGCGACGGTGCTGGCCTGGTGGCGCGGTCATCCCGCCGGCTGGTGGAACCCGCAGGAGTTCCGGCTCGGCGGCGTGAGCGTGCCGATCGCCAGCCAGGTCCCGCACGCCGTCGGCGCGGCGTGGGGGATGAAGGCGCGCGGCGAGTCCGGCTGCGCGCTCGTCTTCTTCGGCGACGGCGCCACCTCCGAGGGCGCCTTCCACGAGGGCATCAACTTCGCGGCGGTCATGGACGCGCCCGCGGTCCTGCTGTGCTCCAACAACGGCTGGGCGATCTCGACGCCGTTCGAGCGCCAGTCGCGCGCGGAGTCGCTGGCCGACAAGGCGGCCGGCTACGGGATCCCGGGCGTGCGGGTCGACGGCGGCGACGTCCTCGCCGTCTTCGAGGCGGTCCGCGAGGCGGTCGCCCGCGCCCGCGCCGGCGAGGGGCCGACGCTCGTCGAGGCGCTCCACTACCGCATCGCGCCGCACGGCACCGCCGACGACCCGTCGCTCTACCGCGACGAGGCGCGCGCGCAGGCCGAGCGCGAGCACGAGTGCCTGCGTCGCTACGAGGGCTACCTGCGCCGCCGCGGCCTGCTGGACGATGCGCTCGCCGCCGAGGCGCGCGCCGCGGCGACCGAGCTCGTCAAGCAGGGGATGAAGGCCGTCGAGCACCTGCCGGCGCCCGACCCCGCGCTCGTCTTCGACACCACCTACGAGCGGCCGCCGGCCGACCTGCTGCGCCAGCGCGACGAGGCGCTCGCGGCGCTGGGGGCGATCGCATGAAGACGCTTGTCGAGGCGATCAACGACGGGCTCCACCACGAGATGGAGCGCGACGGCGACGTCCTGGTGATGGGCGAGGACGTCGGCCGCTCCGGCGGCGTCTTCCGCGTCACGGCGGGGCTGCAGGAGCGCTTCGGCGCCGAGCGCTGCGTCGACACGCCGCTGGCCGAGGCGGGGATCCTGGGCACCGCGGTCGGGCTGTGCATGACCGGCTGGCGGCCGGTCGTGGAGATGCAGTACGACGCGTTCAGCTACCCGGCGCTCGACCAGCTCATCACCCACGTCGGGCGCTACCGCTGGCGCTCGGGCGGGCGCATGGGGATGCCGCTGACGATCCGCATGCCCTACGGCGGCGGCGTCCGCGCGCCCGAGCTGCACGAGGACTCGCCCGAGGCCTACTACGTCCACACGCCCGGCATCAAGGTCGTCGTCCCGGCGACGCCGGCCGACGCCAAGGGCCTGCTGGCCGCGGCGATCCGCGATCCCGACCCGGTCGTCTTCTTCGAGCCCAAGGCGCTCTACCGCAGCGATCGCGAGGACGTGCCCGAGGGCGAGTACCTCATCCCGCTGGGTCAGTCGCGCGCGGCGCGCGAGGGGACCGACGCGACGATCGTCGCCTACGGGGCGATGGTGCGGACCGCGCTCGCGGCCGCGGAGGCGCTGGCCGCCGAGGGCATCTCGGCCCACGTGCTCGACTTGCGCACGCTGCGGCCGCTGGACGAGGCGGGCCTGCTGGACGCCGTGCGGCGGACCGGCCGCGTGGTGATCGTGCAGGAGGCGCCGCGGACCGCCGGCTTCGGCGCAGAGCTCGCGGCGATCGTCGCCGAGCGCGCGATGCTCGACCTGCACGCGCCGGTCGAGCGCGTGACCGGCTACGACGTCGCGTTCCCGTACTGGCGTCTGGAGGACGTTTACCTGCCCTCGAGCGAGCGCGTCGCGGCCGCGGTGCGCCGGACCCTGGAGTACTAGTCGGATGGCCTACGAGTTCCTGCTCCCCGATCTGGGGGAGGGCGTCGCCGAGGGCGAGATCACGTCGTGGCTGGTCGCGGTCGGCCAGACGGTGTCCGAGGACGATCCCATGGTCGAGGTCGAGACCGACAAGGCGGCGGTGGAGATCCCGTGCCCGGTCGACGGCGTCATCGGCGCGCTGCACGCGGCCGAGGGCGACCGGGTGCCGGTCGGCGCGCTGCTGATCACGATCGAGACGGAGGAGGCGGGCGCCAACGGCGCCGGCGCGAGCGGCGCCGCTGCGGGCACGCCGTCCGCGCCGGGACCGGCCGCGGCGGCGGAGCCGGCCGGGCCCGCGGCGGGCGCCGGCTCTCCGTCGCCCTCCGTCAAGGCCACCCCCGGCGCGCGGCGGGCAGCCAAGGAGCTGGGCGTCGACCTGACGGCGATCGCGGGGACCGGGCCGGGCGGCGCGGTGACCGAGCGCGACGTGCGCGCGGCCGGCGCCGCGGCGCCCGCGGCCGACGCGGCCGCAGCGCCCGAGGGCCGGCGCGAGCCGCTGCGCGGGGTGCGCCGGCGGATCGCCGAGCGGCTGACCGCGTCCCACCAGCAGATCCCGAAGGTCACGGTCGTCGAGGAGTGCGACTTCACCGAGCTGAGCGCGCGGCGCGGCGAGCTGTCGTATGTCCCGTTCGTCGTGCAGGCGGTCGTCTCCGGGCTGAAGGCGTTCCCGGAGTTCAACGCGACGCTCGACGGCGACGACCTCGTCTACCTCGACCGCTACGACATCGGCGTCGCGGCCCAGGGCGCCAAGGGGCTCGTGGTCCCGGTGCTGCACGCGGCCGACCAGCGCTCCGTCGAGGAGCTCGACGCCGAGGTGAAGCGACTCGCCGCGGCGGTGCGCGACGACTCGGTGGCGCCCGAGGACCTGCGCGGCGGCACCTTCACGGTGACGCTCGCCGGCAAGCTCGGCGGCTACTTCGCGACCCCCCTGGTCAACCTCGGCGAGGCGGCGATCCTCGGCGTCCACCGCATCTCGCCCAAGCCCGTCGTGCGCGACGGCGAGATCGTGATCCGCGAGATCGGCCTCGTCTCGTGCTCGTTCGACCACCGCATCACGGACGGCACGCGGGCGACGATGTTCCTGCTGCACGTGATCGACGAGCTGCAGGGTTCGTGAGACCCCGCGGGTCCTCACTCGCCGCGGCTACGACCCGGCGGGAGGCGGCTTCGTGAGCTCTGCCTACGACTGCGTGGTCGTCGGGGCCGGCCCCGGCGGCTACGTCGGCGCGATCCGCGCCGCCCAGCTCGGCCAGCGCGTCGCCATCGTGGAGCGGGCCAACGTCGGTGGGCGCTGCCTCAACGAGGCGTGCATCCCTGCCAAGGCCGTGCTCCGCGCGGCCGACGTCCTCGACGAGGTCCGCGCCGCGGCGACGTTCGGCATCGAGGCGGGCGAGCCGCGGGTCGACTTCGCCGGCGTGAGCGCCCGGCGCGACGAGGTCGTGCGCACGCTGACCGGCGGCGTGGCGGGCCTCCTGCGCAAGCATGGGATCGACGTCATCGCCGGGGAGGCGCGGCTGCGGCCAGGCGGGGTCGAGGTGAACGGGCGCGCACTCGACGCCGCGGCCGTGATCCTCGCCACCGGCTCGCGCCGCCGCGCGCTGCCGGACGTGCCGTTCGGCGGGCGCGTGATCGGGACGGAGGAGGCGTGGCAGCTGGACACGCTGCCGGAGGCGCTCGCCGTCGTCGGCGCCGGGCCGTCCGGGGTGGAGATCGCCTCGGCATACGCGCGGTTGGGCAGCGCCGTCACGCTCGTGGAGGGGCTCGACCAGGTGCTCCCCGGCGAGGATCGCGACGTCGCGCGCGTGCTGGCGCGCGGCCTCGAGCGCCAGGACATCGAGCTGCTGGTCGGTGCGCCGCTGGACGAGGTGGTCGCCGACGCGGACGGCGTGACGCTCGCCGTCGGCGACGTCTCGCGCACGGTCGACCTCCTCGTCGTCGCGGTCGGGCGCGCGCCCGACGTCGACGCGCTCGGCCTCGACGCGGCCGGCGTCGCGCTCGACGAGCGCGGGCTGATCGCCGTCGACGAGGAGCAGCGCACGTCGGCGCCCGGGGTCTTCGCGATCGGCGACCTCGTGGCCGGCCCGGCGCTGGCGCACAAGGCCTCCGAGGAGGCGGTCGTCGCCGTCGAGGCGGCGGCGGGCGAGCCGGTCACGCCGGTCGACCGCGACTTCGTCCCGCGCGTGACCTTCGCCACGCCGGCGGTGGCCAGCGTGGGCCTGACCGAAGCGCAGGCCCGCGACGGCGGCCGCGAGCCGCTCGTGGGCAAGGTGCCCTACGGCGCAGTGGGCGCCGGCACCGTGCTCGGCGACCGGACCGGGCTGGTCAAGGTGATCGCCGACGGCGAGACCCGCGAGCTGCTCGGGGCCCACATCGTCGGCGCCAAGGCGCCCGAGCTGCTCCAGGAGCTCGTGACGGCGCGCGCCATGCATGCCGGCGTCGGCGATCTCGCCCGCGTCATCCACGGCCACCCGACCCTCTCGGAGGCGGTCCTCGAGGCCGCCCGCGCCGCGGACGGTTGGCTCATCCACGGCTGAGCCGACGTCCGCTAGGGCGCCGGGAGCGTGCGGTCCAGATCCGCGACGCCGCTGTCGATGGCGGCCTGGCGCACGGCCTGCGCGACCGTCTCGTGGACCGACCGGTCGAGCACGTCGGGGACGAGCTCGGACTCGACCGTCAGGCCGGCCAGCGCCCACGCGGCGGCGCGCTTCATCTCCAGGTTGATGGCGCTGGCGCCGGCCTGCAGCGCGCCGGCGAAGATGCCGGGGTAGCCGAGGACGTTGTTGACGCTGGTGCCGTCGGCGGCGAAGGCCGCGCCGGCGGCCAGGGCGGCGTCGGGGTGGATCTCGGGATCGGGGTTGGTGAGGGCGAGGATGACTTGGCCGGGCTGCACCATCTCGGGGCGGATGAGCCCCGGGCGGCCGCTGGTGGCGACGACGACGTCGGCGTCGCGCATGACCGTCTCGAGGTCGGCGATCTCGATCCCGCGAGCGGCGGCCTGCTGCTGGGCGGCCGGGCTGGGATCGGTCGCCACGACGCGCTGCACGCCGGCGTCGTGGATGAGGGTGGCGATGCCGAAGCCGGCGGCGCCGAGCCCGATCTGCCCGACGACCGCCTGGTCCAGGCGCTTGCCGACGTGGCGGCAGGCCGCGATCGCGGCAGCCAGCGTGACGACGGCGGTGCCGTGGACGTCGTCGTGCATCACGGGCTGGGGAAGGCGCTCGACGAGCCGGCGTTCGATCTCGAAGCAGGCGGGAGCGGAGATGTCCTCGAGGTGGATCGCGCCGAAGCCCGGGGCGATCCGCACCACCGTCTCGACGAACTCGTCGGGGTCCTTGGTGTCGATGAGGATCGGCACCGCGCTGACGCCGACGAGCTGCGCGTAGAACAGCGCCTTGCCCTCCATGACCGGCATCGCGGCCAGCGGCCCGACGTCGCCCAGGCCGAGCACGCGCGTGCCGTTGGTGCAGATCGCGACGCTGCGCCCGACCATCGTGAAGCGCGCCGCCAGCGCGGGGAACTCGGCGATCGCGAGCGAGACGCGCGCCACGCCGGGCGTGTACACGTCGCGGACGTCCTGGTTGGAACGGATCTCGCGGCGCGCGACGACGTCGAGCTTGCCGCCGTCGTGGGCGATGAACGCGCGGTCGTGGAACCAGCTGACGGTCACGCCGTCCAGCTCGCCCAGCGCCACGGCGAGCTGCTCCGCGTGCGCCTTGTCGCGCACCTCGACGGTGATCTCGCGCAGCGCCTCGTGCCGCGCGACGGAGATCGTCGTGATGTCGCCGATGAGCCCGTCCTGCTCCGCGATCCGAGCCGCCACGCGGGCGAGCTGGCCGGTCGTGTGGGGGATCCGGAGTCGGTAGGTGCAGTCCATGGGCATGCCAAGAAGCTAGGCCCCGTCGCCGCTACTGTCCCGCGGATGCTTGGCCGCCGTCGTTCATCTGCCGCCGCCGCGGGTGTCGCGGCGCTCGCGCTCGCCCTGCTGACCTCGGGATCGGCGGGCGCCGCCCGCGTCGATCCCGACGGGCGGTACCGCGGCCAGCTCGTCGCCGACAACGTCGTCGACAGCGGGGTCGTCCACTTCACCGTCTCCCGCGACGGTCGTCGCCTCACGGGCTGGCGGGTGACGATGAACGTCACGTGCGCGTCGCTGCCGGTGCGGGTCGAGCTGATCACGCAGACGATGCCGGCGATGACGATCGCGCGCGACGGCCGCTTCCGCAGCGTCTACACGCGTCCGGTCAAGGGCGTCGACGACGTCCGCATCGCCGTGAGCGGCCGGCTCGCGGGCGCTCGCGTCCGCGACGGCCGGATCGAGTACGAGGTCGGGTTCTCGACCGGCACCTGCACGCGGACGGCCGACTGGACCGCCGCCCGCGCACGCTGACGCAGCGGCGTCCCTACGCCACGCGGTCCGGGGCGCCGCCCGGTCCGCGCCGCACCCGCGGCGGCCGGCCGCCGAAGATCGCCCGCAGGCGGGATAGGGCGTCGGGGGCGACGCGGAAGTAGGCGTACGGCCCGCGCTGGTCGCGCTCGAGGATGCCCGAGCGCACCAGCTTGCGCAGGTGATGGCTGGTGATCGGCTGGCGCAGGCCGAGGCGCTCCTGGAGCGCGCTGGCGTGCAGCTCGCCCTCCGGCGCGTGCAGGAGCGTGCTGACGATCAGGACCCGGGTGCGGTCCGCGAGCGCGTGGAGGAGGCGGGCCAGCGCGTCCGCTTCCTCGTGCGTCACCGGCGAGGCGGTGATCGGACCGTGGTCGAGCCCCGACACGGGCCCAGCATATCGACATCTGTCGTTCTTGACATTGACAATCGTCGATATCCGTCCTACGCTCGAAGGACAACGGACACATCGCTGGCCGGCGCCGACGGGTCGCCGGCGCCGTGCCGCACCAGATGAGAGGAGCGAGCCATGCGGCTGCACTTCATCTCCCGGCTGGCCCTGTTGCTGGGCGCCGGCTTCCTCGTCGTCGCCAGTCAGGTCTGGACCGGCGACACCCTGCAGTGGATCTTCGTCGTCGGCGGCGCGGCGATGATCGCGGGCGCCGCGGCGGACGCGATGCTCGCCGATCGCGTCCAGCGGCCGCTCGACGGCGCGATCGCCGTGCTCGGTGCTTGGACGATCGTCCAGGCCTTCCTGTTCGACGGCAACGACCTGAAGTGGTGGTCGTTCGCCTGCGGGTGCGCGCTGGCCGGGCTGGCGGTCGTCGGGCTCACGCTGCACGAGATGCGCACCGAGCGCGTCGTGCACGAGCTGAGCATCACGTCGGAGCGGGCGGCGCCGGCGTCGGCGCCGCAGGGTCCCAGGACGACGCCCGCCTGACGGCACCACGCTGGATCGGCCTCGCGCGCCGAGGTCGATCCAGCGCTCGGCGGCGCCCTACCGCGTGCGCTTGCTGAGGAACGCCTCGACCGAGGCGAGGTAGGCCGGGTGCTCGGACGCGACGCCCTGCAGCTGGCGCTCGAGCTCGAGTTGCTCGTCGAACGTGCCCAGCTCGGCGCGCTGCATGAGCCGCTTGGTCATCGCCACGGCGTCGCCCGGCATGGCGGCCAGCGCGCGGGCGCGCTCGAGCGTGCGCTCCAGCAGCGCATCCGGCTCGACCACCTCGTGCACGAGCCCGACGGCGAGCGCCTCCTCGGCGCCCATCTTGCGGTTCGACGTGAACCACTCGAACGCGCGCGCGTACCCGAGCACGCGCACCGCCGACCACGAGCCGCCCGAGTCGGGGATCAGGCCGATCGCGACGAAGGCCGGGACGAAGCTCGCCGCGCTCGACGCCACGCGGATGTCGCAGGCCAGCGCGAGGGAGAGCCCGGCGCCGGCGGCGGGTCCGTTCACCGCGGCCAGCACCGGCTTCTCCAGCGCCTTCAGCGCGAGCAGGTTCGGGTTGTAGCAGCGCTCCAGCCGCTGCGCCGGCGTGAGCTCGCCGCGCGTGACCTCCTCGAGGTCCTGGCCGACGCAGAAGCCGCGCCCCTCGCCGGTGAGCGCCACCGCGCGGACCTCGGGGCGGCGCGCCTGCTTCAGCGCCGCGCGCAGCTCGTCGTGCAGCTCGACGGTGAACGCGTTGAGGGACTCGGGGCGGTTCAGCGTGAGGACGAGGACGCCGTCGTCCTCGCACACCTGCAGCAGCGACATGGTTCTCCCGGGTAGACGACCGACCGATCGGTCGTAGAGCCTACCGGGCGGCCATGCCGTCGCGCAACAGGCGCCAGAACTGGTCGGCGACCGCGTCGACGTCGGTGTCGTGGCGCATCCAGGTGTAGGCCCAGTTGCCCAGCGAGAAGAACGCGAGCGTCGCGTGGTCGACGTCGAGGTCGGCCCGCAGCTCGCCCGAGCGGACCGCGTCCTGCAGGAGCGCGCGGATGCGCTGCTCGTAGCGGCGGCGCTCGGTGAGGAAGCGCTCGCGAGCCGAGCCGGACAGGAAGCGCCACTCCTGCAGCCACACCGTCGCGACGTCGAGCTGACGGTCGACGACGCTCAGATGGGCGCCCAGCGCCAGCCGCAGCTGCTCGCCGGCCGACGCGTCGCCGGGCAGCGCGTCGAGCGCGGCGTGGAACGCGTCGGCGCCGGCCAGCGCGATCTCGGCGAGCAGCTCCTCCTTGCCGCCGATGTGCGAGTAGACCGAGCTCTTGCGGATGCCCAGCGCCTCCGCCAGGTCGGCCACCGACGTGCCGTGGTAGCCGCGCTCGGCGAACAGCCGAGCGGCGTGCTCGGAGAGGCGGTCGCGCGTGGACATGGCGGGGGAGCCTAGCCGCCGCTCAGGCGGCCTCCAGCAGCGCGGCGATCCCCTGGCCGACGCCGATGCACATCGTGCACAGCGCCCGCTTGGCGCCGCGCTCGCGCAGCTCCAGCGCCGCCGTCAGCGCCAGCCGCGCGCCGCTCATGCCCAGCGGGTGGCCGAGCGCGATCGCGCCACCGTTGGGATTGACGTGGTCGGCGTCGTCGGGCAGGCCCAGCTCGCGCAGGACCGCGAGCGACTGCGCGGCGAACGCCTCGTTGAGCTCGATCACGTCGATGTCGCCGAGCGCCACGCCGGTGCGCTCGAGCAGCTTGCGCGTCGCCGGCACTGGGCCGATGCCCATGACCCGCGGCGGCACGCCGGCGGTCGCGCCGCTCACCACGCGCGCGAGCGGCTGCAGCCCGTAGCGCGAGACCGCCGCCTCGGAGGCGACGAGCAGCGCCGCCGCGCCGTCGTTGACGCCCGAGGCGTTGCCGGCGGTGACGCTGCCGCCGTCGCGGAACGGCGTCGGCAGCTTGGCCAGCTGCTCCAGCGACGTCTCGCGCGGGTGCTCGTCGCGATCGACGACGACCGGCTCGCCGCGCCGCTGCGGGATCTCGACGGCCACGATCTCGCGCGCGAGGCGCCCGCTGGCCTGCGCAGCGGCGGTGCGCTGCTGCGAGCGCAGCGCGAACGCGTCCTGGTCGTCGCGCGCGATGCCGTAGTCAGCGGCGACGTTCTCGGCGGTCTCGGGCATCGAGTCGGTGCCGTACTGCTTGGCCAGCGCGCGGTTGACGAAGCGCCAGCCGATCGTCGTGTCGAAGATCTCCGCGCTGCGGCTGAACGCCGTCTCGGCCTTGCCCATGACGAACGGCGCGCGGCTCATCGACTCGACCCCGCCGGCCACGAGCACGTCGGCCTCGCCGGCCGCGACGGACCGCGCCGCGATGAGGACCGCGTCCAGGCCGGAGCCGCACAGGCGGTTGACGGTCGTCCCCGGGACCGTCTCGGGCAGCCCGGCCAGCAGCACCGCCATGCGCGCGACGTTGCGGTTGTCCTCGCCGGCCTGGTTGGCGCAGCCGAGGATCACGTCGTCGATCGCCTCGGGATCGACCGACGGGACGCGCTCGAGCAGGGCGCGGATCGTGTGGGCGGCGAGGTCGTCGGGGCGCACGGGCGCCAGTGCGCCGCCATAGCGGCCGATCGGCGTACGGATCCCGGCAACGAGGTAGGCGGCGTTCATGGTCGGACAGGATATCTCTTTACGACCGAACGGTCGGACGCTAACCTTGGCGCCATGACCGATCTCCAGGCTCCTCCCGCCACCGCGGATCTGCAGGAACGCCATCGCGAGACCCTCGAGGGCGCGCTCGCGGCGATCGCGGAGCGCGGCTACTGGTCGCCGTATCCCGAGTTCCCCAAGGCGTACGGGGAGCACGCCCTCGCCGAAGGCCGCGCCGCGTTCGAGGGCTACCTGGGCAAGCCGTTCCCGCTCGAGCAGGCGGGCACGAGGGAGCAGGCTGGCAGCGAGCGCTCGCCGTTCGGGCCGGAGCTCGGCATCACGTACCCGCGGCCGGACGTCGACGCGCTGTTCGCCGCGATGCGCGCCGCGATCCCGGCCTGGCGCGACGCCGGCGTCGAGGCGCGCGCCGCCGTCGTCCTGGAGATCCTGGCGCGGCTCAACGCGCGCTCGACGGAGATCGCCGAGGCGGTCATGCACACCACCGGCCAGGCGCCGGCGATGGCCTTCCAGGCCGGCGGCCCGCATGCGCAGGACCGCGCGCTGGAGGCCGTCGCCTACGCGGTCGACGCGATGCGCCGCGTCCCCGGCGAGGCGCTCTGGGTCAAGCCGCAGGGCAAGCGCCCGCCGCTGCGGATGCGCAAGCGCTACACGATCGTCCCGCGCGGCATCGCGCTCGTCATCGGCTGCAACACGTTCCCGACCTGGAACGGCTACCCCGGCCTGTTCGCCAGCCTCGTGACCGGCAACGCGGTCGTCGTCAAGCCGAGCAACCGCGCGATCCTGCCGCTGGCGATCACGGTCGCCGCCGCACGCGAGGTGCTCGCCGAGACCGGCTTCTCGCCCGACCTCGTCGCGCTGGCCGTCAGCGGCCCGGGCGAGCGCCTGGCCGCCGACCTGGCCAAGCGCCCCGAGGTGCGGATCATCGACTTCACCGGCTCGACCGAGTTCGGGACGTGGCTGGAGCGCGAGGCGCAGCAGGCGGCCGTCTTCACCGAGAAGGCCGGCGTGAACACCGTCGTCATCGACTCGACCGACGACTACCAGGGGATGCTCTCGAACCTCGCGTTCACGCTCTCGCTCTACAGCGGGCAGATGTGCACGACGACGCAGAACCTGCTGATCCCGCGCGACGGCATCGAGACCGACCAGGGGCACAAGTCCTTCGAGGAGGTCGGCCGCGACCTCGGCGCGGCGATCGACGGCCTGCTCGGCGACGTCGGTCGCGCGACCGCGATCCTCGGCGCGATCGCCAGCCCGTCGATCGCGGAGCGCCTGGAGGCCGCGTCGGGGCTCGGCGACGTCGTCCTGGCCTCGCGCAAGATCGAGCACCCCGAGTTCCCTGACGCCGACGTGCGCACGCCGGTGCTCGTCGCGGTCTCCGGCCCGGACGCGCCCGCCGCGACCGAGGAGCAGTTCGGCCCGATCTCGCTGCTCGTGCCGACCGCCTCCACGCAGGAGAGCCTCGAGGTGCTGCGCCGGACCGTGCGCGAGCACGGCGCGATCACCGCGGGCGTGTACTCGACCGACGCCGCGGTGTTGGAGGCGGCCGAGGAGGTCGCGCTCGACGCCGGCGTCGCGCTCTCCTGCAACCTCACGCAGGGCGTCTACGTCAACCAGTCGGCGGCGTACTCCGACTACCACGGCACCGCGCTGAACCCGGCCGCGAACGCGTCGCTGGCCGACGCGGCGTTCGTCGCCTCGCGCTTTGGCGTCGTGCAGTCGCGCCGCCACGAGCCGGGGGAGGAGGCCTGATGTACGGCGACTTCGGCGGACCGCGTCCGGTCGACGCGCCCGAGGAGGACCCGCAGCTGCGCGCCGCCTTCGAGGCGACGATCGCGGCCGACGAGCGGATCGAGCCGCGCGACTGGATGCCCGACGGCTACCGCAAGACGCTCGTGCGCCAGATCGCCCAGCACGCGCACTCCGAGATCATCGGGATGCAGCCCGAGGGCAACTGGATCACGCGCGCGCCGTCGCTGCGGCGCAAGGCGATCCTGATGGCCAAGGTCCAGGACGAGGCCGGTCACGGCGCGTACCTGTACTCGGCGGCCGAGACGCTCGGCGTCAGCCGCGACGAGCTCGTCGACCTGCTGCTGGCCGGCCGTCAGAAGTACTCGTCGATCTTCAACTACCCGACGCTGACGTGGGCGGACATGGGGGCGATCGGCTGGCTGGTCGACGGCGCGGCGATCGTCAACCAGGTGCCGATCACGCGCTGCTCGTACGGGCCGTACGCGCGGGCGATGGTGCGCATCTGCAAGGAGGAGTCCTTCCATCAGCGCCAGGGCTTCGAGATCCTGCACCACCTCTCGCACGGCACCGAGGCCCAGCACGCGATGGCCCAGGACGCGGTGGACCGCTGGTGGTGGCCGTCGCTCATGATGTTCGGCCCGCCCGACGACGAGTCGCCCCACAGCGCGCAGTCGATGGCGTGGAACATCAAGCGCTTCAGCAACGACGAGCTGCGCCAGCGCTTCGTCGACATGTGCGTGCCGCAGGCCGAGGCGCTCGGGCTGACGCTGCCCGACCCGGAGCTGCGCCTGAACGAGGAGACCGGCCACTACGACTTCGGGCCGATCGACTGGGACGAGTTCTGGGCCGTGGTGAAGGGCGACGGACCGTGCAACCGCCAGCGGATGGAGCACCGCCGCGCCGCCCACGAGGACGGCGCCTGGGTGCGCGAGGCCGCGGCGGCGTACGCGGCGAAGCGCGAGCAGAGGGCGGCCGCGTGAGCGAGGATCGCCGGGAGTGGCCGCTCTGGGAGGTCTTCGTGCGGGCCAAGCGCGGGCTGTCGCACCAGCACGTCGGCAGCCTGCACGCGCCGGACGCCGAGATGGCCGTACGCAACGCGCGCGACCTCTACACGCGCCGCCAGGAGGGCGTCTCGATCTGGGTCGTGCCCGCGGCGCAGATCACCGCCTCCTCGCCCGACGAGAAGGACGCGTTCTTCGACCCGGCCGGCGACAAGGTCTACCGCCACCCGACCTTCTACGAGGTCCCGGAGGGAGTGCAGCACCTGTGAACCCCAGGGACACCTATGCCCTGCGGCTCGCCGACGATGCGCTGGTCCTCTGCCAGCGCCTGTCGTGGTGGTCGTCGCGGGCGCCCGAGCTCGAGGAGGACCTGGCGCTGACGAACATCGCGCTCGACCTCCTCGGCCAGGCGCGCGCGCTGCTGGCCAGCGTCGGCGACGAGGACGAGCTGGCCTACCTGCGCACCGACCGCGAGTTCCTCAACCTCCTCATCGTCGAGCAGCCCAACGGCGACTTCGCCCAGACGATCGCCCGCCAGCTGCTGTTCTCGACCTTCCAGCTCGCCCGCTACGAGGCGCTGGTCGGCCACGAGGACGAGACCATCGCCGGGGTGGCGGGCAAGGCGGTCAAGGAGGTCGCCTACCACCGCGACCACGCCGTCCACTGGGCGCTGCGCCTGGGCGACGGGACGGCCGAGAGCCGCGAGCGGATGCAGGCCGCGCTCGAGCGCCTGTGGCCGTACACGCACGAGATGCTCGCCCATGACGAGCTCGAGGCCGAGGTCGGCGTCGACCCGGCCGCGCTGCGCGACGGCTGGGAGGCGTTCGTCTCGGCGACGCTCGGCGAGGCGACCTTGCAGGTGCCCGAGGATGACGGCTGGCGCCCCGGCGGCGGCCGGCGCGGCGAGCACACCGAGGGGCTCGGCTATCTGCTGGCCGAGATGCAGTCGCTGCATCGCCAGCACCCGGGGGCGACGTGGTGACCGCCGACCGCGCCCGCGCGATCGTCGCCGCGGTCCCCGACCCGGAGATCCCGGTGCTGACGATCGAGGACCTCGGGATCCTGCGCGACGTCGCCGTCGAGGACGAGCACGTCGTCGTGACGATCACGCCCACGTACTCGGGCTGCCCGGCGATGGACGCGATCCGCGGGGACATCGCGGCGCGGCTGCGCGACGAGGGCGTCGACGACGTCGAGGTGCGGACGGTCCTGTCGCCCGCGTGGACGACGGACTGGATGAGCGAGGACGGGCGGCGCAAGCTGCGCGAGTACGGCATCGCGCCGCCGGCTCCGGGCCCCCAGCTCCTCCAGATCGACGCCGCGCCGCCTGCCCCGCAGCTCCTCCAGCTCGGCGTCTGCTGCCCGCGCTGCGGCTCGGCCGACACCCGCCAGCTCTCGCGCTTCGGCGCCACCTCCTGCCAGGCGCAGTACGTCTGCCAGCGCTGCCTGGAGCCCTTCGACCACTTCAAGACCTTCTAGATGCGCCTGCACACCCTCAAGGTCGCCGACGTCGCGCCGGTCACCGACGACAGCGTCGCGATCACCTTCGACGTCCCCGACGACCTGCGCGAGGAGTTCGACTTCGCCCACGGCCAGCACCTCGTCGTCGAGCGCGACGGGCTGCGGCGCACGTACTCGATCTGCGCGCCCGCCGGCTCGGGCGTCCTGCGGGTCGCGGTCAAGCGGCTGCCGGGCGGCGCGTTCTCCACCTGGGCCCACGAGGAGCTGCGCCCCGGTGACGAGCTCGCGGTGATGACGCCCGGGGGACGGTTCACGACGCCGCTGGACCCCGCGCACGAGAAGCGCTACGTCGCCATCGCCGCGGGCAGCGGGATCACGCCGATCCTGTCGATCGCCGAGACGATCCTCGAGCGCGAGCCGCGGTCGCAGGTCGCGCTCGCCTACGGCAACCGCACGAGCGGCTCGATCATGTTCCTCGAGGAGCTCGAGGACCTGAAGGACCGCCACCCCGAGCGCTTCGAGCTCTTCCACGTCCTCTCGCGCGAGCCGCAGCCGGTCGAGCTGCTCTCCGGGCGTCTGGATCGCGACCGCCTCAACCGGCTGTTCGACACGCTGCTGCGGCCCGAGGACGTCGACGAGTGGTTCCTGTGCGGGCCGCTGGAGCTGATCGAGACCGCGCGCGAGCTGCTGCGCGAGCGCGGCGTCGACGCCGCCCACATCCATCGCGAGGTCTTCCACGCGGAGGACGAGCCCGCGCCGGCGCGCCGGCCCGACGCCGACCGGCCGCTGCGGCCCGAGGAGGCCGCGACGGTCACGATCCAGCTCGACGGCCGCTCGTCGACGCTGGAGATGGCCCGCGACGGGCAGCCGATCCTCGACGCGGTCCTGCAGGTGCGCGCCGACGCGCCGTACGCCTGCAAGGGCGGCGTCTGCGGCACGTGCCGGGCGAAGGTCGTCGAGGGCGAGGTGCGGATGGACCGCAGCTACGCGCTGGAGGAGGCCGAGCTCGACGCGGGCTTCGTGCTCGCCTGCCAGTCGCACCCGGTCACCGACCGGGTCACGCTCGACTTCGACCAGTGAGGCGTACGCTCTGCCGGCGATGGCCGTGCAGCGCCTCCATCCCGAGCCCGCGGTGGGCTTCGTCGAGCCGGTCCTGACCGAGCGCACGTTCGAGCAGGCGATCGAGCACATCGTCGAGGGCATCGAGCGCTCGCGGCTGCGGGTGGGCGACCGGCTGCCCAACGAGTCCGAGCTGGCCGACCAGCTGCGGATCTCCAAGCCGACGCTGCGCCAGGCGCTGCGCGTGCTGGAGCGCTCGGGCCTCATCGACGTGCGCCGCGGGGCCGGCGGCGGCGTGTTCCTCGCCGCCGAGCTGATCCCGATGGACCTCATCAACTCCTACGTCGCGTCCGAGGAGCACCAGGTCGTCGAGATCCTCACCGGCCGTCGCGTGCTCGAGGGCGGCGTGACGCGGCTGGCCGCGGTCGCCGCGACGGAGGAGGACCTCGAGGAGATCGGCCGCACGATCGACCTGCTCGAGCGCCACCGCGGCAACCGCCCGCTCGTCATGCGGGCCGACGCCGCGTTCCATCGCGCCGTCAGCCGCGCCTGCCACAACCGCCAGCTGCAGTCGGCGATGCGCTCGCTCGGCCACGACCTGGCGCCGGTCCGCGACGCCTACCGCGGCGGCTCCGAGGACGACGACCTCACCCTCGACGTCCACCGCCGCCAGCTCAACGCGATGCGCCTGCGCGACATGCCGCAGCTCGACGCGGTCCTCGACGAGCACTTCCGCATGCTCGAGGACGCGTTCGCCGAGGCGGTCGGCAGCGACTGGGAGGGGCTGTTCGGGGCGACGGTGCGCGGTCTGTCTGGACCGGGGAAGTAGCCTTGAGATATCTCACGTCCATCAACCCATGGCCAAGCACCGTAGGACGATCGCAGCGCAGGCGCCCGACGCGCCAGCCGAGCCGCCGCGCCTCTCGCTCACCGAGCAGGTCTACGACTCGCTGAAGGAGGACATCCTGCGGGTTCGTCGCCGCCCGGGGGAGATCGTGCTCGAACCGGAGCTCGCCGCGCGCTACGGCGTCTCCAAGACGCCGATTCGCGAGGCGCTGCGGCTGCTGGTCCAGGACCGCTGGGTCACGGTGATGCCGCGCAAGGGCTACCTCGTCCGCCCGCTCGGCCTCGACGACGTGCGCGAGGTCTTCTCGCTGCGCCAGATGCTCGAGCCCGAGCTGGTGCGCGAGGCGGCGGCGCGCGGGGATCGCGCCGCGATCGAAGGGCTGCGGGTCCATCTCGAGGAGCAGACCGCCCCGGACCCCGACGGCATCGAGGCGGCGCTGACCTCGGCCCGCCTGTTCCACCTGGCGATCGCCGAGATGGCCGGCAACGCGCGGGCGGTGCGGATCCTCGAGGGGCTCCTGGACGAGGTCAAGCGCCTGCACTACCTCATGCCGGACGTCGAGGGGCACATCACGTCGACCGTCGAGCTGGAGGCGCACGAGCGGATCCTGGCCGCGCTGCTTGCCGGCGACGCCGCGCAGGCCGCATCGGTGATGCGCGAGCACCTCGGGGAGGTCGGGCGCACGATGGTGCAGGCCTTCGGCGGGGTGCGCGCGCCGCTCGGGACCTAGCCGCGGCGCGCGCCGATGCGCCCCCTAGCTGCGTGCCACGTTCGAAGGGACCGGTGCGTGCAGCACCTGCGCCAGCGCGTCGCGCAGCGCCGGCTCGGGATCGCCGACGAGCGCGGCGGCGCGGAAGGCGACGTGGCCATCTGGCCGCACGAGGACAGCCCCGGACTCGCTCAAGCCGTACAAGGCCAGGAAGTCGCCCTCGGCGTCGCGGTAGTCCGCGCCGCGGCCGACCGTGAAGCCGCCGGCGTCGAGCCCGAGCTCGGCCGCGACCGACCCGAGCGCCTCCTTCCAGTCGTCCCCCGCGGGGCCGGCCAGCAGGACGAACCGCGTGTGTAGGAGATCGACGGTCGAGAGCCTGCCGCCGTCCGGCCCCTCGAGCCAGAGATGGGGCGCGCGTGCGCCCGGGCCGGCGTTCATGCGGTAGTCGCTGATGGTCGAGCGCACCGGGTCGGTCCCGTCCGGGACGACCGCCGAGGACTCGTAGATCGAGCCGAACTGCTGCCCCTGGGACCAGTAGCCCTCACGCTGGTTCGGGATGGCCGCCGCGATCGCCGCTCGGACATCGGCGCCCTCCGGCTGCTCGATCCTGGCGATCGCCTCGGGGTCGAACAGCACCCATCCGACCTCCGCCGTGCGCTCCGTGTTGATCATCGCCTGGCGCGTGTTGAGCTCGGCCACCGGGCGCCGCTCCTGGTCGTAGGTGTCCAGCAGCCCGGCGCTCGCCGTGCCGCGGGTCACGGCGGCGAGCTTCCACGCGAGGTTGTGCGCGTCGCCGATCCCGCTGTTCATGCCGAACCCGCCCGTGGGCGGGAAGCGGTGCGCCGCGTCGCCGACGAGGAACACCCGGCCGTCGGAGAACCGCTCCGCCAGGGCGGTGTCGAGGTGCCACGCGACCACGCTCTCGATCTCGATCGGGATCTCCGGCGCGCCTGCGTCGATCGCGCGGCGGATGAGGTCGACGCACACCTCGGGGGGAAAGTCCTCCGGACGCTGCCGGTCCGCGTCGTAGCCGAGGTGGTAGATCCAGCGGTCTGCGCCGTCGAGGGTGACCAGCGTGCCCCTGCTCTCGGCATTGACCACCCACCACATCATGTGGTTGCGCCCGGCGGTCCACGAGCTGAGATCCGCACGGAAGCAGACGTTGATGTGGTGGCCGAACGCCGGCGTCGCCGGTGCCTGGATCCCGAGGGCGTCGCGAATGCCGCTGGCGGCGCCGTCGGCGGCCACGAGGTAGTCGGCGCGCAGCGTCTCGGGATCCGCGCCGCCATCCGCCGCGGCCACGACGACCTCCACGCCGCGGTCGCTCTGCGCGAACCGCTGCAGCTCCGTGCCGTAGCGGATGCGAACCGAGTCGTACTGCTGCGCGGCCCGCAGGAGGATCGGCTCGATCACGTCCTGTGCGCACCACGCGAGGAACTCGGGAGACTGTGCCATCGCCTCGGTCAGGCGCTCGACGTCCTGGGCCAGGTCGATCGTGCCGAGCTCCTCGCCGGTCACGCGCGTGACCCACGCGAAGCTGGTCCAGTCCGGGCCGACGCCGCTGGCGGCGCGTACCTCGTCCGCGACGCCCCACTGGCGCATGAGCTCCATGGTCTTGGCGTGCACGCCGGTTGCCTTGGGATGACGCGTCGGTCCGCTGCGCCGCTCCACGAGCTGGGTGGGCACGCCGTAGCGCCCCAGTTGCAGGGCGGTGGCCAGTCCGACGGGGCCTCCTCCGACGATGACCACCGCGCAGTCCGTCTCGGCTGATTGCATCGGAACATCGCTCCTCTCGCTCATCGGTCTCCCTCTCGCCGGGCCAGTATGACAGCTCGACACACCTGACATATATCTGTAGTGTCTCGAACGAGGAGAGGCCGATCGTCCCCGGAAGTCAGGAGCGAGATGCGCGCGATCACCCTCGACAACTTCGACAGCGGCGTTGCGCTGCGCGAGCGCCCGATGCCCGACGTTGGCGCGCGGGAGCTGCTGATCCGCGTCCGCGCCGCCTCGGTCAACGGCCTGGATCGGGCGATCGCCGCCGGGGCGATGCGCGGCCGGATGGAGCACGAGTTCCCGGTCACGCTCGGCCGCGACCTCGCCGGCGTCGTGGAGCGCGTCGGCGCTGCCGTGACCGCGTACGCGCCCGGAGACGAGGTCTTCGGCTACGTCACCGGGATGCTCTTGCGCGACGGGACGTTCGCCGACTACGTCGTGCTCGGCGACGACGCCTTCCTGGCCGCCAAGCCGGCCGCGCTCGGGTTCGCGGAGGCGGCGGCCCTCCCACTGGCGGCGACGACCGCCCTGCTGGCCGTCGAGCACGTCGCGCCCCGGCCGGGCGAGCACGTGCTCGTCGCTGGGGCGAGCGGGGGCGTCGGCGGCTACGCAGTGCAGCTCGCCGCGGCAGCGGGCGCGCACGTCATCGCGACGGCGCTCGCCGACGACGTCGAGCACCTCCGCGAGATCGGGGCCGCGGAGACGGTGGACCGCGAGGGCGACGTCGCCGCCCAGGTGCGCGCCGCGCTCGCCGGCGGGCTGGACGGGCTCGTCGACGCCGCCAACGATCCCGGGGGCTTCGCCACGCTGACGCGAGTCCTCAAGCCCACCGGGCGCGCAGCGTCGACCCGTCACGCGGCCGATCCCGAGCGTGACGCCCGGACTGCGAACGTCCTCGCCGCGCTGCCGCCCAACCGGATGCCGGACGTCGCGGCGCTGGCCGAGGCGGGCCGGTTGCGCCCGATCGTCCGTGAGCGCCGCGCGCTCGAGGACGCGCTCGAGCTGTTCGACGGGCGCCGCGGCCACGTTCAGGGCAAGATCGTGGTGGAGCTGTGATGGAGGCCCAGCTTGTCGGCTCGGTCGCCCTCGGCGACGCCGAGCAGGTCTTCCGGGTGGCGATGACCCACCTGCGTGGCCACCTGCGCCGCATCCCTGACGGCGAGCGCGGGCGGCGGGACCGCTGGTTCGGGTTCCAGTACCACGTCCTCTGCGCGGCCGACGGCATCGAGCCGGGCCCCGCGGTGGAGCGCAGCCCGGGGTGGACCAACCCGCAGATCGCGCTGACCCGGCCGGTGGCGGCGCTCGAGCTGCCGGCGCTCGGCTACGCCGAGGATGCCGCCGCGTCCTACGCGGTGTTCGTCCGCCTGCGCGAGGAGGGCGTGATCCCGGCGACGACCCGCTTCCAGGTCTGCATGCCGACGCCGGTCGCCGTGATCGGCGCCTTCGTCTCCGACGCCGACCAGGCCGCGTTCGAGCCGGTCTACGAGGCGGCGATGCTGCGAGAGGTGGCGGCGATCGCCGCGGCCATCCCGCACCGCGACCTCGCCTTCCAGTGGGATGTGGCCGTCGAGACGGCGATCCTCGAGGGGGTCGCGCCCCACTGGCTCGGCGCCGACGACCTCCTCGCCGCGATCGCCGGTCGGCTCGCCCGCCTCGGCGCCGCGGTGCCGGACGGCGTCGAGCTCGGCTACCACCTCTGCTACGGCTATCGCGGCCGCCGCCACTTCAAGCAGCCCGACGATCTCGCGCTGCTCGTCCGCATGGCCAACGCGATCGACGCCGAGCTGTCGCGGTCGATCGACTGGCTGCACATGCCCGTGCCGGCCGACCGCGACGACGTGCGCTACTTCGCGCCGCTGCGCGACCTGCGCGTCCCGTCGGCGCAGCTCTACCTCGGCCTCGTGCACGACGCCGACGGGGTGGAGGGCGCTCGGCGCCGCGCGGCCGCCGCCCAGGCGGCGCTGGGCGGGCGGCGCGGGTTCGGCGTCGCGACCGAGTGCGGCATGGGCCAGGTCCCCGCCGGCCGCGACGCCGAGGCGTGGGTCGCGGAGACGCTGGCCATCCACGCCGCGCTGGGCTGACTCAGCCCAGCGCGCTGAGGTCCACGCCCCACGCCTGCTGGTAGGGCGCGACGTAGTCGAACTGCTCGCGGACGTACGCGTCGATCGCCGGGTAGCTGGCCTGCTTGGGGGCGTGCTCGGCGTCGACGATGCCCACGCCGATGCCCCAGGCGTCGGACGTGGGCATCCGCTGCTCGGCCAGGCCCTTGATCACCGCGTCGACCGTCGCAAGCGAGAGCCGGCCCTGCGACTGCGAGGTCAGAAGCTTCACCCCGCCCTTCTGCAGGAGGGTGAGCGACGGCGGGTCGAGGTCGGAGGAGATCAGCGCGAGGTCGCCGGCCCGGCCGGCCTGGCTGATCGCCTGGACCGCGGGCTGCAGGGGCAGGCCGCCGGTCGGCCACATGAGGTAGCCGGCGTTCGGGTTGGCGCGCACGAGCGCCTGGGTGCGCTGGCCGGCCTTGACCGGGTTGAGGAAGTCGGTCGACGGCCACGTGTCGACCTTGACCGAGCAGCCCGAGCATTGCTCCAGGAAGTTCGCGGCGGTCGCCACGCCGAGGTCGGGCCGCCCTTGCGCGTCGGTGAGGAGCGCGCTGCCCTTCCCGTCGCTGTCGGTGATGATCCACGAGGCCAGGAGCATCTTCGAGAGCGGCTCGCGGCCGTCGACGTATCCGGTGTATCCGGGGCCGCTGGCGGGGACCGAGTTGCTGGCGATCGTCACGATGCCCTTGGATTTGGCCTCCGCCAGCTGTTGGGCCACGACCACGCCGGGGACGGCGACCGCGACGATCGCGTCGACGCCTTGCGTCATCGCCGTGTTGAAGAGCTTCTGGTAGCTGGACGGGGTGCCGTCGCCACTGGCCTGGGCGACCGACCATCCGAGCTTGGTGGCGACGGCGGCGACGTCCTTGGTGACGTTCAGGCAGCCGCCGACCGGCGCGCAGCCGATCACGGCGAGCTTGATCGGGTCCTTGGGCGGCGCCGACGGCGCGGGCCCCTGGAAGCTGGTCAGCGGCTTGATCGCCGCCGGGTCGATCGCGTCGTAACCACGCGCGTAGACGAGGCCGCCGGTCGCTGCCTGGACGATGCGCTGCGCCTGCTGCAGGACGGCGTCCGATCCCGCTGACGACGCGGTCGACGCGCGCGCGGCGACGGTGCTCGTCGAGCCGGTCGTGCCGCCGCCGTCGTCGTCGCTGCTGCCGCAGCCGGCGGCCAGCGAGGCGCAGACCGCGAGGGCGGCGACCGCCGTCGAGCGCGGGCGCGCACCACGGAGAAACACCATTCCGAACTCACTCTCCTCGGGGGACTGGTGACGAGCGGACCCTAGAGAGATATTTCAAAAGTGTCAAAGGTGTGGCTAATCCGGCGCGACTCGCACAGCCGGCGCATCTCGCGGCCGCCGACGTTTGACATCGCAGAGATATGTTTCTAGGATCTCTGTCGGTCGATGGGGCCACGTGCCCCCTGTTTCGGAGGAGAGATGCCGGCGACGATGCCTGCGGTCGAACACCGCCCTGGACGAGACGCCGCCACGGAGGCGGTGACTGCCCGCGGGGTCCAGAAGGTCTATGGCGCGACCCGCGCGCTGGTCGCCGGAGACCTCTCGGTCCGCCCGGGGGAGATCCACGCGCTGCTGGGCGAGAACGGCGCCGGCAAGTCGACGCTCGTGCGGATCCTCGCGGGCATCGAGCGCGCGGACCGCGGCGAGCTGAACCTGTTCGGCGAGCCGATCGGCGACCGTCCCGCCGCCGCGCGCGCCGAGCTGGGCGCGGCGTTCATCCACCAGGACCTCGGTCTCGTCGAGCTGCTGTCGGTCGCCGACAACGTCGCGCTCGGCACCGCGTACGCGCGCCGCTTCGGCCTCATCGACCAGCGCGCGACCCGGCAGGCCGCGCGGGCGGTGCTCGCGCGGCTCGGCGTCGAGCTCGACGTCGACCGCCTCGTCGGCGAGCTCCCGCCGGCGGAGCAGGCGATCGTGGCGATCGCGCGTGCGCTGGCGCTCGGCGCGCGCCTGATCGTGCTCGACGAGCCGACGGCCAAGCTCCACGCCGGCGAGGTGCAGGCGCTCTTCGCGCTGCTCTCGCGGCTGCGCGACGAAGGCGTCGCCTGCCTGCTCATCACGCATCGCATCGACGACGTGCTCGCCGTCTGCGACCGGGTGACCGTCCTGCGCGACGGTCGCACGGTCGCCTCGCGCGCCGCCGGCGAGCTGGGCCGCGCCGAGCTCGTCGCGCTGATCGTGGGCCGCGACGCGCCCGGCCCGACCCACCACGCGGAAGGGGCGCACCTGGGAGAGCCGGCACTCGAGCTGCGCGGCTTGCGCGGGCCGGGATATGGCCCGATCTCATTAGAGCTCGCTGCGGGCGAGATCGTCGCGCTGACCGGCCTGGCCGACGCGGGGCACCGCGCCGTCGCCCAGGCGTTGTCCGGCGCGGCTGCGGCGGCAGCGGGCGACGTGATCGTCGCCGGCCGCCGCTGCCGGCTGCGGCGGCCGGTCGACGCGCTCGCCCACGGCATCGGCTACCTCCCCGACGACCGCCGCGCCGAGGGGCTGGCGATGGAGCTGACCGCCGGCGAGAACCTCTTCCTGTGCCCGGGGCGCAGCGGGCTGAGCCGTCACCGCCACCGCGCGGAGCGGCTGGCCGCGCAGCGGCTGCTCGCCGAGTTCGACGTGCGGCCGCCCGAGCCCGACCGCGCCGTCGAGACGTTCAGCGGCGGCAACCAGCAGAAGATCCTGCTGGCGCGCTGCTTGGCCCGCGCCCCCCGCGTGCTCGTGCTCAACGAGCCGACGGCGGCGGTCGACATCGGCGCCAAGTTCGACATCTACCGGCTCCTGCGCCAGCGCTGCGCCGAGGATGGCCTCGCCGCGCTGGTCGTCACCTCCGACTTCGAGGAGGCGGTGACGCTCTGCGATCGCGTCGTCGTGATGCGCCGCGGCGCGGTCGTCGCGACGGCGCCCGGCGGCGAGGCGGAGCTGGCCGTCGTCACCGAGCTCGCCTACGGAGGCGCGGCGTGAGCGCGAACGGACGCGTCCACGAGCCGCGCGCCGGCGCCGGCGCCACCGCACTGCACCTCTTGTCGCGGTTCGGCCTGCCGCTCTTCCTGCTGATCCTGCTGCTCTTCTTCTCGCTGGAGCGGCCGGATTCGTTCCCCACCACCGACAACCTGCGCGGGATCGTCGACGATCAGTCGGTCATCATCGTCGCGGCGCTGGGCGTGATGCTGACGCTCATCGTCGGCGAGTTCGACCTCTCGATCGCCGCGAACCTCACGTTGGCGAACGTGCTGGTCATCGGCCTGTCCGAGCGGCAGGACCTCCCGGTCGCGCTGGGCATCGTGCTCGCGATCGGCGCGTCGATGGCCGTCGGCCTGCTGAACGGCCTCATCGTCACCCGCCTGCGCGTGCACGCGTTCGTCGCGACGCTCGGGATGGCCACGTTCCTGGCGGGCATGGTGCAGCTCTACACGGGCGGGACCGATCTCATCGAGGCGCCCGACGGCCTGATGTCGCTGGCGCGCGACGAGGTCGCCGGCATCCCGCTCTCGATGCTCTACGCGCTGGTCGTCGCGGCCGTCCTCGCCCTCGTGATGCGGTACCTGACCGTCGGGCGGCGCATGCTGGCCGTCGGCGGCAACGAGCGGGCCGCCGCTCTGACCGGCATCCGCACGCAGCGCTACCGCGTCGGCGCGTTCGTCGCGGGCGGGCTCTTGGCCGGCATCGCGGGTGCGATCCTCGGGGCACGGCTGGGCAGCGCGACGGCCGCCGGCAACGCGGACCTGCTGTTGCCGATCTTCGCTGCCGCGCTGCTGGGCTCGACGACGATCACGCCCGGTCGCTTCAACGTCCTCGGCGTCGTGATCGCCGTGTTCTTCCTGGCGATCACCGTCTCCGGCCTGCAGCAGATGGGCGTCGCTGCCTGGGTGCAGCCCGCCTTCAACGGCGCTGCGCTGATCGCGGCGGTCGCCATCTCCGGCTGGGCGGCCCGGGCCCGGATCGCCCGGGCGCGCCGCCAGCAGCTGGAGGCGATCGCAAGCACGCGCACCAGCCCCGAGCCCACCGGCTCTCTGTCCGCATGAACGAGGAGAACCTGATGAGTCATGACGTCGAGGTCCTGATCGTCGGCGCCGGGCCGGTCGGCCTGAGCACCGCGCTGCAGCTGGGAGCGGAGGGCGTCGACACGCTCGTCGTCGAACGGCGCTCGACGCTGTCGCGTCACCCCAAGGCCGCCGGCGTGCACGCCCGCACGATGGAGATCTTCCGCCAGATGGGCCTCGCCGATCGCATCCGGGCCGCCGGCCTCCCGCCCGGCGAGGCGCTCGGGTTCGCGTGGATGACGCGCGTCGACGGCATCGAGCTCGGCTCCATCATGCTCGCCGACGACGCCGAGCGGCTGGCCGAGTACGCGCAGCAGTCGCCGGAGGCGCCCTGCTTCATCCCGCAGGACAAGCTCGAGCCGATCCTCGCCGAGGCGCTCGCCGAGCACCCGTCCGTCGAGCTGCGCTTCGCCACCGAGGCGGTCGCGCTGGACCAGGACGACACGGGGGTCACGGTCACGCTGCGCGAGCGGGGCGACGCGTCCGAGCGGCGGGTACGCGCACGCTACGTCGTCGCCGCGGACGGCGTGCGCAGCCGCGTCCGGTCGCTGCTCGGGATCACCGAGACCGCGGCCGAGCCCTACGGCGAGTCGGTCAACGTCTACTTCGCCTCCGAGCAGCTCGACGCGCTGCGCCGCGGCCGGCCGTACCTGCTCTGGTGGGTCGTCAACGCCGACACCCAGGGCGCATTCTGGCCGGTGAGCCACGCGCATCGGTGGATCTACAACTTCGAGGGCGACGTCAGCCTCCCCGACGAGCACTTCGACGAGGAGCTCTGCACGGGCCTGATCCGCAAGGCGGCCGGCGTCGACGACCTGGCGATCGAGATCCTCAGCATCCTGCGCTGGCAGCACGAGCAGGCGGTCGCCGATCGCTGGCGCGTCGGGCGCGTGCTGCTCGTCGGCGACGCGGCGCACCGCTTCCCGCCGCACGGTGGGTTCGGGATGAACAGCGGCGTCCAGGACTCGGCCAACCTGGCCTGGAAGCTCGCCGCGGTGCTGCGCGGCCGGGCCGGCGATGCGTTGCTCGACAGCTACGAGCTGGAGCGCAAGCCGGTCGCCGAGCTCAACGCCCGGCAGTGCACGCTCAACACGAAGAAGATGGAGGAGACCGGGTGGCTCATGCCCGACCCGTCGGAGCTGGCGGCGATCGAGGAGCCCGAGGGGGCGCCGCTGCGCGAGCGCATCGCCGCGGCGATCCCCAAGCAGCGTGAGCAGTTCTTCTCCCAGGGCCAGCAGTTCGGGGCGCTCTACGCGTCCCCGGCGGTGATCGACGACGGTCGCGAGCCCGTGCGCTCCACGGTCGGCGAGTACCGCATGACCTCCACGCCCGGCGCCCGGTCGCCGCATCGTTGGGTCACGGACGCCGATGGCGCGCGCCGGTCGACGATCGACCTTCCCCAGGGCGGCTTCGTCCTGCTCACCGGGGCCGACGGCGGCGCGTGGCTCGACGCCGCCGCCGAGGTCGCGCCGCGACATGGGGTGCGGCTCGCGGCCTACCGGGTCGCCGCCGACGGAGACCTGCGCCCCGAGGACGGCGCCGCGTTCGAGGCGGCCTTCGAGGTAGCGGCCGACGGGGCCGTGCTCGTGCGACCCGACGGGCACGTCGGCTTCCGTTCGGCGGCCCTGCCCGACGACCCGGCCGATGCGCTCGACGAGGCGCTCGGACGCATCCTCGCCAGCGCCGATCACGTCGCCACCGTCAACTAGCGAAAGGAGCCCTTGCCATGGCCATTCGAACGACGACCATCGGCGCGTGGTGGGAGCCGCCCGACCACGCCGAGGACCTGGCGCGCTACCACCGCGGCGAGCTGCCGGGCGAGGCCGGGGAGCAGGTCCTGCGCGCCGCGGCCGCCACGGCGATCCGCGAGCAGCGCGAGCTCGGCCTCGACGAGTGGACGGGCGGCGAGTACTTCGCGTTCAAGTTCATCTCGCGCATCCACGAGGTGCTCACCGGGGTCGAGGTCGACCGCCCCGAGGCGGAGCTGATCGTGGACTACGACGACACCGCCCACGCGACCATCGTCGGCGACATCGACGCGCCCGAGGGCCTCGGCTACGCGCGCGCCTATCTGCGCGAGCGCGACCTGCCGGGCGGGGTGCGCAAGGCGACGGTCGTCGGGCCGTTCGAGCTCGTGCCGTTCGGCCAGGACCAGCCCGACGCGGTGCGCGAGCAGATGCCGAACCTGCTGCGCCTCGTGAACGAGGAGATCCGCGCGCTGGCCGCGGCCGGCTGCCCACACGTGCAGCTCGACGTCCCGTTCCTCGGCCTCTTGGTCAACACGGGGCAGATGTCGGCGGCGGACGCGGCAGGGATCATCGCCGCGTGCTTCGAGGGGGTGGACGGCCCGATCCGCGGGATCCACATCTGCTGCGGCACGGCGGCCGGCAAGCCCGCCTGTCCGGTGCTGCGCAACGCACCGTGGCTCGACATCCTGCGCCACCTCGAGGGCGTCGTCGACGTGGCAGCCTTCGAGTGCAGCTACTTCCCGCAGTATCTCGAGCGCGACGCGTACCGCGATCTGCCCGCCGGGATGCAGCTCGCCGCCGGGATCGTCAGCGAGGCGAGCTACATGGTCGAGCCGGTCGCGAAGCTCCGCGCGCGGATCGAGGACTGGGCGCGCGTGGTGGGCGAGGAGCGGCTCTGGGTCTCCGCCAACTGCGGGTTCGCCGGGCACCCGGCGCGCGACATCCCCGTGCTGCGCGCCAAGCTGGAGCACCTCGTCGAGGCCGCGGCGGCGGTGTGACGGCGATGGCGACGACCCCATCACCAACCGAGGCCGCGCCGCTCGTCCGCGAGGCGCTCGCCGCGCTCGAGGCGGTCGACTTCGAGCGCTACTTCGCGCTTTGGTCCGACGACTGCCGCGTGGAGCTGCCGATGGCGCTGCCCGGGATCCCCGAGGCGATCGACGGCAAGCCGGCGGTGCAGGCGGCCGAGCGACGCGCGTTCCAGGGCATCGAGCGGCGGGAGATCCGCGAGCTGGAGATCCGCCCGCTCGCCGATCCGAGCTTCGCGCTGGCCGAGTTCGAGATGGAGCAGGCGTTCGCCGCCGGCGGCGGCCTGCGAGCGCGCTTCTGCATCCTGTTCGAAGCCCGCGAAGGGCGGCTCGCGCGCATGCGCGAGTACTACGACACCCGCGCCATCGCCGAGGCGATGGCGGCCTACGACGCGGCGGCTGACGCCGGCGACGCGTAGGGACGACAAGCATGTGTCTCTTCCTCGATGCTTCCGCGTTGGACGCCGCGAACGACGCCTCGTCGTCGGGCCACTCGCGCCGCGCGTTCCTGGGATCGGCGCTCGCCGTCGCGGCCGGGGGCGCCACCCTCCTCGGACGGGCTGACCTTGCGCTCGGCCAGGCGGCCCCGCCTGCTGCGCCGGCGACCGGCGACCGGGTCGTCTTCCTCGGGACGAACGGCGGGCCGCAGCTGAACCCGCGCCGCTCGCATCCGTCGCTCACGCTCGTGGTCGACGGCGAGCAGTACATGGTCGACTGCGGTGCCGGCTGTGGACGTCAGATGACGTTCGCGAACCTGCCGTTCGCGACGCTGCACAACGTCTTCATCACCCATCACCACTCGGATCACGTCGCGGGCCTCGCGGAGCCGCTGCTGCTGCCCTGGGGACAGGGACCGCCGGCGCAGGCGACTCGCCGCACGACGGTCTGGGGGCCGCCGCCGATCGAGCGGATGCTCGCGAGCTTCCTCGAGCTCTATGAGGTCACGATCGACGCGTTCGTCGCGCAGGTGAACCTGATCCCGCTGGGCCGGCTCGTGCGCGCCCGGCGCGTCAGCCTGCCCAGGACCGGCATCCGGCGCGTGATGGAGGACGCTCACGTTCGCGTGAGCGCCACCCGCGTCCAGCACGGGCCGGAGATCAAGGACGCCTACGCCTACCGGTTCGATCTCAAGCGCAGCGGCAAGGCGGTGGTGTTCTCCGGGGACACGGTGCCGTCGAAGAACCTCGTCGCGCTCGCGCGCGACGCCGACCTGCTCGTGCACGAGGCGATGCTCGTCTCGGCGCTGGACCAGGTGCTCAGCCAGGTCCCGCCAGCGTCGCGAGCAGCGCTGCGGCGGCACGCGTTCAACAGCCACACGCCGGTCTCCGAGCTGCCCCGGATCGCCAAGGAGGCCGGGGCGAAGCGGCTGGCGATGTCGCATTACGGGCCCGGTGGCGTCCCGAGCGAGGCGTTCCTCACGGAGGCTCGCCGTGCGGCCGCCGGCGTGGGCTACGGCGGCGAGATCCTGGCGCCCGACGACCTCGGCGTGATCGCGCTGTGACGGGAGAGGCGTGAGGAGATCGGTGCTGGGGTTGAGCTGCCATGTGTCGACGCAGTACGCCGAGCTGCCCTTCGCGGAGCGTTTCGCCGCGGCGGCGCGCGACGGCTTTCGCTGCGTCGAGCTCTGGGCGCCCGACGACGCCGACCTGGTCGTGCGGGAGGTGACCCGCCACCGGCTCGCCGTGGCCGTGCTCAACCTCCCCGCCGGCCCCGGCCCACGCGATGTCGGCCGCCTGGCCGACCCGAGCGCGACGGAGGCCTGGCGGCGGGAGCTGCTGGCCACGGTGTCGCTGGCCGTCGACCTCGGCTGCCCGGCGGTGAACGTGCTTGGCGGAGCTAGGTTGCCGATCGGTCGCGCGCGCCAGTACCACGTCATGGCGGCCAACCTGGCGTGGGCGCTGGAGCGGCTGCCCGACGGCATCGATCTGCTGCTCGAGCCGCTCAACCGCCGTGACCGGCCCAGCTACGTGATCCGCAGCATCGAGGACGTCGTCGAGCTGCGCGGGATGCTCGGCGATCCGCCGCGGCTGCGGTTGCTGTTCGACGCATACCACCTCCACCAGGGGACGCACGACCTGACCGAGCTGTTCTGGCGCTGGCAGCATCTCGTCGGCCATGTCCAGATCGCCGACGTGCCCGGCCGCGGCGAGCCGGGCAGCGGGGAGATCGACTTCCCGGCCTTCCTCGCCGCCGTGCAACGGTCGACGTATGCCGGCTGGATCGGGCTGGAGTACGTCCCGTCCGACGGCCACGGCCCGGGGTTGCGATGGCTGAGGGATGCCGAGGGGCTCACCACCGGCATGGCGCTGGCGACCGGCGAGGCGATCGGATGAGGCCGACCGGCGCCGACTTCGTCGCCGAGGACGCCGACGGGATGATCCTGCGGATGTTCCAGCGCGGCGCGGGGCGCTCGCACGATGAGGTTCGCCGCCAGCCGGTGATCGGCATCTGCTCGAGCTGGAGCGAGCTCAACCCGTGCAACCTCGGGCTGCGGGCGCTGGCCGAGCACGTCAAGCGCGGGATCATCGCGGCCGGCGGGATGGCGCTCGAGTTCCCGACGATCTCGCTCGCCGAGCCGTTCGTGCGTCCCACGACGCTGCTGCTGCGCAACCTCATGGCGATGGACGTCGAGCAGATGGTCGCCGCGTCGCCGATCGACGCCGTGGTGCTGCTCGGCGGCTGCGACAAGACGCTGCCCGCGCAGCTCATGGGCGCGCTGAGCGCCGGCAAGCCGGCGATCGCGCTCGCGGCCGGGCCGCGGCCCACCAGCCGCTGGCGCGGCGAGGTGCTGGCGATCGACGACCTGTGGACGTTCGCCGACCGGCGCCGCGCGGGCACGTTGAGCGATGCGGAGTGGGTGGAGCTCGAAGGGGTGCTGAACGCCGGCGTCGGGACCTGCAACGTGCTGGGGACGGCGGCGACGATGGCGATCGTGGCGGAGGTGCTCGGCATGACGCTGCCCGGCACCGCGCTGTTGCCGGCGACCGGCGCGGCGCGGCGGGCGGCGGCGCAGGACACCGGCGTCCGGGCGGTGGCGCTCGCGCGCGACGGCGTGACGCCCGACCGCTTCGTGACGGAGGGCGCGCTGGAGAACGCGGTGCGCGCGGTGGTCGCGGTCGGCGGCTCGACGAACGCGATCATCCACCTGGAGGCGCTCGCCGGCCGGGCCGGCCTGCGGCTGGGGCTCGACCGGGTGGCGGAGCTGGCGGCGCAGACGCCGCTGCTCGCCGACGTCCGTCCGTCCGGCCCGTACCTGCTCGAGGACCTCGAGGAAGCGGGCGGCGTGCCCGCGCTCGTGGCCGAGCTGGCGCCGCTGCTGGACCTCGACGCGCGCTGCGGGACGGGCGAGCGTTGGGGGGAGCGGCTGCCCGCTCGCGCTCCAGTCCCGCGCAGTGCGCTGCGGACCCTCTCCGATCCCGTCGCGCCGGCCGGCGGGATCGCGGTTCTGCGCGGCTCGCTCGCGCCCGACGGAGCGCTGCTCAAGCGCTCGGCGGCCGACCCGCGGCTGTGGCGCCACACCGGACCGGCGCTCGTCTTCGACGGCGTCGACGACCTGCGGGCGCGGATCGACGATCCCGACCTCCCGGTGACCGCGGACACCGTGCTCGTCCTGCGCGGCGCCGGCCCGATCGGCGGCCCCGGCATGGCGGAGGTCGGCGCGCTGCCGATTCCCGCGAAGCTGTTGCGCGCCGGCGTGACCGACATGGTCCGGATCTCCGACGCGCGGATGAGCGGGACGGCGTCGGGCGCGGTCGTCCTCCACGTGGCGCCCGAGAGCGCCGCCGGCGGCCCGCTCGCGCTCGTGCGCGACGGCGACCGGATCGCGCTCGACGTCGAGGCCGGCACGCTCGACGTCCTCGTCCCCGCCGGCGAGCTCGCGCGCCGCCGCGCGGCGTGGCGCCCACCGGAGCCACCCGCGCGCGGCTACGAGCGCCTGCACCACCTGCACGTGCTCCAGGCGCCCGACGGCTGCGACCTCGACTTCCTGCGGGCCGCGCCGTCCGGCGCGGAGGCGACACGATGACCGCGCCGGTCGGCTTCATCGGCCTCGGGGTCATGGGCGGTGCGATGGCGCGCCGCCTGCTCGCCGCCGGCCACGAGGTCGTCGTCCACAACCGCACGGTCGCGCGGGCCGAGGCGCTCGCCGCGCACGGCGCCCGCGTGGCGACGAGCCCGGCCGAGGTCGCGGCGGCCGCCGACCCGGTCTTCGCCTGCCTGCTCGACGGGCCGGCGGTCGAGGACGTGTGGCTGGGCCCGGAGGGGATCGTCGCGGCCGCGCGGCCCGGCCAGGTGCTCGTCGAGCACGGGACGTTCGCCCCCGCGCTCGCCCGCGAGGTCGCCGCCGCCGCGGCCGCGCGCGGCGCCGCCTTCCTCGACGTGCCCGTGACCGGCGGCCCCGAGGGCGCGCGCGCCGGGACGCTCGTCGCGATGGCGGGCGGCGATCCCGTCGCGCTCGATCGCCTGCGCCCGCTGCTCGCCGCCTACGCGTGCGACGTCGTCCACGCCGGCGCGTCCGGCGCCGGGCTCGAGCTCAAGCTCGTCAACCAGCTGCTCGTCGGCTGCCACGTCGCGGCCGCCGCGGAGGCCGCCGCGCTGCTGCGCGCGCTGCGCATCGAGCCCGCGGCCGCGCTGCGCGTGCTCACCGCCGGCTGGGCCGCGAGCGCGATGCTCGAGCGCTGCCTGCCCCGCGCGCTGCGCGGCGACCACGCCGGCGACGGCGCGCCGATCGGCGGCATGGTCGAGATCCAGCGCCTCGTCGCCGCGCTCGCCGCCGACGCCGGCGCGCCGCTGCGCCTGGTGCCCACCGTGCGCGCCCTCTTCGAGGACGCGGTCGCCGCCGGCCTGGGCGACCACGACCTGTCCGGCCTCGTCGCCGCCATCGCCCCCGACCAGGAGAGCCTGTCCCCATGAGACTCGTGAGCTACGGCCCGCGCCGCGCCGAGGCGCCCGGCGTCCTGCTGGACGACGACACGATCCTCCCGCTCGCCCCGCTGCTGGCGGAGGTCGGCGTCGTCGGCGGCGACATGAACGCGGTGCTGGGGATGCTCGACGCCCTGCGCCCGGCGATCGATCGCGCGATCGCCGCCGACGGCCCGCGCGTGCCGCGGGCGGGCACGCGCCTCGGGCCGCCCGTCCCGCGCCCCGAGAACGTCATCGTCGCCGGCGGCAACTACCTCTCGCACGTGCGCGAGGCGGCCCACGTCACCGGCGGCGATGGCCAGCCGCCGAGCCTGCCGCTGCTCGTCCTCAAGCCGTCGCGCAGCGTGATCGGGCCGACCGACCCGCTCGTGCGCCCGCGCGAGTCGCAGCAGCTCGACTACGAGACCGAGCTCGGCGTCGTCATCGGGCGCGGCGGGGCGCGGATCCGGCGCGAGGACGCGATGGAGCACGTCGGCGGCTACATGATCGTCAACGACGTGACCGCGCGCGACGTCGCGATGGGGGAGGTGCACGTGTCGCCGCTGTTCATGCAGCTCACCCGCGGCAAGGGCTTCCCGACGTTCTGCCCGTGCGGGCCGTTCATCGCCACGCGCGACGAGATCCCCGACCCGCACGCGCTGCGCATCCGCTGCTGGGTGAACGGCGAGCTGCGCCAGGACGACACGACCGCCGACATGATCGTCGACGTGCCCGGCCTCGTGGCGACGTGCAGCGATGCGATGGAGCTCACGCCGGGCGACATCATCCTCACGGGCACCCCCGCCGGCTGCGGCGGGCTCATGGACCCGCCGCGGTTCCTGTGGGCGGGCGACGTCGTGACGATGGAGATCGAGGGCCTGGGGCGGATGGACACCCCGATCGCCGATGAGGCCTGATCCCGAGGTCCTGGTCGTCGGCGCCGGGCCCGTCGGCCTCGGCGCCGCGCTGCTGCTGGAGCGGCTCGGCGTGCGCTGGACGCTCGTCGAGCGCCGGCCCGCGCTCGGCCACCATCCCAAGGCGCGCGGCGTGCGGATCCGCGGCATGGAGCTGCTGCGGCAGTGGGGCCTGGAGGCCGAGCTGCGCGCGGCTGCGTTCCGCGAGGCGCACGGGTTCATCTACTGCGACACGCTCGCCGGGCGCGAGGTCGGCCGCTCGCCGCGGCCGCCGGCCCGCGAGCTCGACGCGAGCCCGACGAGCGGCTGCCGCGTGCCCCAGGACGCCGTCGAGCGCGCGCTCGCCGGCCGCCTCGACGGCGACGTGCGGTTCGGCTGCGAGCTGACCGGGCTCGAGCAGGACGCCGCGGGCGTCACCGCGACCGTGCGCGGCGCCGACGGCGCCCAGGAGCGCCTGCGCGCCGCGTACGTCGTGGCCGCCGACGGTGTCGGCAGCGGCGTGCGCGCCGCGCTCGGCATCGCGATGGAGGGCGACCCGCTCATCGCGTGGTGGCAGAGCGTGTACTGGCGCGGCGACATCGGCGCGCTCGTCGACCACCGGCCGTGCATCCAGTTCTTCACCGGCGCCGGCACCGGGCGCTTCGTCACGGTCGCGTCGGTCGACGGCGTCGATCGCTGGGTGACGCTCGTCATGGTCCCGCCCGGCGCGGAGCGGCCGGCGCCCCTGGACGAGGAGGCGGCCTGCGCGGCGGTGCGGCGCGCGGTGGGCGTCGAGGACCTCGCCGTCGAGGTCGTCGACACGGCGACGTGGCGGCTCAGCGCGCAGGTCGCCGAGCGCTACCGCGCCGGGCGCGTCTTCCTGGCCGGCGACGCGGCGCACGCGCTGCCGCCGACCGGCGGCTTCGGCATGTCGACCGGCCTTGCCGACGTCCACAACCTCGCGTGGAAGCTCGCGCTCGTGCTGCGGGGCGAGGCCGACGCGGCGCTGCTCTCGAGCTACGAGGCCGAACGGCGCCCGGTCGCGCGCGCGAACGTCGCCTGGAGCGTCGAGAACGCGCAGCGCATGCTCGCGATCCGGGCCGCGATCGCCGACGGCGACCAGGCCGCGCTCGACGCCGCGCTGGCCGACCAGGCGCGCCACGTGGAGGCGGTCGAGCAGGATCTCGGCTACGCGTACACGCGTGGGGCGCTGCTGCCCGAGGCCGGCCCGCCCGCGCCGTTCCCGTCGGCCGCGCCCGGCCATCGCGCGCCGCATGTCTGGCTGCGCCGCGGCGGCGAGCGGCTCTCGACGCTCGACCTCGTCGACCACGGGCTGGCTCTGCTGGTCGGCCCGGAGGGCGACGGGTGGCGCAGGGCCGCGGCGGCGCGGGACGAACGGCCGCCGCTCGCCGTCCACGCGATCGGCGGCGACGCCCCCGTCCTCGACGACCCGAGCGGCGCCTTCCTCGCCACCTACGGCATCGGGCCCGATGGAGCCGTGCTCGTCCGCCCGGACGGCCACGTCGCCTGGCGCGCCGCGAGCGCAGCCGCCGACCCGGCCGCCGAGCTCGCGCGCGCGATCCGCGCCGTCGTCGCGCCCGCGCCGACCACCGCCGAGGTGGCGTCGTGAGCCCGCGCGTCGTCCTGCGTCCCGAGGGGGTGCCCGAGCCGCCGGGCTGGAGCGCGGGGGTCAGCGCCGGCGGCTGGACCTGGACCGCCGGCGCGACGGCGACCGACTTCGCCACGGGCATCGCGCCCGAGGCGCGGCCCGATGCCGGCAACCCGTACGCCGACGAGCCGCTCGAGCTCCAGGCCCGCCACCTGCTCGGGACCCTGGATCGCACGCTGCGCGCGGCGGGGCGCGACCTCGCGCGCGACGTCATCCGCGTCTGGCACTGGGCGCCGGCGCCGTACCCGGACGCCGCCGCCTACGCGGAGGGCCCGCTGCACTGGCCGAGCCCGCCGTCCGTGACGCCCTACCAGCACGCGCTGGTCGACGGGGGATACGCCGACCCGCTGCGCGCCTCGACCGGCATCCTCGTCCGCGAGCTGGCGATCCCCGACGCCCGGTTCTGCGTCGAGGCCCTCGCGGTCAGCGAGCCCAAGCAGGCGCTGCCGGTCCCCGACGGCTACCCGGGCACCGCCGTGAAGTCCTACTCGGCGGCGACGCGCAGCGGCGACTGGGTCTTCCTCGCCGGCTTCGGTGCGACCGACTTCCGGGGCGACTGGATGGGCGAGCGCCACATGGGCGAGCCGTCGATGGTCGCGCCCGAGGCGCGCGTGAACCCGTACATCTGGCTCGGATCGGAGATCGAGGCGCAGACCGAGTACACGCTCGGCTGGCTGGACGAGATCGCCCGGGCGGCGGGCACGTCGCTCGAGCGGGCGGTCAAGGCGGACGTGACGATCGGCCATCCGAGCGACTACGCCGGCATGGACCGCGTCTGGCGGCGCTGGTTCGGCGACGGCGGCCCCGCGCGGACGGTCACGCCGGGCGCCCGGCTCGTCATCAAGGGCACCCGGGTCGAGATCGCGCTCGTGCTGCTGGCCGGCGATGCCGAGCTGCGGATCGAGCGCGTCGAGGCGCCGTCGCGCCTGGCGGGCCTGGCCGGCGAGCCGCAGGCGGTCCGCGCCGGCGACGTCGTGTTCCTCAGCACGTGCGTGCCGATCGCGGCGCGCGGCGGGGTGCCCGCGGAGCTGCGCCCCCAGCCGGGCCTGCCGCACTTCTCCCAGCCCGCGCGCCGCCAGGCGCACGCGCTGCTCGAGCACGTTGACGCGGTCTGCCGCGCCGCCGGCACGTCGCTGGACCAGGTCTGTGCGGTGCGTTGCGTGCTCGGCGACGTACGCCGGCTGCCGGAGGTCCTCGACGAGTGGCGCCTGGCGTTCCCGCACGACCCGCCCGCGCTGACGCCGATCGGCGTGTGGGGCGAGCCCTTGCTGGCGCCCGACGTGGAGCTGCTGCTCGACGTCGTGGCGTACGCGGAGCCCACAGGAGGACTGACCCGATGACGCTGCAGACGGACTTCGACGTGATCGTCGTCGGCGCTGGCCCGGTGGGCCTCAGCGCCGCGATCGGCCTCGCCCGCGAAGGCGTGCGCGTCCACGTGCTCGAGCGGCGGCCGGGCGCGTTCGACCATCCCCGTGCGCACGTCGTCAACGCCCGCACGATGGAGATCTTCCGCCGGTGGGGCATCGCCGACGCGGTTCGCGAGGCGGGCTTGTCCGCGGAGCTCGCCCGCGGCTTCGCCTGGACGGTCCGCATGGACGGGCCGGAGCTCGCCACGCTCGACCTCGTCGACGACGAGACCGCCGAGCGCAACTCGCCCGAGCGCCTCTGCTCGTGCGCGCAGGACCTGGTCGAGGGCGTCCTCCTGGAGACCCTCGCACGAGAGGCGGGGGCGAGCGTCGCGTTCGCCAACGAGGTCGTCGGCTACCGGTCCGACGACGGCGGCGCCGCGCTCACGGTGCGCCCGAACGACGGGGCGGAGCGCGTGCTGCGGGCGCGCTACGTCATCGCCGCCGACGGCGCGCGAGGGATGCTGCGCGAGCATGCCGGCATCGGGCTGGAGCGCAGCGAGCCGCTCGGGCGCCGCCACAACATCGTCTTTCGCGCCGACCTGACCCATGTGAGCCGCCGGCGTCCGTACATCCTGTGGTTCGTGCTGTCCGAGCGGACGCAGGGCATCTTCATCGCGCTCAACGGGACGGATCGCTGGGTGTACAGCATCGAGGACGACGGCGGGCCACCGCCGACCCACGAGCGCTGCGTGCAGCACCTGCGCGATGCCGTGGGCGACCCGCAGCTCGAGCCCGAGATCGGCGACGTGCTCCCCTGGACCGTGGACATGGCGCTGGCCGAGCGGTTCCGGCAGGGACCGCTCTTCCTCGCCGGCGACGCCGCGCACCGCTTCCCTCCCATGGGGGGCTTCGGCATGAACAGCGGGATCCAGGACGCGCACAACCTGGCCTGGAAGCTCGCGGCGGTCCTGCGCGGCGAGGCACGCGAGGCGCTGCTGGACAGCTACGAACGCGAGCGGCGCCCGGTCGCGAGCTTCAACGCCACCCAGTCGATGGACAACGCGCGCCGTCAGGGCGAGGTGATGGCGGCGCTCGCGAGCCCCGAGGTGCTGCGGCTCCTCGACGCGCCCGACGGCCGTGAGGTGCGCGCGCGCTTCGCCGAGGGCGTCGCCCGTGTCCGCGAGGAGTTCCACTCCCAGGGACAGCAGTTCGGCTACCTGTACGAGGACGGAGCGATCGTCGACGACGGCAGCCCGGTGGAGCGCTCGACGATCGGCGACTACCGCCCGACGGCACGGCCCGGCGCGCGCGCTCCCCATGTCGCGCTCCGCGACGGCGCCGGGATCCTGCGTTCGACGATCGACCTCACCGGCCCGGGATGGGCGCTCGTCGTCGCCGGGGACGCGACGGCCTGGCGCGCGGCCGCCGAGGGTGCATCGGTCGCCGTCGCGGTCCACGCCGTGGGTCCGGCAGGCGAGCTGCGCGAGGCGCGCGAGCCAGGCTCGCTGGCCGCCGTCTACGGCCTCGAGGAGGGCGGCGCGGTGCTCGTTCGTCCTGACGGGCACGTCGGGGCTCGGTGGCGCAGCGCCCCGGACGAGCCGGCGGCCGTCCTGCGCGGCGCCCTGGACCTCGTCCTGGGCTACGAGGCCGGTGCGACGGTCCTGCCGCGGTAGCGGCTCTCGCGCGCTCGTCGCTCGGCGTCGTCCGGCCTGGGCGCTATCACTCGCCGCGCGTGCCGGCTCGCCCCTCGGCTCGTCACGCTCGGCCCGTGCATCGCTTCCCGCCCATCCTCGCCTTGCTCGCCGCACTCGTGTTGGTCGCCTGCGGCGACCGTGCTTCGCAGGCGGTCCAGACGGTCGCAGCGCAGGCGGGCACCGCCACGACGCCCACGCTCGAGCAGCGCCCGACGGTGACGCTGCCGACGATCCCGGAGCGCTCGTCCACGACCAGCACGACCACCCGGACCACCGCGACCGTGACCCCGCCCGTGACGGCCACCCTGCGCGTCGAGCAGACGATCAGCACGGGGCCGGCCGCGGCCTCCGACGCGAGCGACGGCGATGCGAGCACGCTCCTGGTCGTCGCGATCATCGCCACAGCGCTCCTGATCGTCGTCGCCCTTGGCTCGTGGCTGTGGCGACGCTCGCACGGACCGTCGCGCGAGTGGCGCCAGCGCTTGGACGCCGTCCTGCGCATCAGCCGCTGGTCGGCCACGGACCTGCCCGCCGCGGTGCTGGATCCGCGCCGCACACCGGACGAGGCGGAGCGCGCATGGCGTGCGCAGCGCTTGGAGGTCGACCGCGCGATCGAGGAGCTCGAGCAGCTCTCAGGCGCCGCGGGCCGCGCGATCGACGGCGACCATACGACGGCGCTGGCCGGCGCGCTGGACGCCTTGCGCCAGTCGTTGGACGCCTACGTCCGGGCCGCGCCGAGCGGCGCTGCCTCCACCGAGTCCGACCTCGTCCGCCTGCACGCTCGCGACGTCCTGACCGCGGTCGAGCGCGCGGCATCGTGAGCTCCGTCTCGTCTCGATCGCGCTGATCGCCGGACGCGGTCCCGGTGCCGTCGCATGATCACCCCGTTCGGATGATGCGACCCCGGATCGACACGGCATACGGTGGCCGCTTCCGACCACACGTCAAGGGATAGGACATGGCAGAACTCATCGCGATCGGCTACGACGACCGCGTCACTGCACACGCCGCGGCGGCCGAGGTCGACCGGCTCTCGAAGGACCTCGTGATCGAACCGGACGCCGTCGCGGTCATCGAGCGCACCGAGGAAGGCAAGTACAAGGTCACGACCAACCATCACATGGTCGGCGGCGGTGCCACCTGGGGCATGTTCTGGGGGTTCCTGTTCGGCATCCTCTTCTTCGTGCCGGTGCTCGGCATGGCCGTCGGCGCCGGGCTTGGTGCCCTCTTCGGCAAGCTCGCGAAGTCGGGGATCGACTCGGGCTTCCAGGAGCAGGTGCGCGACATGGTCAAGCCCGGCACGTCCGCGCTCTTCATGGTCGTCGAGAAGGTCACGCCGGACAAGGCGCTCGCCGCCCTCAGCCAGTACGGCGGGACGGTGCTGAAGTCGTCGCTCTCCAAGGAGGCGGAGCGGGAGCTGCAGGAGGCGTTGCACGGCGACGCCGTCGCTGCCTGAGCGCGCCTCCCTCTTGGCGCGCGTGCCGGGCCGGGTTCGCCGCGGCCCGGCACGTCGCAGTCATCCGCCGAGGAGGCGGCGCTTCTGGTCGGCGAACTCGTCGTCGGTGAGCACGCCCTGCTCGTGCAGCTGCCCGAGCTGCTGCAGCTGGTCGAGCGTCGCCTGCGAGAGACCACCGCCAGCGGCGGGGGCGGCCGGCGCAGCGGGGGCCGGCGGCGCGGTCGCAGCCGGGGCCGCGTACTGCTGTTGGGCCTCGAGGGCCTCGAGGCGCTCCTCCTGCTCGGCCTCGCGCTCCTGGGCGCGCGCGGCCCGCTTGCCCACGTAGTACGCACCCCCGCCCACGGCGGCAGCGCGAAGCAGCGGACGGCGTCGTAGCAGCGGCATGGCGCTACTCGGCTCCGGCCGGGAGATCGAGGCCCAGCGCGAGCATCAGCTCGGGCGCGGCGGCGACCACCCTCGGGCCGCCGACCTGCGGCGCGACGGCGCGCAGGACGCCGAGGATGTCGTCGGCCGTCGCGCCGTCCTCGAGCGCGTTGGCGACCTGCCAGGCGTAGGACGCGGGCGGAGCGTCGAGCGCGATCAGGGCGGCGATCTTGACGAGCGCGAACGTGCGCGCGTCGAGTCCGGTGGCCTCGAGCTGGGCCTCGCGGAGGCCGACGGCGGATGCGAGGAACTCCATGTCCCCCGACGTGATGCCGGTCAGTGTCTCGTGGGTCTCCTGGGGGACTGCAGCCATCAGGCTCCTCTCGGGTCGGTTTCCGGATCTCGACCATGGCGCGCGGGTCCTGCGCGCTCATCATCCGGATGAGGTGATCGCGCCGGCCCTGCCGCGGTCGCGCCGGGCGCGACCGCGAACAGGCGACGTGTCACCGGCGTCGCGAGACGCGGCGCGCGGTGCGGCGAGCGGTGCGGCGAGCGACCCTGCGTGATGCGAACATCGGCGATCTCCTTGTCGGTCGTACGGTCTATGCGCCCGGGCTCGCGTTCTCGAGCGCGTGCAGCTCCTCGGCCTCGGCCCGGGAGATGAGACCGACCTCGATGAGGTCCAGCGGGCTGATGAACCCATCGCTGATGCGGAAGCCGCCGGCTCGCGCGATCGCGTCCCGCAGCCCCACGGCCCAGTGGTGCTCGATGAGCAGGAGCGCTGCGGCGGAGTCGTTGGGGATGTCCGCGAGGATGTCCCACGCCTCCTCGTCGGTGAAGACGTGGATGCCGTCGGCCGCTGCCTCGGCACCCGCCTCAGCGCCGGCGATGGCGCCCTCCTCGCCCTCGATGCCCAGCCCGATCAGGGCGGCGACGGTGCTCCCGAGCTCGACCGCCTCCTCCGTCGTGAGGTTGCTGAGGTGCTCGACCTCGATCTCCCCGTTCGCCTCCTTGTAGACGGCGAGGGAGTCGATCACGCGGACGCTGTCGTTCTCGCGCAGACGCTCGAGCTCGGCGATGATCTCGCCGTGGAACTGCGGATGGTTGAAGCCCAGCGCGATGAGCTGGACGGGCCCGATGGACATGCGGGTTCCTTTCGTCGCGTCGGTCCAGGCTCGCGGGCGCGTCAGCGCGGCGCATCATCCGATGCGGATGACCCGGCGGCGCGGTCGGCGTCGACGCAGGCCGCCACTGCGCGGCGCACGGTGGGGTGGATGTGCTCGGCGCCGACGACGTCGGTCACGCCGAGCTCGTCGAGGCGGTCCTGCAGCGTCTCGTGAACGCGAGCGAGGACGACGGTCACCCGTTCGTCGGCCAGCGTCGTCACGAGCTCGGCGATGGCGCGGCCGCCCGCCACGTCGATGTGGCTCACGCCCTCGGCGTCGATGACCAGCCAGCGGGCCCGCGTCGGCGCGCCGCGCACGGCCTCCAGGGCTCGGCCCTTGACGTAGCCGGCATTGGCGAAGAACACGCGATCGCCGATCCGGTAGACGACGACGCCGGACGTGAGCTGTGCGGACCGGTGCACCGAGACGTCGCCGTACCGCTCGAGGGAGGGCACCCAGCCGAGGACGGCGTCGTGTGGACGGGCGCTGCGGCGCGCGACGTCGACGATCGAAAGCCCGACCGCGAAGGCGATCGCCGGCAACACCCCGGTGACGACCACGCCGGCGGTGGCCACCGCGGCGATGGCGAGCTCGACGCGGTCGGACGCGGCGAGCTCGCGCCATGCGCCGACGTCCACCAGGCCGACCGCCGCCGCGATGATGATCGCCGCAAGCACGGTGGTGGGCAGGTCGCCCAACGGCCCGGTCAGGAAGAGCAGCACCACGCAGACGACGCCGGCGGCGAGCATGCCGGCCACCTGGGTGCGGACGCCGGCGGCGTCGTTGACCGCGGTCCTCGAGCCGCTCGCGCCGACCGGCAAGCCGTTCGTGAGGCCGGCAGCCGCGTTGGCGGCGCCGATCGCCAGCAGCTCCTGCGGCGCCTCGACGTGCTGTCCGTGCCTCCCGGCGAACGTGCGCGCCGTGAGCACGGCGTCGGCGAACGTGACCAGGAACAGGCCGAGCGCCGTCGGCAGCAGCTCGGCGACGTCCGCAGCGGAGGGCGTCGGGACCGAGATCGGCGGCAACCCGGCCGGGATCGCACCGAGCACGGCGACGCCGTGGGTCTCGAGCGAGAGCGCCGACGACACGGCGATGGCGACCACGACGAGGCATAGCGGACCGGGCACGCGGGGAGCGAACCGGCGCAAGGCCAGCAGCGCGACCAGCGTGACGCCGCCGACGGCCAGCGTTGGGAGGCTGGTCGAGCCGACCTCTCGCAGGACCTCGAGCAGCTCGGGGATCGGATCGCTTGCGCCGACGCGGAGGCCGAGCAGGTTGCCGAGCTGGCCGATGACGAGCACGACGACGATGCCGTGGACGTATCCCACCAGGACCGGGCGCGACAGGTAGTTCGCCAGCCAGCCGAGCCGGAGCAGGCGAGCCGCGGCGAAGCACGCCGCGACCAGCAGCGCCAGGCTGGCGGCCAGCTCCGTCGCGCGGGCGCTGCCGGCCGCGGCCGTGGCGAGCACGAGTGCGCCGACGAGGGCCGAGATCGAGCCGTCCGGCCCCACGCTGAGCTGCCGGGACGAGCCGAGCAGCGCGTAGACCACCGCCGGCAGGACCAGGGCGTAGAGGCCGTTGACGGGGTCCAGGCCCGCGACCTCGGCATAGCCCATCGCAGCCGGGATCGCCACCGCCGCGACGGTCACGGCGGCCAGCAGATCGCGCAAGGCGGTCGGCAGGCCGTACCGCGGCAGCTCGCGTGTGATGGGGAGCAGCCGCTGCAGGAGCCGCGGCCGTTCGGCTGGGCGGAACGGCGATGCGTCGGGCTCCATGGCGCCACGGGACCATCGCACCGCTGCAGGACCGGGGCATCATCCGTTCCGGACGATGCCCCGGCCGGGCGCCTCGCCGATCATCACGGCGTCACCCGACCGCGAGCCCGTGGAGCACCTATGTCCGAGACCGTCGATCGCAGCGTCCTTCCCCTCCGGCGCCCGCCCTTCGCCGGCACGGTGCGGCGCACGCTGGACGGATCGCAGCCGGACTGGAACATCCTCGGGGCGCCGACGGCGCCGGAGGGTGCCCCCAACGTCCTGCTCGTCCTGATCGACGATGCCGGGTTCGGGAACCCCAGCACCTTCGGCGGGCCGGCGGATACGCCGACCCTGACGCGCCTGGCCGACGCCGGCGCGCGCTACAACGCGTTCCACGTGACGGCGCTGTGCTCGCCGACGCGTGCGGCGATGCTCACGGGGCGCAACCATCACTCGGTCGGCTTCGGGTCGATCGGCGAGCTCTCGACCGGGTTTCCCGGCTACTCGGCGTTCTTCCCGAAGGACTGCGCGCCGTTCACGCGCGCGCTGCAGGAGAACGGGTACAGCACCTCGGCGTTCGGCAAGTGGCACATGACGCCGGATCATCAGCAGGGACCGGCCGGTCCGTTCGACCGCTGGCCGAACAAGCTGGGATTCGACTACTTCTGGGGCTTCCTCGGCGGCGAGTCGGGCCAGTACGACCCGTGCATCACCGAGAACCAGACCACGATCGGCCCGCCGACCGATCCCGACTTCTACCTGCCCGACGCGATGACCGACAAGGCCATCGGCTGGATCCACGGCGTCCGCGCGCAGGAGCCGGACAAGCCCTGGTTCATGTACTACTCGACCGGCTGCGCGCACGCGCCGCACCAGGTCCCGGCGAAGTGGATCGAGAAGTACAAGGGGCGCTTCGACGCGGGGTGGGACGCCTATCGCGAGGAGACCTTCGCGCGCCAGAAGCGGCTGGGGGTGATTCCCGCGGACGCGGAGCTCACCGAGCGCGACGACGCGTTCCCGGCTTGGGACTCGATCCCCGAGGAGCAGCGCCCGCTGCTCGCGCGGCAGATGGAGACGTACGCGGCCTACATGGAGAACGCCGACTACAACGTCGGGCGTCTCGTGGACGAGCTCGAGCGCATGGGCGAGCTCGACGACACCCTGATCATCTACATCTGGGGCGACAACGGCGCCAGCATGGAGGGCACGCCGACGGGCTCGTTCAACGAGCTCACGATGCAGAACGGGATCCCGCTGACCTCCGAGCAGCAGCTGGGACTCGTCGAGCAGTACGGCGGCCTGGATGCCTGGGGCTCGGAGCTCATCGCGCCGCACTACGCCGCGGCGTGGGCGTGGGCGGGCAACTGCCCGTTCCAGTGGGGCAAGCAGGTGGCGTCGCACCTCGGCGGGACCCGCAACCCGATGGTGGTCTGCTGGCCGAAGCGCATCGATGGCGGCGGAGCCATCCGCACGCAGTTCACCCACGCGATCGACATCGGTCCCACGATCCTCGAGGTGGCGGGCATCCCGCAGCCCACGAGCGTGGACGGCATCGAGCAGCGTCCGATGCACGGGACGAGCTTCGCCTACACCTTCGAGGATGCGCAAGCGCCCGAGCGCCACACCCAGCAGTACTTCGAGATCTTCGGCAACCGCGCGATGTACAAGGACGGCTGGTGGGCGTCGTGGAGGATGCCGCGCATCCCGTGGGATGCCACGCCCGCGACGATGAAACAGTTCGCGCCCGGCGTCTGGAACCCCGACGACGACCCCGCCGAGCTCTACTACCTGCCCGACGACTTCTCGCAGGCACGCAATCTGGCCGCCGAGCATCCGGAGAAGCTCGCCGAGCTGCGCGAGCTGTTCTGGCAGGAGGCCGAGAAGTACGACGTCCTCCCGCTGCTCGGCGGCCTGACGTTCTACTTCGGCATCGTGCCGCCGCTGGCCACGCGCACCACGTACGAGTACTACGGCCCCGTGCAGAACATCGCCTCGGGGATGATCCCGCGGATCTACAACCACTCGTACGCGATCGACGCGGAGCTCGAGATCCCCGACGGCGGCGCCGAGGGGGTGATCGTGGCGGAGGCGGATCACCTCGGGGGCTTCTCCCTGTTCGTCCAGGACGGCAAGCTGCGCCACACCTACTCGATGATGGGTGTCTTCGTGTACCGCCAGGAGGCGGAGGTCGCGATGCCGACCGCCGCCGGGAAGGTGAACGTGCGGCTCGAGTTCGCCGCGGACGCGGCCAAGCCGGGCACGGGCGGCGAGGTGTCGCTGCTGGTCGACGGCGCGCGCGTGGGCGGCGGCCGGATGGATCACACGGTTCCGTTCCGCTTCTCCGGCTACGCCGGCATGGACGTGGGCTGCGACAACGGTCTCCCGGTCGATCGCGGCTATGCCGACCGATCGCCGTTCCCGTTCACGGGCACGATCCGCAAGGTCGTCTTCGATCTCGATCCCCATGCCAGCGAGGAGGATGCGCGCGCGATGCACGAGCATGCGCAGCACGCCGCCGTCGCGCACGGCATGGGAGCGTGACGTCAGGCCACGGCGGGAGCCTGCCGGGCCGCTACTTGGCGAGCTGACGCGACCGACGTGGTGGCAGTGGCCCGGTGCGGTCGACGAGGTCGGCGGCGGCGGGCACCACGCCCGTCACGCGTGTGCCCTGCCCCGGGGCCGACTCGATCACGACGGCGCCGCCGACGGCGGCCAGCCGGTCATGGAGATTCGCGAGGCCGGAGCCGGCGCAGTCGAGCGTCTCGCTGACCTCGAAGCCGCAGCCGTCGTCGCGGACCTCGAAGGCCAGGGTTCGTTCCAGCTTCAGCCATACGACGACCTGCGTCGCGCCCGCGGCGTGCTTGATGCTGTTCTGCAGCGCCTCGAGGCAAGCGAAGTAGACGGCGCTTTCGATCTCCGGGCGGTAGCGCTGGTCGCCGGTGGCCTGGACGGAGGTGGCGATCGGCGAGATCAGCGCGGCCGCGGAGAGCGCCGCCGGGAGTCCTCGCTCCGTCAGCACGGCCGGGTAGATGCCGCGAGCGAGCTGGCGCAGCTCGTCGACCGTCTGCTCGACCTCGTCGCCCAGCGTCCGAAGCAGACGCGCGTAGGCGGGATCGGAGCCGTCGTAGTCCTCCGCGGCGGCACTCAGCATCATCAGGAGCGCGACCAGCCGCTGCTGGGCGCCATCGTGGAGGTCTCGCTCGATGCGGCGCCGGGTCTCGTCCGCCACCACCGCGGTGCGGGCGCGGGAGTGCGACAGGTCGTGCAGCGACGATCGCAGGTCCGCGACCAGCCGGTCGTTGTCGATCGCCGTGAGGGCGAACCGCGCGGCGGCGCGCAGGAGGGCGCGGTCCTGCGCAAGCGCTTCGTCGTGCACGATCGCCGCGACCGGCGCCCCGTCGGCCTCGATCGTCGTGACGCCCGAGCCGTCCGTCGGCGGCGGCGACGCGGGGGCCCCGTGCTCGTCGATCCACTGTCGTGTGCTCGGAGCCCGCGAGAAGATGCGCAGCGACGGGTCGTCGAGGGTCCGGCGCAGCGTGTCGCGCACCTCGACCGCCGACGGGTGGGGCGGCATGTCGAGCACGAACTGCTCCAAGGCGATCGCCGCATACAGCCGCCGCAGGAGCAGCCCGGTGCCGAAGCCGATCGCGATGATCCCCGGCGTCAGCATGTACAACCAGCCGAGCGCCTGGACCGCATCCGTGCTCTCCGGTGAGTGTCCGCGGACGACGAACCACACGAAGAGGCAGACGATGCGAAGGATCAGCGCGGCGACGAGCGGGATCAGGGTTCGACGCAGCAGCGGCCCGGCACGGTGAGCCCGGACGACCAGGATGGCCACCATCCCGAGCCAGACCAGGACGAAGAGCGCCTCTCGCAGCGGGCGAACGAGCGCCTCGATGATGGCGGGCTCGGACGCCGTCACCTGGAAGGCGTTCGGCGGGCAGTCGAGACCGCACTCGGCCCACGGTGTCGGCACCGGGTAGGACGACACGAAGAGCGCGGTGGGGAGCCAGAGCAGCAAGGCCATCGCCACGACGGCGACGAACGCGGATCGCTCCCATCGTCCGCTCAGCCGACCGGCGGGGAAGCTGAGGATGAGGTAGGCGAACGCGATCTCGACGATCCAGTCCATCAGCCGGCCGGTGCTGTACGCCAGGGACCCGGAGGCGCTCGTGAGCGCGAGCGTCGAGGCGAGGAACCCCGTGGGGATGAGCAGCCGGGCGAAGCGATCGCTCGGATTCCGGGCCAGCGCCAGCAGACCGACCGTGGCGGGAACGGCGACGAGGAGCCCGAACAGCACGCCGATGACCACGGGACGCTCGGTGGACGAGGAAGTCAGCGGCACGGCCACCGCGAAGGCGGTGAACGCGATGGTGAGCACGACGCCCGCGGCGAGCGTCCAGCGGTGGCCGTCAGGGCGCGGTCTGGCGTCTTCTGTCAAGGCGCATCCCTGGCCTCTGCGGACGGCAGTGGTCCGTCATCTGACCTCGCCACGGTGCGACTCTATCGGGCGGGCCGGGGGTGCACGCTCGCCGGCGCGCCGTGTGCACGGAAACGTCACATCTCGGGCGCCGTCGCGGGTCGCAGCGTCTGCGCGACCTTGGCGTCGACGATGGACGCGCCGTCGGCGACCGCCCTGACCGTCGCGACGAGCTGGGGGATGTCCGCCAGGCGCTCCTTGAGCAAGTAGGCACGCCTGGCCGTGCCGTCGCGCAGCAGCGCGATCGCATACTCCGGCTCGCAGTAGGCGCTCAGGAGGATGACGCCGAGGTCCGGATGGGTCGCGCGCAACTCGACGGCGAGGCGAACGCCGTCGTCGGTCATCGTCGGCGGCATCCGGATGTCGGTGATCACGACGTCCGGGTGATGGTCCACGACCGCCGCCCGCAGCTCGTCGGCGTCCGCGCACACGGCAACGAGGTCCAGCTCGTCCACATCGCCGAGCGCGTCGGTCAGCGCGTGACGGATGAGGACGCAATCGTCGGCGACGGCGACGCGGATGGCGGTGCGTGCCACGCTGGTGGCCGAGCCGCTCATCGCAGCGTCGCCGCGCGCCGTGCCGTGGTCAGTACGCCGCCGGCTTGTGACCGTGGACGACGAGGCCGTAGATCACCAGGACGGCGAGGGAGATGAACACCAGGCCGGCCAGGGGGTACGACGGGATCCACAGGAGCTGGGCGATCAGATTCAGCGACGCGATCGCGACGCCGGTCCAGCGCGCGAACTGGACGCGGGCGAAGACCCCGAGGCTCACGAGGATCTCGACGATGCCGATGACGAGAACAACCCAGCCGTACGTGTTGAGGTCGCTCAGGATGTACTTCGCGTCGGCGACGTAGAACGTCGAGTTCGAGATCGCCGCGATCCCGTAGATCACGTTCATCACGCCGACGAGGAGGATCATCACGCCGGCGAACGTCACCCAGCCGCTGCCGCGCTCACGCTCGTCCGCGTAGGCGGCGTACGACGCCGACTCGCTGCTCGTCAGTCCACTGTCCATGGCATTCCCCTCTGGCGCTGGGCCCCCGGATCCGGAGCCTTCGCCGCGACGCTATGCATTCGCTCGGCACCGGACATCGTCCGAAGCGGGTGATCCACGACCACCGTCGTCAGCGATCGATGAGCCCCACGGTCCGCGCGCGAGCGACCGCCTCGGAGCGAGACGACACATCGAGCTTGCGATAGACCGCATGGGCCTGGGTCTTGACGGTGTTCATCGACACGTGGAGGCGGGTCGCGATCTCGCTGAGCGACATGTGGGTGGGCAGCATGCGCAGGACGCGCAACTCGGCGGTCGTGAGGGCCGAGACGCCGACGACCGCTGCGGCGGCGAAGCTGTCGGCCCGTTCCCACGCGTCGTCGATCGCGGCACGGACCACGGTCGCCTCAGGGCATTGGCGCAGCAGCCGCCCGGCGCTGGTGAGCAGGTCGCGCGCCGCCGCCGCGTCGCTCAGCCGCAGTTCCGCGCGAGCCAGGGCGACATGGATCTCGGCGGCGAACCAGGGCGGCGCCCCCGTGAGCGGCTTCAGGAGCCGGCGGGCGTCGGCCACCTCCCGGCGCGCCTGCTCCACGCGGCCGTCGTGTGCGCAGGCCAGCGCGGACACCGCGTAGGGCAGTGCGCTGACGGGATGCTGGTCCAGGCCATCGCCGTGGACGCATTCGCGCGCCAGCTCGGCGTGCCTGCCGCCCTCGTGCCAGGACTCCCCGATGAGGTCGATCAGCGCCAGCTGGCCATGGCACAGCATCTGCGCGACGGGCGCTCCCAGGGCGCCGATCCGGGAGCCCTCGACCAGGCGCTCACGGGCCGGATCGAGCTCGCCGGCCAGATGTCGTGCCGCGCCTTCCAAGAAGCACGCCAGCGCCCGCCAGGCGACGTGGCCGGTTGCGAGGCCGTATCCGCGGCGCGCATCGGCGGCCATCTGCGCAAGTCCGTCCCGGGCGACGGTCGCGCGCAGGACCGCGATCCCGGCGGTGAACGCCGCGGCGTCGTTGGCGCCCGAGCTTGCGAGCGCTCGCTCGGCGACGTCGGTCCAGTGCTCGACGTCGTCGCGGTTGCCGCGCTCCAGGCCGCACACGGCCGTGCACAGCGCGAGCGCCGGCGCGGCGACGACCTGTGCCGGGGTGAAGCGACACAGGCAATCCCGAAGGCTCGATGCGCGCCCCTCCAGCGCGGCTGCGGGCGCCAGGTCCCACAGCAGACGGCCGGCATGCTCGACGTCGCCGGCAGCCGCAGCATGGGCAGCCGCGTGCTCGGAGTCCCCGTTGGCCTCGAACCAGCTCGCCGCGCGGAGATGGCTCGGTCGCTCGCGCTGACGGCCGGCACGGTGGAGCTCGCTGCGCAGCAGGCCGCGCAGGAGCGGGTGGATGCGGAACGTCTGCTCACGCCGATCGAGCGCCTCGATGAGGATGTTCGAGCGCGAGAGCTCACGCAACACGCGTCCGGAGCCCTGTCGTCCGGCCACGGCGTCGCAGAGCGGGCCGGTGAGCTCGTCGAGCACGGAGGTGCGCACGAGGAGCTCGAGCTGGTCGTCGGGAAGGTCCTCGAGGAACACGTCGCGCAGGTAGTCGGCGACCACGCGGTCGTCTCCGCCGAACGCCTCGAGGGCGGCGGTCCGCGCGTCGGTCCCGCGAAGGGCCAGGGCGGCGAGGGACAGGCCCGCCGGCCAACCTTCGGTGATCCGCATCAGCGTCGCGAGCTGGTCGGCGTCGAGCAGGACGCCCGAGCGCTGGAGCAGCTGCTGCCCCTCGATGGCCGTCATCGCCAAGTCCCCGGTGCGCACTTCGCGCAGGCTTCCTTCGAGCCGGAGCTGGCCGATCGGCAGCTTCGGCTCGCACGTCGAGGAGATGACCAGCATGGACCCCGCCGGAAGCTCTCGTGCGACGGTCAGCAGGACCTCGGCCGATCGCGCCGAGAGGACCTCGGCACGGTCGAGCACCAGCGCCACCGGTGTCTCGGGTTGCACGCAGCGCAGGCGCTTCGTGATCGCGTCCAGCAGCCGGACGGGAGCGGCGTCCTCGCGCCGCAGCGCGAGCCACGCGCAGGCGCGGTGATCGTCGTGCGCCCACTGCTGGAGGAAGGTGGTCTTGCCGTAGCCCGACGGCGCCACGACGACGCCGACGAGCGTGCGGCTCGTCTGGCCGAGCAGTCGCGTGAGGCGTGGACGCGGCACGAGCGAGTCGAGCTCCGGGGGCGCCGCGGTGAGGCCGCCGGCAAGTGACGCGCACATGACCGCGAAGCTACGCGAGTGTCTCGGTTCCTTGCCAGGGTGCCGACATCCGAATCCGGGGTACGGCTGACTGTCCCGACGGCCGACGTGCGTCCGGAAGGCGCACACCACTCCGGCACGGGCAGTAGGCTGCGACCGGTGCCGATCAGCGTGGTGCTCGCAGAGGACAGCCTCATCGTGCGAGAAGGTCTCGTTCGGCTCCTCGCAACCGATGACGAGATCGACCTCGTCGCCCAGTGTGCCGACTTCGAGAGCCTCATCGAGGCGGTGGAGAACCACGAGCCCGACGTGGTCGTCACGGACATCCGCATGCCCCCGACGCACACCGATGAGGGCATCCGCGCCGCCGCGCACTTGGGCGAGCGGGGGCTCTCGACCGGCGTCGTCGTGCTCAGCAACTACGCCGATCCGACCTATGCGGTGGCGCTGCTCGATTCCGGCGCGCCGGGGCGCTCCTACCTGCTCAAGGAGCGAGTGCACGACCGCTCGCAGCTCGTCTCGGCCATCCGTGCCGTGTCCATCGGCGGTTCGATGGTGGACTCGAAGATCATCGAGCCGCTGATCGCCGCACGGGTGTGGAGCGAGCAGTCGCCGCTGGCGGCCCTGACCGCGCGCGAGCGCGAGGTCCTGGCCAACATCGCGCAGGGCAAGAGCAACGCCGCCATCGCCGACTCGCTCGTCCTGACCAAGCGCGCCGTCGAGAAGCACATCAACTCGATCTTCATGAAGCTCGACCTCGTCACCGACGAGGACATCAGCCGGCGGGTGAAGGCGACGCTGATGTTCCTCGCCGACACGCAGTCGGGGTCCTCGCCCGACGCCTTCCCACCGCCAGGCAGCGGGTCGCGCTGAGCGGCGTCTGACGTCACCCCAAGCGGATGACGTCGGACGCGATCGGTCCCGTGAGACTGCGGCGATGGCCACCGTCGTCGATCCATCGCGTGCGTCGTCCGCTCGCGGGCGCGCCGCCCGCGAGCATGCTCCTCGGTCCAGTCATGCCGAGTGGGCCGCGCCGCCCGACCGTGAGGACCCCGTCGCCGTCCTCGAGCGTCAGGCGGCCAGCCGCGTGCCCGAGCTGGTGCCGATCCGCTACGGCCGGATGCTGGCGTCCCCGTTCGCCTTCTACCGTGGGGCCGCGGCGCTGATGGCGATGGACCTCGCCGGGACCCCGAGGTCCGGCATCCATACCCAGATCTGCGGTGACGCGCACCTGTCGAACTTCGGCCTGTTCGCGGCGCCCGACCGCCGGCTCGTCTTCGATCTCAACGACTTCGACGAGACGCTGGCCGGCCCGTGGGAATGGGACGTCAAGCGCCTGGCGACGAGCTTCGAGATCGCTGGGCGTCATCTTGGGGTCGCTCGCGGCCGCACGGAGCAGATCGTCCTCGGGACGGTCGGTGCGTACCGGGAGGCGATGAGCCGGTTCGCGGCCCTCGGGCACCTCGACGTGTGGTACACGCGCCTGGACGTCGACGACGTCATCGCCGGCTTCCTGCGGTCCGCAACGCGCAAGGACATCCGGGCCGCGGAGCGCGCGAAGGCCAAGGCCCAGCGCAAGAACAGCCTGCGCGCCGTCAGCCGACTCACGACGGTCGTCGACGGCCGCCTGCGGTTCCGCAGCGAGCCCCCGGTGCTCGTCCCCATCTCCGAGCTCCATCCCGAGCTCGATGCCGACGACGTCGTCGAGCGGTTCACGCACCTGTTCGCCGCCTACCAGGAGAGCCTGGAGCCCCGCCGCCGCCATCTCCTGGCCACGTACCGCTTCGCCGACATGGCGCGCAAGGTCGTCGGGGTCGGCAGCGTCGGGACGCGAGCATGGATCGTGCTGCTGGAAGGCCGCGACGCGCAGGATCCGCTCGTGCTCCAGGCCAAGGAGGCCCAGGCGTCGGTCCTCGAGCAGCACCTGGAGCCCAGCCCGTACCCCACCCACGGCCAGCGCGTCGTCGAGGGCCAGCGCTACATGCAAGCCGCCAGCGACATCTTCCTCGGCTGGGAGCGCATCGACGGCATCGACGGCCAGGAGCGCGACTTCTACATCCGCCAGCTGTGGGACGGGAAGGGCTCCGCAGACGTGGATCTGATGGGACCGGACCGGCTGGGCGTCTACGGGCGGTTGTGCGGCCTGGCGCTCGCCCGGGCGCACGCCCGCGCCGGGGACCGGGCCGCCATCGCGGCGTACCTGGGCAAGCGCCCGGTCTTCGATCGAGCGATCGCCCGGTTCTCGCGCGGCTACGCCGACCAGAACGAGCGCGACTACCAGGCGCTGCGCGACGCGGTCGCCGAGGGCCGGGTCGCGGCCGAGCCGCTCGTCTGATCGCCGCGCGCTGTCGGCTTCAGACCGCGGATTCGGGCGATGGTTGGACGTCGGGCGGCGAGGATCCGCTGGCGCCGCTGGCCCGCGCCCGTCGCAGGTCCGCCGAGATCCGCACGACGGCGGAGGTCACCGGCGCCGCGAGGATGAGCCCCACCGCGCCGAACAGGCTGCCGCCGGCGATGGTCACGATCAGCACCGCCAGGGGATGGATGCCCAGGGCCGCGCCGTAGGCGATCGGCTGGATGAGCTGCTGGAGGATGCCGTTGGCGAGCAGCTGGATGATCACCATGCCGATCGCGGCGTCGGTTCCGCCGCCGCCCAGGGCGAGGAGCACCGAGAACGCCCCGGCGCCCCAGGCGCCGAGGTAGGGGATGTACGCGCCGATGAACGTCACCGCGGCGATCGTCCCGGCGAGCGGCACGCCGAGGATGAGCGCACCGACGCCGACGACGACCGTGTTGAACGCGGCGACGATCGTCACCCCGAAGAAGTAGCCGCGCAGCGACTCCAGGCTCCGGCGGCTGACCGTCCGCGCCAGTGGTGCGGGGAGGCCCATGTGCCGCTCGCCCCAAGCGCGGATCGCCGCTCCGTCCTTGAGCAGGAAGAACAAGCTCAGCGCGGTGAACGAGAGGAAGACGACCAGCGACGAGAGGCCTGCGATCCCGCTGCTCAGGCCGTGGAGCAGCGCCGGGACCGCCTTGCTGATGGCGGAGCTGACGTCCTGGTCGCTGCTCTGCGCCTGCGATGGCTGGACGCCGAGATCGCTCACCCAGCCGGTGATCGTGTGCCGCGCCTGCTCGAGATGGGTCTTCAGCGTGCCGCTCTCCGCGGTGATGCCGCCGACGACCACGAGGGTGACGACCGCACCGATGGCCACGACTGCGAGCAGCAGCAGCGCGGCGGCGAGGCCGCGAGGCACGCGATGGCGGTGCATCCAGCCGACGACCGGCGACAGGACCGAGGCGATCACGGCCGCGGTGATGACGGGCGCGACGATGGTCTGCGTCAGCGACGCGATCCAGACCGCGCCGACCAGGACCACTCCGACGCCCGCGACCAGCCAGGCGCCGGTTCCCAGGTCGCGCAGCCACCCCGGGGCCGAGAAGTCGGCGGTGACGTCGGCGGCCTCCAGCGCGACGAGGTCGTCGGTGGCGGCCGCACCATCACCGGTCGCGGCGCGGCGTCGCCTTCCGTGGGAGCGGATCATGCCGGTCAACCTCGCATCGCGTGGGCCTCGCGGCATCATCTGGTTCGGGGGATGCACGCCGTGACGCGCGCGCCGAGGATCCGTCGATGAAGATCGAGCCGGGCGCCGACTACGGAGACCGCGTCACCTGGCGGCCTGCGAAGCCGCGCATCGGGCTGCTGCGCTTGCTGGTGAGCGCGGCCGTCTTGACCGCAGCGGTGTACGTCGCCGCATGGGTCGTGCCCGGCGTCAGCCTGGAGCGCCCCGGGGCGGCCGTCGTCGTCGCCCTGGTCGTCGCGCTGCTCAACGTCGTCGTCCCACCCGTCGTGGCGGCCCTGCGCCTTCCGTTCATGGTCGCCGCCGGCTTCCTGGCGATCCTGTTCCTCGACGCTGCGCTGTTGCGCCTGGCCGCCGAGCTGGTGCCGGACTGGATCGTCGTCGACTCGTTCGGCGAGGCGTTGCTGGCCGCGATCGTCCTCGCCGCGGTCGCCGTCGTCCTCAGCGTCCTCTTCGGGACGAACGACGACGACGAGTACTCGCTGCATGTCAGCCAGCGCATCGCACGCCGGCACGGGGCCACGCCCACCGCGGTGCCCGGCGTGATCTTCCTGGAGGTCGACGGCCTGTCGATCACGGTCCTGCAGCTGGCCTTGCGTTCCGGCAGCGCGCCGAACCTCGCACGGTGGATCGCGGAGGACGGGTATCGGCTGGTCGAGTGGGAGACGGATCTGTCGTCGCAGACCGGCGCCTCGCAGGCGGGGATCCTGCTCGGCTCCAACGAGGACATCCCGGCGTTTCGCTGGGTGGAGAAGGCCACGGGCCGCCTCATGTCCTGCTCGTCGCCGGCCGACTGCGCGGAGATCGAGCGCCGTCGGTCGACCGGACGCGGGCTGCTGGCGGGCGGCGGCGCCAGCCGCGGGAACCTGCTGTCCGGCGACGCCGACGAGGTGATCCTGACGGTCAGCCGCATGGACGCCGAGAAGCGCGCGAACCCCGGGTACCGCGCGTTCCTCGCCAATGGCTTCAACGTCACGCGCACCCTCGTCCTCTTCTGCTGGGAGGTGCTGCTCGAGTGGATCGCCGCCGCCCGTCAGGGCCGCCGCGACGTTCGGCCGCGAGGCCACCGGGGCGGCGCCTATCCGTTCCTGCGCGCGGCGATGTGCGTGTTCGTGCGTGACCTGATCGTGTTCGGGGTCCTCAACGACATGATGCGCGGTCGACCCGTCGTCTACGCGACGTTCTCCAGCTACGACGAGGTGGCGCACCACTCCGGGTTGGAGCGCGCCGACACCTTGGAGGCGCTGCGCAAGCTCGACCAGCAGTTCGGCCGGATCGCCCGCGCGCGGCGCTTCGCGGCGCGCCCCTACCACCTGGTCGTGCTGTCTGATCACGGGCAGACCCAGGGCGCCACGTTCCGACAGCGCAACGGCTACGGGCTCGACGATCTCGTCGAGCGCTCCCTGAACGCGGGTGCGGTGACCGCGCTGGAGGGAGGCGACGAGCAGCACGCGGTGCTGGCCCACGCAGGCCGCGAAGCCACGGGCCGTCGCGCGGCCAAGCGGCCGAAGAACGACGTCTCCGACCGCGACGTGGTCGTCCTGGGCTCAGGCAACCTCGGGCTGGTGTACCTCATGGAGGAGCCTCACCGCCTGACGGTCGAGGAGATCGAGGCTCGCCACCCGGATCTGCTGCCGGCGCTGCGCGACCATCCCCATGTGGGGTGGCTGCTCATGCGGTCGGCGGCGGACGGACCCGTCGTCTACGGCCCGCGCGGACGCCGCCGGCTGGCCGACGATCACGTCGACGGCGAGGATCCGCTCGCGGCGTTCTCGCCCAACGCCGCGCGCCACCTGCGCCGGACCGACGGATTCGAGCACGTCGCCGACATCATGGTCGGCAGCTTCTACGACCCGGACCTCGACGAGGGATGCGCCTTCGAGGAGCTGATCTCGTTCCATGGAGGCCTCGGGGGACCGCAGACCCGGGCGTTCATCCTGCACCCGGGGTCGCTGCGGTCGCCCGAGGAGCCGATCGTCGGTGCAGCCGCGGTGCACGAGCTGCTGATGGGCTGGGTGCGCGATCAACAGGCCGACGTGGCGCGGCAGCCCGACGCAGCGACGCTCACGCGAGCCGTCTGAGCTCAGGTGCTGCGGGCGATCTCGTGCTCGACCGCCCGCTCGAGCGTGCGCAGACGCCGCAGGCGCGGCGACTTCGTCGTGCGGCCGCTGCGCAGCGTGGCCAGCGCGCATGCGAGGAAGCACGCCGCGCCGGCCGACGTGTTCCAGTTCGCCGCGGCGAGGTCGATCATGGAGCCGGTGGCCGGGACGACGTAGCCGGCGACGGCGGCGATGCCGAAGAAGACGCAGCCGAGGAGGTTGACCGACGGCTCCCACCAGCCGGGGCCGGTGCGGGCGGGCAGCCAGCCGTGCCGGGCGGACGCGTGATAGGCGATCGCGCCCGAGACCAGGAAGCAGACGGAGCCCAGCGCGTCCGGCCGCCAGACGAGGCGGTCGTACGCCGGCTCGGACAGGGCCGTGTGCATCGCCTGGTACGTCGTGACGTTGAAGAAGAGCGTCCCGGCGGACTGGACGATCGCGACCCACCACGCCGCACGCCCGCCCCCGGGCTGATGCCGCTCCGATACCGCCAGCGCCGTCTGCAACCCGCCCCCGGCGGTGAAGAGGATGGAGCCGGCGAAGAACGTGACCGCGTCGGCGCCCGGGCCGACGAGATCGACGAAGCCGGGGAACGGGCCGATCAGGAAGCACAGCGCGCCGGTCGCGAACAGGAGCGCCATCCAGCGTTCCCGGCTCATCTCGACCCCGCCGTCGTCGCGCCGATCATGTCCGCGCCATCCTCTGCCATCGGCCGGCGACGCGCATCACCTGTTCCGGGTGGCCGCCGCACCGCCGTCCTCGCGTCACCCGTTCCAAGCGATGCGCCGGCCCGGTCGCCCGGCGAGACTGGTGGGACCCGACAAGGAGAGGCCCGACCGTGGGGTGGATCCACACCGAGCTGGTGCTCATCGCGCTGGCAGCCATGTGCTCGCCGACGACGCTGTCGTTCTGCGTGCTCGCGCTCGTGCTCGGCGACCGGCCGTTGCGCACCGGCTGCTTCTTCTACGCCGGCGCGCTGGGGGCGACGCTCGCCGTCGGGGTCGTCGCGGCGTTCGTGCTCGGAGACGTCGCCGCGTCCCCGCACCCCTCGACGCCCAAGACATGGGTGGCGATCCTCGACGTGGTCGCCGCGGTCGCCATCGTGGTCTGGGTGATCCGGGTGCTGCGGCGACCGGTGAACCACGAGCGGTCCGAGCGCATGATCGCCCAGATGAGCAAGCTCGCCTCGTCGCCGGCGATCGCGATCGTGGGCGCCGGGGCGATGCTGGCCAACCCGGGCGGCTTCATCCCGCTCGCCCTGAAGAGCATCTCGGAGACCGACCCGAGCGCCGCCGGGTACATCGTCCAGTGGCTGTTCTTCGCGCTCGTCGCGGTGCTGCCACTCGCCGCAGCGCTCGTCATGCTGGTCGTGGCGCGCGCCGGGACGCAGCGACGGCTGCGGATGGCGCGGGGGTGGCTCGAATCGCACGTCCGGACGATCGCCGTGGTCATCGTGCTCCTGCTGGCGGCGGCGCTGCTGCGCAACGGGATCGCCGGACTCGTCGGCTGACCGGCATCGCCCGAATCGGATGAACCGCGCGCTGGGCGCACCTGGCATCGTTGCGGGATGGCCGCCTCCGCTCGGCTCTGCGTCTATCGCTTCGACTCCGGCGCGGCGTTCGACGGTCGGCTCGTCGGCGCGCTGGAGCGCATGGAGCTGGAGGACGACACAGCGCTGCTCGACGCGCTGTTCGTCACGCACGATGTCACGAGCGGGGCCGTCGTGGCGATCGACAGGAAGACGGCGGCCGCGGACGGCACGTTCGCGTCGCTGCTCGACTTCCGCCTGGATCCCGGGCGACGCCTGGCGATCAGCCGGCGGATGCTGGCCGCGCACCCGCACGGCGCCCTGCCACGGATGATCGAGGAGATCGCGGCCACGCTCGACGGCGGCGCGGCCATCCTCGTCGTGCTGCATCGCAGCGACGAGGCGTCGCCTCTGCGCGACGCCGTCGAGGGCTGTCGCGGCACGTCGATCGGCAACGAGCCGGTCGACGCGTCGACGATCGAGCAGGCCCGCTCGACCGTCGCGAGGGTCCTCGCGGGGATCCCGTCGTGACGCGGCCGGCCAAGGCGATGCCCCGCCGGCGATTCGGCGGCGACCGAGCCGCGCGGGTGGCCGGCGAGGCCGTGCGTCGCGTCGAGGAGGTCCGTGCGCGAAACGCCCTCGTCGATGCGGCGCTGGAGGCCGGCGAGCTCGATCGCCGCCGGGCGGGCTCCCTGCTCGCCGGGGGCATCGCGTTCCGGGTGTTCCTCTGGCTCCTGCCGGCCGCGCTGCTCGTCGCCGCGGTGGCCGGGATCGTGCGCCCCGCCGGCGGGGCGTCGCCCGATCGCGTCGCGAAGGCCCTCGGCCTGGCCGCCTCGGTCGCCAGCACCGTCCAGCAGGCGACGCTGCACTCGGATCGCGGCGCCGCCGTGCTGATCGCGATCGCCATCCCGCTGCTCCTGATGGCGTCGACGAGCTTGGTCCGTGCGTTGCGGGTCGCGCACGTCATGGCGTGGGAGGAGCCCTTCCGTTCGCGCCCCGCGCTGGTGCGCGACGGTGCGATCTTCTCGGCCGCGCTGATCGCGACGATGGTCGGCGAGACGGCGATCACGTATCTCCGCCGCCAGGACCCGGCGCTGCTGCTCGTCACGATGCCGGTGTCGTTCGCGATCGTCGGCGGCGGTTGGCTCGGCCTCTCGCTGCTGCTGCCCCACGCCGACGCGCGTTGGCGAGCGCTGCTGCCAGGTGCCGCGCTGGTGGCGGCGGGCCACGCCGTGCTGCAGGTCGTGACGGTCTTGTACCTCGCCCCGAAGCTGACCAGAGCGCCCGCGCTGTACGGATCGCTCGGCACCGCCGCGACGCTGCTCCTGTGGCTGTTCCTGCTGTCGCGGCTGCTGGTCGCCGCCGCCTTCCTCAACGCGACGCTCTGGCGCCGCCACGGCCAATCACCCGGTTCGGGGGAGGCGCGCGGGCCTGCCGACGGCGATGGTGGAGCGCGCCGATAGCGCGGCGACTCCGCGCGACACGACGATCCGACGAATCAGGAGGCCGCGATGGCCGCGATCAGCGATCTGGCCGACGAGGCAGGCAGATACGGCAGCAGCTTCCTCACCAAGGACGCGCCCGACCACGAGATCCCCGACGAGCCGATGGCCCCGGTCGAGGCGATGCGCTTGATCGAGGAGGAGCTCGTCCTCGACGGCATCCCGGAGCGCAATCTCGCCACCTTCGTCACGACATGGATGGCGCCGGAGGCGCAGCAGATCATCGCCGCGAACCTCCATCGCAACTTCATCGACCATGCCGAGTATCCCCAGACGGCGGAGATCGAGCAGCGCTGCATCAGGATGCTCGCCAAGCTGTTCCACGCCCCCGGCGAGACGACGGGCGCTCGCACCCAGGGCTCGTCGGAGGCGATCATGCTCGGCGCGCTCTCGCTGAAGTGGAACTGGCGCAAGCGACGCGAGGCGGCGGGCAAGTCCGTCGATCGGCCGAACCTGGTCTTCGGCGGCGACGTGCACGTCGTGTGGGAGAAGTTCTGCCGCTACTTCGACGTCGAGCCGCGGATCGTCCCGCTTCATCCCGACAAGTACACGATCGGTCCGGCCGACGTCGAGCCGCACATCGACGAGCACACGATCGGGGTGGCGGCGGTCCTCGGGACCACGTTCACGGGCCACGCCGACGACATCCGCGGGATCAACGACCTCCTCGTCACGCTCAAGCACGACCAGGGCATCGACGTCCCGCTCCACGTCGACGCGGCGAGCGGTGGGTTCGTCTGGCCGTTCCTCTACCCGGACTCGGCGTGGGACTTCCGCCTCGAGCAGGTGCGCTCGATCAACGTCTCGGGCCACAAGTTCGGGCTGGTCTATCCCGGCATCGGCTGGCTGATCTTCCGCGAGCGGGCCGACCTGGCCGAGGATCTCGTCTTCTACGAGAACTACCTCGGCAAGACGGACGCCACCTTCACGCTGAACTTCTCGACGGGCTCGGCGATGGTGCTCGCCCAGTACTTCAACCTGATCCGGTTCGGCCGCGGCGGCTACCGGTACGTCATGGGGGTCATGCAGGACAACGCCAGGCTCCTGGCCGCTCGACTGGCCGACACGGGGCTGTTCGAGGAGATCGGGGCGGACGAGGAGAAGCTGCCGCTCGTCGCCTTCCGGCTCGCCGAGGAGCGTTCGTTCGACGAGTTCGACATCGCCTGGCAGCTGGCGGCCGAGCGCGGCTGGATGGTGCCGGCCTACACGATGCCGCCGAAGGCCGACCACGTGAAGATGCTGCGCGCGCTGGTGAAGCTCAACCTCAGCCGCGCGCTGGTCAACACCCTCGCCGACGACATCGCGGCGGCGTGCGAGACGCTCGAGCGAAAGGGCGGCGCGCACGAGTCCGAGCGGGCCAAGGTCAAGACGAACGTCGGCTACTGACCCACGAGAGAGAGAACGGACGGAGGCGATCGGTGGCTGGCAACGGCTTCGACTACGACGTGATCGTGATCGGCTCGGGCTTCGGCGGCAGCGTCGCGGCGATGCGAGCCGTCGAGAAGGGCTATCGGACCGCGGTGCTCGAGGCTGGCAAGCGCTGGCGTGACGAGGACCTGCCGAAGACGAGCTGGAACGTGCGCAAGTTCATGTGGCAGCCCGAGCTCGAGCTGTTCGGCATCCAGCGCATGCGCTACCTCGATGACGTGATCGTGTTGTCGGGCGCCGGCGTCGGCGGCGGCTCGCTCGTCTACGCGAACACGCTCTACTACCCGCACGACAAGTTCTTCGAGGCTCCGACGTGGTCGTCCATCACGGACTGGAAGGCGGAGACCGCGCCGTACTACGACCAGGCGCAGCGCATGTTCGGCGTCATGCCCTCGCCCTACATGGACACCGACGGCGACCGCATCGTCAAGAGCGTCGCGCGCGACATGCAGCGGCCGTACGTCCGTGCGCCGCTGGGCATCTACTTCGGCACACCGGGCGTCGAGGCCGAGGACCCGTACTTCGGCGGTGCCGGACCGGCGCGTCGCGGCTGCATCAGCTGCGGGGCGTGCATGATCGGGTGTGCACACGGCGCGAAGAACAAGCTCACGACGAACTACCTCCATCTCGCGGAGGCGCGCGGCGCGGAGATCAAGGAGCTGCACGAGGTCCACGAGCTGAAGCCCCTCGAGGACGGCGGCTTCGAGGTCGTCGCCCGGCACCCGGGCTTGATCGGCCGCGCCGAGCGCCACCACCGCTACACCGCGGAGCAGGTGGTCGTCTCGGCGCACGCCTTCGGCACGGCGCAGCTGTTGATGCACATGAAGCACCGCGGTGACCTCGACCGGCTCTCCGACGAGCTCGGCAAGCGGGCCCGCACGAACTCGGAGGCGTTGATCTCGGTCCAGCGCTCGGAGCGCGACTTCAAGGCCGATCCCGAGCGCCACCACATCGTGCCCGGGACGTCGGCGGTGACCGCCGCGATCCAGGCCGACGACGAGTCGACGATGGGCCCGGTCTACTACAACGCCGGCTCGGACGCGATGGCGTTCCTGTACACCGCGCAGTCGGAGGGCGGCGACCATCCGATGAAGGCGTGGCTGCACGAGCTCGTCCACCACCCCGGCGCGACGCTGTCGATCGACAACGGCCGCGACTGGGCGCAGCGCGGCTTCAACATGCTCTGCATGCGCGACCACGACGACTGGCTCGATCTCTATTGGGAGCACGACATGCTCCGGTCGAAGCCGGGGTCGGACAAGCCGCCTCCACCGATCCTCGAGATCGCCAACGACGTCGCGGCGCGGGTCGCCGAAAAGCTCGGCGGCCGTCCCGCGCAGACCTGGTTCGCGGTCGCCGACCGGGCCACGTCGTCGCATTTCATCGGCGGCATGACGATGGCGGAGAGCCCCGACAAGGGCGTGATCGATCCGTACCAGCGGGCCTTCGGCTATCCGGGGCTGCACATCATGGACGGCAGCGTGATCGCCGCGAACCCGGGCGTGAACCCGTCACTGACCATCTCGGCACTGGCCGAGCGGGCGATGGCGTTCTGGCCCCACAAGGGCGAGGACGACCCCCGGCCTCCGCTCGGGTCGGGCTACGAGCGCATCGAGCCCGTGCTGCCCCGCCATCCGATCGTCCCGGCGGGAGCGCCGGCGGAGTACCGGCTCGACGCGACCGAGGTCTCGGATCTGACCGAGGTCTGGGATCCGAGGGAGGTTGCACGATGACGACGACCGGGACGGAGTTTCACGTGCTCGGGCCGGCGGACGAGCTCGGCGACGGCTACGTCAACCCGTACTACCGGGAGGACCTGAAGCGCCGGATCGCGGTGGCCCGTGTCGGCGGGAAGCTGTACGCGTTCGACGACCTCTGCACGTGCGCGTCCGAGCGCTGCCCGCTGTCCGCCGGTCTCCTGACCGGCACGACGGTCATGTGCCAGTGCCACGGCTCGCAGTTCGACGTGGAGACGGGCGCCGTCGTGCGCGGCCCGGCGACCGTTCCGCTCGACACCTTCGAGGTGCAGGAACGCGACGGCGTCATCCTGGTCCGCGCCTGATGGATGCGGGAGGGTCCGCGGACGAGATCAGGCCAGGGAGGTTGGAGCGCGGTTGGCGAGCGCGGTGGCACGGCAGGGCGGAGCTGCTGGCCACCGTGCTGCTCGCCGTCGCCGCCGTCGCGACCGCCTGGAGCTCCTATCAGTCGGCGCGGTGGAGCGGCGTGCAGGCGATCGACTTCAGCCGGGCGAGCGCCGCTCGGGTGGAGTCCGCTGCCGCGTCGACGCGAGCCGGGCAGGAGACCCAGGTCGACGTGCTCACGTTCACGCAGTGGGTGGACGCGTTCGCGACCGGGGAGGCGCGGCTTGCCCGCTTCTACTTCGATCGCTTCCGCGACGAGTTCAAGCCCGCGGTTCGCGCATGGGTCGCGACGCGTCCGCTGAAGACCGCTGGCGCGCCTCCAACGCCGTTCGCGATGCCCGAGTATCGGGTCGCCAAGCAGGCCGAGGCCGAGCGGCTGGAGGCCGAGGCTGAGCGGGCGACGGCGGCAGCGCGGACGGCGAACCAACGGTCAGACAACTACGTCTTGGCCGTCGTGCTCTTCGCCGTTTCGCTGTTCTTCGCGGGCATCAGCACGAAGCTGCCCGGGGCTTCCCAACGTCTGGCGGTGCTGGGGCTCGGCTACGTGCTGTTCCTCGGCGCCGCGGTGTGGGTCTTGACGTTCCCGGTCACGGTCTCGATCTGACGTCGCGACGCGCGATCGCGACGGCACGGGCCGGGCCGGCCTACTCGGCCCGCGGCTCGAGATGCGTCTTCTGCACCGGTAGCTGCGGCGACGCGGCCACATACCAGACCGGCCGTGTCCCGCCGCCCGCCGGATCGGGAGCGATCGAGCGGATGACCGCCGGCTTGCCCCACAGGCCGCAGAGCATCCGCAGCGTGCCCTTGGCGTACTCCTCGTCGAGGCCGATGCCCTCGTCGCGATGGACGAGCCATAGCTCGCCCCGCCCACGGCCGTCGCCGTCGACGATCTCCACGACCGGGACGCCGAGCGTGGTGTGGTGGGCGACCAGCGCATCGCGGACCCGCTCGAACTCCGCCCGCGGCACGCGCTCGCTCGCCCGCGCGGACTGCTCGTCGGCGCGCAGCTTCGCGCGCACGCACACCCGCGGCGTGAGGAACTCGCGCAGGAAGCTGACGTCGTTGTAGCTGTGGGCGATCTCGACGATCCGCTCCTGCGCGCCGCCCATCCCGATCCACGGTGCGAAGCGGTCGCGCTCCTCCTCGTCCAGCCCGTCGACGTCGCCACGGGCGATCAGCTCGACCTCCCGCAGCAGCTCGATGCCGAGGTTGTACGGGTTGAGGTCGCCGGCCCGTGGACACACCACCTGCGCGTTCAGCGCCTGGGCCTCGACGAACGCCTCCGGGTCGAGGTCGAGCCGCTGGAGGATGTGCTGGTGGGCCCAGACGGCGATCGCCTCGTTGAGGATCTTCGTGCGCGCCTGCGGCGCGAAGTAGTCGTGCTCGGCCCGGACGATCGAGATCACGTCGCGCTGCCAGTCCTCCAGGCCGTGGCCGTGCTCGGCGACGAAGGCGAGCAGATCGCGTTCGGGCGCGATCGGGAAGCGCCTGCGGCGCGCCTCGCGCTCGCGCTCGACCTCCTCGCGCCGCTCCTGGGTCTCGCGCGGGAACAGCTCGTCGTAGGGCTTGGCCTCGAACTCGGGCTCGTCGGGGATCCGTGAGCGGCCGAGCCGGTCCAGCGGCGCGTGCGGGGCGAACGCCTGGCAGGCGGTGATGAAGTCCTCGACGGTGCGGCGCCCGTAGCGGGCGTAGTAGCCGTCGATCCGCCCCGCGGCCGACCGCACCCGCGCCGGGAAGTCCTTGTCGGTCGGCCCGAAGGACGGGTTGTGGCGGAACAGGTCGCCGTGGCCGAGGCAGTGCGCGATCACGAGCACCTGCGCGACGAAGCTGTTGCCCTCCAGCAGGTAGGCGTGCGCCGGCTCGGCGTTGAAGATCACCTCGTAGATGCGCCCCTCGCCGCGGTCGTAGGCGGCCTTCATCCGCTCGTATTGGACGCCGAAGTCGGAGTGGCTGTAGCGCCCGGGAATCTGGCGGCAGGCGACGGAGTAGACGGTCTCGGCCGGGACGAGGTGGTAGAGGATCTCGGGCGGATCGAGCCCGAGGTCGCGCGCGTGGCCGATGCACAGCTCCTCGACGACCTGCAGGTCGGCCGCCGTGTAGGTCGGCCGCGTGTGGATCACGCCACCACCGCCTCCTCGACGTCCTCGCGCGCGAAGAACCGCTTCAGCGCCGGCCAGATCTCGCGGTCGTCGGCGACCTCGGCGACGACGAGCCCCTCCACCGGCCGCCGCTCGAGGTGCGCCGCCAGCTTGCCCGCCGACGTGCCCAGATAGGCCCGGTGGGCGATCTGCAGGTAGCCGATCAGCGAGCACACGTGCATGAGCGACCCGACGAGGTCGAGGACGCGGTCGTTGTCGGGCCCGAAGTTGTCGCCGTCGGAGGCGTGCAGGACGTAGACGTTCCAGTCGCTGGACGGATAGTGCTCGCGCTGGACGCGCTGCGCCAGGTCGTAGGCGGCCGACACCAGCGTGCCGCCCGAGACCACGCGGTTGAAGAACTCCTGCTCGGTCACCTCGCGCGCGTCGGCGGTGTGGGCGATGAAGCGCACGTCGACGTGCGTGTAGCGGTGGCGCAGGAACCGGACCGTCCAGTAGAAGAACAGCCGGGCGATCCGCTTCTCCTCGGAGCCCATCGAGGCCGAGACGTCCATCATGAGGAAGACGACCGCCTGGGTGGTCGGGCGCGGCTCCTCGTTCCAGGTCAGGTAGCGCAGGTCGTCGCGCTCCCACTCGACCTCGTCCTCGTCCAGCCGCGCCGCCCGCAGCAGGTTCTCGCGCAGCGTGCGGCGCTTGTCGAGCAGCGGGCCCTTCTTGGCGACGTCGTCGAAGACCGCGTCGTCGCTGTGGGCCGTGACCTCGCGCTTGGGCTTCAGCCGGGGGAGGTCGAGCGCCGAGAAGAGCGCCTCCTCGACCTCCTCCATGTCGAGCCAGACCTCGTAGGCCTCCTCGCCCGGATCCGTCCCGGCCTGGCGCCCCGCGCCGCCGGCCGCCGCCTTGCCGCGATCGAGGATGAAGCGGTAGCGGCGGTCGGATTGGATCGGCACGCGGATGCGCTTCTCCGGTCCGGCGGCGATGATGTCCTCCTCGCCGATCCGCGCCCGCAGCGCGTCCTGGATCTGGCGGTGGACCCGGGCGCGGTTGTGCTGAGCATCGCGCCGCCCGGAGTCCTCCGGGAGCCCGCTGCCCTGCGCGACGGCCATCAGCGGTTCAGGAGGTCGCCGACGTAGTCGAGGACCGCAGACGCGCACAAGGTGCAGTAGCCGCGCTCGCGAACCATCTCGTCGAGGACCGCGTTCTTGCGCTCCAGTTGCTGGCGGTCGGGGTTGACCTTGCTCGTCGTGACGCGCACGATCGAGCGCATCTCCTCGAACAGCCGCTTCTCGATCGCCTCGCCGAGCTTGCCGTCGGTCTTGTAGGTCAGCGGCCGGCCCTGCCGGGCGGCCATGCCGATGCGGACCATGACGCCCTGGCGGAACTCGTCCTTGCCGACGTCGGAGACGCCGATCTGCTCCTCGATCGAGCGCATGAGGTTCTCGTCGGGATCGCGCTCCTCGCCGGTGATCGGGTCGGTCGCCTTGACGTCCTGCAGGTACGCCTCGACGTTGAGCAGGTAGTTCTCGACGATCTGCTCGGCCTTCTCGGCGAACGCGGGCACGAACGCCTTCTGGACCTCGACCTTCAGGAGTCGGTCCAGCTCCTCGCGGGCGGTGGCGACGAAGCCGATGATCCGGTCGCGCTCCTGCGCCGGGATCTCCATGCGGTCGATCTCCCGCCGCAGGGACAGCAGCGTCGTGATCGGATCGATGCAGGCGGCCTCGTGGCGCTCGCGGGTCTGGGCCGTCGCCGCGCCAGAGAGCACGTCGATGATCCGCCGCGGGCCGAGGCCGGTCATGCCCTCGTGCTCGGCGGTGCGCCGGATCTCGGGCACCTGGGCGAGCTTCCAGTCGCCGACCTCCTCGCCGCCGTACAGCTTCAGCTTCTCCATCGGCTGCAGGGTCGGGTGCTCGGTCAGGCGCGAGAGCACCGCGACGGTCCCGGCGGCGTTGAGCGAGTGCGGGGCGACGTGGAAGGCCGCCTTGCGACGCGGCTCGTGCAGCAGCTTCTCGTAGATGCGCCGCTCGTCCTCGAGGCGGACCGTGTACGGGACCGCGATCGAGACGAGGCGGTCGCGCAGCGCCTCCGAGGACGGGTCGCTCGTGACGCGCCGGAAGTCGGCCTCGTTGCAGTGGCCGATGATGACGAAGTCGGCCGAGACGTAGCCGAACTTCGGCACCTTGAACTGGCGCTCGGCGGCCAGCGACAGGAACGCGTAGAGGAACTCGCGCGGGTTCTTGAGGAACTCGATCGCCTCGAACATCCCGCGGTTGGCCTTGCTGAACTCGCCGGCCCAGTCGAGCGCGAGCGGGTGGCTGTCGGAGCCGTGGTCGCGGATGCCCTTGAGGTCCATGCCGCCGGTGAGCTGCTCGATCGACATCGACTTCGGGTCCGACGGCTCGAAGGTGCCGATGCCGACCCGCTCGGCCTCCGAGATGAAGAAGCGCCGCAGCGGGACCTGGAGGAAGTCGCCGCCGTAGTCCACCCGCAGCCGGTGCCGGCAGACCGGGCACAGCTGCCCTTCGACCTTCACGCCGAGGTGGCGCTCGGCGTCGGCTCGCAGGTCCTCGGGCACGAGGTGCAGCGGCTCCTCGTGCATCGGGCAGCCGTCGATCATGTACATCGCGCCGTCGTCGGTGGCCGAGTAGGCCTCCAGCCCGCGCTTCAGCGCGGCGGCGATCGTCGACTTGGCCCCGCCCGGCGGACCCCACAGCAGCAGGATCCGCTTGCGCGTCTCGTGCCCGAGCCCGGCCGACTCGAAGTAGGCCACGAGCTTCTCGAGGACCGGGTCCAGGCCGAACAGCTCAGCCGAGAAGAACCCGTACGAGGGCGGGTCGTCCTTCGTGGCGCCGGGTGTTCGCCCCTTCGCCGCGATCATGTCGAAGACCCGTTGGTAGGAGCTGGACGCGATGGTTGGCCGCGCCTTGACCAGCTCCATGTACTGGTTCAGGTCGATCCTCTGGCCAGACTCGGCTACCCCCTGCCTGGCCCTCTCTTCAAGCGCCTTCGCGAAGTCTTCCGACACGGCTCCGTGCCCCGTTCGTTCGACTACGCCCCCTAGTGTCCCCTCTGAGGGCCGGATCGAAAAGTGGTCGAACGCGTCACAACGTGACCTTCATGTGCACGTTGCGCGGAACGCGTCCGTCAATCGGGGCGCAGCAGGCGGTCCGGGGCGAACGGCGCGAGGTCGATCCGGGGCCGCTCACCGAGCAGCAGGTCGACGACGACGCGGGCCGTGGCGGGCGCCAACGTGAGCCCGTTCATGCCGTGGCCGGTGGCGAGGAGCAGGCCCGGGGCGGCGGCGGTCGGCCCGATCGCGGGCAGCCCGTCGGGCAGCAGTGGCCGCGGCCCGCACCAGGTCGCGTGGGGCCGCGACCAGTCGGCTTCGGGGAGGAAGGGGCGGACGGCGCGGATCATCGCGTCGATGCGGCCGGCGCGCAGCGTGGTGCGGTCGCCGCTCAGCTCCATCGTGCCGGCGATGCGCAGGCCGCCGCCGTGGGGCGTGACGGCGACGTGCGGCTCGGGCAGGAGGACCGAGCTGTCGGGCTGATGGGCAACGGCGACACTGAAGCTGTAGCCCTTGCCGGGCTGGAGCGGCAGGCGCAGGCCGGCCGTGCGCAGGACGTCGTCGGTCCACGCGCCGGCGGCGACGAGGACGTGCCGCGCGGTGAGCACGTCGCCGTCGACGCGCACGCCGACGATCGGCGCCCGCGTGCGCGCGCGCCCACGCACGCGCGCGCGCCACGCGCTCCACCCGAGCCGCGCCGCACCCGAGGTCGCGCCCGCGCTCGCCGCCGGACCCTCGCCGCCGGCGGGCCGCGCCGCAGCGGCGGCGACGAGCGCCACGTCCGAGCCGCCGAGCAGGCCCTCGACGCCCAGCTCCTGGGCGCGGGCCCACGCCGCGTCGACGTAGGCGCCCGGGTCGACGTGGCGGTCGCCCGGGACGAGGAACCCCGCTCGCAGCGCCGGGCCCAGGTCGGGGCGCTCGGCGTGCAGGCCGTCGGCGTCCAGGAGCGGACCGAGCGGCGCGAAGCCGAAGCGGGCGACGTGCTCGGAGAGGTCTCGGTGGTACGCGGCCGCCGCGGCCGGGTCGGCGTAGGCGACGAAGATGCCGCGGCCGCGGCGCGGATCGGGCAGGCCGGCGGCGGCGAGGTCGGCGATCGCGCCCTCGGTGAGCGCGCCGATCGCGCCGTGCGCGCGGTGGGCGGCGGCGTAGGCGGCGGGGGTGCAGTGGCGCAGGAAGCCTGCGCCGAAGCGCAGGAAGTCGAGGCTCGCGGGCGGGCGCAGCCATAGCGGGCTGGTCGGGCGCCAGGCGTGCAGCAGCTCGCGGGCGGCCTCGGGCGAGGGGAGAGGGTCCGCCTTCGTCGGCGAGATCCAGCCCGCGTTGCCGCGCGCCGCGCCATCGCCGATCGCCCCGCGCTCGACGAGCGTCACGCTGAGGCCGGCGTGGCGGGCGAGCAGCGCGGTGGTGACGCCGATGAGGCCGCCGCCGACGATGACGAGGTCGCGGTCCATGATCGGTGGCGGCGATGGTAGGGGGGCGGCCGGCGCGCCGATAGCGTTCACGCCGGCGGCCGACCATCACCATGTCCGCTCCGATCGCCACCTTCCGCTGTCCGCGCTGCGGCGCGACGCCGCCGGCCGAGCCGGCCACCTGGCGCTGCCCGGGTTGCGGCGGCCCGCTGGACGCGGACGCGACGCCGCTCGATCCGTCGGCAGCGCTCGCGGGCGAGGGACTGTGGCGCTATCGCTCTTGGCTGCCTGTGGCGACGCCGCTCACCCTCGGGGAGCCGACCACGCCGCTGGTGCGCGTGGGGTGGGGCGACCGCGAGCTGGTCGTGAAGCTCGAGGGCGCGCTGCCGACCGGCTCGTTCAAGGACCGCGGCGCCGCGGTGCTCGTCAGCTGGCTGGCCGAGCGCGGGGTGCGGCACGTGGTCGAGGACTCCTCGGGCAACGCGGGCGCCGCGCTGGCGGCCTACGCGGCGCGGGCCGGCATTGCCTGCGACATCTTCGTGCCGGCCGACGCGCCCAGCGCCAAGCTCGTCCAGATCGAGGCGACCGGTGCCCGGACGCTGGGCATCGCCGGCCCGCGCGAGGCCGTGACCGACGCCGCGATCGCGGCGGCCGCCGCCGGGGCGACGTACGCGTCGCACGCCTGGAACCCGCTCTACCTCGTCGGCACGCAGACGTTCGCCTTCGAGCTGTGGGAGCAGCTCGGGCGGGCCGTGCCCGACGTCGTCGTGGTGCCGACGGGCGGGGGTGCCCTCCTGCTCGGCGCGCACCTCGGGTTCAGCGCCCTGCGCGCAGCCGGCCTCGCCGACCGCGTGCCGCGGCTCGTGGCCGCGCAGGCCGACGCGGTCGCGCCGCTCGTGCGCGCGGCCGAGGCGGGGCTGGCCGAGCCGCCGCCGATCGAGCCGGGCGAGACGGCCGCCGACGGCATCCGCATCGCCCGCCCGGTCCGCGGCGCCCGGATCCTGTCGGCGCTCGCCGAGACCGGCGGCACCGCGGTGGGCGTCCGCGAGGCCGACCTCCACGCCGCCCACGCCGGCCTTGCGCGCCAGGGCGTCCTCGTCGAGCGCACGTCGGCCGTCGCGGTCGCCGCCGCGGCTCGTCCGGGCGTGGCGGGACCGGGCGAGACCGTCGTGGTCGCCGCGACCGGCCACGGGCTGAAGACCGGCCGCCCGGGCTGAGGCACGTGTGGTGCGTTTCGCCGGAGGGGTCGGCGAAAGGCGCGACACGTCTGGTGGCGGGCGCACGTGTCGCACTTTTTGCCGGAGGGGTCGGCGAAAGGCGCGACACGTCGGGTGCGCCTACGCGGCCGCGTGCGCCCGGCGCTCCCTCGCGCTGGCCAGCCGGCGCTCGACGAGGGCCTCGGCCGCGTGGAGCGGGGTCACGCCCTCGGCGTCGGCGGCGGCGAGGAGCGCCGCCACGCGGTCGCCGATGGCCACGACGGCCGCGCGGAGGCGATCGGCGGGCCAGCCCTCGCGCAGCCCGTGGATCTGGATCACGCCTCCGGCGTTCAGGACGAAGTCCGGCACGTAGGCGATCCCGCGCCGGTCCAGCGCGGCGGCGTCGGCCGGAGTCGACAGCACGTCGTTCGCCGCCCCCGCGATGATCCGGCAGCGCAGGCGGTCCACCGTCCCGGGACCGACGACGCGGGCGACGGCGCACGGGGCGAGGACGTCGCAGGCGGCGGCCACGATCTCCTCCGGCGCCACGACCCGCCCGCCGACGTCGGCGGCCAGCGCGGCCGCGTGCGCCGGCTCGACGTCGCTCACCACGACCTGCGCGCCCTCGTCTGCCAGCAGCCGGCACAGCGCCGCGCCGACGTGGCCCGCGCCCTGCACCGCCACGACCACGCCGTCGAGTCCACGACCGTCGATGTGCTCCACGGCCGCGCGGATCCCCGCGAGCACCCCGAGCGCCGTCCAGGGCGACGGATCCTCCTCGGCACAGGCCACGTCGATGCCCACCGCGCCCATCGCGCGCAGGTCCTCGACCGTCGTGCCCATGTCCACGCCCGGGACGTAGGCGCCGCCGAGCCCTGCGACGACGCGACCGAACGCCCGCATCGCCGCGGCCCGGTCGGCGAAGGGCCGGTCGGCGAGGATCACCGACTTCGCGCCGCCGTAGGGCAGCTCGGCGGCGGCGTTCTTGCGGGTCATCGCGGCGGCCAGCCGACGGGCCTCGACGATGGCGGCGGCCTCGCTCGGATACGCCATGCAGCGGACGCCGCCCAGGCCCGGCCCCAGCGTCGTGTCGTCGATGGCGATCGCCGCGCGCAGGCCGGTCGCTCGGTCCTCGCCCAGGACGAGCCGCTCGCTGCCGTCGAACATCGCTTCCACCGTCACCGCTCCCGTCGTGTCGCTTGCCCGCGCGAGCCAACCACGCGCCCGGCGCCGCGGCGCCGCAGACGCAGTCGACCAGCCGCGCGACGCACGAAACGGTCGCGCAGCGCGGGCGCTGGGCCGGATTCGTGCGGGTCGCCGATGCCGCCGCACGGGCCGACGCCGCCGAGCCGGCGAGGGATCGCGTGCGGGCTCGCGGACGCTCAGCGCAGCCCGGCCGACAGCTCCGCGACGATCTCCGCCGCGGGCTGGATCGCGCGCACCGCGCCCGTCGATTGGCCGGCGTAGAACGGCATCGCCTCGATCGCCCCGGTCGATCCGCGGGTGGGCGGCTGGGCGCCGAAGCGCGGGACCGGGAGCTCCGCGCCGGCCATCCGCACGACGCCGGCCTCGTCGCCGTCCAGCGTCTGCGCCGCCTCGATGCTGCGCCGCAGCACTCGATGCGGGCCCGGCTCCGGGACCCCGACGTTGAACGCCGTGCTGACCACCGCCTCCTCGGCGTCCGCCGCGACCACCGCCTCCACCCAGGCCGGGTGCGCGTCGGACTCCGCCGCGGCGATGAAGCGCGTCCCCACCCGCACGCCGGCGGCGCCGGCCGCCAGCGCCGCGGCGACGCCTCGCGCCGTCGCGATGCCGCCGGCCGCGATCACCGGCACGGACACGGCGTCGAGCACGCCGTCCAGGAGCGCCAGCAGCGTCGGACCCTCGATGCGCTTGCGGCCGCCGGACTCCCAGGCCTTGGCGATCACGATGTCGCAGCCGGCGTCCTGCGCGGCGCGCGCTTCGGCCGCCGACTCGACCTGCCACCCGCACACCGCGCCTGCGGCCCGCACCTCCTCGACCAGCGCCGGATCGGGGTCGCCGAGGAAGAAGTCGACGTACGGGGCGCGCTGCAACGCCAGCTCCAGCGACGCCCGCTCCAGGAACGGCACGAGGAAGTTGACCCCGAACGCGGGCGTGGCCGCCTGCAGCGCGTCGACGGCCGGCGCGAGCGCCTCCGGCGGCAGCGCCAGCGCCGGGTAGACCGCGTGGCCGCCGGCCGCGGCGACCGCGAGGCACAGCCGCGGGGTCGCCGACGCTCCGCCCATCGGCGCCAGCTGGATCGGCAGCGGACAGCGCAGCAGCGGCGTCAGGTCGTCGGCCATGACGGCGACGCTACGGCGCACCGGCGGCCCGTGTCCAGCCCGTTGGGCCGCCGGCGGACCGTCGGGATCACCGGACCAGGCGTGCCTCGCGCCACCAGGCCCGAAGCCGCGGCGCCGTGAGCCCGGCCGCCACGGCGAGCAGCCCGCCCGTGACCAGGCTCGTCACCCAGCCCGGGCTGGCGAGCAGCCCGAACATCGTCTGCAGCAGGGCGAGCGCCAGGGCGCCGGCGGCGATCCCCAGCGCGCTGCCCTGTCCGCCTGCCAGGCTCACCCCGCCCAGCAGCGCCGCCGTCGCGGCGAAGATCAACGGATCCAGGCCCGGGTCCGGGTCCGCGGTCGCCAGGCTGAGCGCCTGCAGCGCGCCGCCGAGCGCCGCCAGCGCGCCCGCCACCACGAACGTGCCGACCACGACGCGGCCCGTCCGCACGCCGGCGGTTCGGGCCGCTGCCCGGGCGCCGCCGACCGCGCGCAGATCGCGCCCGATCCGCGTCCAGCGCATCGTCGCCCATACCGCGGCGAACGCGGCCAGCACGACGATCGAGTGCCACGACAGCACGTCGGCGATCGGCGCGTCGAGGCGCAGCCCGATCGCCGAGTCCTCGTAGGCGATCGTCTGCGCGTTGGTGATCGCCGTCCCGATGCCCAGCAGCACGAGGTAGCCGCCGAGCGTGACCGCCATCGAGTCGATCCGCAGCCGGGTGACCAGGAGCCCCTGCACGCCGCTGGCCAGCGTCCCCGCCGCCACCGCCGCGAGCACGCCGACCCACCAATCCGGGTGGCCGAGCTTCACCGCGAGGATCCCGCTCAGCCCGTAGGTGGCCAGCAGCGACAGGTCGAACTCGCCGGCCAGCATCGTCAGCCCGAGCGCCAGGGCGACGAGGCCGAAGGCGGCGAAGGCCTGCAGCGCCGAGTAGACGCCGTAGCTGCCCGGCGCGGCCGTCTGGACGCTGGGCAGGATCCAGAACGCCGCCGCCGTCAGCGCGAGCAGCACGATCGGGCTGGTGCGCGAGAAGCGGGTCATGCGGTCCTCCCGGGCCGGCGCACGAGCACCACGACCGCCAGCACGATCGCGCCCTTCAGCGCGATCTGCGTGCCGGTGCTGAAGCCGCGCAGCAGCAGGAGGTCGGAGATCACCGCGACGACGAGCACGCCGCCGACCGTGCGCAGCGCCGACCCGCGCCCGCCGCTGATGAGCGTGCCGCCGATGAGCACCGCCGCGATCGCGTCATAGGTGTACGTGCCGCTCAGCAGGAGCGTCGCGCTGCCGGCCTGGGCGCCGACGAACACGCCGGCCAGGGCGGCGCACGCGCCCATGAGCGCGAACGCGAGCGTCGTCACGAGCCCGACGCGCAGCGGGGCGATCCGCGCCGCGCGGCGGTTGTCGCCGACGAGGCGCAGTTCGCGGCCGAAGCGCGTGCGGGTGAAGAGGAGGTGGACGACGACGGCGAGCGCGAGCATCGCGTAGACGGAGATCGGCACGCCGAGCAGCGTGTCGCGCAGCCCGTGGAAGCTCGCGCCGGGCGGCGGGTCGACCGCCTCGCCGTCGGAGAGCAGCGTGGCGGCGCCCTGCAGCAGCTCGCCGGCGGCGATCGTGACGATGATCGGATTGGCGTCGACGGCGCCGACGACGAGCCCCTGGACGCCGACCAGCGCGGCGCCGAGCAGGATCGTCAGCACGATCGCCGCCGGCGCGCCGAGGTCGAGCAGCGCCATGAACGCCATCGCGCAGACGGCGATCGTCGTGCCGAGCGAGAGCGAGAAGAGGCTACCGCCGAGGACGATCGCGGTCATGCCGATCGCGGCGATGCCGACGATCCCGCAGTCGGCCAGGATCGCCCGCAGGTTGTCGACGGTGAAGAAGCCCTCGGTGGTCGCGGCGAGCACGATCAGGGCGGCGCCGGCCGCGACGAGCACCGCGATCGCGGCGCCCCGTAGCAGCTCGGTGCGGCCGGCGAGCGCCCCCCGCGCGGCGGCGGTCGGCGCGCTCATCGGGCACCGCCCGGAGCAGGCCCAGGCTCGCCGCCGGGACCGGCGGGCGTCGCCGTGGCGTCGCGGCGCGTGCCCGCCGTCGGGTCGCTCGCGCCGGCATGCGTCATGTCGGCCAGGACCGTCGCCGCGTCGGCGTGCGCGCGCGGCCGCACGGCGACGACCCGCCCGGCCGCCATCGTCACGATCGTGTCGGCGAGGTCGAGGAGCTCGTCCAGCTCCGTCGAGACGAAGACGATCGCGCAGCCCGCGGCCGCGGCGTCCGTGACGAGCTCGTGGATCCGCTCGCGCCCCGCGATGTCGACGCCGCGCGTCGGCTCGTGCAGCAGCAGGACGGACACGCCCGCGCGATCGAGCCCGCGGCCGAGCAGCACCTTCTGCTGGTTGCCGCCGCTGAGCGCGCCGACGGCACTGCGCAGCCGCTCCTCGACGCCGACCGTCCGGGCCAGCGAGCTCGCCACCGCGTCCGACCGCCGGCGTCGCACGATCCCCACCCGGGTCAGCGCCGCCAGCCGCGCGCCGAGCAGGTTCTCGCGCACGTCCTGCTCGAAGAACAGCCCCTCGCCCTTGCGGTCGTCGGTGAGGTACAGCACTCCGGCCGCCAGCGCCCGATGGACCGAGCGCAGCGCCAGCGCGCGTCCGCCCACCTCCACCGTGCCGGCCGCGTCCGGATCCAGCCCGGCCAGCGCCCGCAGCGCGTCGCCGGCGCCCGAGCCGACCTGCCCCGCGAGCGCCACGATCTCCCCACGTCGCACCTCGAGGTCCACGCCGTGCAGGCGCCGCGGCGCCGAGAGGCCGCGCACCCGCAGCGCGGGCGGGCCGGCGCCCGGCGCCATTCGCGCGACCCGGACCCGCGGCGCCGGCCGGTGGCCCAGCATCAGCTCGATCAGCCGGTCGCGGTCCAGCCGCGCCGTCTCCTCGCACGCGACGACCCGTCCGTCACGCAGCACGGTCGCCCGCTGGCAGAGGTCGAGCACTTCACCGAGCCGATGGGACACGAACAGCACGCCCGCGCCGCGCTCCGCGACCGCGCGCACCGTCGCGAAGACCCGACCGATCTCGCCCTGCGACAGCGTCGCGGTCGGCTCGTCGAGGATGAGCAGCCGCGCGCTGCGCCCGACGCCGCGCGCGATCTCGACGAGCTGGCGCTCCCCGATCGCCAGCGCGCCGACGGGGGTCGCCGGCGCCACCTCCTCGAGCCCCACGAGCGCCAGCAGCTCGCGCACCCGCGCCCGCTCGGCCCGCCGGCGCACGAGCAGCGGCGCGTCGTGCGCGCCGAGCAGCACGTTGTCGGCCACCGACAGCCCCGGCACGAGGCTCAGTTCTTGGTCGACGAGCGCGATGCCGTGGCGCTGCGCATCGGTGGCGACGTGCAGGACCACGGGCGCTCCGTCGATCCGCAGCGCGCCGCGATCCGGCGTGACGAGCCCGGACAGCACCTTCACGAGCGTGGACTTCCCTGCGCCGTTGTGGCCGACGAGCGCGTGGATCTCGCCCGGCGCGATCGACAGCTCGACGTCGTCGAGCGCGACGACCGCGCCGTAGCGCTTCGACACGCCCTCGACGGCCACGACGGCGCCGGGCCCGCCGGGGAGCGAGGCGACGGCCGGCCCGGCGCCACCGCCCGGCTCGCCCGCGCCGTCGCGCGCGGGCGAGGTGGAGAGCGGTCCGCTCACGGGCACTCGGGCCGGCTCTTGGCCAGCGTCTCCGCGGTGACGCGGTGCTCGGGGGCGAAGATCCGCGGCTCCTGCTCGACGCCGCGCAGGTAGTCGAGCGCGTGCTTGGCCGAGAAGTCGCCCTGCTCGGCGGGCGCCTGGGTCGCCGTGCCGTACATCTGGCCCGCCTCGATCGCCTGCAGCCCGACCTCGAAGCAGTTGGAGCCCGTGACGACCAGGCCGTCGTGCTTGACGCCGACGGGGATCCCCGCCTGCTTGGCCGCCTGGACGATGCCGAGCGCCATGTTGTCGGCCATCCCGTACGCGGCCTGGATGCCGCCCTGCGAGCGGTACTTGGCGAAGAGCTGCTGGGCCAGCTTCGCCGCCGTCGCGAGGTCCCAGTTGCCGTCCTCGACGGCGACCAGCTTGTAGCCCGGGTGCTTGGCCAGCTCCTTCTTGAAGGCTGCCATCCGCACCGGCACCTGCCCGGAGGCCGCGTTGCCGGTGATCGCGATGACGTTGGCCTCCTCCTTGCCCTCCTTCTGCAGCCCCTCGACGATGTTCTGCGCCGCGTACCGTCCCAGCGCCTCGTGGTCGGCCTCGTAGGAGCCGGCCAGCAGCTCCTCGGCGCCCGGCGCCGGCGGCCCGTTCAGGTTGATGACCGGCACCTTCGCCTGCTGCGCGCGGTGCAGCGAGGGGATGATCGCCTTGTCGTCGATCGGCACCTCGAGCACGAGGTCGGGGCGCTGCGAGATCGCCAGGTTGAGGTTCTGGACGTTCTTCGTCGGGTCGTAGGGATCCTGCAGGCGGGTGACCTTCACGCCCTCGGCCTCCAGCCCCTGCTGGATGTGGGTCGCGTACGTCTTCATCCACGGGTTGATGTCGCTCGGCGTGACGAGCACGACCTTCTTGCCGGCCACGGACTCGGCCGCGGCCCGGGTCTGCGCCTGCGTGGATCCGCCGCCGCCCGTGTCCGCCTGCTCGCTGGAGCCGCAGCCTGCGGCGACGAGCGCCGCGCATCCCAGGGCCGCCACCGCTCGCGTCGATCGGTGCTTCATCGCTCTCTCCTCCTCGTTGGAACCCTGCTCACCACGGCGGCAAGCCCGCGAAGGCCGCATCGGGCACGAAGCTGCGCCGCGCGAAGCGCCAGCCCGCATCCGTGCGCACGAGCTCGTCGCGGTAGCGGCCCGAGTTCATCCAGCGCGAGCTGTCGGGCGCGCGCTGGGCGTCGCGGTAGCCGAGGACCAGGCGGCAGGTCTGCCGGGCGGTGTCGCCGTCGACCTCCACGCGGTGGTCGAGGCTGTGGTGGACGAAGCCGAGCGTGCCGATCACCTCGATCAGCGAGCGCAGCCGGTCGCGGCCGATCGTCGGCGGCGCGCCGGTGATCTCGAAGACCGCGTCGTCGGTGAAGCAGTCCAGCCACGCCTCGATGCGTCCTTCGTCGAACGCCTGGTTGTAGCCGGCCGTCAGCTCGCGGATCGCGAGCTGGTCCTCCAGGTGCTGCACGCGCAGCTCAAGGCGCGCAGCCGACCGGCTCAGGGCCGGACTCGTCACACGATCACCTCCGTCGTGCGTCAGGGGCGGCGCGAGGCTACGTCCGGCGCGCGGTCAAGTGAAACAGCGATTGCGCGACGTCTGACAACTGTCAGATGTAAGTCAGAGAATCGTCACACGACGGCCGCGGGCGGCGCGAGCCACGCCTGCTCCTCGCTGACCGTGCGCACGATCTCGAGCACGCTCTGCAGCGACGGCGAGACGGGGCCGTCGCGGTAGACGAGGTGGACGCCGACGCTGGGCGTCGGGTCGATCGGCCGCCACACGAAGTCGTCGGGCATGGGGTCGTACTGCGTCTGGAAGGCGACCTGGAACGCCCGGCCGGCGGCGATCTCCATGCGCGCGACGACGTCGGAGAGGAACCCCTCGCGCGCGAAGTTCTCGAACTCGTAGACCCGCCCGGCGGCGAACGTCTCGGCGAAGACCTCCTCGACGAGCTGGTAGTAGCCGGGGGAGATCTCGCGCGGCCAGATCGCGATGACGTCGGCGGCCAGTGCGGACACCGGCACGGTGTCGCGGCGCGCGAGGCGGTGGCCGCGGCCGAGGACGACGCCGAGCGGCTCGTCGCGCACGACCATGCAGGCCAGGCCGGCCGTCACCTCCGGGCAGCGCGCGAGCGTCGCGTCGAACAGGCCGCTGGCCACGCCGTGGATGCCCTCGTGCGGCCACAGCTCGCAGGTCGTCAGCTTGATCCCGGGCGCGTGCGTGTGGATGGCCTCCACGAGCAGGGGCAGCGTCTCCGCGCGCAGCGTCGGCGTGTAGCCGATCCGCACGCGCCCCTCCTCGCCCGACGCGGCGCGCCGCGTCTCGCTGATCGCCGCCTCCAGGCCGCGCAGCAGCGCCTGGGCGTGGCCGAGGAACACCTCGCCGGCAGGCGACAGCTCGACCTTGCGCGTGGTCCGGTGCAGCAGCTCGACGCCGAGCTCGGTCTCGAGCTGGCGGATCTGGGCGCTGAGCGCCTGCTGGGCCAGGTGCAGCCGCGCCGCCGCGCGCGTGAAGTGGAGCTCGTCCGCGACGGTCACGAACGCGCGCAGATGCCGTATCTCGACGGTGTTCGACACAGGCTCTCCTCCGGCGTCGATCAGGAACGGCGATTGACCTCTGGGAATGGTAGACCGGCGCGCGATCGCTGTTTCCCCTTGCCGCCGGCGCGGTCTAGCGTCGCGCCATGACCACCCAGCTCGCCCTCGCCGAGTGGAACCCGCTGCGCCCCGAGGAGCTCGCCGACCCGTACGCGAGCTTCGCGCGGATGCGGCGCGAGGCGCCCGTCCTCTACAGCCCGATCCTCGACGCGTGGCTCGTCACCCGCTACGACGACATCCTCACGGTGCTGCGCGACACGCGCCGCTTCAGCTCCCGCGACGTGATCTTCGTCGGCCCGGTCCCGCCCGAGGCGGCCGATCGGCTGCCCAACGGCTACCCCTGGGACCACCCGTCGCTCATCAACCTCGACCCACCGGCCCACACGCGGATCCGCAAGCTCGCCAACCAGGCGTTCAAGCCGACTGCGATCGCGGCCAAGGAGCCGATGGTCCGCGCGATCGCCGACGAGCTCATCGACGGGTTCGCGGCCGACGGCGAGGTCGAGCTGATGGAGCGCTACGCGGTGCCGTTCCCCGGTCGGGTGATGTGCCGGCTGCTCGACGTCCCGCAGGACGCCGCCGCCGACGTGATCCGCTGGACCGACGACTTCCTCGTGATGCTCGATCCGCAGCTCTCCGCCGAGCGGCGCGTGGAGGCGTCGCTGGGGTCCGCCGACTTCGCGGACTTCTGCGCCGCGTTCGTGGCCGACCGCCGGGCGAGCCCGCGCGACGACATCATGAGCGCGCTGATCCTCGCTCGCGACCGCGACGTCGAGGGCGCGCCGGCGCTCGACGACGCCGAGCTCATCAGCATCTTCTCCCAGCTGCTGATCGGCGGCGTCGAGACGACCCGGCGGCTCATCGGCAACATGCTGCTGCGGCTCGTCGAGCACCCCGACCAGCTCGCGGAGGTCCGCGCCGACCCCGCGCTGGCCCCCGCGGCCGTCGAGGAGAGCCTGCGCCACACGAGCTCGACGAAGGGGCTGTTCCGCCGGACGACCGAGGCGGTCGAGCTGGCCGGGACCGTCATCCCGCAGGGCGCGCTCGTCGCGGTCATGTGGGCCTCCGGCAGCCACGACGAGACCCGCTTCGAGCGCCCCGAGGAGTTCGACCTCCACCGGCCGGACGCCAAGGACCACCTCGCGTTCAGCCGCTACGCCCACTTCTGCATCGGGGCGCCGCTGGCGCGCCTCGAGCTGCGGGTGACGGTCGAGCAGCTCCTGGGCCGCCTGCCGGGGCTGCGACGCGCCGACGATGCCCCGCTGCAGTGGGCGCCGCTGCCGCTGCACCACGGCCTGCTGCGGCTCGACCTCGCCTGGGACGTCTGACGCGGTCATTGGGCCAGCCAGCCGCCGTCGACCGGCATCGGCACGCCGGTCACGAACGACGCGGCGTCGCTGCACAGCCACGCGACCGCCTCGCCGATCTCGGCCGGCGAGCCCATCCGCCCGACGGGCTCGCCGGCGACGAGCTGTGCGGCCACCAGCTCGGGCTGGCCGCCGGAGACGTCGTCGAGCAGGCGGTCCAGCAGCGGCGTGTCGATCACGCCCGGGCAGACCGCGTTGACGCGGATCCCCTGGGTGGCGTACTCCAGCGCCGCGGCCTTCGTCAGCCCGGCGACCGCGTGCTTCGTCGCGACGTAGCCGCACATGCCGGGCGTGCCGGCCAGCCCGAAGGTCGACGCGGTGTTGACGATCGCGCCGCCGCCGCGCGCGAGCAGCGCCGGGATCTCGTGCTTGAGGCACAGGAACGTGCCGGTCAGGTTCACGGCGAGGACGCGGTCCCAGCCGTCGCGCGGATAGTCGGCGGTCGGCCCGAGGCCGCCGGCGACGCCCGCGTTGTTCAGTGCGCAGTCCAGGCCGCCGAACGCGTCGACCGCGGTCGCGACCATGCGGCGCACGTCGTCCTCCTCGGCCACGTCGACGCGCACGAACGTGGCCGCGCCACCGCGCGCGCCGATCAGGCGCGCGGTCTCGCGGCCGCCGTCCTCGTCCACGTCGGCGACCACGACCGCGGCGCCCTCGCGGGCCATCGCCAGCGCGCTGGCGCGTCCGATCCCCGACGCCGCGCCGGTCACCGCGGCAACCTTGTCCTGCAGCAGTCCCATCGTCTCCTCCTCGCGGATCTCCGTGGGGTGGGTTGCATCCGCCCCGCGTGGCGGGGTGGATCCATCCCAGGTCCCGCCGCGCCCGACGCTACGGGGCGCGCCGTGCTGCGGGAAACAGCGATCGCGCGCTCATCGACCACCGCGCATGGTGAATCTGGACGGTCTCGGCACTGACAGTGGCCGGTTGTCAAACGCCGCCCAATCGGTGTTTCACACGCGCCGCCGTCGGCCCGTAGCCTCGCGCCGTCCCGTGGCGAACGACAGGAGGCCGAGGCCGCATGCTGTTGGAGGGGAAGGTCGCGATCATCACCGGCGCGGGCGCCGGCATCGGTCGCGAGGCGGCGCGCACGTTCGCCCGCGAGGGCGCGGCCGTCGTGCTCGCCGACGTCGACGAGCAGGGTGGCGAGGAGACCGCCGCGGCGGTCACGGCCGCCGGCGGCGCCGCCGCGTTCGTGCGCACCGACGTCGCGCGCCGCGACGACGTCCGCACGCTCGTCGCGCACGCGCTGGACACCCACGGGCGCCTGGATTGCGCGTTCAACAACGCGGGCGTCGGCGGGCTCATGCACCCGCTCGTCGGCTACCCCGACGACGACTTCGCGCGCGTCCTGGACGTCAACGTCAAGGGCACCTGGTACTGCCTGCAGGAGGAGATCCCGGCGATCGTCTCCAGCGGCGGCGGCGCGATCGTCAACGCCTCCTCGGGCCTGGGGCTCGTCGGGTGCCCGGGGATGCCCGCCTACATCGCCTCCAAGCACGCGGTCCTCGGCATCACCCAGGCGGCGGCGATCGAATCCGCCCAGCAGGGCGTCCGCGTCAACGCCGTCCTGCCGGGGATCGTCGAGACCGCGATGCCCCACCGGCTGACGGCCGGCCAGCCCGAGCTGCTGGACGCGTTCCGCGGCGCGATGCCGATCGGCCGGCTGGCCGAGCCGGCCGAGATCGCCGAGGCCGCAGCGTGGCTGTGCAGCGACCGCGCGTCGTTCGTGACCGGCCACGGCCTCGCCGTCGACGGCGGATATCTGAGCCAGTGAGGCTCGTCACCTACCAGCTGCGCGCCCCGGTGGCGCTGCCCGAGCGGGTCGGCGCACTCGACGGCGACGACGTCGTCGACCTCGCCGACGCCTACGCGGCGCTGCGCCGCGCGCGCCCCGCGCCCGCCGACGGCGTGCTGCCGGCGCGCGCGTTCCCGGCGACCATGCTGGAGCTGCTCGAGCACGAGGAGCCGGGCATGGCCGCGGCGCGCGCCGCGCTGGACTTCGCGCGCGCCGAGGACTGCGCCCGCGTCCCGCTCGCCGACGTGCGCCTGCGCGCCCCGATCCCGCGGCCCCCGGCGATCCGCGACTTCATGCTCATCGAGGAGCACCTGCGCAACCTCGCCGGCGAGGTCCCGGACGCCTGGCACGAGATCCCGGTCCATTGGAAGACGACCGCCGCCTCGGTCCACGGCCCCGACGACGACGTCGCCTGGCCGGCCTACACCGAGCGCCTCGACTACGAGCTGGAGCTGTGCGCGGTCGTCGGGCGGCGCGTGCGCGCCGCCGACGAGGACGCCGCCGCGGCGAGCATCGCCGGCTACGCGATCCTCAACGACTGGTCGGCGCGCGACATCCAGCTGCGCGAGATGTCGGTCGGGATCGGCCCGGCCTTCGGCAAGGACTTCGCCTGCTCGATCGGGCCGTGCCTGGCCACGCCCGACGAGCTGGACCCGCTGACGGCGACGATGCGCGCCCGGGTCAACGGGGAGGAGTGGTCGCGCGGGACCGTCGGCGCGATGCGCTTCACGTTCCCGCAGGTGATCGCACGCGTCTCCGCGGCGCAGGAGCTGCAGCCTGGCGACGTGCTGGGCAGCGGCACCGTCGGGCGGGGCTGCGGCTTCGAGCTGGACCGCTGGCTGGTCCCGGGCGACGTCGTGGAGCTCGAGGTCGACGGCATCGGCGTGCTGCGCAACCGCGTGGTCGGACCGCACATGGATCAGGACGAGAGGAGCCGGACATGACGAAGGTGATCCTGCAGGTGTATCCGTCGCTCGGGGACACCGACGAGATGGCCCGGCGGCGGCCGATCGGGCGCGACAACGAGGCCTATCAGCGGATGCTCGACAGCCTCGTCGAGCTGGCCGTCGCCGTCGACGACCTGGGCTATTGGGGGATGGCGCACGTCGAGCACCACCTGCACTCCGAGGGGATGGAGATCTCCCCGGCGCCGCTGATGCTCAACGTCCACCTGGCCCACCACACCAAGCGGCTCATGCACGGCCAGCTCGGGCTGGTGCTGCCGGCCCACGACCCGATCCGGCTGGCCGAGGAGATCGCGATCGCCGACCACATGCTGCGTGGGCGGCTGTTCGTCGGGATGGCGCGCGGCTACCAGTTCCGCTGGCAGAACATCATCTGCCAGAAGTACGGCGTCACGGCCACGAACTCCGACCAGGGCGAGGCCGACCAGCGCAATCGCATGCTCTTCAACGAGCACTACAAGATCATGAAGCTGGCCTGGGAGCGCGACCTGCTCTCCTACGACGGGCCGACCTACCAGATCCCGTATCCGTTCGAGGGGATCCCGAACTGGCCGCCGGCCCACACGATCACCGCCAAGTACGGCGTGCCCGGCGAGGTCGACGACCAGGGGACGGTCAAGGGCGTCAGCGTCGTGCCGCGGCCCTACAGCGCGCCGCACCCGAAGCTGTTCCAGGCCTTCGGCGCGAGCCCGGGGACCCTGCGCTGGTGCGGCGAGGAGGATGTCGCGCCGACGATGCTCGCCGGGGCGATCGAGAACATCAAGGCGCTCATCGACATCTACGTCGAAGGCGCGGCGTCACGCGGGCGGACGGTGCGCTTCGGCGAGAACATCGGCGTCTGCCGCACCTTCCACATCGTGGAGAACGGGCGCAGCGAGGATGCGGTCCACGCCGAGCTGCTGCGGATGGTGGACAAGTACGAGGCCGCGGTGTGGCGCGGCTGGTACGAGACGTTCGGCTACCTCGAGGCGCTGCGGCTGCCCGGCGAGGAGGGCCCGGTGCCGCGCCCCGACGAGCACATCGGCGAGCGCCTGATCAACAGCGGGATCCTCATCGGCGGGACCGTCGACATGATCAAGCGCCAGCTCGAGCGCTTCCTCGACGAGCTGCCGATCGACTTCCTCGTGTGGCTCTTCCACTGGGGCGTCATCCCGCGCGACGAGGGTCTGCGGTCGCTGGAGCTGTTCGCGACCGAGATCGCCCCGGAGTTCGGGCTCACCGTCCCGACCGAGCCGGCCGTCGCCTGAGGTCCGCGGGATGGCGGCACCGCAGATCCGGCCCGCGCGCGGCCACACGCTGTCGTTCACGGAGATGATCGACCTCAGCACCGGCATCGAGCACCTCGCGGTGCACGAGCCGGTGCCGGCGAGGATCCGCCACGCCACCCACGAGGGCGAGGGGCTGCGGTGGATGTGCGAGGCCTTCGGGATCGGGGTGGAGGATCTCGGACACGCCGACGGCAAGGGCTGCGCGTTCGAGGAGCTGGAGACGATCACCCACGTCGGGACGCACGTAGACGCGCCGTGGCACTACGCGCCGGTCAGCGAGGGCGCGCCGGCCAAGACGATCGACGAGTGCCCGCTGGAGTGGTTCTTCGGCGACGGGGTCGTGCTCGACCTGCGCCACAAGCGCCCGGGGGAGAAGATCTCGATCGACGACCTCCAGGGCGCGCTGGAGCGGATCGGCTACGCGCTCAAGCCGTTCGACATCGTGCTCATCATGTGCGGCCTGGACAAGCTGCTCGGGACGCCGGCGTACTTCGACCAGCCCGGCATGACGCGCGAGTCGACGCTGTGGCTCGTCGACCAGGGCATCAAGGTCGTCGGCGTCGACATGTACGGCTTCGACCGCAAGTTCGCCGACATGGTCGACGAGGCGCGGCGGACCGGGGACACGAGCGTGATCTGGGAGGCCCACTTCGCCGGGATCGAGCGCGAGTACTGCCAGATCGAGAAGCTCGTGAACCTCGATGCGATCCCGCGGCCGTACGGCTTCAAGGTCGCGGTCTTCCCGATCAAGGTGCAGGGCGGCAGCGGCGGCTGGTGCCGGGCGGTGGCATTCGTGTAGCGCGATCTGAGAGGCTGGCCCGTCATGAAGCGGATCGGGTGGGTGGCAGGGATGGCCGCGACGCTGGTCGTGGCGGGGACGGCGGCGTCGACGGCGGGGGCGGCGACGCCCAGCAAGGCCGCGCTGGGCCGGGCGCTGGACGGCATCGTCGACGGGCGGGGCGGCCCGCCTGGGGTCGAGGTCCTCATCCGTCGCGGTGGGCGGACCGAGTACCTCGCCCGCGGGGTCGCCGACGTGCGGTCGGGACGACGCCCGGCACGGCGCGACCACATGCGGATGGCCTCGGTCGCCAAGGCCTACAGCGGCGCGGTGGCGCTGTCGCTCGTCGACCAGGGCCGGTTGTCGCTGGACGACACGATCGGCAAGTGGCTCCCGGGCCTGCTCCCGAAGGCCGAAGCGGTGACGCTGGGCCAGGTCCTGCACCACACGGGCGGGCTGCCCGAGTACATCCGCGACCCGGCCTTCGTGCGGCTCCTGCAGCGCAACCCGCACGCCTACCGCACGCCGCGCCAGCTCGTCGCCTTCGTGGCCGACGACGACCTGGAGTTCCCGCCCGGCACGAAGTTCGAGTACTCCGACACCGACAACATCGTGGCCGGCCTGATGGCCGAGGCGGCGACCGGCCGCAGCTACGACGAGCTGCTGTCGGAGCTCGTGTACCGGCGGGTCGGGGTCGCGCAGACCTCGTTGCCGAAGACCGCCCGCATGCCGAATCCGGTGCTGCGCGGCTACGAGGTCGCGCCCGGCCGCAAGCCCGAGGACGTCACCACGGCGCTGAACCCGGCGCTGGCCTGGGCCTCGGGCGGGATCGTCTCGACGCCCGGCGACGTCGGCGCGTTCTTCCGCGCGTACGTCGGCGGCCGGCTGTTCGGGCCGGCGACGACGGCGCAGCAGCGCCAGTGGCTCCCGGGCGAGTCCCAGCCCGCCGGCCCCGGGCGCAACTCCGCGGGCCTGGCCCTCTTCCGCTACCAGACGCGCTGCGGCACGGTCTACGGCCACACCGGCTCGTTCCCCGGCTACCGCCAGCTCGCGGTCGCCAGCGCCGACGGCTCGCGCTCCGTGGTCTTCACCGTCAACGCCCAGATCGTCCCCGGCCGGGACAACGACGCGATGGCGGCCCGGATCCGCGCCGCGCAGCTCGTCGCGGTGTGCCGGGCCCTGGGATAGGAGCGAACGTCATTATCCTCACCGCGTGGCCAAGCGACCGAGCATCCACGACGTCGCGGCGGCCGCCGGCGTCTCGATCACGACGGTCTCGCACACGCTGAGCGGGAAGGGCCGGCTCCCGCAGAAGACCCGCGACCGGGTGCAGGCGATCGCCGAGCAGATCGGCTACGTGCCCAGCTTCCACGCCCGCGGCCTCGCCACGGGACGGACGATGCTGCTGGCGATGCAGGCCTCGGGGTTCGAGTCCCGCGCGCTCGTCCCCCAGGTCGGCTACTTCGTCGAGCTGCTGAACGCGGCCTCGAAGCGAGCGTTCGACCTCGGTTACGGCCTCGTCCTCGTCCCGCCCGGCACCTCCGCGGAGGGCCTGCAGCGCCTGTCGGTCGACGGCGCCGCGATCATCGACCCGACCGGGGACGAGCCGTTGCTGCGCGCCCTGCGCGAGGAGGGCAAGCCGGTCGTGACGACCGGGCGCGTGCTCGGCGACGCGGCGGGGACGGCGTGGGTCGACACCGATCACGTCGCGGGCGTGCGGCTCGTCCTCGACCACTTCGCCGAGATGGGCTGCGACCGGCCGGCGCTCTTGACCAGCGCCCGCGGGCCCTCCTACGTCGAGGACGTCCGCCGGGGCTACCGCGACTGGTGCCGCGAGCACGGACGCAAGCCGATGGTCGCATCCGTGCGGTCCCAGCCGACGGAGCTGGCGGCCGAGCGGGCCATCGGGCGCCTGCTCGACGCCGAGCAGCCGCCCGACGCCGTGTACGCCTCGCTGGACGTGCTGGCGATCGGCGCGCTCACCGCGGCGCGGGCGCGGGGCATCGCGGTCCCCGAGGGCTTGGCGATCGGCGCGATCACCGACTCCGGCGCCCTGCGCGCGGTCACCCCGCCGGTCACGGCGCTCGACCTGCACCCCGATCGCATCGGTCGGCGAGCGATCGAGCTGCTCGTCGCGCTGGTCGAGGGGCGCTCCTCGGACTGGGCGGGCACCACGGTCGACGTGGAGCTGCTCCGCCGCGCCTCGACCGACCGGTCGAGCGCGCGAGCGGGCGCCGGCGTCGTCCTGGCTGGTCGCTGACGACGACCCGGCCCGGTGCCGGGGCTATGCCGGTCCCACGCCGGCTCGGACGGGACGCCTCGGGGATGCTTCGAGGAAGGCGGTGGCATTGCGCCCATAGCTCGATGCCTGCGGGGGAGCCGCGATCTGCCGAAACGGGAAGTCCGACTCCCACAGGAGCGCCTGCTCGCCGAGCGCGTCGGCGGCATGCGCGATCGTCTCCTCGTCGTCGTCCGCTCCCACCGTGACGAACAGGCGGCCGGTGGCCCAGTGGCGGTCCATGCCCGCCGCCGGGGCGATCCGGCTGAGATGCTCGAGCCAATCGCCCGCCCATCCGAGCCCGGTCTCCGCGAACGCGATGCGGATCGAGGGGAAGCGCTCGAGGATGCCGGTGTAGGCGAGGAACGCCAGCATGCGCCGCGGCTCCCAGACCGGTGTGCAGACGCTGGGGCGATGCAGCAGGGGCACGCCGGTCTCCTCCAGGACGTGCCAGATGGGAGCGAACCGCCGGTCGTCCGGCGCGACCTTGGCGGGCAGCCAGAGCGTGGCGGCCGCGACCGCGTCCTCGGCGGCGAGCTCGCGCAGCTCCGCTGCCGACCACTCCGGCTCGCCGCCATGCAACTGCACCACGCACTTCAGCCGCCGCGGATCCTCGTCGCAGTACGCGAGCGCATACTGGTTGAAGGCGCCCAGCACGCCGGCGGCGAGGTTCGACGGCAGCCAGCGGGCGGCCGCGATCGTGGAGCCCGGGCTGAGCAGCTGCACGCCGATGCCGAGCTCGTCCATCGCTCGCAGGCGGCCACCCGGATTGTCATGGAGGATGCCGCGCTCGACGGTGTGCGACCGGCTGTCCCACGTGGCCGTCGACGGATCGTCCCACACGCCGGAGCGTGGACGCCGGCCGTCGACGGTGAGGGTCAGGTGCGGCGTGGCACGGTCGCCCAGCCCAGGGTGCGCGATCGTCAAGTACTGCTGCAGCACCTCCCACTGGCCCCGGAACTCGCCCGGCGCCCGCTCGTAGATCAGCTCGATGCCGGGCGCGACGTACGCGCCCAGGTCGATGGTGCTCGGAACGCCCACGCTCCGCCTACCCGGGCAGGTATGCGGTCTCGGCGACCCAGCGGCCGAACTTGTGGGCGAGCAGCTCGTGCTTGCTGAACCGGCCTTGCTGCGCCCTGCGCGACCGCAGACCCGCCTGCTGCTGCACGGCGATCTCGTTGTCCTCGAGGACGAACGCCACGATGTTGCGCTTGTACTCCTCGTGGGCCTCGACCGCCTCAGGCTCGCCGCGCTCCACCGCGTCGGCGTCCTGGCGCGGGATGGCCAGCCGGACCTTGAGCTCCATGCGCTCCGGCCCGTCCGGGAGCATCGTGAAGTACAGGGTCGCGTCGACGGAGTTCAGGACGCCGAAGCCCGGGAACATCACCCAGATCGGCATGCCGGAGTACTCGGGCGGGATGTCCGCGGTGCCGGTCGCGACCGTGAACCGCGGCTCACCGGTGTCGCTGTAGGAGAAGCCGGGGAAGAGGCCGACCATCGCGGCCCACGGCTCGTCGCTGAGCTCGGGGTAGTCCTTCCATCCCTTCAGCGGCGCGACGGGCTGGAAGGTCTCGGCGTGGACCCACGGAACGTGGTAGGCCTCGATGTAGTTCTCGACGTAGGCCTTCCAGTTGCAGTCGACCTTCCACTCCCACCGGGCGGTCGTCACGTGGTTGCCCATCTCGTACTTCTCGACGCCGAACTTCGTGGTGTCGCGAATCTGGTCGACGAACGGCGCGGCGTCCGGATCCAGGTTGACGACGATGAACCCCTCCCAGAGCTCGACGCGAACCGGGTCCAGCGGGAAGTCCCGCTTGTCGAACGACTTCGTCGCGCCCATCTCGGGCGCGCCGCGCAGCTCACCGTCGAGCTGGTAGAGCCAACCGTGGTAGGGGCACTTGAATGCGGAGGTCGATCCGGTGCCCTGGACGATCTGACAACCGCGGTGCCGGCAGACGTTGAGATGGGCGCGGATCCCGCCCTCGTGGTCGCGCACGACGATGATCGACTCGCCCGCGATGTCCTGGGTGAAGAAGTCACCCGGGTTCGGGATGTCCTCGACGCGCCCGACCCCGATCCACGACCGGTGGAAGATGTGCTTGATCTCGAGCTCGTAGAGCTCGGGGGACCAATAGCACTCCGGCGGCAGGGTGCTCGCCTCCAGCGGAGGCCGGCAGATCGCTTCGAAGCGCTGTCGCAGCTCCGTCGTCGGATGCGTCGCCGCCGGCTGCGCGAATGTCGCCATGTTTCCCAGTCCCTCCTGTCGTGCGGGCGGTTCCCTCGCTCTGGACGGACGCTACGCAAAAGCGTTTTATCTGTCAACATGCCGGCGTCGCCCAACAGCCAAGGAGGACGAGATGGCAGCGCAGGACGTCGAGGTCTTCGTCGGTGGCAGCGCCGTGTGGAACACGCCTGTGAGACTGGGCGCGGAGATCCGCACGGCGTTCGACGCATCCCTGATGACGAGGCTGACGTTCCCCGATGGGTCGGCTCACTATCTGAAGCTCCACATGATCGGCGTCGACGTGCTCGACCACACCGGCGCGGTGCAGCGCGCCACCTGCACCATGGAGATGCGCGACATCGACGGTGACTACCTGCGCGGTGAGTCCGACTGGTGGGTTCCGGACGAGCCCGACGCGCGAGGGACGTTCGCCGCCAACGCGGGTGAGGTCCGGTTCCTGGAGGGCACCGGGAAGTGGGACGGTGCGACCGGGACGGCGAGCCTGCTCTGCTACGGGCTGTTCGACGATCCCGACCAGCAGCTCCCGCCGGTCGGGCCCACGAAGTACTACGCCGTCTTCGAGGGGCGCGCCCGGATCGACGCGCCCAACCTCGGCGCTTGACGGGGAGCGGCGCCGTTACGGCGACGGCGCCGGATCCTGCGGCGTGGCGAAGTCCGTCCCGTCGATGAGCTCCACGCGGTAGCCGTCCGGATCGGCGACGAAGCAGATGCGGATCTCGCTGCGTCCACCGGGGTGATACGGCGGCCGCTCGGGATGGATGCCGCGTGCGGCGAGCCGGTCCAGGAGGGCGTCGAGATCTCCGACGGCGATCGCGAGATGGCCATAGCCGGATCCCAGCTCGTATGGCTCGGTTCGATCCTCCTTGACCGTCAGCTCGAGCGTGTCGCCGTCACCCGGCAGGCCGAGATAGACGTTGTGTGCGCCGTCGAACTGCAGCCGGCCTCGGCGCTCGAAGCCGAGCGCCTCGTAGAAGCGCACGGACGCTGCCTCGTCATGGACGCGCAGGTTGGTGTGGACGACCTTCATGGCGGCTCCTTCGGTCGTGGGCGGCCCGGGCAACCTGAAGTGGGTTGACGGCCGAGGACGGACTGCCTAGGCTACAAAAGCGCTTTTGTACGCTCGCCGATGCGAGCGGCGACAACCGCAAGAGAGGAGAGAGGATGGACGCGGCACCTGCTCTGGAGGGCGCTTGCTGATGCGCGGCGGCCCGCCGAGGCATCTGGTGGCTGACCCCACGGTCGAGGTCCTGGCGACGGGCTTCGTCTACACCGAGGGACCGGTCTGGCACGACCGGACGCAGCGCCTGCTCTTCCACGACGTCCCGTCCGATACGCGTCACGGCTGGAGCCCCGAGGGCGGGGCCGTCGTCGTCCAAGCACCGACGCACAAGGGCAACGGCATGGCGATCGACCACGACGGCCGCCTGCTCGTGTGCGAGCAGACGCGCAACCGGATCGTCCGCCACGAGCACGATGGCCGGGTGACCGTGGTCGCCGCGACCTACGAGGGCAAGGAGCTCAACAGCCCCAACGACCTGGCCATCCATGCCGGCGGCGACGTCTACTTCAGCGATCCCGCCTACGGGCGCCTCCCGGTGTACGGCGAGGATCGCCCGCGACAGCTGGACTTCCAGGGCGTCTATCGGGTGCGCGCACAGGACGGCGCGCTGGAGCTGGTCGCCAACGACCAGGTGCAGCCGAACGGGCTCTGCTTCTCACCGGACGGAAGGACGCTGTACGTCAACGACTGCGAGCTGGGTGACATCTGGCGCTACGAGGTGCGTGGGGACGGCCGCCTGTCGGACGGGGAGATCTTCCGCCAGGGCATCGGCGTGCCCTGCCCCTGGGAGAGCTGCCTGGCCAACACGCTGCCCTCGGGCTACCTGGATGGGATGAAGTGCGACGAGCTCGGCAACGTCTACGTCACCGGGCCCGGGGGCCTCGTCGTCGTCGGCCCCGACGGCGATGACGTCGGGGTCATCGGGCTGCCCGAGGACGTCGCCAACTTCACGTGGGGCGGCCGGGACGGGCGCGATCTGTTCGTCTGCTGTCGCACCTTCGTGGGCCGCGTGGCGATGCACGTGCGCGCCTCGACCGCCGGGAGGACCGCATGAGCTCCGTGGAGGGGACGGCCCGGCTGCAGCGCCGCAGGGTGGGGCGCACCGACGTCGCGGTGACGTGCCTGGGCCTGGGCGGCGGTGCGCTCGGGGGTCTCTACGACGCGGTGGCCCAGGAGGATGCGGTCGACGCGGTCTGCCGGGCCTACGAGCGGGGGATTCGCTACTTCGACACAGCGCCGCTCTATGGGCACGGGCGCAGCGAGACGCGGATCGGCGCCGCACTGCGCGGCGTGGATCGCGACAGCTACGTCCTGTCGTGCAAGGTCGGCGTGCTGATCCAGCCCGAGCGTCAGGGCGACGACCCGGCGGTGGAGCGCCACTACGCCGATCCGTTCCTGCTGGAGGGGCGCTACGACTTCTCCTACGACGGGGCGATGCGGTCGCTGGAGGGCAGCCTGCGGCGTCTGGGGACGGACCGCATCGACATCGTCTACATCCATGACCCGGATGAGGCCGATTCGTCGCTGCCGGCCGATCAGCGCAGCGGCGCAGATCACTTCGGCGCGGTCATGGACGGGATCTACGTCGCACTGCATGCGTTGCGAGAGCAGGGGGTCGTCCGGGCGATCGGCGTCGGCCTGAACGGCACCGAGATGCTGACCCGCTTCGCACGAGCGGGCGACTTCGACGTCTTCCTGCTCGCGGGGCGCTACACGCTGCTCGAGCAGCAGGGGCTCGACGATCTCTTCCCGCTCTGTCGGCAGAAGGGGATCTCGCTCGTGGTGGGCGGCGTCTTCAACTCCGGGATCCTCGCAACGGGAGCGTCAGATCCCGGCGCGACCTACAACTACGCCAAGGCCGGCGACGAGGCCGTCGAACGCGTCCGCCGCCTGACGCGATCGTGCGAGCGGTACGACGTCCCGCTTGCGTCCGCCGCGCTGCAGTTCCCGCTCGGCGACGACGTGGTCGCGGCCGTGATCCCGGGGGTGCGGTCGGCGAACGAGGTCGACCGCAACGTCGACCACCTCGCGCGGGCGATCCCGTCGCAGCTCTGGGAGGACCTGCGCGCCGATCGCCTCGTCGATCGTCGCGCCGCCCTGCCCCGCCATCCGTTCATCGCTGCACCCGACCCCGAGGAGTCCTAGGCATGGACCACAGCACTGGGTACCTGCTCGAGCCCGAGACGATCGAGCGCCTCAGCCGCGACGTGCTCGAAGCGTCGACGCTGCCGGGAGAGTGCTACTGGCGCCAGGACGTCTACGAGCGCGAGCTGCAGCGGATCTTCCGCAAGGAGTGGATCTGCGTCGGTCGCGTCGAGGACATCCCGAGCCCCGGCGACTTCATGACCGAGTCGATCGGCGACGAGCCGCTCGTCATCGTGCGCGACGCCGAGGGGATCATCCGGGCGCATCTCAACGTGTGCCGGCATCGCGCTTGCCAGCTCGTCGAGGGCACCGGAACGGTGAAGGCGTTTCGGTGTCCGTACCACGGCTGGATGTACGGCCTGACCGGCGAGCTCCGCGGGACGCCGGACTTCAAGGCCACCAAGCACTTCGACAAAGCCGACTACCCGCTGCACTCCGTCCAGGTCGAGGTCTGGGACGGCTTCATCATGGTCAACCTCGATCCCGGCGCCCGTCCGTTCGCCGACCGCATCTCGGAGACCTCGCGGTGGGGTCTGGAGCGGTACCGGATCGGGCCGATGGTCACCACGCACCGGTGGGAGTACCAGCTGGCGTGCAATTGGAAGACCTACGTCGAGAACTACATCGAGGCCTATCACGTTCCGTGGGTCCACGCCGAGACCTTCCAGCCGGTCACGCCGCTGAAGGACTGGAAGGACTTCCCGGACATCAGCGACCAGCCCTGGGCCGTGATGGTCGGCCAGACGCCGGGGGTCTCGCTCAGCGACTCGGCCGACGCGCTGTTCCCCGTGTCCCCGGACCTGGCCGACATGGATCCCGAGTACGACGGCATGCCGATCTGGCTCGTCTACCCGACGTTCATGGTCATCCCGGTGGTGGACTGCATGGTCTACTACGTCGCGTACCCGCGCGGGCCCGAGCACTGCGAGGTCAAGCTGCGGCTCTGCCTCCCCGCTGAGGTCGTCGAGAAGCTGCGGGCCGAAGACCCGCCGACCGTGGAGGCCGCGGCGCAGTACGCGCGCAACGTGGAGACGTTCATCCTCGAGGACAACAGGGTGTGCGAGCTGCAGCAGCGCGGGCTGCGCTCCACGGGAGCGGTGCCAGGACGCTTCAGCTACCACGAGGCGCTCGCCCGCAAGTTCGACCAGTGGGTCGCCGATACGGCGTATCGGCCCAACGGCACCGGCCATGGCAACGGCAACGGCAACGGCGGACCGGCGATCGCACGCTGAGCCATGACGCGGATCGTCGACGCCCAGGCGTACGTCATGCCGGCGATGGAGCTCGTCTACGAGCGCGGCACGCCGCAGTTCCGCGGGCAGTGGCCGATCCTCGAGGGGCTCCTCGGCCTTGCCGCGCCGCAGGAGGGGCTCGGAGATTGGGAGCATCCGTACCTCTACCTGCCGGCCACCGGCCAGCCGGTGGCCGGCGCCTGGCCACAGGTGGTCCTTCCTGCGGGCGTGAAGCTGCCGGCGGTCGCGATCGACGACCTCGAGCCCGGCGTGCTGCACGACAACCCTGCGGGGCGTCTCAGCGCGATGGACCGCGCGGGGGTGGCCTGTCAGATCATCAGCCCCGGGCCGTCGATCGACGCCTGCATCGCCTTGCCCTCGAACCTCGCGGCCGGCGTGCTGGGCGCCTACAACCGCTACATCACGACGTACTGCGAGCGGGCGCCGGATCGCCTCAAGGCGGTGGTGCAGGTGCACGGAGGCGAGCCGCATTGGTCGGCGCGGGAGATCCGCGAGATGGCGGTCGATCCGTGCGTGGCAGGCGTCAGCGTCTGCCTCCCGGTCAAGCTCGCGCCGGACGAGGAGAACTACCGCCCGATCTGGGAGGCGGTGCAGGAGACCGGGCTGCCGTTGATCCAGCGGCCTGGCTTCGCCGCGGCGATCTGGACGCCGAAGCGGCTGCTGTCGTACCTGTCCAGAACGGGGGTGCTCGCTCGGTATCCCAGCGTCCGCGTGGCGTTCATCGGCTTCGGCGCGAGTTGGCTGCCGGAGTCGCTGGGCGCCGGGATCGACCCTGACCGGATCTTCGCGTCGGTGAACGGACGCGAGACCGGCGAGGACCTCGAGCGCATCGTCGGGATGACGTCCGCGGACTGCCTGCTGTGGGAGTCGGGCTTTCCGTACTGCGAAGGTCCGTACGGCCCAGCGGGCGCGGTGGAGCACCTCTCGCGCAGCGACCGGCGGGCGGTGCTGGAAGGAAGCGCGGCACGGTGGCTCGTGCGCGCGTAGACGGGACGGCGGCGCCGCCGTGCGGCGTCGCAGAGCTCCAATCCTGGGGGAGAGAAGCGCATGTTTCCTGAGCAGGCGACGACCGACATCGTCGTCGCGAACCTGGTGTACGCGGTGGGCATCCTCTGCGTGATGCTGGCCGCCGCCGGCGTGATGGTGCTGGACCTCGGCCTGGTCCGGCGCAAGAACGCCATCGACAGCGTGGTGCAGAAGCTCGTCTCGGGCTTCGTCTGCGCCCTGGGCTTTGCCCCCGTCGGCTACGCGGTCTGGAACTGGCAGGTCAATCAAGCCTTCGGTGTTCCCAACCCGCTCGGGCAGGCGATCGGCGACTGGGCCATCTGGGGCCACATGGTCAACACGCTGTCGCTCGACATCGATCCCGCGGTGGCGGCCGGGGCCGACACGTATCAGGTGTTCTACGTCGCGTTCCTCGTCTTCGCGGTCTTCATCGGCGTGGTCCTGCATGCCGCCGCGGTGGAGCGGATGAAGCCGATGCCGCTCTACGTCCTGTCGTTCGTGACCGGCGCCGTGATCTACCCGGCGCTGGTCTATCTCGTGTGGGGCTCGGCGAGCTTCCTGACGAACTGGGGCGTCCATGACAGCGTCGGATCCCTCGCCGTGTACCTGCCGCTGGGCGTCATCGCGTTGGTGATGGCCAAGGCGGTCGGTCCCCGCATCGGTCGGTTCGGCGGTGGGGATCCCGGCGATCTGCCCGGCCCGACGAACATCCCGCTCGTGGCGATCGGCGTGGCGCTCGTCCTCCCGGCGCTGTCGTTCTTCGCCCTCGTGGCGGGCTACATCGTCCCCGGCCAGGGCTTCGTCGGCATCTCGATGACGACGTCGAGCATGGGCATGGTCCTGATGAACCTCTGGGCGGCCATCGTCGGCGGCGCGGTCGTCGGCGCGGTCCTGTCCTACCGCACCCGCAACGCCTACTGGGCGATCGCCGGCCCGTTCGTCGGCTACGTCGCCGGCACCACGCTGTTCGATGTGGGACGGCCCTGGTACCTGTTCCTCATCGGTGCCGGTGCGCCGATCGTCGCGCTGCTCACGGTGCACCTCCTGGAGCGGATGAAGATCGACGAGAGCAAGGTCGTCCCGCTCGTCCTCGGCCCGGCGCTGTACGGCGCGCTCGTGGGCGGCTTCGCCGCATGGGGGACCAAGACCGGCGGCTGGATCGGCATCGAGGAGGGCACGTACGCCTTCCAGCACGCGGAGATCACGCCGCTGACGCAGCTCGTCGGCGTGCTGACGGTGGTGGTCATCGCCGGCATCGGGTCCGCGGTCGTCCTGGCCATCCTCAAGCGGATCACCGGCCTGCGGGTCACCGAGGAGCAGGAGCGAGCGGGGATGGACGCGACGTATTGGCCCGACGCCTATCACACCGCGCCGCAGCCAACCGTCGCCGTCACCGAGGCGCCGCTCGTTCCCGCGCCGAGCGGCGACTGACCGGCGAGGAGCAGCTCGATGACGATGACCGACCATCCCGGCGTGGTGGTGATGCGTGCGTTCGACACGCGCGACTTCGACCTCGCCCGACGGCACCTCTCCGACGAGACCGCGGTGCACGAGACGCCCACGGGGGAGACCTTCCGTGGCGCGGAGGGGGTGATCGCCGAGTTCCGTCGCTGGATCGGCGGGTGCTCCGACGCGCAGAACAACCTCCATCGCGTCTTCGGCGACGGCGATCTCGTCGTCATGGAAGGCGTGTGGGCCGGGACCCACGACGGCGACCTCGTGTTCCCCGACGTGACGCTTGCGCCCACCGGCCGCCGGATCGAGTTCCCGTTCGCGACGGTCGCCGTGGCCAAGGACGGGATCTACGTCGAAGGCACGCACTACTACGACCTCGGCACCGTCACGGGACAGCTCGGGCTTGCCTGATCCGCTTGCTACCGGCCAGCTGCGCGTGCTCCTCGCGCAGCTGGCGCCGGCCCCCGGCGACGTCGAGGCCAACGCGACGCGACTGGAGGACGTCGTTCGGGCGCATCCATCGGTCGAGCTCGCCGTCTTCCCAGAGCTGTTCCTCACCGGATACGCCGTCGACACGGCCGCGGCGCTGGCGCGCACGGCGAGCGATCCGCTCGTCGAGCGTGTGCGGGCGGTCGCCGCCGACGCGGGCACGGCGGTGATCGTCGGCTTCACCGAAGCCGGGCTCCACGGCGCGGTGCACAACGCCGCTCTGTGCATCGACCGCGACGGAACGCTCGCCGCGGTGCATCGCAAGACGCAGCTGTTCGGCGCCGACGAGCAACGAGCGTTCCGTGCGGGAGACCAGCTGCAGGTCGTCGAGCTCGCCGGTCGGCGCATCGCTCCGCTCATCTGCTTCGAGATCGAGTTCCCCGAGCCGGCGCGGGCGGTCGCTCGCGCCGGCGCGGAGCTGATCGTGACCATCGCGGCCAACATGGCGCCGTACGCTCACGATCACGACCTGGCCAGCCGGGCGCGCGCGCTCGACAACCGCACGCCGCACGTCTACGTCAACCGCGTCGGCCGCGACGCCGGCCTCACGTTCGTCGGGGGCAGCCAGATCGTCGATGTCGCCGGACGCCTGGTCGCGTCGGCGGGGACAGGGGAGGCGATCGTCGTGCGCGATGTCGTGCCAGGCCGGGGCGGCGAGGGAGACATCGACTACCTGCGCCACGTCCGCCCGACGCTGCCCGTGGCGGTCGCGCCGATGCGGCACAGCCTTGACATGCATAAGCGCTTTTGCAACGATCGCTCGGCCGGCATCCGCCCGGCGAGCGAGCATCGAAGGAGGAGTGCCGGATGACCCACGACGCCATCACCGAGCCCGTGGATCCCACGATGTGGAGTGGCCTGCTCCACGCGGGTCTGACGGGATCGTTCCTGCAGCTTCCCTACGTCCCTCCGAGCGCGGAGGCCATCCGGGCGCACGGCGCGAAGGCGGCGATCTACGGGCTTCCGTTCGACGCGACGAACATCAGCCGCACCGGCGCGAACTTCGGACCGCGCTCGATCCGCGACGTGTCGCGGATGTCGCTGACCTACAACGCGACGCTCGACGTCGACGTCCTCGATCTGCGGCCGGTGGACACCGGTGACTGCGACCTCGCGCTGGCCAATCCGGAGAAGACGTTCGCGCGTGCCCAGGCCGACATCAGCGAGATCGTCGCGGGCGGCGCCCTGCCCGTCACGCTCGGCGGCGACCACTCGATCACGATCCCGGCCGCTCGCGCCGTCCAGGAGCACGTCGGCGATGCCGGCTTCGTCCTGATCGACACCCACCTCGACACGGCCTCGGATGTCGGCGGCGAGGAGCTCAACCACTGCTGTCCGATCCCCCGGGCGATCGAGGCGGGGTTCGATCCGGCCAAGGTGGTGCTCGTCGGCATCTCCGGGTGGATGAACCCCCGCACGGAGCTGGCGTACTGCCGTGAGCACGGCGTGACGGTGATCTGGCTCGAGGAGATCTGGGAGCACGGCACCCGCTGGGCGATCGAGCGCGCCCTCGACGTGGCCGGCGCCGGGGCGGACGGGATCTACCTGTCCTTCGACGTCGACGCGCTCGACGCCGCCTACGCTCCCGGCACGTGCTGCCCGACCCCCGCGGGCATGACGAGCCGCGAGGCGATCGAGCTGGTCCGGGGCATCTCGCGCCGGGGCCTCGTGGGTGTCGACGTGGTCGAGACCTCGCCCAGCCTCGAGGGCAACGTGTCATCGACCACGGCGCTCATCGCGGCGCGCGTCGCCCTGGAGGCGATGGCCTTCCACGCCGCGGCAGTCGCGGGCTAGGGCGTCAGGCGACGGCGGTCGCCACGGAGCGGCTGCGGGTCGACGCGCGGACGACGATCCTCGTCCCGACGACCGCCTGACGGGGGGTCTGCGCTCTCCCCTCGATCCGGCCGGCGAGCATCTCGACCGCCTGGTGGCCGATCTGCTCGGGGTGCAGGTTCAGGGTCGTCAGCGCAGGCTGGGAGAACCGGGCCGCATCGCTGTCGGTGCAACCTGCGACGAGCAGGTCGTCGGGGACCCGCACGCCGCGTGCGCTGGCGGCGAGCAGCACGCCGACGGCGAGCCGGTCGAGCGTTGCGTAGATGGCATCGGGCGGATGCTGGCGCCGCAGCAGCGCCGTGGCGGCCTCGAACCCGGCGGCTTCGGCGAGGTCCCCGCCGGCGGTCGAGACCACGGGCTCGGCGGCATGCTCGGCGCACCACCGCTCGTACGCGACCAGGCAGTCGCGCGCGTAGGAGTTCACGGGCGGGGTGGTGAGGAGCGCGATGCGGCGCGCGCCCTGGCGCTCGAGGTGCCGCAGCACCGACAGCGTGCCCGCGACGTGATCGTTGTCGATCCACCAGTCCCGGGCCGGGTCGTCGGGCGCGCGACCGGTGGTCACCACCGGGATGTCCTCGCGATCGAGGTCGAGCAGGACCTGGTCGTGGTCGAGCGGGTCGACGATGATCGCGCCCTCGAGGTCGAGGTCGAGCAGCCGGTCCCGGCTGCTGGCCGCCGACACGAGCACCAGGGCGTAGCCCCGCTCCAGGGCCGTCTCCGTCGCCGCGCCCATGAGTTGGAGGAAGTAGTCGAAGTGGGTCAGTGAGAAGGCCGACCCCGGCGAGTACTCCGAGACGGCGAGCCCGATCAGGCCCGAGCGGCGCTCGGCGAGCCTGCGCGCGGTGTCCTGTGGGCGGTAGCCGAGCTCCGCGGCGATGGCGCGGACGCGGTCGCGGGTCGCCTCGGGAAGGCGACCCTTGCCGTTCAGCGAGTGCGAGACCGTGGTGATGGAGACGCCCGCGGCATCGGCGACATCCCGAATGGTCACCCGGCGCTTCATCGGCGCCGGACCATATCGGACCATGGGCCGGAAAAGCGCATTCGCATCGCGCCGCCGCGCGGCGGCGGTCCGGGCGTCTCAGATCGCCGCGACCGGCGCCTCCTCCTCGACTCCGGCCCGCCGCCGCCAATCGCTCTCGATCTCCTCGAGCGTGCGCCCGCGCGTCTCGGGCACGAGCTTCAGCGTGAAGATCACCGCCAGCACCCCGAACCCGGCCAGGAGGAAGAAGACCGGCGCACCGCCCCACGACGCCAGCAGGATCGGGAACAGCAGCGAGATCGCGAAGTTCGCGCCCCACTGGACCGAGTTGCCGATCGAGATCGCCTGGCCGCGGATGAAGAGCGGGTAGATCTCGGCCGCCATCACCCAGAAGCCCCAGCCCCAGCTCACCGCGAAGCAGGCGATGAACGAGAAGAGCGAGCCGACGGCCACCCAGCGCAGCGCGCCGTCGAAGTCGTCGATCACGAACAGCGTGGCCAGCAGCGCCATCGAGGCGACCATCCCGACCATGCCGCCGACGAGCATCTTGCGGCGGTCGATGCGGTCGACGACCATCAGCGCGATCACCGTCGCCAGGAAGTTCAGCGCGCCGATCCCGGCCGTGGTGACCAGCGAGGTCTCCGTCCCCAGCCCGGCCTCCTTCAGGATCGTCGGCGCGTAGTAGATGATCGTGTTGATCCCGGTGATCTGCTGGAAGACGCCGAGGCCGATCCCGACCACCAGGATCGTGCGCGCCAGCGGGCTGGTGAGCGCGCGGCCCACGCTCTGGTGCGGACGCGCCCGCTCGGCCTCGACCGTCTCGACGATCTGGGCGAGCTCCGCCTCGGTCTGCGGGTCGTCGGGGTCGCGCAGCTCGTCGAGCACCTCGCGCGCGTCGTCGACGCGGCCCCGGTCGACGAGCCAGCGCGGGCTCTCGGGCAGCAGCAGCATCCCGAGCAGGAGCAGTCCCGCCGGGGCGCAGGCGAGCGCGAACACCGGCCGCCAGGCCCCGTCGTCGGCGAACGCGGCGTTGACGAGGTAGGCGACGAGGATGCCGGCGGTGATCGCCAGCTGGAAGAGCGCGACCATCGACCCGCGGCTCGCGGTCGGGACGATCTCGGCGATGTACAGCGGCACGACCGTCGACGCGAAGCCGACCGCCAGGCCGATGACCAGCCGTGCCGCGATCAGCACCTCGACATCCGGAGACGCGGCGGCCAGGATCGCGCCGGCGATGAAGACCAGCGCCGACAGCACGATGATCGCGCGCCGCGACAGCCGCGCCGTCAGCCAGCTCGACGCCAGCGCACCCAGCAGCGCGCCGGCGGTGACGGCGCTGACGACGAGCCCGATCCCGCTGGCGGAGACCCCGAAGTCCTGCTCGATGAAGACCTGGGCGCCGGAGATCATCCCGGTGTCGTAGCCGAACAGCATCCCGCCCATGCCGGCGATCCCGGCGGCCATCCACACCCGGGCCTGGTACGAGTATCGATGCCCGTGCTCGGGCGCGGACAGCGGCATCCGTGTCTCCTCCGTTCGCATGCGGGCCGGCGGCCGGCCCGATCGCGGCGGGACTCTACTCAGGGATCGAGCGGATCGCGCATCGCGCGCAGGTGGTCGACCGCCTCCTCGCGCGAGTGGACGCCGAGCTTGCGCAGGATCGACTTCACGTGGCTGTACACCGTGACCTCGGAGAGCACGAGCCGCTCGGAGATCTCGCGCGTCGAGCAGCCGTCGCCGAGCATGTCGAGCACCTCCCACTCGCGGTCGGTCAGCGGGCTCTGGACGGGCCGCAGGCCGGTTCCGCCCTGGGGCGCCGCGCGCAGCAGCTCGATCACGCGCATCGTCATCGTGCGGCTGATCGCCACCTCGCCGCGCAGGACGGCCTCGATCGCGGGGGTGATCGACGCCTCGCCCTCGCGCTTGCCGAGGAAGCCGTCGGCGCCGGCGCGCACGATGCCGACGGCCAGGTCGTCGTCGTCCTGCAGGGAGAACGCGACGATCCGCGGCGCAGCGGGCAACCGCGCGAGCGCGCGCACCAGGTCCGCGGGCTCACCGGTCGCGATCTGCGGCTCCAGCACCACCACGTCCGGCGCGTGGCGCGCACAGAGCGACTCGAGCGCGTTCGCCTCCCCGGTCTCGCCCACGATCTCGAAGCGCCCGTCGCGCTCCAGCTCCCGGCGCACCACCGACCGCGCGAGCGGATCGGCGTCGGCGATCACCACCGTGGCCGTGGGAAGCCCCCAAGGCCCGGTGTTGCGCGGATCGTCGTGATCCATGTCGCAAGAGTCCCTTCTTGGATTCGGGCTGCCTGCCCTTCGCTGCTCCTCGACGTCGCTGCTAGATGCGGCACGTGTCCTCCTGCAGCCGGCACAGCCGGTCGGCGACGGTCCGCAGCTCGTCGCGGCTGTGCACGCCCACCTTGCGCATCATGTGCTTCAGGTGGCTCAGCACGGTCGTCTCGGCGAGGTCGAGCCGCTCGGCGACGCTCGGGAGCGTGGCGCCCGCGCAGAGCAGGTCGAGGACCTCCCACTCGCGGGCGGTGAGCGGACTGCGGACCGGGCGCATGCCACGGCCGGCCTCGGGCACCCGGCGCAGCCGGCGCACGAGCTGCGAGGTGGTCGCGCGCGAGACGATCGCCTCGCCGCGGGCCAGGCCGTAGAGGGCGAGCGTCACCGAGGGCAGCGGCGTCGACTTCGACAGGTAGCCCGTCGCGCCCGCCCGCAGCGCGGCGAGCTGGTGCTCGGCGCCGTCGCGCACCGCGAGGAAGACGATCCGCACGTCGGGCGCGCGCGCGTGGATGCGCCGCGTCGCCTCGATGCCGTCGATGCGCGGCAGATCGAGCTCGGTGACGAGCACCTCCGGGCGGTAGTGCAGCGCGAGCTCCAGCGCCTCGCGGCCGTCGGCGGCCTCGGCGATGACCACGAGCTGCGGCGTGGCCTGGAACACGTCGCGCAGCATCCGGCGCGCGATGGGGTCTCCGTCGGCGATGACGATCCGCAGGCGCTGGACGGGCGGCGCGGCGTCTGTGCGGTCGCCGTTGCGCCCGGAAACGGGGTGGCTACCGCCCCCGTGCTCCGAAATGCGCGGAATGTCGACCATGCCCACCTCCCTGCATGTTGTGCGGACGACTCGATCGGAGTCCGTACCGAGCGTGCCGGAGCGGTCCTCCGACGGCGTCGTCCTGGCGCGTGGTCAGTCTAGTTGCCCAGCAAGCGCGGGGTGTCGGTGAAATTCCTCCCCATGCACGGGGAACCCGCTGACCGGGCCGTTCTGAGGTTCCTCCCGGGTGGGCGGCGGGTCAGGCGGCCTGGGCCATGCCTCCGCGCAGGAGGTGCACGAGCGCCGCGGTCAGCCGCCGTGACACCGCCGCCTCGCCCTGCCCGACGCCGCGCAGCGCCCGCCGCAGCTCGTCGCCGAGGGCGTCCTTGGGGAGGTAGCCGACCGCCCCCGCCAGCAGGCCGCGCAGCGCCAGGTCGCGGTCCTCGTTGGCGGCGAACAGCACGACGCGGGTGTGACGGCTCAGCCGCGGCGTGAGCGTCAACGGCTGGACTCGCGGCGCGTCGACGTCGATGATCGCGATGTCGCTCGCGCCGCCCGCCGCCGCGGCGAGCGCCTCGTCGCCGTCGGCGGCCTGCGCCGTGACCTGGATGTCGCCGTCGTGCGCCAGGGTCTCGTTGAGCCGGCGGGAGGTGACCGGATCGATCCCGACCAAGAGCACGTTGAGCGACTCGGTGGAGGTGTCAGTGGGGAGGGCCATCGTCGCACCCCGCGTCATGGAAGGTGTATCGCACCCCGGACCGGTTGCGCATCACCCGATCCCGCTCGTTCTGGACGTTTGATCGACCGGGTGAACCGCATCCTCAAGTCCGGGGCGGAAATCTCCCCGCCGGCTCGTTCGCGATCTCCCCGTCGCGCTCGCCGCCGGATGACGAGACTCGCGTCGTTCCAGAGTCTCGGACCATCTCGGGCTCTGGGGGGAGGCTGACGTGAGCACCCGGCGGGGTGTGGCGGCCTCGTGCGCCAACACAGACGGTGGGAGGGATCCAACATGGTCGCCGAGCTCGAGCTCAAGCGTCCGCAACGGATTGCGGTCCGGTCCAGCTGCGCGCCCGACGAGTCGCCGCAGATGCGTCGGGTCGTCGCGCTCGCGGTGGCGCGCGCGAAGGAGGGCGACCGCGAGGCGCTGCGGTTCCTGTACATCCGCTACGCGCGCAACGTCCAGGGCTACGTCGCCAGCATCCTGCGCGACGAGCACGAGGCCGAGGACGTGACGCAGCTGGTCTTCGCCAAGCTGATGACCGTCCTGGTGAAGTACGACCAGCGCGAGACGCCGTTCTTCGGCTGGCTGCTGCGGCTGGCCCACAACGCGGCGATCGACCACCTCCGCGCCCGGCGCGCCTCGCCGGTCGAGGAGGTCTTCGGCGCCGACGAGCGCTGTGACGACGAGCGCGCCCAGGATCTCTCCGAGTCGCTCTCGTGGGCGCTGGCCACGCTGCCGCCCGAGCAGCGCGACGTGGTGCTCATGCGCCACATGATGGGGATGACGCCGGGCGAGATCGCCGAGCGGATGGGCCGCACGGAGAGCTCGATCCACGGCCTGCACCATCGCGGCCGCCGCGCGCTGCGCGCGGAGCTGGAGCGGTTGAAGGCGGCTCCCTCCGTGGCGCTGCACCGCTCAGCCGCATGACCGCCGCCGCGCCGGTGCCCGAGGTGCCGCTGACGCGGCTGGACCACGCCGATCCAGCGCTGCTGGAGGAGCTGCTGACGACGGTCCGAGCCGTCGCCGAGGCGGGCGCGTTCACGCTCGGCGAGCACGTCGCGGCGTTCGAGGCCGACTTCGCCGCCTACCTCGGCGCGCGCCACGCGGTCGGCGTCGCCTCCGGCACGGATGCGCTGACGCTCGTGCTGCGGGCGCTCGGCGTCGGGCCGGGCGACGAGGTCGTGGTGCCGGCGAACTCGTTCGTCGCCACCGCGGAGGCGGTCAGCCTCGCCGGCGCGACACCGCGCTTCGCCGACGTCGACCCGCACACCCACCTGGTGACCGCGGCGAACGTCGAGGCGGCGCTGACCCCGGCGGTGCGGTGCATCGTCGCAGTGCATCTCTATGGCCAGGTTGCCGACATGGAGCCGATCCTCGAGCTCGGGCGCGCGGAGGGGATCCCGGTGATCGAGGACGCCTGCCAGGCCCACGGCGCGTGGGCGGGCGACCGCCGCGCCGGGACGGTCGGCACGGCGGGGTGCTTCAGCTTCTACCCGGCCAAGAACCTCGGGGCATGGGGTGACGGGGGCGCGGTGATCACCGACGATCCGGCGCTCGCCGACCGTGTGGCGCTGCTGCGCTCCCACGGCGAGCGCCCGCGCTACCGCCACCGCGTGGTCGGCACGACCGCTCGGCTGGACGCGCTCCAGGCCGCGATCCTGCGCGTGAAGCTGCGCCGGCTGGACGCGGCCAACGACGAGCGGCGGCGACTCGCGCGGGCGATCGAGGGTCCGCTTCGCACGGCCGGCGTGGACGTCGCGGGCCGTCGCGAGGGCGCCGACCACGTCCACCACCTGCTGGTCGTGCGCAGCGACGATCGCGACGCGCTGCGGGCCCACCTCGCCGCCCAGGGGATCGCCTCGGGCGTCCACTATCCGACGCCGATCCACCGGACCGAGGCCTACGCCCACCTCGGCTACGAGCCCGGGTCGCTGCCGGTCAGCGAGGCGCTGGCGCAGCGTGTCTGCACGCTGCCGCTGTTCCCCGGCATGGCCGACGAGGAGGTCGCGCGCGTCATCGTGGCGACGATCGCCTTCGCCGCGACGCAAGCCACCCCCACCCTCGTGCGTTAGTCCTGTGCATGGAGGTGCAAGCGCCAACCCCTCGCGAGCGGGACGTGCCGACGCTCGTCGCGCTCCCGGGGACCGCGGAGCCGCCACGCTCGCGCCGCGCCGACGCCGTCGTCGTCGCCGCCCGCCGCTGCGCCGCGACCGTCGTCGCCGTCGCGGCGCTCGTCGTGCTCAGCCCGGTGCTGCTGGCGCTCGTGCTCGCCATCCGGCTCGACTCGCCCGGCCCGGCGATTTTCCGCCAGCGGCGGCTCGGGCGCGACCTGCGGCCGTTCACCGTCCTGAAGTTCCGCACGATGCGCGCCGGGAGCGACTGCGCGCCGCATCGCGACTACGTGCGAGCGCTCATCGCCGGCGAGGAGCCCGACGGCGGGCGCGCCGGCCTGTACAAGCTGGCGGCCGACGAACGGGTGACCCGCGTAGGGCGCCTGCTGCGCCGCTGGAGCCTCGACGAGCTGCCGCAGCTCGTCAACGTCGTGCGCGGTGAGATGGCGCTGGTCGGCCCGCGGCCGGTGCTGGCCTACGAGGCCGAGATGTACCCGGCCTGGTACCGGCGCCGCTTCTCGGTGCGACCGGGGCTCACCGGGCTGTGGCAGGTGAGCGGGCGCAACGAGCGCAGCTACGAGGAGATGGTGCGCCTCGACATCGAGTACGTCGATCGCCGGTCGCTCGCGCTCGACGTGCGGATCCTGGCCAAGACGGTGTGGGTCGTCCTGCGCCGCCGGGGAGCGGCCTGACGATGATGCGGATGTCCAACGGGACCGCGCCCGGGTCCGCGCGCGCCGACGGCGCTGCGCCGGCGCCGGTCGGGACGGCGGTCGTCGGCTACGGCTACTGGGGCCCCAACCTCGTGCGCAACGTGATCGAGCGCCCCGAGCTCGAGCTGCGGGTGCTGTGCGAGCAGGACGCCGCGCGCCGCCGGGCGAGCCTCGTGCGCCACCCGGGGCTGGCGACGGTCGCCGACTACGGCGCGGTGCTCGACGACCCGACGATCGACGCGGTGATCCTGGCGACCGCGCCGCGCACCCACCACGAGCTGGCCAAGCAGGCGCTGGAGGCCGGCAAGCACGTCCTGGTCGAGAAGCCGATGGCGACGACGACCGCCGACGCGCTCGACCTCATCGAGACGGCGCGCCGCACCGAGCGGACGATCATGCCCGGTCACACGTTCGTCTACAGCCCCGCGGTCGAGCTGGTGCGGCGGCTCATCGCCGACGGGGTGGTCGGCGAGGTCTACTTCGTCACCTCGTCGCGGATGAACCTCGGCAAGTACCAGGGCGACGGCGTCGTGCGCGACCTCGCGCCGCACGACCTGTCGATCCTGCTGCGCTGGATGGGCGACCCGCCGCTGCAGGTCTCGGCGGCCGGATGCTCGGTCTTCCAGAGCGGCGTGCCGGAGACCGCGTTCCTCACGCTGCGCTTCCGCCGCGGGGTCACGGCCAACGTCCAGATCTCGTGGCTGGCCCCGCGCAAGGTGCGCCAGATGGTCGTCGTCGGCTCCAAGCGGATGGTGGTCTACGACGACACGGCGGCCGACGAGCCGGTGCGCATCTACGACCGCGGCATGGACTTCGACGCGGGGCCGCCGGCGACCTTCGGCGAGTACCAGCTGACGTACCGCACCGGCGAGGTCGTCATCCCGCGCGTCGACGCGGCCGAGCCGCTCGGCCTGGAGCTGGCCGACTTCGCGCATGCGATCGCCACCGGCGAGACGCCGCGCTCCGACGCGGAGCTCGGGCTGGAGATCGTCGGGGCGCTCGAGGCGGCGCAGGCGTCGCTGCGGCGCCACGGGGCGCCGGTCTCGCTGCCGGACGCGCGGCGCTTCGAGCGCGTGAGCGCATGAGCGGGCCGGCGAGCGGCCGCGTGCGCCGGCCGCTGCGGGTCTGCATGGTCCACTACTCGGACTTCCGCGTGGACTCGCGCATCCAGCGGCTTGCGCGGGCGCTGGCCGAGCGGGGCGACACGGTGCACGCGCTCGGCGTCGGGGCCGACGACCGGCTGGCGGTCGGGGAGGGGCGGATCGTCGTCCACGCGCTCGGGCGGGCGCGGCGGCCGGGACGGGCGGCGCGCGACTACTTGGTCGGCTACGGCGGCTTCCTCGCGCGGGCGGCGGCGCGGGTCGGCCGGCTGCACCTGCGCGACGGCGGGCTGGACCTGGTCGAGGCCCACAACATGCCCGACGCGCTCGTCGCGGCGGCGCTCGTGCCGAAGCTGGGCGGCGTGCCGCTCGTGCTGAACGTCCACGACACGTTCCCGGAGCTGTTTCAGACGACCTTCGGGGCGCGCGGGGTGCGGCTCGTGCGGCTCGAGGAGCGCGCGTCGGCGGCGGTCGCCGACGCGGTGATCGTGGTCACCGACGAGGCGCGCGCGAGGCTGGCGTCGCGCGGCGTCGGCGTGGGGCGGACCGAGGTCGTCATGAACCTGCCCGACGAGGCGGTCTTCGGACCGCGACGCGCGGCGAAGGCGCCGCCGGCCGACGGGCCGATCCGCGTTCTGTACCACGGCGGGCTGCCCGAGCGCTTCGGGGTGGCGTGCCTGATCCGGGCGTTCGCCGCGCTGGGCTCGCGGGTGCCGCGGGCGCAGCTGCGCGTCGTCGGCGCGGGGCCCGAGCGCGACGCGCTGGCCGCGCTGGCGGCGGAGCTGGCCGGCGACCGGGTCGAGGTCGCCGCGGCGCCGGTGCCGTACGCGGAGATCCCGCGCGAGCTGGAGCGGGCGCACCTCGGCGTGGTGCCGACGCTCGCCACCGCGTTCACCGAGCTGCTGCTGCCGGTGAAGCTGCTCGAGTACGTCCACCTGGGGCTGCCCGTGGCCTGCTCGCGGCTGCCGGCGATCGAGGGATACTTCGGCTCCGAGGAGCTGCGCTACGTCACGCCGGGCTCGCCGGGGGAGCTGGCCGACGCGCTCGCGGAGCTGTGCGGCGATCCGGCGCGAGCGCGGGCGCGGGCGGAGCGGGCCGGCGCGCGGCTGGAGCGGATGGGGTGGACGGAGCAGCGGCGGCGGTACCTGGCGCTCGTGGACCGGCTGGTCGCGGGCAGCCCCGCCGGACGCGCCTGGGACGGGCGGCCGCAAGCGTACCTTGCCGCCGCGCGTTGATCGGATGTGAGACGAACGCGCGCTCCGATCCTGCTCGCGGTCCACAGCGCGCGGGTCGGGGGCGCCCAGCTCATGGCGCTCGCGGCCGCCGAGCGGCTGGCCGACCGCTACGAGCTCCACGTCGCGCTGCGCCGGGGCCCGCTGCGTGCTCGCTTCGCCGCCCACGGGCGGCTGCTGCGCGCCTGCCCGACGATGCCGCTGGGCTGGGGCTCGCGGGGGCGCTGGCTCGCCCAGGCGGCGCGGTCGATGCTCGACGCGGTGCGGATCGCGGGCTACGTGCGCCGCCACGGCATCCGCGCCGTGCACACCAACAGCACCGTGCTGCTCGGCCCGGTGCTCGGGGCGCGGCTCGCCCGGGTGCCGGTCGTCGTCCACGCGCGGGAGCTGCCACCGGATCGCCGTGCGCGGACCCTGTTCGCGCTGCTGGGGGCGCTGGCCGACACCGTGGTGGCGATCTCCGGCCCGGTCGAGGCGGCGTTCGCGTCCGCGCGCCGCGCGCGGGTGGTGCGCATCCCCGACGGGATCGTGCTGCCGCCGCCCGACGCCGGGCGGCGCCCGCCCCGGGCGCCGGGCGCCCCCGCGCGGCTCTGCCTGATCGGCACCGTCAACGGCGACGGCCGCAAGGGGCAGGACGTCGCGATCGAGATCGTCGCGCGGCTGGCCGGCGACGGGATCCCGGCGGTGCTCGACCTCGTCGGCCCGATCCAGGAGGAGCGCAGCGCGGCCGCGCTGCGCGAGCGGGCGCAAGCGCTGGGGGTCGGCGACCGGGTGCGCGTGACCGGGCCGACCGACCGCGTCCACGAGGTCATCCGCGCCAGCGACGTGCTGCTCTCGTGTGCGCGCAGCGAGCCGCTCGGCCTCACCGTCATGGAGGCGCTGGCTTGCGAGACGCCGGTCGTGGCCTCGCGCGTGGGCGGCGTCGTCGAGATCGTCCGCGACGGCGTCACGGGCGTGCTCGTGCCGGCCGAGGATCCCGGGGCGGCGGCGGCCGCGGTGGCGGCGCTGCTGCGCGATCCGGCGACGGCTCGGACGATGGCGCGATGCGGCCGCGAGGACATCGCCGCGCGCTTCGACCGGGCCCGCGGCCTCGCCGCGCTGGAGGCCGAGCTTGCCGGACACGTCGGGCGCTGAGCCGCTCACGCGGGCGGGGCTGAAGGAGGCGACGCTGGCCGGCGTGCGCTGGATGGCGCTCGCGCGGGTGGCGGCCGAGCTGGCGGCGGTCGGCTCGTCGATCGCGCTCGCGCACCTCGTCTCGCCGGCCCAGTTCGGCATGCTCGCCGTCGCGGTGATCGTGCGCGAGCTCGCGCTCATGACCGCCAACGAGGGCGTCGGCAGCCCGCTCGTCCAGCGCAAGGCGCTGCGGCGGGCGCACCTGGAGGCCGGCGTGGCGCTGGCGCTGGCGATGGGCCTCGCGCTGACGCTGCTCACGCTGCTCGTCGTCCCGCTGGCGACGAACCCGCTCTTCGGCGCGCCGACCACCGAGCTGTTCCGGCTCTTCGCGCCGGCGTTCCTGCTCGTCGGGGCGATGATCGTCCCGCTGGCCCAGCTCCAGCGCGAGCTGCGCTTCCGGCGCATCGGGACGATCGAGGTGGTCGGCGTCCTGGTGACCGCGACCGTGTCGCTGCCGCTGGCGATCGCCGGCCTGGAGGCCAAGGCGTACGTGCTCGGGATGCTCGCGGGCCTCGCCGTGCTGGCGGTCGGCTACCTGGCCAGCGTGGAGCGCGTGGCGCCGCGCTGGCGCCCGCGTGAGCTGCGGGAGATCGGCGCGTTCGGCGTCCCGGCGGCCGCCGCGGGCCTGGCCGGCGTGACCTATCGCAACGTCGACTACATCGTGCTCGGCGCGCGGCTGGGCCCGCAGCTCGTCGGTTACTACTACCGCGCGTACACGCTCGGCGTGGAGTACGAGAACAAGATCAGCGGGGTCCTGGCGCGGGTCACGTTCCCGGTCTACTCGCGCACCGAGGACGTCGAGCACCTGCGCCGTCTGCGGATGCGGATCGTGCGGGCCAACGCGACCGTCATCTGGCCGATGCTCGCCTGCTTCATCGCGGTCGCCCCCGTGGCGGTGCCGTGGGTCTTCGGCGATCGCTGGGCGCCCGCGGTGGTCCCCGCGCAGCTGCTGGCGATCGCCGGGATGGCGGCGACGATCCGCAGCGGGACGAGCCCGCTCGTCCTCGCCGCCGGGCGCCCCCGGGCGCTGCTGCTGTTCTGCGCGGTCGAGGCGCTCGCCTATGCGGGGACGGTGCTCGTCGCCTCGTCGTATGGGCTGACCGCGGTCGCGGCCGCGGTGGCGGGCTTCCAGGTCGTGGCGCTGGGCGTGGCGTACGTGACGATGGTCGGCCCCGTGGTCGGCGTCCCGCTGCGCCAGCTGGTCCACGACCTCGGACCGGCCGCCGTGTCGTCGCTCGTGCTGCTCGCGCTCGCGCTGCCGATGGCGTCCACGCTCGACGGCGTGCTGCCCGCGCTGCCGTTCGTCGTCGTGGTCTGCGCCGCGGCGGCGATCGCCTATCTCGCGTCGCTGCGCGCGCTGTTCCCGGCGGCGTGGTCCGATCTGATGCTGCTGGTGACGAGCGTGGTCGGGCGCCGGCGCCGCCCGCCGGCCGGCACCGTCGGGTCGCGCGAGAGGAACGACCCGGCCGGTGCGTTGATCCGGTGATGAGCACCAGCGCGACGGTCTTCGACGAGGCGTACTTCACCGGCGGGACGAAGAGCAACTACCAGGACTACGAGCGCGAGGCCGAGGCGGCGATCGACGAGGCGTTCATGCCGTCGGTGCGCCGCTATGCGGCGGCGGTGCGCCCATCCGACCGCCAGGGCGCGTCGCTGGACGTCGGGTGCGCAATGGGGTTCTACGTCGAGCGGCTGGCGCGCGACGGCTGGGACGCCCACGGCGTCGACATCTCCGAGTATGCGGTGGCGCGCGGACGCGCCCGCGGGCTGCGGACGCTCGAGGTCGGCTCCGTCGAAGCGCTGCCCCACGAGGACGATCGCTTCGATCTGGTCACCGCGATCGACGTCATCGAGCATGTCGATCCGCCGACCGCGGCCGCGATGGTCGCCGAGGTCCACCGCGTGCTGCGACCCGGCGGGCTGGCGTTCTTCGCCACGCCCAACTACCTCGACAACGCCTTCTGGAACGTGTTCACGCCGGGCTTCGTCGACCCCGACAAGACGCACATCAACTACCAGTCGGTCGCGTCGCTGCGGGCCGCGTTCGCCGGCTTCTCGGCCTGCCACGTGCACGGCCACACGCCGTTCATCGGCCAGTTCAAGGCGGCCGACCTCTCCGAGGCGTTCACCGGCCGCGGCCTCGACCTCCCGCTCGTGCGCTCCTTCGCCCGGCGCGTCGGTCGCCGCGTGGCCTGGCGCCTGCTGGGTCGCGACCCGGTGTACGCCGCGTATCTGCACGCGGTGGCGATCAAGTAGGCGCCACGGTCAGGATGCTCGCGTGCGGGCGGCCTGGCGGAGGAGGTGGCCGCGCTCGCCGAGCGGCGGGGGCTTCGGCGTAGACCGTGGCGGCGGCGGGCAGGTCGTCGTCGATCGAGCAGCTCGATGACGTGCCGTTGGAAGGCGATGTGCGCCATCGTGCCGCTGGCGGGTGAGCATAGACTCGGGACCCGTCGTCCGATCCGGGGATCACGCCGTGCCGCGCGCGCGGGTGCGCTGCTCGAGCTTGCGGGCGCGGGCGCGGGCGACCTGGCGGGAGACGCGCCGCTCGCGGCGGGCCCGGACGGCGAGGCCGAGGGCGACGACGCCGATCGCGGCCAGCAGCTGGGCGACGAGGGTCTGGGTGGCCGGGTAGACGCCCAGCCACTGCCCCGTCCACGCGGGGAAGTCGACGTCGATGGGATCGATCGCCAGCCAGCCGGCGGCCTGGGCGCCGCGGGCGGCCTGGCCCGCCATTACGACCGTCAGCACGCCGATCACGGCGGCGGTGACGACGACGATGGTCCGGTAGGGCAGGCGCCGGCGCAGGCGCAGCATGAGGAGGGCGAGGATCGCGGTGAGGGCGAGGCCGAGCGCGACGCCCTGCAGCACGGTCCCGGTGCCGGCGTCCAGGCGCAGCGCCTGCAGGTAGATCACGGTCTCGAAGCCCTCGCGGTACAGCACCGTGAAGCCGAGCAGGCCCAAGGCCAGCGACGGGCCGGCGACGCCGCGCAGCGCGGTGAGGCGGCGATGGCGGGCGTGCTGCTTGGCCACGAAGCGCGTCCAGCAGAAGCGCTGGAAGAACCAGGCCATGATCACGACCAGCACGACGAGCGCCGCGACGTCGAGGATCGCCTCGACCGTCAGCGCATAGCCCGAGAGCGACTTCACCGCGGCGCCGGTGGCGAACCACGTGATCACCGTGGCCGGGAGCGCCAGCGCCATGCCGGCCACGAGCGGCCGTCGCCAGGCGCTCCCGCCGACCGCGAACGTGGCGGCCAGCGCGGCGAGGATCAGCGCCGCCTCGAGGCCCTCGCGGAAGACCATGATCGTGCTGTCGACCAGCACGGCGCCGTTGCTGCGCGACCGGTTCAGCGCGACGCGCGCCTGCTCGATCGCCGCCACCGTCGCCATCCGCCGCTCGTGGACGACGCGCGCGGAGCTGCGCTGCGAGAGCACGTCGACGAGGTTCGGACCGTCGGGCGCGGCGGCCCAGAACAGGCCCTCGATGCGGACCGCCAGATCGGGCGCGAAGGCGCGCAGCCGCGGCTCGGGGCCCAGCTCGAAGATCGCGTACGCCGCGCGCCGCTGGCGGTCGGCCTCGTCCCAGCGCCCCTGGGCGGCCGCCGCGTCCATCTTCGCCAGCGCCGCCTCGACGCGATCGAGGTCCTCGTCGCCGCCCAGCCGCCGCCACTGGCCGGGGAAGACCGCCGCGACGCCGTCGCGCACCCGGTCGCAGAGGCGCTTCGCCTCGGCGGGCACGGTCGGCGACGGCGGCGCGCCCTCCTCGCCGAGGATCCCGGCGGCCTGCGGTAGGCCCTGCAGGTCGCGGGCGACGCTGGCCAGGCGCGCCGCGTCGGCGGACGTGAGCGTCGGCCGCACGTCGTTGATGAGCCGGGTGATCGCGCTCGGGCCGATGGAGCCCTCGCCGATGTCGCCGCCCTTCGTGCGCGCGGGCGCGTTGCGGTCGCAGAGCTGGGAGGTGGTCAGCGAGGTGAGGGAGACGAGCTTGGCGGCGCGGGCGTCGCGCTCGGCAGCGGTCGGGGGCGCGGCGGTGAACTGGGTGAGCGCGGCGCCGGCTGCGCTGACGTCGGCGTCCAGGCGCCAGCCCTCGCGATCCGCGGTGGGTGCGGCGAGGCCGGCGAAGGCGGCGCGCACCGCGGTCGCGGGCGGTTCGCTGAGCCGGCGGGCGTACTCCGGCTCGAGCACCGACCAGTAGCGGGCGGCCAGCGCCGCGGCCTGCGCGCGGTCGGCCTCGCGGCCATGGTAGGCGGCGAGGCCCGCCTGCTGCACGAGCGCGACGGCGCGGCGCTGGAAGCCGTCGATCGTGTCGCGGCAGATGGCGAGCGCGGTGGCCGCCGGCGAGAGCCGACCGGCGTCCAGCGCGGCGGCGGCGCGGGCGGCGTCGTCGCGCACGGCCGGCGCGGCGGTGGTCGGACCGAGGTCGCGCACGGAGGCCCAGCGCATCGCGGCGGCGCCGTGGCCGGCGGCGGCGGCCCGGGCGGCGCGCTGCGCCGCGGCGACCGCGATCCGCGCCTCGACCCGGCCGCGCGCGGCGGCCAGGGCGACGGCGTCGCCGCGCCGGGCGGCGCGCACAGCGCGGGCAAGGTCGGCGTCCAGGCCGGGGACGGCGGCGGCGAGCGAGGCGTCGGCGTTGGCCCCCGCCGCGGCTCGCGCCTCCTCCGCCGCCTGCGTCGCGCCGGCCGGGTCGCCGGCGGCGAGCGCCCAGCGGGCGCGGAAGAGGGCGGCGGAGACGGCGTCCGCCTGGCGGAACGGCGCCGGCGCGGACGGTGCGGCGCGGTGCGGTCCGGCCGCAGCGAGCCCGGGCTCGCTGCGCTGGACGCGCGTGCGCAGGTCGACCGCGAGCCGCTCCGCCTCGCCGGCCACCAGCGCGCGCTGAGCCGCGGACAGGTCCGAACCGGTCGCGGCCGCTCGCGCGAGGACGTCGTCGAGGCGGCGCAGCCGGAGGACGAGGATCGACGGCGGACGGCCGCGCGCCGCGCGCCCCTGGGCCCGCGCCGCGTCCAGGAGCGCGTCGACCTCCGTCCGCGCGCGGCCCGCGGCCGCGGGGACGTCCGCGCCCTGGCCGGCCCCGCGCAGCTCGGCGGCGACGCGATCGAGGCCCGTGGTCAGCGCGCCGGCCACGGGCGCCGCGAGCGTCGCGACGGAGGAGGCGCCCGCCGTGCTTGCGGCGGAGCCGTTCGCATCAGACGGGCTGGAGGAGCCACCGCAGCCCGCGAGGACCACGCCGACGGCCGTTACCGCGACCGCCGCCAGCGCCGCCACCCGCGCCCGCACCCGCCCGCCCGCGGTCAGGGGCCCCGCGGACGGGCGGGGCGGAGTGCCCGCGGTCCGGGGTCCGGCGGGCGGGCGGGGCGGAGCGTGGCGCAGGCGCCCGGCCGGACGGTTCGGGGTGGTCACGGCCGGGGTGGGTTGCCTTCGCCCCGCAGCCCGGGGTGGATTCCACCCACCTCCCACGAGCGGTGCTGTGCGAGGGGGTGCCGGACCAGGAGGCGAAGCGTGGTGCGGTCGCGGGCCGGACCGGCGCGGCGCGGCCTCGCGCGTCACGGCCGCGTCGGGCGGACGAGGACGTAGGCGTAGCGGCTGCGAGCGACGGCGCCCCGCGTCCCCACGACCTCCGCGGACACCCGCACGAGGCCGGTGCGGCGCACCCGCAGCGGGAAGCTCGCCCCGCCGCGAGCGTCGAGCCCGAGCCGCAGCGTCTTGAACGTCGCCCAGCGGCAGCGCTTGCCGGCGCACGCCGACCGCTCGGCCCGGACGACCACCCGCCCACCGGCACCTCGCGCCGGTCGCACCAGCACGCGGCCGGCGACCCGCTGCCCCGAGCGCAGGCGCACCGTGCGCGCGCTCGCCAGGCGGATCGTCGCCGCGTCGGCCGACCCGACCGGCGACAGCGACAGCGTCACGCTCGGGCTCGTGCTCAGGACGCCCCCGAGCAGCGGCGCGGTGACCACGACCGGCACCGACGCCGTCGCGGTCCGGCCCTCGCCGTCGGTCACCCGCAGCCCGGCGTTCACGAGGCCTGCGCTCGTGTAGGTCCGCGCCGCGGCCGGCGCGGTCCCCGTGTCGGTCTCGTAGCTGCCGTTGCCGTCGAGGTCCCACTGGTAGCGGACGATCGGCCCCTGCGCGTCGAGCGAGGCGGTGCCGTCGAAGACGACCTGCTGGCCGACGGCGGCCGGGTTCGGCGTCGCCGTGATCACCGCCACCGGCGGCGTCGAGCTCACCGGCGCCGTCGCCGCGGACACGAGCTGCTCGGCCGCCGACTGCTGGGCCGCGGTCGCGCCCTTGGCGAAGTGGTCGGCGATCGTCGCCGCGCTCAGCCCCGTCGTGTAGAGCGCGAGCTCGTCGAGGTCGCCGAGGCCGAACAGCGAGCTGCCGTTGCGCGACATGACGTTCAGGACCGAGTTGGCGAAGGCGCCTGCGCCCGTGCCGGCCTGGAGCTTGGTGTAGGGCACCGCGACGCCGTCGACGTACGGCGTGATCTGCGTCATTGCCGGTGCGCTGCTGTCGAGCACGAACGCGTAGTGGTGCCAGGCGCCGGCGCTGGGCCGGGCGAAGAAGACGTTGTTGCGGGAGCTGCCGCGTCCGATCCCGACCGCGAAGCGACCGCTGATGTCGTTGGGATCGACGATGAAGCCGCCGTCGTTCGCGTTGAAGTTCGGCGTGAGCTCCATCGCCAGGCGGTCGTCGTTGGCGTACGAGCTCCACTTGAGCCAGAACTCGATCGTGACCTGGCTCGTGGCCGACAGGTTCACCGACGCGGTCGCCCGGTCGTTGACGCCGTCGAAGCGGCCCGCGGTGTCGCTGTCTCCCGCCAACGCGCCGGGCGCGCCGAGCGTGACGCCGCCGGCCGCCGCGGCGTTGCTGGAGCCCTTGCTGTCGAGCAGCGTCGTCGTGCCGGCCGGTTCGCCCAGGCGCCAGTAGTTGCGCAGCCCCGCGGTGGCGAGGACGGCCTGGGCGTACGGGCCGGCCGGGGCCGTGACGACCGACACGACCTGCGTCGTCGTGGCCGTTGCGCCGCCGTTGTCGGTCACCCGCAGGCCGACGGTGACCGAGCCGGCGCTCGCGTACGTCTTCGTGGTCGTGGGCGTCGTGCCCGTGTCGGTCTCGTAGCTGCCGTTGCCGTCCAGGTCCCACTCGTACTTGGCGATCGCCCCGTCGGGATCGTTGGACGTGGAGGCGTCGAACGCGACGGGTTGGCCTGCCTCGACCGGGTTGGGCGCAGCGGTGAACGACGCCGTCGGCGGCTCGTTCGCGGTCCGCCCGGTGCCCTTGTTGTAGTGGTCGCGGACCGTCGCGGCGCTGAGCGCCGACCGGTAGATCGAGACCTCGTCGAGGTCGCCCGCGCCGAACAGCGACGACGCGTTGCGCGACATGAAGCTCAACACGGAGTTGGCGAACGCGCCGGCGCCCGTGCCGCTGGCGGACTTCGTGTAGGGCACCGCGACGCCGTCGACGTACGGCGTGATCTGCGTGGCCCCCGGCGCGGTCGTGTCGAAGACGAAGGCGTACTGGTGCCACGCCCCGGCGCTCGGCCGGTCGAAGAACACGTTGTTGCGGGAGCTGCCCTGGCCGATCGCCACGCCGAAGCGGCCGCTGCCCGACGCGTTGGGGTCGATGAGGAACCCGCCGGCGTTCTGGTTGAAGTTCGGCGTGAGCTCCATCGCGAGGCGGTCGTCGTCGGCGAAGCCGTTCCACTTCAGCCAGAACTCGACGGTCAGCCGGCTCGTCGACGAGAAGTTCACCGGCGCGGTCGCCGCGTCGTCGACGCCGTCGAAGCGCCCGGCGGTGTCGGTGTCGCCCGACAGCGCCCCGGTCACGCCGAGCGTCGCGCCGCCGGTCGTGGTGGCGTTGACGCTGCCGGCGCGGTCGAGCAGCGTCGTGCCCGACGGCTCGCCCAGCCGCCAGTAGTGGGCCACGCCGGGCGTCGCCAGCACCGCTTGCGCGTAGGGGCCGACCTGGCTGTTGGAGACCGCGACGGTGCGCGTCGTCGTGCCGGTCGCGCCGCCGTTGTCGGTCACCCGCAGGCCGACGGTCACCGAGCCCGCGGTCGTGTACGTCCGCGTGGTGGTGGGCGTCGTGCCGGTGTCGGTCTCGTAGCTGCCGTTGCCGTCGAGATCCCACTCGTACTTGGCGATCGTCCCGTCGGAGTCGCTCGAGGCCGAGGCGTTGAACGACACCGCCTGGCCGGTCAGCGGCGCGCTCGGCGACGCGGTGAACGACGCCGTGGGGGCCTGGTTGCCCGTGATCCCGGCGCCCGTGCGGTAGTGGTCGCGGATCGTCGTCGCGCTCAGCGTGGTCGTATAGAGCGCCACCTCGTCGAGGTCCCCGGCGCCGAACAGCGCGGAGCCGTTGCGCGACATGAGGTTGAGCACCGAGTTGGCGAAGGCGCCCGCGCCCGTGCCGCTGTCGAGCTTCGTGTACGGCACCGCGGCGCCGTCGACGTACGGCGTGATCTGCGTGGCGCCCGGCGCGGTCGTGTCGAAGACGAACGCGTAGTGGTGCCACGCGCCGGCGGTCGGGCGCGCGAAGAAGACGTTGTTGCGCGAGCTGCCCTGGCCGATCGCCACCCCGAACTGGCCGTTGTTGGAGGCGTTGGGGTCGATGAGGAACCCGCCAGGGCTCTGGTTGAAGTTCGGCGTGAGCTCCATTGCGAGGCGGTCGTCGTTGGCGTACGCGTTCCAGCGCAGCCAGAACTCGACGGTGAGCTTGCTCGTCGCGGAGAGGTCGACCGGCGCCGACGCCGTGTCCGCGGTGCCGCTGAAGCGCAGCGCGGTGTCGCTGTCGCCCGACAGCGCGCCGGCGACGCCGAACGCCGGGCTGCCGGCGGTCGTCGCGTTGCTCGTGCCGGCGCTGTCGATGAGCGTCGAGCCGGACACGTCGCCCAGCCGCCAGTAGTGGGCCACGCCGCTCGTGCCGAGCACGGCCTGGGCGTACGGCCCGACCTGGCCGTTGGAGATGGAGACGGTCCGCGTGGTGGTGCCGGTGGCGCCGCCGTTGTCGGTCACGCGCAGCCCGACGGTCACCGGGCCGGGGTTCGCGTAGCTGCGGGTCGTCGTCGGGGTGGTGGTCGTCGTCTCGTAGCTGCCGTTGCCGTCGAGGTCCCACTCGTAGCGGGCGATCGTGCCGTCGCTGTCGCTGGAGGCCGAGGCGTTGAACGTGACGGTCTGGCCGGTCAGCGCCGGGTTCGGCGACGCGGTGAACGAGGCGGTGGGCGGCTGGTTGCCGGTGTCGAGGGTGATGCCGACCGGCGTCAGCGGCTGCACGCCCATGTCGGAGAGGATGTTGTAGGTCGCCTGCGAGATGCGGGCGTCGCTGGAATCGACCGGCGCGTCCTGGTAGGTCTGGCCCGAGCCGGGCTGGTCGATCCAATGCGGCCCCAGGCCCCACGACCACTGGTTGGTGCCGGCCGCGAAGACGAGCGCGCCGCTGGAGGCGCGGTACTTGACCGCCTGGACCACGCCGGGCTGCCCGGCCGGCGGCGAGGCCCCGTAGACGCGGCCCTCGTCCTGCAGCCAGTTGGAGCCGCTCTGGGTCGTGTCGCTGCTCGTCACGCGCACGACGCCGGCCGGCTGCCGCGCCACGTACTGCGGGTTCGTCGGCACCGCGTCCCACTCCCAGCCGACGAGCTTGGCGCCGATCGCGGTGGCGGACCCCGTCGGGATGCCCGTACGGCGCCAGATGCGGTCGCCCGCGTACTCGCCGGCGCCGTTGGCGGCCGGGACGGTCAGCGGGTAGCTGACCGAGTCGTTGTCGCCGACGTACATGTTCCCGAACAGCGAGTTCTCGGGCTCGTCGGGGCCGACGCGGCCGCCGGACGGCGCGTTGGGATCGCCGAACGGAGCGCCGTTGTCGCGCCAGGTCGTCGTCGCGTTCTGCGGCCGGTCGTCGGCGGTGCCGGCGCGGCCGTCCGCGCCGAGCGCGTCGTCGGCGGTGCCGCGGACGCCGTCGGGGCCCCAGTCGTTCTGGCCGGCGGCCCCGTTGCCGCCGCCGCCCTGGACGGTCTTGTAACAGACGAGCGTGGCGCCGTTGTCCTCGATCCGGGTCTTCCAGTACGAGGTGTTGCTGCTGAACGACGCGACCGCCACGCCGGCGTCGCGCGCGGCCTTGTAGCCGTGCAGCTCCTCGGCCGTCCAGTACTCGTCGTGGCCGGCGACGAGGTCGACCTCGTGGTCGAGCAGCTGGCCGGGGTTCTGGTGGACCGAGACGTCCTCGGTGTAGGAGACGTCGTAGCCCTGCTTCTCCAGCCAGAAGACCATCGCGTAGTCGGACTTCATGAACCAGTTGTCGCCGCGGGCGACGTCGCCGAGCGGCCGGTGGAACGAGACCTTCACGGCCCGCACGGCGCCCGACGCCGTGTTCGCGCCGAGCGAGTTGAAGTCGTAGAGCGACTTGTTGCCCCAGTTGTTGTAGGCCTGGTAGGTCGCGGTCGGCAGCTTGTAGAGGATCGCCGCGCGGCGCCCGTCGTCGCGCACGACGAACAGCACGTGGTTCTCGTCGCCGGTGTCGGTCGCTCGCAGGCGCACGAGGTAGACGCCGGAGGTGGCCAGCGCCGTCGCCGGGATCGTGTAGGTGGGATCCCAGTTGTCGCAGTTCACCTCCCCGGTGGTGGCGTCCATGCCGTTGCAGGCGAAGCGGTTGTTGACCGGCACGTTGCTGGCCGAGTGGACGAGCCGCCCGCCGGCGCCGCCGTAGTACCCCATCCGGTAGACGAAGACGTTGACCGCGGTGTTCTGGCTGCCGAAGCCGCCGATCTTCAGCGTCACCGGGCTGCCGACGTTCACGCTGGGCTGGGTGGCGAACCCGGCCACGCCGTTGGTGTCGTAGTTGGTCAACCGCCAGGCGCTCGTGCCGGCGCCCTGGCAGTTGTTCTCGTGGACGACCGGGTTGGGGTTCGGGCAGGTCGCGCCGAAGGCCGATGGCGCCGGCGCCAGCACGCCGACGAGCGTCGCCGACAGGACGGCGAGCAGAGGGATCGGCCAACGCCGATGAGCGGTCATCGCGCCCGACCAACGGACGGGCCGCCCGGTTGCTTGCACGCGGATGTCGGAAGTCCCGCCGCGCGCGATGCGTTGCGTCGAGCATGGTCCGCCCCGCCCTCATCTGCGTCCTGCTCGCCGTCGTCGCGGCGCTCTCCCTCGCGCGGCACTGGGACGGGCACGTCCTGTGGGACTCGGACTCGCTCATGTACCAGGCGCAGACGCTCGAGCTGCGCGGGACCGACGCGCCCGCCGCGCGCCAGGAGCTGTTCTTCGGGCCGCTCGGGGCCTGGGCCCGCTCGCTGGACGCCGACGAGCCGGGTGAGCCGCGCCGCGTCACGGATCCCAGCTGGGTCGAGTACTCCAGCCAGTTCTACCGCCGGCGCTGGCTGCTGCCCGCGGCGGCGGCCGTCACCTACCCGGCGCTGGGCGAGCACAGCCTGCAGACGTGGTCGCTCCTCGGCTACGCGGCGATCGCGCCGCTGCTGTTCCTGCTCCTGCGCCGGCGCTTCGGCGACGGCCTGAGCGCCATCGTCGCGCTCGCCTGCCTGGCGCTCGGGCCGGTGCGCGACTGGAGCGTGATCCCGCTGACCGACAGCTGGGGGGTGGCGCTGCTGCTCGCGGCGCTGCTGGCCGGGCTGAACGCGCTCGAGCGCGGACGGGCGTGGCTGGTCGCGTGGGTCGCCGCGCTGCTGGCGCTCTCGATCACGCGCGACACCACGTTCGTCGTCGTCATCGCCGCGGCGGTGGCGGCGCTGGCACTGCGCACGCGCCGCAGCGTGGCGCTGGCGGCGACCGGCGCGCTGGCGGCCTTGCCGGCGCCGCTGCTCTTCTCCGTCGACGCGCGCGCCCAGCTCGCCTACGTGATGGACGACCGCACGATCCCCGGCGACACGAGCTGGGGCTTCATCCTCGATCGCTATCCCCACGTCGCCGGCCAGATGCTGGGCGACTACGTCGACTACGCGACGGGCTCGCCGCTCGTCGTGCTCGCGTTCCTGGCCGGCGTGGCGCTGCTGTACGTGCTCGGCAACCGGCGGGACCCGTTCTACCTGCTGCTGTGGGGCCTGCCGGCGGGCTACCTCGCCCTGCTGGCGATCGGGCCGACGTTCTCCCGCTTCCGCTACGAGCTCGTGCTGCTGCCGTGCGTGGCGGTCGGCCTGGCGCTCGGCGCCGACGCGCTGCGACGCAGGATCGCGATGAACTCGTGGCGGTTGCGCTCCACGGCCTCCAGCTCCAGCGGCAGCCCGCAGACCATCCGGGCCCGGGTGAGCAGCGCGACGAAGTCGTCGAGCGTCCAGACGTGGAAGTGAATCGAGTAGTCGCTGGCCTCGAGCTCCTGCGCGCGCGCCGCGACGTGCTCGGGCGCGACGCGCTCGACGAGCGCTGCCCACTCGGCGTAGTGGCCGGCCCGTGACCAGGCCGGCCCCTCGCGGTGGTCGCGCAGGAGGTGCGCGAACGTCGTGCGGGGCCGGTCGCGGTCGAAGGTGTGGCGCGCATCCGGGACTGCGAGGTAGAGCACGCCGTCGGGACGCAGCACGCGCAGGTGGTGGTGCAGCGTGCCGATCGGGTCCTGCGTGTGCTCGATGAAGTGGTTTGCGACGACGAAGTCGACCGATCCGTCCTCGATGCCCTCGAGCGTCTCGCCGTCGGTGATCACGTCGGGCGTGACGAGGTCGAGCGTGCGCAGCTCCGGGTAGTGGGCGCGCAGGCCGGCGAGGTCCATCCGATCGACGTAGCGCACGCGCGTCCCGCGCGGCAGCCACAGCGGCAGCTGCAGGGCGCCGATCTCCAGGCCGTCGCCACGCAGGTGGCGGGCCGAGAGGCGCCGGCGCGCATGGACGAGCTCGCGCTCGGAGCGCACGAGCAGCTCGCGGACGCGGCGCTTGGCGCGCAGCGTGGCGCGGGTCGGCCACGAGGCGACGGGCACGGGCTGCGGTGGGGACGCGAGGGTGGCGGACACGCCCACAAGAACGGCCCGGGCGCACGCCCGCTTGCGGACGCAAGTTCGCTGCTGGAGCCGGCGTTGCTCGGGCAACCATGGAATTCGCGCTCATCCTCCGCGAGCTGTGGAGCCGCAAGTGGCTGGTGGCCGCCGGCGCCGTCGTCGCGCTGTTCGCCGCCGTGCTCGTCGTGGCCCACGTCTCGCTCTTCCCGCCCAGCCTGAAGAGCCGCTCGCTCTCCTACGCGAGCGCCCGCACGCAGGTGATCGTCGACTCGCCCGACTCCTCGCTGGCCGACCTGCGCAGCGACGTCAACCCGCTCATCGTCCGCGCCGGCGTGTACTCGCGGGTGCTGACGAGCCCCGGCGCGCTGCAGATCATCGGCCGCGAGGCGGGCATCGACCCCGGCCTGATCTTCGCCCAGGGACCGTTCGAGATCGATCAGCCGCGCGCCGAGCAGGAGCCGACGGCGGAGGCGCGCTCCAGCCAGATCGTGGGGGAGGGCGACGAGTACCGGCTGCGCTACGAGTCCAGCCCGTCGCTGCCGATCGTGACGATCTTCGCCCAGGCGCCGACCACCGACGAGGCCAACCGGCTGGCCGACGGCGCGGCGCGCGGGCTCTCGGCCTACGTCGACCAGCTGGAGACCCGCAACGCGATCCCGGAGAAGCGCCGCGTCGCGATCCGTCAGCTCGGGGAGCCGTCCGCCCGGCCCGTCAACGAGGGCGTCGGCAAGAAGGTCGCCGTGCTCGTGTTCGGGCTCGTCTTCGTGGTGTGGTGCGCGGGCATCCTCATCGTGTCGCGCCTCATCGCCGGGTGGAAGGCCTCGGGCGAGGTCGTCCAGCTCGGAGAGGACGCCGCGCCCCATCCCGCGCCGGTGGCGGTGCCGGTGCCGGCGCCCGAGCCGCCGGCGGAGCCCAAGAAGAAGTCGGCGGCCGAGCCCAAGCCGGCCAAGCGCCGGGCGATCGTCGTCGAGCGCAACGGCGACGGCTCCGGGCCCCGCGTCCAGCGCCTGCCGTGATGGCCCGCCCCGATCACGCGGTCGCCCTGGCCCGCGCGGTCGCCGACGATTGGCCCTACACCCGCCGTCCGCTGCCCTGGATCCTTGCGGGTTTCCTCGTCCTCGTCTGGTTCGTGCCGATCAACGGGGTCGACCTCGACGTCGCGCTGCCGATCGACTCGAAGATCGACCGCTTCGCGCTGGCCGCCGTCGTGCTCGCGTGGATGGCCTTCGGCGCGGATCGCCGGCCGCGCGGGCGGCGGCCGCTGTGGTTCCTCGGCATGCTCGGGACGTTCGTGGTCCTGGCGTTCGCCAGCGTGGTGGTCAACGCGCCGCGGATCATCCGCCTGGGCGACTTCGACCTCACGCAGAAGAAGCTCGCGTTGCTGCTCGGGCTCGCGCTCTTCGCCTGGTTCGCGGTCTGCGCGATGCGGCCGAAGGAGCTGCGCGCGTTCTCCGCGTTCACGGTCTGGCTGGCCGCGCTGTGCGCGCTGGGCGTGATCGTCGAGCGGCGCACGGGCTACAACGTGTTCTACGAGGTGAGCCGCACGGTCCTCGGCCCGGTCGCCGCCGTGGCGCCGAGCCCGACGGTCATCAACCCCGACCCGACGCGGTTCTCGCGCCCGCAGATCGTCGGCCCCACCGAGCACGGCCTCGCGGTCACGACGATGCTGTCGATGGCGCTCCCGTTCGCCGTCGTCGGCATGCTCGACGCGCGCCGGCTCGCCCGCAAAGCGTGCTACGGCGTCGCGGCGGGCCTGATCGTGGCGGGAGCGATGTCGACGGAGCGCAAGACCGCGGTCGTCGTCCCCGTCGTGGCGCTGCTCGTGCTCGTGGCGTACCGCCCGCGCCAGATGCTGCGGCTGTCGCCCTTGGCCTTCGTGCTGGCCGTGGCGATCCACGTCGTGGCGCCGGGCGCGCTGGGGACGATCAGCGACCTCGGCGGCAACACGCTCAACACCGACTCCTCGGTCGGCCGGACCTCGGACTACAGCGCGATCCGGCCGGACCTCGTCACCCGCCCGGTGCTCGGGTTCGGCTTCGGCTCGCTCGACGTCGCCAAGGCCGACACCTACCGGATCCTCGACAACGAGTACCTCGGTCAGCTCCTGCAGGTCGGCTTGCTCGGGACCGCGGCGTACCTGGCGATGATCGCGGCCGCGATGGCGATCGCCCATCGCGCGATCCGCTCGGGCGACCCGGCCCGCGCGGGGCCGGCGCTCGCGGGCTCGGCGGCGGCCGCCGGCTACGCCGTCGCGAGCGCGCTGTTCGACGTGCTGTCGTTCCCGCAGGCGCCCTACGTGTTCCTGTTCGTCGGTGCGGTCTGCACCGTCGCGGGCACCGGCCTGGGAGCGAGCCGTGCGCCCGCTGCGCGGCTCGCGTCGCTGCGCGCGGCGGTGTCCTCCCGATGACCCTCGACCTCGACCTGAGCGTGATTGTCGTCACCCACGGCGGCCGCGAGTTGGCGCTGGCGACGCTGCGCTCCGCCCGCGCGGCCGCCGGCGGGCTGGCCGTGGAGTGGCTCGTCGTCGACAGCGGCTCGCCCGACGACACGCCCGACGCGATCGCCGCCGCCTTCCCCGACGTGCGCCTGTTCCGCCGCGCCAACGTCGGCTTCGCCGCGGCCAACAACGTCGGGCTGGCCGAGGCCCGCGGCCGCTACGTGCTGCTGCTCAACCCCGACGTCGAGATCGCCGGCGGCACGCTGACCCAGCTCCTGCGGGCGCTCGACGCACGCCCGCACGTCGGCCTGGCCAGCGTGGTCCAGCGCGGCGCCGACGGCGCGCTGCAGCCGTCGATCCGCCGCTTCCCGTCACCGGCGCGCGACCTCGGCGAGGCGCTCTTCGCCGCGCGCTGGCCGGTGCTGCGCACGCTGCAGGAGCTCGAGCTGCGGCCGGGACGCTACGCCGTGGAGGGCCCGGCGGACTGGCTGGTGGGCGCGTTCCTCTGCGCGCGCCGCGAGGCGGTCCGCGACGTGGGGCCGCTCGACGAGCGCTTCTTCCTGTACTCCGAGGAGATCGACTGGTGCTGGCGCTTCTGGGCGGCCGGCTGGCCGGTCGAGCACCTCCCGGTCATGACCGTCACCCACCACGCGGGGCGGCGCTCGCGCGGCGACCTCATGGCGCAGCTCAGCCACTCGCGGATGCTCTTCGCCGCCAAGCACTTCGGTCGCGGGCGGCGCGCCGGCATCCGTGCCGCGCTCGCGCTCGGTCACGTGCTGCGCGTGGCGGCCTTCGCGCCGGTCGCGCTCGTGCGCCCCGGTGCCCGCGATCGGGTGCGGGCCGAGCGGGCGGGGCTCGCCGTGCTGCTCGGGCTCGCGGGGCCGCCGCTGCGCCGCTCGGGGGAGGCGGGCGCCTGATGTGCGGGATCGCGGGGCAGGTCCGCGGCGACGGGCGGCCGGTCGACCGGGCCTTGGTGGAGCGGATGTGCGCGGCGATCGAGCATCGCGGGCCCGACGCGCGCGGCGTGCACGTCGACGGGCCGGCGGGCCTGGGCATCCAGCGTCTACGGGTGATCGACCTGCAGACCGGCGACCAGCCCGTCTTCAACGAGGACGGGACGGTCGCGGTCGTCCTCAACGGCGAGATCTACAACTACCGCGAGCTGCGCGCGCGGCTGCGCCGGCGCGGCCACGTGTTCGCCACCGACGGCGACACGGAGGTCATCGCCCATCTCTACGAGGACGAGGGGCCCGGCGGCGTCGCGCGGCTGGCCGGCATGTTCGCCTTCGCGCTGTGGGACGCGCGCCGCGGACGGCTGCTGCTCGCTCGCGACCGCCTCGGCAAGAAGCCGCTGCACTACGCGCTGCGCGGCGCGACGATCAGCTTCGCCTCCGAGCTGGGCGCGCTGCTGTGCGACGGCGAGATCGACCGGGCGCTCGACGCGCCGGCGCTGGACGCGTACTTCACCTACAGCTACGTCCCCGGGGAGCGCAGCGCGTTCGCGGCCGTGCGCAAGCTGCCGCCGGCGTCGACGCTGGTGCTCGCGGACGGGCGCGCGCGGATCGCGCGGTACTGGACGCTGGACCACGAGCGGACGCTCGCCGTGGGCAGCGAGCAGGAGGCGGGCGACCTGGTGCGCGACGCGCTGCGGCGCGCGGTGCGGCGGCGGCTCGTCGCCGACGTGCCGATCGGGGCGTTCCTGTCGGGCGGCGTCGACTCGTCGGCCGTCGTCGCGGCGATGGCCGAGGCGACGCCCGAGCCGGTGCGGACCTTCTCGATCGGCTTCGACCAGGCGGCCTACGACGAGCTGCCGCATGCGCGGCGGGTCGCGGAGCGCTTCGCCACCGACCATCACGAGTTCGTCGTGCGGCCCGACGCGGTCGCGGCGCTCCCGCAGCTCGCCCGCCACTTCGGCGAGCCGTTCGCCGACCACTCGGCGATCCCGTGCTTCGCGCTGGCGCAGCTCGCGCGGCGGCACGTCACGGTCGCGCTGAACGGCGACGGCGGCGACGAGGGCTTCGGCGGCTACGGGCGCTACGTGACGCTCGGTGCGCTGGATCGCGTGCGTGGGGTGCCGGGGCCGCTGCGGCGGGCCGTGGGGGCCGCCGCCGGGCGTGTCCCGGGGCGTGCCGGGCGGGCCGCGGCGCTGCTGGGGCTCGACCCCGCGCGGCGCTACCAGCTGCACGTCTCGCGCTTCTCGTGGCCGCTGCGCGACGTCGCGTACACCGACGCGTTCCGTGCGGCGATCGACGACGAGGACTGCGCGGACGTCGTCCTCGGGCCGTGGGCGCGCTCGCGGGCGCGCACCGACGTCGAACGGATGATGGACGTCGACCGCCAGACGCTGCTGGCCGGCGACCTGCTCGTGAAGATGGACATCGCGACGATGGCCTACGGGCTGGAGGCGCGCTCACCGCTGCTCGACCATGAGCTCGTGGAGCTGGCGGCCGCGCTGCCGGCGCGCTGGAAGGTGCGGGGGCGGGAGAAGAAGGTGGCGCTGCGGGCGGCGCTGCGTGGCTGGATCGACGACGACCTGATCGACCGGCCCAAGCAGGGCTTCGAGCTGCCGGTCGACGCGTGGTTTCGCGGCGAGCTGGCGCCGATCGCGCGCGAGCTCCTGCTGGACCCGCGCGCGGCGGTGGCCACCTACGTCCGCCCGGCCCACGTGCAGGGTCTGCTGGCGGCGCACGCCGCGGGTCGCGGGCGCTGGGGCGCCCGGCTGTGGACGCTGCTGGTGTTCGAGTGCTGGCATCGCGAGGTCGTGGAGGGCGTCGGGCTGGGGAGCGGGGCGCTGGTCGCGGAGGTGGCGTGATGCGGTTCGTGGCTCGTCGCGGGCGCGGTGCGCGGGCGCGCGGGGAGCGGGCGGTCGGCTGATGCGCGTCCTCGTGCTCGTCCCCGGCGGGCTGAGCGGGCGGATGTCCGGGCCCGAGATGCGCGCCTGGGAGCTGGCGCGGGTGCTGGCGGCCGAGCACGCGGTCACCGCGGCCGTGCAGGAGGTGGGGGTCGAGGGCGAGCGTGACGGCGTGCGGCTCGTGTCGTGGAGCCGGCGGCGCCTGGTGCGCGAGGCGCTGCGCAGCGACGCGGTCCTCTCGCACTGCCTGCCGCCGTACCTGCTGGCGCTGAAGGCGCGGCGACCGCTCATCGCGATCACCGACCAGTACGACCCGATCGAGCTGGAGCTGGCGACGCTCGCCGACGGCCGCTACGCCCGCCGCGAGCTGCGCTCGGCGACGGCGATCCGGCGGCTGCAGCTGACCCACGCCGACCTCGTGCTGTGCGCGGGCGAGCGCCAGCGCGACGCGCTGCGCGGCGAGCTGGCCGCGCTGGGTCGCCGCTGCGAGCCGGTCGTCGTGCCGTTCGGGATCGGCCCGGACCCACCGGCGCCGCCCCGCGTCGCGCCATCGGCTTCGCTCGCGTCGGCCGCTCGCGATCGGGCGCGCGCTGCGGCGTCCGCTGCGTCCGCGCGCACCGCAGCGCCCGGTCCGCTGCGCGTCCGCTTCGGCCTCGGCGCGCGGGACACCATCGTCCTGTGGTGGGGCAGCGTCTGGCGCTGGTTCGACGCGCCGACGGCGATCCGGGCCGCCGCGCTGGCCGCCGAGCGCCGCCCCGGCCTGCGCCTCGTCATCACCGCCGGCCGCCCGCAGCGCGCCGAGCTCGCCCGCTTCGCCGCGACCGAGGAGGCGCGGACGCTGGCGGCCGAGCTCGGCCTGCTCGACCGCGTCGTCTCCTTCGTCGACGACTGGATCGACTTCGACGAGCGCCACGCCTGGCTCGCCGATGCCGACGTCGGCCTCACCCTCCACCGCGACACGCCCGAGGCGCGGCTGGCGGCACGGGCGCGCTACATGGACTACCTCTGGGCCGGCCTCCCCGCGGTCCTCGGTCGCGGCGACGACGTCGCCGAGCGCTTCGGCGCCGCAGGCTTCGCGACGCTCGTCGACGGCGGCGACCCCGCGGCGGTGGCCGACGCGCTGCTCGCGCTCACGGAGCCGCCGGCGCTCGCCGCGGCCCGCGCGGCCGGCCGCGACCTCGCCGAAGCGACCCGCTGGCCCGCCGTCACGGCGCCGCTGCTGGACGCCTTGCGCGGCCTCAGCCCCGCCGCCCCACGCGCCGGCCTCGTGCGCGGCGCCGGCGCCTACTACGCGCGCCAGGCCGTCGACCGGGCACTGGTGTAGGGCGCGGACCGCTCGAGGTTGGCGGATCGCCCCCGCCGAGCGGGGCGTTTCCGCCAACGTCGCGACCCAGGCCCCCACAAGAACCCATGTCTCGCTCGCGTTGCTCCAGCGGATGGCCACGACCACGACCAGCGCGCCGGCGCGGCCGAGCTTCGCCACCCACGGCCTGGTGGCCGGGTTCCTGCGCTCCGTCCAGCGCCACCCGTCGCGTCCCGCGCTCGAGGTCGACGGCGAGACGCTCACGTACGCCGAGCTGCACGCTCGGGCGACCGCGCTGGCGGGCGCCCTGCGTCGCCACGACACCGCCGCCGGTCCGCCGCTCACCGCGCTGCTGGCCGCCCGCAGCGCCACCGCGTTCGCCGGCGTGCTCGGCGCGCTGCTGCGCGGCCACGGCTACGTCCCGCTCAACCCGCGCTTCCCCGCCGCGCGCAACCGGGCGATGCTCGAGCGCGCACAGGCCCGCGCGCTCATCGTCGACGAACGCTCCGTCGCGCTGCTCGAAGACCTGCTGGACGGCATCGAGCGGCCGCTGATCCTGCTGGTCCCCGAGCGCGCGTCGGTCGCCGACCTGGCGGCTCGCTGGCCGCGCCACGTCGTCCTCGGCGCCCCGGCCCTCGAGCCGGGCGACGATCCGGCCGCGCCGGTCGGCACCGCGCGCGCCGATGCGCTCGCCTACCTGCTCTTCACCTCGGGCAGCACCGGCACGCCGAAGGGCGTGATGGTCGCCCAGCGCAACGTCGCTCGCTTCGTCGACGTCATGGTCGAGCGCTACGCGATCGGGCCCGAGGACCGCCTCTCGCAGACCTTCGACCTCACGTTCGACCTGTCGGCGTTCGACATGTTCGTCAGCTGGGAGGCCGGCGCGTGCCTCTGCTGCCCGCCGGAGGCCGCCCTCATGGCGCCCGGCCGGTTCATCGAGCAGGCACGGCTGACCGTGTGGTTCGCGGTCCCGTCGACCGGCGTCTTCATGCGTCGCCTCGGCCTGCTGGCGCCCGGCGCCTACCCGGGCCTGCGGCTCGTGCTGGCGTGCGGTGAGCCGCTGCCGCTCACCGTCGCCCAGGCCTGGTCGCAGGCCGCGCCGCACGCGACGATCGAGAACCTCTACGGGCCGACCGAGCTGACGATCGCCTGCACCGTCCATCGCTTCGACCCGCAGCGCACGCCGACCGAGAGCGTCAACGGCGTCGTGCCGATCGGCGAGCCGTTCCCCGGGATGCGCACCCTCGTCGTCGACGAGGCGCTGCGCGAGGTGGCGCCCGGCGCCGCGGGCGAGCTGCTGCTCCGCGGCCCGCAGGTCACGCTCGGCTACTGGCGCGACCCCGGCCGCACGGCGGCGGCGTTCGTCGTGCCGCCCGGCCGCCACCAGGTCCACTACCGCACCGGCGACCGCGTCCGCCGGCCGCTGCACGACGAGCCGATGGCCTACCTCGGCCGCGTCGACCACCAGCTCAAGGTGCGCGGCCATCGCGTCGAGCTCGGCGAGGTGGAGGCCGCGCTGCGTGACGCGAGCGGCGTCGATGCCGTGGCGGCGATCGGCTGGCCGCGGACCGCGAGCGGCGCCGACGGGATCGTCGCGTTCGTCGCCGAGCCGATGCTCGACGAGCCCGCGGTGCTCGCCACGATGGCGCGGCGACTGCCGGCGTACATGGTGCCGCGGCGCCTGCACCTGCTCGAGGCGCTGCCCCTGAACGCCAACGGCAAGGTCGACCGCGGCGCGCTCACCCGGCGCCTGGAGGCGGCATGAGCGACGCGTACGTCCGGGCGGTCCTGCTGGAGGAGTGCGCCGACGCGCTCGTCCCGCTCGGCTACGACCTCGACGCGATCCCCGACGACCTCGACCTCCGCGGCGCCGGCGCGATCGACTCGCTCGGGTTCCTCGAGCTCGTGACGGCGCTCGAGGACCGGCTCGGGGTCGACCTGGACTTCGCGGCGCTCGACCCCGAGCGCATGACGATCGTGGGGCCGCTCGTGGCGCATGTCGCCGCGCAGGTCGACCAGGTGCGCGCCAACGGCGCGGTGAGGGCCGGGCCATGAGGCGCGAGCCGATGCTGCTCGGCGCGCGGCGGCGGGTGCTGCAGCTGCTCGCGCTCTACGGGCCGGGCGCCGACAGCCTGCGGGTGCGGCTGCACCGCTGGCGTGGCGTGCGGATCGGCGAGGACGTCTTCATCGGCACCGACACGCTGATCGAGACCGCGCATCCGCAGCTCGTGTCGATCGGCAATGGCGTCGACCTCGGCGCGCGGGTGACGATCGTCGCCCACCAGCAGGGCGAGCCGGTCCCCGACGCGCCGACCGTGCGCATCGAGGACGACGTCTTCGTCGGACCGGGGTCGCTGATCCTGCCGCACGTGACGATCGGACGCGGCGCGGTCGTGAGCGCCGGCAGCGTCGTGACGACGTCGGTGCCCGCGATGACGATGGTCCGCGGGAACCCCGCGACGCCGGTGGCGCAGTGCGGCGTCGCGCTCGGGCGCAGCACGCCGCTGCGCGAGTTCTACGGGAAGCTGCGCCCCGTCCGCCGGCCATGAGCGTCGCCGGCGACCGGCGGGCCCGCGTCGGCGTGGTGCCGGCCTGGGAGCGCGAGGCGCGCGGGCTGCTGTTCGACGCGCTGGAGGCCGCGCTGCCGGTGCGCTTCGAGGGGCGCGGGGAGGAGGCAGCCGTGGCGGACCTGGACGCGGTCGTGGCGTTCGGCGGGCATCGGACCGCCGAGCCCCACGACGGTCCGCCGCGGCTGCTGGCGCAGCGCGAGGAGCGGGCGGCGGCCGGCGCCGCGCGGCCGGTCGCGCTGGCCCGCGTCGAGGCGCTCGACCGTCGCCTGCGCGGCGCACGGCTGACCGAGCGCTGGGCGCACGGGCCGGTGGTCGCGCCGGAGGGCGCGCTGGTGCTGGCGCGCGGGGAGGAGGGGCCGCAGTGGGCGGTCGTGGCGTCGAGCGCATCCGCGCCGGCGGGGGCGGCCGGCGCCGACGCGCTGCGTCGCGCGGCGCCCGGCGGTGGGGCGCGCTCGCGGCGGGCGTTCCGCGGCCGCGACGTCCTCGCGCCCGCGCCGGCCGAGCTCGCCCCCGGCGAGGCGCTGCGCGACCGGCTCGTGCCGGGGCGCAGCCTCGCGCTGCTCGCGCTCGTCCACTTCCTCCGCGAGATCGCGGCCGAGCATGCCTACGCGCCGCCGCCGCTGCAGGCCGCGTTCATCGTCGACGACCCCAATCTCCATTGGCCCCGCTACGGCCATCTCGACTACCGCGCGCTCGCCGCGCACGCGGCGGAGCACCGCTACCACCTCGCCATCGCGATGGTGCCGCTCGACGGGTGGCTCGTGCACCCGGGCGCCGCGCGGCTGTTCCGCGAGCACCCGGAGGCGTTGTCGATCGTGGTCCACGGCAACGATCACGCCGGCCGCGAGCTGGCGCGTCCCGGGAGCGCCGCCGAGGGCCGGGCGCTGGCCGACGCAGCGCTGCGACGGGTCGCCGCGTTCGAGCGGCGCGCGGGGGTCGCGGTCGGGCGCGTGATGGTCCCGCCGCACGAGCGGATCGCCGAGCCGGCGGCGCGCGGGCTGCTCGGAGCGGGCTTCGAGGCGGCGTGCATGAGCCGGCCGTACCCGTGGATCGCCGAGCCCGGGCGCCCGTTCCTGGCCCGTCCTGCGGAGGCGGGCCCGCTCGTTGGCTGGCGCCCGGCCGATGCGGTCGCCGGCGGCCTGCCCGTGCTCCTGCGCAACACGTTCGGCCATCCCCGTGAGGACCTCGTCCTGCGAGCGTTCCTCGATCAGCCGCTGCTCCTGTACGGCCACCACGGCGACCTCGCCGGCCTCGACGCGCTGGCCGAGGCGGCCGCCCAGGTCAACCGCCTCGGCGACGTCGCCTGGCGCCCGCTGCCGGCGATCGCCCGCGCGGCCGCCGACACCCGCCGCGCGGGCGCGACGCTCCACGTGCGCCCGTGGACCCGCCGCGTCGCGGTCGACGTGCCCGCCGGCGTGCGCCGCCTCGTCGTCGAGCCGCCGGGCGAGCTGCGCGCGCCCGGTGTGCCGGAGGCGTACGCGATCGAGATCGAGCCGCCCCCCGAGCCCGCGCCCGCGCCGCGCCGCGTCGCCATCGCCCTGTCCCCGCCGCCGTGCGCCGACGCCGGCGCCGCGCCGGTCCGCGCCGGCACCGCCGCCACGCCCCGCCGCGCCTGGCCCGTCGCCCGCCGCCTGGCCGGCGAGGGCCGCGATCGGCTGGCTCCGGTGCTCGCGGCGCTCGGCCGCTGACCGACCCGCTCGCTGGTGGTTGCCGTCGCCAGCGTGCCGCCCGGCGCCGGCTATGGCTGCCTGCTCATCGACAACCGCGGCGTGGGGGCGATCTCGGGGACCTTCGCGGGGTTGCCCGAAGGCACGATCTTCGGACCGCCCAACGCACGCTTCCGCATCTCCTACATCGGCGGCGACGGCAACGACGTCATGCTGCGCCGGGTCGAGGTGCCGCCGACGATCGACGTCTCCTCCGACGATCGCACCTTCGGCGACGCGCCGACCACGGTCCTCGTCTGGGTCGGCGGCGACACGCCGACGGCGCTGGCGGCTCCGGGCACGGTCACGGTCTCCTTGGATGGTGCGGTCATCGGCACGTTCCCGCTGCAGTACAGCCAGGCGAGCGTCCCGCTCGGGACGCTGGCGGAGGGGACCCATGTCGTGACCGTGACCTACAGCGGCGGCACCTACGCCGGCGAGCTCACGTTCCTCCCGAGGACCGTCGAACACATGCTCAGCAGCAAGGCCCGGCCGATCGTCTCGCTCCCGGGCGGCGGCGGACAGCTGCTGCCGCCCGGCGCCACGCCGCCGACCGCTTCGCCGCCCTCCGCCCCGCCGGCGCCCCCGAGCGCCGACCCGGGCCCGGGGCCAGTGGTCGACGAGCCCTCCCTCGCGGCGATCCGTGCGGGTCTGCGGGCGATCGACCGCGCGGTGATCACACCGCGCCAGGTCAGGTTCACGCAGACGGTGCACGCGCCCGGCCCGATCCGCGGCCGTCTCGCCCTCGGCACGCGTGCCCGCCGCCAGCTGCTGCGGACGCCTCGCCTGCGCCTCGTCCTCGAGACGATCCTCACCACGGGCGACGGACGCAAGGTCGTCGCCCGCGCGCCGCTGCGCTGACGCGCGGCGGCGGCTGTCTCCCTCAGCCCGCGCCGACCGCCCGCCTGCGCCCGAGCAGCCGCGCCCGCAGCTCGCGTCGCACGAACCGCGCGAACGCCTCGTCCTCGACGCGCGGCGCGCGCCGTGCCCACGCGCGCCCATAGCCGTAGAGGTACGCGGCGCCCGACAGCCCCACCGGCGGCAGCCGGGCGACCTTGACCGCCTTCAGCGTCACCCACAGCGGATCCTGGCGCGCCGCGTAGCTGGCGTGGCCATAGCGCACGCGGCCGCGCAGCCGGCCGTCGGCCGTGCCCCACGGTCGGTGGTGACGGGTCTGGAGCTCCGGGAAGGAGCGGGTCGCGAAGCCGTGCATGCGGGCGTAGATCTCGTCGATCGCGTCCCAGCCCAGCAGCTCGGCCATCCCGCCGATCGCCGCCAGGCACTCGCGCGTGTAGAGCTTCAGCGCCCCCGGGACGTGCTCGCGCGGGATCGCCAGCGTCCGCCAGCCGCCGTGGCCGTCGGGCTCCAGCCGCACGCCGCCGGCGATCCCCAGCCGCGGGTCGCGCGCGAACCGCACCAGCAGCCGCTCCAGGTAGTCGCGTCCGAGCTCGGTGTCGCCGTCGAGCTTGCCGATGTGGGTGTACCCGTCGGGCCCGCCGGCCGCCGCCAGCCCGAAGTTGAACGCGCGCGGCGCCGCCGCGGCGGCCAGGCGGTCGCGGCCGGCGGCGGTGAAGCCGGGCGGCGTGCGCACGAGCCGCAGGAACGGCACGTCGCGCGCCAGCGCGGCGACCCGCTCGGCGGTCCCGTCGCTGGAGCCGTCGTCGACGATCACCCACCGATCGGGCGGTCGGGTCTGCGCGGCGACGGCCCGCACGATCGTCTCGATGTGCGGCGCCTCGTCGCGGGTCGGGGTGACGAGCAGGACCCGCGCGTCGGTCAGCGCGCCGGCACCGTGCACCGGTAGACGTCCTCGCGCCCGAAGACCGGGTCGTCGCGGCGCAGCCCGTGGCGGGTGACCACCGCCGCCGGCAGCTGCTCCACCACCCGCTCCACCGTCACCGCGAACCCCGCCTCGGCCAGCCGCTCGCCGAAGTCGCGCCCGTAGCGCCGCGCGTGGTCCTCCTGGCCGTAGACGCGCAGCCGGTCGGCCGGCGCGACCACCGCGGGGTCCTCGACCGTCGCGGCGAGCCGTCCGTCGATCGGGCACGTCACGATCGCCCACCCGCCCGGCGCCAGGACCCGCGCCAGCTCGCGCATCGCCCGCCGGTCGTCGTCGACGTGCTCGAGCACGTGGTTGCAGAGCACGACGTCGAAGGCGCCGTCGGCGTACGGCAGCGCCTGGACGTCGACCGCGTCGTCGGCCAACGGCGAGTCGAGGTCGGCGCTGCGATACGACAGGTTCGACCGTCCGGCGAGATGGCGCTGGAGCTGGCGCTCCGGCGCGAGGTGCAGCACCCGCAGCGGCGCCGACAGCAGGTCGGTGCGCTGGGCCAGGTAGAGCCACAGCGCCCGATGACGCTCCAGCGCCCCGCAGCGCGGGCACTTCGCGTGCGGCCGCGCGCGGTGGGGCGCGAACGAGCCGAACGTGCCGCCGCAGCACGGGCAGGCGACGGCGTCGCCGCGATGGGCCAGCGGCCGCACCCGCGCCGCCAGCGCCGGTCGCCAGCGGCGCGGAACGACCGTGCGCGCGCCCGCGATCACGGGCGGCCCCGCTGCGGTCCGCGGTACTCGTAGGCCCCGACGTCGGGCCGCCCGTCCCGCCGGCGGCCGGTGATGTCCCGTCGCGTCGCGCCGACGGGCGTCCCGTCGGCCACGCCGACGCTGCGCCCGTTGGCGAAGCGGAAGTTGCCTCGCGCGCGATCGACGAACCGCGGCCAGCGACCCACGATGTCGTGGCGCCCGAAGTCGCGCCGACGGCTGTGCCCGGGGTTGACGATGACGTTGAAGTCCTCGACGCCCCACAGGCGCTCGAAGCCGATCGACGTGCCCTGGCGCGACTGGAAGATGTTGTTGACGATCCGGTAGTCGCTCCCCGGCGCGACGCGGTCGTCGTAGCGGATCAGCGTGCCGTCCTTGCTGCCGATGGCCGTGTTGTTGGCGATCAGCAGCCCGTTCGTGTTGTAGATCTGCATCTCCGTGCCGTCCGACGCGCGGTCGAAGACGTTGTTGACGATCTGCACGTCCTGATGGGGGCGGTCGGGCCCGCTGAACTGGAAGAGCAGGCCGTTCTGCGTGCCGGTGTTGCGCGCCACGTTGTTGGAGAACACGATGTGGCTCGAGCTGCCGAAGATCTGCCACAGGTCGGCGTGGACGAGGTCGGAGTGGCCGTAGCGGCGGCTGGGCCCGAGGAACGTGTTGCGGTTGACGACGATGTTGTCGCCGCCGCCTTGGAGGTAGTCCTCGAGGATCCGGGCGATCGTGTTGCGCTCGATCACCACGTTGCGCACGCGGCCGATCATCTGGATGCCGTAGCCCTCGCCGCTGGCCGTCGACTGCGACTCGGGGTAGGCGATGTCGTGGATCGTGTTGCCGGCGATCCGGATGTCCGAGGAGCCCGCGTCCTCGCCGTAGACGAACAGCCCGCTGCGCTGGTTGCCGATGTCGTTGTCGAGGATCTGCAGGTCGTGGTCGCTGCCGACCACGTCGAAGCGGTCGGTCACCGTGAAGCCCTGGACGCGCAGGTGGTCGGAGTCCTTGATCCGCACGCCGTCGACCGCGACGCGCTCGCCCGGGAACGAGCGCAGCGTCACCATCGAGCCGCGATGGAAGCCTTCGACGCGCAACTGCGGATAGCTGCCCGCGCGCACGAGGATCCGCGAGCCCGCCGGTGCGATCTGCAGTGCCCGGGCCATCGAGCACAGCGGCGTCCGGGGCTTGCGCGCGGCGCGAACCGACCGCTGGTCGCTGCACTGGCCGCCGCGCGAGGCACCGTCGACGTAGATCGGCTGCGCCGCCTGCACCTGCGCGGCGAGCGCGAGCACGGCGAGCATCGCGAGCACCATCACGGCCAGCGTCCGGCGCGTCGGCGAGCTGGAAGGCGCATCGTCCGACCAACGGTCGCGTGCGCGGGTTCCTTGCGTCCCGGTGGGGGGTGTGGGGTGTGGCATCTCTGGCGCTCGGCCTTCGCGCGCCCCCGGCCTAAGCGGCGGGGGTCTTGACCGGGGACGCGCGATGGCCGAGCGCCGAAGACGACCGCGGGGCGCGGCGACGCAGGGCGTCGACGAGCAGCCCCAGCTGCGGGCGGGCGACGACGAGCGCGCCCGCGAGGTACAGCCCGCAACCGCCCACGGCCGCGACGGGTGCCGCGGCCGCGGACGGCAGGGCGCCGGCCAGCGCTGCGGATGCGCCGAAGGCGGCGCCGGCCAGGCAGAGGAAGCGCGCGCCGTCCCACAGGAGCTCGCGCGCGACGCGGCCCGCCTCGCGCTCGGCCCCGGCGCGCAGCAGCACGGCCGCGAAGCAGGCGGGGGCGACGCACAGGGCGGCGACGGCACCCTCCACGCCGAAGAGCGCGCTGCCGACCGCGGTGGCGGCGAGGTGGAGCGCGACGAGCGGCAGGCTGAGCGCGTTGAGCAGCCCGGCGCGGCCGATCGCGAAGAGCGCGGGCAACAGCAGGCTGACGAGCAGGGCGGCGGCCGTCCACGGCGTCAGCAGCGCGGTGAAGCGCTGCAGCGAGCGCACGCCTTCGGCATCGAGGCTGCCCGGCAGCAGCTCGTGGACGAGCGGGGCGCCGGCGACGATCAGCAGCGCCAGGGCCGGCGCGACGATGAGCATCGCGTAGCGGAACCCCTGCGGGACGGTCGTCGCGACGATCTCGCGGCGGCGCTCGCGCGCCGCGCGTGCCATGTCGGGGATGCGGGACATGCCGAAGGCCATGCCGGTGCCGGCCACCAGATAGCTGGCGAACAGGTACGCATAGGACAGCACGGTCGTCTGCCCGGCGTCGGCGTGGCTGGCGAACGCGAGCGTGATGACGAAGAGCGCGTTGAAGGCGAGGTAGATCGACGTGCGTCCCAGCAGCCGCCCGGCGAGCCCCACGAGGCGGCCGAGCCGCAGGCGCCCGCCGGCGTGCTCGAGCCCGCCGCTCGAGCGCACGCCGGCGAGCATCGACGCGCACGTGACCACGGCCATCGTGAGCATCGACCAGCCGAGCGTCATCTCGCCCGCCGTGCCCATGAGCGCGACGAACGCGATCAGCCCGGCCAGGGCCCCGGCGACGTAGCTGCGCGCCACGGCGGCGAAGCGCCCGCGCACCGCGAGCACCGTCGCCCCGCCGGACGCCCACAGCTGCAGCGCCATCGCCACGCCGAGGATCGGCAGCGCCGATGCGGTGACGGAGCGATCGGCGACGCTGAGGCCGGGGGCGAGCAGCCGGGAGAGCGGTGCGGCGAGCGCGACCGTCGCGATCAGCACCGGCACCGCGATCAGGCCGAGCACGGCGGCGAACTCGCGCGCGCTCAATCGCCCCCCCGGCTGCACGAGCCAAGGCACCGCGGTCAGGCGGATGCTCTGACCGAAGACGCCGAAGGTGGTGTAGAGGGCGAAGGCCACGAAGAAGCCGTCCGTGCGCCCGTCGACGCCGAAGCGGCTGAGGTAGAGGACGGCCTGCAGTGCGGACGCCGCCGCCATCGCGAAGGTGGCGACGGCCATCGCGACGCCGGCGCGCGCGGCGGCGACCTTGGCGCCGTCGTCCGGGGCGGCGGAGCCTCCGTTCGCGTCGTCCGGCGGTCGTGCCGAGGCGGCGGCGGGCTGCGCGTCGCCCCGCGGCCGGGCCGTCGCGATCATGGGACCACCGCCAGGTCCGGGACGGTCTGGGGCGGTCGGCAGGCCGGCAGCGTCGCGATCGCCTCGCGCGCGACCCGCTCGGCGAAGCGCACGACGGAGTCGCCGTTCAGCAGCCGCGGGTAGATCTGGCTGGCGGAGGCGAGCGCCAGGCCGGCCACGTCGGGCCACACCGGCGCCGTGCGCGGCTCGTGGCCGAGGGCATGGACCGGCTCGACGACCGGCGCGCGGTTCACCGTCCAGGCGACGACGTCCTCGTGGCGGAAGGCCGGCGACATGCGCGCGAGCATCGCGGTGAAGCGTGCGTAGATCGAGGCGTCGTCCTCGCGGAGCTCCGGCGCGGTGACCTCGCAGTACTTGGGGAGGTACGCGAGGCGCAGGCCGTCGGTGTGCTCGGTCCCCAGGACGTGGGAGGTCTCGACGACGGTGGTGATCGGCGTCGGCTCGCAGATGTTCACCGCGTAGCACGGCATCACCGAGCGCCGCAGCTTCAGCACCAGGCAGACGCAGCCGAGGTAGCGGCGCGGGTAGACGGCCAGCAGGTGGGCGAGGGCGTCGGGCAGCAGCCGCGCCAGCGCGGGCGGCTGGAGCGTGGGGATCGTGAGGTCGAACGGCTCCTCGACGCCGTCGACCACGACGCCGCGCACCCGCCCGTCGGTCATCGCCAGCCCCTCCACGCCGGCCTCCAGCCGCACGTCGACGCCGAGCTCGCGCGCCCGCGCGCCGGCCGCCTCGATCAGCCGCTCGTGGCCGCCGACGAGGTGGCCCATCGTCTCGCCGCGCCCGCCCGATCGGCGCGCGCCGCGCATCCGGTTCGTGCGCGCCCACAGGTAGGTCGCCGGCAGCTCGCCGTGGTGACCGTCGAAGCGCGAGTCCAGCAACGGGCGCCAGATGCGGTGGAGCACCTGGCGCCCGCAGTGGCGGCGGAGCCAGCGCTCGAGCGGCATCCGCTCGAGGCCGGCGTACCCCTGTCGCAGCTGACACTGGATCACGAACCAGCCCAGCCGCAGCCGTGCCAAGGGGGAGAGCGGTCGGAAGCGCAGCAGATCGCCGACCGAGTCGAAGCGGTGCAGCCGGCCGCCGGCCCAGAACGCCGCGGCGACGTCGCGGAAGCGCAGCGCGTCCTCGATCCCCAGCTCGCGCGCGAGCGCGATCATGCGCTCGTCGGAGGGGACGACGACGTGGTAGAAGCGGTCGACCCGGTGGCCGTCGAAGTCGAACGTCCCTGCCAGCCCGCCCAGGGACGGTCCGCGCTCCAGGAGCGTGACCGCGACGCCGGCCTGGGCGAGCCGCAGGGACAGGACGGTGCCCAGCACCCCGCCGCCGACGACGGCGACGCGCGGTGGCGGCTGCCTCATCGCGCGCCGTCCAGCGGCGACATGGGCGGGGGCTGGATGCGACCGACCAGATGGGCGGTCGCCAGCCGTCCGTAGGCGAGCAGCGTGGGGGTGAGCTTCATCTTCGAGACCCCCAGCCGCTTGGACCAGTCGTTGACCGTCGGCACCTCGGCGACCGTGGCGCCGGCGTTGTAGAGCTTCAACAGCAGCTCGACGTTCGCCGCGAAGCCCGGCTCGCGGACGAGCAGGTAGCCGTACGTCTCGGCGGCGCGGCGCAGCGTGCCGGCCCGGTAGATGCGATAGAGCGAGCTGAGCGTGTGGATCTCGCGCAGGCCGCCGATGCGGCGAAAGCCGTTGGAGACCGCCTTGGAGGCCGTCAGCCGCCAGCCGGCCACGCCGACGATCTTGCCGCCCGGCGCGTAGACGGAGGCGAGCACGACGTCGGCGCCGGCGTCGAAGGCCTCGAGCATCCGCGGCAGGTCGTCGAGGTCGGAGGTGTTGTCGCCCTCGATCGTGACGATCGCGTCCTCGTCGGTCGACTCGCCCAGGGCGGCGCGCAGGCCCGAGTTGATCGCCGTGCCCAGGCCGCGGTTGACGTCGTGGTGGACGACCGCGAGGTGCAGCCCGTCGCGGTGCTGCTCGATGGCTTCGGCGGTGCCGTCGCTGGAGCCGTCGTCGACGAAGATGATCCGCGCGCCGAGCTGCGCGGCGCGCGGGGCGAGGTCGGCCATGAGCGGGGCGATGTTCTCGCGCTCGTTGTAGACGGGGATGACGAAGCGGATCATGGTCAGGCGACCGCGCGCATCCGCGATCGGGTCGTGGGCATGTCGAGCAGCCGCACCGGCCGCTGATGGGCGGCCGACTCGCGCACCGCGAGCGCGGCGATGAGCGTGCGGCAGCCGTCGTAGGCGGAGACCGGCTCGGGCGTGTCGTCGCGCACGCAGGCGGCGAACGCCTCCAGCTCGGCCCGCAGCGGCTCGACGCGGCGCAGGGCGAAGCGCAGCGCCGCGCCCTCGGCGTCGCCGCGCATGCGGGCCAGCTCGTTCCAGTCGGTCGGCGTGTCGGCCGACTCGGTGAGCCAGACGTCCTGGGTGAGGAACGAGGCGGTGATCATGCCGGTGTCGCCGAGCACGGTCATCTCGCGGCGCTTCTCGGGCGTGAGCCAGTTGACGTCGAGCAGGCCGTGGGGGCCGTCGTCGCCGAAGCGCAGCAGGCAGGTCAGCAGGTCCTCGTGGGTCGGGTGGCGCAGCCGCGCCCCGTCGGCGTAGACCGAGGTGATGTCGCGGTCGAGGACCGTCTGCATGATGTCGAGGTCGTGAGTGGCGAGGTCGATCGCCACGCCGGCGTCGGTGATCCGGGTCGGCAGCGGCCCGACACGGGTGGCGTGGACCCGGTGGACGCAGCCGATGTGGCCGGCGGCGATCAGCTCGGTGACCTTCGCCACGGCCGGGTTGAAGCGCTCGACGTGGCCGACCATGAGCTTCACGCCGGCGATCCGCGCGGCGGAGGCCATCCGCAGCGCGTCCTCCAGCGTCGTGGCGATCGGCTTCTCGACGAGCACGTGGCGCCCAGTGGCGATCGCGTCGAGCGCGATCTCGGCGTGGTGGGCCGAGGGCGTGCAGATCGAGACCGCGTCGACGTCGTCGCGCGCCAGGAGCGCGCGGTGGTCGCGGGTCCAGGCGATCGGTCGGCGGCCGATCCGGGCACGCGCGGTCCGCTCGTCGGGCTCGGCCAGCGCGACGACGGTCACGCCGTCGATCCGCTCGAGCGTCTCCAGGTGGTAGGTGCCCATCGTCCCGGCGCCGACGAGCCCGATCCGGACCGGCGCCCTCACGACGCATCCTCCCGCCGGGTCGAAGCGCTGCGGTGTGAGCGCCCGCGGGGCGTCATGCCGCCGCCCCGATCTCGTCGTCGGCCAGCGCGACGGTCGCGCGCGCGATCCGGGGCGCGGCTCGGCCGTCGCCGAAGATCGGCGGGTGCTCCGAGGGGTGCGGGCGCTGCAGCGCCTCGGCGAAGCGGTCCGGGTCGACGCCGACGATCGTGTTCCAGCCCGTCTCGACCGTCTCGGTCCACTCGGTCTCCTCGCGCAGCGTCGCGCACGGGACGCCCCAGAGGTACGCCTCGCGCTGGACGCCGCCGGAGTCGGTGGCGATCGCCTGCGCGCCGCGCTCCAGCGCCAGCATCTCCGGGTAGGTGACCGGCTCGACGAGCCGCAGCTCCGGGGGCATGTCGAGCTCCCACGCGGCCAACCGCGCGCGCAGCCGGGGATGGGCCGGCAGGATCACGGGCCACGGCGAGTGGGCCAGGCAGTCCAGCACCGCCTGCAGCCGCTCGGGGTCGTCGGTGTTGTAGTTGCGGTGGACGGTGGCCAGCAGGTACGTGCCCTGCGCTGGGGCGATCGCCGCGCGCCAGGCCTCGAGCACGTCGCGCAGCGGGTCGCCGGTGACGACGACGTCGCCGGGGACGCGCTCGTCGCGGAGGGTCTGCGCGGCGCGCTCGCTCGGCGCGCACAGCAGCGTCGCGAGGCGGTCGGTCTCGATCCGGTTGCCCTCCTCGGGCATGTCGTCGCGATGGGAGCGCAGGCCCGCCTCGACGTGGACGAGCGGCGTGCCGGTGGCCGCCGCGGCACGCGCGCCCGACAGGGTCGCGTTCGTGTCGCCGCGGACGAGCACGACGTCGGCGCGCTCGCGGTGGATCAGGTCGATCAGCTGCTGCTCGCCGATGCGCAGCTGCTCCTCGCGCGTGCGCGAGCCGATGCCGAGGTTGCGGTCGGGACGGGGGAGGCGCAGCGCGAGGATCTGCGCCTGCGACATGGCGGTGTCGTAGTGCTGGCCGGTGTGGACGAGGATCTCGTCGGCCAGCGGGGCCAGCGCCGCGCAGACCGGCGCCGCCTGGACGATCTCGGGGCGGGCGCCGATCACGGAGAGGATCCGCGGGCGGGCGGACGAGGTGGGTGCCATCGGTCCATCAACGCCCGACCGACGCCGTTTCTCACGGTGCGCGCTCGACGCATCGCTCGTGCACGCTTGCCCGTCCGGCTCGGAGCGGTAGCCTCGCGCCGATGGCCTCGATCTTCACTCGCATCGTCGCCGGGGAGATCCCGGCCCACAAGCTGCGCGAGGACGACCGCTTCCTCGCCTTCCTCGACGTCCGGCCGATCCGTGCCGGACACACGCTGGTGATCCCCAAGCAGGAGATCGACCACCTCTTCGACCTGCCCGACGACCTCCTCGGCGACCTCTTCGTCTTCGCCAAGCCGGTCGCCGCGGCGATCCGCGCGGAGACCGGTGCGGCGCGCGTCGGCGTCGCGGTCGTCGGCGTCGAGGTGCCCCACGCCCACGTCCATCTCGTGCCGCTCGACGGCGTGCACGACATCGACTTCCGCCGCGCGACGCCGGCCGATCAGGACGAGCTGGCGGCGATGGCGCAGCGGCTGCGGACGCGGATCGCGGCGTAGGGCAGGCGCCCGCGGCTCAGAGCCCGTCCGGGCTCGGGTCGCTCTGGTGGGCCAGGGAGTGCTCGCGCTGGGCGCGGTCGACGGCGACCACGACCGCCTCGGGGTTGTTGACGCCGCTGAAGCGGAACTCGGAGTCGTCGGACCCCGCGGTGTCGAAGTCGACCGCGCCGACCCGCAGGATCCGCTCCAGGATGCCCTGCTCGGTGTTGACGTTCTGCACCCGCTCGATCCGCGTCTGCTGGACCTTGCGCGCGATGATCCCGCGCTGGATGCGCAGCCGCTGCGTGGTGATCGTGTAGACGGTGAACATCCGGTGGATGAAGCCGATGAGCACCGTGAGGCAGAGCACCACCACCCCGACCAGGACCGCGAGCGTCCAATCGGCGCCGTCGTCGAAGATCGCGGTGCCGGCGCCGGTGAGGAGCGCGAGGATCAGCGCGGTCAGCAGGCCCCGCCCGTAGAGCGCCCAGGTCGAGCGCCACGAGGGGTGACCGTTGTAGATGATCTGCTCGCCGGGATGGAGGTCCATGGTCGCCGCGAGTGTACGTCGCGGGACGGCGGTCTCGCCACTCCCATGGGCGAGCCCCGACGTGCGCACGGTGGGCGCGCGCACCTCGGAGCTCGGCATGGTTAGGCTTTCCCGCGTGAAGCGGCGGGTCCTCGGGTCGGCGTGCCTGCTCGCGGCGCTCGCCGCGACCTCCGCCGACGCGGCCACCCCCCGACTGCGCGCCTTCGACTCCTGTCCGGCGCTCGTCCGCTACGCGTCGGGTCACGCGCACGCGGTCGCTCGCCCCGCCCCGACCGCCACGGCCGGCCCCGAGGCCCGGCCCGCGCCCGCGGCGACGCCCAACGCCGAGGCCGCGCCGGACGACGTCTCGACGACGAACGTCCAGGAGGCGGGCGTCGACGAGCCGGATCTCGTCAAGTCCGACGGCCGCCATCTGTTCGCGATCGCCGCCGGCACGCTCTACGCCGTCGACGCGCGGACCGCGACGCCCCGGATCGTCGGCACGCTGACGCTCCCCGGCGGCTTCGACCACCAGCTGCTGGTCCACGAGGGCCGCGCGCTGGTGATCGCGCGCGAGCAGATGGACGTCGGCCCGCTGCCCCGGCCGCTTCCGGTCGCAGGCGCCGCGGGCGCGTCGTCCGCGGGCCGCGCGACCGCGCCCGCCATGCCCGTCGGCCCCCTCCCGCCGATCGGCGACATCGCCCCCTACGTCCCGCCGCGCACCGTGCTCGCGGAGGTCGACCTGCGCGACCCGGCGCGGATGGCCGTCGTGCGGACGCTCGCGTTCGACGGCGCGCCCGTCGGCGCGCGCCTCACCGGCGCGACCGCGCGCGTCGTCGTCGCCTCGGCGCCCCGCTTCGCGATCGAGCCCGCCGCGCGCGACCGCGTCGCCGGCTGGGTGCCGACCGCGACGCTCGCCGGCCGCGGCCTGGCGCGTCCGCAGACCCGCCGCCTCGTCGCCTGCCGCCACGTGCGCCGCCCGCCGGCGTTCTCCGGGACCGGCCTGCTCACCGTCCTGACCGTCGACGTCGATCGCGGCCTGCCGGCGATCGACAGCGACGCGGTGATGACCGACGCCGAGATCGTCGCCGCCTCACCCCGCTCGCTCTACGTCGCCACGCCGCGCTGGGATCCGGCGGCGAGCACGACCACGACCATCCACCGCTTCGACACGAGCGCCGCAGATGCCACGACCTACGCGTCCAGCGGCGCGGTGCCGGGCACGCTGCTCAGCCAGTTCGCGCTCTCCGAGCGCGACGGCGTCCTGCGCGCGGCCAGCACGACCGACCGCGAGTCGCTCGTCACGACGCTGCGCCAGCGCGACGGGCGCCTGGAGCAGCTCGGGCAGGTCGGCGGCCTCGGCCCGGACGAGCGCATCCGGGCGGTGCGCTTCCTCGGCCCGGTCGGCTACGTCGTCACGTTCCGCCAGACCGATCCCCTCTACACCGTCGACCTCGCCGACCCCGAGCGCCCACGGGTCGCCGGCGAGCTGAAGCTGCTCGGCTATTCGGCCTACCTGCACCCGATCGCGGACGGGCGCCTGCTCGGCGTCGGGCAGGACGCCACCGAGCAGGGCCGCGTGACCGGCACCCAGGTCTCGCTCTTCGACGTCTCCGACCCCGCCCGCCCGGTCCGCGTGGCCCGCCATGACCTCGGGCTGGGGAGCTGGTCGGAGGCCGAGTCCGACCACCACGCGTTCCTGTGGTGGCCGGCGACCCGGCTGGCCGTCCTGCCGGTCTCCCAGCACGCGTTCACCGGCGCGCTCGGCCTGCGCGTCGGCGCAGGCGGGATCGCGGAGGCCGGTCGCGTCGCCGGCGACGGCGGCGCCCCGGTGCGGCGGGCGACCGTGGTCGGCGACCGCCTGTTCCTGCTCGGCGACACCGCGATGCAGGTCGTGTCGCTCGCGACGCTCGCGCCCGGGACGACGCTGCCGCTCACGGGCCTACGACCGTGAGCGCGCTGCCGGCGGCCGGGTGGAGTCGCGGGGGACGAGCATGGCCGGGAGGCGGACGTCCTCGGGACGGCTGTGGGGCGTGGCGATGAGGTCCAGGGCGATCAGGCCGGCCGACCGGCCGAGCTCTTCGGTCGCCACGCGGATGGTCGTGAGCGGCGGCGAGAGGTGGCTGCTGAGGGGGACGTCGTTGAAGCCGACGATCGACACGTCGTCCGGGCACGACAGGCCCGCCGCCTGAAGCGCCTCGATCGCGCCGACGGCCATCAGGTCGTTCTGGGCGAAGACGCCGGTCGGCGGGACGTCGGCGCGCAGTGCCAGCTCCATGAGCCGGCAGCCTTCGGCCAGCGTCGGCGCGCGGGCGTGCTCGGGCACCGTCACGTCCCGCGCGCGACTGCGGGCCACGCGGGCGTGGAACCCGCGGCGTCGTCGGTCGAACGTGTCGATGTCGGCCGGCCCCAGCAGCTGCGCGAGCACCGTGTGGCCGAGGTCGAGCAGGTGCTCGGCCGCCAGGCCGGCTCCGCGGAAGTCGTCGGAGACCACCGCCGGGATGTCGCAGGCCGGCAGGCTGCGGCCGGCCAGCACGACCGGCACCCCGGCGCGGCGGACGGGATCGAGCAGGTTCGCGTCGCCCAGGTGCATCGCCGTGGTGATGATCGCGTCGACGCGTCGGCTGAGCAGGTGCTTGAGCACGCGCTCGAGCCGGTGGGGGTCCTCGACCGACTCGGCGACGAGCGCGACGAGGCCGCGCTCCTCCATGACGCTCGAGATGCCGCGGATCACGCGGCCGCTGTAGGGGTTGTCGAAGTCCGAGACGATGACGCCGACCGTGCTCGTGCGTCCGCGGGTGAGCCCTGCCGCCCCGAGGTGGGGGGTGTAGCCGAGCCGCTCGGCCGCCGCCTGCACGCGCGCCACCGTGGCCGGGCTGATCCGGCGCGACCGCGCCGGGTCCAGCGCCCGCGAGGCGGTCGACTTGTGGACTCGCGCGAGCTCGGCGACCTGGCTGAGGGTGACCGGGGCGGCGGGCCGTGACCCGTCTCGCTGGCTCGCCATCACCTCGTCGTTCGCCATCCGATCGCCGCGCTCCCGGTACGTGCGCGTCCAGCATACCCAGGGCGGCAACCGGTTGCATTGCCGGTTGACAACCGGTTGCACAGCGCCTACGCTGCAACCGGTTGCACATCCGGGAGGGGAGTGCCGTGGATAGAGCCCCGTGGGAGAGGCCTGGCCGCTTCTTCACCAGCCCTTGGAACCACCTGCCCGAAGCACGCAGCGGATTGGCCTTCCCGACCGCGGTCCGCTTCCACGACGTCACGCTGCGCGACGGCGAGCAGCAGGCCGGGGTGGCGTTCACCGCCGACGACAAGGTCGCCATCGCGCACCGGCTCGCCGCGGCCGGCGTGGACCGCATCGAGGCCGGTATGGCCACCGTCTCGCCCCAGGACGAGTCCGCGATCGTCCGGATCGTCGAGGCCGGCCTGGGCCCGGAGATCTTCGCGTTCGCGCGCTGCATGGCTCAGGACATCGAGCAGGCGCGGGCCTGCGGCGTCGATGGCGTGGTGGTGGAGATCCCCTCGTCCGGCCACATCATCGACCGCGCATACGGCTGGCCGCTGGAGCGGGCGATCGAGCTGTCGATCGAAGCGACGCTCGCGGCGCGCGAGGCCGGGCTGTACACGGTGTTCTTCACGATCGACTCCTCGCGGGCCGAGTTCGACTGGTACCTCGACCTGGTCGCGCGCGTCGCTGACGAGGGGCACATGGACGCGCTGGCGCTCGTGGACACCTTCGGCGTCGTGAGCCCGCATGCCGTGCCCGGCTGGGTGCGGCGGGTGCGCGAGCGTCTCCCGGGGACGCCGCTGGAGGCCCACTTCCACGACGACTTCGGCCTCGCGGTCGCGAACACGATCGCGGCTCTGGCCTCCGGCGTCGAGGTGGTGCACACGACGGTGACCGGTGTGGGGGAGCGTGCCGGGAACACGCCGATGGAGGAGCTCGCGTTGGCGCTGGAGATGCTCTATGGCGTCAGCCACCAGCTGCGCACCGAGGAGTTCTACGGCCTCTCGCGGCTGGTTCGCGAGCGCGCGGGGCATCCGATCCCGCCGAACCGCCCCGTCGTCGGCGAGCGGCTGTTCGAAGTCGAGTCGGGCATCATCGCGGGGTGGTACGCGCGCTGCGTCGAGCGCGCTCCCACCGAGCTGTTCCCGTACCACTGGGACGCGGTCGGCCAGCCCGCCGCTCGCGTGGTCTATGGGAAGGGCAGCGGCGTCCCGTCGATCATGCTCGCGCTCTCGGCGCTGGGCGTCGAGGCCGACGCGGACGCGGTCCGCGAGCTGCTCGCCGCGGTCAAGGCGCGCGGGCTGCAGACGAAGGGCCTGCTGCCCTTCGAGGACGTCGCGCGGCTGATTCGCGAGCGGCTGGGCGAGGCGGCGACCGCGCGGGCGGGAGGCTGAGCGGGGGGAGCAGGCATGCCGAACGCCGCAGCCCCCACCGCGGTCGGCGGCGGCGCGCGCCCAGGGCTCGCGCGGTCGCTCGCCCTGCGGCTGCGCGCCACGCTGCGCCGCACCGGCTGGCATGTGGCGGGCCTGCCGGTGGTCATCGTCGCGATGGTCATCTACTTCTCGAGCCGCAGCGACGTCTTCCTGACCGTCTCGAACATGCAGAACCTGGGGCGGACGCTCGCCGCCGTGGCGTTGCTGGCGATCGGCCAGGCGTTCGTCATCCTGCTGGCCGAGGTCGACATCTCGGTCGGCGCGATCGTCGGCCTGTCGACGGTGACGACGGCGCTGGCCGTGCAGGAGTTCGGCGCGATCGGGCTCGTCGCCGCGCCCGTCACCGGCGCCGTGGTCGGACTGGTCAACGGCGCGATCATCGCGACGTTCCTCATCCACTCGGTGATCGTCACGATCGGCACGCTGACCGTGACGCGCGGGCTCGCGTTCGTCTGGACGGGCGGCCAGCCGGTGACCGGCGACTTCCCGCGCGTGTTCACCTGGCTGGGCGACGGGTTCATCGGACCCTTCCCGGTGCCGTTCGTGATCGCCGCGGTCGCGCTCGTCGTGGCCTGGGCGGTGCTGCGCTACACGACCCTCGGTCCCAAGCTCTACGCGACGGGCGGCAACGAGGAGGCGGCGCGCCTGGCGGGCTTGAACGTCCGCCGCATCAAGGTGGCCGCCTTCGTCATCTCCGGCACCCTCGCCGGGATCGCGGGGATGATCCTCGCCGCTCGCATCAACTCGGGTCAGCCGAACCTCGGCGCCGGCCTGGAGCTCCAGTCGATCGCGGCCGCCGTCGTCGGCGGGATGGCGCTGAGCGGCGGCCGCGGCACGATCGGCGGCGTCGCGCTGGGCATCCTCGTGCTCACCATCCTGCAGAACGGCCTGGACATCACGAACGTCTCGTCGTATCTGCAGCAGGTCATCAGCGGGCTGGTGATCCTCGCCGCGGTCATCGTCGACCGGCTGCGCGACCGCCCAGGCCGGATGTCGCGCCAACCCCCGGCCCCTGCCGGCGGTCCGGCCGCGCGCGTGCCGGCGGAGGCGGCCGGCGCGCCCGCCCGCCCGCCCGGGAGGTCAGCGCCATGACGGGCGCGGCGGAGACGCTCCTGGCCGGCGTCTACGACGTGGACAAGCGCTTCGCCGGGGTCGAGGCGGTCAAGCGCACGACGCTCGAGCTGCACGCCGGCCAGGTGCACTGCCTGATCGGCGAGAACGGCGCCGGCAAGTCGACCGTCGTCAAGCTGCTCGCCGGCGTGCACCGTCCCGATGCGGGCGAGGTGCGGATCGGCGGCCGCACCGTGCATCTGCGCACGCCCCACGACGCCCTGCGGCGCGGCATCAGCACGGTCTACCAGGAGCTGACGCTCGTCCCGTACATGACCGTGGCCGAGAACATCGCGCTCGGCCAGGAGCCCGTCGTCGTCCGGGGCGTGCTCGACCGGGCGCGGCGCAACCGGCGGGCGCGCGCGCTGCTGGACGAGCTCGGCGTCGAGGGGATCCGGCCGCTGAGCCTGATCAAGGACCTGGGCATCGCCCAGCGACAGGTCGTGGAGATCGTCCGCGCGGTCTCCCGCGAGGGCGAGCGCGTCCTGATCCTCGACGAGCCCACGGCGACGCTGACGTCCACCGAGACGAGCACGTTGTTCGGGCTCATCCGCCGGCTGAGCGCCCGCGGCGTCGCGATCCTCTACATCACGCACCGGCTCGACGAGCTGCAGCAGATCGGCGACGTGGTCACGGTCATGCGTGACGGGGCCGTCGTCCACCGAGGCCGGGTGCGCGACAGCAGCCCCGGCCAGCTGATCCAGGCCATGGTCGGCCGCGAGATCACCGAGATGTTCGAGCGCCGCGACGTGCGCCCAGGCGCCGTGGCGCTCGAGATCCGCGAGCGTGGGCGGGGCGACGACGGACGATCGCCGGCGATCCGCGTGCGCCGCGGTGAGGTGGTGGGGCTCTTCGGCCTGATCGGCGCCGGGAGGACGGAGATGGTCCGCGGCCTGCTCGGGGCCGACCCGGCGGGCGACTACGAGGCGCTGCTCGACGGGCGCCGCGTGCACCTGCACTCGCCGGCGCAGGCCCTGCGCGCCGGGATCGCGCTCGTCCCCGAGGACCGCAAGGGCCAGGGCATCGTGCCGCTCATGTCCGTCGCGTCGAACATCGGCCTGGGCTCGCTGCGGTCGCTGGCGCGCGGGCCGCTGCTGGCGCCGGGCGCGATGCCGCGGCTCGCTTCGCGCTACGTGTCGTCGCTCAGCATCCGGACGCCGTCGGTGGACCAGGGGATCGCCAACCTCTCGGGCGGCAACCAGCAGAAGTGCCTGATCGCTCGCGTGCTGGCCGCCGATCCGACGGTCGTGATCCTGGACGAGCCGACCCGGGGCGTCGACGTCGGGGCCCGGGTCGAGGTCTACCGGCTGGTGGGCCGGTTGTGCGGCGAGGGGCGAGCGGTGCTGATGATCACGTCCGATCTCCCGGAGGCGATCGGCATGAGCGACCGCATCTACGTGATGCGCGAAGGCCGGATCGCCGGCGAGGTGGAGCGCGCGGACGCCACGCAAGACGTCGTCATGCGGCTTGCGCTGGGTGACAAAGACGGTGCGACGAAACGTGGAGGAAGGTGATGGTGATGTGCGTTCGCCGGACAGCGGCGATCCTGGCACTGATCCTCGGCTTGGCCGCCGCGGGCTGCGGCGGCGGGGACGAGGGCGGCAACGGCGGTGGTGGCGGCGCCTCGAGCGAGGAGCTGAAGGACTACCAGCCCGGCACCGAGCGTGTCCGCAAGGTCGACGAGAACACCTACAAGGTCGGCGAGCCGGCCGGCGACTACGTGATCGGGGTCAGCTTCCCGCACTTCAAGGACCCGTATTGGATCGCCGAGGCCTACGGCGTCGAGCAGGAGGCCAAGCGGCTCGGAGTCGAGGTCCGCGTGAACGCGGCAAGCGGGTACGGCGACACTGCCGGGCAGCTGCAGCAGGTCGACACCTACCTCACGCAGCAGGTCGACGCGCTCATCCTGGGCGCCGTGGACTCCAAGGGCATGGCCCCCGCTGCCGACCGCGCGTGGAACGACGGGATCCCGGTCATCTACGCCAACGCGCTGGCGGACTCCGATCGCAGCATCGGCGTCTACACCGACGACGCGCTCGCCGGCACCAAGCAGGCCGACTACATCGCAGCGCACGACCCCGATGCCCGGGTGATCGCGATGTGCGGGCCGCCGGGCGTGGTCTGGCCGAAGCTGCGCTGCGAGGCGTTCGTCAAGCGCCTCAAGGAACGGGCGCCCGAGGCCAAGGTGCTCGCCATGAAGTACCACGACATGGACCGGGCCAAGATCGCCGACGTCGCGGGCAACACCCTGGAGGCGTTCCCGCAGACCGAGTGGGTCTACAACAGCACCGACCTGCAGGCCAAGGGCGTCATCGACGCGCTGCGGGCCCGGGGCGACAAGCCGGGCGACGTGAAGATCACGAACCTGACGATCGGCGAGGAGCTCTACGACTACATGAAGCAGGGCTGGATCACCTACGCGCTCTCCGAGCGCGCGGTGACGCAGGGCCGCCTCGCAGTCGACATGGCGGTGATGGTCCTCAACGGCGAGAAGCCCCCGGCCAACTGGGCCGTCGACCTGCCCGGCTACGAGGGCACGCAGGAGGGCATCGCCAAGTTCGAGGCCGACGGCGAGGTCGAGCGCAACTGGTCGCCGCAGGGGTACCGGCCGTGAGCGGCGCGCACTTCCAGATCCACGTCGACGAGATGCAGCCCGCCGCGGTGGGCGCCGACGAGGGCTGGCGCCGGATGGACATCCGGTTCCTCGTGAGCGCCGAGAGCGGCGGCTCCCGGCAGGTCTGCTGGTGGCGGACGGTCTTCCCACCCGGGGCCGCCCATGAGCGCCACTACCACCCCAACGCCGAGGAGGTGCTCTACGTCCTGCGTGGGCGAGGGATCGCGGGGGCCGGGGACACCGAGCACGAGGTCACGGCGGGGACGGCGGTCTACGTCCCCGCCGGCGCGACGCACTCGCTGCGCAACGCGTCGGAGTCCGAGGAGCTCGAGATCGTCGGCTGCTACGCGCCCGCGGCGAGCCTGGAGGAGGCGGGCTACGTGTTCGTCGGCCCGGTTCCCTGAGAGGAGGGCAGACATGTCGATCTTCGATCGCAACGACTTCGAGGAGCGCCACCGCAAGGTGCGCGAGCGCATGGCGGCCGACGGGCTGGACGCGCTGATCGGCTACTCCAACGCGAAGGTCCGCGCCGTCGTGCGCTACCTCACCGACTACTACGTGCGCTTCGTCGGGGCGCAGACCCAGCCCGACGGCAGCTACCAGATGTTCGGCTCGTGCGCCGTGCTCTTCCCGCTCGACGGCGAGCCGGTGGTGGTCACCGACCAGCCGTGGGACGAAGCCCGGGCCAAGGAGCTCTCGATCTTCGAGGACACCCACTACGCCGAGAACTTCGGCGTGGAGTTCGGGCGGCTGATCGCCCAGCGCGGCTACCGGTCGGTGGGCATCGACAACTGGTTCATCTATCCGGCGATGCACTACCTGCCGCTGCGTGAGCTGGCCCCCGACGCGCAGCTGACGCCGACGATGCTGGTCGAGGAGACCTACCGGGTCAAGACGCCCAAGGAGATCGACTTGATCCGGCGCGCCGAGCAGGCGGCGATGAAGGCGGTGGAGGCCGGCTTCGACGCGGTTCGCGTCGGCGCCAGCGAGTTCGAGTTCGCGCTCGCCGCCGAGCACGCGCTGCGCGCCAACGGGGAGCTGGAGCTGGCGGGCGGGTCCATCATCTCCGGTGGGCCGCGCACCGCGACGGGCAGCTCGCTGCCCGACCACGACGGCTCGTACGTGATGCGCAGCGGCGACTGGGCGCTGTTCGACATCTGCCCGAGCTACGCCGGATACGCCGGCGACATCTCGCGCATGATCGTGGCGGGCGACCTCGACGACCTCGACCCCAAGCTGCGCGACATGTACGAGACGACGCGGCGCATGAACGAGGAGGTGATCGAGGCGATCAAGCCCGGCGTCACGCCGCGCCAGCTCAACGAGCTGGCCGAGGACGTGGCGCGCGACGGCGGGTTCCTCGAGCACAAGATCGGGCTCCTGGGCCACAGCCTCGGGCTCGACATCCACGATCCGCCGGACTACTACTACGACGACCACCCGCTGCTCGAGGACATGTGCATCACCGTCGAGCCGTGCCTGCTGATGGAGGGCGTGGCGGGCACGCGGGTCGAGGACGTCGTGCACGTGACGGCCGACGGCTGCGAGGTGCTGAGCGCCGACCTGACCAAGGAGCTGCGCGGCACCGGGGCGTGAAGCGGGAGGAGCACATGAGCACCGAGCAGACCGCATGGAGCAGGCGGCCGGGCGTGCTGCCGGACGGCGCCGACGGCCACGGGCTGACGCCGCCCGGCAAGGGCCTCGACCTCGGCTTCCTGGGCAAGCCGCACGAGCAGGACCCGCGCCGGGTCCTGAGCACGACCGGCAGCGACTGGCAGCTGCGCGTCGACTTCGACCGGCTGCGCCGCGACCGGCTGACGCGAGCGCGGCTGATGATGGACAAGCACGACCTCGGCGCCCTGGTCTGCTTCGTCGGCGAGAACATCCGCTACATCACCAGCGTCTTCCAGGGCAACTGGAAGAACAACATCTTCATCCGCTACTGCGTCCTGCCGCGCGGCGGGGACCCGGTCCTCTTCGAGACGGCGGGATCCGACCTGGAGTGCGCGAAGATCGACGCGCCGTGGCTGGAGGGCAGGATCCGACCCGCCATCACCTGGAAGTGGTCGATGACGGCGGAGGAGATGATGGCCGATCGGATGGCCGCCTCCGTCCACGAGGTCCTCAAGGAGCACGGGGTCGAGCGCGAGCGCATCGGGGTCGACATCTACGACCCGTCGGCGGCCGCGGCGTTCCACAAGCTCGGGCTCGACACGGTGAGCGCGTGGCCGGCGATGTCGGACGCGCGGATCGTCAAGACGCCGGACGAGCTGGAGTGCCTGAAGATCTCCAGCGCGATCGGCGACACGGCGTTCTGGAAGATCGAGCACGAGTGGCTGAAGCCCGGGGTCAAGGAGAGCTTCATCACCGCCAAGGTGAACGAGTACCTCTACGAGCAGGGCTTCGACTTCGTCTACGACATCATCGTCGCGTCGGGCGGCAACACCAGCCCGTACCGCCGCTGGCACACCGACAAGGTGATCCGCGAGGGCGACCTGGTGATCATCGACCAGAACGCCGTCGGGCCCGGCGGCTACTTCGTGGACTTCGTGCGCTGCTTCAAGGTCGGCGGGCGCTGGACCGCCAAGGAGAAGGATCTCTACAAGGAGTGCCACGCGTCGATGTACGCCGCCATCGGCGAGATGAAGGCTGGCAACACGACCGCGGACGTGGCGGCGAAGCTGCCGCCGTACGCCGACGACGAGTACGGCACGGTCACCCTGCAGCAGTTCGCCCACTCGATCGGGCTGTCGCTCTACGAGGGGATGTGGATCTCGCGTGCCTACTCGCTCGACTACCCCGTCGAGCTGCAGGAGGGGATGTACTTCGCGGCCGAGACGTTCGCCGGCCACCCGGGCCTCGAGCAGACGGTGCGCCTGGAGGAGGACCTGCTGGTCACCAAGGACGGCCCGGTGCTGTTCACGAAGCACCCGTTCGACGAGGAGGCGCTGTCCTGAGCGATGGGCCGGCGGGTGGTCGTCACCGATCAGGTCTTCGGCGGGCTGGAGATCGAGCGCTCGCTCCTGGAGCCGCTCGACGTCGAGCTCGTCGAGGCGCCGGCAACCGACGAGCGGACGCTCGCCGACCTGGCGCGCACCGCTCACGGCCTGCTCGTCTGCTACGCGCCCGTGCCGGAGGCCGTGGTGGGGGCCGCGGCGCAGGCGGGCTGCCGGATCATCGCCCGCTACGGGATCGGCTACGACAACGTCGATGTCGCGGCGGCCAGCCGGCACGGCATCGTCGTCACGAACGTCCCCGACTACTGCGTGGACGAGGTGGCCGACCACGCGATGGCGCTGCTCCTCGCGCTCGCACGACGCGTGGTGGACGCCGCCGTGGCGGTGCGCGGCGGCGGCTGGTCGATGCCGAAGGAGGCGATCCACCGGCTGCAGGGCCGGCGCCTCGCGCTCATCGGCGTCGGGCGGATCGGCCGGGCGCTGGCGCGCCGTGCGCGGGCCTTCGGCCTCGAGGTGGTCGGGTTCGACCCGTTCGTGCGCGACTGGGAGGCGGCGGGCGCCGCGCCCGCGGCGTCGCTCGAGGCGGCGCTGGCCGAGGCGGACGTGATCTCGCTGCATGCGCCCCTGACCGCCGAGAGCCGTCACCTCATCGACGACCGGACGATCGGTGCGATGCGCCGCTCGCCGATCGTCGTCAACACGGCGCGTGGCGGACTGGTCGACCTCGACGCGGTGCACCGCGCGCTCGACGACGGCCGCCTCGGTGGCGTTGCGCTCGACGTCACCGAGATCGAGCCGCTGCCACCCGACCATCCGCTGCGCACGCACCCGCGGGCGCTGATCACGCCGCACATGGCGTTCTACTCGATCGAGGCGCAGGCCGAGCTGCAGCGGCGGGCGGCCGAGGAGGTGGCGCGCGTGCTGCGGGGCGAGGCGCCGCGCTGTCCGGTCAACGCGGCGGCGCTCGCGTGAGGAGGGGCGCATGGTCGCGGCGACCTACCCCGACCTGGCCGGCAAGGTCGCGGTCGTCACCGGGGGCTCGAAGGGCATCGGCGCGGCGACGTGCCGGGCGCTGGCCGGCAACGGGGCCTGCGTGGCGGTCTGCGCGCGACAGCGGGCGGACATCGACGCCCTGGTCCACGAGCTGCGCAGCGTCGGGGCGCAGGCGATCGGCGTCAGCGCCGACGTCACGCGCGGCGAGGAGACGGCGCGCCTGCGTGCTCGCGTCGAGGCCGAGCTCGGGCCGGCGGACATCCTCGCCGCGTTCGCCGGCGGCTTCTCGGCCTACACGCCCGTCCACGAGATCAGCGAGGCCGAGTGGCGCCACGTCATCGATCTCAACCTCACCTCGACGTTCCTGACGCTCAGGGCCTTCCTGCCGGGCATGATGGCCCGGCGGCGCGGCGCGATCGTGACGATGTCGTCGAACTCGGCCCGCGTGGCCGACATCCTGCTCACGGCGTCCTACGCGGCCGCCAAGGGTGCCGTCATCCAGCTCACCCGCCATGCGGCCAAGGAGCTCGGCCCCTACGGGATCCGCGTGAACTGCATCGCGCCGGCGACGACGCTGTCGGAGCGCGTCGAGGCGATCATCTCCGACGAGCTGCGCCGCCGCGTGGTCGAGCTCTGCCCGCTGGGCCGCCTCGGCACCCCCGAGGACTCCGCGCTCGCGGCGCTCTTCCTGGCCTCCGAGGCGGCGAGCTGGCTCACCGGGGTGACGCTCGACGTGGCGGGCGGGAGGGTGATGCTGTGAGAGCGGCCGTGCTGCGGCGCTTCGGAAAGCCGCTGCAGGTCGGCGACGTCACCCTGCCCGAGCCCGGCGACGACGAGGTCCTGGTCCGGGTCCACGCGACCGGGCTCTGCGCGACCGACCTCAAGGTCGTCGCCGGCGCGCTGCCGTCCGTCCACCTCCCCGTGATCCCGGGCCACGAGGTGGCCGGCGAGGCAGTGCCCGACGGTCGGCGGGTGGCGTGCTACATGTACGAGCCCTGCGGGACCTGCCGGACCTGCCGGCTCGGCCACACGTCCGTGTGCCCGAGGCTCGTGCGCATCGGCGTCGAGCGCGACGGAGGGCTCGCGCAATACGTGAGCGTGCGCCGCGAGAACGCGCTGCCGATCGACGACACGGTGTCCTTCGCCGCCGCGGCGGTGGCCATGGACTCCGTGCTGACGCCCTGGAGCGCGCTGCGGGGACGGGCACGGCTGCAGGCGGGGGAGAGCGTCCTCGTCGTCGGTGCGGGTGGGCTCGGACTCAACGCGGTGCAGATCGCGTGTGGGCTCGGTGCTCGCGTCGCGGTCGTCGACCCGCAGCCGAGCCATCGCCGGCGGGCGCAGGAGGTGGGCGCGGAGCTCGCCGTCGCGCCCGAGGCAGTGGACACCGTGCGCGCCTGGTCGGCCGGCGGCGCCGACGTGGCGCTCGACAGCTCCGGCGCGCCAGACGGCTTCCAGGCAGCGCTCGGCGGCGTGCGGAGGGGCGGACGCGTCGCCTGCTGCGGCTACCAGGTCGGCGTGGACTACGCGTTCGCGTCCGCGCGCGTCGTGCTCGAGGAGATCACGCTCCTGGGCGCTCGCGTCGGCACGCGCGACGACGCGCGCGACGTGCTCGCGGCCGTGGCCCAAGGCTGGATCCGCCCCGCCGTGATGGATGAGCTCCCGCTCGAGCAGGTCAACGCCGCGCTCGACCGGCTGCGCGCGGGGGACGTCGTCGGACGGCTCGTCATCGACCCGGGCTGAGCATGGCCGACCCGACGGCGATCGTCCCGCACTTCGACCTCACGCCCGAGCTGCGGGCGCTGCGCGACGAGGCTCGGCGCTTCGCCGTCGAGCGGGTACGACCCCGGGCCCTGGAGCGCGAGTGGCACCCCGATCCTCGCCAGCGCGTCGACTGGGAGCTGGTCGAGGAGGCGACGGCCCGCGGCTGGCGGACGATGGGGCTGCCGGTCGCCGACGGCGGCCGGGGCGCGGATGCGCTGACGCTCTGCGTCCTCGTCGAGGAGCTCGCCTACGGCGACATGGGCTTCGCCGTGCTGCTGGACCAGACGCTGAAGGTCCAGAAGATCCTCGCCGCACTGGCGACGGGTCCGGCGCGCGAGGAGCTGCTCGCGCGCTTCCGCGCCAACCCGCGCGGCGTGTTGGCCATCTGCCTGACCGAGCCCGAGCTCGGCTCCGACTACATCGTGCCCCGACCGGGGTTCTCGTTCGGCACGCGGGCCGTGCAGCGGGCCGACGGGCGCTGGGTCCTCAACGGCCACAAGCGCTACATCTCCAACGGGGCCGACGCCCAGTTCCACCTCGTGTTCGCCGCGACCGATCCCGACAAGCCGGCCGGCCAGGGCACGAGCGCCTTCCTCTTGGAGCCGGGCCTGCCCGGCTTCGAGGTGGTCCGGGTCCACGAGAAGATCGCGCAGCGGACGATCAACAACGCCGAGCTGCGCCTGCGCGACGTCGTCGTCGAGCCCGAGCGGCTGCTGGGGGCGGTGAACGCCGGCTACACGGACGCGCGCGAGATCCTGCGCGAGAGCGCCGTGGAGGCGGCAGCCACGACGCTCGGCTCGGCGCGCGCCGCGTACGACCTCGCGTTCGCGCATGCCTGCGCGCGCGTCCAGGGCGGCAGGCCGCTCATCGAGCACGCGAACGTCGGCTGCCGGTTGGCCGAGATGCACGTCGAGCTCGAAGCTACGCGCAGCCTGGTGTGGCGCGCGGCCTGGGCGGCGTCCCACGACCCCGCCTACGACTACCGCCTGGGCAGCGCCGCCAAGACCTTCGCCGCCGACGCGGCGGTCCGCGTCGCGCTGTCGGCGATGGAGCTCCTCGGCGGCGCGGCGATCATGTACCGCGAGCAGCACGTCGAGAAGTGCCTGCGCGACTGCCTCTCGTTCCTGCACTCCGACGGCGCGCAGGATGCCCATCGGCTGCGCATCGCCGGCCTGACCCGAGCCATGGGACCGTGAGGATCGACGTCCACGACCACGCGATCCCGCCGGAGGCGCTGGAGCTGCTGCGCCGCGAGCCGGTGTACGGCGACCGGATCGACGCAAGCACGATGCACGTCACCGGCGACCACCCGCCGTTCGCGCTGCATGACGCGTTCGTCGATCCTGCGGCCAAGCTGGCGCAGCTCGAGCGCCTGGGCATCGACGCGGCGGTCGTCTCGCTGGCGCCCACGGTCTTCCACTACGAGGTGGAGACGGCGGCCGGCGAGGCGCTGGCGCTGGCGGTCAACGAGGGGCTCGCCCGCTTCGCCGCCCACGACGACCGGCGTCTGCGCTGGATGGCCCACGTGCCGCTGCAGGCGCCCGAGCGGGCCGTCGCGGTGCTGGAGCAGGCCGCGGCGCAGGGCGCGGTCGCCGTCGAGGTCGGGACCTCGGTGGCGGGGCGGCGGCTCGACGCGCCGGAGCTCGACGTCTTCTGGGAAGGCGTGCAGCGGCTGCGACGCACGGTGATGCTCCATCCCGCCGCTCTCGAGCCGCATCGCGGGCTGACGAGCTTCTACCTCCAGAACGTCATCGGCTTCCCGCTGGAGACGACGATCGCGGTCGAGCGGCTCATCTGCGCCGGCGTGCTCGACCGGCATCCCGAGGTGGAGCTGCTGCTCGTCCACGGCGGAGGCTTCTTCCCGTACCAGGCCGGCCGGCTGAGGCATGCGGCGAGCGTGCGGCCGGAGCTCGCGGGAACGCGCGACCCGTGGTCGTACGTCGGGCGCCTGTGGTTCGACACCATCACGCACGACGCGGCGGCGCTGCGTCACCTCCTCGTGCGGGTCGGCGCGGACCGCGTCGTGCTCGGGACCGATCTGCCCTTCGACATGGCGCCCCGCGAGCCGGTGCGCGAGCTGGAGGCCGCGCTGGCTCCGGCGCTCGTGCGCCGGGTCGCCGAGGAGAACCCTGCCCGGTTGGTGGGGGTGCGCGCGCGATGAGGATGCGGGCCGCGTGGATCGAGCGATGGGGCGGCGACCTGCGCATCGGCGAGCGGCCGAGGCCGGCCGTCGGCGAGGGCGAGGTCCTCGTGGAGGTCGAGGCGTGCGGCATCGGCCTCACCGTCCTCAACTGCATCCGCGGGGATCTGGGCCGCGATCCCGCCGATCTGCCCCGCATCCCGGGCCACGAGCTGATCGGACGCGTCTGTGATGTGGGGGTGGGCGTCGACCCCGCGCGGCTCGGCGAGCGGGTGATGGCGTACTTCTACCTGTTCTGCGGACGCTGCCCGGCGTGCCTGGCCGGCACCGAGCCCTTGTGCTCACGGCTCGCGGGCTACGTCGGCGTGGACCGCGACGGGGGCTACGCCGCATGGGCGGCGCTGCCGCAGCGCAACGCGATCGCGTTGCCCACCGAGGTCGAGCCGGTCGCGGCGACGACGGTGCCCGACGCCGTGGCGACGCCCGTCCACGTCGCCGCGCGGGCCGGCATCGGGCCGGGCGATCGCGTCGCCGTCGTCGCTGCTGGCGGAGGCGTCGGCATCCACCTGGTCCAGGTCGCGCGGCTGCGCGGCGCGGACGTCGTCGGGCTCGACGCGGTAGAGGACAAGCTCGTGTTCCTCACCCGCGAGCTGGGCGTCGGCGCGATCGACTCCTCGGACTTCGCCGCGGCCCGGCTGCCCGCGACCTGGCGCGGCACGGCGGACGTCGTCGTCGACCTGCTCGGCAGCCGGCGCAGCCTGCAGTGGTCGCTCGGGGCGCTGGCGCCGGGTGGCCGGCTCGTCGTCCTCACCACGTTCCGCGACGTCGACGTGGCGGTCAGCCCGCGCGACCTCGTGCTGGGCGAAGGGGCGCTCCTCGGGTCGCGCTACGCGTCCCGGCACGAGCTGCTGCTCGCCGCGCGGATGGTGGCGGAGGGGAGGGTGCGGCCGGTGGTCGGGCGACGCGTGCGACTCGACGAGCTGGAGTCCGTGCATCGGGAGCTGCGCGAGGGGCGGCTCCTGGGGCGCGGAGCGCTGATCTGGAGGGCTGACGCATGACGGGACCGGTCGTCCATCGCCGAGAGGTGGAGATCACGGCGAGCGGGATGCTCATCGGGGACGAGTGGCTGGACGACGCCGCGTCCGGCGAGCGGGTCGAGGACCGCGATCCGGCGACCGCGGAGCTGCTGGCCTCGCTGCCGAACGCCGGCGCGGCCGACGTCGATCGCGCGGTGCGCCGCGCCCGGGAGGCGTTCGGACCTTGGAGCGCGCTGTCCGCTGGCGAGCGCGGCGCGCTCCTGCTGCGCCTGGCCGATCGCCTCGACCAGCACGAGGAGCGCCTCTCGCGCCTCGAGTCGGCCGACAACGGGCGCCCGCGCCGGGAGACGCGTGCACAGGCGCGGATCGTCGCCCGCTGGTTTCGCTACTTCGGCGGGATGGCCGACAAGGTTCAGGGGGAGACGATCCCGGTCGACGGGCCGTACCTGAACTACACGCGGCGCGTGCCGGTCGGCGTCTGCGGGGCGATCACGCCTTGGAACCATCCCGCGCTGATCGCCGCCAAGAAGGTCGCGCCCGCGCTGGCGTGCGGCAACACCGTCGTCGTCAAGCCCTCGGAGCTGGCGCCGCTGTCGGTGCTGGAGCTGGGACGGCTGGCGCTCGAGGCGGGGCTGCCGCCGGGCGTGCTGAACGTCGTCCCGGGCGCCCGGGCCGCGGGCGAGGCGCTCACCACGCATCCCGACGTCGACCGCATCGACCTCACCGGCTCCACGCCGACGGGCGTCGCGATCGCCAAGGCCGCGGCCGACGACATGAAGCGGCTCGGCTTCGAGCTCGGCGGCAAGGCGGCCAACGTCGTCTTCGCGGACGCCGACCTCGAGCGCACGGCGGACGGGGTCGTGTTCTCCGGGTACGTCGCGCAGGGGCAGTCGTGCGTCGCGGGCGCTCGCGTGCTCGTCGAGCGCTCGATCGCCGACCGGTTCGTCGAGCGGCTCGCGGCGCGCGTCGCCGACATCCGCGCGGGCGACCCGCTCGACCTGCGCACGCAGCTCGGACCGCTCATCACGCCCGCGGCCGCGGCGCGGGTGCGCGCCGCCGTCGAGGAGGCGGTGGCCGAGGGCGCGTCGGTCGTCGCGGCCGGCCGGCTCGACGATCTGCCCGCGGGGATCTCGCCACTGGGCTTCTGCCCGCCGACGCTGCTGTGGGCCGAGCGGCCGTCGATCCGCGCCGCCCGCGACGAGATCTTCGGGCCGGTCGTGGTCGTCCTCCCGTTCGAGCACGAGCACGAGGCCACCGCCATCGCCAACGCGCTCCCGTTCGGCCTCGGCGCCGGGGTGTGGACCGCCGACATCCACCGAGCCCATCGCGTCGCGGACGCGCTGCGCGCCGGGATCGTCTGGATCAACGACTACCACCGCATCGACCCGGGATCCCCGTGGGGAGGATTCGGCCTCTCCGGCTACGGCCGCGAGAACGGATTCGAGGCGATGCGGATGTTCACCGAGGTCAAGAGCGTCTGGGTGGGGCTCGAGCCGCAGCCACTGGACTGGTACAGGTCGCAGACCATCCAGCGGCTGAACTGATCGTCGCGACGGTACGACCCGCCTCCTACCCTGCGACGGATGGGTCGCAGGCACGGATCGCTGCTGGTCGCAGCCGGGTTGCTGCTCATCGCCGCCAACCTGCGGCTGCCGATCACCTCCGTCGGCCCCGTTCTCGACGACATCCGCGACGGCCTCGGCGTCTCGAGCTCCGTCGCGGGGACGGCGACCACCCTCCCGGTGCTCTGCTTCGCGCTCGCCGGAGCGGCCGTTCCGGCGTTCGCGCGCCGGGTCGGCGAGGAGGCGGCGCTGCTAGTCGGGATGCTGGTGCTGGCCGCCGGCTGCGCGCTGCGGATCGTCCCGGCCATCGTCCCGTTCTTCCTGGGCACCCTGCTCGCGGGCGTGGCGATCGCGACGGCCAACGTGCTCCTGCCCGCCGTCATCAAGCGCGACTTCCCCCGCCCCGGCACGATGATGGGGCTCTACACCGCCATCATGACCGCGGCCGCGGCGATCGCGGCGGGCGTCACCGTCCCGCTCGAGCACGCGTTGGGCTCGTGGAACGCGGCGCTGGCAGTCTGCGCGGTGCCGGCGTTCGTCGCCGCGGTCGTGTGGCTGCCGCAGGCGCGGGCCGCCGAGCGCGAGCCGGCGGCGGAGCGAGGCCAGCGCATCCGGCTCGGCCGCGACCCGCTCGCCTGGCTCATCACGGGCCTCTTCGCGTTTCAGTCGTCGATGTTCTACGCGGTGGCGACGTGGGTTCCCGACCTGCTGCGCGACGCGGGCATGTCGGACGGCCGCGCCGGCGCGATGCTCTCGATCATCATGCTGCTGGGCATCCCCGGTGCGCTGGCGGTTCCCGTCCTCGCGGTCCGCCTGCGCGACCAGCGGCCCCTCGTCGTCGCCGCGGTGCTGCTGTGGTTCGCCGGGCTGGGCGCGCTGCTCGTCGCGCCGGTGGCCCTGGCGCCGCTGGCGGCCGTGGCGGTCGGCATGGCGCAGGGCGCCGGGTTCTCGCTCGCCATGACGCTCGTCGTGCTGCGCGCGCCCGACGGCGCGCACGCGACGGCGCTGTCGGGGATGGTCCAGGGCGTCGGCTACCTGCTGTCGGCCAGCGGCCCGGTCCTCTTCGGCATCCTCCACGACCTCAGCGGCGGCTGGACCGCGCCGCTCGTGGCGATGCTCGTCTACGCCGTCGGCATGCTCGCCTGCGGGCTCGGCGCCGGCGGGCCGCGACGCCTGCGCAATCGCGCGGCCGCGGCCGCCCAGGGGGCATACTGAGGACATGCACTTCTTCGGCAAGTCCGTCGAGCTGGTCCGCCCGGAGGAAGCGCTGCCCGGGCGCGAGACCCCGCTCCCCGTCCCCGAGCGCCACGAGGTCCTCGGCACGCCGCTGCAGCCGCCGTTCCCGGAGGGCTTCGGCCAGCTCGTCGTCGCGATGGGCTGCTTCTGGGGCGCCGAGCGCATGTTCTGGCAGGCGCCGGGGGTGTACACCACCGCGGTCGGCTACGCGGGCGGCTTCACGCCGAACCCGACCTACGAGGAGGTCTGCAGCGGCCGGACCGGGCACGCCGAGGTCGTGCTGGCCGTCTTCGACCCCGCCGCCACCAGCTACGAGGAGCTGCTGAAGGTCTTCTGGGAGGGCCACGACCCGACCCAGGGCATGCGGCAGGGCAACGACGTCGGCACCCAGTACCGCTCGGCGATCTACGTCGACGACGAGGCCCAGCGGGCCGCCGCCGAGGCGTCGAAGGCCGCCTTCGGCGAGCGGCTGCGCGCGGCGGGCTACGGCGAGATCACCACCGAGATCGCCGACGCGGGGCCGTTCTACTACGCGGAGGACTACCACCAGCAGTACCTCGCCAAGAACCCCGGCGGCTACTGCGGCCTGGGCGGCACCGGGGTCAGCTGCCCGGTCGGCCTCTCGGCCTGACGTCCGCCGCGCGCAGGAGACGCCGAGCGGACGGCGAACCGGGGTCGCGTATCCCATTCCTCGTGCTCCAGGGAGCGTGCGTGAAGCGCAACATCGACATCGGCGCCGTCATCTCGAAGGTGTTCAAGACGTACGGCGACTACGCCGGCGTGCTCCTCGGCGTCGCGGCGATCGTCTTCCTGATCAACGCGGTGTTCCAGTTCGCCGGCAACGACAGCTGGGTCCTCGGGGCCATCGGTGGCCTGATCGGCATCGTCCTTGGTCAGCTCTACACGGGCATGGTGGTCGAGCTCGTCAGCGACACCCGGGACGGCAAGCTGGACCAATCCGTCGGCGGCCTGTTCAACGCCGTCACGCCTGTGCTGCTCCCCCTCATCGGGGCTTCGATCCTCGCGGGCATCGGCATCGTGATCGGGTTCGTGCTCTGCATCCTGCCGGGCATCTTCCTCATCACGATCTGGTCGGTCATCGCGCCGTCGATCGTCGTCGAGCGCAAGGGCGTCTTCGAGGCGTTCGGCCGCAGCTGGGAGCTGGTGAAGGGCAACTTCTGGCAGGTGCTGGGCGTCATCGTGATCTTCTGGATCCTGACGTTCGTGATCGTCGGCATCGCCGGGGCGATCGGCGCCGCGGTCGGCGTCGTGCTCGCGTTCCTCCTCGTGTGGATCGTCGGCTTCCTCGTCGCGCCGCTCTCCGCGCTCGCGTCGTCGATCCTGTTCTTCGAGCTGCGCGACCTGGAGACCGCCGGCGCGCCGGGTGGCGGGGCGACCGCGCCGCCGCCGATCGCCGGCCTGCCCGACGATCCCGCGTCTCCGCCTCCGCCGCCGCCGGCCCCGCCGGCCGCCTGATCGCATGCGCGACACGCTCACCCGGCGCGAGCTGACCGCTCGGCTCGCGGCCGGGGGCGCGGCCCTGGCGCTCCCGGGATGGGTGCTCGCCGGCGCCGCCGACGCCCGCACGACGCCCGCGCTGCGCCGCCTCGCGCGCAGCGTCAAGGGCCCGGTCCTGACGCCGCGCAGCTCGCAGGGGATCGTCTTCAACGAGCGTTACGCGCGGATCCGTCCGCTGGCCGTCGTCCAGGCGGCTTCGGCCGCCGACGTCCAGGCCTGCGTGCGCTGGGCGGCCCGGGAGAAGGTGAAGATCACCGCCCGCTCGGGCGGGCACTCGTACGCCGGCTACTCGACGGTGGCCGGCGGCCTCGTCGTCGACCTGCGGCGCCTGCGCCGCGTCTCGCTCAGCGGCGCGACCGTCACCGCCGGCCCGGGCGCGCACCTCATCGACGTCTACGCGGCGCTGGCCCGGCGCGGCGCCACGGTCCCCGGCGGCTCGTGCCCGACCGTCGCGCTCGGCGGCCTCGCCCAGGGCGGCGGCATGGGGCTGGCGGGCCGCCGGTTCGGCCTCACGAGCGACAACGTCACCGCGCTGCAGATCGTCACCGCCGACGGACGGCTGCGCACCTGCGATGCCGACACCGAGACCGGCCTGTTCTGGGCGCTGCGCGGCGGGGGCGGCGGCAACTTCGGCATCGTGACCGGGCTGCAGCTGCGCGCCCATCGCGTCTCCAGCGCCGCGTGGTTCCAGATCAGCTGGCCGTGGAGCCAGGCCAGCGAGGCGCTCGCGGCCTGGCAGCAGCTCGCGCCCGACGCGCCGAGCGCGCTGACCTCGATCTTCACCCTCGCCGAGGGGACCCGTGTGGCGGCGCTCGGCCAGTACTTCGGCTCGCAGGCGAAGCTGCGCTCGCTGATCGGTCCGCTCACGCGCATCGCCGGGGCGCGGCTGAGCATCGGCACGTCCGGCTACCTGGCGCTCATGCAGCGCTGGGGCGGGTGCGCCGGCGAGAGCGTCGGGCGCTGCGACACGTTCGCGCCCGCCGCCTTCGCGGCCGGCTCGGACTACGTCTCGCGGCCGCTGTCGGCCCGCGGCCGCGCGACGGCGATCGCGCAGGCGCGCTACGGCACGCTCCTCTTCGACAGCTACGGCGGCGCGATCAACCGCGTGCGCGACGACGCCACCGCGTTCGTCCACCGCGACGACCTCTTCTGCATCCAGTACTACTCGTCGACGGCGAGCTCGTCGTGGGTCGCCGCCGCGCGCCGCGCCATGGCGCCCTACACGTCGGGGCGCTGCTACCAGAACTACATCGACCCGCAGCTGGCCAGCTGGCAGCAGGCCTACTACGGCGCCAACTACGCGCGGCTGCAGCAGATCAAGGCGAACGTCGATCCGGGCCGCCTGTTCCGCGTCGGTCAGGCGATCACGCCGTGAGCGCCTGAGCCTCGAGCGTCACGCCGCGCGCCATCGCGTCCAGGCCGTCGACGAGGTCGGGGTCGGCGCAGAAGCCGAAGAAGAGCGCGTCGTCGAGCGAGACGACCGCGATCCGCAGCGCGTGGCGCCGGCCGATCTCGGCGATCGAGTGCAGCGCACGGACCGGCGTGCCGCACACCGCGATCGGCTTCCGCGGTCCGGGGACGTTGGAGACGTTGACCGCGAAGCGGCGCGGGCTCGCCTCGATCCGCCCCGCGAGCGCCCGCAGGCGCGGCGACAGGCGGCCCAGGCCGCGCAGCAGGTCGTCCATCGTCTGCGCGTCGTGGTCGGCCTTGCGCACCGCGGTCTCGGCCCGGATCGTGCGCAGACGGGCGACCGGGTCGGCCGCGCCGAGCGGCAGCGCGACGGCGAAGAACGAGTCGCGGTTGGCGGCGTCGTCGCCCTCGCGGTGGAGGCTGACCGGGACGCGGACGCGGACGTCGCCGAGCACGCGGTGGTGCTCCTCGAGCCAGCGCCGCAGGGCGCCGGCGACGAGGGCCAGGACCGCGTCGTTGAGCGTGGCGCCGGCGAGTCGCTTGGCCGCGTCGTGCAGCGGCCGCAGCGCGACGCGGGCGAAGGCGATCTCGCGGCGGGCGCCGATCGGTCCGTCGAAGGGCGAGCGGTCCGGCGCGCGGGCGACCTCGCGGGCGAGGAAGCCGGCGAGGTGGGCGCGGCGGCGGGCGTCGTCGGCGGCATGGACGGGGGACGCGGGATGCGCGGCCGAGGCCGCCTCGGGAGCAGGCGGCTCGGCCGTCGCCGGATCCCAGAGCACCGCCTCCCCGTAGCGCATCGCGGCCGTCCCGTCGGCGAGCGCGTGGTGGATGCGCCACACGAGCGCCGAGCCGTCGCGCAGCGGGACGACGTCGATCCGCCACAGCGGCCGCGAACGGTCCAGGCGCTCTTCGAAGAGGCGCGCGACGGTCGCCAGCAGCGGCGCGCCGGCGAGCGGCTCGGCCGCGGCCCCGACGACATGCGCGTCGAGGTCGAAGCGCTCGTCGAGCACCCAGGCGGGCGCGTCCCGCGTGCCGCCCAGGCGCCGGGTCAGCAGCGGCGCGGCGTCGATGCGCCGGGCGATCTCGTCGCGGACCGCGGCGCGACCCGGGGCGCCCGCGCCGAGCAGCAGCACCTTGCACGTGTGTCCGGCGATCGCCGGGCCCTCGAGGTCGAGGATCGCGCGATCTTCGGGTGACAGCGGGATGGGCGCCGCGTCCATGCGGCCACAACGCTACGCCACCCGGGCGGCGATGGCCTGCGCGAACCGCTCGGGGGCGTCGTCGGCCTGGTCGAGGAAGAGCGACGGCTCCGTCAGCTCGACCTCGACGATGACCGGCGCGCCCTCGGCGTCGCGCAGCAGGTCGACGCGCACGTAGAGGAGCTCCCCGAAGCGCGCGGTCAGCTCCGCCACGACACGCTCGCCGATCGCGAGCTCGTCGGGCGCCGGCTCACGGGGGCGGATGTCCTCCTCGGCGAAGAGCCCGTCCGTCGCGTCCGCCCCGGGCGCGAGCATCGGCCCCTTGCGGATCGCGTGCGAGAACCGCCCGCCGAGGTAGAGCAGCGCGGTCTCGCCGTTGGCGTCGACGGCGTCCAGGTAGGGCTGGACCATCGCGGTGCGCCCGGCGGCGTGGAGCTGCGCGACGTGGGCGGCGATCGCGTCGCGGGCGTCGCCGGGATGGCGGCGGGTGTTGCGCGAGCCGGCCGAGACGGTCGGCTTGACGACGACCTCGGGGGCGGTGGGGACGGTGAGCGGGTCGCCGGGCCCCACGAAACCGGTCGGCACGACGGGCAGCCCGGCGGCCGCCAGCTCCGCGAGGTAGCGCTTGTCGGTGTTCCAGCGGATCACCGGGGCCGGATTGGCCAGCCGCGGCACCGCGTCGGCCCACGCCACGAACGCGTCGCGCCGCTCCGGGTAGTCCCAGGTGGAGCGGACGACGACGAGGGCGAACGCCGACCAGTCGACCGTGCGGTCGTCCCAGACGGCCGGCACGCCCTCGATGCCGTGCGCGGCCAGCGGCGCGACGACGCGGCGCTCAGCGTCGTCGAGCCGTGGCAGCTCGGAGCACGTGGCCAGCCCGACGCGCGTCAACGGCGCGTCAGGGCGACGGGTGCTCGCGCTCGTACTGGAGGTTGTCCTGGCGCTCGCCGGCGACCTGGGCGGCGATGAAGCCCAGGAGCACGTTGACCAGGACGGGAAGGCCGATGATGAAGACGGCCAGGAGGCCGAGCGTCATCTCGACGGCGGGGCTAGCGGCGAACATCGCCGGAAGCGTACCGCGCGCGCCGGCGAGGCGCGCTCACGCCGGCACGGGCGCCTGCGCCTGGGCCCTCCACGACGCGTTCAGCCCGCTCTGCATGTAGCCGTAGAGCGCGATGCCGATCACGAAGTAGAGGATGAGGCCGATCCAGCCGTTGATCCGGTCGCCGCCGCCGGTGATCCGCTGGAGCGCCTGCACGCGCTTGAACGTGTTGATCAACGAGATGATCGCCGGCACGATGATGAGCGCGCCGAGGGTGATCGCCAGCAGCGACTTGCCGGGGCTCTCGCCCAGCTCGTCGGCATGACCGTTCGCCTTGCCGTAGTCGGCCATCTCGCGGTTGATCTTGTAGTACCAGACGAATCCGTAGATGCCGATCGTGATGAGCGTGAGGATCGGCACGGCGATGATGCCGCGGATCTTCGCGGTGCTCCCGGCGCCCTGGATCTGCACTTCCTCGGCCATGAGGCCCTCCTCGAGTGGATGTGGGTGGAGCGAGTCGTCCGAGCTATCGGCGGATCGCGGCTGGAACTTCAGCGTTGGTCCACCATCAGCTCCCGCCGTCGAGCAGCGCGATCGCCACGCTGACCACGACGATGCCCACCATCACGACGAGCCCGAGCACGCCGACGATCAGGCCTGCCTGCGCGGTGCTCTGGCCGCCGAGGCCAGGGTTGGCGGCGATCTCGCGCTGGGCCTGGCGGGCGAGGACGATCGCCGCGACCGAGAGCACGATCGGGCAGATGAGCCAGCCGAGGACGCCCACGACGAGCGACGCGGTCGCCTTGCCGGAGGTCCGCTTCGCCGGCGCCGTGGTCGCGACGGGCGGCCGGTCCGGAGGCTGCGGCGGCGCGAAGCCCGGCGGCGCGATCGGATCGGGCGGCGTGGGGGCGACCGGCGGCGCGAAGCCGGCTTGGGGCGGGATCGCCGCGCCGGGCGCGGGCGCGACCGTCGAGTCGTCCGGGTCACGTCGACGCGCGGACGGCGTGTCGCCCTCGGCGCGCTCGGGCGGCTGCGGGCGTCCGAACGCGTCGGCGGGGCTGGACGACGGATCCTCGCCGAACGCGGCGCGCGCCTGCGCGTTGTCGGGATCGTCGCCCGGGTTCACGACCCGATTGAACCAGCGTGCGCGGCGGCGCGTCGATGGGCGCCCACCGTGCGTGGCCGTAAGGTCGGTGCGTGAACGTGCGCGCCGGGCTCCCGCTCATCCTCGCCGGCACGCTGCCCTTCGTGGCGGGCGCCGCGCTGCCCGCGCCCGGCGACGGGAGCTCGGCGGGCATCCCGTGCCCGTTCCGCGAGCTGACCGGGCTGCCATGTCCGCTGTGCGGCTCGACCCGCGCGGTCGTCCTGCTCGCCCACGGCGACGCTTCGTTCGTGCGGTTCAACGCCGTCGTGGCCGTCCTGCTCGTCGTCGTCGCGCTGGCCGGCGTGTGGCTTGCGCTCGGACGGGCGCTGCCGCGCCCGCGCGGTCCGGCGCTCGCGGTCGCCGTGCTCGGCTGCGTCGCCGCGGCGTGGGGGTGGACGCTCGCGCATCGGGCGACGATCGTCGGGGCGTAGGCTCCCGCCCATGAGCGATGCGCCTCCCGAGCTGTGGCTGGCGCGCCACGGCGACACGGCCTGGACGGTCTCGCGCCAGCACACCTCGCGCACCGACCTCGAGCTCAACGCGGACGGCGAGGCGGCCGCCCGGTCGCTGCGCGCCAAGCTCGACGGGCGCGCCTACGACGTCGTCCTCGCCAGCCCGCTGCGCCGCGCCCGCGACACCGCGACGCTGGCGGGCTTCGAGCCGGAGCTCGACGACCGGCTGCGCGAGTTCGACTACGGCGACTACGAGGGCCGCACGACCGCGGAGATCCGGCGCGAGCGCCCCGGCTGGGACCTGTGGACCGACGGGTGCCCGGACGGCGAGACGGCGGCCGACGTCGGCGCGCGGATGGATGCGCTGATCGCCGACGTGCGCGCCCGCGACCCGGAGCGGGTGCTCGTGTTCGGGCACGGGCACGCGCTGCGCATCCTCACCGCACGTTGGCTCGACCTCGCCCCGCGCGAAGGGCGCCGCTTCCTGCTCGGCCCGGCGGGGGTCGGCGTGCTCGGCAGCGAGCACGGCCGCGCCGCGGTCGCGAGGTGGAACCTCTGAACGGTCGGGCCGCGTCAGCGGTCGATACCGTGGCGGCATGGGGTGGATCGCCGAGCACGCCGAGGAGATCGCCCAGCGCGCCGAGCGCGAGCTGGAGGCGCTGGTCGCCGTCTCGTCGCCGTCGGGCGACGTCGAGGGTGCGGAGGAGTGCGCGAGCGTCGTCGGCGCGCTGCTGCCGCCCGAGGCCGCGATCGAGCGCGTGCCGTGCTCGTCGCCCGCGCATGCCGACGACCTCGTCGCCCGGCTCGCCGGCACTGGGAGCCGGCGGCTGCTGCTCGTCGGCCACGTCGACACGGTCGTCGCCCACGAGGACCATCGGCCGCTGCTGCGCGAGCAGGACCGGCTGATCGGCTCGGGCACGGTCGACATGAAGGGCGGCGACGTGCTGGCGATCGGCGTCCTGCAGGCGCTGGCCGGTCGTCGCGCGGAGTTCGCCGAGGTCGCCCTGCTGCTGGTGTGCGACGAGGAGTGGCGCAGTGCGCCGTTCGTCCACGCGGAGCGGTTCGCGGGCTGGGACGCCTGCCTGTGCTTCGAGGCCGGCCAGCTGACGCCCGACGGCGACGAGGCGGTGGTGGTGCGCCGCAAGGCCGCGGGCACGCTGCACGTCCGCGCGACGGGCGTGTCGTCGCACTCCGGCTCGGCCCCCGAGCGCGGGCGCAACGCGCTGCTCGCGCTGGCCGCCGCGGCGCAGCAGGTCGCCGACGCCCACGACCCGTCGGGACCCGACCGGCTGACCGCGGTGCCGACGGTGCTGCGCTGCGGCGACGCGTTCAACGTGGTGCCGTCGAGCGGCGAGCTCTACTGCGACCTGCGCTCGGATCGCACCGGGGCGTTCCACGACGTCCTCGCGGCGCTCCCGGGCGAGGTCGGCGGGGCCGAGCTGCACGCCGAGTTCGCCCGGATCTGGCCGGCGATGGACGCCCGCGAGGCCACCGCTCCGCTGCTGGCCTCGGCCTCCGAGCGCCTCGGCCGTCCGATCGTCGGCGTGGGCCGTGGCGGCGCCAGCGATGCCAGCCACTTCGCCCCGACGATCCCGCTGACCGTCGACGGCCTCGGCCCCCGCGGCGGCGGCGCCCACGCCCCGCACGAGTTCGTGTTGCGCGCCTCGATCCGCCCGCGCGCCGAGGTCGCGCTGGCGATCGTGGACGCGCTGCTGGCGGCGTAGGCCGGCGCGCCGCGCGAGGGCCGCCCTTGCCTCGCGGCGGGTGGGGGTGAGTTGACTCGCCCTCGCATGCCGACGTCGAATCAACCCACCGTCGGTCGTACCAGTGCGGTGTGGGCCGCGACCACCTACGCCGCCAACAGCTCCGGCGCGCCCCCGTGCACCAGCGCGGCGTAGCGGCCGCCGCGGGCCAGCAGCTCGGCGTGGGTGCCGCGCTCGGCGATCCCGCCGTCGGCGAGGACCACGATCTGGTCGGCGTCGCGGACGGTGGAGAGGCGGTGGGCGATCGCGATCGTCGTGCGGCCGGCCGAGAGGTCGTCCAGGGCCTCCTGGACCGCGCGCTCCGTCTCGGTGTCCAGCGCGCTCGTCGCCTCGTCGAGCACGAGCACCGGCGGGTTGCGCAGCACCGTCCGGGCGATCGCGATTCGCTGCTTCTCGCCGCCGCTGAAGCGGTACCCGCGCTCGCCGACCTTCGTCTCGTAGCCGTCGGGCAGCGAGGCGATGAGGTCGTGGATCCGGGCCGCCTTGGCGGCGGCGACGAGCTCCTCGTCCGTCGCGTCGGGCTTGGCGAAGCGGAGGTTGTCGGCGATCGACGCGTGGAAGAGGTAGGTCTCCTGCGAGACGAGGCCGACCGTCGCGGCCAGCGACTCGAACGTCGCGTCGCGCACGTCGACGCCGTCGATCGCCACCGTCCCGCGCTCGGCGTCGTAGAGCCGGGCGACGAGGTAGCCGAGCGTCGTCTTGCCGGCTCCCGTCTCGCCGACGACCGCCAGCGTCGTCCCCGGCTCGACGGCCAGGTCGATGCCCGCGAGCGTCCATGCCGCGTCCTCGTCGTAGCGGAACCAGACGTCCTCGAACGTCACGCGCCCGCCGCGGCCGTCCAGGCGCGTCGTCCCGTCGTGGATCTCCACCGGCAGGTCGAGGTACTCGAAGATGCGGTCGAAGAGCGCCAGCGAGCTCTGCACCTCCACGCCGACCGACAGCAGCTGGCCGATCGGGAACAGCAGCCGGGTCTGCAGCGTGGTGAACGCGACGACGGTGCCGATCGAGACCGCCGACGGCGACAGCCCGGCGAACAGGTAGACGAGCGCCGGCATCACCGCGAACGACGTCTGGATCGTCGCCATCACCCAGCGCCCGGCCATCCGCGAGCGGACCTCGAGCCCCGCCAGCCGCTCGGACTCGCCCTCGAAGCGGTCGGCGAGCTCGCCGGTGCGGCCCATCGTCTTGCCGAGCAGGATCCCCGAGACCGAGAGCGACTCCTCCACGAGCGTCGAGATGTCGGCCATCGTCTCCTGCCGTGCACCGGTGATCTTCCGCCGCTCCGCGCCGACCCGCCGGCTCAGCCACACGAACAGCGGCAGGACCGCCAGCGAGAAGACGGCGAGCAGCGGGCTGAGCAGGAACATCGCGACCACCGTCGCGACGACCGTGGTGACGTTGGAGACGATCGACGTGGCCGTCGACGTGACGACGGACTGGACGCCGCCGATGTCGTTGGCGATGCGCGACTGGACCTCGCCGGTGCGGGTGCGCGTGAAGAAGGCGAGCGGCAGGCGCTGCAGGTGGCGGTAGACCTGCGCGCGCAGGTCGTGCATGACGCGCTGGCCGACGAGCGTCGACAACCAGGTCTGCAGGACCCCGAGCGCGCCGGTCACCACCGCCACGCCGATCATGCCCGCGACGAGCCAGGCCAGCAGCGTGGTGTCGCGCTCGGGCAGCGCGGAATCGAGGATCGCACGCAGGAGGAACGGCGAGACCATGGAAATCCCTGCAGAGAGCACGATCAGCCCCAGCACGGTGATGAGCCGTGCGCGGTAGGGGCGGAACAGTCGAGCGATCCTCACGGAGGCGATTCTATCGCGGTTAGTTGAGGTTCTCAAGTATTATGGGAGACCATCCGGCGGGGATGTGCGCTACAGTCCCTCGCCGTCGAATGACCAACGCCGAATGCCCGCCGTCCCGCCGGTGGGCAGCGGGGGACCCATTGGCCGCTTCGGTGGCCGGGGGCGAATCGGAGGCACTGCCGCCGTAGCGCTGCTCTTTCTGCGCGAGCCCGACAGCTAACCCCGCAGGCTCCAGGAAGAGAAGGGACCTGCAGTGCCGCACATACGCCGACCCGCGCTGGCCGCGCTCCTCGCCGCAATGGCTATCGTCGCCGTTCCGGCCACGGCTTCCGCCGCCCCGTTCGGGACTCGCACGCTCCAGAAGGGGATGTCGGGCAGCGACGTCAAGACCGCGCAGAAGCTGCTGCGTCAGACCGGGACCCGGGTCACCGCCGACGGGCAGTTCGGGCCGGCCACGCAGCGGGCCGTCAAGGGCTTCGAGCGCACCGCCGGGCTCGCCGTGAACGGCAAGATCGAGACGACCGAGGCGCCGACGCTGCGCCAGAAGGCCAGCGAGGCCGTGCAGCAGCGCGCCGCCGCCCGCCAGCTCCCCGACGATCCCACGGCGACCGACCCGACCGGCGGCGCCGACCCCGACTCGGTCGGCGGCACCACGCCGACCGACCCGATCGGCGTCCCGGGCGAGAAGGCCACGCTCAATGCGGACGGCACGGCGAACGCGCCGGCGTCTGCGCCGCCGGAGGTCAAGGCGATCATCGCGGCCGGCAACGAGATCGCCACCAAGCCGTACCGCTACGGGGGCGGCCACGGCAAGTGGAAGGACAGCGGCTACGACTGCTCCGGCTCGGTCTCCTACGCGCTGCACGGCGCCGGCCTGCTCGACCAGTCGATGCCGTCGGGCGGCTTCACCAGCTGGGGCGAGTCCGGCCGGGGCCAGTGGGTCACCATCTACGCCCACGGCTCGCACATGTACATGGTCGTCGCGGGCCTGCGGTTCGACACCTCCGGCGCCAAGCCCTCGCGCTGGCAGACCGCCTCGCGCTCTTCGGCGGGCTTCACCGTCCGCCATCCCGCCGGCCTCTGAGGCCGGCGCACAGCGGATCGGGGCTCGGCATGGCGCAGCCGGGCCCCGATTCCGCGGTCCTCCGCGGCGCGCGACGCGGGCCGTCCGCGATCATGGTGCGATGACCGAGCACGACACCGGCATCCGCATCCCGCTGACCCCCGACGAGGAGCTGCTCGGTGCGGAGCGCCCGCGGGTCGAGTCGCTGCACACCGACCACGAGCGGCTGGAGCGGATGCGCGCCGACCTGGCGATGGGCTTCGAGACCCTGGCCGGCACCACGTGCGGGGTGACGGTCTTCGGGTCGGCTCGTGTCCAGCCCGGCGAGCCGGAGTACGCGCTCGGCCGATCCGTCGGCGCGGCGCTGGGCCGCGCCGGGTTCACGGTCATCACCGGCGGCGGGCCGGGGCTGATGGAGGCGGCCAACCGCGGTGCGCGCGACGCCGGCGCGCGCTCGGTGGGCCTCAACATCGACCTGCCGTTCGAGCAGGGGGGCAACCCCTACCTCGACGTGTCGCTGACCTTCCACTACTTCTTCGCCCGCAAGGTCTGCTTCGTGCGCTACGCGACCGGGTTCGTCGTGCTTCCCGGCGGGTTCGGGACGCTCGACGAGCTCTTCGAGGCGCTCGTCCTGATCCAGACCGAGAAGGTCCGCCAGTTCCCCGTCGTCCTCGTGGGCAGCGAGCACTGGCTCCCGCTGTGGGACTGGGTCCGCGACCGGCTCGTCGGCGGCGGCTACGTCGCCGACGTCGACCTCGACCTCGTGACGATCTGCGACAAGCCCGCCGACGTCGTCGCCGCGCTGCGTCAGGCGGCGGTGGCCCAGGGCGCGCTGGCGGCATAGCGCGCCCGCAACCGGTCGATCCAGTCGGCCAGCTGCCGGGCGAGCTGCGGGTCCTCGATCTCGAGCACGTTCTCGGCGTTCTGCTCGCCGGAGTGCGAGTGGTTGAACGACCCGGCGAACACGACGTCGTCGCAGACCACGACCTTGGCGTGGAGGAAGTCGTGCGGCCGGTCGACGGCCCACGGGAGCGAGCGCTTGCCGGCGAACCCATGGCGGGTCAGCAGGCGCTCGAGCACCGGTCCCTTCCATCGCGCCGACGTGTTGGCGCGCCACTGGTCGAGCACCTGGCGGGTCTGCGTGGCGTCGACGACGCCGGTGATGTCGCCCTCGGCCGCGTCGAGCGCGCGCAGGATGGGGGCGGCGGTCAGCAGCGGCGAGGCGATCCGCACGCGGCGCCGCGCGCGGGCGATCGCGCTGGCGATGCGCTTGGACAGGTCGGGCCCGTGGCCCGGGCAGAACCACGCCCGGACGGCCGCGCCGGCGACGCCGTTCGTGCGCACCGGGTCGGCCCCGCTGCCGTCCACCCGGCGCCGCGCCCACAGGTCGTCGAAGTCCGCCCGGTAGGCGGCGGCGACGCCGACGTCGTGCACGCGCAGGATCACGTTCTCCTGGCGCTCCCACGAGTCGACGGTCCAGTTCGTCGAGCCGGTCAGCACGGACTCGCCGTCGCGCACGACGAACTTGTGGTGCATGAGGTCCGGCTCGCCGGGGATCGCCCGCGTCGCCACGGGCAGCGCCTCGATCAGCTCCGGCCGTGTGCTCGGCGGCGGCGAGTCCTCCGCGTGGCGCCGGCCGTCGAGGTTGTAGGCCAGGCGGACGTCGACGCCGCGCTTGGTCGCCTCGGTGAGCGCGCGGCGCACGCGGTCGCCGACCGGGCTGGGCAGGCGGATGTCGTAGAGCGCGAGCTCCAGCGAGCGGCGGGCGCCGTCCAGGAAGCCGGCGACGACCTCGGCCACCTCTGGCGCGCGCTGGGCGCCGTCCTCCAGCAGCGTCAGCTCGATCGCTTCTCGCATGCGCGTCAGTCTCCTTCGTCGGGGCGACGGCGCCCTCGCTTGACATCCGCTCGCCGGCGCTTGGCCTCCACGCGCGCGGCGCGGGCCGCCCGAGACGGCGCCGCCGGGCGGCGCGGCCGCCGCACGTGCAGCGCCCGCGCGATCCGGTCGCGCAGGCGCTCGAGCGCGAGCTCGCGGTTGCGCGCCTGCGAGCGGGCGTCCTGGGCGACCGCGACGACGCGCGGGCCGCAGCGGGCCAGCAGCCGCTCGCGCTGGGCGGCGGTCAGGGTCGCGGAGGCGCGCACGTCGAAGACCGCCTCGACGCGGGAGGCGGTGACGTTGGCGTGCTGGCCGCCCGGCCCCGACGAGCGCGACGCGCGCAGCGCGATCTCCGCCAGCGGCAGCGCGAGATCGCGGGTCACGGGCATGGGGTCGTCCATCGGCGTGTCAGTCTGACGGGCCGGCGCGATGCGTAGGCTCTGCGCATGCGGCCGATCGTCGCCCGCCGCGTGGTGGACGCCCGCATCGAGCCGGCGTTCGCGCTCCTCGCCGACCTGCGGGCGCACTGGACGCTGGCCGATCGCTGGACCGAGGTCGTGGCGCTGGACGGGGACGGCGGCACGATCCGGCTGCGCGGACCGCTCGGCCTGCGCCGCACCGTGCGCGTGCGCGTCGAGCGGCTGGTGGAGCCGGTGGAGGTCGACGGCGAGGCGCGGCTGGGGCGCATGACGCGGGCGCGCGTGCGCTGGGAGCTGGCTCCCGACGGGGCCCACGGGACCAGCGTGACGCTGCTGGCGACGGTGCTCGAGGCGAGCTTCGGCGATCGGATCCTGCTCGCGCTCGGCGGCCGGCGATGGCTCCTGTGGCGCTTCGCGGTGACCCTCCGGCGGTTGGAAGACACACTGCTCGGCGGACAGAGGACTATGAGCGGACCCGTGACACCTGGTACGTTCCCGCCGTCGGTCCGGGGAGAGGACCCCGGAGAGAGGGAACATCGGAGGAACCGGCTGCTATGGCCACGGGAACCGTGAAGTGGTTCAGCGACGAGAAGGGGTTCGGGTTCATCACGCCTGACGAGGGCACGCGCGACCTCTTCGTGCACCACACCTCGATCCAGGCCGAGGGCTATCGGACCCTGGCCGAGGGGGCGAAGGTCTCCTACGACGAAGAGGCGGGCGACAAGGGCCCCAAGGCCGTCAACGTTCAGAAGCTGTAGGACCCGTCGGGCCGCCCTGGCGGGAGGGCGGCGCGTCGGCGCCGCTAGTGCTCTGCCACGTACCCGTCGGCGGGCTCGAGCTCCAGCCCGGCGTCCAGCCACGCCTGGGTGCCGCCCGCCATCGAGCGCGCGTCGTAGCCGGCGGCCTGGAAGGCCTGCGCGGCCATCAGCGAGCGGCCGCCCGACTTGCAGACGAAGACGACCGTCCGATCGCGGTCGATCTCGGCGGCGCGCTCGGTCAGCTCGCCGAGCGGGATGTGGAGCACGTCGGGCACGTGACCGGCGGCGTGCTCGTGGTCCTCGCGCACGTCGACGATCTGCGCGCCGTCGCGCCGGAGGCCGGCGCTCTCCTGCGGGGTGACCTCGATCCCGTCCATGCCCGCAGGGTAGTGCGCGGCCGAGCACCTCGCGGCCGCGCGCAAGCGCCCCCATCCTGTGTGATCTGTGGCACAGTTCGGCCATGGCGATCGCCTGGCTCGTGGATGGCATGAACGTGATCGGCTCGCGCCCCGACGGCTGGTGGCGGGACCGCCCGGAGGCCCAGCGCCGGCTCGCACGCGAGCTCGCCGACTGGGCGCGGCGCGACGGCGTCGCGGTGGCCGTCGTCTTCGACGGCGCACCGCACGAGATCGACGCGCCGGGGATCGAGGTCGCCTTCGCCGCTCGCTGCGGCCGCGACGCCGCCGACGACGAGATCGTCGCGCGCGTGCGTGCCGCGCGCGACCCGGGCGCGATCCGCGTCGTCACCGCCGACCGCGAGCTCGCCCGCCGCGCCCGCGCGCTCGGCGCCGAGGTCGTCGGGCCGACGAGCATCCCGCACTGACCGCGGCCCGCGGCGCGGCGCGGCGCTCAGCGCACGCGCTCCGGCGCCCGCTCGGGTGCCGTCGGCCCGATCGGTGCGGGAGCCGCCGACCCGGCCAGCCGCCGCGGCCGCACCAGCCCGAGCTTGAAGAGCGCGAAGTACACCGTCCCGGCGGTCAGCGATCCGGCCAGCCACGACAGGTCCACGCCGTCCAGCGCCCGGGCGATCGGTCCCTGCAGGGCCGGCACCATCCCGTACAGGCAGCTCCAGGCCATGATCAGGCCGCACAGGAACGCGACCATCGCGGCCCAGTTGACGTCGCCCACGCGCGAGACCTTCGGCGGCTGGTAGAGCGCCTCGACGTCGATCTCGCGGCGACGCACCACGTAGAAGTGGAGGAACATGATCGCCGCCCACGGGCTGCCCCACGCGACGAGGCCCGACAGCCAGTTGCTGACCTGCGTGGCGAGGTCGCCGGCGTAGATCAGGTACACCGCGAAGGCGCTGCCGAGCAGGCCGACGGCGAGCGCGAGCAGGCTGCGGCGGACCTTGATGTCCAGCGACAGCGCCGAGACCGCGGTCGAGTAGATGTTGACGATGTTCGTCGCGATCGGGCCGTGCAGCACGAGCAGCAGGACCGGGATCGTCAGGGCGCCGGCGTTGTTGACGATCAGCACCGAGGGGTCGGCGCTGTCGCCGGTGGTCGCCAGCGCCGCGCCGAGCGCGCCGAGCCACATGACCGGGATGAACTGGCCCAGGGCGGCGGCGGTGAAGAGCCGCCGCGGCGGGACGCTGCGGGGCACGAAGCGCGAGTAGTCCGACGCGTAGGCCAGCCAGGTGATGCCCCAGCCGATGCCGATCGCGGTCATCAGCTGGCTCATCGCGGTGAAGCGGCCGTGGCCCTCGGCGGTGGCGGCGCCGAGGTCGAGCCCGTCGTGGGTGAAGGCGACGATCGTCATCGCCACGAGCACGAGCAGGGTCAGCGGCACCGTGTACTTCTCGAAGGTGCGGATCGCGTAGAACCCGAGCGTCGCCAGCCCGACCTGCGCCACCATCACGACGAGCACGAGCGCCAGCTTCATACCGTCGCTCGACGGCAGGCCGACCTTGTCGAGCAGCGCCGTGCTGATGTCGAGCACGATCCACGTGTTGAAGCCGACCCAGCCGGCGGCGATGACCATCTGCAGGAACGCCGGCAGGTACGCGCCACGGCGGCCGAACGCGCTGCGCGACAGCACCATCTGCGTGACGCCGGTCCGCTGGCCCATGAGCACGAACGACCCGAAGACGAGGACGCCGATCGCGTTGCCCACGCCGAGTACGAGCATCGTGTCCCAGAAGCTCAGGCCGAGCACGATGCCCAGCGCCCCGAGGATCCAGTTCAGCGGCGCGATGTTCGCGCCGGCCCAGATCCAGAACTGGTTCATCGCGGTCGAGTCGCGATCGGCATCGGGCACAGGCTCGATGCTGTGCTCCTCGACGTGCGTCGCCTCGGCCAGCTCGTCGTGAGCCGCCGTGTGCGGTGTGCCCATCCCTCTCCTCCTCGTGTGACGGGCCTCGGCGGGCCCGGGCCGGCACGGCGTGCCGGCGTCTAGTCAGCGACCCACAGACCGCCCTCGCGTCCGCCGATGACGCGGCCGCGACGGACGGTGATCCGGCGTCCCGGCAGGTTGCGCAGGACGTCGACGACGTTGTCGGCTCCGAGGACGACGAAGTCCGCCGGAGCGCCTGCTCGCAGCTGCGGCCGGTCGCGGCCGAGCACCTCGAACGCCCGGACGTTCGTCATCTCGAAGGCGATCTGGACCTCTTCGTCGGTGCGCATGCCGCCCGACAGGCAGGTGACGAACGCCAGCTCGACCGGGTCCATCTTGTTGAAGCGGTACCAGATGTCGAAGAGGTTGTCCGAGCCCGCCGCGACCGGCACGCCGGCGTCGAGCAGCTCCGCCATCCGCGAGCTGCCGCGGTGCGTCGGGGTGCGGCCGGTCCCGCCGAGCATCTGCAGGTTGGCCATCGGCATCACGGCGACGCGGATGCCGGCGTCGCGGACCTTCTCGATCACGCGCGCCGCCTCGTCGTCGGGGTACGCCGCCAGCGCGCAGCAGTGGCCGGCGTTGACGCGCCCCTGCATCCCGCGCTGCACGGTCAGGTCGGCCAGCATCTCCAGCGTGCGCAGCTGCGGGTCGTCCATGTAGTCGATGTGCAGGTCGAGCGGCACGTCGGCCCGCTGCGCGAGGTCGAAGACCGTCTCCAAGTGGCGGCGCTGGTCCTCGACGCTGCGCTCGAACTCCGGCAGGCCGCCGACCAGGTCGGCGCCCATCCGCAGCGCCTCGGCCAGCAGGTCCGCCGCCGGCGGATCGACGACGATGCCCTCCTGCGGGAAGGCGACGATCTCGATCTCGATCGCGTCGCGGTAGCGCTCGCGCGCTGCGAGCACGCCCTCCAGCGACGTGAGGCCGGTGAACGAGTCGACGTCGACCTGCGCGCGCAGGAGCCCGATCCCGTGCGCGATCGCCAGCCGCAGCACCTCGCACGCGCGCGCCTCGACGTCGGCGACGGTGAACTGCGTCTTGACCTCGCGGGCGCGGGCGAACGCCTCGCGGGCGCTGGTCGCGCCGAGCAGGCGCCGGCTCAGGACCTTGTCGAGATGGAAGTGGGGATCGGCGAACGGCGGGACGACGAGGTCGCCCCGTCAACGCGCGGCTTCCTCCTGCCGATCCCAGGCCCCGGGCCGGGGCAGGCCCAGGTGATCGCGCAGCGTGCTTCCCTCGTACTCCTCGCGGAAGTACCCACGCGCTCGCAGCTCCGGCACCAGCAACGTGCAGATCCGCTCGAGGCTGCCGAGCATGAACGACGGATTGAAGCTGAAGCCGTCGCATGCACCGGTCTCGAACCAGTCGACCATCAGGTCGGCGACCCGCGACGCCGACCCGACGGTCCACAGATGCGCGTTCGAGCGATACCGCTCGACGATGAGCTCACGCAGCGTGAGCCCGTCGGCGCAGGACAGCCGCCGATAGATGTCATACCGGCTTCCGATCGTGCCGATCGGCGGGTGCTCCTCCCACCGCTCGGCGGGGACCGTCTCGTCGAGATCGATGTCGTCCAGACGCAGCCGCAGCTCGGACGAGAGATCGCTGCGACCGGCGTCGAAGTTGATGTGCTCGGCGAGCGTCCGCGCGATCTCCTCGGCCTCGGCGTCCGTCTCACCGACGATCGGCGTGATCCCGGGAACGACCTTGACGGACCTCGGATCCCGTCCCCGGGCCTCGACCCTGCTCTTGATGTCGCGGTAGAACTCGAGCGCATGCTCCTTGTTCGGGGCGGCCGAGTAGACGACGTCCGAGACCGAAGCGGCGAACGCACGTCCCGGACCGGATTGCCCGGCCTGGAAGAGCACGGGGCGGCCCTGCGGGGGCCGGGGCACGTTCAGCGGGCCGGCGACCTGGAAGTACTCCCCGGCGAAGTCGATCGGACGGATCCTCTCCGGATCCGCCCATCGGCCGCCGGCGCGGTCGTTGATCACCGCATCGTCGCTCCAGCTGTCCCACAACGCGCACGCGACCTCGACGAACTCGGCCGCCATCCGGTAGCGCACCTCCGGGTCCGCAAGCACGTCGACGCCGAAGTTCTCGTTGCCCATCCACGAGGCCACGATGTTCCAGCCGGCGCGGCCGCGGCTGATCAGATCCAGCGCGGCCAGCTGGCGAGCGGTCACGAACGGCAGCGAGAACGAGGTCGAGATCGTGCCGGTCAGCCCGATCTTGCTGGTGACCGCCGCCAACGCCGACAACGTCGTCACCGGCTCGTTCAGGCCCGACAACTGGAGGTTGCCGTCCAGGACCGTCGCGGCGGAGACGACATCCGCGATGAACAGCGCATCCAGCTTCGCCGCTTCACACACCCGAGCAGCGTCCGCAGCGAGGTCGAGGTATCCGAACTCCTCGCAGCGACTCTCCGGTAAGCGCCAACTGTCCTTGTAGCAACCCGGTGCGAGCATCACCATCGTGAGGATCATGTGCTTCGCCGGCTTCTCGATCATGCTGCCTCTCCGTTCGCGGATGGGCCGATGCTAAGCCGCGGATTTCACTGCTGACATCGGGCAAGTCCAAGGCTTGGCGCACGTGATCCTGTGACATCCACAGTCGCCGGTGAGAACCGCGAACATCCCTCGCAAAGGTCTGTGGAAACCGCGAAGACCGAAGCGATCGGCGTCGTTACGGTGGCCGCATTCCGATGACGTCACGAGGAGGCGCAGTGGACGTGATGCGACGTCACTACACCGACGGTCCTTTCGGTCAGATTCACTTCCAGGACGCGGGGAGTGGCCGTCCGTTGGTGCTGTTGCACCAGTCGATCATGACGGGAAATCAGTTCGACTTCGTGTTCGCGCCCCTCATCGCGCACGGGCTTCGCCCGATCGCGATCGACATGCCCGGCTTCGGCATGTCGGACGCCCCACCCGCACCGGCCACCGTCGACGACTATGCCACTGCGGTCGTACCGGTGCTCGACGCGCTGGGGATCGAGAAGGCGGCGGTCGCCGGCCATCACACGGGCAGCATGGTCGCGACCGCGGCCGCGATCGCCGCGGCGGATCGCTTCTCGGCCGTGATCCTGCACGGCGTGGGGACCATCCTGAACCGTGACGAAGGGCGGGCGCTGATCGACCAGGTGGTCGCTGAGGAGCAGGCGTTCAAGCCCCTGCCGGGCGCCGCGCACCTGGTGCAGATCGCCGAGCTGCGTGAGCGGCTGGCGGGCGGGACGATCGAGCCGGAGCGGATCAGCGACTACGTGGTGCAGGCCATGATGGCCTGGCAGCGCGGCGCCTATTGGTACGGGCACGCGGCCGCCCGGGCGTATCCGCACGACGAAGCCCTCATGAGGATCACGCAGCCGGGGTTGATCATCACCAACACCGGCGACCTGATGCATCCCTAGGCGGCAGCCGGGCGAGCGGCGCGACCCGACTTCGCCTATGCGGAGCTGGAGGGCGGCGGCATCGACATCTGCGATCAGGCCCCGCAGGCGTGGGCAGACGCCATCGTGGCGTTCCTGGCCGACGTCCCGGCGTAGCAGCTACGCCGGCGCTGCTCGCGGGAAGGGCTCGCGGCCGGCAGGTTCAGCCCCAGAACAGGTTGAACATCCCGAACACCCGCGCCGGGGCGAAGGCGGGCGCGGGGCCGAACCGCATCCGCGTGGCGTGGTTGATCGACTGGAAGCCCCACGCGCGCAGCGCGCGGACCGCGTCGGCGTTGGCGTCGGGCAGGCTGACCGTGAGCGGGGCGCCCGGCACGCGGCGCAGCACCGACAGCAGCGCGACGCCGGCCTCGCGATCGGTGGCCACGACGCTCGGCCCCAGGCCCCAGGGGGAGCGGATCGCGCTGCCGGCCACGCGGCCGGCGCGCTCGACCACCAGCCCCGGCAGGGTGCCGTTCATCGCCTGGAAGACCGGGCCGCGGTCCTCGCCCGTCGCTGCGGCGTCCAGAGCGCGGACGATGGCGGCGTCGGCGGGCTGAAGCGGGCGCACCCCCTCGGCCCGCGCGGCGCCGCGCGGCGGCGCGACGTCGCGCCAGGCGTGGACGGAGCCCTCCGCGACGAACCCCGCGCGCGCGTAGACGGGCTGGCCGGCGGCGGTGGCGAAGAGCAGGACCGTCTGGGCGCCGAGCCCGTGCAGGCGCTCGACGCAGCCCTCGGTCAGCGCCGTCCCCACGCCGCGGCGGCGGACGCGGGCGCTCACGCCGAGCGCGCCGACCCAGCCCGTCGCGCCGAAGCCGGCGACCGCGGCCCCGCCGACGATCTCGTCGTCCAGGCGCGCGACGAGCACGTCCCCGGTCGGGGACTCGATCGGGAAGCGCAGGAGCTGGCCGACGTTCGCGCCCAGGCCGGTGGCGCGCAGCACGTCGATCGTCGGGCCGATCTCCTCCGGGCGCGCGGGACGGACGTCGAGCTTCATCGGGCTCGCGAGACTACTCGCGGGCCGGTCCGTGCGGCGCGGCAGCGCCCTCAGGCGTACGGGTCGATCCCCCGGTCGTGCGGTGGGCGGCCGGTGCGGTCGGTCGCGCGGACGGCGAAGAAGAGCGAGAGGAGCAGGCCCAGTCCACCGACGACCATCAGGATCACGCCGACGGTGGCCAGCTCGATGCCCGAGACGTTCGCGGTCACCGCGAACTTCAGGATCGCCCCGACGGCGATGAGGAAGATGGAGGTTCCGATGCCCATGGCTGCCCGTTACCCGACTAGGATCAAGGCGATGCAGGCAGCCTCCGACGTGTACGCCATTCCCCAGGAGCTGCTGGACTTCCGCGACACGATCCGCCAGATCGCGCAGGAGCGGATCGCGCCGCGTGCGGCGGAGATCGACGCCGCCGCCGAGTACCCGTGGGACGTGCGCGGGCTGCTGGCCGAGCAGGACGTGCTCGCACTGCCGTTCGCCGAGGAGCTCGGCGGGACCGGGACGGGGACGCTGATGCTGCAGATGGCGGTCGAGGAGATCGCCAAGGTCTGCGCGTCCAGCGCGCTGATCCTCATGGTCCAGGAGCTGGGGACGCTGCCGATCCAGCTGTTCGGCTCCGACGAGCTCAAGGAGCGCTACCTGCCGCGGTGCGCGTCGGGCGAGTGGTCGCCGGCGTTCGCGCTGAGCGAGCCGGAGGCGGGGTCCGATCCGGGCGCGATGCGCACGACCGCGGTGCGCGACGGCGACGACTGGGTCCTCAACGGGACCAAGAACTGGATCTCCAACGTCGGGATCGCGGACTTCTACGTGGTCTTCGCGGTCACCGATCGCGACACGCGGCGCATCACGGCGTTCGTCGTGGACAAGGACGCGCCGGGGCTGAGCATCGGCAAGCTCGAGCACAAGCTCGGCATCAAGGGCTCGCCGACCGGCTCGCCGGTGCTCGAGGACGTCCGCGTGCCGAACGCCAACGTCGTCGGCGAGGTCGGGCGCGGGCTCGCCGTCGCGCTCGCCACGCTCCAGCGCACCCGCCTGGGCGCGGCCGCGCAGGCGGTCGGGATCGCCCAGGGCGCGACCGACTACGCCAACGCCTACGCCAAGGAGCGGATCGCGTTCGGGCACCCGATCAACGAGCTGCAGGCGATCCAGTTCAAGCTGGCCGACATGGAGACGGGCACCGCGGCCGCGCGCGAGCTGCTCTACAAGGCGTGCGCGCTGGCCGATCGCGATCCGGCACCCGACGACCTGGGCAAGTGGACGTCGATGGCGAAGCTGTTCGCCTCCGACAACGCGATGAGGGTCACCGTGGAGGCGATCCAGGTCCTCGGGGGCTACGGCTACGTCAGCGAGTACCCGGTCGAGCGGATGCTGCGCGACGCCAAGATCACCCAGATCTACGAAGGCACCAACGAGATCCAGCGGGTCGTCATCGCCCGCGCCATGCGCTGACCCATGCCGACACCACTGCGCCGCATCGTCCTCGCCGCCGTCATCGCCCTCAGCGTGGGCCTGTGCGTGGTCGCGATCGGCCAGGGGATGAGCACGTCGTTCCCGATCCGGCTGCTGGAGTCGATCGCGATCGGCGTGGTGGCGATCGCGGTGCTGGCCGCGATCGTGACGTTCGTCATGGGGCGGATGGCCGACTGGCGCGAGCCCGCGTCCGAGGCGGAGTTCGAGGAGGTCGTGCGCCGCTCGGAGCGACTGGCGCGCGAAGGGCTGGCCGCCGAGCCGACCGAGGCCGACTTCCTCGCCCTGGACCCGCTCGACGATGCCGACTTCGAGGAGCTCGTCCGCGACGCGCTCGACGAGCTGCCCGACCTCCTGCGCAACGCGCTCAACCACGTCGCGGTCGTGATCTCCGACGACGGGCGCAAGATGCGGGCCTACGGCCTCTACCACGGCGACGGCGCCCACCGCGACGAGGTCCCCGACCGGATCGTCATCTACCGCGACACGCTGCGTCGCGACTTCGGTCACGACCCCGATCTGCTGCGCGAGCAGGTCGTGCGCACCGTGCGCCACGAGCTGGCCCACCACGTCGGCTTCGACGAGATGGGCGTCCAGGGCCTCGGCCTGTAGCCGGCCGCGCCCTACGTCTCCAGCGGCCGCAGCTCCTCGGCCTCCGAGAGGACGAGCCGGCGCAGCGTGCCGTCCTGGTCGACGACGTAGGCGCCCTGGCGGCGCAGCGGCGGCGCGTAGACGTGGATCGTCACCGCGGGCGGGCCGCCGGCGTGGCGGACGCGGTGGATGTCGTCGGGCCGGAAGGAGAACGCGTCGCCGGCGCCCGCGATCCGCTCGGCCGGCGGGCCGCCGACGCGCAGCCGCTCCTCGACGACCTGCCCGCGCACGACGGCGACGGCGCCGGCGGAGACGTCGTGGTCGTGGTAGCCGGTGTCGTGGTCGGTCGACCAGCAGATGACCCACGCGGTGACCTCGTCGTCGTCGCGCAGCAGCTCGTAGGTGCGGCGGTCGGGGTCGTGGTGGACGAGGTGCTCCCACAGCTCGGGGCGGCCGGCGTAGTCGCGGGCGAGGTCGATCGGTTCGGTCATGCGATGCAGGGGACGGGCGCGAGTAGCCGCGCGGGGTTGGCGACGGTGAGGGCATCCCACGCGGCCGGCCCGAGCGGGTGCCCGTCGATCGCGTGGTCGGGCGGGGCGATGACCGGGCGGTCGGAGCCGTGGACGAGCTGGTCGAGCCCGACCGTGGCGGCCATCGCGGCGAGCGCCCGCAGGCCGTAGGAGGAGGTGTCGTAGAAGATGCCGGGGTCGTCGTGCGCCGCGGGCGGCCCGCCGCGCGCCTCCAGCCGCTCGGTGTGGAGCGGCGCGAGGCCGGCGAGCGCCGCGAAGACGACGCGCAGCTGCGGATGGGCCGCGCGGCCGACCTGCGCGAACGCGAGCCAGGCGGCTTGCAGCTGGGCGACGTAGTCGGCCAGCGCCGGCCACCAGGTGGGGGCGTCCGAGGGCGTCGCGGCCGGTCCCGGGTGGACGAGGAGCGGCGCGCCGGCGTCCTCGAGCGCGGCGAGGAGCGGGCCGAGCCGGTCGATCGCCGCGGGGGAGGCGAGCGCCGCGGCGGGGAGGCAGAGCCCGACGGCGCCGGTCCGTCCGAGCGGGTCAGCGGCCGCCTCCTCGATGTCCTGCAGGCCGACCGCCGCCCACGCGGCCAGCTCCGCCGGCAGCGCGGCGACACCGTCGGCCCATGCGTCGAGCAACGGCTCCGCTTCGTCGCGCGGCAGCGTCTCGACGCCGAGCGCCGTGGAGAGCGCGACGAGCGCGCGGTCGAGGCCGTCGAGGTGGACGAGCGCGGCGCGCGCGGCGACGTCGTCGGCGGGCACGAGGCTCGGCGGCTCGCCGGGCAGCTCGAGTCGCCAGGCCGATCCCTGGCGACGCGCGCGCGGCGGGGCCGACCGGGCGGCCAGCGCGCGCAGCAGCGGCTCGGGCCAGAGGTGCTGATGGACGTCGATGCGCGCCATGGCGCGCATAAACTACACAAAGTCCATCGGAATTACATCGATTAGCTCAGGGCACGGCCCCTCGGCGGCGCGGGTGAAGCCGCCGTGGCGGGAGCTGATGGACGGCTGACCGGACGCGGAAGGTTCAGGCCGACTGGAGGAGGCCGTGTGCCTTCGCGCGTCCGGTCAGCCCTCCGCCAGCGCCGCCCGCAGCCAGGCTGCGGGCTCGAACAGCGAGTCGACCTGGTCGCCGCGGCGCAGCTGCTTCGCGCGGGCCTCGAGCAGGACCCGCACGTCCGCCGTCGGACGGAACGGGTCGGCGATCGAGCCCTTCGCGGTCAGCGAGACCGCGGCCCACAGCTCGCCGTCGACCTCGGCGACGAGCAGCACGCCCTCCGGGACGGGCTGGGAATCGACCGCGGCGAGGGCCGCGATGGCAGGCGCGTCGTCGGGGAACGCGTAGCGGATCGTGATGTCGGCGACCGAGCTCTTGTAGGACATTGGTTGACTCCTCGTCCAGCGAATCGCAGTATCCTCGGCGCGGAGGGGTCATTCAATGTCCTACAAGCTCGCTTTGAGTGACATCGACCGCGACAGCGGGACCTCGGTCACCAGCCAGCTGGTGGAGCGGCTGCGCACGGCCATCGACGCCGGCGATCTGGCGCCGGGGGAGAAGCTGCCGACCACGCGCGCGCTCGCCGAGCAGGCCTCGATCAACCACCTGACCGCGGTCCGCGTCTACCGGCGGTTGGCCGAGCTGGGGTATGTGACGTCGGCGGTCGGCCGCGGCACGTTCGTCCGCGCGGTGCCGCCGGCCGACGGCGATCGCGATCCGGTCGACTGGCAGACCGCCGTGCTGCCGCAGCTGCCGTCGTTCTCCAACGAGCTGTTCATGGCGGCCTACATGATCCCGTCCGATCCGAGCATCGTGCCGCTCGCCACCGGCGCTCCCGACGACGACATCTATCCGGCCCGGCAGCTCGGCACGATCGCCGACGAGGTGCTGCGCGAGCGCGGGGGCGAGGTGCTCAGCTACCTCGATCCCAACGGGCTGCGGGAGCTGCGCGAGGAGATCGCGCAGCGGGGGCGGCGCCTCGGGTTCGCCCAGACCGCCGACGAGATCCTCATCTCGTCGGGCGGCCGCCAGGCGATCGACCTCGCCTGCCGCGCCGTCGTCGCGCCCGGGGACGTCGTCGTCTGCGAGTCGCCCACGTTCATCGGCATCCTCAGCACGCTGCAGGTCACCGGCGCGCGCGTGATCGGCGTGCCGGTCGACGAGCACGGGATGGACGTCGACGCGCTCGAGCGGATCCTCGCCCGCCACGAGGTCAAGCTCGTCGCCGTGCAGCCCGGCTGTCAGAACCCGACCGGCCAGGATCTCGCCCCCGAGCGCGCGCGGAGGCTCCTGGCGCTGGCCCGCGAGCGCTCGTTCTTCGTGCTCGAGGACGGCGTCTACGCGACGATCCGCTTCGACGGCGAGGAGCGGCTCCGGCTGCGCCGCGACGCGCCCGACCACGTCCTCTACGTCGACTCGCTCTCCAAGACGATCGGGGGCGGGCTGCGGCTCGGGTGGATCGCGGCGAGCGGCCCGGTGCGCCAGCGCGTCGCCTGGCTCAAGCAGCACAACGACACGCACACCTCCAGCCTCGTCCAGCACGTGGCCAACCGCTGGCTGGCCAGCGGCGAGCACGAGCGGCTCGTCGAGGCGACGAACCCGATCTACGCCGCGCGCCGCGACGCGCTGCTGGAGAGCGTCCAGCGCCGGCTTGGCGACGAGGTGCGCGTGCGGCGCCCGGTCGGCGGCCATCACCTGTGGCTGACCTTCCGCACGCGGATCGACGAGAGCGCGCTGCTGAGCGAGGCGATCCGCTGCGGCGTCAGCTTCATCCCCGGTGGGACGATGCTCGCCGAGCCGTCGCCGACCGGCGCGCTGCGCCTCTCCTACGCGCGGCTGGAGCCCGAGCAGCTCGACGAGGGCGTGCGCCGCCTCGCCAAGGCGGTCCTCGCCGTCCGCCACCGCGCCTCGCGGCCCGGCATCGCGGCGCTGTCGTGAGGCCGGTCGCGCGGGCGGCGGACTCGCCGCGGCGATCCTCCGCGACTCGCCGCCCGTTGCGCGAGGTCCTCGTCGGCGAGGTCGTGGTCACCCGCCGCCCGTTGCGCCACGTCCTCGTCGTCGCGCGGTCGTGGTGACCCGCCGCCGGCCGCGCGACGTCGTCCTCGCCGGGCTCGCCGGCGCTGCGCTCTCTGGCGCGCCCTCCACGCTGCACGCGCTCGCGACCGGCCGCGACCCGCTCGCGGCGACCCTCGCCGCCGGCGCGCTCCTCGCCGGCGAGCGCTCCCGTCCGGCGGTTCGTCTCGCCGCGGCGGTGCCGGTGCATCTGGCGCTGTCGCTTGGCTGGGCGGCGCTGCTCGCGCGGGTGCTCCCGAAGCGGCGCACCGTCGCGTGGGGCGCTGCCGCCGGCCTCGCGATCGCCGTGCTCGACCTCGGCCTCGTCGGCCGGCGCCACCGCTCGATCCGCGCGCTGCCGCTCGCGCCCCAGGTCGCCGACCACGTCCTCTTCGGCGCGATCGTGGGCGCGACCCTGGCCCGGACCGACGCGTGTCCCGCAGCGCGCCGGGGTACATCCCTGCCATGGAATCCTGGGACCTCACCGCGCTGACCGTCGAGCCCCACCATCCTGAGGTGCTGCGCTCCGACGACGGCGCGGCGCGCGCGATCGCCATCAACCTACCCGCAGGTGAGCGGCTGCAGGAGCACCGCAACTACGAGCACGCCTGGCTGCACGTGCACGAGGGTCGCGTCGAGGTGGGCCAGAACGGGTCGACCACCACCGGAACCGCCGGCTTCCTCGCCCACTTCGATCCGCACGAGGATCGGGAGGTCCGCGCGCTCGAGGACAGCCGGCTGCTGCTCGTGCTCGCGCCCTGGCCCGGCGAGGGGCGCGACAAGGACTTCAACGCCTGAGGGAAGCGCCTCCTCCACCGCGCCGGCCTGGACGACCTCGACCTCGCGCTCGCGGACCGGCCCGACGCGAGCCTCGTCGCCACGGTCGACGCGGTCGCCCAGGCGCTCCAGGCCACCCCGCTGAGCGCGCGCTGACCCGTCCGTCAGCGCTGGAACTGTGCGCCGTCCGCCGGCGTCGCCACGGACACCGCGAACCACTCGCGCGGATCGGTGACCATCGCCTCCAGGCGCAGGCCGGCGGCGCTCAGGTCGGCGGCGAGCCGGCGGCGGGTGAACTTCGCGCTGATCTCGGTGCGCAGCTCCTCGCGGTGGGCGAACGCGACCTCGAGGTCGAGGGCGCCGATCGTCACGCGCTGGGGCGTCAGCGCGCGCAGGCGCATCTCGATCCACTCGTGGACGCGGTCGAAGAACGCGACGTGCTCGAATGCCTCCAGGTCGAAGTCGGCGTCGAGCTCGCGGTTCATGACCGCCAGCACGTTGCGGTTGAACGCGGCCGTCACGCCGGCGTCGTCGTCGTAGGCCGCCTCGATGATCGCCGGGTCCTTGACGAGGTCGGTTCCCAGCAGCAACCGGTCGCCGGGCCCCAGCAGCCGCGCGAGCGAGCGCAGGAAGCGGCGCCGCGAGCCGGGCGGGAAGTTGCCGATCGTGCCGCCCAGGAAGGCGACCGCGCGGCGGCCCGCGGCCGGCGGGAGGCGGTCGAGGTGGCGCTCGATGTCGCCGACCACGCCGTGGACCTCGACGTCGAGGTCGGCCAGGTCGTCGCCGGCCGCGCGCACGACCGACTCCGACACGTCCACCGGGACGTAGCGCGCGGCGCCGGAGCCCTCGAGCAGGAGCCGCGCCTTCGTCGTCGCCCCCGAGCCCAGCTCGACGAGCTCGTCGACGCCGTCCATCAGCTCGTCCGCTCGCTCGGTCAGGATGCCCAGCTCCGTGCGGGTCGGGTAGTACTCCGGCAGCGCGCAGATCGCCTCGAACAGCGCCGAGCCGCGCGCGTCGTAGAAGTGCTTGGGCGGCAGCTCCTTGAACGGGCGCGTGAGGCCGTCGAGGACGTCGTCGGCGAGGGTGCGCTCGGCCGCGGCGGAGAGGTGGAGGTCGACGACGGCCATCGCGATCACGCGTCCCGGGCGAGGCGCAGGCCGGCGAACAGCTGCCGGCGCTGCGGCAGGTCCCAGTTGCGGAACGTCGGCGAGGCGACGCGCGGGTGGGTCGCGCACGAGCCGCCGCGCAGCACGCGGTAGCGGTCGCCGAAGAACGGCTCGGAGTACTCGCGATACGGGTACGCGCGGAACCCGGGGTAGGCGACGAACGGCGACGCGGTCCACTCCCAGACCTCCCCGACGCCCGCGAGCTGGTCCGAGGTCGCCGCCCGCTCCCATTCCGCCTCGGTCGGCAGCCGGGCACCAGCCCAGCGGGAGAAGGCGTCGGCCTCGAACCAGGAGACGTGGACGACGGGCGCCTCGGGGTCCCCGGTTCGGACGTGCTCCGGACAGTCCCCGATGTCGTACTCCTCCTTCCACATCCACGCCTCGTGCGACCACCATGGCCGCCGCTCGTAGCCGCCGCCCTCGGTGAAGGTCAGCCACGTCGCGTTGGTGACGGGGCGGCGGGCGATGCGGAACGGCGCGAGCTGCACCGCGTGCCGGGGCCGCTCGTTGTCGTAGGCGAAGCCGTCGTCGCCCGCGCCGAGCTCGAACCGGCCGCCGTCGAAGCCCACCCAGCCGTCCTCGCCGCCGACCGGCGCCGGCACGCCCCGCCCGTCGGGCAGCAGGCCGCCGAGCGCCATCGCCTGCAGCATCGTCTCGGTGTGCTGGAGCTCGTGGCGCAGGACCAGCTCGTGCAGGTCGCCGACGCCGTGCTCGTCGGTCACGGCGATCGTCCGCTCGCGCACCGCGGCGAGGTACTCGCGCAGCGGCGCGCCGCGCAGGAACTCGAGGTCGCCGCGGACCGCGCGCGGCGTCTCGAACGCGTCGTAGAGCGCCGCGAGCTCCTCGTGCAGGAGCGCCAGCCCGCCGACGCGCTGGCCGATCCACAGGTCCTCGTAGGCCGCGATATGGCCGAGGTCCCAGGCGATCGGGCTCATGATCGGGTCGATCACGCGCTCGAGCTGGGCGTCGTCGAGGTGGGCGATCAGGCCGAGCGTGCGTCGGCGCGCGTGCTCCAGCGCCTCCAGCGTCCCGGCCCCGGCGTCGAGGGTCTCCGCCACCTCCAGGAAGGTAGCAACCGCGGGATGGCGCGCGGTCAGCCGGGCGCGTTCGCCTCGTCCACCACGACCTCCAGCGCGCCGAGGCCGAGCATCGAGGCCGGCGTCGCCGGGTCGGGGCCCGCGGCGACGCGGGCCATCGCCTCGGCCTTGCCGCTGCCCGCGACGAGCAGCAGCGTGCGCCGGGCCGCGTGCAGGAGCGGCAGGGTGAACGTGACGCGGTCCGGCGGCGGCTTGGGGGAGTCGTGCAGGCCGACGACGAGGCGGTCGTCGATCGCCAGCTCGCGATGGCCGGGGAACAGCGAGCACGTGTGCCCGTCGGGCCCCATGCCGCACATGATCACGTCCATGAGCGGCAGCCCGTCGGCGCCGGCCACGACCGCGTCGCGGATCTCCGCCTCGTAGCGGTCGGCCGCCTCGTCGGCGCCCAGCTCGCCCAGGACCCGATGGACGTTCGCGTCGGGGATCTCGATCCGGTCCAGCAGCGAGCGGCGGATCATCTTGAAGTTCGCGTCGTCGTCGTCCGGGCCGACCGCCCGCTCGTCGCTCAGCCACAGGTGCACGTGGCTCCAGTCCGCGACCAGCGGCGCCAGCAGCTCGTGGCAGCGCTCCGGCGTCGTCCCGCCCGCCAGCGCCACGTGGACGGGCTCACGCGTGGCGGTGATCACGCCGGCGACCAGCGTCGCGGCGTACGCCGCCACCGTCTCCGCGTCGGGTTGGCGGGTGATCGTGGTCATGGGCCGGGCACCTCGTCGAGCTCGGGGATGGTCGCGTGGGTCGGGGCCAGCGTCGGCTGGCCGGCGCGCATCTCCTGCTCGGCGCGGATCACGTGCATGACCGCGTTGATGAGCGCCAGGTGGGTGAACGCCTGCGGGAAGTTGCCCAGGTGACGGCCCGAGCGCGGGTCGATCTCCTCGGCGTACAGGTGCAGCGGCGAGGCGTAGCCGAGCAGCTTCTCGCACAGGTCCCGCGCCCGCTGGTGCTCGCCGATCTCGCTCAGCGCCGAGACCAGCCAGAACGAGCAGATCGTGAACGTGCCCTCCTCGCCGCTCATGCCGTCGTCGGTGGTCTCGACGCGGTAGCGCAGCACGAGCCCGTCGACGGTCAGCTCGTCGGCGATCGCCAGCACGGTGGCGCGGATGCGCGGGTCGTCGGGCGGCAGGAAGCGCAGCAGCGGCATGAGCAGCGCGCTGGCGTCCAGCGCGTCGGTCTCGTAGTGCTGGGTGAAGACGCCGCGCTCGTCGACGCCGCGCTCGCAGATGTCGGCGTGCAGGCGATCGGCCGCCGCGCGCCAGCGGTCGTGCATCTCCTCGTCCTCGCGCAGCAGCGCCAGGCGTGCCGCGCGGTCCATCGCCACCCAGCACATGACCTTCGAGGAGACGAAGTGCTTGGGCTCGCCGCGCACCTCCCAGATGCCGCGGTCCGGCTCGTCGCAGGCCTCGATCGCGCGCTCGGCCAGCCGCTTGATGATCGGCCAGCGCGACTCGGCGAGGTGGTCGCGCGACTTGGTGTGCAGGAAGATCGAGTCCAGCATCGCGCCCCAGACGTCGTGCTGGTTCTGGTCGAACGCCCCGTTGCCGATCCGCACCGGCCGCGCGCCGTCGTAGCCGTGGAGGTGGTCGAGGACCTCCTCGTGCAGCTGCGTCTCGCCGCCGACGCCGTACATGACCTGGATGTCGGGGTCGCGCTCGGCGACATCGGCGATGAAGTAGAAGAAGTCGTTGGCCTCCCAGTCGAAGCCGAGCGTGTAGAGGCCCCACAGCATGAACGTGGAGTCGCGGATCCAGCTGTAGCGGTAGTCCCAGTTGCGCTCGCCGCGCGGCGTCTCGGGCAGCGAGGTCGTCGCCGCGGCGACCATCGCGCCGGTCGGCGCGTAGGTCAGGCCCTTCAGCGTGAGCGCCGACCGCTGGAGGTACGTCCGCCACGGGTGGTCGGGGAACTCGCCGTGCGAGAGCCACTCGTGCCAGAAGTCGGCGGTGTGGACCAGCCGCTCGTAGCTCTCCTCGTAGGTCTCCGGCCCGGGGTGCTCGCTGAAGGCCAGCGCGACGAACGCCGTGTCGCCGTCGCGCAGCGTGGTGCGGGCGCGCACCCGCGAGCCCTCGAAGCCGAGCCGCAGGTCGGTCGTCATCCGCAGCCGCAGGTCGTGGCCGGCGAAGGTCGCGACGGCCGAGCCGTAGCCGGGGCCGTCGTACTCCCAGGCGGCGTGGACACGGCCGTAGTCGTACAGCGGCTGGCAGTCGAGGTTGACCTCGACCGAGCCGTTGACGCAGCGCATCGTGCGCAGCAGGACGTGGTCGGCGTCGTCGTCGGTCGGCGAGCGGCGGTGGGTGCGCGAGCGCTCGGTGTCGTGGTGCCACGGGCCGATGAGCAGCAGGTCGCGGACGATGAGCCAGCCCAGGCGCGTGCCCCAGGTCGTCTCCAGGACCATCGTGCCCGGCAGGTAGCGGCGGGCGGCGGGGACCATCGTGTCGGCCGGGCCGAGGCGGAAGGCGCCCGCGTCGCGGTCGAGGATGGAGGCGAAGATCGACGGCCCGTCCATGCGCGGCAGGCACATCCACTCGATCGCCCCGCTCGGCGCGACGAGCGCGGTCGTCTCGCAGTCCGACAGGAAGGCGTAGTCGGCGATCGGCGGGAAGGGGCTGCCGAGCGGGACGGCCCCCGAGGGAAGCGGCTCACGGGCCATGGTCATGCCACCATCGCCGCGGCCGCGTCCAGCGCGGGGCCGTAGGTCGGGTCGCGCAGCAGCGCCTGGCGGATGCCCTCGCCGAGGATGCCCGGCTCGCCGCGGGAGGCGCCCATCACCGTCCACGTCCGTTCGTGCAGAGACCCTGCGGGTCCCCCCGAGACCACGCCACGACCCGGCGCGCGCGATGGAGGGGGGCGGCGGGTGACGCGCTGCGCCCGCAGCCCGCCGGCGCCGCGGTCCAGCGACAGCACGGTGCCGTGGGCGGTCTCGATCGTGATGCCCTCCAGGCCGCGCACCGACTGCTCGGGCGCGGGGCGCAGGGTCATCCGCACGTCGCCCTTGCGGGTCCGCGACCGGCCCTCGAGGCCGTCGCGTCGCTGCGTCATCGCGCCGGGCGTCCAGCCGAGCCGCGAGGCCAGCCAGCCGAGCAGCAGGACGCCGGCGACGGTCGAATCGGGGTGATGACGGATCTCCACGCTCGTGATGGTCGGCAGCTGCAGGCGATAGCGAAGGGGGTCGAACGACGCGGCGATGCGCTCGCGCCACGGGGTCGAGCGTAGCCAGGCGAGGTCGACGACGTAGACGCGGCGGGCCAGCTCGCGCGCGCGAGCGACGGCGTCCTCGAGGTCCGGCTCGTCCACGGAGTCCAGCAGGACGACCTGCGCGAGCGGCAGGAGCGCGTCGATGGCCTCGCCGTGGCCGTGCGGCGCCCACAGCATCGTCGGCAGGTCGGTGACGACGAGCGGATCGACGATCGTGTCCAGGTGCTCGACGTGCTCGGGCCCGATGTCGACGACGACGTGCTCGTGCGTGGTGGCGAACTCGCCGAGCAGCGGCTCCGCGTCGGTGATGATCGTCGCGCGCGCGTCGATCGTCGTTCGCCGTCGCTCCACCGCGCACAGCACGGTGCGCGACGCGTGGTAGCGGCCGACGCGCTCCAGGCGGTTCTCGATCTCGCCGCGCCATTGGCGGTCGACGACCGCGACGAGGTTCAGCACGCGGGCCGGCACGGTCGTCGCGGCGGGCGGGCCGTGGTCTTCGCCGCCGATGCCATCGCGCCGCTCCACGAGCAGCTCGCGCAGCGCCGCCTCGATGGCGGCGGGCGTGGTGTCGCGCTCGAACCAGGTGGCGTCCGGCGCCGCTAGATCGCGCGCCACCGATCGCCCTCCTCCAAGATGCGCGCGGCTGAGGCCGGCCCCTGCGAGCCTGCCTCGTAGACGTCCAGCGGCGGCTCGCCCGTCGCCCACGCTGCGAGCACCGGGTCGATGATCCGCCACTGCGCCTCGACCTCGTCGTCGCGCGTGAAGAGGGTGGCGTCGCCGCGCATCGCGTCGGTGATGAGGCGCTCGTAGGCCTCGGGCGACTGCGACAGGAACGCGGTCCCGTAGAGGAACTCCATCTGCACCGGGCGGATGCGCATCCGCGTGCCGGGGATCTTGGCGCCCAGCGACAGCGAGACGCCCTCGTTGGGCTGGACGGTCAGCACGAGCTGGTTGGGCTGCACGCCGAGCGAGCCGGCCTGCTGGAAGGCGAGGTGGGGCACCGGCTTGAGCGTCACGGCGATCTCGGTGACCTTGCGCGCCAGCCGCTTGCCGGTGCGCAGGTAGAACGGCACGCCGTTCCAGCGCCAGTTGTCGACCTCCAGGCGCAGCGCGGCGTACGTCTCGGTCGGCGAGCCGGCGGGGACGCCCTCCTCCTCGAGGTAGCCCGGGACGTCCTCGCCGCCGATCGTGCCCGCGGTGTACTGGGCCCGCACGGTCTGCTCGGCGGTCGGCGGGTGGATCGCGTGCAGGACCTTGACCTTCTCGTCGCGGACCTCGTCGGCCGAGAAGGTGACCGGCGGCTCCATGCACAGCAGGCACAGCAGCTGGAGCATGTGGTTCTGGACGAGGTCGCGCAGCGCGCCGGCGGCGTCGTAGTAGCCGGCCCGCGTCCCGATCCCGACCTCCTCGGCGGCCGTGATCTCCACGCGGTCGATGTAGTTGCGGTTCCACAGCGGCTCGAACATCCCGTTGGCGAAGCGGAACGCCAAGACGTTCTGGACTGTCTCCTTGCCGAGGTAGTGGTCGATGCGGAAGACCTGCGACTCGTCGAAGACGGCGAGCACCCGGCGGTTGAGCTCGGCCGCCTCGGCGCCGGTGGTGCCGAACGGCTTCTCGATGACGACGCGCACGTCGGCGTCCGCGAGCCGGTCGAGCCCGCGTGCGCCGAGCGCCTCGACGATGACCGGGAAGAAGGCGGGTGCGGTCGAGAGGTAGAAGGTGCGGTTCAGCGGGACGTCGTCGAGCGCGTCCAGCTCGGCCAGGAGCACGTCGAGGCGCTCGTACGTCGCCGGGTCGTCGAACGTCCCGGTGACGTAGCGGACGTTGTCCAGCAGCGCGTCCAGGACCGCCGGATCCGGCCGGCGGCGGCTGAACTGCTCGATCGCCTCCCGCGCCTGCGCGCGGTAGCCGTCGTCGGTCTCGTCGCCGCGGGAGACGCCCACGAGGTTGAAGCGCTCGGGGAGCGCGCCCTCGTGGGCGAGGTTGTAGAGCGCGGGCAGCAGCTTGCGGCGGGCGAGGTCGCCGACCGCGCCGAAGATGACGAGGGTGGTGGGCCCGACGGGAAGCCGCTCGAGCCCTTCGACGAGCGGGTTCTCGTCGGCGACGGTCACGATCCCGTGGTCTTCATCGCGTGGCCTCCGAACTGGTTGCGCAGGGCGGACAGGACGCGACCCGTGTAGTCCCCGTTGCCGCGCGTGTAGAACCGCGCGTAGAGGGCCGAGGTGATCACCGGCGTGGGCGTGTCGGTCGCCGTGCCGGCCTCGACCGTCCAGCGGCCCTCGCCGGAGTCGTCGGTCCACTCGGTGAGGTCGGGCAGCTCGTTGCCATGGGCCTCGAACGCGTTGGCGGCCAGCTCGCACAGCCACGAGCGGATGACCGAGCCCTGCATCCACAGGTGCGCGACCTGGGCGTTGTCGATCGGGAACTCCGACTTGTGGAAGATCTCGAAGCCCTCGGCGTAGGCCTGCATGATCCCGTACTCGATCCCGTTGTGGACCATCTTCACGAAGTGCCCGGCTCCGGTGTCGCCGAAGCGCCGCCAGCCGGGGCCGTGCTCCTCGGTGGCGGGCGGTGCGAGCACGTCGAGGATCGGCGCGAGGCGGTCGACCGCCTCCTGTGGGCCGCCGACCATCATGCAGTAGCCGACCTGCAGGCCCCACACGCCGCCCGAGACGCCCACGTCGACGTAGTGCAGCCCCTTGGCCTGGAGCGCGTCGCGGCGCGCCTGGTCGTCCGTCCACTTCGAGTTGCCGCCGTCGACGATCGCGTCGCCGGGCTCCAGCAGCTCGGCCAGCTGGTCGACGGTGCTCTGCGTCGGCTCGCCCGCCGGCACCATGATCCAGACCGTGCGCGGCGCCTCGAGCTTGGCGACGAGATCCTCCAGCGAGGAGGCGCCGGTGGCGCCGTTGTCCTCGGCCGCCTTGACCGCGTCGGCGCTGAAGTCGAACGCGACCACCGTGTGGTCCGAGTCGCGGTGGATGCGATGGACCATGTTGCCGCCCATCTTCCCGAGTCCCACGAAGCCAAGCTGCATCGGATGCGTCTCCTAGATCGTCGTCGTTGAACGCTCGCCCAGGAGCAGCTCCTGACCGGCGAGCAGCGCGGCGCCGCGGACGCCCGCGCGGGGCCCCGAACGGGCGATCCGCACCTGGGTCCTGGTGCCCACGCCCGGCAGCACGAACCGCCGGACGGTCTCCAGCACGGGGGTGAGGAGCAGGTCGCCGGCGACGGACACGCCGCCGCCGATCGCCACCACCTCGGGGTCGAACATGTTGATGGCGTTGGCCACGCCGAGACCGAGGCGGTGGCCGAGCAGCGCGACCGCCTCGATCGCCCGGCGCTCGCCGTCGCGTGCCGCCTGGACCGCGGCCACGCCGCCGTCCAGGCCGCGCTCGCGGGCGAGCTGGTCCAGCGCCCGGCCCGAGGCGAGCGCCTCCAGCGAGCCGGGCTGGGGGAAGCGGTCGCGGTGCGCGGGGGCGGTCGGGTCGGCGGCGATGATCATGTGGCCCAGCTCGCCGGCGGCGCCCGTGACGCCGCGGTAGACCCGCCCGTCGACGACGACCCCGCCGCCGACGCCGGTGCCGACCGTGAACATGACGAGGTCGCGCGTCTCCAGCGTCCCGTCCTCGCGGTGGGCCTCGGCCAGTGCGGCGACCGACGCGTCGTTGTCGACGAAGACCGGCACGCGCAGCCGCTCGCGCAGCGCTTCGCGCAGCGGCACGTCCTGGAGCGGGATGTTCACCGACGAGCGCACCGTCCCGGTGGCCCAGTCGATGACCGACGGGACGCCGACGCCGACCGCGGCGACCGGCTCGTCGCCCTGGACGAGCCGAATGCCGGCGACGAGCTGGTCGATGAGGGCGTCGGCGGAGTCGAGGTTCGTCGGCTCGAGGTGCGGCTCGTCGAGGACGCCACCCGAGAGCACCGCGGTCGACACCTTGGTGCCGCCGACGTCCACGCCGATGAGCCGTTGTTCCACTGCGGATCTGTCTATCACAGGGCCTGCGCGACCCGGTAGCGCAGCAACAGGGCGTTCTCGTACGTGTAGCCGTCGAGGAGCTCGAGCGTCCGCTCGCCGCCGATCGGCCCGTCGACGAGCGGCAGCAGGTCCGTGCCGCCCAGGAGCTGTGGCGCGATCACGACCTGCAGCTCGTCCAGCGCGCCGTCGCGCAGCAGCGCGGCGTTCAGCCGGGCGCCGCCCTCGCAGAGGATCGAGCGCAGCCCGCGGGCGCGCAGGTCGGCGACGACGGCGCGCGGATCGGGGTCGTCGCGGACGACGACCTCGACATCGGCGGCGACGTGGTCGGGGATCGCCAGCTCGAGGCGGCTGTAGACGAGCACTCGTGCCCCGTGGGCGGCGAACAGCGGGATCTCCCACGGCACGTCGCCGCGGCGGGTGATCGTGACGGCGACGGGGCCGCCCGTCAGGCCCGCGGCACGGCGCATCGCGAGGCGGCGCTCGTCGCGCAGCATCGGGCCGTAGTGCTCGGCGCGCAGGGTGCCGGTGCCGACGAGGATGGCGTCGGCGTGTGCCCGCAGGGCGTGGAAGAGCTCCCGATCGCCGGGGCCGCCCCGGATGCCGCGGCTGCGGCCGTCGACCGAGGTGTGGCCGTCGGCGGTGACGACCATGTTGGCGAGCACGACCTCCCGGCCCACGAGATGGGCGGCCGCCTGAGCGCCCGTCGCGGTCCCGGGCTCCAGCAGGCGCCGCAGCTGCACCGATTCGGCCATTGTTCCGCCACGCTAGTGGGTAGGTTCGAAGACGTGCGGGGACGTCGCGAACCGGGCGGCGAGCCGCTCGCAGGGATCGCCGGCGCCGACGCCCATCTCGGGCGGCCGGTCCCGCTGCCGGCGGTCGCCCTGCCGTTGGTGCGCTGGACGGAGGTACGAGCCGCCGGCGAGGAGGGGGTGGAGATCGAGTGGAACCTCGACGACTCGCGCGCGGGCGCGCCCGGCCGCCTGGCGCTCTACGTGGGCCTCGACCCGCCGCCGGAGCGGGCATGGCCGTCCGGCGATGCGGGACGGGCCGTGCCGGTCGACGGCGTCGCGGGGACGTGGCGGGAGGCCGAGCTCGTGGAGGCGCAGGCGTCGCTGCGGCCGGCGGTCGAGCTGACCTGGCGTGCCCACGGGCTGCACCTGCGGCTGACGGCGCAGGGGCCGTGGCCGGCCGAGCGGCTCGTGGAGATCGCTGCGTCCGTCCGGCCCGTGCCGCGATAGGGTCCGCCGTTCCATGACCGACACCACGCAGCATCCCGACCGCAACCTCGCCCTCGAGCTGGTCCGCGTCACGGAGGCCGGCGCGCTGGCCGCGTCCCGCCTCGTCGGGCGCGGGGACAAGGAGGCGGCCGACCAGGCGGCCGTCGACGCCATGCGCCACATGCTCGGCTCCGTGCACATGGACGGGATCGTGGTCATCGGCGAGGGCGAGAAGGACGAGGCGCCGATGCTCTTCAACGGCGAGCGCATCGGCGACGGGCAGCCGCCGCAGGTGGACATCGCCGTCGATCCGCTCGAGGGCACGACGCTCACGGCGAAGGGCATGCCCAGCGCGCTCAGCGTCATCGCCCTGGCCGACCGCGGATCGATGTTCGACCCGGGCCCCTGCGTCTACATGGAGAAGCTCGCCGGCGGCTCCGACATCGCCGACCTGCTCGACCTCGACCAGCCGATCGCCGACGTCATCGGCGCCGTGGCCGAGCGCCGGCGCATCTCGGTCGGCGACGTGACCGTCGTCGTCCTCGATCGCCCGCGTCACGAGGAGGGCATCACGGCGATCCGCGAGGCCGGCGCGCGCGTGCGGCTCATCAGCGACGGCGACGTCTCGGCCGCGCTGCTGGCGGTCACCGAGCGCTCGCCGGTCGATCTGCTGTGGGGCGTCGGCGGCACGCCGGAGGGCGTGATCTCCGCGGCCGCGATCAAGTGCATCGGCGGCCAGCTCATCGGGCGGCTGTGGCCGCGCAACGACGAGGAGCGCCAGGCCGCGCTCGACGGCGGCTACGACCTCGAGCGCCAGCTCACCGTCGACGATCTCGTCGCCTCCGAGGACTGCTTCTTCTCGGCCACCGGCGTGACCGACGGCGACGTGCTCCAAGGCGTGCGCTTCCATAGCGACCACGCGACGACGGAGTCGCTCGTCATGCGCTCGCGCTCGGGCACCGTGCGGCGCATCTCCGCCCGCCACGACCGCAGCAAGCTGCGCTCGATGGCCGGCGTGCGCTTCGGCTGAGCGGCTTGGACGCTACGGCCGCGCGTGGGCGAACCGGCCCACGCGCGACTGCGCCAGGTCCATCCGGGCCAGCGAGCGCAGGAAGCCGTGGGTGACGATCACGTGGATGCGCGACTGGGTGTTCTCGTACATCCAGCGCCCGAGCCCTGACGCGATCGCGGGGTAGAAGTTGGCGACGGTCACCTCGACGTGCATGCGGCCGGGGCCGCGACGCTCGACCACGATCTCGAGGTAGCCGGTGCCGCCGCAGCCGCGCTGGGCGACGAGCAGACCCCGCTCGATCCGCCAGCGCACGACGCCGCGGTGCTCGTCGAGGTCGTACTCGGGGGCCGCGAAGGTCAGCAGCGAGAGCGCGGGGACGCCGAGCACGCAGACGTCGCGGCCGTCCGGGCGATAGCGGACCTGGATGACCCCGAGCGTGATGTGGGTGAGGAAGCGCCAGTAGGTCCGCGCGAGCCGCTCGAGGTTGTGGGCCGACCACAGCTCGACGAGGTCGTGCGGGGCGATGTCGACGTCGGCGGCCTGCGTGGAGCGCACCGCGCCGTCGGCGCCGGTCGTCGTGTGCTCCTCGGGCGAGCGGATCGTCGTGCGGGCGATCGCGCCGCGGGTGTTCAGCAGCCGTCGCGCGTTGGCGAACAGCGCGAACGCCACCGCGAGGAGCGTCCCGGCGGCGATGGCGAGGCGGGCGCGCATCGTCAGATCGGTTCGACCGGGACCGCGGTGCCGGCGTCGACGCCGCCCGGGCCCGCCTCGAGGATCGCCAGGCCGTCGGCGCCGACCATCGAGCTGAGGATGTGCGATCCCTGCGGGCCGGTCGGCGTCGCGCGCAGCGTGCCCTGCTCGTCGGTCGCCAGGGTGACGCGGACCGCCTCGTCGCGATCGGGCTGGCGCTCCACCGGCGCCGTGAGGATCGCGGTGCGCCGCGGCGGGTCGAACGGGGCGCCCTGCAGCGCGTGGAGGGCGGGGCGGGCGAAGAGGTGGAACGTCACCATCGAGGAGACCGGGTTGCCGGGCAGCCCGAAGACGAGCGTGCCGTCGCGGTCGCCGAACCAGGTCGGCTTGCCCGGGCGCAGGGCCACGCGCCAGAACCGCTGGGCGACGCCGAGGGCCTCGAGCGCCGGCTTGACGTGGTCGTGCGGGCCGACCGAGACGCCGCCGGAGATGAGCACGACGTCGGCCTCCTCCAGCGCGACGCCGAGCGCCTCCTCGGTGTCCTCGCGGGTGTCGGCGGCGCCGGTCACGGTGAAGACACGGGCGCCGGCCTGGAGGGCGAGGGCGGCGAGCGTCGTCGCGTTGGAGTTGTGGATCTGGCCGAGCTCCAGCGGCGCGCCCGGGTCGGCGAGCTCGTCGCCGGTGGCCACGACGGCGACGCGCGGGGGCAGGGCGCAGTGCAGCTCGCCGCGGCCGGCGCCCACGGCGATGCCGAGCTCGGCGGGCCCGAGCCGCGTGCCCGCACCGAGGATGACCTCGCCGGCGCGGAGGTCCTCGCCTGCTGCGCGGATGTTGCGCCCGGGCTCGACGGGGTCGTGGAGCGTGACGCGGTGGCCGTCGACCGTCGTCAGCTCGACCTGGAGCACGCCGTCGGCGCCGTCGGGCAGGACGGCGCCGGTGGAGATGCGCATCGCCTCGCCGTCCTGCAGGCGCGCGGTCGCCGGGTGGCCGGCCCGCGACTCGCCGACGATCGGCAGCGTGCGGCCGGCGGGGCCGGCCTTGACGGCGAACCCGTCCATCGCGGCGCTGGCGAAGGGGGCGACGTCGTGCGCGGCGGTGACGTCCTCGGCGAGCACGCGTCCCAGCGCGGCGTCGATCTCGACCGTCTCGGCGTCGAGCGCGACGACGGCCTCGCGCACGAGCGCGCGCGCCTGGGCGATGGAGAGCAGATCGGCCATCGGCCGGAAGCGTAGTGGCGTGCAGGGGCGTTCGCCGCCGGCTCGCATGCCGGGCGCGCGGGCGGTTCGGGAATGCGCTCGTCCGCGCGGACTGGTATGCAAAGGGGGTGGACGTCCGACAAGGAAGGCGGGCGCGCCCCGTCGCCGACGCTCCCGTCGCCGCGCTCGTCGCCGGCGCGGAGTCGCTCGCGCGGGACTGGCTCGTCGCGCTGATGGCACAGACGCCGCTTGCGGCGGCTGCGCGCGTGCCGGTGGCCGAGCTGGCCGGCGAGGCCCCGCGCCTGTGCGCGGCAGTCGTCCGCGCGCTGGCCAGCGACGACGAGCTCGACCGCCTCGACGGCGGCGACCTCGCCCCGCTCGCCGCGCGCGCCGGCGCGCTGGCCGGCGCCGCCGAGCCGGCGGACGCAGCCGGCGCGGTCGAGCTGCTGCGCGGCGTCGTCTGGACGGCGGCGCTGGGAGAGCTGCGCCGCCCGTCGCCCGAGCTGGTCGCCGACCTCGCCGCGCGACTGGCCGTGGTCGCCGCGGTGGTGACGGCCGCGTCGCTGCGGCGCGCGGGCGCCACGGCTTCGGCGTCGGTGGCGGGTCGCGAGGCGGCCGCGCCGCCCGCCCCGGACGCGGGCTCGGCGGCGGGCCGCGCGCCGGAAGCGGCACCGGCCACGGATGCGGCCTTCGCGGCGGCGCCGGTCGCGGGGAGGGAGTCGGACGCACGGTCCGGCCCGGATGCGTCGGCGTCGGCGCCGGCGGCGGGCCTCGCGCCCGACGCACCGTCCGACCGGGACCGGGCCTCCGCGCCGGCGCCGATGGCGCGCCTGTCCGAGGCGGACCAGTTCCCGCCGCCCGTCGCGCCTCACGTCGCCGCCGACGGCGATCCGGACGCCGCGGGCGTCGAGGCGCGCGACCTGCGGCCGCGGATCCTCGACGGGGCACCGCTCGACCACCTTGCCGATCGCGTCAGCGCCCACCTCACCGATCAGCGCACGCTCGCGGTGCTCCTCGTCGAGCTCGACGGCGTCGACCGGCTACTCGCTGCCGGGGAGGACGCTCAGGCCGCGATCGCCCAGGCCGAGGCGGCGATCGAGACGCTGCTGCGCCAGGGCGACGGCGCGCGGCGCGACGGGCCCGGCCGCGTCTGGGTCACGCTGCCGGGGACCGGTCCGGCCGGGGCGCGTGCGCTTGCGCTGCGCATCGCCGTGGCCGTCGAGCACGCAGCCGTCCACCGCGGCGTCCCGCTCACCGCCACGACCGGCATCGCGGTGTTCCCGGCCGACGCGATCGACGCCCACGGCCTCGCCGACCGCGCCGAGGAGGCGCTCCTCACCGCCCGCGCCAGCGGCGTCCACTGATCACGTGATCGAGCGCAGGTCGTGGCGCATGATCGGCCGCGCCGGCGAGCGCCGCGCGACCGTCTTGAACCCCGCCCGCCGGAACGTCGACGCGGTGCCGGTGAAGAGGTTCGAGGTGCTCTTCGGCGCCGCGGTCTCGACGGGATAGGCCTCGAGCGCTGGCGCCCCGGCCTGCTTGGCGACCCGCAGCGCGGCGGCGATGAGCGCGGACGTGACGCCGCGCCCGCGGTGGCTCCGGCGCACGTAGAAGCACGAGAGCGACCAGACCGGCAGGTCGTCGACGCGGCCGAGGCTCCGGGCGCGGTCGAGCCACGGCAGCTCCGCGCGGGGCGTCACCTGGCACCAGCCGACGGCGAGGTCGTCGTCGAAGGCGATCAGGCCCGGCGGCGGGACGCGCCGCGCCAGCGCGCGCAGCGCCGCCCGGTTGCGCTCGCGCGGTCGCCGGCGATAGTCGGGGCCGAGCCGCCAGTACATGCACCAGCAGCCGTTCGAGGCGCCGGCCCGGCCGAAGAGGCCCTCCAGCGCCGGCCACCGCTCGGGGGTCAACGGCTCGACGACGATCGGCATCGCGGGCTCCTCCTTCCCGCGCCGGTGTGGATGAACACGGCGATGGAGCGGGTTGCGGTCGACGCGCGCTTCGCGTCCAACTCCGCGCGTGTGGTGAACCGCGAGCTCGGCGCAGGCGGCAGCCTCGCTGTCGCCGATCGGCCGAGAGCGGCGGGGGCTGAAGCACCGCTTCAGGAAGCTTGACCTGCCGCGGCGCTGCGCACTTGAATCGGCGGCGGCTCTCCGGAGCCGCTCGCCAGCAGAGCCGTCCCGATCCCGACGCAGGATGCGAGGTTCTTCCGTGGCCGCCGTGGGACTTCTGTACGTAGGCGCGGTGCTGTTCGTCAACGGGCTCGCGCTGCTCGGGCTCGTGAAGGGCAAGGCGCTGATCCCGATGAACGTGTTCGTCGGGCTGCTGCAGGTGATCACGCCCTTCTACCTCATCTTCACCGCCGACGGGGACCAGGCGGTGATCGTCGGCGCGTCCGGGCTCTTCCTGTTCGGGTTCACCTACCTCTACGTGGCGATGAACAACGCGTTCGACTGGGACGGGACCGGCCTGGGCTGGTTTTCGTTCTTCGTCGCGGTCACCGCATGCGTGTACTCGTTCTGGAACTTCGACGGGTACGCGGCGCTCAGTGGCGACGACCCGGACGTCGGCGATCTGCTCGGCGTGCTGTGGGCCTCCTGGGCGGTCCTGTGGACCCTGTTCTGGCTCGTGCTCGGACTCGGCCGAACGCCCCTGACCGCGTTCACCGGGGCCTGGACCGCCGCCCAAGGCATCTACACGGGGCTCGTCCCCGCACTCGTGCTGATCAACTTCCCCGACGCGATCACCTCGACGTTCGTCGTGATCATCGCCGTGATCTCGGTCGCGACGTTCCTCATCTTCCTCGTCCTCTTCCGACCGCGGTGGAGTCCCGCCGAGGCGCCCACCGAACCGACCGCGTACTCCGGGGCATAGCCACCCCCCGACAGGGAGACCCCTGCCATGCCGAAGAACATCTTCCCGCTCGACAACACCAAGAAGTTCACCGAGCAGGAGCTCGTCGGGCACAACCGCTGGCACCCGGACATCCCGGCCGTCGCGAGCGTCAAGCCCGGCGACGTCTTCCGCGCCGACTGCCGCGAGTGGTTCGACGGGGCGATCAAGAACGACGACTCCGCCGACGACGTGCGCAACGCGCCGCTGCCCGGCGTCCACGTCCTCAGCGGCCCGTTCCACGTGGAGGGCGCCGAGCCCGGCGATCTGCTGATCGTCGACATCCTCGACATCGACGCCAGCCACGACGAGTACGAGGGTCCGTTCTCGGGCATGGGCTGGGGCTACACGGGCGTCTTCGCCAAGTCCAACGGCGGCGGCTTCCTGACCGACCGCTTCCCCGACGCCTACAAGGTGATCTGGGACTTCCGCGGCGACGTGGCCACGTCGCGCCACATCCCCGAGTGCTCCTACGTGGGCATCCACCACCCGGGCCTGATGGGCACGGCGCCGTCCGCCGAGCTGCTGGCGAAGTGGACCAAGCGCGAGACCGACCTCATCGCGACCGACCCCGAGCGGGTGCCGCCGCTGGCGCTGCCGCCGCTGCCCGACAGCGCGATCCTCGGCTCGCTCGAGGGCGACGAGTTCGACCGGGTCGCCGGCGAGGCCGCGCGAACGGCGCCGCCGCGCGAGAACGGCGGCAACCAGGACATCAAGAACTTCACCGCCGGGACCCGGGTCTTCTACCCCGTGTTCGTCGAGGGCGCCAAGCTCTCGTTCGGCGACCTGCACTTCTCCCAGGGCGACGGCGAGATCACGTTCTGCGGCGCGATCGAGATGGGCGGGTACATGGACCTGCACGTCGACCTCATCAAGGGCGGCATGGAGACGTTCGGCGTCGCCGAGAACGCGATCTTCATGCCGGGCATCACCGACCCGCAGTACTCGGAGTGGATCGCCTTCTCGGGCGTCTCGGTCGACCTCGACGGCAAGCAGCACTACCTCAACTCCCAGCTCTCCTACGAGCGCGCCTGCCACCACGCGATCGACTACCTGATGAAGTTCGGCTACACCGACATCCAGGCCTACATGATCCTGGGCTCGGCGCCGATCGAGGGCCGGTTCTCCGGCGTGGTCGACATCCCGAACTCCTGCGCGACCGTCTACATCCCGCGCCGGATCTTCGACTTCGACGTCGCCCCGTCCAGCGCCCGGCCCCACCAGGTGACGCAGGGGGTGCAGGTGCCCAAGGCGGCCAACTAGCTCGCCGTGGCGCTCTACGAGTACCGCTGCGAGCAGGACGGTCCGTTCGACGTCGTGCGGCCGATGGGGACCGCGCCGGCGTCGATGGCCTGCCCGGCCTGCCAGGGCGAGGCGGCGCGCGTGTTCTCCAAGCCGCTGCTCTCGTTCACGCCGCACGAGGTGGTGGCCGCGATCGACCACGCCGAGAAGACGCGCGACGAGCCGGACCTGGTCACGTCGCTGCCGCCGCGCGATCCGCGCAAGCGGACGCCGGTGCTGCCGCTCACGCCGAAGCTGGCGAAGCTGCCGCGTCCGTGACCGCCGGTCGTCAGGCCGGCCCGCGGCCGCGGGCGGCCGGCGGCTGGGGCGAGCCGAGCTCGTCGCGCAGCACCCAGAAGATCGTCGCGTCCTGGTCGCCGACGTTGCGCCAGCCGGCGACGCCGCTCCACTCGACCAGCAGCGCCTCGCCCTGACGCAGGACGGGGCGGCCGGTCGACAGGAGCACCTGCACCAGCCCGCTGGCGACCGCGACGAGCTCGACGCCCTCGTGGGCCTCCGACGCCCGGACGCTCTGGCCGGGCGACAGGCACGAGAGCCGGGCACGCAGCCCGACCCCGGCATCGTCGAGCAGCGGGAGGAGCCGGGCGGTGGCGTCGTCGCCGCGCCGCCGCCGCGCGAGGCGGTAGCCGAGCGCGATCTCGCCGCGCAGCAGCTCGTCGATCGTCATGTCGAGGCTCGACGCGAGCTGGAGCAGGGTCTCCAGCGCGAGGCCGCGCCGTCCCCGTTCGGCCTGCGAGATCGCGCTCGCCGAGACCCCCGCCAGCCGCGCCAGCTCGCCCTGGCTGAGGTGGCGCTGGATGCGGATCGCCCGCAGCGCCGCCCCGAGCCGGGCGGCGATCGGCGCCGGCTCGAGCTCGGTCGCTCGGCCGTCGCGCACGCGCAGCACGCTGCCCTGCACGCCGAGCGGGCGGCCCTCGGCCTTCGCGATCCGCAGCCGGCCGGCCCCCAGCACGAGCACGCACTGCGTGGTCGCGTCGACGGCCTGGCGCAGCTGCGTGGCGTGGCGGCCCGGCGTCAGCGACCAGTACGCGACCGACCACAGGCCGAGCAGCAGCGGGCAGGCGCGCAGGAAGAACCGCTGCGCGATCTCGTCGCCCCAGCGATCGCTCACCAGGTCGAGCGAGTCGACGACGACGAGCGTCCGCGGCGTGCGCTGGGCGCGCTCGCGCACGGCGTCCAGCAGGGCGCCCACGCTCTCGATCGCGGAGCCGGGCCGGGCGTCGACCACCTCCACGTCGGCGTAGGCCGCTCGCCAGCGCTCGACGTCGTCGTCGAGCTTGACGACCACGACCGCGCCGAACTGCCGCCGGGCCGCGAGCAGCGCCGTGACGAACGGGTCCAGCGAGCCGCCCTCCTCGAGCTCCCAGACGACGTTGTCGCCCCAGAAGAGCCCGCCGAGCGCCGCGTCGAGCGCGGCGACGCCCGTGGACGCGGTCTCCTGCGATCCGCGCGCCCTCGGTGCAACGGCTCGTTCCGTGCCGATCTCCGCGCCCCTTCCTGCCCCGATCGCCGGCCGGCGATCCCGGGGAGAGTCCTACTGGTCCTGGGCGATCGGCGTCAAGCGGGTCGGGCGCGGCGGACGTCGGTGCGCACCCAGCCGATCCGCACCGTCTGCGTCATCCCGATCGCCTCCGCGGTCGCCTGGGTGAGGTCGAGCGTCGCGTCGAGGCCGAACGGCCCGCGGTCGATCACCGGCACCTCGATCTGGCGGCCGGCGAGGAAGACGGCGACGCGGGCGCCGCACGGCAGCGTCCGGTGGGCGACGCCGAGGGTGGCCTTCGTGAGCTTGATCCCGCACGCGGTGCGGTTGCCCCACAGGCCCGGGCCGTACCACGTCGCGCGGGTGCGCTTGAAGACCGTGGTCGTCGCGCTCGGCGCGGCGTCGTCGGACGTGGCGGTGACGGCCTGGGCGGGGGCGGTGTCGAGGACCGCGCGGAGCCGGTGGGCGCCGGCGACGTCGGTGTCCCACGTCGCGCTGAACCCGCCGTCGTCGTCGGCGGTCGCGCGGGCGATCGCCGCCCACTGCCCGGTCGCCGGATCCTCGCGCTCGATCCGCACCCGCTGCCCCGCCGCGCTCGGGAGCGAGCCGCTGATCGTCAGGTCCGTCCCGAGCAGCGTCCCGGCGGCTACGGTCAGGCCGTCGCCGGCGCCGAAGGTCGCGCCGCCGGTCGGTGCGGGCGCCTGGGCGAGCGCGCTCGGGGCGGCGGCCAGGAGGGTGGCGGCGATCGCGGCGGCGATGAAGGGGAGACGAGGCGTCATGGTGAGTGGCGCCTACGGGGTGAGCTGACGGGCTCGCGTCGCGGAGAGCGACGCTACGGCTCACGATCGAGCCGACTCGCCCCGGCGGACATGGTCCGCGGTGGGTCCCCCGTCGCCGCGGTCCCGAGACAGCGGCGTTCGGCGTGGCGGGCAGCATACCCGGATCGCGCGCCCGCGCGCGGGGAGGCGACGGGCGGCGCTACGGGCGCGGCAGCCGCGAGACGACGGAGCGCAGGGCCTCGCGCCCGATCACGATCGCGAGCTGGGCGAGATCGCCGACGGCCTGGACGGCGGTCTGCAGGATCTCGGCGCCCGTCGGTGGCTCGACCGGCCGGCCGGCGACCGGCTCGGGTGGCGGTGGGGGCGATGCCTCCCAGCCGGCCTTGGCCACCGGCTCCTCGGCAGGGGGCGCGGACGGCGCCGGCTTGGCGGCGGGCTCGCGCCGGGGCGCCGACCGCGCCGCCGGCTTCGCGGCCTTCGCCGCACGCTTCGGCTCGGCCGCGGGGTCGGGCTTGGTGCGCGGCTTGGGCTTGCGCTTCGGCGTCGCTTCGGGCGGGCTCGCGCCGTTGTCGGCGGCCTGTGCGCGGCGCGCGCTCCGGCGCGTCGGACGGGTTCGCGGAAGGCGGGAGAGGACGTCGTCGGCGTCGTCTTGCGGCCCCATCGTGCGGCCATTGTCGCGCATGCCAGGCAGAGGCTGCGCAGACTGCGACGAAACCGCACTAGCATGGGCCTACGCCCGCCCGCCAGGCACCATGCTCATCCCGCACCAGAACCGGGAACTCGCACGGGAACGAGGCGATTGACTCCCAACATCGAGGCGATACCCTCGGGCTTCGTCTCGCCATGACGACACGCTGGGGACGGTCGCCCGGCACGACGGAAACGGAACTTGATGTCAGTCGCAGAGCTTCAGGAACTCGAAGAGATCAAGGGCCTGCTGGCGAAGGGCCAGCAGGTCGGGGTCCTGACCCACGCTGAGATCGCCCACGCGGTCTCCGAGCTCGACCTGGACGAGGCGGACGTCGAGGAGCTCAACACCTTCTTCGAGACCCAGGAGATCGAGCTCGTCGAGGACCTCGACCCCGCGGCCGCGGCCGCCGCCGAGGTCGAGCGGGCGCCGGACAAGCGGGGCGGCCGTCGCAAGAAGGCGACGATCGACCTGCGGCCGGACATGACGACCGACTCGCTGCAGCTGTTCCTCAAGGACATCGGCAAGGTCCGCCTGCTCACCGCGCAGGAGGAGGTCGACCTGGCCAAGCGCATCGAGCGCGGCGACCTCGACGCCAAGCAGAAGATGGTCGAGTCCAACCTGCGCCTCGTCGTCTCGATCGCCAAGAACTACCGCAACCAGGGCCTGCCGTTCCTCGACCTCATCCAGGAGGGCACCCTCGGCCTGGTCCGCGCCGCGGAGAAGTTCGACTACCGCAAGGGCTTCAAGTTCTCCACGTACGCGACCTGGTGGATCCGCCAGGCGATCGCTCGCGCGCTGGCCGACAAGGCCCGCACCATCCGCATCCCGGTCCACGTCGTGGAGAAGCTGAACAAGATCGGCCGCGCGGAGCGCAAGCTCGTCACCGAGCTGGGCCGCGAGCCGACCGCCGAGGAGATCGCCGAGGTGACGGGGATCGACCCGGAGGAGGTCGACTCGATCAAGCGCTCCGCCCAGGCGCCGGTCTCGCTGGAGAAGCCGGTCGGCGACGAGGAGGAGTCGGAGTTCGGCCAGT
>CAYRCB010000002.1:266446-411905 GCA_964422645.1 uncultured Solirubrobacteraceae bacterium | reverse complement strand
TCGAGCTGTTCGCGGCGATCATCGGCTCGATCTCCTTCTGGGGCTCCAACATCGCGTTCGCCAAGCTCCAGGAGCTGCTGAGCGGCAAGCCGGTCAAGCTCCCCGGCCAGCAGGCGATCAACGTGGCGCTGCTGGCGATCTGCGTCGGCTTCGCGGTGGCGATCGCGGCCGGCACCACGAGCGAGTGGGTGTTCATCGGGATCCTCGTCGCCGCGGCGCTGCTGGGCAACTTCGTCGTGCTGCCGATCGGCGGCGCCGACATGCCCGTGGTGATCTCGCTGCTGAACGCCTTCACCGGTCTGTCGGCGGCGGCGACCGGCATGGCGCTCAACAACCCGGCGCTGATCGTGGCCGGCATGATCGTCGGCGCGTCGGGCACGATCCTGACGCGGCTGATGGCCGAGGCGATGAACCGCTCGATCCCGTCGATCGTGGCGGGCGGCTTCGGCGGCGGCGGCGCGCTGCCGGCGGCCGGCGCCGACGGCGTCGACCGTACCGCGCGCTCGACGACCGCCAGCGATGCCGCGGTGCAGATGGCCTATGCCAGCTCGGTGATGATCGTGCCCGGCTACGGCATGGCCGTCGCCCAGGCCCAGCACGCGGTGCGCGAGCTGACGATGGAGCTGGAGAAGCGCGGGGTGGAGGTCAACTTCGCCATCCACCCGGTCGCCGGGCGCATGCCGGGCCACATGAACGTGCTGCTGGCCGAGGCCGACGTCCCCTACGACCAGCTCAAGGAGATGGAGCAGGCCAACCCGCTGTTCGGCCGCACCGACGTCTCCCTGATCATCGGGGCCAACGACGTCACCAACCCGGCGGCCAACGACGACCCCGGCTCGCCGATCTACGGCATGCCGATCCTCGAGGTCGACAAGTCGCAGTCGGTCATCGTGCTCAAGCGCTCGATGAGCAGCGGCTTTGCCGGTATCGACAACCCGCTGTTCTACGCCGACAACACCGCGATGCTCTTCGGCGACGCCAAGACCTCGGTGCAGGACATCACCACCGAGCTCGGCGAGCTGTAGCGGCGCCTCGCAGCGAACCCGTTGCACGCGCACTAATTGCGCGTGCAACGGTTCGCTACACTGCGTGGCGTGGAACTCGGGATCGTCACCTTCGCGGAGCGCACGCCGGACCCAGCGACCGGCGCGACGGTCAGCGCGCGGCAGCGCCTGCGCGACCTGATCGAGGAGATCGAGCTGGCCGACCAGGTCGGGCTCGACGTCTACGCCGTCGGCGAGCATCATCGCCCGGACTTCGCCGTGTCCGCGCCCGCGGTGGCGCTCGCCGCCGCCGCGGAGCGCACGCAGGACATCCGCCTGTCCAGCGCGGTCACGGTGCTCAGCTCCGACGACCCCGTCCGCGTCTTCCAGGACTTCGCCACGCTCGACCTGCTGTCGGACGGCCGAGCCGAGATCATGGCCGGGCGCGGCTCGTTCACCGAGTCGTTCCCGCTCTTCGGCTACGACCTCGACGACTACGACGAGCTGTTCGCCGAGAAGCTCGACCTCCTGCTGGCCATCCGCGACCACGAGCGCGTCACGTGGGAGGGCCGCCTGCGCGCGCCGCTGCGCGACGCCGGCGTCTACCCGCGTCCGCTCCAGGACCCGCTGCCCGTCTGGGTCGCGGTCGGCGGCTCGCCGCAGTCGGCGATCCGCGCCGGGGCGCTCGGCCTGCCGATGACGATCGCGATCATCGGCGGCACGCCCGACCGCTTCGTGCCGTTCGCGCAGCTGCACCGCGAGGCCGCGCACCGGACCGGCAACGAGCCGGTCGCGCTGGCCATCAACACGCACGGCTTCGTCGCGGACACGACGGCCGCGGCGGTCGACGCGTTCGCGCCGTCCTATCTGGAGGCGATGGGTCGCATCGGCCGCGAGCGCGGCTGGCCGCCGATGACCCGCGAGCAGTTCGAGGCGATGCGCTCGCCCGTCGGCGCCCTGACGCTCGGCACGCCGCAGGAGGTCACCGAGAAGATCCTGCGCATGCACGAGCTCTTCGGCATGGATCGCTACCTCGCGCACTTCTCGGTCGGCACCGTCGACCACGCCGCGGTCCTGCGCTCGATCGAGCTGTTCGGCACCGAGGTCGCCCCGGTCGTGCGCGCCGAGGTGGCGCGGCGCGAAGCCGCCGCCGCGGCCTGAGCAGGCGCAGCCGCGGCCCGGTTGCGGGGTCGCGGCCGGGGGTAGCTCGCATCCGATGGGCGATCTCGACTACGAGGTGTTCGAGCTGGGTGACGTCGAGCTGCGGATGGGCGCCACGCTGCGCGCTGCCAAGCTCGCGTTCAAGCGGTACGGGACGCTGAACGAGGATCGCAGCAACGCGATCCTGTACCCGACCTGGTACTCGGGTCAGCACGTCGACAACGAGTGGCTCATCGGCGAGGGCATGGCGCTCGACCCGACGCGCTGGTGCATCATCGTGCCCAACATGCTCGGCAACGGGCTGTCGTCGTCACCGAGCAACACGCCGCCGCCCTACGACCGGGCGCGCTTCCCGCAGGTCACCGTGCAGGACAACGTCGCCGTCCAGCACCGGCTGGTCACCGAGCACCTCGGGATCGAGCGGCTCGAGCTGGTCACCGGCTGGTCGATGGGCGCCGGTCAGACGTTCCAGTGGGCGGTCAGCCACCCCGAGATGGTCAAGCGGATCGCGCCGTTCTGCGGCTCGGCGCGCACCTCGCGCCACAACATCGTGTTCCTCGAGGGCGTCAAGGCCGCGCTCACCGCCGACGCGGCGTTCGCCGGCGGCTGGTACGACGCGCCGCCGACCACCGGGCTGCGGGCGGTCGGTCGCGTCTACGCGGGGTGGGGGCTGTCGCAGGCCTTCTACTGGGACGAGCGTTACCGCGAGCTCGGCTACAGCTCCCTGGAGGACTTCCTCGTCGGCTACTGGGAGGGCTTCTTCCTCACCAAGGACGCCAACAACCTGCTGACGATGCTGTGGACCTGGCAGCACGGCGACGTCGGGCTCACGCCCGGCTTCGACGGCGACACCGCGCGGGCGCTGGCCTCGATCAAGGCCAAGGCGATCGTCATGCCCGCCGAGAAGGACCTGTACTTCCCGCCCGAGGACGAGGCGTGGGAGGTCTCGCACATGCCCAACGCCGAGTTGCGCGTGATTCCGGGGGCGTGGGGACACTTCGCGGGCGGCGGCTCCGCCCGGTCGACACCGCCTTCATCGACGCCGCGCTGCAGGAGCTCCTGGCCGCGGACGCCTGACGCGCCCGTACCATCGGCGCGAGTGATCGCCCGCGCGTCGGCCCTCCAAGCCCTGACCGCCGAGTCGTTCGACGTCGTCGTCGTCGGCGGCGGCATCACCGGCGCCGGCTGCGCGCTGGACGCCGCGGCCCGCGGCTCCTCGGTCGCGCTCGTGGAGAAGCGCGACTTCGCCGCCGGCACGTCGAGCCGGTCGTCGAAGCTCGTGCACGGCGGCCTGCGCTACCTGCAGTCGTTCGACCTCGGGCTCGTCCGCGAGGCGCTGCTGGAGCGCCAGCTCATGGTCACGCTGGCGCCGCACCTCGTGCATCCGCTCAAGCTCGTCGTCCCGGCGTTCGAGGGCGCCAGCCCGGACCGGCTCGTCGGCGTCGGGCTCAACCTCTACGACGTCATGTCGCGGGGGCGCCGCCGGCGCGGCGAGTTCGCCGAGTCCTGGAGCCCCGACCGCCATCGCACGATCGACGGCGACGAGGTCGTCGCCCTGCTGCCGGCGCTGGCCTCGCGGCGGCCGACGTCCGGCTACCTCTTCTACGACTGCCAGACCGACGACGTGCGCCTCGTCCTCACCGTGCTGGGGGAGGCCGAGCGCTTCGGCGCCGTGCTGGCCAACCGGGTCGAGGTCACCGAGCTCGTCGACGGCGGCGTCGCGGCGGTGGACACGGAGACCGGCGAGCCGCTGCGCATCCGCGCCGCCAACGTCATCAACGCGACCGGCGTGTGGGCCGATCGGCTGCGCCCGGGCGAGCTGCGCGACGAGGCCGACATCCCGCAGATCCGGCCCAGCCGCGGGACGCACGTGACGCTGGCCCACGAGACGCTGCCGCTGCAGGCCGGCGCGATCGTCCCGGCGGCCGGAGGGCGGTTCATCTTCGCGCTGCCGTGGCTGGGGCGGACGCTGCTGGGCACCACCGACAACGACTACGACGGGGAGCTGGACTTCATCGCCCCCGACGCCGCCGACGTCGACTACATCCTCGACGCGGCCAACCAGTTCTTCGACACCTCGCTGACCGCCGCCGACCTCACCGGCGCCTACGCCGGCGTGCGGCCGCTGATCTCGTCGGGCGACCCGAAGAAGTCCGTCGACATCTCGCGCAAGGCCGAGCTCTACGAGACGTCGTCGATGATCACGATCACCGGCGGCAAGCTCACGACGTGGCGGCGCATGGCGAAGATGGCGGTCGACCGGCTCGTCGAGCGCGACGGGCGCGACGCCCCGTGCCGGACCCACGAGATCCCGCTCGGCCAGGCGGTCGACCCGGCGGCGCTGCCGCGGGTGGCGGGCGTCGCCGACGACGCCTACGCCGCCCTGGCGGCGCGCTACGGCCACGTCGCCCACGACGTCCTGCGGGTCGCTGCCGAGCGCGGGGAGCTCGCCGCGCCGATCGTCGACGGGCTGCCCGACCTGCTGGCGGAGGCCGTCCACGCGGTCCGCCACGACCAGGCCCGCTCGCTCGGCGACGTGCTCCTGCGCCGGACCCGCCTCGGCCTGCTCGCCGCGCGCGAGGTGACCGCCGAGCCGGTCGCGCGGCGGCTCGCGCAGGCGCTCGCGCTCGAGCTCGGGTGGGACGACGTGCGTGTCGACGCGGAGATGCGCCGCTTCGCCGAGGAGGCCGAGGCGGAGGGCATCGTCGGGACCGTGCCGTAACTTTCGCCGCGCTCACGGGTTGCCAGGCCCGACCGGTTCCCTTCGCTGTCTCGAGGTGCTCAGACCCTTGTCGCTTCGCCGTTGCCTTCTCGCGCTCGCCGCCGCCGCGGCGCTGACGCCGGCCGCCACCGCGCACGCGGGCGTCTTCCCGGGCGAGGTGGTCGACGGCCCCAGCCCGGACCTCCTCTCCGTCGGCGGCGCCGACGTGAACGCCGGCGACGGCACGGGCGGCGTCGCCTACCTGCGCGCCGACGGCGGCGTCCCGCACGTCTTCGTCGCGCCGATCCTCGACGGAATCTGGCAGCGGCCCGAGCGCGTGGACGTGCCGTTCGCGGCCGCGGCGTCGGAGCCGGTCATCGCCGCGGGGAGGGGTGGGCGGCTCGTGGTCGGCTGGATCGCCGACACGACGCTGTACGTCTCGATCAAGCCGGCGGCGGGTGCGCCGTGGGGCGCGCCGCAAGCGGTCGGCGGGCCGGCGGCGCTGCCGGCCATCGACATGGGCTACAACGACAACGCCTACCTCGTGTGGTCGACGAACGGCGACGTGCTCGCCGCGCGGCTGCCCCGCGGCGCGACCGCGTTCCAGCCGGTCGACGGGCCGCTGGACCTCGACGCTGCGCGCGTGGCCGGCGACCGTCCGAGCTTGCGCCCGAGCGTCGCGGTCTCGGCCGAGGGCCTGGCGCTCGTGGCGTGGGGCGAGATCTTCCCCGACGGCCGCACGCACGTCGTCGCCCGGCGGGTGAACGGGACGCAGCTGTCGCCGGTCCCGCAGGACCTCACGCTGGACCAGCTCGACGGCCGCCCCGGCGGCGACGCCGACTGGCCGATGGCGACGATCCAGATGGACTCGTCGTTCGGCTGGGTCGGCTTCCGCCAGGCGTTCGCCGAGGGCGGCGGCATGCGCTGGCGCGGGCTTGCGCGCCACATGCGCGGCTCCGCCTTCGAGCCGCCGGTCGTCATCGACGGCCAGACGTGGCCGGGGGAGGACGTCGGCCCGCTGTCGATCGCGATCAACGGCGGCGGCACGGGCTTCGCCGCCGTGCCCCGCGCCTCTGGCGCGCTGTTCGGCGACACCGTCAACCGCGACGACGTGTGGGCGCCGATCGCCACGCGGCTGGACTCCGCGCCCATGCCCCTGGCCAGCCGCCCGCCGGTCGTCTACACCGAGGACAAGACCGGTCTCGTCGCCTGGCCGGCGCCCGACGGCGGGCTGCGGATGCGCACGCTGACCGGCATCGAGTTCCAGCCGGAGCAGCAGATCACCAAGCCCGAGCTGGGGCCGGTCGACGTCGCGGCGGGCGTCGTCGCGGCGGGTGACCGCTACCTCGACGCGGCGGTCGTCGCCATGCAGGGCGCCGGGGCCGAGCGCCGGCTCACCGCGGCGATGCTCGTCCGCGCACCGGGCGGGTTCTCGCCGCACTCGTCGTCGCGGTGGTTCAAGGGCGTGCCGGCGCGCCTGTCGTGGCGCGAGCCGATCCACACCTGGGGCCGGCTCACCTACACGGTGGAGATCGACGGCAAGCCGGTGGGCCAGACGCGCAAGCTCTCGTACCCGACCGCCGGCCTCGGCCTCACCGGCGGCACGCACCTGTGGCGCGTGGTCGCCACCGACGCGCGCGGCCAGGCCTCGGTCACGCCGACGCGCTTCCTCAAGGTCGATCCCGACCCGCCGAACGTGACGATCACGTTCAGCGGCTCACGGCGCCACGGGCGCGTCACGACGATCAAGGTGCGCGCGATCGACACGGCGTCGGGGTCGGAGACGCCGGTCGTCGACCTCGGCGACGGCGTGCGCGTGACCGGCCGCACGATCCGCCACGCGTACCCGCGCCGCGGCCGCTTCACGGTGCGCGTCACTGCCCGCGACAAGGCCGGGAACGTCACGACGGCCTCGCGCCGCGTCTCCATCCGCTAGCGTTGACGCGGTCGCCGGCCGTTGTCCAACGCGGCTGGACGCCTACCGACCTACCACCCCAGAAGGAGCCCATTCCCCTCATGGCCGTGCTCGACCGCTCCGCCCTCGAGGCGAGCCCGCTCGCCGATCTCCACGTCATCGCCCGCGAGCTGGGGATCGACGGCTTCCGCCGGCTGCGCAAGGCGGTGCTGATCGACGCCATCGTCGAGCGCCAGGGTGGCGACGGCGCCGTGGCCGCCGTCGGCGAGGTCGTCGAGGAGAAGCCCAAGCGCACGCGCACCCGGCGCGCGAAGGCCGACGCCGAGCCCGCCGAGGAGGCGCCTGCCGCGCGGCCGCGGCGGCGCAAGAAGGACGCCGACGAGGCGGTCGAGGAGGCGCCCGCGCCGCGCTCGCGCCGCCGTCGCAAGGACGCCGACGAGGAGCCGGCCGAGCCGGTCGCCGTCGAAGAGGGCACGACCGACGAGGACGCCGGCGACGAGGACCGCCCGGCGCGCCGCTCGCGTTCGCGCCGCCGCGGCGGTCGCGAGGAGGATCGCGGCGCCGAGACGGCCGTCGCCGAGCCGCGCGAGCGCGAGGCGGAGCGGGTCGCCGAGGGGCGGGTCGAGCTGCTCGGCAACGGCTCGGGCTTCCTGCGCGTCAGCCCGCCGGATCCGTCCGACGACGACGTCTACATCTCCGCCGCGCAGGTCCGTCGCTGCGAGCTGGTCTCGGGCGACACCGTCACCGGGCCGGTGCGCGCGCCGCGTCGCTCGGAGCGCTATCCGTCGCTCGTCCGGATCGACACGATCAACGGCCGCCCGGCCGACGAGGTGTCGGAGGGGACGCCGTTCGACGAGCTGCCGGCCGCCTTCCCGACCAAGCGCTTCGCGCTCGGCTCCGAGGATGCGACGCTGAAGGCGATCGAGTGGCTGACCCCGATCGGCCGCGGCTCGCGCGTGACGATCACGGGTCCCGCGCGCTCGGGCAAGACCGAGGCGCTGCGCCGCCTGGCCGGTGCGCTGGCCGGGCAGGAGGGCGTCGAGCTGTCGATCGTCCTCGCCGGCGCGCGACCCGAGGAGATCACCGAGTGGAAGCAGGTCGAGCCGGCGCCGGTCGCCGCGCTCGCGCTGGCCGCCTCGCCGGACGCGCGCGCCGGCGCGATCGAGCGCGCGCTCGACACGGCCAAGCGGATCGCCGCGCGCGGCGGCGACGCCGTCGTGCTCGTCGACTCGCTGTCAGGGCTGCCCGCCGGCGTGGCGCGGCGCCTGCTGTCGGCGGCGCGCGACATCGTCGACGGCGGCTCGCTGACGATCGTGGCCACGGCCGACGAGCCGGTCGGCGGCGAGACGACGGTCATCGCCCTCGACGTGACGCTGACCTCGACGGGGCGCTTCCCGGCGCTCGACCTCGTGGCCAGCGGCGCGCTGCGCCCGGAGCTGCTCGTCGGCGAGGCGGGCGCGGACGCGATCGCGCAGGCGCGCGCCACGGCGTTGGGGTAGGCGCGGGCGCCTACCGGGGCAGGTAGGCGACCCGGCCCCAGGAAGGCTCGGGCGCGAGCTCGATCGGCTCGCGATCGCGCTCGGGCTGCACGTAGGCGAAGGTGTGCGACTCGGCGTCGAAGGCGACGTCGAGCTCGCCCTCCTTCACGCGCTGGTCCAGCCAGGCGCTGCGGAAGACCAGGCGCCGCAGCCAGTGCACGAGGGAGCGGTCGGCGGGGCCGACGAGCTCGGGCCAGCAGTCGTTGACGTGCTCGCCCAGGGCGGAGGTCGGGTCGGGGATCTCGCCGTTGACCGCGAGGTTGACCAGGTCCTCGAGCTCGTGCTCGCCGAGGCGGCCGCGGACGAAGCCCAGCTTCATCGCGGCCTGCTCGCAGCGCTCCTGGAAGTCACGCTCGTTGAAGGTGAATCGAAGCTCGCCGTACTCGAGGACGAAGTCTTCGCCGGAGTGGTAGTTGCCGCGTCGCTGTGTGTCCATCGTGAAGGCGGCGCGTTGGATGTCCTCCCATCCACCCGCGCCGTCGCGGCATTCTCTCCGAATCCTTCCTCGGCGCCAGGGCTGGGACGAAACTTTCACTACGGTCCCGTCCATGACGCGGCGCGACGCCATGCTGGCACAGGCCACCGCCCTGATCGAGGCGTGGGAGGAACGTTTCGGATCCTTCGAGCGGCACCCCGCGACGGAGGTCGACCCGGCGCGCTGGGCCGACGCCTGGACGGCGTTCGGCGCGCGGATGGGCGACCACTACCCGTTCTTCCATCCGCGGTATGCGGGGCAGATGCTCAAGCCGCCGCACCCCGTCGCGGTGAGCGGCTACCTGGCGGCGATGCTCGTCAACCCCAACAACCACGCGCTCGACGGCGGCCCGGGAACGAGCGCGCTGGAGGTGGAGGTCGTCGACCAGCTCGCGGGGATGTTCGGGCTGCCGGCGCCGTGGCTGGGCCATCTGACGTCGTCGGGGACGATCGCCAACCTCGAGGCGCTGTGGGCCGCGCGTGAGCTGCACCCGGGGCGCGCGGTCGTCCATGGCGCCGCCGCCCACTACACCCACGGGCGCATGTGCCAGGTGCTCGGCGTGGAGGCGCGCGCGGTCGGGGCGGACGCGCGCGGACGGATCGACCTCGACGCGGTCGAGGCCGAGTGCCGGCGGGGTGACGTCGGGACGGTCGTGCTGACGGCGGGGACCACCGGGGTGGGAGCGATCGATCGCGTGGAGCAGGCGCTGGCGCTGCGGGAGCGCTACGGCGTGCGGCTGCACGTCGATGCCGCGTACGGCGGGTTCTACGCGCTGCTGGCGGGCGCCGGCGTGGACGGGGCGCCGTATCAGGCGATCGCGGCGTGCGACTCGGTCGTCGTCGATCCGCACAAGCATGGGCTGCAGCCGTACGGCTGCGGCGCGGTCCTGTTCGCCGATCCCGGCGTCGGCCGGCTCTACCGCCACGACTCGCCCTACACGTACTTCACCTCCGACGAGCTGCATCTGGGCGAGATCAGCCTCGAGTGCTCGCGCGCGGGCGCGGCCGCGGCGGCGCTGTGGCTGACGCTGCGGGTGTTCCCGCTGGAGCGCGATGCCGGGCTGGGCGCGGTGCTGGCCGCCCAGCGGCGGGCGGCGCAGGCGCTGGCGCAGCGGCTGCGGGCCGACGACCGGCTGGCGCTGCTGCTCGATCCGGAGCTCGACATCGTCACGTACTTCCCGGCGCGTGACGCGCTGTCGGAGGTCGATGCGGCGAGCGCCGCGCTGCTGGCGGCCGGGATGGAGGACGCCGAGGACCCGGTGTACCTGAGCGCGCTGCGCGTGGGGGCCGACGCGTTCGCGGCGCTGTGGCCCGGCCTGGCGCGGGACGTCGCCGGCGCCCGCGTGCTGCGCAGCGTGCTGATGAAGCCGGAGCACGAGACCTGGGTGCCGCGGCTGCATGCGCGGCTGCGGGAGCTGGCCGGTCGTCCGGCCCCCGGAGGGGGCGATTTCGCGCGGGCGCCGACCTAGCCGCGGCATGAGCGACGACGCCTTCACCCTCCTGGTCGTCGAGGACGACGACGCACACCGCACGTACCTCGCCGACAACCTCAGCGCGGACGGCTACGAGCTGCTCGTGGCGCGCAGCGTGCGCGACGGCCTGCGGCTGCTGGAGCAGCAGTTCCCGGACCTCGCGATCGTCGACGTGCGGCTTGCGGACGCGTCGGGCCTCGATCTCGTCTCGGCGGTGCGCGGCGCCGAAGGGACGATGAGCCGGATCGACCCGACGCTGCCGCTCCTCGTCGTGAGCGGCGGCGAGGACGAGCTCGATCGCCTGCGCGCGTTCGAGCGCGGCGCCGACGACGTCGTCTCGGCTCCGGTCTCCTACCAGGAGCTGCGCGCGCGGGTGGCGGCGCTGCTGCGCCGCACGCAGGGCCGGCGGCTGAGCGGGCGCCTGAAGGTCGGCGGCCTGGTGATCGACCCGCCGGCGCGCGAGGTGCGCCTGCACGGCGAGCGCCTCGCGCTGTCCCAGAAGGAGTTCGCGCTGCTGCGGATGCTCGCGACCCAGCCGACGCGCGTGTTCACCAAGCTCGAGCTGTTGCGCTCGATCTGGGGCTACGAGAGCCTCGGCACCACGAGGACGCTCGACAGCCATGTCTGCCGCCTGCGGGCGAAGCTCGCGCGGCGCGGGGAGCGCTGGGTCGTGAACGTGTGGGGCGTCGGCTACCGACTGTGCGACGGCGAGGAGCTGACCGCTCCAGCGGAGTCGGCCCCCGGTGGCGTGCGGCGGGCGCTGGCGGTGGCGGCATGAGCTGGGGCGTGGTGGTGCTCGCCGGCGTGAGCGTGCTCCTCCTGGGCGCCTGGCTGCGCGCGCGCCGACGGCTCGCCGCGGTGGGACGGGCGACCGAGGCGCTGCGGGCGCCGCTGTGCGCCGCGCGGCTGGCGCTGGTGGAGGCCGCATGGGCTGAGCGGGCTGCGGTGGGGGCCGGCGGCGCCGTGCGTGGCGGGGCCGGCGCGTCGGCGGACGCGCTGGACGTCGACCGGGCGCTGGCCGTGGCGGCGCACGCGCTGGACGTCGACCGGGCGCTGGCCGTGGCGGCGCACGCGCTGGACGTCGACCGGGCCCTGGCCGCGGCGGCGATCGCGTTCGATGCCCTCGACGGGGCTCGGCGGGGTCGGCGGCGAACCGTGCGGGCCGTCCCGGTGCTTGCGCACGAGCTCGTGGCCCAGTTGCCGCCGGCCGGTGTGGCCTACGGCGGACCGCATGGTGCGGCGTCGGCACCGGCGGTGTGGCCGGCGGCAGACGCCGTCCACCGCGGCGCGCAAGGTGCCGTATGGGCACGGGCGCCGTGGCCGACGGCGGACGCGGTCGGCAACGGCCCGCCCAGGTGGCCGCGGGTGTGGCAGACGTGTCCGGTCCAGCGCGGCGCCGGTCACGCGCCCTGGACGCCGGCGGAGGCGTCGACCGACCTCGCCCACCGCGGCTCGCGGCGTGCATCCTGCGTCGGGCGGGGCCGGCCATGACGGGACGGCGGCGCGGCCTCGCGCTGGCCGGGCTCGCCCTCCTGCTCGGTGGGCTCGCGGCGTCGGACGTCGCGGGTCGCGAGGCCGCGCTCGAGCGGCGGATCGGGCCGTCGGTCGACGTCGTGGTCGCGACGCGTCCGCTGGTCGCGGGGCGGCCGCTGCGGCCCGACGACCTCGCGGTCCGCCGGGTGCCGTCGCGGTTCGCGCCGGCCGGCGTGGCGACGTCGCCCGAGGAGCTGGTCGGCGCGCGGCTGGCGACGTCGGTCGCGGCCGGCACGGATCTGGGTCCGGCGATGGTCGAGCACGAGGGCGACGGCCCCGGAGCGCCGGTGCGCACCGGCGAGCGGGTCGTCGACGTGGTCGCCGTCGGCTCCTCCGCGGCCATCCAGTCCGGCGGGCGCGTGGACGTGCTGGTCACGCGCGAGCGCGGCGACGGCTTGGCTGGTCGGACCGAGCTCGCGCTCGAGGACGTCGAGGTGCTCGCCGTGCGCGGTGCGGCCGCCGCACCGGGGGAGCGCGCCGGCGACCGCGTGGCCGCGTCGCTGCGCGTGACGCTGCGCCAGGCGGTCTACCTCGCCGCCGCGCAGTCCTTCGCCCGCGAGCTGCGCCTGCTGCCCCGCGCGGCCGGCGATCGCCGCGTCACGAAGCGCGGCCTCGCGGTCAGCGACGCCCTGTGAGCGGCGCCGCTCAGGTCAGCAGCGCGACGATCACGAGGACGACGATCACGACGAGCAGCCCGACCGCTGTGAGGCTGACGGGCTTCTGGCGCCACCAGAACTCCGGCTTGGCGCGGTCGCGCGTGTAGCGCCCCTCGGGCGGCTCGCCGACCCAGTCGTCGTCATCGTCCATGGTCGTTGGTCTGCCCGGGCGCGCGGTCGCCCACGCGGCAGGGGGCGAATCTTCTCGGTTGGTGGCCTCACCTGTCCATGGAGGCACTCGAGGAGCTCGCCGACCGCCTGCGCGGGGAGCTGATCCGCTCGGCGGCCGCGGGCGACGGCGGCGACTTGCACGACCGCATCCGCGGGCTCGTCGACGCCAGGGCCGGGTTGCTGGACGCCGAGGCGCGCGACCGGCTCGTGGCGCTGGTGGCCGAGCGATCGTTCGGCCTCGGGCCGCTCGAGCCGCTCCTGCGCGACGCCGAGGTCGACGAGATCATGGTCAACGGGCCGGGGGCGGTCTGGGTCGAACGGCGCGGGAAGATCGAACCGACGGGCGTGCACTTCGCTGGCGTTGCGGAGCTGCGCCATGCGATCGAGCGGATCCTCGCGCCGCTGGGCCGCCGGGTGGACGAGGCCGAGCCGCTGTGCGATGCGCGGCTGCCTGACGGATCGCGCGTGAACGTGGTCATCGCGCCGCTGGCGCTCGACGGCCCGATCCTGACGATCCGCCGGTTCCGTCGCCGTGGCCTGTCACCGGACGATCTCGTCGAGCTCGGCACCTGGACCGCGCCGCTGCGCGACCTGCTCGCGCGCGCGGTGACGGCGCGGATGAACGTGCTCGTCAGCGGTGGCACGGGCTCGGGCAAGACGACCACGCTCAACGCGCTGTCGTCGTTCATCGACGCGGACGAGCGGGTCGTCACGATCGAGGACGCGGCCGAGCTGCGCCTCCAGCAGCCGCATGTGGTGCGGTTGGAGGCGCGCCCGGCCGGGGTCGAAGGGCGCGGCGAGGTGACGATCCGCCGCCTTGTGCGCAATGCCCTGCGGATGCGGCCCGACAGGATCGTCGTGGGGGAGGTCCGCGGCGCCGAGGCGCTCGACATGCTCCAGGCGATGAGCTCGGGCCACGACGGCTCGCTGTCCACCGTCCACGCCGGCTCGGCCGAGGAGGCCTTGCGCCGGGTCGAGACACTCGCGCTGATGGCCGACGTCGGCCTGCCGCACGCGGCGATCCGCGAGCAGCTCGCCGCCGCCGTCGACCTCGTCGTCCACCAGGAGCGCCTGCGCGACGGCTCCCGTCGCGTCACCGCGCTCAGCGAGGTCGTGCGCGTCGCCTCCGGCCCGGCCACCCGCGAGCTCTACGCGCTGCGCGACGGCCGCCCGGTCTGGCGCGCAGCGCTCAGCGACACGTTGGCCCTCCGGTTGGAGCGCGCGGCATGAGTCGTGCGGTCCTCGTCCCCGGCGACACGCTGGCGCGGGGTCTGGGGCGCATCGCGTGAGGTGCGGTGTCGTGGATCGTGGATGGCGGTTCGGGTGGAGGTGTGGTCTCTCTGGTCGGCGCCGTGGTGCGGGGTCTGGGGCGTGCGGCGTGAGCAGTGCGTCCCTCGTCGACCGCGGCTGCGGCTCCGGTGTCGGCGCGGCTCCCAGCGGTGCTTCGTCGCGGGGCTTGGAGTGGGACGCATGAGCCGCGCGGTCCTCCTCGCGGCCGGCGCGGGCGCGCTCGGGGTGCTCGCGGCGTGGGAGCTGATCGTGGCGGTCTCGTCGGGCGCGGGCACGGGCTCGGTGCGGCGCCTGCTCGGGCCGCTGCGGCGGGCCGGCACGCACGGCGTCGAGCCGACGACGGCCGAGCGGCGGCGGTTGGCCGCGCTGGCCGCCGCGGTGCTGCTCGCCGCCGGATGGCTGGTGCTCGGCCGGGTCGGGGCGCTCGTCCTCGCCGCTGCCGGCCCGCTCGCAGCGGGTGCCCTGATCCGGGCCCGCCGCCGGCGCTGGCGCGCTCGGCTCGTGGAGCAGGCGCCGGACGTCGTGCGGTCGATCGCCGACGCACTCTCCGGCGGTCACTCGATCCGCGGCGCGATCGCCGAAGCCGCGTCCGGAGGCGGCATCGGAGCGCCTGCCGCCATCGAGCTGCGCGCCGCGGCCCGCGGGCTCGAGCTGGGCGATCCGACCGAGGACGTCCTCGAGCGCCTGCGGGGCCGCGCGCAGGCGCCGGCCTACGACACCTTCGTGGCCGCGGTGCTCGTGCAGCGCGAGGCCGGCGGCGATCTCGCCGGCCTGCTGCGCGAGCTGGCGACCTCGCTGGAGGCGGCCGCCCGCGCCGGCCGAGACGCTCGGGCGACGACCGCGCAGGCCCGCTTCACCGGGACGCTCGTCGCCGCCCTGCCGCTGGGCGCGCTTGCCCTCGCCGAGCTCGCGACCCCCGGTGCGCTCGGCCAGCTGCTCGCGTCGCCGCTCACGGCCACGATGGTGATCGCCGCCGCCGTGCTCCAGCTCGTCGGCCTCCTGGCGATCCGCCACCTCTCCCGGGTCCGCCCATGAGGCGCGCGATGTTGCGGACGGATGAGCACGCGGCACGTGGGTTGGATCGATTTCGGTATCCGACGTGGATGCAACGCAGCCCGCGGCTGATCCGGCTCGGCGTCGCGATGGTGGTCATCGCGGGGCGTCGGCGTCACGGCGATCTCTCGCCCTGCGCGGATGCGCGCATGACGCGCGCGCTGTGGATCGCCGTCTCGGGCCGGGTCACCGTGGCGCACCGGGGCGGCGGTCTTGCGGCGATCCGCGACCTGGTTGGGGCGCGCGCATGACGCGCGCGGTGCTCCTCGCGCTCGCGGCTGGGCCGGTGGCAGCGCTCGCGGTCGCCGATCTCCTCGGCTCGCGGCGAGCGCGGCGCCGGACCGGCGGCGTCGATCCCGCTCGGCGGCCGCGCCGCCTGCCGGGACGGGCGATCGCGGTGCTGGCGAGCGTGGGGCGGCGGGTCGGGGTGCTGCCCGCGCCAGGGGACCTCGCGGCGCGCCTGGCCGCCGCCGACACGCCGCTCGGGCTCGGACCCGCCGACCTCATGGCGGCCAAGGCCGGCGCGGCGATCGTCGCAGTGCTGATCGCGCTGCCGTTGCTCTCGGCGGCGCCGACCCGGATGCTGCCGGTCCTGCTCGGCGGCGCCGCGGCCGGCGGGTTCCTCGGACCAGACCTGTGGCTGCGTCGTCGGGCGGCCGGGCGTGCTCGAACCATGGCGCGCGAGCTGCCTGACGTGCTCGACCTCCTGCGCGTCTGCGTGGAAGCCGGCCTCCCGATCGATCGGGCGATGGGGGAGGTGGGCGCGCGCCACGGCGGGCTGCTGGCGCGTGAGCTCGGCGCGACCGCGGCGACGATCGCCCTCGGTGTCCCGCGCGAGGAGGCCCTCGCGCGGCTGGTCGCGGCCGCGCCGCTGACGGCCGTGGGGACGGTCGTCGCGGCGATCCGCCGCTCGGTTCGCCACGGCGCGCCGCTGGCCCCCGCCCTCGGCGCCATCGTGCTGGACGCCCGTGCGGAGCACGCCCGCGCCCTGGCCGAGCACGCGGCCCGCGCCGCGCCGAAGATCCAGCTCGTCGTCGCGATGCTGCTCGTCCCCGCGGTCATGCTCCTCGTGGGCGCCGGGGTGGCGCGGGCGTTGGGCGCGGCGTGACGACGTCTCGGCGTCGGGGTGGCGCGCGCGCCGCACGCGGCGGGCGGGCGAGGCAGCGCGCCTCGCCCGCCCGTCCGCATCACCTCACTGCGGCAGCGTCAGCACGAGCTTGCCCCGTGCCGTCGTGCCGTCGCGCTTGCCGCCCGCGGCCAGGGCGCCGAGGCGCGACAGGACCTTCACGGCCTGCGCGCCGCTCGGGTCGTTCTCCGCGCCGAGGCCCTTGACGAGGCTCACGATCGGGGCGAAGTCGACGAACAGCGACGGGTCGACGCCCGACAGCGCCGCCGTGGCCTGCTTGTACGCCGCGTTGTCGGCCAGCGTCGTCGACGGCGACAGCGCCGCCTCCAGCGCCTGGCGGCCGATCGCGATGACGAACTTGTCGCCGCCGACCGCGGCGAGGATCGGCATCGGCAGCCCCGGATCGCTGACCTGCACGCCGGCGTCGACGCCCGAGACGCCGTTCAGCGGCGTGACCTTCGTCGAGGGCGAGGTCGAGCGGACGAGCTTCACGAGCTTCGTCAGCGCGACCTTGCTCTTGGCCGGATCCGACGACTGGACGATGAGCGCGCCGCCGATCGACGTGACCGCCGTCCCGCGCGCGAACAGGCTCGCGTCGCCCATCCAGCTCAGCAGGTCGCCCCGCAGGTCGATCCCCAGCTGGCGCTGGATCGCGTCGAGCTGCGCCTGGACATCCTGCCCGGCGAGCTGGGCGGTCTGGAGCAGCTGGTCGAGCGCGTTGTCGAGCTGCGGACCGAGCGCGCCGATCCCGACGCCGACCCAGGCGTCGCCCGGCAGCGCCTGCAGCGCGGCGGTTGCGTCGCCGGTCTCCGCGGCGGTCGCGGACTCGGGCACGCCCAGCGAGACGCTCTCGACGGCGATCGCGTCCGAGCTGACGTCGAGCTTGGCCGCGGCGCTCTCGCCGCCGGCCTGCGTGATCTGCTCGCGCACGCTGCTGAGCACCTGCGGCGGCACGCCGCCCGAGCGCCCGAGCGCGTCGAGCAGGCCCTTCGGCGCGACGTACACGGTCGCCAGGGACGCGTCGGTCGAGCCGAGCGCGTCGAGCGCCTGCTCGTACTTGTCGGAGTCCTCGATCGTCTCGACGTCGTCGCCCTTGACCGTGTCGACGACGGCCTTGAATCCGCGCTCGGAACCGCTGACGAGGTACTCGTCGACGATCCCGGTGACGCTGTCGTCGTCGACGTAGTAGTCGACGTCCTGATAGGACCGCCTCGGGTTGCCCTTCTCCTCGGATTCGAGCGTCGACTGCGCCTTGTCCTTGTCGGCGATGGAGAAGACGGCGGCGCCGTCGAACGAGTCGCCGGAGAAGCCGTTGGCGAAGATGCCCACGCGCGAGCCCACCCACGGCGCGAAGTCCTTGGCCAGCGACGTCTGATCGGGATCGCCGCTGCTCGCCATCGCCTTGTCGAGCTCGCCGACGATGTCCTTCGTCCCGAGCAGCTGCTGGGCGACCTGCTCGGTGTCGGCCTTGAGGTCCCCGTCGGGGCGCACCGTGATCTCGGCGTAGATCGGGGCGCTCGCGGGAACCGCCTCGCCGGGATCCGGGTCGCTGTCGCCGCTGCTGCCGCAGGCGGCGAGGCCCAGTGCGAGGGCGCCCGCGCACGCGGCGAGGGCCAGCCGGCGTCTTGGGCGCGCCGGGGCGGATGTGGACATCGTGATGACTGCCTCCTGAGGTCGAGCTCGTGGGAGCGAGTGCGGACGTCGCCGCCCGCGATCGGGAACCCCGAATCGTAAAGCGCATCGGCCGGACGGACCGCCGGCTTGAGCTGCAAGCCGCGCTGCAGCGCCGCCGCCTGCAGCCCGGATTGCGCGCTGAGCGCCATCGGCCTCCCACGACCTCCCACCCGCGCAGCGCCCGTGCTGATCGGGCGTTCCAGCCCCTCAGGGGGCCAGAACGGCCATCATGTGGGGGAAGGTGGGCAATTTGAGTTGCGTTGTGGAGGAAAGTGGGATACAACGCGGCTAGCGGACCGGGATGGAGGAGCTCCTCCCACTCCTCCATCCCGGCCCGGAACTTCCTTCCTTCTGCGATGCGCATCCCGACCCTTGGCCTTCCGCGGCACGTTCGACTACTCGCTGGATGCGAAGAACCGGCTGACCGTCCCGGCCCGGTTCCGCTCGGCGCTGAGCGACGGGGTCGTGCTGGCCAAGCGCGTCGCGGGTTGCGTGGCGGTGTGGCGTCCCGATGACTACGACGCGTACATGCAGGCCGCGCTCGAGCGCTTCCATCCCATGTCGCCCGAGGCGGAGCAGCTCGAGCGCTTCTTCTCGGCCAACTCCCACGACACCGAGCTGGATGCCGCCGGCCGCGTCATGGTCCCCCCGTTCCTCCTCGAGCACGCCGGCCTGGGCAAGGAGGTCGTCGTCACCGGAGCCGGTCGCTGCCTCGAGATCTGGGATCGTGCAGCCTGGCACGAGTACAACGCCAAGCTCGCGGCGACCGTGGGCGACATCACCGCGCGCCTTGGCGATGCTGGCTGAGATGACCGCCGAGCACATCCCCGTCCTGGCCGACGAGACGCTGGCGCTCCTCGCGCCCGGCGCGGGGGAGACGGCGATCGACGCCACCTTCGGCGCGGGCGGCCACGCGCGTCGGATCGCGGCGCAGCTCGGCCCGGCCGGCACGCTCATCGCCATCGACCGCGACCCCGGCGCGCAGGAGCGCTTCGAGCGCCTCGCCGCCGAGGTCGACTGCCAGACCCGCTTCCTCCGCTCCGACTTCGCCTCGGCCCTGGAGCTGCTCGTGGCCGAGGGAACCCGCGCCGACTGCGTGCTGCTCGACCTCGGCATCAGCTCGATGCAGGTCGACACCTGGGAGCGCGGCTTCTCGTACTCCTACGACGCGCCGCTGGACATGCGCATGGACCCCGACCAGGAGCTCGACGCCCGCGCGGTCGTGAACACCTGGGACGAGCGCCGCCTGGCGCGCGTGCTGCGCGAGCTCGGCGAGGAGCGCTACGCGGGCCCGATCGCCCGGGCGATCGTCCGCGCGCGCACACAGGCGCCGCTGGAGACGACGAACGAGCTCGTCGAGGTGATCAAGGGCGCGATCCCCGCGCCGGCCCGCTTCGCCGGCGGCCATCCCGCCAAGCGCTCGTTCCAGGCGATCCGCATCGCGGTCAACGGCGAGCTGGACCAGCTCGATCGCGCGCTGCCCGCGGCGTGGGAGCTCCTGCGCGAAAACGGCCGCTTTGCAGGGATCTCGTTCCACTCTCTCGAAGACCGGCGCGTGAAGCGCTTCCTCGCCGACCGCGCGCGTGGATGCATCTGCCCGCCGGACCTGCCGGTCTGCGCGTGCGGACGGACCGCCGAGGCTGCGCTGCTGTCGCGCGGCGCGATCCAGTCGAGCGCGGAGGAGATCGCCGACAACCCCCGTGCCGCCTCCGCTCGCCTGCGCGGGGCGCGCAAGCTGCGACCCGAGGAGCGCTCGTGACCCCGCCCCCGCCGGCCACCGCGGCCGCGACCGGCCATCCCCGCGCACTGCGCCGCGGCCCGGGCGGAGCGCCGCGCGGCCCCCGCCGTGTCTCCGGTCCGGCCCGCACGCCGAAGGGGCGCGCCGCCGCCCCGCTGCGTCCGGCCCCCGCCGTGCGCGCCGCGACCGCCGGCGCCGCCACGCTGCCGCGCCGTCACGTGCCGCTCGCCACCCGGCTGGGCCGCCTCGCGGAGGCTCCGTGGCTCGATCGCCTCCTGCGCGGCCGCCTGTGGATCGGCATCGTGGCGATCGGCCTCATCGGCCTCGTCTTCATGCAGGTCTCGCTGCTGAAGCTGAACGCCGGGATGGGCGCCAACGTCGAGCGCGCCGGCGAGCTGGAGCGCGCCAACGCGCTGTTGCGGGCCGAGGTGTCCAAGCTCGGCTCCAACGACCGCCTCCAGCAGTGGGCGGTCGCCGAAGGGATGGTCCTCCCGCCGTCCGACGGCGTCCGCTACCTCGGCCGCAACGGCAAGCGCATCGGGGGCGGCCGGGCTGCGCTGGTCCCGTCCCAGGGCGAGGCCTCGACCGCGACGCTGCCGCCGGCGCCGGGCGCCGACCCGGCCGCGGCGGCCACCGGCACGCCGACCGCACCCCAGACCACCTCGTCGGTCCCCGGCGCCGCGACGGCGACGCCGACCGGCACGCCCGCCGCGACCGGCGCCGCCGCGGCGACGGGCGCCGCAGGCGGCAGCGCCACGACCACCGGCGCGCCCGCCGGGACGGCGACGGCGGGCACCGGCACGACCGGGACCGGCTCGACCGCGACCGGCTCGACCGCGACCGGCATGACGGGGACCGGCACGACCGGGACCGGCACCGCGGCCCCGACGGGCACGACCACGACCACCGGCACCCCGACCGACGCCACCGCCGTGACGGGCGCCGCCGCGGCCACCACCGGCGGCGCGACTCCCGCCGGCTGAGCCATGGGCCTCACGGACCGTCGCATCGGCCTCCTCTTCGCGGTCTTCCTCGTGCTGCTCGCGTTCGCGGGGCTGCGCTCGGCCTGGCTGGGGACGGTCAAGGCGAGCGGCCTCAAGGAGGTCGCCGCGACACAGCAGGTGCAGACGGTGACCGTGCCCGCCCGGCGCGGCGGGATCGTCGACCGCGACGGCGTCCAGCTCGCGGTCTCCGAGCCGGCCGACGACATCGCCGCGACTCCGTACCTCATCAAGGACCCGCGCGGCAGCGCGGAGAAGATCGCCAAGATCCTCGGCGTCGACGAGGGCGAGCTGCTCAAGAAGCTCACCCGCCGCGACACCGGCTTCGTCTACATCGACCGCGGCGTCCCCGCCAACATCGCGGCGAAGGTCGCCAAGCTGAAGATCGAGGGCATCGACCTCATCTCCACGAGCCGGCGCACGTACCCGCGCAGCTGGCTGGCCTCGCAGATCATCGGCAACGTCGGGATCGACGGCACCGGCCTCTCCGGCCTGGAGTACTCCGCCGACGCGGTCCTGCGCGGCCACGACGGCCGCCGGCGCCTGACCAAGGACGCCATCGGCCAGCCGATCGGCGTGCGCGACGAGGTCGTCGCCCGCTCGGGCCGCACGCTGAAGCTCACGCTCGACGCCGCGATCCAGTCGAAGGTCGAGGCGGTCCTGGGCGGCGTGGGCCAGGTCTACCAGCCCAAGGGCGCGACGGCGATCGTCATGGACCCCAACAGCGGGGAGATCCTCGCCCTGGCCAACTGGCCGCGCGTGGACGCCAACGATCCCGCCGGCGCCCCCGACTACGCCCGCCAGAACCGCGCGACCGGCGCGACCTACGAGCCCGGCTCGACCTTCAAGGCGTTCACGGTCGCGGGCGCGCTGGAGGAGGGCAAGGTCACGCCCGACACCGAGTTCAACCTGCCGCCGCAGATCCAGGTCGCCGACCGGACGATCGGCGAGTCGCATCCGCGCGGCTGGGCGACGATGACGACCGGCCAGATCCTGGCCGAGTCCAGCAACGTCGGCGCGATCACGATCGGCATGAAGCTCGGCAAGAACGACTTCGATCGCTGGGTGCGCCGCTTCGGCTTCGGCACGCCGACCGGCGTCGCGCTGCCCGGCGAGGAGCGCGGGATCGTCCCGACGCCCAAGCAGTACTCGGGGTCCTCGATGGGCAACCTGCCGATCGGCCAGGGCCTGTCGGTGACCCCGCTGCAGATGGCGGCGGCGTACTCGGCGATCGCCAACGGCGGCGTCCTGCGCACGCCGCGGATCGTCGAGTCGATCGGCGGCAAGCCGGTCTCACCCAAGCGCGGCAAGCGGGTCGTCTCGGCCAAGACCGCGCAGCAGATCCGGGTCATGCTCGAGGGCGTGCTCGCCGCCGGCGGCACCGCGAGCGAGGTCTCGGTCCCCGGCTACCAGCTCGCGGGCAAGACGGGCACCGCCAACAAGGTCGACCCCGAGACGGGCGAGTACTCGAAGTCGAAGTACGTGGCCTCGTTCGTCGGCTTCGCGCCGGCGCTGCACCCGAAGCTGCTGTGCGCGGTCATGATCGACGAGCCGCAGGGCGACATCTACGGCGGCTCGGTCGCCGCCCCGGCGTTCGGGCAGATCATGTCGTTCGCCCTGCCGTACCTGCGGATCGCGCCGAAGTAGCATCCCCGCGATGCGCTTGGGAGAGCTCGTCGACGTCCCGCTGGGCCCGGCCGCGGCGGACGTCGAGATCGGTGGGCTGGCCTTCGACCACCGGCTGGCAGGGCCAGGGACCCTGTTCTTCTGCGTGCCCGGCCATGTCCGCGACGGGCACGACTTCGCGCCCGAGGCGGTCGCCAACGGCGCCGCGGCGCTCGTCGTGGAGCGTCCGCTGGAGGAGCTCGTCGCGCAGGTGCAGGTGCCGTCGGTCCGGTCGGCGATGGCGCCGATCGCCGCGCGCTTCCACGGCGACCCGACCGCGGCGCTGCGCGTCGTCGGCGTGACCGGGACGAACGGCAAGACGACCTCCTGCTTCCTCGTGCGCGAGCTGCTGGAGGCCGGCGGCATCCCGACGGCACTGCTCGGCACGGTGAAGTCGATCATCGGCGGCGCGGAGGCGACGCTGGCGCGCACGACGCCGGAGGCGATCGACCTCCAGGCCGCGTTCGCCGCGATGCGCGACGCGGGCGACGCCGCCTGCGCGATGGAGGTCTCCTCGCACGCGCTGGAGCTGCACCGTGCCGACGCGATCCACTGGGCGGCCGTGCTCTTCACCAACCTGACGCAGGACCACCTCGACTTCCATCCCTCGATGGAGGCGTACTTCGAGGCCAAGCGGCGCCTCTTCGAGCAGCCGGCCGGCGCACGCGTCGTCAACGTCGACGACCCCTACGGCCGCCGCCTGGCCGCCGACTTCGACGCGATCACCGTCGGCATCGACGCGCCGGACGCCGAGCTGCGCGCGACCGACGTCCGCAGCGAGCTGACCGGCAGCAGGTTCGCGATCGTCGGCCGCGACGGGACCAGGATCGCCGCACGCACCCCGCTGCCGGGGCGCTTCAACGTCGCCAACGTGCTCGGGGCGGTCGCGGTCGCCCGCGCCCTCGGGGTCGACGACGCCACGATCGAGGCCGCGCTGCCGCGCGCCGGGCGCGTGCCCGGCCGCTTCGAGCCGGTCGACGAGGGGCAGGGGTTCGCGGTGCTCGTGGACTACGCGCACACGCCCGACTCGCTGGACAACGTCCTGCGCGCCGCGCGCGAGCTGGCGCGCGGCCGGGTCATCGTGGCCTTCGGCGCCGGCGGCGACCGCGACCGCTCCAAGCGCCCGCTCATGGGCGCCGCCGCGGCCGCTCACGCCGACGCGGTGATCGTGACGTCCGACAACCCGCGCTCCGAGGACCCCGACGCGATCATCGCCGAGATCGTGGCCGGGATCGCGCGCGACGATGTCCGCACCGAGCCGGATCGAGCGCGGGCGATCGCCGAGGCGATCGGCCTGGCGCGCGACGGTGACGTGGTGGTGATCGCTGGCAAGGGCCACGAGCAGGGGCAGGAGCTGGCCGGCGGCGAGAAGATCCCCTTCGACGACGTCACGGTGGCAAGGGAGGCCCTGCGTGCACGACTGGTCGCCTGATCAGGTCGCCGAGGCGGCCGGGGCGCGACGCATCGCCCCGGCGCCGACCGCCCACGGCCCGCGGCGCGTGGTCGTCGACAGCCGCGAGGTCACCCACGGCGACCTGTTCGTCGGGCTGCCCGGCGACCACCACGATGGCGGCCGCTTCGCCGCTCAGGCGCTCGCGGCCGGGGCGTGGGGGACGCTGACGACGCCCGAGCACGCCGAGGATGCGCGCTGCGCGCCGGCCGGCGTGCTGCTGGCCGCCGAGGACCCGCTGCGCGCCCTCCAGCGCCTGGCCGCGGCCTGGCGGCTGGCGCTCGGCGCCCAGGTCGTCGGCATCACCGGCTCGATCGGCAAGACCTCGACGAAGGACCTGCTCGCCGGCATGCTGCGGCCCCACCGCCGGACGTTCGCCACGCCGCAGAACCTCAACACCGAGATCGGCCTCCCGCTGGCGATCCTCGGCGCGCCCGGCGACACCGAGGTGCTCGTGCTCGAGATGGGCATGCGCGGGCTCGGGCAGATCGCCGAGCTGGCCGAGATCGCGCAGCCCGACGTCGGCGTGATCGTCAACGTCCGGCCGGTCCACCTGGAGCTGCTCGGGTCGATCACCGCGATCGCCGCCGCCAAGGCGGAGCTGATCGCCGGACTGCGCGCCGGCGGGACCGCGATCGTCCCCTCCGACGAGCCGCTGCTGGATCCCCACCACCGCCACGACGTGACCTGGGTGACCTTCGGCCCGGGCGGCGAGGTCGGCGACCTCGGCGACGTGACGATCCCGTTCGACAGCCGCCACATGCGTCACAACGCGCTCGCCGCGCTGGCCGCCGCACGGGCGGTCGGCGTGGAGCCGCACGGCGTCATCGACGTCACGCTCTCGGCCCACCGCGGGCAGCGAATCGAGCTCGACAACGGCGCCGTCGTCATCGACGACTGCTACAACGCCAGCCCGATGTCGATGCGCCCCGCCCTCGACGAGCTCTCGCGTGCCCCGGGCCGCCGCATCGCGGTGCTCGGCGACATGCGCGAGCTCGGCCCCGACGAGCGCCGCCTCCACGAGGAGATCGGTGCCTACGCCCGCGAGCGCGCCGACGTGCTCGTCACCGTCGGGCCGCTCGCGGCCGCGATGGCGGGCGACCACGCCGTCGCCGACGCGGAGGAGGCCGCGGCGCTGGTCGCCGGCCTGATCCGTCCCGGCGACACGATCCTGGTCAAGGCCTCGCGCGGCGTGGGCCTCGAGCGCGTGGTCGAGGCCCTGTAGGTCCCCATGGGCGAGGTCCTCATCGCCGGCACGGCGGCGCTCCTCATCTGCGTCTTCCTGTCCCCGCGCTTCATCGCGTTCCTGCGCGTGCGGGAGTTCGGCCAGCACATCCGCGAGGAGGGGCCTGAGGGCCACCACTCCAAGGCGGGCACGCCCACGATGGGCGGGATCATCATCTTCCTGTCGGTCTCCGCGCCCTTCCTCATCCTCAGCGACTACGACTGGCGCGCAGTCGGCGTCTACGCGGCGGCGATGCTCTGTGCGCTGCTGGGCTTCGCCGACGACTACACGAAGATCATCAAGCGCCGCTCGCTCGGCCTGCGCGCGCGGACGAAGCTCGGCGTGACGATCGCGATCTCGATCCTGCTGTGGTGGATCGCCACCCAGAAGGCGGGGCTGCCCTCGACGCTGCGGCTGCGGATCATCGACGCGCAGATCGACCTCGGCATCCTCTACCTGCCGCTGATCTACCTCGTGCTCGCGGGCACCACGAGCGCGGTCAACCTGACCGACGGCCTCGACGGTCTGGCCGCCGGCTGCACGGCGATCGTCCTGCTGGCCTACATCGGCATCACGTTCATCACGACCGGCCAGCGCGACCTCGCGCTCCTGTGCGGCTGCCTCGTCGGCGCCTGCATCGGGTTCTTGTGGTTCAACGCGTTCCCGGCGACGATCTTCATGGGGGACACCGGCTCACTGGGGCTGGGCGGCGCGATCGCCGGCCTGGCGATCATGACCAAGACCGAGGTGCTGCTGATCGTCCTCGGCGGGATCTTCGTCGTCGAGGCGCTCTCGGTCCTGATCCAGGTCTTCTCGTTCCAGACCTTCCGCAAGCGCGTCTTCCTGATGGCGCCGATCCACCACCACTTCGAGATGATGGCCTGGTCGGAGACGAAGATCATCCTGCGCTTCTGGATCGTCGCCGCCGTCTGCTCGGCGATCGGCTTCACGATCTACCAGGCCTCGATCTCCTAGGAAGGTCTCGGCCGTCCGGCGCCGAACAGGCGTCTGATGGACAGATCTCGCGCCGCCGCCCGCGAGCAGCCCCTGGAGCACCGGATCCTGCTCACCGCCACGCTGTGCCTGCTCGCCGCGGGCGCGGTGATGGTCTACAGCGCCTCGTCGGCCCGGACCCTCCTCGAGGGCCAGGGCGACGGGACGATGTACCTCGTCAAGTACCTCATGTACGGCACGCTCGGCCTCGGCGTGATGTGGCTCGTGTCGCGGATGGAGCTGCGCGCGGTCCGCGACCTCACGCCGGCGCTGCTCGGCGTCTCGTTCGTCCTGCTGCTGGCGGTGAAGGTGCCGGGGATCGGGGTCAACGTGAACGGCGCGACGCGCTGGGTCGGCGCCGGTCCGCTGCAGTTCCAGCCCAGCGAGCTGACGAAGATCGCGCTCGTCCTCTACGCGGTGCGCCTCATCACGGACGACCCGCGCCTGGTGCTGACGCTGAAGACGATCCTGCGGCCGCTGGGGCTCGTCGTCGGCGCCTCGATCCTGCTCATCGCCTCGCAGCCCGACCTCGGCACCGTGCTGGTGATCTGCTTCACGATGATCGCGCTGCTCGTCGCGGGCGGCATGCCGGTCAAGCTGCTGGGGCGCTGCGTCGCCGGCGGGGCGGTGCTGGTCGCGCTGTTCGCCATCCTCGAGCCGTACCGCCGCGACCGCCTGACGGCGTTCATCGACCCGTGGGCGCACGCGGACTCGATCGGCTTCCAGTCGGTGCAGGGCCAGATCGCGATGGGCTCCGGCGGACTGCTGGGACGCGGGCTGGGGGAGTCGGTCCAGAAGATCTTCTTCCTGCCCGAGGCCCACACGGACTTCATCCTCGCCGTCATCGGCGAGGAGCTCGGCGTGGCCGGCGTGTGGGCGCTGCTCTTCCTCTACGGCCTGATCGCCTACGCGGGCCTGCGCGCGGCCAAGAGCGCCCGCACGTCGTACGCGAAGCTGCTGGCGGTCGGGGTGACGTCGCTGATCCTCTGCCAGGCGCTGCTGAACCTCTTCACGGTGCTCGGCATGGCGCCGCTCACCGGCGTGCCGCTGCCGTTCATCTCGTCGGGCTCCTCGTCGCTCATGGTGCTGCTGGCCGGGATGGGGCTGCTGCTGAACGTCGCCTCCGGGCGCACGACGCACCTCAGGGCGGTTCGGACACACTCAGGGCATGACGAAGGTGCTGATCGCCGCCGGCGGCACGGCGGGGCACGTGGTCCCGGCGCTCGCCGTCGCGGACGCGTTGCGAGCTGAGGGCGCGCAGGTCGCCTGGGTCGGTGGAGAGCGGGCGGAGGCCGAGCTCGTGCCGGCCGCCGGCTATCCCCTGACGCCGATCCGCGTGAGCGGGCTGTCGCGGACGAACCCGCTGAGGGCCGCGCGCGCCGCCCTGCAGGCGATCGCCGCCCTGGGGACGGCCTGGCGGATCCTGGGCCGGGAGCGGCCCGACGCGGTGCTGGGCGGCGGCGGCTACGTCGCGGGGCCGATCGGCGCCGCCGCGGTCGCGCGCCGCGTGCCGCTCGTGCTGACCGAGGCCGACTCGCACCTCGGGCTGACGAACCGGCTGCTGGCCCGGTTCGCCCGCCGCGTCTGCCTGGCGTTCCCGCTGGACGGCCGCGAGCCGCCGCGCTTCCGGGTGACCGGGCGCCCCGTCCCGCCGCCCGCCACCGACCGCGCCGCGGCGCGTGCCCGCTTCGGGATCCCGGCCGACGCCACCGTCGTGCTCGTCTTCGGCGGCTCGCTGGGCGCTCGCTCCCTCAACGAGGCAGCGATCGCGGGGCTGGGCGAGGCGCCGTGCTGGGTGCTGCACGCGTCGGGCGCACGCGACCACGCTGCGCTGCGCTCGCGGGTGCCCGGCGAGCGCTACGTCCTGGAGCCCTACATCCAGCCGTTCGCCGACGCGCTGGTGGCCGCCGACCTCGTGGTGGCGCGTTCGGGCGGGTCGGTCTTCGAGATCGCCGCCCACGGTCGTCCGGCGCTGCTCGTGCCCTACCCGCACGCCGCGGCCGACCACCAGACGACCAACGCCCGCTGGATGGCCGACGCCGGCGCCGCCGTCGTCGTCGCCGACGCCGAGCTGACCGCGCAGCGGCTGCGCGCGGAGGTCGATGCGCTGCTGGCCGACCCGGCCCGGCTGGCGGCGATGGCCGCGGCCTCGCGCGGGCTGGCGCGGCCGGACGCGGCGGCGGACATCGCGGGCGAGGTGCTGGTCGCCGCGGTGGGATGAGCGCGCGCCGCGCCCGGCCGGCCACGGTCACGGGCCGGCGGGCGGCGCGTCGCGGGCGGCGCCGGCCGGGCACGCCGCGTGCGGTCCGCGGTGCGTGCGGCCCCGGCGGCTCAGGGCGCGCCGCGCCGCGCCTGCTCGGCCAGCTCGTCGCCGAGCTCCGGCAGCCCGCGGCGGCGGCGGATCGCGTTGCGCGCGTCGAGCATCTGCTCGATGTCGTGCTCCTCGACCTCGGCCTCGGCGGCAAAGGAGCGCTCGGCGCCGAGCCGCTCGTGCGGCCGCGGCCGGGCCAGCGCCAGCACGAGCGCGAGCAGGACCACGAACGATCCCCCGCCGATCACGACCAGCGGTTGCACCCCACGACCGTACGATCCTGAGCGTGATCGAGCAACCCTGGAGCGGACGGCGCCTGCACGTCCTCGGCCTCGGCGGCGCCGGGATGAGCGCGTACGCGCTCGCCGCGCAGGCGCTCGGGGCGACGGTGAGCGGCTCCGACCAGGCCGACTCGCCCTACGCTGCCGCGGTGCGGGCCGCCGGCATCCCGGTCGCGATCGGCCAGGACCCGGCGAACCTGCCGCCGGGCGCCGACGTCGAAGTGATCGCCTCGACGGCGGTCCCGGCCGCCAACCCCGAGCTGGCGGCGGCCCGCGAGCGCGGCCTGCCGGTGCTCTCGCGGGCCGACCTGCTCGCCCAGCTCACCGCGCTGCGCCGCACGATCGCGGTGGCCGGCGCGCACGGCAAGACGACGACCTCGTCGATGATCGCCCACGTCCTGCTGGGCTGCGGCCTCGATCCCGGCTACCTGATCGGCGGCGTGCTGCGCACGACGGGGACCAACGGCGCGTGGGGGAGCGGCGACTGGCTCGTGGTGGAGGCCGACGAGTCCGACGGCTCGTTCCTGCGCCTCGACGTGGACGTCGCGGTCGTGACGAACGTCGAGCTCGACCACCATGCCCGCTGGCGCTCGCTCGACGAGCTGCGCGACGCGTTCCGCACGTTCCTGCGCGAGCCCGAGGCGGCGATCGTCTGGGATCGCCCCGACCTGCTCGCGCTGCGCGGGGACCGTCCGGTGACCGCCTACGAGCCGGACGCCGTCGTCCTCGACGACGGCGGCGCGCGCTTCGCCTGGCGCGACCACGAAGTCCGTCTCGCCGTCCCCGGGCTCCACAACGCCCGCAACGCGACCGCCGCGCTGGAGGCGGCGGCGCTCGCCGGCGCGCCGCCGGCGGCCGCGGTCGCCGCGATCGCGACCTTCGGTGGCGCCGGGCGCCGCTTCGAGCGCCTCGGACGCACGGCGGGCGGCGCGCTGGTCGTCGACGACTACGCCCACCACCCGACCGAGGTGGCGGCGACGATCGACGCCGCGCGCACCCTGGCCGAGGCGCGCCGGGTCGTCGTCGTCTTCCAGCCGCACCTGTACTCGCGCACGCGCGAGCTGGCGGGCGAGTTCGCGGCCGCGCTGGCCCGTGCGGACGTGGCGGTCGTGCTCGACGTCTACCCGGCACGCGAGCGGGCCGAGGACTTCCCTGGGGTGGGCGCGGCCACGATCGCCGACCGCGGCGACGGCGCGATCCGGGCGCTGGCGACGTTCGACGACGTGCGCCGCGCGCTGGACGGCGACCTGCGCGCCGGGGACGTCGTGCTCGTGATGGGCGCCGGCGACGTCGATCGCCTCGGACGCTCGCTCGTGGCCTGAGGCAGGACGCCGGCCCTCGCGGTCGAACTCCGATGGCGGAATGGGAGCCGCCGTCCGTCGTGTCGCTCGCCTGCGCCCGCGCGTCTGGGGTGCGCTGGTCGTCCTCCTCGTCGCCGCCGGGATCGGTGGCTGGCTGTGGCTGCGCGACTCGTCGCTCGTGCGCGTCGAGCAGGTCACCGTCAGCGGCGCGACGGGGCCGGAGGCGCCCGCGGTCCGCTCGACGCTCGAGCGCGCTGCACGCGACATGACGACGCTCAACCTCGACGTCGACCGCCTGCGTCGCGCCGTCGCCACGTACCCGCAGGTCAAGGACCTGGAGGTGCAGGCCCATCCGCTGCATCGCGTCACGATCGAGGTGGTCGAGCGCCTGCCCGTCGCGGCGCTGCGTGTCAACGGTCACCGCACGCCCGTGGCCGCCGACGGCACGCTGCTGCGCGGGCGCATCAGCTCGAACGGGCTCCCGGACGTCAACGCCTCCGCGCCGCCGGTGGGCGGTCGGCTCACGCACGGCGCCGCCGCCGATGCCCTGGCGATGCTCGCCGCCGCTCCGCGCGCGCTGCGCCGCCACATCGCCCGGCTGGAGCGCACCGGCGAGGGCTACGTGGCTCAGCTGCGCGACGGCCCCCGCGTCCTGCTCGGCGACGGGGAGCGGCCGCGGGCCAAGTGGGTCGCCGCCGCGCGCGTCCTCAGCGACGCCGGGTCCGAGGGCGCAGCCTACGTCGACGTCCGCCTGCCGGATCGGCCGGCCGCGGGCGGGTTCCCGGTGGCGGCGACGGAGCAACTCTCAACCTCCACTGAAGGCTGAGTCACCGATTTCGGCTACCCTCGGGGCCCGATCGAGAGTTCCCGGATCTGCAATCGGCGTTGCGTCGCTACGCTGGTCGTTGACTTTTCCCGAACCCCGTGCATACCGTGGTTCCCGGTGATTTCCCCGGAAAGCGCCGGAAAACCCTCAACGCTACCTAGAGACTCGGACACCCTTTTCATGGAGAGCAGCGGCAGCTATCTGGCCGTCATCAAGGTCGTTGGCGTCGGCGGCGGCGGCACGAACGCCGTGAGCCGGATGGTCGACGCCGGCCTGCGCGGCGTCGAGTTCATCTCGGCCAACACGGACGCGCAGGCGCTCCAGATGACCGAGGCCGACATCAAGCTCAACATCGGTCACGAGCTCACCAAGGGACTGGGCGCGGGCGCCAACCCCGACGTCGGCTACGGCGCGGCCGCCGAGTCGCGCGACGAGATCAAGGAGGCGCTCAAGGGCGCCGACATGGTCTTCGTCACCGCCGGCGAGGGCGGCGGCACCGGGACCGGCGCGGCGCCGGTCATCGCCGACATCGCCAAGAACGAGATCGGCGCGCTGACCGTCGGGGTGGTCACCAAGCCGTTCGAGTTCGAGGGCTCGCAGCGCACGCGGCAGGCCGAAGAGGGCGTCGCCCGGCTGCGCGAGGTCGTCGACACGCTCATCGTCATCCCCAACGAGAAGCTGCTGTCGGTCATCGAGCGGCGCACGTCGATCCTCGACGCGTTCCGCGAGGCCGACAACGTCCTGCGCCAGGGCGTCCAGGGCATCACCGACCTCATCACGATCCCCGGCCTCATCAACCTCGACTTCGCCGACGTGCGGACGATCATGCACGACGCCGGCTCGGCGCTCATGGGCATCGGCTCGGCGGCCGGCGAGAGCCGCGCCTCCGAGGCGGCCAAGGTGGCGATCTCCTCGCCGCTGCTGGAGGAGTCGGTCGAAGGCGCCACGGGCATCCTGCTCAACATCACCGGCGGCAGCGACCTGGGCCTGTTCGAGGTCAACGAGGCGGCCGAGATCGTCAACCAGGCCTCCGACCCGGGCGCCAACATCATCTTCGGCGCCGTCATCGATCCCACGATGAGCGACGACGTTCGCGTGACCGTCATCGCCACCGGCTTCGACCACGGCCGCGCCCGTCCCGCGCAGGCGCGCGAGGAGACGCGCACGCGTCGCCGCGACCGCGACGTGCGGCTCGACGAGCGCCAGCGCTCGTCGCTGGAGATCGGCGACGACGAGATCGACATCCCGCCGTTCCTGCGCTAGCGCCGAGCGCTGGTGCGGGAAGAGCCCTGCCGTCCGTGCAGGGCTCTTCGCGGTTGGCGTGATCAGATCAGGTGACCGGGACCGTCACCTGGTCGGAGACGGTCGAGTCCTCCTGGAGCGTGACGGTCGCCGTCGTGAACGAGACGTCCGTCACCGTTGCGGTCCATTTCGGGTTCGGACACGACCCAGCCGGCGCGGACGGCGGGTTGGTCGCCACCGTGAACGGGGACTGGCCGTTGCGCGGCGTGGGGAACGGGCCCGACGAGCCGCTCGCCGTGAACGAGAAGCTCTGCCCGGGCGCCACGTTCCCGGCCGGGTTGGTGCACGTGACGCTCGCCGTGCCCTGCGCCGACACGAGGATCGTGAACGTCGTGCCGCCGAGGCCGGCGACCTTGCCGCTGCACTGGACCTGGGTGCCGATGTCCGTGCAGTTCGGCGTTCCGACGAAATGCCCGCTTTGGGCCGATGCCAAGCTCGGGAATACGAGCGCTGCCGCGGCCACAGCCGCGATCGCCAGCAAGCGCTTCATCTCTCCTCCATCCCTTCGAATCGCGATCGGACCAGCAGGCCCGCCGCGGCGGAGCCCGAGCCCGCGACCAACGAGGTGTGGCATGGCCGCCCGGATACGCAGTCCGGGGCATCAGACCACGTATCGGAGCATCGACGGGACGACGACGCAACGGGGAGATCTCTCCACCCGGCCCGCGGCGGACGAGCGCCGGCGCGCCAACTCCTGGCAGGCACCGCTGGGCGCGCGATTACCCTGTCACGTCGCATTAGGCAACCTACGGCTGGGACATCCGTCCGAGTCGCGAACGGATGACCGATCACGGTCCGATCACGGAACACATGAAGACGATGACGCCTCGGGAGCTCGCCGAGCATCTTCGCGCCCTCGCCGCGTCGAAGGAACAGGACCTCGACGAGCTGCTCACCGACCTGCTGGTCCACTCCTATCCGACGAAGACCATCCAGAACTCCTGACGGCGACGGCCGCGGCCCGCGGGCCGCGGCCGTGGTCGCGCCTGCGGTAGCGTCCCGGGCATGGTTGAGGCTTCCTACCCGAGCGACCTCCTGTACCACCCCGAGCACGACTGGGTCCGGCTCGAGGACGACATCGCCGTCTTCGGGATCACCTGGTACGCGCAGGACGCGCTCGGCGAGGTCGTGTTCTTCGACCCACCCCAGGTCGGCACCACGGTCACCAAGGACGAGCCCTACGCCGAGGTCGAGTCGGTCAAGGCCGTCTCCGACGTGATCGCGCCGCTCTCGGGCGAGATCGTCGAGGTCAACGCCGGCCTCTCCGACACGCCCGAGGCGATCAACACCGATCCATACGGCGAGGGCTGGCTGGTGAAGGTCAAGCTGTCCGACCCGGCCGAGCAGGACGCCCTGCTCGAGCAGGGCGCCTACGTGGCATCGCTCGCGTAGCGGCCGCTACAGCTTCTCCTCCGCCTTCTCCTTCAGCTTCGCGAAGCGGCCCTTGCCGTCGGCGACCTCGCCGAGCGGCTGGTCCCCGAGCCCTGCGCCCTGGCGCAGCTTGGTCGCGATCTCCTTGATCTCCTCCGGCGCGTAGCTTGGCGCGAAGACGTCCGGCTGCGCGGGGAGGTCGTGCGGCGCGAAGCCCTCCGGGGCCTGATCGGCGACCTCGAGCGCCTCGCCGGTCTCCGGGTGCGGCCCGTTGAAGACCGCGACGATCTCGCGGTAGTCGTCGGGCGAGAACCGGTACAGCCGGCGGTGGTCGCCGCGCTGGATGTGCGGCTGGCACTCGGGGATCTTGTCGGTGGGGATGCGCGGTGACGGGAAGAGCTTGGTGAGGTCGGCCCCCGTGAGGTTCTCCACCGCCCGCGCGTAGGCGATCTGGTGCACGCCGCCGCGGACGAGCAGGTAGCCGGTCAGCGCCCGGGCCGCCGGGTGGTCGACCATCTCGTAGACCTTCAGCTTGTTCTGTCGCGCGCCCGTCTCGAGGAAGAAGTTGTGCGTCAGGTCCTCGATCAGGTCGCCCGAGCTGAAGACGTAGTCGCCGGTCCACGGGCGGCCGTTGGCATCCTGGGGCAGTGCGCCCTTGCCGCCGGCGATGAAGTGCTGTGCGTTGCGCGCGTGCTTGGCGTCCTCCAGCGACGTGCCCGTCAGCATCGTGTTGATCGTCGTGGCGACCAGCTCGATGTGCCCGTACTCCTCGGCCGCGATGTTGGCGATGAGGTCGAAGAAGGGCCGCGCGCCCTGGCGGTTGCGGAAGTTGAACGACTGGAACGTGTAGTTCATCAGCGTCGACATCTCGCCGAAGCGTCCGCCCATCAGCTCCTGGACGGCGGCGGCGCCGTCGGGATCCGGGTCGCTCGGCGGGGGCATCTCGGTCTGGAGCTTGTCGATGCGCAGGATCATGCGAGGCCTCCCGGTCTCGGGGACGAGGTGCGAACTTCGCTCGGCTACCCCGTCACGAATGCCTCGAACAGGGCACAATGGCTCTTGTGGGTGCCGTCGCGGTCATCGACGTCGACCCGGACCTCGCCGAAGGACTGCCCGAGGCAGACCGCGAGATGGCGAGCCGACGCCTCGTGGCGCCGACCTTCGATCTCGCGGTCGGCGCGTGGAACCCCGACGAGGCCACCGACCGCCACTTCCAGGGCACGCTCGGTGCGCTCGTCCTCTCGGGGCTCCTGAGCCGCACGGTCACGCTCGAGGGCCGGACGACCGGCGAGCTGCTCGGCGCCGGGGACGTCGTGCGTCCGTGGGACGACGAGGAGCCGCCGCCGCACGTCTCGTTCGCCGTCACGTGGGCCGTCCACGCGCCGGTGCGCCTCGCGCTGCTGGACCGGCGCTTCGTCGCGGCGGCGTCGCACTGGCCGGCGGTGATCGAGGAGATCACCCAGCGTGCGGTCCGCCGATCGCGCGAGCTGTCGATGCAGCTGGCGGTCGGGCAGATCCCGCGCATCGAGGGGCGCCTGCTGCTGCTGTTCTGGCGCTTGGGGGAGCGGTGGGGGCGGATGACCCCCGACGGGATCCTCGTCCCGCTGCGCCTCACCCACGAGACGCTCGCCGCGCTGGTCGCGGCCCGGCGGCCGTCGGTCACCAGCGCGCTCGGTCGGCTCGCCGACGCCGGGCTGCTGGAGCGCCGCGACGGCGGCTGGCTGCTGCGCCGGGACGCCGAGGACCACCTCGGGGAGTTCCTGGCCTCCCGCGAGGTCAGCGGCACGCGGGTGGCCGAGGAGCGCCAGCCGCCGACCCCGGCCGGGACCGCGTCGCCGGCGCGTTGAGCGACCCACTAGCCTGCGCGCCCACCGTGCGCATCTTCAGCGGCATCCAACCCACGGGGCGCAAGCACCTGGGCAACTACCTCGGCGCGATCCAGCGCTACGTGGCGGGCCAGGACGAGGGCGAGTCGATCTACTGCGTGGTCGACCTGCACGCGACGACGGTGGCCTACGAGCCGGCGGAGCTGCGCGAGCGCCTCTACGACACGACGGCGATCCTCGTCGCCGCCGGCCTGGACCCGGAGCGCTGCATCCTCTTCCGCCAGTCCGACGTGCCCGAGCATCCGGAGCTGTCCTGGCTGCTGTCCTCGGTCACCTCGTGGGGCGACCTCAACCGGATGCACCAGTTCAAGGAGAAGTCCGCCGGCCAGCGCGAGCTGGTGTCCGCGGGGCTGTTCACCTACCCGGTGCTCATGGCCGCCGACGTGCTCGCCTATCGCGCGACCCACGTGCCGGTCGGCGACGACCAGCGCCAGCACATCGAGATCATGCGCGACATCGCCGAGCGCTTCAACGCCCGCTACGGCGAGGCGCTCGTGGTCCCGGAGGGGACCTACCCCGAGGTCGGCGCGCGGATCATGGACCTCCAGGACCCGACGCGGAAGATGTCGACGACCGGCGGTAGCGTCGAGGGCACGGTGTACGTCCTCGACGAGCCGGGCGCGATCGAGAAGAAGCTCAAGCGGGCGGTGACCGACTCCGGCAGCGAGATCCGCGCCGCGGCCGACAAGCCGGGTGTGACGAACCTGCTGGAGATCCTCGCCGCGGCGCGCGGCACGACCGTCGCCGAGGCCGAGACCTCGATGGCGGACGCGCGCGGGTACGGCGATCTCAAGGCGGCGACGGCCGAGGCCGTCATCGCGCTCCTGGGCCCGGTGCGCGAGCGCTACGAGGCGCTGCGAGGCGACGAGGCGCAGCTGGAGCGGATCCTCGCCGCGGGCGCCGCGAAGGCGCACGCGATCGCCTCCGAGGTGGTCGCCGACGTGCGGCGCCTCATGGGCGTCGGCCCCGTCGGCTGAGGTCGCGCCCCGCCGCGCGCCCGCGCCGCTGGGCCGAGGTCCGGCGGGCCGAGCTCCGAGCTCCTCCCGCGCTGCGTGCGCGGCTCGGAGCTCGGGCGACCGGTCAAGCCGGCGCGAGGCGTGCGGCCAGCGCGAGCAGGGCCTCGTCGGCGCCGGGACGGCCGACCAGCTGGGCGCCGACCGGGAGGCCGGCGCCGGGCAGCGGGACGCTGGCCGCGGGCACGGGCGCCTGGGCGATCGGCACGACGCAGGACAGCAGCGCCTGGCGCGGGTCGGGATCGTGGCGGCGGGGCGCGACGATCGGCGACGACGGCGCGAGCAGCGCGTCGTAGCGGGCGAGCGCGTCGAGGATCGCGGCGGCGATGCGGGCACGGTGGGCGCGGGCGGCGACGTAGGCGGCGTCGTCGATGCGGGCGCCGGCCTCGATGCGCTGCGCGACGTCGGGCGCGAGGTCGGCGGGGTCGCCGCCGCGGGCGGCGTGCACGCGGGCGGCCTCGAAGAGCTGGACGGTCGCGTGGACGTCGAGCGCGTCGTCGAGGGCGGCGACGGTGATGGCGTCCGCGTCGAGCGTCGCGGCGGCGGCCTCGATGCGGGCGCTGACCGCGGGCTCGGCGAGGTCGGCGAGGTTGATGACGAGGGCGACGCGCGGGCGGGCGAGCTGGGCGTGGCGCGGCTCCGCTGCGCCGGTGTCGCGGCGCTCGGTCGGGGCGCCGGCGCTCGGGGAGGGTCCCGCCATCGCCGCGAACAGCAGCGCGACGTCGGCGGGCGTCGCGGCGATCGGGCCGGCGACGTCGTAGCTGGGGGCGAGGGGGAGGACGCCCGCCAGCGGCACGCGGCCGGGCGTGGGGCGCAGGGACGTGACGCCGCACAGCGCTGCCGGGATCCGCAGCGAGCCGCTCGTGTCGCTGCCGACCGCGCCGAGCGCCAGGCCCGCGGCCACCGCGACCGCCGGCCCCGACGACGAGCCGCCCGGCAGCCGGTCGGGGTCGTGCGGGTTGCGGCACGGCGGGCGCCAGGGATTGCGGCCATCGATCCCGAACGCCCACTCGTTCGTGTGCGCCTTGCCGAGGATCACGGCGCCCGCGGCGCGCAGCGCGCCCACGCACGCCGCGTCGCCCCGCGCGGCCGGCCATCCCACAGCCCCGGCCCCCTCGGCGTGTGGCGATGCCACCACCGTCTCGGTGGTGAGATCGCGTACCGGCGCGGGCGGGCGGCGGGCGCCCGCCGTCGTCGGCAGGCCGGCGACGTCGACGATGTCCTTGACGACGATCGGCAGGCCGAGAAGCGGGCGGTCGTCTCCCGCGGCGCGCGCGGCGTCGGCGGCCCGCGCGGCGGCGCGGGCGCCGTCGGCGTCGAGGTGCTCGAAGCAGCCGAGGTCGGCGCCGCGGGCGGCGATCGCGGCGAGCAGCTCGTCGACGAGCTCGACGGCGCTGCGCTCGCGCGCGGCGAGCGAGGCGAGGACGGAGGTGGCGGACACGCTTGCAAGCATGACCGGTGCCGTCGCTACGGTGTCGCGCATGTCCGTCGCCGAGCTGGAGCTCGACCTCGACGTCTTCACGGGCCCGTTCGACCTCCTGCTCGCCCTCGTGCTGCGGGAGGAGGTCGACCTGCTCGAGGTGCCGCTGGCCGACGTGGTGCTCGCCTACCTCGACCACCTCGAGGCCCGCGGCGAGCTGGATCTCGAGCAGGCGACCGAGTTCCTCGTCCTCGTCGCCGCGCTGCTGGAGCTGAAGTCCCGGCTCATGCTGCCGCGCGAGGAGGAGGAGCTGCTCGACCTCGATCCCGGCGAGGCGGCCGAGGAGCTGCTGGCCCGGATGCTCGAGGCCAAGCGCTATCGCGCGGCCGCCGACGACCTGCGCGCGCGGCTGGAGGCCGAGGACGGCGTCCGCTATCGCTCCGCGCCGCCGCCGCCGTGGCTGAAGCGGCCCGACATGGCCGACCTCGACGCGGTCTACGACCCGGCCCGCCTCGGCGGCGCGCTCGCCGCGCTGCTCAAGCCGCCGGCCGAGGTCTCGCTGCACCACGTCACGATCCCGACCGTCAGCGTCGCCGATCGCCTCAGCGCGCTGCGGACCCTCCTGCGCCGCGGCTCGCGCAGCTTCTCGTTCGACGAGGCGGTCAAGGGCGCCGACCGCGTCACGGTGGCCGTGACGGTCTGGGCGCTGCTGGAGCTCTACCGCCAGGGCGAGGCGACGTGGGAGCAGGACGAGCCCTTCGGCGACATCGCGATCACCGCCGTCGCGCCCGGCCAGTCGCGCTGGGAGGCGGCGGCGTGAGCGACGAGCCCACCGTCCACGAGGCGCGCGTGGAGGCGCCCGCGGACCTCGCCCGCGTCGTCGAGGCGCTCCTGTTCGTCTCCAACGAGCCGGTCTCGCTCGAGGACCTCGCGACCGCCTGCGACACGTGGCCGGACGAGATCGCCGCCGCCGTCGAGGAGCTGAAGGCCGCCTACGCGCCCGGGGAGCGCGGGCTGATCGTCAAGGAGGTCGCCGGCGGCCTCACGCTCGCGACCGACCCGATCGCCGAGCCCGCCGCTCGCCGCCTGCTCGCCAAGCCGCGCACGCCGCCGCTGACGCCCGCCCAGGCCGAGGCGCTGGCGATCGTCGCCTACCTGCAGCCGGTCTCGCGCCCCGAGATGGCGCGCATCCGCGGCGTCTCGTCGGACTCGGCGACCACGACGCTGGTCGAGCGCGGGCTCATCGAGGAGTCCGGGCGCTCCCAGTTCGGCGCCGTGCTCTACCGCACGACACCGCTCTTCCTCAAGCTGTTCGGGCTCGGCTCGCTCGACGACCTCCCCGACGCCTCCACGTGGGACCCGACGCCCGAGGAGGAGGCCGACCTGCGCGATCGCCTCCTGCGCGCCGGCGAGCAGCGCGCCGGGACCGCGCCCGCGGGCGAGTAGCGCCGCCTCGTCCGTCCCGGTGCGCTACAACGCGTACGGGATGCTGACCGACACGGTGCTCCAGGCGATGGTGTCGGCATGAGCGAGATGCGCGCCACGATGGAGGGCCAGCCGGCGCAGCTGCGGCGGCTGCTCGCCGATCGCGCGCCGGCCGAGGCGGCGGCGCGGCGGCTCGAAGGCCGCGCGCGGATCGTCGTCGCCGGGACCGGGACGAGCTGGCACGCCGCGGGGCAGGGCGCGTGGCTGTTGCGCCGCGCCGGCCTCGACGCGCGGCCCGCCCAGTCGGCCGACCTCGTCCTCGACGGCGAGCGGCTCGGCCCCGGCGACGCGCTCGTCGCGCTCTCCCACACGGGCACGAAGCGCTTCACGACGCGGCTCGCGCATGACCTCGTCGACGCGGGCGGCGTCGTCGTGCGGATCTGCGGGCAGGGCATCGAGGGTGCCGACGTCGAGACCGTGCCGCGCGAGCGCTCGGCCGCCTACACCGCCAGCCACACCGCGGCGCTGCTGCGGCTCGCGCAGATCGCGACGGCGCTCGGCGCGCAGCTCGGCGAGCTCGAGCGGGTGCCCGACGCGGTCGCGGCCGCGCTGCATGCGCCGCGCTTCGTGCCGCCGCCGGCGCGGCTGCTCGAGTACGTCGGCGGGGGCGTGAACGCGTGGACCGCTGCCGAGGGCGCGCTGAAGATCCGCGAGACCGCCTACGTCGCCGCGGAGGGGCTGGGCGTCGAGCAGTTCCTCCACGGCCCGTCCGTCGCGCTGCGGGGCACCGACGCGCTCGTCTGCCTCGACGGCGGCGGCCAGTGGAGCGAGCGTGTGGGGGAGGTCGCCGACGCGGCGGAGGCCTCCGGCGTCGCCGTCCACCGGATCGCGGCCGCCGAGCTCGGGGAGGCCCTCTCGATCTTCCCGCTGACGGCGGCGGTCCAGCGGATCGCGCTCGAGGCGGCCGAGACGCTCGGCACGAACCCCGACAGCTTCGGGCGTGACGTCCCCGGCCGCGGGGCGTGGCAGCGGATCGAGCTCTGAGGGCTCAGCGGGCCGCGGCGGCGGCGAGCTGGCCGCAGGCTGCCGCGATGTCGCGCCCGCGGGTGAGCCGCACCGTCGCCCGCACCCCGTGCTCCTCGAGCACGGCCTTGAACGCGTCGATCGCCTCGGGCGAGGAGCCTTCGTAGATCGAGTCGGTCGGGTTGTACGGGATGAGGTTGACCTTGAAGGTGAAGCCGGGACCGAGCAGGCGGGCGAGCTGGAGCGCCTGCTCGTAGCGGTCGTTGACGCCCGCGAGCATCACGTACTCGATGAAGACGGCACGCCGCGTGGCCTCCTGGTGGGCGCGGCAGGCGGCGAGCACGTCGCGCAGCGGCCAGCGGTCGTTGATCGGCATGATCTGCGAGCGCAGCGCGTCGTCGGGGGCGTGGAGCGAGAAGGCCAGGCGCAGCGGCATCCCGCAGTCGGTGATCCGCGCGATGCCGGGTAGCCAGCCGACGGTCGAGACGGTGGTGCGGCGGTGGGTGATCCCGACGTCGGGCAGGCGCGCCGCCGCCGCGAGCACCTGGTCGACGTTCAGCAACGGCTCGCCCATGCCCATGAACACGAGGTGGTTCACGTCCTCCATGCGGCGGAAGTGCAGGACCTGGTCGAGGATCTCGCTCGCCGTCAGGTTGCGGCCGAACTTCATCGACCCGGTCGCACAGAACGTGCAGGTCAGCGGACAGCCGGACTGCGAGGAGACGCAGATCGAGCGCCGCCCGTCGCGGTAGCGCATGAGGACGGCCTCGACGGGGCGCCCGTCGTGCGTGCGGAAGAGCGCCTTCACGGTCCCGTCGCGGGCGTGGGCCTGGTCGGCCAGCTCCAGCGTCGAGAACGGCACCCGCTCGGCCAGCCGCGACCGCAGCGCCGCCGGCAGGTTCGTCATCTCGTCGTAGGAGGCGGCGCCGCGGGCGGCCCACTCCCAGACCTGCTTGGCGCGGTAGGAAGGCTGGTCTTCGAGCTCCTGCTGCAAGAGTTCGAGGTCCATGCGCCTCTCACGGTACCTCGCCCACGGCGGCATCTCCTCGCGTCGCGGCGCCGAGGAGCTGATCCGCGCGGGGCGCGTCACGGTCGGCGGGGAAGTCGTCACCGACCCGGCGCGCGACGTCGACGAGCACAGCGGCGTCGCCTTCGACGGCGCGCCCGTCCGACCGGTCGAGCGGACCGTCGTCTACGCCCTGCACAAGCCGCGCGGGGTCGTCTCCACCGCCCGCGACACCCATGGGCGACCGACCGTCGTGCAGCTCGTCGGCGGGCGCCGTCGGCTCTACCCGGTCGGCCGGCTGGACGCCGACACCACCGGCCTGATCCTGCTGACCGACGACGGCGAGCTCGCCAACCGGCTCACCCATCCGCGCTACGGCGTGCCGAAGACCTACCGGGCGACGGTCGCCCGCGCGCCGGTGCGCGAGGCGGCGCTGCAGCGGCTGCGCGACGGGATCGAGCTCGAGGACGGTCGGACGGCCCCTGCCGTGGTGCGCCGCCTGGCGCCCGATCAGGTCGAGCTGACGATCCGCGAGGGCCGCAAGCGCCAGGTGAGGCGCATGCTCGAGGAGGTCGGCCACCCGGTCAAGGAGCTGCGCCGCGTCGCGTTCGGCCCGCTGCGGCTCGACCTGGCCGAGGGCGCCTACCGCCGGCTCAGCGAGCGGGAGATCGAACGGCTGCGCGACCTCAGGACCGCGCGAGCGCGGCCACGCGCCGCACGGCGAGCGCGATGAGCCAGACGCCGGCGAACAGGCCGACGACCGCGAACCCGACGGCGTTGAGGTCCACCCCGCTCACCCACGCCCACAGGCCGCCGGACAGCTCCAGCCGCTCGGCCAGCACCGCGAGCAGCTCGACCGTCCCGATCGCCAGCGCGACGGCGATCGACAGGCCGATCATCGTGAGGTTGTAGAGCGCCTTGCGGCGTGGATCCGACAGCGCCCAGCCGTAGGCGAAGTTCATGAACGACCCGTCGAGCGTGTCGAGGAGCGACATGCCGGCGGCGAACAGGACGGGCAGGCAGAGGATCGCGTAGAACGGCAGGCCGCTCGAGGCGGCGCCGGCGGCGAGGAACAGCAGGACGACCTCGGTCGCGGTGTCGAAGCCGAGCCCGAACAGGATGCCGAGCGGGTACATCTGCCACGGCTCGCGCACGCCGCGGGTGAAGCGGCGCAGCAGGCGCGACATCGGACCGCCGGGACAGGGCGTCGGGGCGGAGGTCCGCCGATCGCCCCGGCGGCGCAGCGTGCGCAGGACCTCGACGAGCACGACGAGGTTCAGCGCCGCGATGACGTAGAGGAAGACGCCGGAGACCGACGTCCCGACGAGGCCGGTGACGTCGTGCAGGGTCGAGCCGTCGTCCTCGACCGCGCCGCCGATCGTGCGGATGCCGACGGCGAACAGGAGCGCGAGCCCGAACACGACGGTCGAGTGCCCGAGCGAGAACCAGAAGCCGACGCTGAGCGGACGGCGTCCGCGGGCCATGAACGCGCGGGTCGTGTTGTCGATCGCGGCGATGTGGTCGGCGTCGAAGGCGTGGCGCAGGCCGAGCGCGTAGGCCGTGAGCCCGAGGCCGACGCCGAACACGCCTTCGGTGCCGAGCGTGAGGTGCTGGGGCACGACGAGCAGCAGCAGCGTGCCGAAGCCGATCACGTGCAGGGCGGCGATCGCGGCGGCCAGGCCGCCGGCCCGGCGCCACTCGGCCGGCGACAGCGCGGTTCGCAGGCGACGGGGTGCGGTCTCAGCGGCCATCGGATCCTCCTCGGTGCACGGCCTGGGCGCAGGCTGCACAGAGGCCGACGATCGGGAAGTGGGTGAAGCTCGCGACGTAGCCGAGCTCCGCTGCGATCACGGCGCGCACGTCGTCGAGCCGCTCCGGCGCCACCGCCTGGAAGTCGCCGCAGCGCTCGCAGGTGAGGTACTCGCGATCACCGTCGAGCGTGAGAGCGTAGAGCCCGGGGCCGTGCCCCAGGTGGACGTGGCGGACGATGCCGGCCTGCTCGAGCGTCTCGAGATTGCGGTATGCCGACGCGAGGTCCGAGCGCGGGACGCGGCCGCCGATGCCGCCGGCGATCTGCTCGGCCGACATCGGCCCATCGGCCGCGCACAGCGCCTCGAGGACGAGCCGGCGCGCGGCCGAGAGGCGCAGGCCCTGGTCGCGCAGGCGGGCGAACGCCGTGGTGAGCTCGTGGGTGGGGCGCGGTCGGGTGACGGTCGCGGTGGTGGTCACGGGCGGTGGGCGGACGCGCGCGGGCGTCCGCGGCTCGGGGCAGGCGGACGAGGCATCTCGGGGGCGGAGCTGGGGGCGGCGGGCCGCGGGCGGAAGGGGGTGGGCTCGCCGTTGCTGGGGGATAACGCAGCGCGCCCGCGTGCGGATGCAGCGCCGACGCGCCACGTTCGGGCGCACGGCTACAGCACGGCGGGCAGCGCGCGGATGGTCAGGGCGACGCCGAGTCCGACGATGAGCAGCGTCGAGAGCGCCGGCAGCGCGGCGACCGCGCCGGCCGGGACGGGCAGGCGGGAGCCGATCGAGCGCATTCCGACGACGAGCAGGCCGAGGGCGGTCAGCGTCGCGGCCAGGCCGGTGGAGAACACGACGATGAGCAGCAGGCCGAGGGCGATCTGGTGCTGGGCGATCGCGGCGAGCAGGACGACGAGCGCCGACGGGCAGGGCAGGAGGCCGGCGGAGGCGCCGAGAGCGACGAGGGAGCGGGTCGTCGGGCGGTCGGGGCGGGCCTCGCGGCCAGCGTGGCCGGTCGCGTGGCTGTGGGCGTGGTCGTGGGCGTGGGCGTGGTGGTGGCGGTGGCCGTGGGGGTGCTCGGGCTTGGCGCGGGCCCCGGCCTGGCGCCGTCGCCGCGCCCGGGCCCAGCGCACCCGCGAGCGCAGGACCGCGGCGCCGACGCCGAGCACGAGCAGTCCGGACGCGAGGTTCAGCCACGGGTAGAGCCGCTCGGGGAGGACGTAGGCGGAGGCCGCCAGCGTCACGACGCCGAGCGCGAAGACCCCGGCGGTGTGCGTCACGGTCACCGTCAGTCCGAGCAGCGCCGCATGACGTGCCGTGCCGCGCGTGCCGACGAGGTACGCCGCGACCATCGCCTTGCCGTGCCCGGGGGAGAGGGCGTGGATCGCGCCCCAGGCGAACGCGGCGAGCAGCAGCACGACGAACGCGCCGTGGCCGGTGAGCACGCGCTCGAAGACGCCGGTGAAGCCGTCGCCGGGGCGGTTCGTCGTCGTCGCACCCGTGGTCGCGTCGGCGTCGGGCGCCGTCACCGTCCCGGTGCCCGACGAGACCGAGAACGTCGCGCTGCGGGTGTCGGCCGGGCTGGCGAGCAGGTCGCGCGGATAGCGGCGCAGGCCGTCGGTCGGGTCGGTCGCCGGCACGCTCGAGCGCACGGCGGTGCCGCGTCCCGGCACGACGACGATCGTCTTCCAGCCGACCCGTCCGGGGAAGGTCGCGTCGCGCACGGTGACCGCTCGCGCACCGTCGGCGGCCACCCGCGCGGTGAGCTCGAGGCGCGTGAGCGGCAGTCCGCCCTGGCCGGGCGGATGGGCCAGTCGCGGCGTCCCCACCATGCGCCAGGCCACGGATCGGCCGTTCACGCGGACGGTGAGCCCGCGTCGGACCTCCGCGACGGTGCGCGCCCGCAGCGCGTCCTCGTCGAGGCCGCGCTGCTGGAAGGTGGGGATCTCCGCCTGGTCGAGCACGTACCGCAGGTCGACGCGGTCCGGGGAGATCCGCACGCGCACGAGGTGGTTGGTCGAGAAGTTCCCCAGCGGATGCGCCGACGCGGTCGGTGCAGCCGTCGCGACCGCCGCCACGACGACCACCGCCGCGAGCAGCAAGCGCCGGACCGCCACCCTGCGGGAACGCCCCGCGCGACCGCGCCGGCCGGCTCTCGCGCGCCGTGGGGCGGCGTCTCGCGCGGTTGTGGGGCATGGCGTGGTGGTGGTCTGCGGGGTGGTGTCTTGCGCGCTGGTCGGGTGTGGCGGCGTGGGCGTGGTGGTGGGGTCGCGCCGCGGGGCGGCGTCTTGCGCGGCCGCGGGGCGTGGTGGCGCGAATGGGCGCTTCATCGCAGCGCCTCCAGGGCCCGGCGTGCGCGCGGGGCGTGCAGCGGGGACCAGTGTGGGTTGGCGGCGAGGCTCGCGCGCAACCAGCGAACCGCGGCGCGGCGCTCGCCGGCCGCCGCGGCGGCCACGCCGGCGTGGTAGAGGAACGCGGGGTCGCGCGAGCCCAGGCGCAGCGCGCGGCGGGCCCAGCGGACGCCCTCGGCGGGGCGGCCGGCGCGCGTCAGCGCCCAGCCGAGCGCGTCGGCGGAGCGGACGCTCGGCGCCTGCGCCCAGGCGGCGCGGGCCAGGGCGACGGCCCGCCGCGGCGCGCCGTGGTCGGCCTCGAACAGCGCGAGGTCGACGTCGGTGTCGACCCCGGCGGCGCGCAGCAGACGCTGCTGGACACGCACGAGCGCGAGGTCGCGGCGCGCCGCGCGCGGCCGGCCGGCCGCCAGCTCCAGCTCGCCGAGCGCGACGGCGTACTGCGGCAGCGGAAGCCGCGCCACGACACTCCGCAGCCGGCGGATCGCCGCGTCCAGCCCACCGCGCGCCGTCATTCCACGCGCCGCCGTTCCGCGCGCCGCCGTTCCGCGCGGCGTCGTTCTGAGCGTCGCCGTTCCGTGTGGCGTTGTTCTCCGCGTCGCCGTTCCGCGCGCCGCCGTTCCGTGTGCCGCCGTTCCGCGCGCGGGGGCGGTCTCGGTCGGCGCGGGGATGGTCTTGGTCGGGCCGCCACCCGCCGCCGCAACGCGTGCGAGCCCCACGCTGGCCGCGAGGTGTCCCGGCACGCGTGCGAGCGCCGACCGGTAGGCGCGCCGCGCCGAGCGCAGATGTCCGCGCGCGAACGCCAGGTCGCCGACCTGCGTCTCGACGAACGCGACGTGCTCGGCCGCGCCGCCGGTGGCGCCAGCCGCCGCGGCGAGCCGCATCGCGGCCTCGGCGCCGGCGAGGTCGCCGTGCAGCTCGCGGAAGTACGAGACCCGGGCGTAGGAGGCCAAGCCGGGCTTGCGATCGACCATCTCCTGCAGCGTGCGCGCGGCCGCGCCGTAGCGCCCGAGCTCGAGCTGGGCGTCGACGACCACGCCCAGCGGCGCGACGAGCGGCGGCTCGGCGCGGCGCGCCGCGCGGCCGAACGCGAGCGCGCCGCGGAAGTCGTGAAGAGCGAGGGCGAGCGTGCCGGCGGCAGTCAGCGCCTGCGGCGAGCGCGGCGCCAGCGTCCGCGCGCGGCGCAGGACGCCGTCGGCGCGCGCGTAGAACGACGGGTCGCCGGTCTCGCGCACGCGCTGGAGGTAGGCCTCGCCGAGCGCCGCGAGGACCCGCGCGTCGCGCGGCCGCGCCCGCGCTTCCGCCTGCAGCCGCGCGACGGCGGCCGCGGTCGATCCGCGGGCGCCGGCCGCGCCGCCGGTCGTGTCGGTCCCGGCCGCGCCGGGAGCTTCGGCGCCGGCTGCGCCGCCGGTCGTGTCTGTCCCGGCCGCGCGGGGAGCTCCGGCGTCGGCCGCGGCGCCGGTCGTGTCGGTCCCGGCTGCGCCGGGAGCCCCGGCGCTCGCGGCACCGCCGGCGACCGCCGACCCACCGGGCTCCGCCGGACTGCCGCGCAGCGCGGCGAACAGCACCAGCGCCGCGACGAAGGCGACCACGGCGACGAGGAGAACGGCGAGCGGTGTGCGGCGATCGGTCATGAGGATCACGAGAGGCGCTGGAGGCCCCGCGGTCGCCGGGGCCTCCAGGTCGAGGTGGGCGCTACGGCTGCGCCGGGGTCGGGGCGTGCGTCGGCTCGGTCCGCTTGGGCTGCGAGTCCAGGCCGGACGTCGGCGGCGCCACGTACGGGAACGCCGTCAGGAACGGCTTGTCGTTGGCGTCCACGCCGTCGCCGAGCGGCAGCTTGTTCCCGCGCAGGAACCCGCCGACGACGCGCTCCTCGATGTCGACGACGTCATCGGCGAGCCGCCGCCCGTTCGGGAAGCCCCCGTTGTCGCCGGCGAGCACGCCGAACCGGTTCGGTGCCGCGGTCGGCGGCACCCCGAGGTTGACCTTCAGCGTGTCGGCCGCCACCGCGCCCGGCGCGATCTGCGTCAGGCCCGGGATGCCGGTCAACAGCGCCTGGACGATGTCCGAGCGGTCGGTCTCCGGCACGTTGAGCCCGGGGTAGAGGACGTTCAGCAGCCGCGCCAGCTCCGGGTTGAGCGCGAACCGGCCGAAGAGCCGCGCGTCCTGGTCGGGCGTCGTCGCGTTGAACTGGTCCTTGCGGCCCAGCGGGATGACGACCTCGTTGATCAGCGGGTTGCCGAGTCGGCTCACCTGTTGCCAGCCCGCACGCTGCCGCTTGCCGCCGACCGTCAGCCGCCGGCGCTCCGTCGACGCCCACACGCCCACGACCGCGTTCCCGGCGTTCGCGCCGGCGACCGGCTGGCCGTCGCGGGTGACGTCGGCCTCGGGCACCTGCAGGACGATCGAGTGGACGCTGTAGCCGGCCACGTCGTCCTTGCCGCCGCCCGCGTTGCCGGTCCCGTTGCGGATCGTCAGCGCGTCGAACGTCGCGCCGAGGTCGACGAAGAACGGGTCGTCGCGCTGGCCGGCGAAGACCTTGCCGCCGCCGGGGAGCGGACGGACCGCCTGCGCGGCGAGCGCGTCATAGCGCGGCATCGTCTTGGGGCCGACGTTGTTGGGGGCCACCGGCAGGCCGCTGGCGATCTTCCGCGCCGCGACCCGGCGCCCGTCGCGGTAGCGCTCGCGGGTCACCGAGTACGTCTGGACGACGTTGAGGTTGCGGGAGTCGATCGTGTCGACCGTCGGCGCCGCGTAGAGGAACGAGTCCGGGTTGCGGACCGTCGTCTTGAACCGGAACACGTAGCGGACGTCGGGCCGCCCGTCCCCGGTGTTGTCGACGTTGACGTAGTACCGGGCGGTGTCGTCGAAGCGGTAGAAGTTCGGCCCGCCGGCCGGATCCTCGAACGGGATCCAGTTGCTGACGATCGTCAGCGCGCTCGGGGCGTCGTCGGCCGTGAAGGCGTAGACGTCGGTGTCGTCGGCGGTCGGGTCGAGCGCCGACTGGGGCGCCTCGCGGTGGCTGGACCCCTGGCCCACCGCCACCATCAGCGCCGCGGCGACCAGCGTCGCGGCAAGGGCGATCACGAAGGCGGATCGCTTGCGCATGGCTTCCTCCTCTCGGGACGGAACGTGTCCGACCGTACCGCGCCATGCGTAGAAATGCCTGCAAATCGCCGCTTTCTGCGAGCGTGTCCCAGGTGCGAGCGGATCGCAGCTAGCATCCGCGCGCCATGCGCTTGTTCGCCGTTCGAGGAGCCACCACCGCCGCCGCCAACCAGGCGGAGGCGATCTACGAGCGCACGACCGAGCTGGTCGCCGCGATCCTGGAGCGCAACGCGCTGACGCCCGACGACATGGTCTCCTGCATCTTCACGGTGACCGACGACCTCGACGCCGCCTTCCCCGCCGCCGCCGCGCGGGCGGTGGGCTTCGAGCGCGTCCCGCTGATCTGCACCCGCGAGATCCCCGTCCCCGGCGCGCTACCCCGTGCGATCCGCGTGATGGCGCACTTCTACGCGCCCGAGGACCACGACACCCGTCACGTCTACCTGCACGAGGCCCGTGCGCTGCGGACCGACCTGGAGGCCGCCCAATGACCGCGATGACGTTCTCGAAGCGGGTCGCCCGCCTGCCGAAGTACCCGGCGGCGCCCGGCTACGCGTGGAAGGGCGACATCGCCCGTCTGGCTTCCAACGAGTCGCCCGATCCGCCGCTGCCCGCGGTGCTGGAGGCCGCCCAGCGGGCGCTGACCGACCTCAACCGCTATCCCGACCCGGCCCAGGGCGAGCTGCGCCACGCGCTCGCGGACCGCTACGGCGTGCCCGTCGAGCGGATCGCGATCGGCAACGGCGGCAGCGACCTGCTCATCGCCGCCGGCGACGCCCTGCTGGAGGACGGCGCGGAGGTCGTCTACGCGTGGCCGTCGTTCTCGATGTACCCGCACATGGGGCAGGCCGCGGGCGCCACCGAGATCCGCGTGCCGCTCAAGGACGATTACCTCGACCTCGACGCGATGGCGGCCGAGATCACCGCCGCGACCCAGCTCGTCGTCCTCTGCAACCCGAACAACCCGACGTCGACCGCGCTGCCGGTGGCCGCGATCGAGGCGTTCCTGCGCCAGGTCCCGCGCCATGTGTGGGTGGTCCTCGACGAGGCCTACATCGAGTACTCGCTCGTCGACGATCCCGACGCCTCGCTCGGCCTGCTGGCGAAGTTCCCCAACCTCGCGCTGCTGCGGACCTTCTCGAAGGTCTACGGCCTCTGCGGGCTGCGCGTCGGCTTCGTGCTGTGCGGCTCGGTCGAGCTGTGCCAGGCCTTCTATGCCGTGCGTCAGCCGTTCTCCGTCAACGCGGTCGCCCAGGCCGCGGCGGTCGAGGCGCTCAAGCACCAGGATGCCGTCGCCCAGCGCGTCGAGCGCGCGATCGCCGCCCGCCTGCAGCTGGACGACGGCCTGCGCAAGCTCGGCATCGTCCCGCGCGAGTCGCACGCGAACTTCTCGTGGTTTCGGGTGGGCGACAGCGACGCCGAGCTGGCGATCGTCGACGAGCTGGCCAAGCGCGGCGTGCTCGTGCGCTCGGGCACCGCGCTGGGCGAGGCCGGCTTCCTGCGCGTGACCTACGGCCAGCCGCACGAGAACGAGCGGTTCCTGGCGGAGCTCGCCACGCTGTTGTAGCCTGTCGAACGTCATGCGTAGCCACCTCGCCACGAACGGCTTCTACGGCTACGCGTATGCCTGGCGATTTCGCTAGGCGTTCGGTCGTACTTTGCCTGCCCATGCCAGGCTCACCGAGCGCCCGATGTGGAACCCTCTCGTGACCAGGTGTAGACAAGGAACGACATGTTGATCGTGATGAAGCAGACGGCGACGCAGGACGAGGTGGCGGCCGTCGTCGACCGAATCGAGTCGGTGGGCGCCCAGGCCCACGTGAGCAACGGCTCTGAGCTGACGCTCATCGGCGCCATCGGCGACCGCGACCACGTCGCGCGGCTCGGCCTGGAGGGTCATGCCGGCGTCGACCAGGTCGTCCCGATCCTCAAGCCCTACAAGCTCGCCTCCTCGCAGCTGCGCGGCGGGCTGCACTCCACGCTGGAGATCGGCGGGCGCAAGATCGGTGGCGACCACTTCGCGCTCATCGCCGGGCCGTGCACGGTCGAGTCCCGCGAGCAGCTGCTGAGCGCCGCGGACACGGTCAAGGAGGCGGGCGCGGCGATGCTGCGCGGCGGCGCCTACAAGCCCCGCACGTCGCCGTACTCGTTCCAGGGGCTCGGTCAAGAGGGTCTGCGCCTGCTCGCGGAGGCCAAGGAGCGAACCGGGCTGCCGATCGTCACCGAGCTCATGGACGTGCGCGACATCGAGCCGCTGGCCGAGGTCGCCGACGTCGTGCAGATCGGCGCGCGCAACATGCAGAACTACACGCTGCTGAGCGAGGTCGGGCGCTCCGGGCTGCCGGTCATGATCAAGCGCGGCCTCTCCTCGACGCTCGAGGAGCTGCTCATGAGCGCGGAGTACGTGCTCAAGGAGGGCAACGAGAACGTCATGCTGTGCGAGCGCGGCATCCGCACGTTCGAGACGGCGTACCGCTTCACGCTCGACATCACCGCGATCCCGGTGCTGAAGGAGCTCTCGCACCTGCCGGTCGTCGTCGACCCCAGCCACGCGCCGGGCCGTCGCGACTGGGTGCAGTCGCTGTCGCTGGCCGCCGCGGCGGCGGGCGCCGACGGCATCATCGTCGAGACGCACCCCGACCCGGACGAGGCGATCTGCGACGGCCCGCAGCAGATCCCGACGGCGGACTTCGCCGAGTACGCCAACAAGGTCGCCCGCGCGGCCGAGCTGGCCGGCAAGGTCAGCACGGTCGCGGCGTAGGCGGGGCGGGCCCGCTTGCGCGTCGCAGTCGTCGGGACGGGGCTGGTCGGCGGGTCGGTCGGCCTGGCCGCCCGCCGGCGGCTGGGCGCCGAGGTCCGCGGCTGCGGCCCCGAGGCGGCCCGCGCGGTGGAGCACGGGGCGCTCGACGTCGCGTGCGCGACGGTCGAGGAGGCCGTCGACGACGCGGAGATCGCGTTCGTCGCCACGCCGCTGGACGTGATCGCCGAGACGGTGGGCGCCGTCCTCGCTTCGGCGCCGCAGGACTGCGTCGTCACCGACGTCGGCTCGACGAAGACGGCGGTCGTCGCCGCCCACGACGACCCGCGCTTCGTCGGCGGCCACCCGCTCGCCGGCGGCGAGGCGGCCGGCGTCGACCATGCGCGCGAGGATCTCTTCGAGGGCGCGGTCTGGTACCTGACGCCCGGCCCGACGACGACCGGCGTGCTCTACGAGCGGCTGCACCGCGCGCTGAGCGCGATCGGCGCGCGGCCGACGGCGATCGACGCCGACGTCCACGACCGGTTGATGGCCGCGGTCTCCCACCTGCCGCACGTGATCGCCAACGTGCTCGTCGCCCAGGCCTTCCGCGCCCTGGACGACGGCGAGACGCTGCCCGCCACCGGCCCGGGCTTCCGCGACGCGACGCGGATCGCCGGCGCCAACCCGCCGCTGTGGGCCGACATCCTGCTGGCCAACCGCGAGGCGCTGGTCGCCCAAGTCGACGAGGCGATCGCGCGCCTGGGCCAGGCCCGCATCGCGCTGGACGCCGGCGACCGCGACGCCCTGCTGGCGCTGCAGGAGCAGGCGGCGGCCGAGCGGCGCGCGCTGCTGGAGCAGCAGCTCGGCGGCGGCCTTCAGCGCGAGCTGCGCGTCCCCGTCCCGAATCGCCCCGGCGTGGTCGCCGAGCTCGCGCTGGCGCTCGGTCGCGCCGGCATCAACATCTTCGACATGGCGCTGGCGCCATCGCCCGATCGGACCCAGGGCGAGGTGACGCTGTGGGTGGCGGAGGGCGACGCGGAGCGCGCATGCGCCATCCTGGGTGTCGACCACTAGCTCATGCGCTTCGAACCCATCTCCCGCCTGCGCGGCGCCGTCGTCGCGCCGCCCGACAAGTCCATCTCCCACCGTGCCGCGCTGATCGGCGCGATGGCGTCCGCGCCGGTCCGCGTGACCGGCTACCTCGACGCGGCCGACACGAACTCCACCCTCGCGGCGGTGGAGCGGCTCGGCGCGCACGTCGAGCGCGGACCCGACGAGCTCGTCGTCCACGGCGCGGGACTGCGCGCGGCGCGCGAGGTCGACGGCCCGATCGACGTCGGCAACGCCGGCACGCTCATGCGCCTGCTCCCCGGCTGGCTGGCCGCCCAGGAGGGGCGCTCCTGGACGCTCGACGGCGACAGCTCGATCCGCCGCCGTCCCGTCGACCGCATCGCCGAGCCGCTGCGCCGCATGGGCGCGGAGATCGAGGCGACCGACGAGCGCTTCCCGCCCTTCACGGTCCACGGCACGCGGCTGCACGCGATCCACTACGAGCTGCCGATGGCCAGCGCCCAGGTGAAGTCGTGCGTGCTGCTGGCCGGCCTGTCCGCCGACGGCCCGACGACCGTCAGCGAGCCGGCCCCGAGCCGCGACCACACCGAGCGGATGCTGGCCGGCGCTGGCGTCCAGGTCGAGCGCCACGGCCGCCACGTGACGGTCAACGCCGCCGACGAGCTCGCCCTCGACCACGTCCACGTGCCCGGCGACCCGTCCAGCGCGGCGTTCTGGCTGGCCGCGGCGGCGCTGATCCCCGGCGCGCGCGTGGTCGTCCGCAACATGGGCGTCAACTGGACCCGGATCGGGTTCGTCCGGATCCTGCAGCGGATGGGCGGTGTCGTCGCCGGCGAGCTGGAGGACCCCGACCCGATCACCGTGCCGCTGGCCGAGCCGGTCAGCGACGTCGAGGTCGCAGGCGGCCCGCTGCAGGCCACGGTGGTCGAGCCCGACGAGGTGCCGCTGGCCATCGACGAGCTGCCGCTCGTGGCGCTGCTCGGCTGCTTCGCCGAGGGGGAGACCGTCATCACCGGCGCCCACGAGCTGCGCGTGAAGGAGTCCGATCGCATCGCCACGGTCATCGAGGCGCTGACCGCACTCGGCGGCGAGGCCGAGCCGACCGACGACGGCATGGTCGTCCGCGGCACCGGCGGGCTGCGCGGCGGCGTCGTGCGCTCCCATGGCGACCACCGCCTCGCCATGCTCGGCGCGATCGCCGGCCTGGCCTCGCGCGAGGGCGTCGAGGTCGTCGGCATGGAGGCGGCCGACGTCTCCTATCCCGGCTTCGTGGCCGATCTCCGTACCCTCACCGCCGGATGATCGTCGCCATCGACGGCCCCGCCGGGGCCGGCAAGTCCACGGTGGCGCGCGCGACCGCGCGCGCCCTCGGCTTTCAGTACCTCGACACCGGCGCCATGTACCGGGCCGCCGGGCTGGCGGCCGATCCCGTGGGCGCCGACATCCGGCTGGACGCCGGTCGCGTCCTCCTCGACGGCCGCGACGTCACGGAGGCGATCCGCACCCCGCAGGCCAGCGAGCGCGCCTCGATCGTCGCCGCGCAGCCGGCGGTGCGCGAGGCGATGGTGGCCAAGCAGCGCGCGATCATGGCCGCGGGCGACTGGGTCGCCGAGGGGCGCGACATCGGGACGGTCGTCGCGCCCGGCGCGCAGGTCAAGGTCTTCTTGACCGCGTCGGCCGACGAGCGCGCGCGCCGCCGGGCGGCCGAGCTCGGCGTCGGCGTCGAGACCGTCCTGCGCGACCAGGCGATTCGCGACGAGCGCGATCGCACGCGCGCCGTCGCGCCGCTGGAGCCGGCGCCGGGGTCGATCGAGCTCGACACGACCGGGCTGACGATCGACGAGGTCGTGGCGCGGATCGTCGGGATGGCGCGCCGATGAGGAAGGTCGCGGTCGTCGGCTACCCCAACGTCGGCAAGTCGTCGCTCGTCAACCGCCTCTCCGGCACGCGCCAGGCGGTCGTCCACGAGCGCTCCGGCATCACCCGCGACCGCAACGAGGTGCCCTGCGAGTGGAACGGGCGCCGCTTCGATCTCATCGACACCGGCGGCGTCGACTTCGAGGATCTCGACCCGCTCGCCGGCTCGATCCGCGAGCAGGCCCAGGCCGCGCTGGCCGACGCCGACGTCGCGCTGTTCGTCGTCGACGCCCAGGGCGGGCTGCGGCCGGGCGACGAGGAGATCGCCGACCTCCTGCGCCGCTCGAAGGTGCCCGTCGTGCTCGCGGCCAACAAGATCGACTCGGTCGGCAACCTGCCGCTGGCCAACGACTTCTGGTCGCTGGGCCTCGGCGAGCCGATCGCCGTCTCGGCCACCCAGGGCCTGGGCACCGGTGACCTGCTGGACCGCGTCGTCGAGCTGCTGCCGCCCGACGACGCCGAGGAGGAGGAAGAGGACGTGCTGCGCCTGGCGGTCATCGGGCGCCCGAACGTCGGCAAGTCGTCGCTGGTCAACCGCTTCGTCGGCGACGAGCGGGTGATCGTCTCCGACGTCGCCGGCACCACGCGCGACGCGATCGACCTGCCGCTGCAGGTCGACGGGCGCACGGTGATCCTCGTGGACACGGCTGGGATGCGCCGCCAGTCCAAGGTCCAGGAGTCGGTCGAGTACTACACCGCGCTGCGCTCGCAGCGGGCGGCCGAGCGCGCCGACGTCGCGATCGTCGTCTGCGACGCGACCGACGGCATCACCGCCCAGGACCTGCGCATCGCCGAGCTGGCGATGGAGGCCAAGTGCGCGACGGTGCTCGTGCTCAACAAGTGGGACCAGATGGCCGGGACCGCCGACGAGGTCGGCCGCCGCCCCGACCTCGACCACGAGCGCGCCCGGGTCGCGCAGAAGCTGCGGCTGCGCCCGAAGGTGCTGACCGCCAGCGCGCTCACCGGGCGTCAGGTGGCGCGGGTCATGACCGAGGCGCTCGCGCTGGGCGACCGCATGCGCCAGCGCGTGCCGACCGCCGACTTCAACCGCTTCCTCGCCGAGGTCGTCCAGATCCGCCAGCCGCCGGCCAAGCAGGGCCACCGCCTGAAGCTCATCTACGGCGCGCAGATCGAGACCGGTCCGCCGCGCTTCGCCATCCAGGTCAACTCGCGCAACCGGGTGACGCGCGACTACGCCTACTTCATCGAGAATCGCCTGCGTGCCCGCTACGGACTCGACGGCGTCCCCGTCATCATCGACTTCACCGAGCGCAAGGAGCGCCGGGGTGCGTCATGAGGCGGTCCGTCGCCGTCGTCTGATCGTCCTTGGCGCCGCGGTCCTCGCGGCGCTGGCCCTGGCCGCGGGCGTCGTCGTGGCCCAGGGCGGCGGCTCGGGGCCGGCGATCGCGGACGCGGCCGCCAAGCTCGTCCCCGCCGACGCGCTGGTCTACGTCCACCTCTCGACCGACCCCGACCGGGAGGCGGTCCGCGACGCCCAGGCCCTCGGCGACCGCTTCGCCGGCTACGAGCGGCTGCGCGACTCGGTGCTCGAGCGGCTGGCGGTCGGCGGCGGCGACGAGCAGGTCTCGGCTTGGCTGGGCGACGAGGTGGCGCTGGCGCTCACCGCCTCGGGCGGCGAGACCGCGGGCTCGCTCGTGCTGCTGGCCGTCGCCGACGAGGCGCAGGCGAAGGCGTTCGTCGCACGTGGGGCCAGGCGCAGCGGCGCGGGCACGAGCTATCGCGGCGTGGCGCTGGCACGCTACGGCGCCGTCTACGCCGCGTTCGTCGGCGACTTCCTGGCGCTCGGCCAGCAGGCGACGCTGCGTCGCGCGATCGACCTCCAGCAGGGCCGCGGGCGCTCGCTGGCCGCCGACCCGACCTTCGCGCGGACGGCCGGAGAGCTGCCGGGCGATCGTGTCGCCGACGCCTACGCCACCGCCGACGGCCTGCGGCGGCTGCTCGTCCCCGCCGGGGGCGTGCTGGGCGCGCTCGGCGTCGTCTTCGACCGGCCGGGGCTGCGCGGCGTCGCGGCGTCGCTGGAGGCGACCGAGCCGGGCGCCGAGGTCGTCGCGCGCGCCGACGTGCCAGGTCGCCAGGCCGCGGCGTTCATGCCGTCGCTGCTCGACGCGGTGCCCGAGAGCGCGATGGCGCTGTTTGTCACCAAGCGCCTGGACGAGAGCGCGACCCGCATGCTGGCCGCGGCCGGCACCGCGAACCTCGCCGACCTGATCGACCGCGTGCGGCGGGCGCTGGGCGCGCAGGGGGAGCGGTCGGTCAGCGAGGACCTCCTGGCGCTGCTGCGTGACGAGAGCGCGGTCGCGCTGCTGCCGAGCGTGCCGGCGCCGACGCTGCTGGTGATCGCCAAGGCGCGCAGCGCGCCGCGCACGCAGGCGGCGCTCGCGCTGCTGGCGCGGACGCTTCCCAGGCTCCTGCCGGGTGCCAAGGTGACGCAGCGCGACGGGATCACGACGATCGCATCGAGCACCACCGAGCTCGACCTGGCCGTGGTCGACGGCAAGCTCGTGCTGTCCACGAGCCGGCAGGGCATCGCGGCCGTCCGCGACCCGGACGGCGGCATCGACGAGCGCGAGGCGTGGGGCGCCGTGGTCGGAACGCCCGGAAAGCCCGTCACCTCAGTAGTCTTCCTCGACTTCAGTCAGCTCCTCACGCTGGCCGAGCAGACGGGTCTCGGCGACTCGCGCTTCGAGCCCGACCTGCGCAGGGTGCGTGCGGTGGGCGCACGCTCGACCGGCGACGGGGAGGACACGACGACCGAGATCCGCTTCCAGATCCCATGAGCCAGTACGCCGACAACGAGTTCCTGTTCACCTCGGAGTCCGTGACCGAGGGCCATCCCGACAAGATCGCCGACCAGATCTCCGACGGCGTGCTGGATGCCGTGCTGCGCGACGATCCGACCGGGCGCGTGGCGTGCGAGACGCTCGTGAACACCGGCCTCGTCGTCGTCTCGGGCGAGATCACCACGTCGACGTACGTCGACGTGCAGGAGGTCGCGCGCGAGACGATCCGGCGGATCGGCTACGTCGACGCGGACCTCGGCTTCAGCGCGGACTCCTGTGCGGTGATCAACGCGATCGACAAGCAGTCGCCCGACATCGCCCAGGGCGTCGATGCCGCCTACGAGACGCGGACCGACCCCGGCGACGACGACGAGCTGGACGTCGCCGGCGCGGGCGACCAGGGCATGATGTTCGGCTACGCGACCAACGAGACCGACGAGCTCATGCCGCTGCCGATCGCGCTGGCCCACAAGCTCGCCAAGCGCCTGGCCGACGTGCGCCACAGCGAGGTCGTGCCGTACCTGCGCCCGGACGGCAAGACCCAGGTCTCGGTCCGCTACCGCGACGGGCGGCCGGTCGAGATCGAGAAGCTGCTGATCTCCACGCAGCACACCGACGGGTCGGAGGGGCTGATCCCCGACGACCTGTGGGAGCACGTCGTGCTCCCCGTGCTGCCGCGCGCGCTGTTCGACGAGGCCAAGCTGCGCAAGGCGTTCCTGGTCAATCCGACGGGGCGGTTCGTGATCGGCGGTCCGGTCGGTGACTGCGGGCTGACGGGGCGCAAGATCATCGTCGACACCTACGGCGGCATGGCCCGTCACGGCGGCGGCGCGTTCTCGGGCAAGGACCCGTCGAAGGTCGACCGGTCGGCGGCGTACGCGGCGCGCTACGTGGCCAAGAACCTCGTCGCGGCCGGGCTCGCGGACCGCGCGGAGGTCCAGGTGGCGTACGCGATCGGCGTCGCGCATCCGGTGTCGGTGATGGTCGAGACGTTCGGGACCGAGCAGGTGGGCCGCGCGCGGATCGTGGAGCTCGTCGGTCGCCACTTCGACCTGCGCCCGGGCGCGTTCCGGGAGTACCTGCGGCTGCACCGGCCGATCTACCAGAAGACCGCCGCGTACGGCCACTTCGGCCGCGACGACCACGACTTCACGTGGGAGCGCACCGACAAGGCCGAGGCGCTGCGCGCGGACGCTGGGCTCTGACGACCCGTTGATCTGAGGGCCGCCGGGTGGGACCATCGGGGTCCCACCCGATCGCGAGGAGGGAAGCGATGGCCGAGGTTCCACCCTGGCGGCTCGCCGGCGATTGGTTCGACGTGTGCAGGTGCCGCGTGCCCTGTGGATGCACGTTCGCCCAGGCGCCCGACGAAGGGCAGTGCGACGGCATCCTCGCCTGGCACATCCGCGAGGGCCGCTACGGCGACGTGACGCTCGACGGGCTGAACGTCGTCGCCGTCGGGTCGTTCGAGGGCAACATCTGGGCCGGCGAGGCCAAGCCGGCGATGGGCTTCTTCCTCGACGAGCGGGCCGACGACGACCAGCGCGAGGCGCTGCGGACGATCTTCGCCGGCGAGGCCGGCGGCTGGCCGGCGGGCTTCGCCGAGCTGATCGACGAGGTGCGCGGCGTCGAGGTCGCCCCGATCGACTTCGAGATCGCCGAGGACCTCGCCGCGTGGCGGGTCGAGGTGCCCGGGAAGGCCCGTGGCCGGGCCGAGGCGCTGACCGGGCCGACGGCGCCGGAGGGCGCGCGGGTGCAGGTCCTCAACGCGCCCGGCGCCGAGGTCGGCCCCGGTCAGGTCGCGACGTGGGCGACCGCCACCGAGGACGAGGTGGACGCGTTCGGCTTCCAGTGGAGCTGGCCCGGACGGTCCAGCAAGCACTTCCCGTTCGACTGGTCCGGGCCCGACGGGGCCTGAGCGCCTCCGTGGCACCGATCGCGCACGTCTCGTTCCCGCTGGATCGCGCGCGGGCGTGGATCCTCGGCTCGCTCCTCGTGCTGGCCGGCGGCGCGTGGGCGGTGCTCGTCTGGCAGGCGTCGATGTCCGACATGGACGAGGTCGGCAACGTCCTCACCATGGACCTGGGCGCGCCGCTGTTCCTCGCGGTCTGGGTGGCGATGATGGTCGCGATGATGTTCCCGACGGCGGCGCCGATGATCCTGACGTTCGCCACCGTCCAGCAGGGCAAGCAGCACCGCGGCCGGCCATACGTCCCGACGTGGGTGTTCGTGGCCGCGTACCTCGGCATCTGGACCGCGTTCGGGGCGCTCGCCTACGTCGCCGCGCTCGGCGCCGCGGAGCTGGCCGAGCGCTCCATGTGGATCATGGACCACGCTGCGCAGCTCGGCGGCGGGCTGCTGATCCTCGCGGGCCTCTACCAGCTCTCGCCGCTGAAGGACCTGTGCCTGGCCAAGTGCCGCAGCCCGATGGCGTTCGTCTTGTCGTCGTGGCGCGACGGCTACGGCGGCGCGCTGCGGATGGGCCTCGAGCACGGCCTCTACTGCCTCGGGTGCTGCTGGATGCTCTTCGTCGTCGCGTTCCCGCTGGGGATGATGAACGTCGCCGTGCTCGCCACGATCGTCCTACTCATCTTCGCGGAGAAGTCGCTGCCGATCGGGCCGCGCGTGAGCCGGCTGGCCGCCGCGGTGCTCGTGGCCTACGGGACGTTCGTCCTGTTCGTGCCCGACGCCCTGCCGACTGCGATGTAGCGGCTCAGCTGCAGCCGAGGCGGGGCGCGACGCGGCGCTCGCCGCGGACGGTGAGCGTCGTGACGGACTCGACGTCGCGCAGGGTCTGGCCGTCGGCGGTCGTCAGGGTCACGACGACGATGCCGCCGGTGGTCACGGGCCGGTCCAGCCGGACGATCGCCCGCCAGCACAGGCCGTTGGTGCCGAGCGGCCGCGCGACGGCGCTGCCGAGGGCGTCGCCGCCGCTGGTCTGGACGGCCACGATCGGGCGGGCGTCGAGCGCCAGGTTGAGGCGCACCGCGCTGCGCAGCGCGGTCGACGGCTGGCCCTGGCGCAGGTAGGTGACGGGGTCGCCGACGATCTGGACGCCGTCGCCGCCGTGGGCGGCGGGCGCGGTGGCGGCGAGCGTGGCGATGGCGGCCAGCGGCACGAGACGGGGGAGCGATCGCATCGGCCGGTCAGCCTACGCTCCTGTGGTGTCCCGCATCGCCCGCGTCGAGCCGCTGACGACGGCCCGTGCCCTGCGCGGGCCGTTCGACTACCTGCGGCCAGATGGCGCCGACGTCGGGTCGCTGCTGGTGGTGCCGTTCGGGCGGCGCGACGTGGTCGGCGTGGTGACCGAGGTGCGCTCGACGACGGCGGTGGCCGAGGAGCGCCTGCTCGCGCCGCGCCGGGTGCTGCCCACGTCGGTCCCGCCGGAGCTGATCGAGCTCGCCCGCTGGATGGCCGCCGAGTACGTCTCGACGTTCGCCCGCGCCCTGCAGCTCATGCTGCCGCCCGCGCGGGTGCGGGAGAAGACCGCGCTGTGGGCGGCGCGGACGGCGGAGGGCGAGGCGGCGCTGGCCGGCGGCGCCGACGGACCGGCTCCGGCGCGCGGTGCCGGCCGTCGCCTCACCGACCGCCAGCGCGCGCTGCTGGCCTCGCTCCCGCGCCTCGCCGGTCCCGACCTTGCCGCGCTGCGGCGGCTGGAGGCGCGCGGGCTCGTCGCGATCGCGCCGGTCGCGCAGCGGCGGGCGCCCGAGCATGCGCGGGTCGGGGCGCGCAAGCCGCCGCCGGCCCTCACGCCGGCCCAGGCCGCGGCGCTGCGCGAGATCGAGCTGGCGGCCCCCGGGGAGCGGCTCCTCCTGCACGGCGTGACCGGCTCGGGCAAGACCGAGGTCTACCTGCGCGCGGTCGGCGCGTGCTTGGAGCGGGGGGAGGGCGCGATCGTCCTCGTCCCCGAGATCGCGCTCACCCCGCAGATCGTCTCGCGCTTCGTCGAGCGCTTCGGCGACACCGTCGCCGTCCTGCACTCCGCGCTGAGCGACGGCGAGCGCCACGACGAGTGGCTGCGGCTGCGGCGTGGGCAGGCGCGCGTGTGCGTCGGCCCGCGCTCGGCCGTGTTCGCGCCGATCGAGCGGCTCGGGCTGATCGTGATCGACGAGGAGCACGACCCGTCCTACAAGCACGAGGGCGACCCGCGCTACGACGCCCGGCTCGTCGCCGAGCAGCGCGGCGCGCGCGTGGTCGCGGGCTCGGCCACGCCGCGGCCCGAGAGCTGGCAGCGCATGCGGCGCATCGAGCTGCGCGAGCGCGTCGACGGCCAGCGGTTGCCGCCGGTCGAGGTCGTCGACATGCGCGAGCAGCGCTCGGCGCTGCATCCGACGACGTACGCGGCGCTGCTCGACGCGCCCAAGGCGATCGTGCTGCTCAACCGGCGCGGGTGGTCGAACTACCTGAGCTGCCGGACGTGCGGGCGGGCGTGGGAGTGTCCGTCCTGCGACGTCACGCTCGTCCTGCACCGCGCGGGCGGCTTCCTCGCGTGCCACCACTGCGGCCACCGCGAGCGGGTCCCGAGCCGCTGCCCGGACTGCGGCTCGGTCTCGGTCGCCCGCCACGGCACCGGCACCGAGAAGCTGACCGAGGAGCTCGCGGCCGCCGGGCTGCGGGCGCTGCGCCTGGACGCCGACGTCGGCCGTGCCGCCGACGTCCTGCGCGCCTTCGAGGCCGCCGACCGGGCCGTGCTCGTCGGCACCCAGGTCGTCGCCAAGGGGCACGACTTCCCCGACGTGACGCTCGGCGTGGTCCTCGACGCCGACGCCACGCTGCGCTTCCCCGACTTCCGCGCCGAGGAGCGCACGTTCGCGCTCGTCGCGCAGCTCGCCGGGCGGGCCGGGCGCGGACCGGGCGGCGGCCGGGTCCTCGTGCAGACGTGCGTCCCCGACGCCGCGTCGATCCGCTTCGCCGCCGCCCACGACGCCGACGGCTTCCTGGCCGGCGAGCTGCGCCACCGCGAGGCGCTGCGCTACCCGCCGTTCTCCACGCTGATCCGGGTGGTCTGCTCGTCGGAGCGGCCCGGACTGGCGCTCGAGGTCGCGACGAAGGTCCACGCGCGGCTTCCGGGCGCCCTCGGGCCGGCGCCGCTCTTCCGCCTGCGCGGCCGCGAGCGCGCGCAGGTGGTGGTGAAGGCGAGCGACCGTGCGGCCGCGATCGCGGCGGTGAGCGCCGCGGTCGACGCGGAGCATCGGCGCGGGGTGGCGGTCAGCGTGGACGTCGATCCGCAGTGAGCGTCACCAGCCGGTCCAGCGCCGCGTGCGCCTCCTCCGGCTCCATCCCACCCACGAGCAGCTCGAGCGCCAGGCCCTCCGCGGCCGCGACGAGCAGCCGCGCGTCCACCTCGTCGCCGGCCCGCTCGCGCGCGGCTTCGACGTACGCGCGGCTCACCGACCGCGCCGCCGGCCGCAGCGCCGGGTTGCGCGCGGCCTCGAGCCACAGCTCCCAGCAGGCGATCTGCTCCTCGGTCGCCGGTGCGGCGAGCATCGCCTCCAGGCCCTCCTCGCGCATCCGGGCGATCTCGCGATCGGCGCCCAGCGCCATCGCCTGCCCGATGAGGTCGTCGCGGGAGGCGAAGTAGTAGGTCGTCGCGGCCAGCGGGACGCCCGCCTCGTGTGCGACCGCCCGGTGCGTCGCCGCGCGCGGACCGCCGCGTGCGACGAGCCGCAGCGTCGCCTCCAGGATCGCCTGCCGCCGCGCCTCGCCGCGTGGCACGGTCACTGCGCGCCGCCGAGGTTCAGCCCGACGACGCCGGTGATGATGAGCAGGATCGACGCCACCTTCACCCCGGTCGCCGGCTCGCCCAGGAACGCCATGCCGATCCCGGCGACGAGGGCCGTCCCGGCCCCCGACCAGATCGCGTACACGAGCGACAGGTCGAGCTGACGCAGCGTGAGCGACAGCAGGTAGAACGACGACGCGTAGCCGACGACCACGACGATCGACGCCACCGGCTTGGTGAAGCCGTCGCTGGCGCGCAGGGCCAGGGTGGCGGTGACCTCGAACGCGATCGTCGCGGCGAGCAGCAGAGCAGCGGGCATGAGTGGTACGAACGTACCAGTTTCGGGGCTGGCAATACACTGCATGGCCGATGGCCGAGCACGACGAGGAACCGATCGAGGAGGCCCCGCGCTACGAGCTGGACGAGGAGGCGCGGGCCCGCCGCGCCGCCGCGCTGGCGCATGTGCGCCAGTTCGGCGATCCCGTCCTGCGCGCCAAGGCGCGCCCCGTCGAGGTCTTCGACGACGAGCTGCGCCGCGAGGTCGTCCACATGGGTCGCCTCATGGAGGACGCGATCGGCATCGGGCTCGCCGCCACGCAGCTGGGCCACCTGCGCCGCCTGCTCGTCTACCGCGTCGAGCACGACAGCCCGATCGTCGCGCTCGTCAACCCGGTGCTCGAGTGGTCCAGCCGCGACGAGGAGATCGCCGAGGAGGGCTGCCTCTCGCTGCCCGGCGTCGGCGTCGAGGTCGAGCGATCGGTCCACGTCCGCGTCCGGGCGCAGGACGAGCACGGCGAGGAGCAGGTGATCGAGGCGTCCGGACTGGAGGCCCGCGTGATCCAGCACGAGATGGACCATCTCGACGGCGTCCTCATCCTCGATCGCACGACGCGCGAGCAGCGCAAGGCCGCCGTCCGGGCGCTGCGCGAGCGCGAGCGCGCGGCCGCGACCGCGTGAGGATCGCCTACCTCGGCACGTCGGGCTTCGCGGCCGGGCTGCTCGAACGCCTGGCCGCCGCCGGCCGCGCGCCCGCGCTCGTCGTGACGCGGCCGGACCGCCCGGCCGGCCGCGGCCGTCGCCTGCAATCGCCGCCGGTCGCGCACACCGCCCGCGAGCTGGGTCTTGCGGTGCACCAGCCCGACGCGGTGAGCGACGACGCCGCGGTCGTCGGCGCCGGCTTCGACGCGATCGTCGTGTGCGCCTACGGCGCGCTGCTCAAGGAGCCGCTCCTCTCGGAGCCGGGGCTGCTGAACGTGCACCCGTCGCTGCTGCCGCGCTGGCGTGGCGCCGCGCCGATCGAGCGGGCGATCATGGCGGGCGACGAGGAGACAGGCGTGGCGATCATGCGCCCGACCGCCGGCTTCGACGAGGGCCCGGTCTGCGCCGTCGAGCGCGAGCCGATCGCGCCCGACGACGACTACGGCGCGCTGGCCGCCCGGCTGGAGGCCCGTTCGGCCGAGCTGCTGCTGCGCGTCCTCGACGAGCGGCCGCCGTTCGAGGAGCAGCCGCCCGACGGTGTCGTGTACGCCGAGAAGATCGGCCCCGCCGACCGCCTGCTCGACCCGGCCCGCACGGTCGCCGAGCTGGATCGCACGGTCCGCGCGCTGCACCCGCACATCGGCGCCCGCCTCGCCCTCGACGGCGACCGCTTCCTCGGCGTTCGCCGCGCACGTCCCGCGGCGCCCACCGCGCCCGCATCGTCCGGTGTCTCCGGATCCGCGCTCGTCCGCGACGGCGACCGCCTGCTCCTCGTCGCCGCCGACGGCGCCCTCGAGCTGCTCGAGGTCCAGCCGCCCGGCGGCCGCCCGATGGACGCCGCCGCGTACCTGCGCGGCCGTCAGGCCTGATCGGGCGGCAGCGGCCCCCGGTAGCCGAGGGCGCGGGAGATCTCCTCGGCCGCGGCGCGCACCGCCTCGCCGAGCTCGTCGACCCGCTCGCGCGTGACCCGGTGCTCGGGACCCGAGATGCTGATCCCGCCCGCGGCCAGACCCTGATGGTCGAGGATCGGGGCCGCCACGCAGCGGATGCCCTCCTCGTTCTCGATGTCGTCGATCGAGAACCCGCGGCGGCGCACGTCGTCGAGTCGGCGCCGCGCCTCCTGCGGGTCCGTGATCGTCGCCGGCGTCCGCGCCGGGATCCCGCCGGCGTAGACCGAGGCCACCACCTCGGGCGGCGAGAAGGCGAGGATCGCCTTGCCCAGGCTCGTGGTGGTCGCCGGGTTCGTCGCGCCCACGCGGGAGTACATCCGGATCGGGTGCGGGCTGTCGAGCTTCTCGATGTAGACGATGTGCTCCCCGCTGAGGATCCCCAGGTGGGTCGTCTCGCCCGTCGCCTCGACCAGCTGGCGCATCGCCCCGAGCGCCTCCGTGCGCAGGTCGATCGTGTCCAGGAACGCCTGGCCCAGCACGAGGCAGTGGCTGCCCAGGCCGTAGCGGCCGTCGCCCAGCGGTCGGACGAGTCCGGTGTCGACCAGCGACGCGAGCAGCCGGTGGGCGGTCGCCTTCGTCAGGTCGGTCTCGCGCGCGATCTCGCTCAGCGACAGCCCTCCGGGCGCCGCGGCCATCGCGTTCAGCGTCGCGACGCCCTTGACGAGCGCCTTGGCCTCGCCGGTCGGCGCCTTGCGTTCGGTCTCCTCGATGATCGACATGCCTAGATCGATGCAGTATCGCCGGATCGTGGGACGCCATCCAGGTACCGGCCGGCCAGGATGGCGTAGAGGTCGACGGCCAGCCGCAGGTCGGCGACCGGCACGTGCTCGTCCGCGCCGTGGGCGCAGGTGATGAACCCGGGGCCGAGGCTGGCGATGCACGCCAGCGACGCCGTCCGCGTGAACGCGGTGGCGTCCGTGCCGCCGGGGTAGGCGGCCAGGGGGAGACGGCGGCCGAGCACCGCCTCGCACGCCTCCTGGGCCGCGGCAACCACCGGGTGCTCGGGCGTCGCCGCCGACGGCGGCATCCAGCCCAGCCGGTCGTCGCGGAAGCGCAGCTCCCAGCGCAGGTCGTCGGGGACGGCGGCGTCCACCGCCGCGCGCAGCTCGACCTCCAGCGTGTCGCGCTCCATCCCGTCGACGGTGCGCACCTCGCAGCCGACGACGGCCTCGCCGGGGTGGACGCCGAAGAACGTCCCGCCGCTGAGCAGCACCGCCGGGTTGACGGTCGGCTCCGCGTGGTAGCCGTGGCGGACGGGGTGCGACGGGCACAGCGCGGCGAGCGCGTCGATGACGCGCGCGGCGGCGACGGTGGCGCTGCTGGGGAGGAGCTCGCTGAGGCCGCTGTGGCCCTGGCGGCCGCGGATGACCACCTCGAAGCAGCAGATCCCGCGCGAGCCGACGAAGATCGCCTCCCACGGCTCGCGCAGCCCCGACGGCTCGCCGATCACCATCGCGTCGGCCTCGACCGCGCCGGCCGCCGCGAGCGCCTCGGCGCCCCAGACGCTGCCGGCCTCCTCGTCGGCCGTGAGCACGACGAGCAGGCGGCCGCGCGCGTCGGCCCGGTCGGCCCAGCGACGGGCCCCGAGCAGCATCGCCGCGACGGGGCCCTTCATGTCCGAGCTGCCCAGGCCGTAGGCGAGGTCGCCGTCGACGGTCAGCGTGAGCGGATCGGTCGACCAGGCCGATGCGGCGTCGCCGATCGGCTTGGTGTCGAGATGGCCGCACAGCGCCAGCGACGGGCCCGGCCCGGCGTCGACCTCGATGAGGACGTTCGGCCGCCCGGCACGCGCCTCGAAGACGCGGGCCGGGAACCCGAGCTCGGCGGCGATCTCCTGCACGCGGATGGCGATCTGCGCCTCGCCGACCCCGGGGTTCTGGGAGTCGATCGCGACCAGCTCGGCGGTCAGGTCGAGAACGTCCACGCCTACTCCGCGACGACGGCGAGCGCGTCGATCTCGACCCGCAGGTCGCCCGGCAGCCCGACGTAGACGGTCGTGCGCGCGGGGAACGGCTCGCCGAAGAACTCCCCGTAGACCGCGTTCATCCCGGCGAAGTCGTCCTGGTGGGTCAGGAACACGCCGCAGCGGATCACGTCGTCCAGCGTCGCACCGCCGGCGCGCAGCACCGCCTCGAGGTTGCGCAGGCACTGGCGCGTCTGGGTCTCGATGTCGGTCCCGGCGAGCCGCCCGGTCGCCGGGTCGTCGGCGCCCTGGCCGGCCGCGTGGACGATCCGCCCGATGCGCACGCTCTGCGAGTAGGGGCCGACGGGGGCGGGCGCCGCGTCGGTCACGCCGGGGATTCGGGGCATCGGGTCTCCTCTCGTTGACGTCTTGTTGACGTCCGTGGGCCAAACGTGCTTGCATTTTAAACCCCCGTTCCGAAATGTGTCGGAACGCCGATCCAAACTCAGAGAAGGGGAGGAGACGTGTCTTCATTGCGTAGGTGGATCGCCCTCGTGGTCCTGGCGGCCGTGGCGCTGACCGCGGCCGCGTGCGGGGATTCGTCCGACGGCGACCAGGGTGCGACGGGGTCGGGCGCCGCCACCGAGACGGCGTCTGCCGACACCGTCCAGGGCGGCAAGAACTCGCTTGGCGTCGTCGCCATCGACCTGCAGAACGCGTTCTTCGTCCGCATGAAGCAGGCCGGCGACAAGGCGGCCGACGACTACGGCGTCAAGGCGACCTGGCAGAGCGCCCAGGGCAGCGTCGAGAAGCAGGTCTCGCTGGTGGAGAACATGGTCCGCCAGAAGGTCGGCGCGATCCTCATCGACCCGCTCGACAAGAACGCCATCAAGCCGGCGATCGCCAAGGCCACGAAGGCCGGCATCCCCGTCATCACGATGGGCAACAAGGTCGACGGCGACGGCAACTACAACACGCTGTACCCGGACACCGAGAACATGGCCGCCGACGCCCGCGCGCTGGCCAAGTCGATCGGCGAGGAGGGCGAGGTCGACCTGCTCGTCGGCTCGCGCGGCAACTTCGTCTCCGACACGCGTGAGAAGGCGTTCACCGACACGCTCAAGAAGGAGTTCCCCAAGGTCAAGCTCGTCTCGGTCCAGCCGACCGACTTCGACGCCGCCAAGGCGGCCGACATCGCCACCACGTGGTCGACGAGCTACCCGGACATGAAGGGCTTCGCCTGCATCTCCGACACGCTCTGCCTGTCGGCCCAGAGCGCCCTGCAGTCGGCCGGCAAGGACCTGAAGTTCGTCGGCGTCGACGGCGACAAGGAGATGCAGCCGTTCCTCGAGGGCGGCCAGATGGTGATGGACGTCCTCACCGGCGCCGAGCGCGTCGGCTACTGGAACATCGCGGTCGGCGCGCGCCTCGTGAAGGGCGCCAAGCTCGACAAGGACCTGTTCCTGCCGACGTACTTCGTCTCGGCCTCCGACGACATCCCGCAGCAGATCGGCGTGAAGGCGATCTCGCCTGCGGAGGCGCAGAAGGCGGCGCAGGACTACCAGGCGCAGCTCGGTCCCGACCAGCCCGACAGCGCCATGACCACCGCGCAGAAGTAGGCGGCCGATGCTCGTCAAGGACGTCGTGGAGGGGCCGGCGCGCACGCGCCGGTCCCTGACGGGCTCGGCCTCGACGAACCTGTCGCTGCTGGCCATGACGATCGTCGTGGCGGTCGCGTTCGGGGCCGCCAAGCCCGGCTTCCTCGATCCCGACAACCTGCTGGACATCGGCCAGCAGAGCGCGGTGATCGCGATCGTCGCCTTCGCGATGACCGCGGTGATCGTCGCGCGCGGCATCGACATCTCCGTCGGCGGCGTGCTCGCGGCGTCCGGCATGCTGGCCGGCACCGCCTACGAGGCGGGCTGGCCGGCGCTGCTGTGCATGCTCGTGGCGATCGGCGGCGGCGCCGGCCTGGGTGCGCTCAACGGCGTCCTCATCGGCTTCGTGGGCATCAGCCCGTTCATGGCGACGCTGGCGATCATGGCCTTCGCGAAGGGCCTGACGCTGTCGATCTCCGGCGGCGACTCGATCCCCATCCAGGATGCGACGCTCACGTGGCTGGGCTCGGCGCAGATCGGGCCGATCCCGGTGTCGCTGCTGGTCGCGCTGCTGGTGCTGGCGGTGTGGATCTGGGTGTTCGGCCGCACGGTGTACGGGCGCTGGCTGTACGCCGTCGGCGGCAACGCCTCGGCCGCGCGCGCCTCGCTCATCCCCGTCCGCCTCGTCCAGTGGTCGACCTACGTGCTCGCGGGCGCGTCGGCCGGTCTGGGGGCGATCCTCACGATGGGCCGCGTCAGCTCGGCCCAGCCGCTGGCCGGCACCGGCCTGGAGTTCACCGTGATCACCGCGGTGATCGTCGGGGGCACGAAGCTCTCGGGCGGCGAGGGCTCGGTGATCGGCACCGCGCTCGGCTCGGTGCTGCTGGGCGTCGTCGCGACCGGCCTCTCGTTCCTGGAGGTGGCCCAGGAGCTGATCTACGTCATCACCGGGCTGCTGATCCTCGTCGCGGTGCTGGCCAACCAGCGCCAGGAGGCGATCGCGGCGGTGCGCCGCACGGCGCGCCGGCTGCGCACCAGGCAGCCGCCGCCGGCGGCCGACGCGGTGGAGCGCACCGGCGACCGCCACGAGCTGCGCGTGGAGGGGATCGGCAAGTCGTTCCCCGGCGTGCGCGCGCTGGACCGCGTCACGTTCGCCGTGCGCTCGGGCGAGGTCGTCGCGCTGATGGGCGAGAACGGCGCCGGCAAGTCCACGCTGGTGAAGGTCCTGGCCGGCGTCCACCAGCCCGACGACGGCCGGCTCGTGCTCGACGGGCAGACGGTCCGCTTCCGCTCGCCCCACGACGCGCAGGAGGCGGGCATCCGCGTCATCCACCAGCACTTCAGCCTCGTGCCCGACCTGACGGTCGCCGAGAACCTGTTCCTCGGCGAGGAGCCGCGGATCGGGCCGTTCGTGCGCCGTCGGGCGATGACCGTGCGCGCGCGGCGGATCATCGAGGAGCTCGGGCTCGACGTCCGGCCGGGCGACCGCCTGGAGACGCTCAGCGTCGGCCGCCGCCAGATGGTCGAGGTGGCCAAGGCGATGCTGTCGGAGGCGTGGCTGGTCGTGATGGACGAGCCGACGTCGGCGCTCTCCAACCGCGAGCGCGACCGCCTCTACGAGCTCGTCGACCGCCTCCTCGCCCGCGGCGTCGGCGTCCTCTACATCTCCCACAAGATGGAGGAGATCTTCCATCTTGCCCAGCGGGTCGTCGTGCTGCGCGATGGGCGGTTCGTCGGCGAGAAGGCGATCGACGAGGTCGACGAGAGCGGCCTGATCGCGATGATGGTCGGCCGCGAGGTCGACAACGTGTTCCCGCACGTCGACGTCGAGCCCGGCGACGAGGTCCTGCGCGTCGAGGCGATCGCCGACGGCGGGCTGCTGAAGGACGCCTCCCTGCACGTCCGCGCCGGCGAGGTCGTCGCGCTCGCGGGGCTCATGGGCTCCGGCCGGTCGGAGGTCATGCGCTGCGTCGCAGGCCTGGACCGGGCGACCGAGGGCACGATCCACGTGCGCGGCCGCGAGCTGCCGGGCGGCAACCAGCTGGCGGCCAGCGAGGCCGGCGTCGCCTACGTGCCCGAGGACCGCCACCTCGAGGGCTTCGTCGGCGCGATGTCGGTGCGCGACAACGTCGCGCTCGCCTGGCTGCGCGACCACAGCCGCCGCGGCCTCGTGCCGCGCCGTCGCGTGGCCGAGCTGGCGGGCGAGACGATCCAGCGCCTCGGCGTGCGGCCCGCCGACCCCGCACGGGCGGTCGGCACGCTGTCGGGCGGCAACCAGCAGAAGGTGGTGCTCGGCAAGTGGCTGGCGACCGAGCCGAAGCTGCTGCTGCTCGACGAGCCGACCCGCGGGGTGGACGTCGGCGCCAAGTCGGAGATCCACCACCTCATCGCCCAGCTCAAGGAGCGGGGCGTGGCGATCCTCATGGTGTCCTCGGAGCTGCCGGAGGTCCTCTCGGTGGCCGACCGGATCGTCGTCATGCACGAAGGCCGCGCGGTGGGCGAGCTCGCTCGCGGCGCGACGGAGAACGACGTCATGGAGCTCGCGTTCGGCCAGGCGCGCGGCGCCACGACCTGATCAGGAGCAAGAACGGATGACCCAACTCGCACTCGTCGGCGCCGGCTTCATGGGCCAGTTCCACGCGCAGGCGATCGCGTCCAGCGACGTGGCGCAGCTCACCGCGGTGGTCGACACGAACCCGGCGGCGCGCGCGGTCGCCGATCGCTACGCCGCGCGCTACCTCGGCTCGATCGAGGAGGCGCTGGCCGCCGACGGCATCGACGGCTTCGTCGTCGCGCTGCCCGACCGCGCGCACGTCGAGCCGGCCTGCGCGCTGCTGGCCGCCGGCCGCTCGGTGCTGCTGGAGAAGCCGATGGCCGACACGCTGGCGGGCGCGCAGCAGATCGCCCGCGCGGCCCGCGACGGCGGCGGCCGGCTGCTCGTCGGGCACGTGCTGCGCTACGACCCGCGCTACGTGCAGGCCGCCGAGGCGGTCGCGGCCGGGCGGATCGGCGAGGTCCTGCACGTCTCCAGCGGCCGCCTGGCCATCCAGGGCCTCGGCGAGCGCATGAACGGCACGAGCTCGGTGCTGTTCTACCTCGGCGTCCACGACGCCGACCTCGTCCAGTGGCTGTCGGGCTGCGACGTGACGCGCGTGTACTCGCGCGCCGTGTCCAAGCTGATGCCGTCGCGCGGCGTGGCGTCCGAGGACGCGATCGTCACCACCGCCGAGCTCGAGGGCGGCGCGGTCGCCCAGCTCTACGCGGGCTGGACGCTGCGCGACGACACGCCCAGCCCGGTCAACGCGCGCACGACGATCGTCGGCGCCGAGGGCGCGATCGAGATCGACGTCCGCGACCACGGCATCCGCGTCCACGACGGGGGCGGCTACCAGCTGCCCGACGCGCTGCACTGGCCGGAGGCCCGGGGGCGCCTGGTGGGCGACCTGCTCGAGGAGGTGCGCCACTTCGCGCTCGCGATCGAGCGCGGCGAGCCGTTCGTCCTGAGCGTCGACGAGGCGCTGCGGGCCGTCGCGGTCAACGACGCGATCCTGCGCTCGGTCGCCTCGGGGCAGCCCGAAGAGGTGGAGGCGTGGTCGATCGACTGACCATCGACGAGGCGCGCGCCGCGTTCGACCTCGGTGAGCTCGCGTACCTCGACACGCCCACCCAGGGCGTGCCGACGCGGGCGGGCGCCGAGGCCGCGGCCGCGGCGCTGACCGCCTGGCGCACCGGCACCGCGGACTATGCCGCGTGGGAGGCCGACGCCGAGGCGGCGCGCGGCGCGGTCGCGGCGCTGCTCGGCGTGGCGGCGCGCGACGTGGCGCTCGTGCCGACGGTCGCGTTGCCGGCCGCGCTGCTCGCCATGGCCGATCCGGGCGCGCGCGTGGTGGTGCCGGCCGGCGAGTACCGCTCCAACCTCTATCCGTGGCTCGCGCGGCGCCCCGCCGCCGCGGTCACGCTCGTCTCGGGCGATCCGCTGACCGACGCGCTCGTCGACGCGATCGACGAGGGCGCGGGCCTCGTCGCGGTCTCGTCGATCCAGGCGCTCGACGGCCGCGCCGTCGACCTGGCGCGGGTCGTCGCGGCCGCCCATGCGGTGGGCGCGCGGGTGTTCGTCGACGCGACGCAGGGGCTCGGGGCGGTCGGCCTCGGGCTCGTCGAGAGCGGAGCGGACGTGGTCGCCGCGGCGGGCTACAAGTTCCTGCTCGGTGGGCGCGGCAGCGGCTACGCCTACGTGCGCCCGGAGCTGCAGGCGGCGCTCGAGCCGCTGGCGGGCGGGCCCAACGCTGCGGCGGACGGCGGGTCCTACGGGCCGCCGTACGCGCTGCGCGAGGGTGCCGCCCGCTTCGACCAGTCGCTGGCGTGGCCGGCGTGGCCGCCCGCGCGTGCCGGCGTCGAGCTGCTGCGCGCGGTCGGCGCCGCCGCGCTGCAGGCCCACGTGACGCGCCTCGTCGCCCGGGTACGGGCCGGGCTGGACGGCCACGGCCTCGCCGACCGGCTCGCGCCGGCCGAGGGGCCGACCCCGATCGTGAGCGTGCGCTGCGAGGACGCCGCGGCGACGGTCGCCGCGCTGGCCGCCCACGGCGTGCGCACCGCCGCCCGCGACGGCGCCGTGCGGGCCGGCTTCCACCTGTTCAACGACGAGGCGCACGCCGACCGCCTCGTCGCCGGCCTCGTGGCCGTGCTTCCCGGAGGGACTTCATGAGCCAGACCCAGACCATCGTCAGCCCCGCGACGGGCGAGGTGCTCGGCGAGCTCCCGCTGGGCACGCGCGCCGACGTCGACGCCGCGGTCGCCCGAGCCCGGCGCGCCGCCGGCGAGCTCGCGCGGCTGAGCCCGTTCGAGCGCGCCGAGTTGTGCGAGCGCGTCGCCGACGCCGTCGCTGCCCGCGCCGACGAGCTCGCCCGCCTGCTCGCGCTCGAGCACGGCAAGCCGCTGGAGGCCGAGGCGCGCGGCGAGGTCGCGGGCTTCGCCGGCGCGTTCCGCGAGGCCGCCGAGCAAGTGCGCTGGATGACCGGCGAAGTGGTGCCTGCCCGCGACGAGACCAAGCGCGTCCTCGTCCAGCGCCGCCCGCTCGGCGTCTACGGCGTCATCAGCCCGTGGAACTTCCCGCTCGGCGTGCCGTCGCTCTACTACCTCGGCCCGGGGCTGGCCGCCGGCAATGCGCTCGTCTGGACGCCGGCGCCGTCGACCTCGCTGGTCGCGCTGCGCGTGGCCGAGGTCATCGCCGACGGCGCCGGCCTGCCCGACGGCGCGGTGACCGTCGTGACCGGCGAGGGCGCGGTCGTCGGCGACGCGCTGGCCTCGCATCCCGGGGTCGACGGCGTCGGCTTCACCGGCTCGACTGCGGTGGGCGAGCTCGTCGGTCAGGCGGCCGCGGGCAAGCCGACGCTGCTGGAGCTCGGCGGCAACGGGCCGACGATCGTCCTGGAGGACGCCGACCTCGAGCTCGCCGCCGCGGCGATCGCCGGGTCGTCGTTCGCCAACGCCGGCCAGATCTGCACGGCGACGGGCCGCATCCTCGCGCACGAGGCGGTGGCTGGGGAGCTCGCCGAGCGCATCGCCGCGCGGGCGGGCGAGCTGGTGCTCGGCCTGCCGCTCGACCCGCAGACGACGATGGGTCCGGTCCACCAAGCGGCGCTCGCCGACCGCGTCCTCGACCAGGTCGCGGGCGCCGTCGGCGCCGGCGCGTCCGTCGTGGCCGGCGGCCGGCGCCGGGAGGACCTGCCGACGCCCAACTACGTCGAGCCGACCGTCGTCGATCGGGTCCCCGCCGACGCCGCGCTGCACGTCGACGAGACGTTCGGCCCGGTCGCGCCGATCGTCCGCTTCGGCTCGGTCGGCGAGCTGCGCGATCTCGTCGTCGCCAGCCCGTTCGGGCTGTTCAGCGCGCTGTTCTCGCGCGACGTGGCGCGGGCGCTGCGGATCGCCGAGGCGCTCCCCGCCGGCACCGTGAACGTCAACGGGCCGTCGAGCTACTGGGAGCCGCACCTGCCCGCGGGCGGCGCGGCCGGCCGTGCCAGCGGGGTCGGCCGCGCCGGCGGGCGCTGGTCGATCGAGGCGCTCAGCCAGGTGCACACCGTGACCGTGACCCTGCCCGACCGAGAGGAGGAGCCGTGGCGCTGAGGATCCGCGTGCTGCCCCGCCTGCTCGACCTCGCGCCGCTGCTGCTGCTCGTGGCGCTGCTGGTCGTGCTCGGCCTGATCGACTCGCGCGTGGTCGATCCCGACAACCTGCGCAACGTCGCCGTCCAGGCGACCCCGATCGCCCTCATCGCGCTCGGCGCGTTCGTCGTGCTGCTGTCCGGCGGCATCGATCTCTCCGCCGGCTATGCGGTCGGGCTGTGCTCGGTGATGATGGCCCAGCGGCTGGCCGCCGGCGACGGCCTGCTCGCCGCGCTGCTCGTCGGGCTGGCCGTCGCGCTGGCGATCGGCCTCGTCAACGGCGTGCTCGTCGGGTACGCGAAGCTGCCGCCGTTCGTGGCGACGCTGGCGACGATGGTCATGGTCCAGGGCGTCACGCTGAAGGTCGCGACCAGCGGGGTGCTGATCGCCAACGACCCGACGCTGCGCCACCTCGGCGTCGACAAGGTCGCGACGATCCCGGTGGCCGTGATCGCGACGGCGATCGTCGGCGCGATCATGTGGATCGTCATGCGCGGCACGCGCTTCGGCGTGCGGACCTACGCGATCGGGTCCGATGCGCAGGCCGCGCGGTTGTCGGGCGTGAGCTGGGGGCGTCAGCAGGTGCTGGTCTACGTCGTCGGCGCGCTGATGGTCCTGCTGTGCGCGATTCTCATCGTGAGCCGCACGCCGATCGTCACGCCGACGGTCGGCGGCACGAGCCTGCTGCTCGACGGCATCGCCGCGGCCGTGATCGGCGGCACGTCGATCTTCGGCGGGCGCGGGACGGTCGGTGGCGTGCTCGTGGGCGCGCTCATCATCGCGCTGGTGACGAACGCGCTGCGCGTCTTCGGCGTGGATCCGTCGAGCATCGACCTCTACAAGGGCACGATCATCGTGCTGGCGCTGGTGGCGGACGCGGGCATCCGCACGCTGCGGGCACGCACGGCGACGACGACGGCGGCGACGTGAGCGGGACGCCGACGTTCGACCCCGCCCCGCGCCGCGCCGCGTGGGCCACCAGCCCGCAGGCGGCGCAGCCGCGCGTCGTCGTCGTGCCGACCGGCGCGGTCGAGCAGCACGGGCCGCACCTGCCGCTCGGCGTCGACGCGTGGATCGCGCACGCCGTCGCGCTGGGCGCGGCGGCGCGGGACGGGCGGGCGGTCGTGGCCGAGCCGCTGGCCTACGGCTGCTCGTCGCACCACCGCGGGTTCCCGGGCACGATCTCGCTGCGGCCGTCGACGTTCGTGGCGCTCGTGCGCGACGTGTGCGCGTCGCTGGCCGGCGACGGCGCAACCGTGCTGCTGCTCAACGGCCACGGCGGCAACCGAGCCGCGCTCGACGTCGCGCTGGCGGAGCTGGGGGAGGAGGGCATCCGCGTCGCGGCGCTGTCGTACTTCGACGTCATCCGCGCCGACCTGCCGGAGCTGGCCGACGACGCGGTCGGCCACGCCTGCGCCCTGGAGACCTCGCTGATGCTGCACCTGTGGCCGGACGCCGTCCGCCGCGACGCGATCCCCGCCGAACCGTCGCCGTCGAGCTGGCCCGATCCGCACCTGTGGGCGGGGCGCGGCGTGTCGGTGTGGCGTCCGTTCGAGGAGCTCGATCCGCGCGGCATCGTCGGCGCTCCGGCCCGTGCCGACGCCGCGCTCGGCGCGCGCGTCTTCGCCGCCGCCGTCGCTCGCTGCGCGGACGCGATCGCCGCGCTGTCCCCGACCCCGAGAGCCATCGCATGACCCACGTTCCCCGTTGCCGCCCCACGTCGTCCTCGTTCGCGGGGTCCTGCGCATGACCGACCTCCTTCGCAGCTTCGTCGCCGGCGCGTGGACCGCGCCCGCCGCCGACGCGTTCACCCTCCACAGCCCGGCCACGGGCGCGCCGCTCGCCGAGGTCGCGCGCGCCACGACCGCCGATGTCGACCGCGCGGCCGCGTGCGCCGCCGCCGCGGCGCGCGCCCGGCGCCACACGCCGCTGGCCGACCGCGTCGCCTGGTGCGTCGCCACCGCCCAGCTGATCGAGGCACGCGCCGACGTCCTCGCGGCCGAGCTCGCCGAGGAGCACGGCAAGACCCGGCGCGAGGCGGCCGACGAGATCGCGGCCGGGGCGCGCGGGTTCCGGCTGGCCGCCGCCGAGGCCGAGCGGCTCGACGGGTGGGTCCCGCCGGTCGCCGACCCCCACAAGCGCGTCCACGTCATCCGCCAGCCTCTGGGCGTCTGGGCCCTGCTGACCCCCTGGAACTTCCCGTTCAACATCCCGATCGAGTACCTGGGGCCCGCGGTCGCCACCGCGTCGCCGTTCCTGTGGAAGCCCGCGCCGTCGACCTCGCGGATCGCGGTGCGGCTGACCGAGACGATGCTCGAGGCGGGTGTCCCCGCCGACCTCGTCGCGCTGATCCTGTCCGACGAGGTGGCGGTCGCCCAGCACCTCGTCACCCACCCGAGGGTGGCCGCGGTCGGCCTGACCGGCGGCTCGGCGACTGGGCGCGCCGTGGCGCACGCCGCCTGGGACAAGCACCTGCTGCTCGAGCTCGGCGGCAACGGCCCGGTGATCGTGCTCGACGACGCCGACCTGGAGCGGGCGATCCCCGCGGTCGCCGCGTCCGCCTTCGCCAACGCCGGGCAGGTCTGCAGCGCGGCGGGGCGCGTGCTGGCCGCCGAGCCGGTCGCGGACGCCCTCGTCGCCGGCCTGGCCGAGGCGGCGGGCACGATCGTCGTCGGCCCACCCGACGATCCCGCGGCCACGATGGGCCCTGTCCACGTCGAGACGGTGGCGGCGACGATGGATCGCCACGTCGAGGACGCGCGCAGCGCCGGTGCGCGCGTGGCCGCCGGTGGCGCCCGCTTGCCCGACCGGCCGACCCCGCTCTACTACGCCCCGACCGTGCTGGATGCGGTGCCCGCCGGCGGCCTCATCGACCGCGAGGAGACGTTCGGGCCGCTGGCCGCCGTGATCCGCCACGGCGACGACGACGCGCTCATCGCCGCCGCGAACGCCGCGTCGACCGGCCTCGTCGCCGCCGTGTTCACGCAGTCGCTGCGACGCGCGCACCGCTTCGCCGAGGAGCTGGAGAGCGGCTCGGTCGTGGTCAACGACACCAGCAACTACTGGGAGCTGCACCTGCCGTTCGGCGGCTGGGCGGGCAAGGAGTCGGGCCGCGGCCGGCTCGGCGGCCGCCAGACGCTCGAGCAGTTCACGCAGTTGAAGACGATCAGCTTCGACGTCCGATGAGCGGCCCGCTGCTCACCGTCGGCGAGACGCTCGTCCTGCTGGCCGCCTGCGAGCCCGGACCGCTGCGTCATGCCCATGCGCTGCGCGTAGGGATCGGCGGCGCGGAGTCCAACGTCGCCATCGGCGTGCGCCGCCTCGGCGGCGAGGCGGCGTGGATCGGGCGCGTCGGCGCCGACGAGCTCGGCGAGCTGGTGCTGCGCACGCTGCGGGCCGAGCAGGTCGACGTCTCGCACGCCGTCGTCGACGAGGAGGCGGCGACGAGCCTCATGCTCAAGGAGCAGCGCACGGCCACGACGTCGCGCGTCACCTACTACCGCCGCCAGGGGCCGGGCGCCCGGCTCGTGCCGCAGGACGTCGATCCGGCCGTGGTTGCGCAGGCCGGGGCGCTGCACCTCACGGGCATCACGCTCGCGCTCTCGGACTCGGCGTGCGCGACCGCGTTCGGCGCGGCCCGTGCGGCGCACGTGGCCGGCGTGCCCGTCAGCCTCGACGTCAACTACCGTGCCTCGCTGTGGCCGGCCGACCGCGCGCGCGACGCGATCGAGACCCTGCTGCCGCTCGTCGACCACTGCTTCGTCGGGCACGGCGAGGCGGTTGCGCTCGGCTTCGACGGGTCGCCCGCCGACGTGGGGCGCACGATCCGGGCGTTCGGTCCCCGGACCGTCGTGGTCAAGCTCGGCCACCGCGGCGCGCTCGCGGTCGACGACAGCGTGCTGCAGGAGGTGCCCGCCGTCTCGGTGCCGGCCGTCGACCCGGTCGGCGCCGGCGACGCGTTCGCCGCCGGCTACCTCGCGGAGCTCCTGGCCGGGCGGCCGCTGGAGCAGCGGCTGCACACCGCCGCGGCCTGCGGCGCGTACGCCGTGACGTCCCACGGCGACTGGGAGGCGCTGCCCGGGCGCGAGGACCTGGAGCTGCTGGAGCACGGCGAGGGGAAGGTGATGCGATGAAGGATGGGAGCGCAGCCCGCAGCCGACGCGGGGGAGGCGATCGGATGATCGTCGACGAGCTGCGCCGGCGTCGGATCGTCGCGGTCGTGCGCGGCGGGTCGGCCACCGCGGCGGAGGCTGCGGCGCGCGCGCTCGCCGACGGGGGCGTCACGGCGATCGAGGTGACCTTCACGGTGCCCGGCGCCTGCGAGGCGATCGCGGCGCTGGCGTCCGAGCGCGATCTGCTCATCGGCGCCGGGACGGTCCTGACCGCCCACGACGCTCACGCGGCGGTCGCCGCCGGTGCGCGGTACCTCATCGCGCCGAACTTCGACCCGACCGTCGCCGACGCAGCGGACGCGCTCGGCGTGCCGCTGCTACCGGGCGTGCTGACGCCGACGGAGGTCGCGGCGGCGCGCCGGCGCTGCTCGATCGTCAAGGTGTTCCCCGCGAGCCTCGGCGGCCCCGGGTACCTGCGCGCGCTGCGCGGCCCGTTCCCCGACCTGCTCGCGGTGCCGACCGGCGGCGTCAGCGTCGACAACGCGGCCGAGTGGCTGGCGGCCGGCGCGCTTGCCGTCGGCGCCGGCGGCGACCTCTGCCCGCCGGGCTCCGTCGACGCCGGCGACACCGACGAGCTGCGGCGGCGCGCGCGAGCGTACGTGGAGGCTGTGCGATGAGCGCGAGGACGCCCGCATGAGCGCCCCGCACGCGCCCCGCCTCGCCTGCCACCGGTGCGACTGGGCCGGCCCGCTCTCGCTCGGCCAGGCCTGCCCACGCTGCGGCGCCAGCCTGCGCGTCGCCTGGCCCGCCGCACCGCCGTCGGCCTGGGACGACGCCGCCCGCGGCGTCTGGCGCTACCGCGCGCGCCTGCCCGTGGGCGGGGACGTGCAGCCGGTCACCCTCGGGGAGGGCGCGACCCCGCTGGTCGAGCTCACCGCCGCGCCGGTCCGCGTGCTCCTCAAGCTCGAGAGCGCCAACCCGACGCTGTCGTTCAAGGACCGGCCGGTGGCGGTCGCGGCCACCGTCGCGCGCGACCTCGGCGCGCCCGGCCTGCTCTGCGCGTCGACCGGGAACACCGCGGTGGCCGTCGCGGCGTATGCGGCACGCGCCGCGCTGCCCGCCGTCTGCCTCATGCCGGCCGGGACGCCGCTCGCCAAGCTCGCGCTCGCGACGGCCGCCGGCGCCCGTGTCCTCGCCGTCGAGGGCGACTTCAGCGCCGCGCATGCGCTCGCCGGCGCGCTGGCCGAGCGCAGCGGCTGGGCCAACCTCACCTCCACGTACCTCAACCCGTGCATGCTCGAGGGCGACAAGACGCTCGCCTTCGAGCTCGTCGAGCAGCTCGCCGGCGCGCCGCCCGACGCGATCGTGATCCCCGTCGGGGCGGGGCCGCTGCTCGGCGGGATCGCGCAGGGCCTGGACGAGCTGGGGCTGACCGGCGTGCGGCTGCACGCGATCCAGGCCGCCGGCTGCGCCCCGATCGCCCGCGCGTTCGCCACCGGCGCGCCGGTCACCGCCTGGGAGGGGCCGGTCGCGACGGCGGCCGGGTCGATCGCCGACCCGCTGCACGGCTACGCCGCCGACGGCCAGCGCACGCTCGACGCGGTTCGGGCCAGCGGCGGCGCGGCGGTCGCGGTCGACGACGACGCCCTGCGCGTCGCCGCCGCTGAGCTCGCCCGGGGCGCGGGGCTCAGCGTCGAGCTGGGCGCCGCGGCCGCCCTGGCGGGACTCGTGGCGTTGCGCGCGGAGGGGCGGGTCGCCGACGGCGCGACCGTCGTGCTCGTGCTGACCGGCCACGGCGCCAAGGACCATGCGGCGACCGCGCCCGCCGATGGCCCCGTGGCGACCGTCACCGCCGACGACATCGACGGAGCGCGCCGCGCGCTCGAGGAGGTTGCCCATGGATGAGCTGAGGATCGGGCTGGCCGGCTACGGTCGCTTCGCCCGCCTGCATGCCCGCGTCTACGCCGATCTGTCGCAGGCGCGGGTCGCCGCGGTGTGCGACCCGGACCCGACGGCGCGCGAGCGCGCCGGCCGCGACCTGCCCGACGCCGCCGTCTTCACGTCGCTGGAGGAGCTGCTGGATGCCGGCGGGATCGATGCGATCGACGTGGTCAGCGACGAGACCGCCCACGGCACGCAGGCCCTGGCGGCGCTCGAGCGCGACCTGCCGGTGTTCGTCGAGAAGCCGCTGGCCACCGAGGTGGAGGAGGCGCTCGCCATCCGCGAGGCTGCCGCCGCCCGCGGGCTGCCGGTCGTCGTCGGCTACGTCTCGCGCTTCGACCACCGCTACGCGCTCGTGCGCGAGGCGATCCGCGGCGGCCGCCTGGGGCGGGTCGCCGCGGTCAACGCGCGCCGCGGCTTCTCACGCGCATGGTTCGAGGGCTTCGGCGCCCGCGTCCACCCGGTCTTCGAGTCGATGATCCACGACATCGACCTCGCGCTGTGGTACCTCGGCGCCCCGGTGGAGCAGGTCTTCGCACGGACGCTGGCCTCCGGCGGCGGCGACGTCCCGGACGTGCTCGCGGCGATCGCAACCGCGTCCGACGGGCGGATGATCACGCTGCAGTCGAGCTGGCTCGTGCCCGGCGGCGCGCTGCGCAACCAGCCCGGCGGCGATCTCGATCCGCTCGACCTGCCGGGCACGATCGACGCGCAGCTCGAGGTCACCGGCACCGACGGCGCGGCGCGGGTCGTGCTCGACGACGGACCGCGGGTGTGGACCGACGACGACGCGCTCTCGGCGACGGGGCTGTGGCCGTCGATCCACGGCCGGATGGAAGGCGCGATTCGCGCCGAGCTTGCGCACTTCTGCGCCTGTGCGCGGGCCCGCGAGCCCTCGATGGTCGTTCCGCTCGACGACGCGGTGGCGGCGGTCGGGGTCGCCGACGCCATCGTCCGCTCCGCCGCCGCGGGCGAGGCGGTGACGGTCCGGTGCTGACGCCCCGCCTCGTCCGTGTCGGCGGCGCCGACCTCACCGATCCGCTCGACTGCCACGTCTACCTCGTCGACGGCGGCGACGAGCTCGCCCTCGTCGACGCCGGCGGCGGACGCGGCGCCGAGGCGATCGTCGCGCAGGTTCGCGCCACCGGCTACGTCCCGGAAGCGATCCGCCACGTGCTGCTGACGCACGGCCACGGCGACCACGCCGCCGGCGCCGCCCGCCTCGCCGCGCTGCTCGACGCGCCCCGCGTGTGGGCGGCGCCGCCGGTCCGCGGCTGGCTCCGCGATGGCGACGACGCGGCCGTGTCGATCGACGTCGCCCGCGCCGCCGGCATGTACCCGCCCGACTTCACGCTGGAGCCGTGCGCCACCCACGGCGACCTGCGCGACGGCGCCTCGGTCCGCGCTGGGGAGGTCGAGCTGACGGTCCTCGACACCCCGGGCCATTGCCGCGGCCACGTCTCGCTGCTGCTCGAGGACGGCGGCCGTCGCGACCTGCTCGCCGGCGACGCGGTCTTCGCCGAGGGCCGCATCGCCCTGCAGCCGCTGCACGACTGCGACCTCGCGCAGAGCGTCGCGACGCTGCGGCGCCTGCGCACCCTGCGCCTCGACGGCCTCTTCGCCGGCCACGGCGAGCCGGTCGTCGAGGACGCCGCCGCCCATGTGGAGCGCGCCAACGTCGCGCTCGACCAGCTCGTGCTCCCCGATCCGCTCACGCCGGCGCCGCCCGCCTAGACTCGCCCGGTGCCCTCGGCCCCGCCGCGCTGCCGTCATCGTCGCCTCGCTCCGAGCCCGCGCTGCGCGGCAGGGCGATCCGACCGCGCATCGGGCGCCGCATGACCCGTGTGAGCCCGGCGCGGCGCGCGGCGTACGCCGTGCTGCGGCGCGTCTTCGAGCAGGGCGCCTACGCCGACCGTGCGCTGCGCGGCGCCACCGAGGGGATGGACGGTCGCGAGCGGGCCTTCGCGACGCAGCTGGCCTTCGGGGCCGTGCAGCGCAAGGGCACGCTCGACCACGTCGCGGCCCGCTTCGCCAAGCGCCCCGCCGAGCGGCTCGACCCGCCGGTGCTCGCCGCCCTGCGGCTCGGCCTCTACCAGCTGCTCTTCCTCGACGCCGTGCCGGCCCACGCCGCGGTCGACGGCGCCGTCGAGCTCGTCAAGCGCGACACGCCGCGCGCAGCGGGGCTCGTCAACGCGGTCCTGCGCAAGGCCGCCGCGCAGGGCCCCGCGCTGGTGGCCGAGCTGCCCGACGCGACGCCCGAGCAGGCGGCGGTCCGCCACTCCGTGCCCGTGTGGCTGGCCCGCGCTTGGTTCGACCAGCTCGGCGCGCGAGAGGCACGCGCGCTGCTCACCGCCTGCAACGCGCCGGCCGAGCACGCGCTGCGCGCCAACACGCTGGTCCTCACGCCGGCCGAGCTGCGTGCCGCGCTGCCGGTGCCCGCCCACCTCGGCCCGGAGCCGGCCGAGGCGGTCGTCGCCGACGCGCCGTTCGATGCCCACGGCTCGCCGCTCTTCCGCGCCGGCGCGCTGCTGCCGCAGTCGCGCGCCTCCCAGCTCGTCGCCCACGCCGTCGACCCGCAGCCGGGCGAGCGGATCCTCGACCTCTGCGCCGCCCCCGGCGGCAAGACGACCCACCTCGCCGCGCTCATGGGCGACGAGGGCGCGATCGTCGCCGTCGAGCGCAACCCGGCGCGCGCCGACGGCCTGCGCCGCAGCGCCCGGCGGATGCACGCCACGATCGTCGACGTGCGCGAGGGGGACGCGGCCCAGCCGCCGGTCGAGGGGACGTTCGATCGGGTGCTCGTCGACCCGCCCTGCTCGGGCCTGGGCACGCTGCGCAGCCGGCCCGACCTGCGCTGGCGCGCAAGCCCTGAGCAGATCGCCGGCCTCGTCGCCGAGCAGCGCGCGATCCTCGCCGCCGCCGCGCGGGCGACCCGCCCCGGCGGGCGGCTCGTCTACTCCACCTGCACGATCTCGGCGGCCGAGAACGAGCGCCAGGTCGAGGCCCTCGAGGGCTTCGAGCTCACCGCCACGCGCACGACCCTCCCGCACCGCGACGGCACCGACGGCTTCTTCATCGCGACGCTGATCCGTAGGGTATAGACGGATGTCGGACCGCCCCGTCGACCTCGGACCCGAGTGCCCGAACTGCCACGAGCCCTGGCTGCGGCCGACGAACCTCGCCGGGCGCTACCGCTGCGTCTACTGCCTGCACCGCTACGAGCTGCGCTCCGTCTGCCCCAACTGCGGGGAGCACCAGACGATCGTGCGCATGTCCTCGACGGCGACGACGCAGTGCAACGCGTGCGGTGACAGCATGCTGCTCCCCATATGAGCGAGATCCCCACGGGCGTCGCCCCGTCCATCCTCTCGGCCGACTTCGCCCGCCTGGGCGAGCAGGTCCAGCTCGTGCTCGACGCGGGCGCGCGCACGATCCACTTCGACGTCATGGACGGCCACTTCGTGCCGCCGATCACCGTCGGACCCGCCGTGGCGGCGGCGATCGCCCCGCAGGTCCATGCGGGTGGCGCGATCCTCGACGTCCACCTCATGGTCGAGCGTCCCGAGCGCCACGTCGACGCGTTCGTCGAGGCCGGCGCCGACCGCATCCTCGTCCAGGTCGAGTCGACGCCGAACGTCCACTACGCGGTCAAGGCGATCCGCGACGCCGGCCGCTCGCCCGGCGTCGTGGTCAACCCCGGCACGCCGGTCGAGGCCGTGTCCGAGCTCGTCGACGACGTCGACGTCGTGCTGTGCATGACGGTCAACCCGGGGTGGGGGGGCCAGGCCTTCCTGCCCGGCTCGGTCGACAAGATCGCGCGCCTGAAGGCGCTGGTGGGCGACCGGGCGCTCATCGAGGTCGACGGCGGCGTGGACGCTCGGACGGCCGGTCCGTGCGCGCAGGCCGGCGCGACCATCCTCGTGGCGGGGTCGGCGATCTTCGGCGCGCGGGAGCCCGTCGCCGCGTTCCACGAGATCTCCGCCGCGGCAGGGTGGTGTTAGCCGTACCCGAATCGCCTGTCGGATCGCCGATCATGTGAACGCAGATGGCCGTGACCGTTCTCATCGTCGATGATCACCCGAGCTTCCGCGCGACGGCGCGGCTGCTGCTCGAGGTCGAGGGCTACGACGTCGTCGGCGAGGCCCAGGACGGCACCGAGGCGATCGCCGCCGCCGGCGAGCTGCACCCCGACCTCGTCCTGCTCGACGTCAACCTCCCCGACATCGACGGCTTCCAGGTCGCCACGCGGCTGACCGCCACCGGCGACGAGCGCCCCGCGGTCATCCTCACGTCGAGCCGCGACTCGTCGGACTTCGGGTCGCTGGTGGCCGCCAGCGGCGCGCGCGGGTTCATCCCCAAGGCCGACCTCTCCGGCGACTCCCTGGCCGCGCTGCTGGGATGACCACGTCCGGCCGGCTGTGGGCGGTCGGGGCACTGGGCGTCGGCTACGGGCTGCTCGTCGCCGTCCTGCTCGGCACCCGCAACCTCGGCGAGGACGCCGGCGGCAACGCGTTCGCGGCGCTGGTCATCGGCTGGTCGTTCCTGGGCACCGGCCTGTCGGCGTGGCGCAGCCGCCCCGACAACCGCGTCGGCCCGCTCATGATCGGCGTCGGCTTCGCGTGGTTGACGACGATGCTCGTCAACTGCGACGTGCCGATCGCGTACTCGATCGGCGTGCTGGTCAGCAGCGCGCCGTTCGTGCTGGTCATCCACCTGCTGCTGGCCTATCCCACCGGCCGGCTGGGGACGACCGCCGCCCGCCGGCTGATCGTGCTCGCCTACGCCGACGTCGTGATCGCCTCGACGCTGGTGTCGCTGCTCACCGAGCATCCCGCCGACACGCCGCAGGACGGCCACAACGTCCTCGCGCTCGTCGACGAGCCGGGCGTCGCGAACGCGATCCAGGCGGTCGGAACCGTCCTCGGGATGCTGCTCGTGCTGGCCGCGATCGTGCTGCTGGTCCGTCGCTGGCTGGCCGCGTCGCGCCTGCAGCGCCGGGCGCTGGGACCCGTGCTCGGCACCGGCGCGGTGCTCGCCGTCTTCCTGGCGATCATGCTCGGCAGCGACGCGCTCGACGGGCCGGACGCGCTCACGAACATCGCCGGCGGCATCATGCTCATGGCGCTCTTCACGCTGCCGTACGCGTACATGGCCGGCCTGCTCGGCTTCGGGTGGTCGCGGGGGCGAGCCGTCGGGGCGCTCATGCACCAGCTCAACCGGCCCGACGAGCGCAAGCCGCTGCGCGACGCGATGGCCCAGGCGCTGGGCGATCCGCGGCTCGAGGTCGTCTTCAAGCGCCGCGACCGCGACGCGTGGGTCGACAGCGCCGGCCGGCGCTACGAGCCCGACGAGGGACAGGTGCTGACGCCGATCGTCCGCGAGGGCGAGACGATCGGCGCGCTCGTCCATGGTCCGGCGCTCGAGGACGACCCCGAGCTGCTGCGCGCGATCGCCGACGCCGCCGCGCTGGCCCTCGACAACGACCGCCTGGAGGCCGAGCTGCGCGCCCGCGTAGCCGAGCTGCAGGAGTCGCGCTCGAACATCATCGCCTTCGGCCTGGCCGAGCGCCGCCGCCTGGAGCGCGACCTCCACGACGGCGCCCAGCAGCGCCTCGTGGCGCTGTCGCTCCAGGTCAACCTGGCGATCGCCAAGCTCGACGACGACCCGGCGACCGCCGCGACGCTGCTGGACCGCGCCCGCGAGGAGCTGCGCCAGGCGCTCGACGAGCTGCGCGAGCTCGCGCGCGGCATCCACCCGGCGATCCTCACCGACCAGGGGCTCGGGCCGGCCGTCGCCGCGCTGGCCGAGCGCTCGCCGGTCCCGGTGACCGTCGAGCCGCTCCCGGACGACCGGCTGCCCGGCCAGGTCGAGGCGGTGGCCTACTTCGTCGTCTCCGAGGCGCTGGCCAACGTGGCCAAGTACGCCCGCGCCAGCGCCGCCTCGGTGCGCGTCCTGCGCAACGGCGAGCGAGCGCTCGTCGAGGTCCGCGACGACGGCGTCGGCGGCGCGGACCTCGGCCGGGGGACCGGTCTGCGCGGCTTGGCCGACCGCGTCGCCGCGCTCGACGGGCGGCTGGAGATCGAGTCACCCGCGGGCGCCGGTACGCTCGTGCGTGCGGAGATCCCATGCGAGTGGTCGTAGCCGAAGACTCGGTCCTCCTGCGCGAGGGCCTCGTGCGCCTCCTCGAGGAGGACGGCTTCGACGTGGTCGGCCAGGCCGGCGATGCCGAGGACCTGCTGCGCAAGGTCGGCGCTCACCGCCCCGACGTCGCGGTCGTCGACGTGCGCATGCCGCCGTCGCACACCGACGAGGGGCTGCGCGCCGCCGCCGAGATCCGCGCCAACCACCCCGACACGGCCGTGCTCGTGCTCAGTCAGGTCATCGAGACCGGCTCGGCGCTGGAGCTGCTGACCGCCAGCGCCGAAGGCGTCGGCTACCTGCTGAAGGACCGCGTCGCCGACGTCGACCGCTTCACCGAGGCGGTCCGCCGGGTGGCCGACGGCGGCTCGGCGCTCGACCCCGAGGTCGTCTCGACCTTGCTCGGCCGTCGCCGCCGCGACGATCCGCTCGCCGAGGTCACCGCCCGCGAGCGCGAGGTCCTGGCGCTCATGGCCGAGGGCCGCTCCAACGCGGCGATCGCCGAGACGCTCGTCATCACCGAGCGCGCGGTGGAGAAGCACGTGACCTCGATCTTCGGCAAGCTCGGCCTCTCGCCGGCCGCCGAGGACCACCGGCGCGTGCTCGCTGTGCTCGCCTACCTGCGCGCCTGACCGTACGTCCAGAGTGGGGTTAGCCGTATAGGCCGGCGCCGTGCCGTGGGCGAAGCTGCTCCCATGACCTCCGCCGACATCGTCTCCGCCACCGACCTCGTGCGCCGCTACGGCGAGGGTGAGGCGGTCGTGCACGCCCTGGCCGGTGTCACGATCGGCTTCGCTGCCGGCGAGTACGCCGCGATCATGGGCCCCTCCGGCTCGGGCAAGTCGACGCTCATGCACTGCCTCGCCGGCCTCGACCGGCCCACCAGCGGCACGGTCGTCGTCGACGGCGTCGACCTCACGACGCTCGACGACAAGCGCCTCACCGCGCTGCGCCGCGACAAGATCGGGTTCATCTTCCAGTCGTTCAACCTCCTGCCGGTCCTCACCGCCGAGGAGAACATCCTGCTGCCGCTGTCGATCGCCGGGCGCAAGCCCGACCGGGACTGGTACGAGCAGCTCATCGACACCGTCGGGCTGCGCCCGCGCCTGTCGCATCGCCCGTCGGAGCTGTCGGGCGGCCAGCAGCAGCGCGTCGCCGTCGCCCGCGCGCTGGTCTCGCGGCCGGCGGTCGTGTTCGCCGACGAGCCGACCGGCAACCTCGACTCCAAGGCGTCGGCCGAGGTGCTGCGGCTCCTGCGCCAGTCGGTCGACGAGCTCGGCCAGACCGTGATCATGGTCACCCACGACCAGGAGGCCGCCGACGTCGCCGACCGCCTCGTGGTGCTCAGCGACGGCCAGATCGTCGAGGATCGCCGCACCCAGGTGGCGATGGCCTGATGCTGAAGCTCTCGCTCAAGGGCTTCGGGGCGCGCAAGGTCCGCGTCGCCTTGACCCTCGTCGCGGTCGCCCTCGGTGTCGCGCTCATCTCGGGGACGTACGTCCTCACCGACACGATCAACAAGTCGTTCGACAACATCTTCACGACGGCGGCGAAGGGGACGGACGTCTCGATCACCGGCCGCGATGCGGTCGAGGGCAACGACGGGGAGTCCGCCACGACGACGATCCCCGCGTCGTTCCTGTCCACCGTCCAGCAGGTGCCGGGCGTGGCGAAGGCCGTCGGCTCGGCGGAGACCAGCAACGTCGCGGTCTTCAAGACCGACGGCGAGCGCCTGGGCAAGTCCGGCGGCGCTCCGACCCAGGTCCTCTCCGACACCCCGCCGCCGTTCGACGCGCTCACCTACGTCGACGGCCGGCGCCCGACCGGCCTGGGCGAGGTGGCGCTGCTGCAGCAGACCGCCGACGACAACGACATCAAGCTCGGCGACACCGTGAACGTCGTGGGGGAGGGCCCGCGCCAGCCGATGAAGGTCGTCGGCCTGGCCAAGTTCGGCGGCGTCTCCTCGGTCGGCGGGTTCATCGCGGTCGTCACCTCGCTGGAGCAGGCGCAGCGCCTGGCCGGCGAGCCGGGGCAGTTCAACTCGATCCTCGTCGCGGCCAAGCCCGGCGTCTCGCCGGCGCAGCTGCGCGACGAGATCCGCCGCGTGTCGCCGCCGTCGGTGACGGTGCGCACCGGCCAGCAGCAGGCCGACAAGAACGCCCAGGACGTCCATGACGCCCTCGGCTTCCTGACCACGGCGCTGCTCGCGTTCGCCGGCATCGCGCTGTTCGTCGGCGCGTTCATCATCTTCAACACGTTCTCGATCACCGTCGCGCAGCGGATGCGCGAGTTCGCGCTGCTGCGGACGCTGGGGGCCTCGCGCCGCCAGATCATGAGCCAGGTGATCTTCGAGGGCCTGCTGATCGGCGTCATCGGCTCGGTCATCGGCCTGCTGCTCGGGCTCGTGCTCGCGCCGGGCCTGCGGGCGCTGTTCAAGGCGCTGGGAGCCGACCTTCCGTCCGAGGGCACGGTCGTGGAGCCGCGGACGATCATCGTCTCGCTGCTCGTCGGCACGATCGTCACGCTGCTCAGCGGCCTGGCGCCGGCGATCCGCGCCACCCGTGTGCCGCCCGTCGCGGCGCTGCGCGAGGGCGCGGTGCTGCCCCACGGCAAGGGTGCGCGGTTCGTCACACCCGGCGGCGTCGTCCTCACCGTGCTCGGCGCGATCGCGCTGGCGGCCGGCCTGTTCGCCGGCAGCGGCATCGCGCTCGTCGGCCTCGGCGCCGTGCTCGTGTTCCTCGGGATCGCGCTGCTGAGCCCGAAGCTCGTGCCGCCGCTGGCCTCGGTCGTCGGCGGCCCGCTGCCGGGCATCGTCGGCCGTCTGGCCCGCGAGAACGCGGTGCGCCAGCCCGGCCGCACCGCGGTGACGGCGTCGGCGCTGATGATCGGGGTGACGCTCGTCGCGTTCGTCTCGATCTTCGCCCAGGGCCTCAAGGCCACGATCAACGACGCGGTCGACACGGCAGCCAAGCCCGGCACGCTGATCATCGAGAACTCCGCGAGCGGCTCGCCGCTGCCCGCGGCCGTCGGCCAGGGCGTCGCGCAGGTCCCCGGCGTCGAAGCGGTCGCGCCGATCACGTTCTCCACGAGCAAGGTGACCGGGGTCGACGGCAAGACGTCGGTCACCGGCGTCCCGCGCGACTTCCCGCGGGTCTTCGACACCACGTGGAAGCAGGGCTCCGACGCGGTCATCCGCGACCTCGGCACCACCGGCGCGGTGTTGACGAAGGGCTTCGCCGACAAGCACGACCTGAAGGTGGGATCGGAGCTGAAGGTGCTGACGCCGACCCGCGAGCGTCTCTCGCTGACCGTGCGCGGCATCGCCGACGACAAGACCGGCCTGTTCGCCGACCTCACCGTCAGCGACGAGCTCGCCCGGACGAAGTTCGGCGAGAAGCAGGACGCCCTCGTGTTCGCCGCTGTGAACCCGGCCCAGGAGGCGCAGGTCAAGCAGGTGCTCGACAAGGCCCTGGAGACCGCGTATCCGATCGCGGAGGCCAAGACGATCCAGGAGTTCAAGGACCAGCAGGCGGGCCAGATCAACGGGCTGCTCGCGCTGATCTACGTGCTCCTGTCGCTCTCGGTGATCGTCTCGCTGTTCGGCATCGTCAACACGCTGGTGCTCTCGATCTACGAGCGCACCCGCGAGCTGGGGATGCTGCGGGCGATCGGCACCTCCCGCAAGCAGGTCAAGCGGATGATCCGCTTCGAGGCGGTGATCACCTCGCTCATCGGCGCGGTGATCGGCATCGTCCTCGGGATCGTGTTCGCCCTGGCGGTCGCCTCGGCGCTGTCGGACGACGGGTTCAAGCTGGCGATCCCGGTCGCGCAGCTCGTGATCCTGCTGATCCTCGGCGGCCTGGCCGGCGTGCTCGCGGCGATCGCCCCGGCGCGGCGGGCGGCGAGGCTGAACGTGCTGCAGGCACTCGCGTACGAGTAGGGCGCCGTCCGGCGGGGCGCTCACGGCGCCCCGCCGGACGTTGCGCGCGCAGGGTCGCGGCCCGTATGGTTGGCGCGCTCACGGTTGACGAGGGACGCGATGCACGGACGTCGGGCGATCATCCTCGGGCTGGCGCTCGCCGGACTGGCCCACGGCGCGACGGCTCAGGCGACCACGCGCGAGGACGCGGTGCGCGTCGCGCTGGCCGGCCGCGAGGATGCCGCCGCTGCCGTGTACGTCACGCCCGCGCCGCTGCCGCGGGGCAGCGCCGTCGCGGAGGCCGGGGACGGCGCCTGGACGGTGGGCAGGCCTCACCGCCGGCGCGGCGGCTCCGACGCCGTCGTGCGCTCCCGTCTGAAGCCATGGCGGATCCGGCGGCCGGCGTGGCTGGTGTGGCAGGACCTGATGCCCGGCGCGACCTTCGCCCATCCCGGGCGGCTCGTGCTCGTCGACGACCGCAGCGGTCGCGTCGTCGCCCAGCGCCAGACGGCCTGGTGGCCGACGGTCGGCGGTCGCGATGCGCAGGGCTTCGGCACCGCTGGGCGCACGTTCCGGACCGTGCGCGTCGCCGGCGGCTCGTCGCCGCCTACGGCGCTGCGGCCGGTCGCCGTCGCCGCCCAGGGCGGCGGAGCTCGACGGCCGCTGCCCGGCCTGGAGCGGGATTGCATGGTCGTGGTGGGGGACCGCGTGGATCCGCAGTTCGCGAGCGACCTCGCCGTCTTCGACGTGGTCGCCGGCCAGCTCGGGATCCCGAAGCGGGACGCCGACGGCCCGGAGGACCTCGCGAGGCGGGTGGCGGAGCTCGAGCGCGGCGGCTGCCGCGACGTCGTGCTGGCGATCGCCGCCCACGGCTACCCGCCGCTGGGCTGGCGGGGGATGGGGCTGCTCGGCCTGGCCACCGGCCGCGAGGTCCCGACCGTGCGCCTCCGGTGGCGCGCGGGCGCCAACGGCGAGGCCCGCGCGGCGGAGCTCACCGCCGACGACCTCGAGCGCGTCATCGACGCCAACGCCAAGCGCGGGGTGCACTTCAAGGTCGTCGTCGCGAGCTGCTTCTCCGGGCGGTTCGCCCGCCTGAGCGATCAGCGCGGCGTCGAGGCGGTCGCCACGTCGAGCGGTCCGTACGAGCTCAGCTGGGGGCACCTCGACCCGAGCCAGCGCGTCGGGACGCACGTGTCGGGCACGCGCCTCGTCCCCGGGACGGGGCCCCCGATCGGCGGTGAGGCGGGTCCCGGGAGCGGGTTCGTCGGCGCGCTGGCCGACGGCATCGCGCACGCGGTCCGGGCCGCCGGGGGCGACCTCGCGCGGGCGATCCTGGCGGCGGTCGCCGACCCGCGGCTGAACGTCGCGGCGCGGCTGAACCTCGTCCACACGACGACACAGCTCGGCGTCAGCGCCCGCCCGCTGCCCAGGCCGAAGCCGGCTGCGACGAGGCTGACCATCGTCAATCCCGACGAGCAGGCCGGACGGGTGATCGGCGTCGTCGAGACGCTCGGCGACGCGCGCTGCGCCACCGACCCGCTCAACTGCCGCATCACCTGTGGCCTGGGCGAGCGCGTGTGCAGCGTCGACCTCGCGCCCGGCGCCGTGGTCAGGCTGGCCGCGCAGGCCGACCGCGACCGGTCCGCCGGCGCCGTGCTCGAGGGCTGCCCCGGGGATGCGCCGGCGCCGGGTCAGTGCGTCGTGTTCGCGCAGCCGCAAGGCGGCGCGATCACGATCACCGTCAGATGGCTGCCACCGGAGCATGCGCCGCGGACGGCACGAGACGACACCACAGAGGGGGAGGTCCCATGAAGGCACGGACGGTGCGCCGGCTCGCGCTGGCGGCGATCGCGAGCGTGGCCGCGTTCGGTGGGATGGCGACCACGGCCAGCGCCGCGTGGTACTGGACCGAGGCGACGGCGGAGCGCGCCCTCGCGTCGGACTTCAAGCAGGTGACGAGCGCGATCTGCGACGGCAAGGGCCGCTCGGTGCGGACCGATTCGGGCCAGCGCGCGTACCGGCGCTTCGTCTGCGTCGCCAACACGACGCACGGCGTCGAGGGCGGATGGTTCACCGTCCTCGGCAAGAACCGCTACAAGTTCCGCTGGCAGTGACCGCGGCGCGGTGGTCGAGCCGCCGGCGCTACGCGCTGGCGGCTCGCTCGATGCGCCACAGCGCCAGCGCGAGCACCGCGGTCGCTCCGGCGTAGCCGAGCTCGGCCCGCAGGAGCTGGTCGTCGACCAGCGGCACGAACGTCCATCCGACGAACGCCGCGGCGACGACCAGCCACGCGGCCGCGGCGATCGTCGCCCGGCCGCGGGCCAGGGCCGCCTGGTTGAGGGTGCCGGAGGCGAGGTGCAGCCCCATCCCGACGCCCAGCAGCGCCAGGCCGACGCGCCCGTAGTCGAAGTCCTGGCCGAAGACGAGGCTCATGACCCACGGGCCGATCGCCAGCAGGCCGAGCGCCACGGCGCCCGCGAAGCCGGCGATCGCGAGCAGCGTGATGCGGATCGCCCGCGCGAAGGCGTCGTGCCCCGCGGTCGCCTCCAGGCCGCTGAGGTGGGGCAGCAGCGAGGTCTGGACCGCCTGGAAGAGCTGCAGCGGCGCGCGGGTGATGAGGAAGACGTTGAAGACGATGCCGGCCAGCGCCGCGTCGGAGGCGGTGATCTCCGTGCTGAGGACGGCGGCGTTCAGCAGCGTCTGCTCGGCGAGCATGACGCCGGCGACGGCGATCGCGAACGACGTCGACTCGCGCACGGTGACGCCCTCGGCCAGCTCCTCGGCCTCGACGTCGATCGGCTCGTCGCGGCGCAGGAAGCCGAGCGGCACGACGATGAGCGAGAGCGCCGGCGCGGCGGCGATCCCCAGCGCGACCGCGTCCTGGCCCGAGGCGATCCCGACCGCGACCGCCAGCGGGAAGAGGAAGCGCGAGATCGACTCCATGAGCACGAGGCCGCCGTAGAGGCCGAAGTGCTGGTGGCCGGCCAGCCAGCCGCGGGCGAAGTAGCTGGCCGCGTAGAAGAGCGTGCCGGCGACGAGGACCCAGTAGAGGGTCGCCGACCCGTCGAAGAGCTCGTCCTGGATCGGGGAGCGCAGCGCGAGCGCGCCGACGAGGAAGAGCGCCGCGAACGTCGCCTGCAGCAGCAGCGGCGTGCGGACGGGGTGGCGCCGCTGGCCGAGCGCGCGCTGGCGAGCCAGCGTGCGCGACAGGAGCTGCTCGATCGGCCGGTAGATGACCGAGATCACGACGAACATCACCGACCACAGGACGTCCAGCCGCTTGGCCTCGACTTCGCCGACGACGTGCGACGCCACCGCGAAGTAGGCGAACGTGAAGAGGCCGGTCGCCGCGATCCCGATGCTCAGGATCCGCGCGCCGCGCCCGTAGGAGGGCGAGCCCCCGGACTGCCTAGCGTCGGACAAGCAGCATGGTCCACGGGAACGGCGACCGTGCCTCGACGACCGTCCCGTGCTTCGACAACAGGGCGACGAAGCTGCGCTTGGACCAGTGGTTCAGGTGCCCGGGGGTGTTGCCGAGGTCCTTCAGGTAGGCCCCGCGCGCCATGTTCAGCGCCCGCCACAGCGGCTCGCGCGGCACGCTCACGAGCAGGTAGCGCGACGCCACCCGCGCCATCTCGGCGACGGTGTGCTCCGGGTCGGGCACGTGCTCGAGCACCTCGATCGCCGTGGCGACCTCGAACTCGCCGTCGGCGAACGGGAGGTGCTCGGCCTTCATGACCTTGTACTCGAGGTTGGCGACCTGCCGCTTGGCCCACTCGGCGTGCAGCAGCGGGTCGTCGAGGTCGATCCCGACGACGCGGCCGTCGATCCGCTTGGCCCACCGCTCCACCAGTACGCCCTCGCCGCAGCCGACGTCCAGCAGCGACGACGGCGCCGCCTGGGCGAACAGCTCGTCCAGCGTGCGCTCGAAGCCGGCCATGAGCCGCTTCACGACCGGGTTGGTCGACCCGTACTTGTCGTACGTGTTGCCGGTGACCGTGCCTTCGCGGTCGACGGTCACCGAGACCGGGCTGCTCATACGTTCAGCGTCTCCCGTGGGGGCGCCTCTTCGGCGCCGGGCTCGTAGTGCGACGGCGGGATGCCGAGCTGCAGCTCGATGCGCCGAACCCGCTCGAACGTGCGCTGCTGCATCACGCGGTTGGCGTGCAGCATGTCGCCGAGCACGCCCAGGGCGCCCATGAGCAGCGCCGCGTTGAACAGCACCGCGCCGAGGATGAGCGACTGCACGTGGCCGGCGCCGTCGCCGTCGATGTAGAAGTAGAGGTAGCGCGCCCACACGATCAGCGCGATGACGCCGATGACCGTCGCCAGCGTCCAGAAGATCCGCAGCGGCTCGTACTGCGAGTAGATGCGGAAGATCGCCAGGCCGTTGCGGCGCACGTAGGACCACATCGACGGGAACAGCCGCGACTCGCGGGTCTTGGGGTTGGTCCCGATCGCGACGTGGTCCGTGGCGACCAGCAGCTTGCCGGCCTGGATGATCGTCTCGAGCGTGTAGGTGAAGCGCGAGACGACCGCCATCTGCAGCGCGGCCTCGCGGTTGTAGGCGCGGAAGCCCGACGTCGTGTCGGGGACCTCGGTGTCCGAGGCCTGGCGGACCACCCACGAGCCGAGCTTCTGCAGCGCCTTCTTCAGCGGCGAGAAGTGCTCGATCGTGTCGGTCTGGCGGTCGCCGACGACCATGTCGGCCCGACCCGCGAGGATCGGCGCTACGAGCTTGGGGATGTCCGACGCGCGGTACTGGTTGTCGGCGTCGGTGTTGACGATCACGTCGGCGCCGAGCTTCAGGCACGCGTCGAGGCCGGCCTGGAAGCCGGCGGCCAGGCCCTTGTTGTTCGTGAGGCGCACGATGTGGTCCACGCCGTGCGCGCGAGCCACCTCGATCGTGCGGTCGGTCGAGCCGTCGTCGATGATCAGCCACTCGACCGTCTCGAACCCCTCGACGGCACGGGGGAGGTCTGCCAGCGTGGCCGGCAGCTGGGCTTCCTCGTTGAAGCAGGGGATCTGGATGATGAGCTTCATCGACGGCCCTGGACGGTACCGTGCCGAGTCCATGTCTCGCCGCCAACGCCTGCGTCAGGAGGGTCCCGCGCTCGCGGTCCTCGCCCTGATCCTGGTGGTGGGGCTGATCCTGCGGGTCCACAACAACGACTACGGGCTGCCGTACGTCTACTACGCCGACGAGGGCTCGCACTTCACCAACCGCGCGGTGGAGATGTTCGGCGGCGACTGGAACCCGCACTACTTCCAGAACCCCTCGGCCTTCACCTACCTCGAGCACCTGGCGCTCGCGCTGTGGTTCGGCCACGGGCTGCCGTTCGCCAACGGCGACAAGGTGATCCGCCTCTACGGCGAGGACCCAACGCGGATCTACCAGATCGGCCGCACGGTCGCGGCGTTGCTGTGCCTGGTTGGCGTGGCCGGGATCTACTGGGTCGCACGGCGGCTGTGGAGCCGCTCGACCGGCCTGATCGCCGCGGCGGTCCTCTGCTTCGCGTTCTTGAGCATCGCCTACTCCCGGATCGCGGTCACCGACACGGGGACGCTGCTGCCCGTCGCGCTGGCGATCTTCTGCGCGATCCGCCTGCAGGAGCGGGGCGGCGCGTGGCGCTGGGCGCTCGGCGCGGGCGCGGCGACCGGCGTGGCGATCGGCTTCAAGTACACCGCCGGCCTGGTCCTGCTGTCGCCGCTGGTCGCGCTCGCCTGGCCGCTCTTCTCCCGCCGCGACGCCGCGACGCTGAAGACCGCGGCGGTCGGGCTCGGCGCGCTGCTGGGTGCCACGATCGTCGCCTTCGCGATCACCACGCCGTACTTCTTCCTGGACTTCTCCACCGCCGAGCGCCAGCTGCGCGCGCAGGCCGACATGGCCGGCGGCCTCTCCAAGTACGGCCAGGAGCACCTCAACGGGTTCGGCTACTACCTCGAGTCGCTGACCTGGGGACTGGGCTGGGTCGCGCTCGTCGCGGCGCTCGGCGGGCTGGTCGTGCTTGCGCGTCGGGCCCGCCCGCGCGCGGTGCTCATCGCGATCTTCCCGCTGGCCCTGTTCGTCTACCTGGCCACGCAGCAGCGCTACTTCGGCCGCTGGCTGCTGCCCGCCTACCCGGCGTTCGCGCTGCTGGCCGGCTACGGGGTCACGAGCGCCGTCGCCGCCGTGCGCGGGCGCGTGCACGGCCGGCTCATGCCGGCCGCGTTGGCGGTGGCGACGATCGTGGTGGTGTGGCAGGGGCTGGCCGCCGGCACCCGCTCGATGGCGGTGCTCGGCCACACGGACACGCGTGAGGCGGCGCGCAGCTGGCTCGTGCGCAACGAGAAGCCGTCGCTGCGCGCGGTGATCGAGCCTTCGGTGCCGGCGCGCTGGTACTGGCGCCTGCGCGCCAACGGCTCGCGCATCCCGCACCGCAAGCAGATCGTGCGCTCCTTCGCCCGTGACGTCCGCGAGTCGCGCATCGAGTACGGCCGCACGCTGAACCCGTCGCTGCTGGACGTCTACCGCCGCAACGGCATGTGCCTGGTCATGACGATGAGCCTCATCGAGGGTCGCTCCGTCGCCGCCGGCAACCCGACCGCGCTGGCCTACTACGACCGACTGCGGCGCGAGTCGACGCGGGTCTTCCACGTCAGCCCGTTCCGCTACGGCGCGGAGAAGCAGGAGTTCGACTTCGACCGCTCCTACAACTACTACTCGCCCTCGTATCTGCGTCCAGGGCCGGAGATCTCGATCTACCGGCTCGACGACTGCACGCAGGGCTACGGCACGATCCCGCGCGGCGCGGGGACCCCGGGACCGGTGCAGGAGTGAGCGCGCGGGTCCGCGCCGGCGTGCCCTCGCGGGTGCGCGCGAGCTGGCTGGCGCTCGCCGGCATCCTCGTGGGGGCGCTCGTCCTGCGGCTGTGGAACATCGACCACAACCTGCCGTTCGTCTACAACGCCGACGAGGAGCTGCACTTCGTCCCCAAGGCCGTCGACATGCTCGGCGGCTCGCTGAACCCGGGCTACTTCGAGAACCCGTCGGCGCTGACCTACCTGCTGCTCGTCGTCTTCAAGCTGCGCTTCCTCGGCGACGACCTGCGGGCGACGTTCGCCGGCGACCCGGAGCCCGCGTTCCTGACCGCCCGCGTCGTCGTCGCGCTCATCGGCACGCTCGTGGTCGGCCTCGTCTTCTGGGCCGGCGCGCGCTTCGCCGACCGGCGCGCGGGGCTCGTCGCGGCCGCGGTGATGGCCGTCGCGTTCCTGCCGGTCTTCTACTCCAAGCACGCGCTCAACGACACGGTGACGATGGCACCCGTGGCCGTCGCGCTCGTCGGCTGCCTGCTCGTCTACCAGCGCGGGCGCCCCGGCGACTGGCTGCTGGCCGGGGCGGCGATCGGCGTCGCCACCGCGACGAAGTACACCGCCGGCGCGATGGTGATCACGCTGCTGATCGCGGCCGCGCTGCGCGTCGAGCGCGACCGCGGCGAGCTCAAGCGCGCGGTCGTCGGCCTCGTGATCGCCGGCGCGGCGCTCGTGGTTTGCTTCGCGATCCTCAATCCCTTCGCGCTCCTCCATCCGGGCGAGGCGCGCTCGCAGATCAGCGGCCAGTCCGGCCAGGCGTCGACCGGCAAGCTGGGGCAGGAGAGCGAGCTGGGCTGGTGGTACTACGTCAAGTCGCTGACCTGGGGCTTCGGCTGGCTGCCGCTGGCCGCGGCGATCGGCGGCGGGATCGTCATGCTCCGCCGCGACTGGCGGATCGCGCTGCTGCTGGTCGCCTTCCCGATCGTCCTGTGGCTCTACATGGGCAACCAGGGCCGCCACTTCGGGCGCTGGCTCATGCCGATCTACCCCGCGCTCTGCGTGCTCGCCGGGATCGCCGTCGTCGCGCTCGTCGACCGCCTGCGCTGGCGGCCCGCGCCGCTGCTCGCGGTGGCGACGCTCGCGCTCTGCGTGCAAGGCCTCGTGCAGTCGATCCACATCGACACGGTCCTGGGCAAGCGCGACACGCGCACGCTCGCGCGTGCCTGGATGGAGGAGCACATCCCCGACGGCGCCGGCGTGGTCGTCGAGCCGTTCGTGCCGGGGAACTGGCTGGAGCTCGATGCGACCCGGCAGTTCCGACGCTTCCCGGTCAAGCGGCCGTTCCAGGCCTACGAGAAGAAGCTGCGCCCGGCGATGGTCGAGCGCTATCGCCGTGAGGGGTACTGCTGGGTCGTCGTCGGCAGCCACCAGAAGGATCGCGGGCTGGCCGCGGGGCTGAAGAACGCCAAGGCCTACTACCGTGCCCTCGACCGCGCGAGCGACGAGGTCATCACCTTCTCGCCGTATCGCGCGGGGGCGAAGCCGGTGCGCTTCTCCTACGACTTCTCCTTCAACTACGAGCCGCGCGCCTACACCCGGCCCGGCCCGCTCGTCGAGATCCATCACCTGAGCCAGTGCGCCTGACCATCGCCGAACGCCTCGAGCGCTACTGGAGCGCGAAGCTGGGCTATGCCCTCGTCGCGCTCGCCGTCCTCGGGGCGCTGGTCGTGTTCGTCGTCCGCCAGACGTTCCCGAACTACGACACGTACTACACGCTGCTCTGGGGCCAGCAGCTCTTCGACGGGCAGCTGCCCGACTACCACGTCTTCCGGCCGCCGACGCCGCACCCGCTGGCCACGTTCGTCGGCTGGCTGGCGGCGCCGTTCGGCACCGACACCGACCGGCTCATGGTCCTCGGCTCGCTGCTGCTGTTCGTGGCGCTGCTGGTGATCGTGTTCCGCTTCACCCAGCGGCTGCTGGGCTCCTTCGTGGGGCTCATCGCGGTCGTCGTCGTGCTCACCCGCACCGACGTCGACCTGCTCGCGCTGCGCTCGATGTTCGACCTGCCGTTCTACGTGCTCGTCTTCGGGGCGGCGACCTACGAGCTCAAGCACCCGCGCGCGGGCTGGCCCGTGCTGGCGCTCCTCGCCCTCGCCGGGCTGCTGCGTCCGGAAGCGTGGCTGTTGGGCGGCGTCTACTGGCTCTACCTGATCCCCGCCACGCCGTGGCCGGTGCTCGTCCGCCTCGCGGTGCTCGTCGTCGCCGCGCCGGTCATCTGGGTGCTGAGCGACTGGATCGTCGAGGGACAGCCGCTGTACTCGCTGACCGAGACGCGCGACGTCGCCGGCCAGTTCGGGCGCAACCGCGGCCTCGTGGAGGCGGTCAAGCTGATCCCCGACCACCTCGCCGGCAACGACAAGGTCGTCACGGTCGGCGTCGGCGGCCTGGGCCTGCTCGTCGCGCTGTACCTCCTGCGCAAGCGGGCGTGGCTGCCGGTCGCGCTCGGCGCGCTCGGCGTGCTCACGTTCCTCATGATCGCCGCCGCCGGGCTGTCGGTCATCCCGCGCTACCTGACGATCCCGTCGCTGCTGCTGAGCCTGTGCGTGGCGGTCGCCCTCGGCGGCTGGACGCTGATGCGCGATCCGCGGGCCCGGGCCGTCGGGATCGCCATCGCGCTGCTGTCGCTCGCGCTGATCCTGTGGCGCGCGCCCGCCTACAAGAAGGACCTCGTGACGATCGACAAGCAGGCGACGTTCGTCGCCCAGCAGCACCACGACCTGCTGGCCGTGCTCGACGACCCGCGCGTGGTGCCGCTGCTGACGACGTGCTGGCCGATCGTCACGCCGACGCACTCGGCCGTCCCGATCATCCGCTACGAGACCGGGCTGCCCAAGCGGGCGCTGCAGCCGTCGATCGCCCAGCACGAGCCGCCGCCGACCGGCCTGCTGCTCATCGGCAAGACCTTCCAGTTCGAGCCGAAGGTGGCGCGCCGCTCGGTCGGGACCGGCGGCTCGGCGTCGGCGAAGTGGTGGTCGAACGTCGCGCTGCCGGGCTACCGGAGGATCGCCCACCAGGGGCGCTGGACGGTCTACGCGAACTGCCCGTCCAGCCCCCGGACGTGAGGCCTACTCGGTCCCCAGGTATCGCACGTAGACGAGGTCCATGCTCGGCTCCGGCGGCGCCGCGCGCAGCGACGCCAGCAGCGGGAGATCGATCCCGGTGCCCTGGGAGACGAAGCCGACGTAGTTGCCGCGCGACGACGTCGCGGGCAGCCCCGACGGCTGGCTGAGGTACGCGCCCTTCTGTCCCGGGGCCGGCGGTGCGCCGCGCGACTCCAGCGACACGTTGCCCGTCGGGCGGTTCCACAGGAAGAGGTCGCGCACGCCGTTGGCGTCGTCGCGGATCGACGGGCCCTCCTTGAGGTTCGTCGCCTCGGAGTCGAAGAGGACGAACTCGCCGGCGCCCGAGATCGTCGGGTGGTTGGAGGGGCCGTTGCCGATCGCGGTCGCCTTCGACTTGGAGACGAAGCAGACGACGCTGCGGCCGGCGTGCTCGGAGCAGCTGAAGGGCAGCTTGCGCGCGAGCTGGCCGCCGAGGTCCATCTGGACGATGTCGGAGACCCCGTTGGCGTCGCCCGGCAGGATGTCGGAGGCCTGCGTCTCGAATGCGACGAAGTTGCCGTCGTCGGAGACGTCGGGGTGGGTGGACGGCCCGTTGCCGGGGCGTCCCGCGGCGGTGGCCGAGACCAGCGTGGTGTCGAAGCGCAGCGCCTGGACGCCCTTGCCCTTCCCGGTGTGCGTGAACTTGCGGGTGAACGTGCGCTCGAAGACGTCGCTGGCGCCGTTGCGATCGCCCGGCACGAGGTTGGAGGCGCGTGAGCTGAACACGACGGCCTTACCGGCCCGCGCGAACGCGGGCTCCTCGGCGTCGACGTTGGCCGGGACGCCCCGGTCGGAGGCCGAGGCCAGGAACGTGAGGCCCGCGAAGCCGGCGTCGTGGCCGTCGCCGCCGAGGACGTGCACGTAGACCTGCTTCGTCCCGGTCGCCTGCGCCGTGCGAGCGGTGTTCCACGCCGCGCGCTGGGTCTTCGTCAGCGCGAGGTTCGTCGCCGAGGAGGTGAACGCGACGCGCTCGCAGGCGCCGTCGATCGAGACGTCGAACGTCGGGCCGTTGGCCTGGGAGCCGTCCGAGGCGACCGACACGCGCGTCGTCATGCCGGTCGTGAGGTCGCGCACGAAGGCGTCGGGCACGCCGTTGGTGTCGTCGGCGACGAGGTTGGAGGCCGCCGAGACGAACGCGACGCAGTGCGGCGGGTGGTTGGCGTCGCCGTCGAGCGACGGCTTGGTCGACGGGCCGTTGGCGGGCGCGCCGCCGAGGCCCACCGATGCCAGCGTCGTCGGCCCGAGGTTCCACTCGGTCCCGTTGACGCCCCACGGCTGCGCGCGGTTGACGACGAACACGTCGGTCTGGCCGTTGGCGTCGCCGGCGACGATGTTCGTCGCATCGGACTCGAAGGCCATGAGCCGGGCGATGCGGGCGTCGTGGGAGATCGCGGGATGGCGCGACGGCCCGTCGGGGAAGCCGCCGGTCACCGAGCGCGACAGGAGGAACGTCGTCCGGGTCCCGCCGGCCTGCGCCAAGCTGGGGGCGAGCGCGGCGAACGCCGTGGTCGACAGGAGGGCGCCGACGAGGGCGGCGCGTCGGGTGGAGCGGGTCACTGCGTACCTTGCGGATCGAAGACGGGCAGGGGGAGTGATCTGTTGATCGACCGCCCACCCCGCATGGCTTGAGGCAGCGTCGCCTCAGGTGGCCGATCGCCCGGGGCGTATCCTCCATGCACCCCGCATGCCGACGACGACGGACACCGATCTCCGCCACCTGGCGCGCGCCATCGAGCTCGCCGAGGAGGCACCCGGGCGGGCGACCCCGAACCCGAACGTCGGCGCGGTCGTCGTGCGCGACGGGGAGGTGGTCGGCGAGGGGGCCCACGAGCGCCTCGGCGGCCCGCACGCCGAGGTGAACGCGCTCGCCGCCGCAGGGGAGGCCGCCCGCGGGGCCACGCTCTACGTCTCCCTGGAGCCGTGCGCCCACCAGGGCCGCACGCCGCCGTGCACCGACGCGATCGTGGCCGCCGGGATCGCCCGCGTGGTCGTCGGCGCCGACGATCCGTCCGAGAAGGCGGCCGGGCGGGGCCTGGGGATCCTCCGTGACGAGGGCATCGACGTCGTGGTCGCCGACGGCGAGCTGGCCGCCCGCGCGCGGCTCGTCAACCAGGCCTTCCGCAAGCACGCGCGCACCGGGCGTCCGTGGGTGCTGTTCAAGTCGGCGATGACGCTCGACGGCAAGGTCGCGACCTCGACCGGCGACTCCCAGTGGATCTCGGGCGAGGCCAGCCGCCGCATGGCCCATCGCTGGCGCGCGGCGGTCGACGCCGTGGCGGTCGGCGTGGGCACCGCGCTGGCCGACGACCCGCAGCTCACCGCCCGCCTCGACGGCGTGCGGCGCCAGCCGCGGCGCGTGGTCTTCGACTCGCTCGCCCGCCTGCCGCTCGACAGCCGCCTCGTCTCGGCCGCGCACGAGGTGCCGTTGACCGTCGTGGTGGGACGCGCCGCCGACCGCCGCGACACGCACGCGCTCGAGGCCGCCGGCGCCGACGTGATCGTCGCCGCCGGCGAGCACGAGCCGGCCCGCGTGCGCTCGGCGCTCACCCAGCTCGGCGACCAGGGCATCACCTCGCTGCTGCTGGAGGGCGGCCCGCACCTCGCGGGCGCGTTCTTCGACGCCGGCGAGATCGACGAGGTGCGCCTCTTCCTGGCGGCGCTGCTGGTCGGCGGACGCGCCGCGCGCGACCCGGTGGAGGGCAAGGGCGTCGAGCGGATCGCGGAGGCGACCCGGGCGTTGACGATGAGCTGCGAGTGCGTCGACCAGGACATCCTGGTCCGGGCACGGTTGAGGGAGTGGTGAATGTTCACCGGACTGGTGCAGGACCTGGGGGAGATCGTGCGCGTGGAGGACACTGGTGACGGCGTCCACCTGGCGGTGCGCACCAAGCTCGCCGCCGAGCTGGCCGAGGGCGACTCGATCGCCGTCAACGGCGTTTGCCTGACCGCCGTCGACACCGGCGATCCCGAGCTGCTGCACGCGGACGTCATGCGCGAGACGCTGCGCCGCTCCTCGCTGGCCGAGGCCGCGCCCGGCCGGCCGGTGAACCTCGAGCTCGCGATGCGGGCGGGCGACCGTCTCGGCGGCCACGTCGTCCAGGGCCACGTGGACGGCGTCGGCTCGGTGCGCTCCGTGCGCGAGGACGGGTTCTCACGCGTCGTCGAGATCGGCGCCGACCCGCAGCTGCTGCGCTACGTCGTCGAGAAGGGCTCGATCGCCGTCGACGGCATCTCGCTGACCGTGAGCGCGGTCGGCGAGGACTCCTTCGCCGTGTCACTCATCCCCGAGACCATCGAGCGCACGACGCTCGGGGTCGCCGAACCCGGGCGGCCCGTGAACCTGGAGGTCGACGTGCTGGCCAAGTACGTGGAGAAGCTGGTAGCCCGATGATGTCCAAGACCACGCCGTTCGCCACCATCGAAGAGGCCCTCGACGACATCCGCGCGGGGAGGATGGTCGTCGTCTGCGACGACGAGAGCCGCGAGAACGAAGGCGACCTGACGATGGCCGCGCAGTTCGTGACTCCGGACGCGATCAACTTCATGGCCAAGGAGGGGCGTGGGCTGATCTGCCTGGCGTTGACTCCGGAGCGTTGCGAGGACCTCGGGCTCGACCTCATGGCGGCCAAGAACGAGTCCGCGTTCGAGACGGCGTTCACGGTGTCGATCGAGGCGCGCGAGGGGGTCACCACCGGGATCAGCGCGGCGGACCGGGCGCACACGATCCAGGTCGCGATCGATCCCGAGAGCGCGCCGCGCGATCTCGTGCAGCCCGGTCATGTCTTCCCGCTGAAGGCCAAGCCCGGCGGGGTGCTGGAGCGCACGGGGCAGACGGAGGCGGCGGTCGACCTGGCGCGGTTGGCGGGGCTGAACCCGGCCGGGGTGATCTGCGAGATCATGAACGACGACGGGACGATGGCCCGTCTCGACGATCTCGTCGGCTACTGCGCGCGCCACGACCTGAAGATGGTCACGGTCGCCGACCTGATCGCCTACCGGCGCAAGCACGACAAGCTGGTGGAGCGGGTGGTGGCGACGTCGCTGCCGACGACGTTCGGCGACTTCGTGGCGGTCGGCTACCGCTCGCTGGTCGACGACAAGCACCACGTCGCGCTCGTCAAGGGCGACATCGAGGGCACCGACGACGTCCTCGTGCGCGTGCACTCCGAGTGCCTGACCGGCGACGTCTTCCACTCGCTGCGCTGCGACTGCGGCGAGCAGCTGGAGAGCGCCCTGGCGATGATCGAGCGCGAGGGCGCCGGCGTGCTGCTGTACCTGGCCCAGGAAGGGCGCGGGATCGGGCTGCTCAACAAGCTGCGCGCGTACAAGCTGCAGGAGCAGGGGCTGGACACGGTGGAGGCCAACCTCCAGCTCGGGCTGCCCGCCGACCTGCGCGACTACGGCATCGGTGCGCAGATCCTCACCGACCTGGGGCTGACGTCGATCCGCATCCTCACGAACAACCCCAAGAAGATCCTGGGGCTGGAGGGCTACGGGCTGTCGGTCTCCGAGCAGGTGCCGATCCAGCACCTCCCCAACCCGCACAACGAGGCCTACCTGCGGGCCAAGGCCGAGCGGATGGGGCACATCCTCCACCACCAGGGCGTCGACGTCGACGAGGAGATGCTGCACGCCGAGCACGAGCGGGACCGGCGCTCGTGAAGGTCGCGCTCTGCGTCGGGCGGTTCTACGACGAGCTCGGCCGTCGGTTGGAGGCGGGCGCGCGCGCGGGGTTCGCGGACGGCGGCGTCAGCGAGATCGACGTGTTCGACGTGCCGGGGGCGTTCGAGCTGCCGATGGCGGCCAAGCTGGCCGCCGAGACGGGCCGCTACGACGGGATCGCCTGCCTCGGCGCGGTGATCCGTGGCGAGACCGACCACTACGACTGGGTCTGCCAGGAGGCGGCGCGCGGCATCCAGGACGTCCAGCTGCGGACCGGCGTGCCGTGCGCGTTCGGCGTGCTGACCGTCGACACGATGGAGCAGGCGCTCGCTCGTTCGGGCGGCGACAAGCGCGACAGCGGCCGCCACGCCGCCGCGGCGGTGTTGGCGCTGGTGGCGATCAAGGGCGCGACGGCGTAGGCTGAAGGCGTGTTCTCGCAGTTGGGGACGACGGGCGAGGTGATCGCGGTGGCGATCATGCTGGGGGTCCACATCCTCGGCGGCGTCGCGCTCGTCTACGTGCTGGTCCACGACAGCGGCGGCTCGTTCAAGGACTGGTGGCCCAACGATGGCGACGACGACGGCGGCTCGCCCAAGGGCCCCGAGCCGCCCGATCCGCGCGGGAGCGGCGGTGGGCTGCCGCTGCCGGGCGCCGACCCGTCGTCGGTCCGCCTGCGCGAGCCGGGCACCATCGCCGACGGCTACCCGCGTCCGTCGCGCCGTCCGGCGCACCCGGAGCGCCAGCCGGGTCGCGTTCCGGCGTCGCGCGACTGACCGCATCCTCGGCCGCTCCCGGTCGTCGCCGCGGCTCGCGCGACGAGGGTGGCTTCAGCCCTGCCGCGCCTCGCGGCGGGCGGCCCGCAGCTCGGCCAGCACCGTCTCGCGCTGGTCAGGGTTCTGCAACCGGGTGAGCAGGACCGGCACGGCCGCCTGCGGCTGGCCGGCGAGGCGCAGCGCGCGGCCGAGGTCGTAGTAGGCGTACGCGCAGGGATCGGTCTGGGCGATCGGGCAGCCGTCGACCGCCTGGCGCAGCGGCGCGATCGCCTCGGCCGGGCGGTTGGCGAGGAGGAGCTGGTGGCCTTGGGCCAGCAGGGTCGACGGGTCGCCGGCGACCTCGCGCTGGCCCTTGGCCTTGCCACGCCCGTTGCCGTTGCCGTTCCCGTTCCCGCTCCCGTTGCCGTTCCCGGGCCCGGCACCGGTCTCGTCCCCGCTCCCGCCCTCGGGCGCCGCGGGCGGCGTCGCTTCCGTCGTGGGCGCCGCCTCGGTCGCCGGCGGGGTCGTCGCGGTCGGCGCGGCCGTCGTCGTCTCGCGCTCGCGCCGCTCGGATCTCGACGCGCTCTCCGACGCCGCGCTCTGGCGCGTCACGGCGGCCTGCGTGGCGGGGCTGCCGCCGTCACCGCCGCCGCCGGCGAGCAGCGCGATCGCGGCTCCGGCCAGCAGCGCGACGCCGCCGAGCCCGGCGCCGACGATCCACCCCCGCGCACGCCGCCGCGCGCCTTCGGTCTCGCCGCGCCCGCCCGCGGCGGCGCCTGACGTCCGGCCGCGACCTGCTCGTCGCGTCGGCTCGCGCGGCCGACCGGCGGCTTCGCTCGGCGTCCGGCGCGGCGCGACCTCGCCCGGTCCCCCGGCCGCACCCGGGCTCGGGCCGCGGGCCGCTCGCCGTGTGGCGGGCGGCTGCGCAACGGCGCCCTCGCCCGCTGGCCGGCGTACCGGCGTCACGGGCAAGGTCTGGGTCGCGAGCTCGCCGCTGCCTGCCAGCGCCTCGTCGAGCGCCTCCACGAACCGGCCGGCGGTGTCCCAGCGGCGGGCCGGATCCTTCTCCAACCCCCGCCACAGGACCCGATCGACCGCCGCGGGCAGCTCGGGGGCGACCTCGCTCGCCGCGGGCGGCGGGAGCTCGACATGGGCCCGGGTCTGGGCGGCGGGATGCTCGGCCGGGAACGGCCGCCGCCCGGTGAGCAGCTCGAACGCCACCACCGCCAGCGCGTAGCGGTCGCTGGCCGCCGTCGCCGAGCGTCCGAGCGCCTGCTCCGGCGAGAGGTAGGCGGCGGTCCCGAGGACCGTGCCGGTCTGGGTCAGGCTCGACTCCGCCGCCATCCGCGCGAGCCCGAAGTCCCCGACCGCGAGCCGGCCGTCCGCGTCGAGCAGCAGGTTCCCGGGCTTGACGTCGCGGTGGACGATGCCCTGGCGATGGGCGTGGTCGAGCGCCGAGGCGGCCTCCTCCAGCCAGCCGAGCGCGACCCCGCGCGGCACCCGCCCGGCGCGCAGGCGGTCGGCCACGGTGCCGCCGTCGAAGTGCGCCATGACGAGGTACGGCGTCCCGCCGGCCTCGCCGACGTCGTAGATCGCCACGACGTGGGGATGGTCGCCGACCCGCGCCGCAGCGCGGGCCTCGCGGGCGAACCGCTCGCGCGCGTCCGCGCTGGCCGCGACGTGCGGGTGCAGCACCTTGATCGCCACCTTCCGGCCCAGCCGCGTGTCCTGGGCCGCGTACACGGTGGCCATGCCGCCGGCGGCGATCCGGCGAAGGTCGGTGTAGCGGTCGGGCAGCGCGACGGGCATGCTCCACCACGGTACGCCGCCGGCGCCGGCGCCGGACGGCCGACCGGCTATCCTGCTCCGTCCCATGGCCAAGGTCTGTCACTCCTGCGGCAAGGGCCCGGCGTTCGGGCACAGCCGCAGCCACTCGATGGTCGCGTCCAAGCGACGCTTCAACCCGAACCTGCAGAAGGTCCGCGTCCTCGTGGGCAGCGCCCCCAAGCGGGTCTACGTCTGCACCCGCTGCCTCAAGGCGGGCAAGGTCACCAAGGCGCTCTAGTCGGCGCGCCCTCGTGGCCGCGCCGTCCGAACCCAGCCTCGTCCGCTTCCGCGCCGTCGTGGAGGGCGCGCTCGCGCACCTCGAGAGTCGGCGCCAGGAGGTCAACGACCTCAACGTCTTCCCGGTCGCCGACGGCGACACGGGCGACAACATGGCGCTCACGCTGCGCGCCTGCCTGGCCGAGGTCGAGCGGCTCGCCGGCGAGTCCGGCGCCCGCTCGCTCGACGAGATCGGGCGCGACGAGATCGTCGAGCGCGTGGCCCGCGCCGCGCTGCTCGGCGCCCGCGGCAACAGCGGCGTCATCCTCTCCCAGCTCATCCGCGGCGCCGCCGAGGAGCTGATCAGCCGCCCCGGCGAGCTCGTCGACCCGGTCCTGATCGGCGCGGCGATGGCCCGCGCCGCCGACGCGGGCTACGGCTCGGTCCGCGAGCCCGCCGAGGGCACGATGCTCACCGTGATGCGGGAGATGGCCAGCCGCGTGGCCTCCGAGCTGGCGCACATGCGCGACCCGCGCCTGGGCCCCGAGGCGACCGCCGAGGAGCAGAACGCCGCCCTCGCCGACATCCTGGAGCGCGCGATCGTCGCGGGCGAGGAGTCGGTCAAGCGCGGCCCCGAGCTGCTGCCGGTGCTGCGCGAGGCGGGCGTCGTGGACTCGGGTGGCTACGGGGTGACGATCATCTTCGCCGGGATCGTCGCGGCGCTGCGCGGCACCGAAGGACCCGCGCTCGACCACCACGCGGCGCCGGCCGTGCGCCACGTCGCCGAGGCGCACAGCTCCTCGACGTACCGCTTCTGCACGAACTTCGCGGTCACCGGCACCGCGCTGGACCGCACGCGGTTCGTCGCGCCCCTGGAGGCGATCGGCGACTCGGTGCTGGTCGTCGGCGACAGCGCGACGCTGAAGGTCCACGTCCACACCGACGACCCGTCCGCCGCGACCGCCCTGTTCGACGGCCACGGCCAGGTCTCGCGGCTCGAGGTCGCCGACATGCACGAGCAGGTGCAGGAGCGCGCCGACCGGCTGCACACCCGCTGCGGTGCGCTCGCCGTCTGCGCGGGGGCGGGCATGCGCACGCTCTTCGGCTCGCTCGGCGTCGACGTCCTCGACGGCGGCGCCACGCTCAACCCGTCGACGGCCGAGCTGCTGGGCGCGATCGACGCGGTGCCGGCCGACGAGGTGGTGGTGCTGCCGAACTCGCCCAACGTGATCATGGCCGCCGAGCGCGCCGCCGAGCTGTCCAGCAAGGTCGCCGAGGTCGTCGCGTCGACGTCCCAGCAGGCCGGGCTCGCCGCCGCCGTCGCGCTGCTGACCGACCGCGGCGCGGCCGAGAACGCCGACGCGATGCGCGCCGCGCTGGGCGCGATCCGCAGCGGCGCCGTCGCGCCCGCCGCGCGCGCCGACGTCGACGGCCGTTTCGCCATCGGTGACGCCGTCGGCTTCGTCGACGACGAGCTCGTCGCCTGGGGCGACCCGGGCCAGACGCTCGCCTCGGTCCTGCGCGAGCTCGGCGCCGAGGCCGAGCTCGTCACCTGCATCGCCGGCGAAGGCGCGCCCCTCGACGGCGACGCGGTCGCGGTGCTCGCACCCGACGGCGTCGAGCTGGAGCTCGAGGACGGCGGCCAGTCCGCCTACTGGTGGCTGCTGACCGCCGAGTAGTCCTGGCGCAGCGTCATCATCTCGGCGTGGGCCCCTTCGAATCCGACGATCCCGCCCGCGTCCCCGTGCGCCTGCCGCGTCCGTCGCGGCTGGACGCGCCGCTGCCGGCGCCGCATCCGAAGGTCGCCGAGGCGCTCGAGACGCTCGGGCTGCACACGGTCGGCGACCTGATCGAGCACCTCCCGCGGGAGCGGCGCGTCGCGCGCCAGGTCGCGCAGCTGGCGCCGGGCGAGCAGGCCAACGTCATCGTCGAGGTCCGCTCGATCCGCTCGCGGCCGGTGCGCCGTCGCGGGATGAAGCCGCTCGTCGAGGCGACGGTCGCCGATCAGACGGGCGTCATGAAGGTCGTGTTCTTCAACCAGCCATGGCTGGAGCGGCGCTACCGGCCCGGGACCCGGCTGGCGCTCTACGGCAAGTACGACGGGCGCAACTCGTTCAAGGTCAGCGCCCACTCCGAGACGGTGGACGTCGGCGGCGCGGTCGAGGGGATCGCGCACTACCCGGCCTCGGAGGGGGTGACCTCGACGCAGCTGGCCGAGCTCGTGCGCGAGCATCGCGCGGCGATCGCCGACGTGATCGAGTCGCTGCCCGCCGCGGTGCGCGTCGCCGAGCGGCTGCCCGACCGCCAGGCCGCGCTGGCCGACCTGCACTTCGGGGCGGGGGAGGGCGGGCGCCGCCGCCTGGCCTTCGACGAGCTGTTGGCGACGCAGCTGCTCTTCGCCCGCCGCCGCGCGCTGCAGGCCGCGATCGCGGCGCCCGCGCTCGGCGGGCCTCGCGAGCTGACCGCCCGCTGGCTGGCCGAGGCGCTGCCGTTCGCGCCCACCGAGGACCAGGCCGCAGCGATGGCGGCGATCGAGGCCGACCTCGCGCGCCCGCGGCCGATGCAGCGGCTGCTCATGGGGGAGGTCGGGTCGGGCAAGACGGTCGTCGCGCTGTTCGCCCTGCTGCGGGCCGTCGAGCACGGGATGCAGGGCGCGCTCATGGCGCCGACCGAGACCCTGGCCGAGCAGCACTTCCTCACGCTGCAGACGCTCCTGGGCGGCGAGATGGTCCCCGCCGCGCTGCTGACCGGCTCCACCGCGGCCGCGCGCCGGGCCGACGTGCTGGGCAAGCTGGCCAGCGGCGAGCTGTCCCTCGTCGTCGGCACCCACGCGCTCATCGAGCCGACCGTGCAGTTCCACCGGCTCGCCGTCGCGGTGATCGACGAGCAGCACCGCTTCGGCGTACGCCAGCGCAGCGCGCTGGATGCCAAGGGACCCGACGAGCTCGCGCCGCACGTGCTGCACATGACCGCGACGCCGATCCCGCGCACGATGCGCCTGCTGGAGTTCGGCGACCTCGACCACACCGCGATCCACCAGCTCCCCGGCGGCCGCAAGCCGATCCAGACGTTCGTCGCCTCGACGGACCGCGAGCGCGAGCGGGCCTACGAGCGCATCCGCGAGGAGCTGCGGGCGGGGCGCCAGGCGTTCGTCGTCTGCCCGCTCGTCGAGGAGTCCGAGGCGCTGCAGGCGCGGGCGGCGACCGCGGAGTACGAGCGGCTGGCCAAGACCGAGCTCAAGGACTTCCGCGTGGTGCTGCTGCACGGCCAGATGCGCCCGAAGGCCAAGCAGGAGGCGATGGCGCAGTTCGCCGAGGGCGGCGCGGACGTGCTGGTCGCGACGAGCGTCATCGAGGTCGGCATCGACGTGCCCAACGCGACCGTCATGCTCGTCGAGAACGCCGAGCGCTACGGGATCTCGCAGCTGCACCAGCTGCGCGGGCGGATCGGCCGCGGCGGCCACGCGTCGGTCTGCATCCTGTTCGGACCCAAGGAGTCGGCGCGGCTGAAGGCGCTGGCCGAGCACGCCGACGGCTTCCGGCTGGCCGAGATCGACCTCGAGCTGCGCCGCGAGGGCGAGCTGGTCGGCACGCGCCAGTCCGGCTACGGCGAGTTCGCGGTCGCGCGGCTGCCCGAGGACGAGCCGCTGCTGGATCGCGCTCGCGACCGCGCCGCGGCGATCCTCGCGGCCGACCCGGACCTCGTCACGCCCGAGTACGCGCTGCTCGCCGACGCCCTGCGCGCCCGCTACGGCGCCGACGAGCTGGACCTCCCGATCCCGGCGTGATGCGGATCGTCGCCGGCACCCACCGCGGCCGCCGCCTCGTGGCGCCGCCCGGGCGCGACACGCGGCCGACCTCCGATCGGGTCCGCGAGGCGGTCTTCTCGATCCTCGGACCGCTCGAGGGCGCCGCGGTCCTCGACCTCTTCGCCGGCTCCGGCGCGCTGGGCCTGGAGGCGCTGTCGCGCGGCGCCGCACGGGTGACCTTCGTGGAGCGCGCACCGGCCGCCCTGAAGGCGATCGCGGCCAACGTCGCGGCGCTCGGCGTCGACGCCGACGTGCGCGCTCGGGACGTGCGGGCGTTCGTCCGCGACGCATCCGCGGCCGGAGGTCCATACGATCTCGTCTTCCTCGACCCCCCGTACCGCGACGCGGCGGGGCTCGGTCCGGCGCTCGAGCTGGCGCCGCTGCTCGCCGCGGGCGGGCGGGCGGTGAGCGAGAGCGATCGGCGCGAGCCGCTGGCGCTGGCGGGGCTGGCGGTCACCGACGAGCGCCGCTACGGCGACACCCTGATCAGGATCCATTCGCTGCCATGACCACGGCTGTCTGTCCCGGAAGCTACGACCCCATCACCAACGGCCACATCGACGTCATCACCCGTGCGGCCAGCATGTTCGACGAGGTGATCGTCGCGGTGGTGAACGCCTCGGTACGCAAGACCAAGCCGCTCTTCGAGGCCGAGGAGCGGATCTCGTTCATCGAGGAGGCCACCGCGCACCTCGGCAACGTCCGCGCGGAGCCCTTCGACGTGCTGATCGTCGACTTCGCGCGGCGCGTCGGCGCGCGCGCGATCGTCAAGGGGCTGCGCGCGATCTCCGACTTCGAGTACGAGCTCGAGATGGCGAACCTGAATCGCCGCCAGGCCAGCGACATCGAGTCCGTCTACTTGATGGCCTCGCCCCAGTACAGTTTCCTCAGCTCCAGCGGCGTCAAGGAGCTCGCAACCTTCGGGGGGGACATCGACGGGCTCGTGCCCGAGCGAGTGGCCCGGCGCTTGAAGGAAGAGCTCGCTCGCCAACGAACCTAAGGAAGCCCATGGACGTCCTCGTGCTCATCGACAAGCTGGACGACCTCGTCCACAACGCGAAGCCCGTGCCGCTCACGGACCAGGTTCGCGTGGACAAGGAGGAGATCTACGACATCCTCGATCAGATGCGTGCCACGATCCCCGAGGAGATCAAGCAGGCGCGCTGGATCGTCAAGGAGCGCCAGGAGATGCTCGCCGAGGCCAAGCGCGAGGCCGAGCGGATCGTCAAGGAGGCGCGCGAGCGCCAGGACCGCCTGATCTCCAACGAGGAGGTCACCAAGGCGGCCGAGCGCGCCGCCGAGGACATCATCGAGGATGCGCGCGCCCGCGAGCGGGAGATCCGCCTGGGCGCGGAGGACTACGCCGACGAGATCCTCAACACGCTCGAGGTCAACCTCTCGAAGTTCATCGCCGCCGTCCAGCGCGGGCGCGAGCGCCTGCAGGGCAAGGACGAGCCGGCCGAGGTCGCGTAGGCGGGACGGTCGTGGCCTCGATCGAGGTCCTCGACACCGACGTCACGACCCTCGCGGTCGATGCGATCGCCAACGCCGCGAACACGCGCCTGCTGCACGGCGGCGGCGTCGCCGGCGCGATCGCGCGGGCGGCCGGCGCGGAGCTGGAGCGCGAGAGCCGCGAGCGGGCGCCGATCGGCCTCGGCGAGGCCGTCGAGACGACCGGCGGCGCGCTCCCGGCGCGCTGGGTCATCCACGCCGCGACGATGGAGCTCGGCGGACCGACCGGCGCCGACGTCATCCGCCGCGCCACAGCGGCCACGCTGCGCAAGGCCGACGAGCTCGGCGCGCGCTCGCTGGCGCTCGTCGCCTTCGGCACCGGCGTCGGCGGCTTCCCGCTCGACGAGGCGGCGCGGATCGAGGTCGAGGAGGTGCGGGCCCATCTGGCCGCCGGCTCCGGGCTCGAGCGGATCGTGTTCGCCGTGCGCGGCAACGCGGCGCGGACGGCGTTCGAACATGCGTTGAGCCGAGCGGCTTGACGGTCAGAGCTGGCATACCGGTGCCGATCGACCGAGCAACCATGCTTGCCGATCGGATCGAAGCGCTGCCGGGCTGGTCGGCGCTGGTGGACGTCCAGACCGCCATCGGCACCGTGCCGCTCGTCGCGGTCGGGCCCGCCGGCGCGTTCGCGATCGAACGCGGGACGGGACCGGCGCCCGAGACGCTCGCGGCGGTGCCCGAGCGGGCCCTCATGCACGCGTGGGCGCAGGCGCGCCACCTGGAGCGGCGCTGGCTCGGCTGCCCGGTCACGCCGGTGCTGGCGCTCGAAGGCGAGCTGCGCGGGCGCCGGCGCGGGGTCGAGCTGGTTGGCGCGGACGCCGTCGACGGCTGGCTCGCCGGCTTGCCGGCGATCCTCTCGCCGGGCGAGGTCGCCCACGTGCTCGCCCGCCTGGACGACGCTCCCCGCGCCGTCCTCGTGGCGGCGTAGCGCCGGCGCGCCCCGCTAGCGGATCTCGAAGCCGCGCAGGTCCTCGGCCGCCTCGTCGATCGCCTGCACGTCGTCCACCCGAGCGTGGGGCGGGCCGATCCGACACCAGGCGACGAGCTCCTCGACCGCCTCCACCGCGCCCTCGAACACGGCCTCGACCGTGCCGTCGTCGCGGTTGCGGACCCAACCGCTCACGCCGAGCCGCTCGGCCTCGCGGCGCGTCGCGTCGCGGAAGAACACGCCCTGGACCTTCCCGGAGACGACGACGCGCCGGCGCACGCGAGCCATGATCGCGCAGGCGCGAGCGCTACTCGCCGTCGGACTCGTCGGCCGGCGCCAGCAGCGCGTCCAGCTGCGCCAGATGGCCGCGCACCGAGGCCGCCATCGCGTCGAGGATGCCGCGCGCCTGCTCGATGCCGTTGGCGGCGTTGGTCAACTGGGACTTGACCCGGCGGACGTCCTCCATCGCCTGGAGGGCTCGCTCGACCTCGGCCCGCAGCGCCGACGGGTCGAGGCCCGCGGCGTCGTCGCGGGCCATGAGCACGCGGGCGCGCGCCAGCCCGTAGGCCACCTCGAGCGCCAGCCGCGAGCCGTCCTCGGGGTCGTAGACGACGAACAGCTTGTCGCCGTTGTACTCGCGCAGCGGATGGGTGCGCGCCGGCAGCTCGTCCTCGGAGGGCACGACGAGGATCCCGAAGTCGGCGTTGCGCGTCTGCATCGCGCCGTCGAGCTCCTCGAGCGCCTGGTTCTTGGAGAGCTTGCGGTCCTTGGCCTCGAAGACGACGCGGCCGCGCGCCGGCCCCGAGCACGCGTCGAGCGCGACGACCACGTCGCCCTTGCGCCCGCCCTCGCCGCGCGTGTCGCCCACCGCATCGCAGTCGTCGCCGCGGGCGACGGCGATCGCGTCGACCGCCTCGAACACCGCCTCCTCGTAGGTGCGGCCCTTGGCCGTGCCGCGCTCCTGCGCCGCGGCGAGCTCCTCGCGCTTGGCCTTCTCGGCCTTGAGCTCGGCGAGCTGGACCTTCAGCGCGGTCAGCTCGCTCGTCATCGCCGCCAGCCGCTCGGCCTGCTGATCGGAGGTCTGCTTGATGACCGCCAGCGACGCGCGCTGGAACCCGGCCAGCGGGTTGGACTCGGAGTCCGACGAGAACTGGCGGCGCAGGTCCTCGCGCATCTTCACCGCGGCCTCGTTGACGACGGCCTGCACGCGATGCTGGACGGCCACCGACGAGCCGTCGGAGAAGTGCCGCTCCAGCGCCTTCGTCACGTGCCCGTGCTCGGGCCCGAAGACCTCGTCGACCTTCGCGTCGAGCCGTTCGGCGACGCGCCGCGCGCGCTCGACGAACTCGGCGTCCAGCGAGCGCGCGGCGCGCTCGAACTCCGCCTTGACGAACTCGACGTCGGCGCCGGTGTGCTCGCGGTCCAGCACCCGCGCGCCGATCGCGATCATGTCGGCCACGGCCCGCGCCGGATCGGCGTGCTCGCGCGCGATCCGGATCGCCGCCTCATCGGCCACCTCGAACCCGTCGAGGAACATCCGCTGGCCGAGGATCCGAATCGGCTCGGGATCGGCGAAGGGAAGGGTGAGGGCAGCCTCCATGACGCGACCAACGGTACGTGCGGGCCCTGACGGAATCGGCCCGCGCGGGCGTCGCCCCGCCGCATCCGTAGGCTGAGCCCATGACGGCCCTCGACGAGGCGCTTGCCGATCCCGAGCCGGCTCCGGCGCGGGTCCGCACGCTGCTCGCCGCCGAGCTCGAGCGCGGGGTCGAGGAGCTGCGCCGCAAGCGCGCCGGGATCCCCGAGCCGGTCGTGGTCGCGGTCGCTCCGGGCGCCGCGCCCGGCGCCGCGCTGCTGGCCGTCGCCCCGGTGCCCTCGACGCTGCGCGCCGACCCGCAGGAGGTCGACGAGCGCAGCTGGCTGCTCGTCGCGGCGCTCGTCGGCGCGCTCGTCACCGGCGGCGGCCGGGCGCTGGCGGCCGGCGACCTCGACGGCCACCTCGTCCTGGCCGTGCACGCGAGCCCGCCGGCCGCACCGGACGCCGAGCTCGCCGCGCTGGCCTTCGACGAGTCGGTCGAGCGGATCGACCGCCTCCGGGCCCGCGCCGTCGCGCTGCCGTCCGCCACCCTCGACGTCGCGCGCGACGTGCGTCCGCCGGTCGGCGCCGCGCATCCGCTGCTGGTCGCCGAGGCGATCGCGTCGCTGGGGGCCAACCCCGCCGACCCGGCCGAGGTCGCTGCCCAGGAGGACGCGGTCCTCGCCGCGCTCGCCCCGCCGACGCAGGCCGCCCGTCCCCACGACGATCCGGACCCCGCCCGGCGCGTCGCGCGGCGGATCCTGCAGCGGTTGGCGGGCATGGGGAAGTGGGGCGGCTACCACACCGAGTTCAGCCATCTCGCGCGGGGCTTCCACGGCAACGACAAGCAGCTGGCCGAGGAGGTCGGCAAGCGCCTGCTCGCGGCGGGCATCCTGGAGGAGAAGCCCAGCGTCGGCCAGCGCCACGTCTTCCTCAATCCGCGCCGCGCGCGCGACGTGTACGCACTGGTCGAAGAGGGCACCGTCCCCGCGGACCTGCGCCTCGACTAGGGTTCCACCGCTTGCCATGAACGTCCTCGACACCGTCTCCACCAAGCTGTTCACGGCCAGGACGCTCATCGAGCGCGGCGTGTTCCGTCCGACCCGTCCGGATCGGCTCGTGCGCACGGGACTCGCCCTGCGGCGCTGGGGGCCGACCGCGGCCGCCGGCTACCAGGCCTCGGCGATCCGCTACCCCGACCGCGTGGCGATCGTCGACGAGCTCGGCTCGCTGACCTTCGCCGCCGTGCATCGCCGCACGAACGCGCTGACGAACGCCTTGGCCGAGCGCGGCGTGCGCGCGGGCGACCACGTCGCGATCCTCTGCCGCAACCACCGCGGCATGATCGACACCACGGTCGCCTGCTCGAAGCTGGGCGCCCACGCCCTCTACCTGAACACGATGTTCTCGGCGCCGCAGATCGCCGACGTCTGCAAGCGCCACCAGCCCAAGGCGATCATCTACGACGAGGAGTTCGCCGAGGTCGTCGCGCCGGCGCGCGCGGGCCGCCTCGGCTTCGTGGCCTGGACCGACGGCGACGGCGCGCTCGACGACGCCCTGCTCGAGGACCTCGTGACGAGCGGCAGCCCGGCCGAGGTCACCCCGCCCGCGGCGAAGGGCCGTGTGACGATCCTGACCTCCGGCACGACCGGCCAGCCGAAGGGCGCCAACCGCAAGCAGCCCGAGTCGCTGGAGCCGGTCGCCGCGCTGCTGGATCGCATCCCGTACCGCGCGCTGGAGCCGACGCACATCGCCGCGCCGATGTTCCACTCGTGGGGCTACGCGAACTGGATGCTGGCGATCAGCCTCTCGTCGACCGTCGTGCTGCGCCGGCGCTTCACGCCGGAGGGCTGTCTCGGCACCCTGGCCCAGTTCCGCTGCACCGGGCTCGTCGTCGTGCCGGTGATGCTGCAGCGGATCATGGAGCTGGCCGCCGACGTGCTGGAGCGCTACGACCTGCGGGCGCTGCGGGTGATCGCCGCGAGCGGCTCCGCGCTGCCCGGGGAGTTGGCGACCCGCGTCATGGACCGCCTCGGCGACGTGCTCTACAACCTGTACGGCTCGACCGAGGTGGCGTGGGCGACGATCGCCACGCCGGCCGACCTGCGAGCGGCGCCGGGGACCGCGGGGCGCCCGCCGCGCGGGACCGTCGTCAAGCTGCTCGCCGACGACGGCCGCGAGGTCGCGCCAGGCCAGACCGGCCGCATCTTCGTCGGCAACGAGATGGCGATGGAGGGCTACACCGGCGGCGGCCAGAAGCAGAACGTCGGCGGGCTGCTGTCGTCGGGCGACGTCGGGCACCTCGACGCCGCCGGCCGCCTCTTCATCGACGGACGCGACGACGAGATGATCGTCTCCGGCGGCGAGAACGTCTTCCCGCGCGAGGTCGAGGACCTGCTGGCCGATCACGTCGCCGTCGAGGAGGTCGCCGTGGTCGGCGTCGACGACGAGCAGTTCGGCCAGCGCCTGAAGGCCTTCGTCGTGCTGCGCAGCGAGGCCAGCGAGGAGGAGCTCAAGGCGCACGTCCGCCGGAACCTCGCCAGCTACAAGGTGCCGCGCGAGATCGTCGTGCTGGAGGAACTGCCGCGCAACGCGACGGGCAAGGTCCTCAAGCGCGTGCTGGTCGAGGACTGAGCCGCCGCTCGTCGTCGCGCGAGCTACGCTGGAGAGCGTGTCCCAGCGTGCCGACACCCTCGATCTGGCGCGGCTGGCCCTCACCGCCGGAGAAGGCCGCCGGCTGACCGATCTCGACGTGGCCGTCGACGATCTCGAGCTCGGCGGCCAGCGCTACGAGACGCCGCCGACGCTCCCCGTGACGCTCGACCTGTCCCGCATGACGGGGGGCGGCTTCGCCCTGCGCCTGCGGTTCAGCGCACCGCTGAGCGGCCCCTGCATGCGCTGCCTGGCCGACGCCCGCTCGACGGTGGAGGTCGACGCGCGCGAGGTCCACGACCCCGACGGCGACGACGCCGAGCTGACCAGCCCGTACGTGGTCGGCGAGGTGCTCGACCTCCAGGCCTGGGCCCGCGACGCGCTGGCGCTCGCGCTGCCCAACCCGGTGCTGTGCCGCTCCGACTGCGCGGGGCTGTGCCCGATCTGCGGCGCCGACCTCAACGCGGCCGGACCGGAGCATGCCCACGAGCGTGCGCCCGATCCGCGCTGGGCGGCGCTGCGCGAGCTGAAGCTGGACTAGCGCCCCTCGGCCGCGAGCAGCGCGCGGAGCGCGTCGCGGTCCTCGGCGCAGGCCGGGCAGCCCTCGAGGTGCGCGCGCATCCCGGGGACGACGGCCTCGGCGTCGTGTCCGGCGAGCTCGGCCTCGACGTAGCGATCGAGGTGCTCGAAGCACTCGTCGCAGGTGACCTCCGGGCCGGTCGGCCCGAGCAGGCGACCGAGCAGCTCGTCGATGCGGCGCGGCGCGGCCTCGCTCATCGCGTCCCTCCTTCCGCGGCCAAGTCCGGTGCGTGGCCTTCCTCGACCAGCCGCGCACGGAGCTTCTTGCGAGCGTCGTACAACGTCTTGTAGAGCGCGCCGCGCGTGGTCGCCAGCCGCTCGGCCAGGACGTCGATCGGCACGTCTTCGAGGACGATCGCCACGAGCACGGCGCGCTGGCGGGGCGTCAGGTCCTGGTCGATCGAGCGGCGCACCAGGGCGAGCAGCTCGGCCGTCTCGGCGTCGACGTCGGGCGCCGAGCGCCAGTCGGCCAGGCGATCCGCTCCGTCGGGATCCAGCGGGACCTCGCGACCGCGCCAGGCGCGCCGGCGCGCCTTCACGCCGGCCTCCAGCAGCGCGAACTTGTACGCCCATGTGGTGAAGCGGCTGTCGCCGCGATACGTGTGCAGCTTGCGCATGATCGCCATCAGCGCGTCGTCCGCGGCCTGCGTCGCCAGGTCGTCGAGCTCGTCCGGTCGCAGGCCGCCGAGCGCGGCATCGCGTCGTCGGATCTCGCGGCGTGCGGCACGGACCAGCAGCTCGTGCAGGCGCTCGATCGCCTCGTCCCGCGCGCGTCCCCCTCCGGCGAGCGCGTCGATCCAGGCCGACGACTCGGCGTCGGGCCCACGCTCGACCTCGCGGATCCAGGCATCCTGGCGCACAGCGACCCCTTCGACGGGTAACGGCGCCAACGTATCACCGGCGGTCATGGCGGCGGGGATCAGCGGAAGCGGCCCGGGAACTGCCGAACGATCCCGCGGGAGAGCGTGTCGGCCATCGTGAGGATGTGACGCTCGATCGCGTCGTACTCGCGCACGCTCTGCGTGTACGCGCCGGTCAGCTCGGCGACCGCCTCGCGGAGCGTCTGGTCGAGGTGCGTCCGCATCATGGTGCGCATCGTCGCGCGCGGCCAGTTGGCCCGGTTGGCTGCGCTCAGGAAGTCGGCGACCTGCCTGCCGTTGGCGTACCACGCGGCCTTCGCGCGCGCCAGGGCGGCGCTGTCGCCCGCCTTGGCGGCCTGGAGCAGGCGCACGGCGCCGGCGATGTGCTCCCGGAGCAGCTTGGTCAGCGCCGTGCCCGCCGCCCGACCGTAGAACGGCTTGATCGCGTTGCCGATGTGGACCTGGTTGCGCAGCAGCCGCGCCTGGGTGGCCGGGAGATCCGGGGCGTCGGCGGCGAAGGCGACGATCGCCAGGCGCGTCCACGCGACGTGCTGCTCCCACAGCGTGCGCATGGCGTCGTGGAGGGCGAGCGCCGCGTCCGCCCGGGCCGACGGCATCGCCATCGAGGTCGAGCGGTGCGACGGGGCGGCGTCGGCCGCAGGCGCGGCCGTGGCGGCGATCGCGCCGGACGCGATCAGGGCGGCGAGCGCGAGCCTTCCGCTTCGCCCAGGGTGGCGCAGGGTGAAGTCCATGCCTGCTTCGCGGCGCGCGGAGCCCGTTCCTTACCTCGGTGATGCTCGCGACGTAAGAACGGCCCATGTCCGCACGCAAAGGGATCGAACCCACGATGCAGGAGGACTCCCATGGCCGATAGCACCGTCGAGCGGTCGCGCTCGTCCGCGAACACGGCGCGTCCCGGCTCCGCCGCGACGACCGCCGCGGATCCGCCCGCCGTCGCCACCGCTGCCCACCAGGCGTTCTGGCTGCTGCGCATCGCGTTCACCGTCGCGCCGATCCTCTTCGGCCTCGACAAGTTCTTCAACTGGAGCGTCCACTGGCCGGACTACCTGGCCGGCTGGGTCAACAGCATCGTGCCGGGCAGCGGGCAGGACTTCATGTACGTGGTCGGCGGCATCGAGATCGCCGCCGGACTGCTCGTGGCCGTCGCGCCGCGCATCGGCGCGTTCGTGGTGGCCGCCTGGCTGCTGGGCATCGTCGTCAACCTGCTGACGAAGGACGCGCCCGAGTACTACGACATCGCCCTGCGCGACGTCGGGCTGATGCTCGGTGCGCTGACGCTGGGGCGGCTGGCGCTCGCGGTCGTCCCGGCCCGTCGGTCGGGGGCGCTGCCGCGCCGTCCGTGGTGACTAGAGGTACGGCCCGCTCGGCAGGTACGGCCGCAGCGGGCCGAGCGCACCGGAGACGAAGAGCGGACCGTCGGGGGAGAGCGCCAGGCCGGCCTCCAGGGCCACGGCGATCGCCCAGTCCTGCCCGGCGGTGATGAAGTCGACCGAGACCGTCGCGCCCGGCGGCGCGGCCGCCAGCGCAGCCCACAGCAGCTCGGCGGCGGCCACGTCGTCGCGGGCAGCCAGCAGCTTCGGCGTGCCGTCCTGATGCACGCAGAAGCCGCGGTCGCCGTGGAGCAGCAGCGCGGCACCGCTGGCGAGCAGGACGGGGAGGTCGAGGTGGTGCGACGCGCCCCGCACCGCCCGGGAGATCGGCGCCGTCCGCTCGACGTCGTCGCTCGGCCGCACGGCGCGCGAGATCGCCGGTAGCCGTGAGCGATCGACGATCCCGGCCGCCGTGACCGTCGGCCGCAGCTGCAGCCCGGCGCGCGCGTAGCGGCGCATCGCCTTGGGGTCCTCGGAGGAGACGACGATGCGCCCGCGCGCTCGGTCGCCGTAGGCCAGCGCCCGCTCCAGCAGCCGGCGCCCGACGCCGCGGGCCTGGAGCGCGGGCCGCACGGCCAGCAGCGACAGCCCCCAGATGCCCTCGCGCACGATGCCCAGCGCCACGCCGCCGACGCGGCCGTCGTCGTCGACCGCGACCCAGGCGCCGTCGGGGTCGGTGGCTCGCAGATGCGCGATCCTCCGCCGACCGCGGGCGACGACGACCTCGGTGGGGGTCGTCGCGGCGCCGTCGAACACCGCGCGCGTGAGCTCGTCGGCGGCGGCCACATCGTCGAGACCCATCGAGCGGACCACCATCCGCTCCAGCGTAGGCGCTACCCTGCATCGCCCATGGCCGTCCCGAAGCAGAAGCAGTCGCACGCCCGCACGTCCAAGCGGCGCGCCACGCACAAGATCAGCGCGCCCTCGACCAACGAGTGCCCGACCTGCCACAGCCCGCGTCGCCCGCACCGCGTGTGCCCGGTGTGCGGGTCCTACGCGGGGCGCGAGGTCGTCGCGGCCGGCGCGCACCACGCGCACGACCACGATCACTGAGTTCCGCCATGCCGGCGACCGTCGCGGTCGACGCCAACGGCGCTGACCTCGGCCCCCGCGAGGTGGCCGAGGGCGCGATGCTCGCGGCGCGCGAAGGCGTGCGCGTTCTCATCTTCGGCCCGGCGGACCGCATCGGCGACGTCAGCGACGGCGTGACGGTCGTCGACGCCCCGATCTCGATCGCCAAGGCGCCGGAGCCCGCGTCGGCGGCGCGCTCGACCCCGGAGGCCTCGATCGTCCGCGCGGCGCGTGCCGTGGCCGCCGGCGAGGCGGACGCGCTCGTCAGCGCCGGTTCGACCGGCGCGGCGCTCGCCGCCGGTCTCTTCAACATCAAGCGGGCGCACGGCATCTACCGCCCGGCGCTGGCCATCCCGCTGCCGATGCCCCAGCACCCGGTGACGCTGCTCGACGTCGGCGCCAACGCCGACGTCCGGCCCGACCACCTCGTCCAGTTCGCCTTCATGGGCGCGGCGCTGGTGACGATGCGCCAGGGCATCGCGCGCCCGCGCGTGGCGCTGCTGTCCAACGGCACCGAGGAGACGCGCGGCAACGAGCTCGTCCTCGAGGCCCACGCGCTGCTGGCGGCGCGGGCGGCCAACAGCTTCGGCCTGGAGTTCGTCGGCAACGTCGAGGGCACGCAGGTCGCCACCGGCGCGGCCGACGTGATCGTCGCCGACGGCTTCACCGGCAACATCGCGCTGAAGCTCATCGAGGGCATCTCCCAGCGGCTCATGACGGTCATCCGCGACCGGGCGACCGGCTCCTCGCGCGGCAAGCTCGGCGGCATCCTGCTGCGCCCGGACCTGCGCTCCCTGCGCGACGAGCTCGACCCCGAGGGCCCGGGCGGCGCGTACCTCCTGGGGCTGCGCAAGCTCGGTGTCGTGCCGCACGGCCGCTTCAGCCGTATCGGCTTCGCCAACGCGATCCGCGCCGCGGCGCGCGGCGTCGACGAGGACGTCGTCGGCCGGACGATCGCGGCGATGGAGGCCGCCGGCGCATTGCGCAAGCCCCCGTCCGACAGCGTCGCTAGCGTGGCGTCCTGAGGTGGCCCTTCCCGCAACGCTCGACCGGAAATGACGCCCATCGATCACCGCCAGCCTTTGTCCTCGACCCTCGACATCCCGGGGGGATTCCTTCGGGTCTGCGTCCGCGGCTGGCGGCGCCGCTGGACGCCCTTTCCGATCGATCGTCACGAGAAGGACCACCGATGACCCGGGAGGGCGTCTTCCAACTCGTTCGCACCCACCTCGCCGACGAGCTCGAGGTGGCCCCGGAGCGCATCGCGGACGACACGCGCTTCCGGGAGGACCTCGAGGCCGACTCGCTCGACCTGTACACCCTGGTGCAGGAGCTCGAGGACTCCTACGGCGTGCGCATCTCCGACGAGGAGGCGGCGAAGATCCTCACCGTGGGTCAGGCGGTGGACTTCGTCATGGCGCACGGCGTCGAGGCCTAGTGGAGCAGCTGCGCCAGCTCCTCGAAGAGCTGCCGGAGGAGCTCTACCGGCAGGTGTTCACGCACGCCTCCTGGTCGGAGCGGCGCTCGGACTCCTACACCCGCCTGGCTTTCCTGGGCGACTCCGTGCTCGGGCTCGCCGTGACCGCCGACCTCTATCCGCGCCTGGAAGCCGAGCGCTTCGGCGCCGGCCGGCTGACGAAGATCCGCGCGCAGGCGGTCTCCGGCACGTCGTGCGTCGCGGTCGCCGAGCGGCTGGGGATCCCCGAGCGGCTGCAGGCGGCCGCGCCCGAGGGCGCGGGACCGAGCGCGGCGACGGTGATCGCCACCAACCGCGTGCTCGCGTCGGTCACCGAGGCGGTGATCGGCGCGTGCTACCTCCACGTCGGCTACGAGCGCACGGCGGCGGCGGTGGTCGAGGCGTTCGCGCCGGAGGTGGCCGAGGCGCTCGAGCATCCGGTGGACTTCAAGTCGACCTTGCAGGAGCGGCTGGCGCGTGCGGGCGACGTCGTCGACTACGAGGTCACCGCGGAGCACGGCCCGCCGCACGACCGCACGTTCGAGGTCCGGGCCTCGGTCGGCGGGAAGGTCGTGGGCAGTGGGAGCGGGCGCTCCAAGAAGGCCGCCGAGCAGGCGGCGGCGCGGGCGGCGCTCGAGGCGGTGGGCGAGACCGAGGACGTCGGCTGATGCACCTCAAGTCGCTGACGCTCAAGGGCTTCAAGTCGTTCCCGGATCGCACGAAGCTCGAGTTCGGCGAAGGGGTGTCGGTGATCGTCGGCCCGAACGGCTCGGGCAAGTCGAACGTGACCGACGCGGTGCTGTGGGCGCTCGGCGAGCAGTCGCCGCTGGCCGTCCGCGGCGCGTCGATGCAGGACGTGATCTTCGGCGGCGGGCGCGGCGTGCAGGCCCGCAACGCGGCCGAGGTCGAGCTCGTCCTCGACAACGGCGAGGGCAGCGAGCTGCTGCCGATGAGCGAGATCTCGATCTCGCGGCGGCTGGACCGCTCGGGCGACGGCGAGTACCGGCTCAACGGGGCGAAGTGCCGCCTGGTCGACGTGCTCGAGGTGCTGTCGGACACCGGGCTGGGCAAGGAGATGCACTCGGTCGTCTCCCAGGGGCGCATCGAGGCGATCGTCACCTCCAAGCCGAAGGACCGGCGGCTGCTCATCGAGGAGGCCGCCGGCCTCGGCAAGCACCGCAAGCGCCGGCGCCGCGCGCAGCTCAAGCTGGAGCGCACGCAGGACAACCTCGATCGGGCGCTGGATGTCGAGCGCGAGGCGCGGTCGCGGCTGCGTCCGCTCAAGCGCCAGGCCGAGGCGGCCGAGCTGCACGAGCGGCTCGAGCGCCAGTCGCTGGAGGCGCGCTGGGAGCTGGCGCGGGAGACCGTGCGGGCCCGCCGGGTCGGGCTCGCCGAGGCCGAGGAGGCCGCGACGGCGGCGAAGGCCGCGCGGGCCGAGGCCGAGCGGCGGCTGAGCGCCGTGGCCAAGCGGCGCGAGGTCGCCGAGGCGGCGCTGCAGGCGCGCACGGAGCAGCGCGAGGAGCTGGCCGGACGGGTGTACCGCGCGCGTGGGGCGAGCGACAAGATCGAGCTGCGCGGCGAGCGCGCGCAGGAGACCGCGACCTCGCTGGCCGAGCGGATCGCGCGCCGCGAGGTCCAGATCGCCGCGCTGGAGGCCGAGGCGGCCGCCGATGCGCCCGACGAGGCCGGCCGCGAGCGCGTCGCCCAGCTCGAGGAGGAGCTGGCGCAGCTCGACCGCGACCACGAGGCCGAGCTCGAGCGCGAGCTGGCCGCGCTGGAGGCCGAGCGGGTCGCGGCCGGCGAGCGGGTCGAGGCGCTCCAGGGCGACGTCGCCGCCGCGCGCGAGGCGCTGAAGGTGGCCGACGCGGCGGTCGAGGCGGCGCGCGGGGCGCGCCGCGAGGCGGAGAAGGCGGTCGAGGCGGCCCGGCGCGAGGCCGCGCGGGTCGGCGCCGAGCTGGCGGCCGCGAACCAGTTCCTCCGTTCGCATGCGGGCGCGCCCGGCGGCGCCCGCGCGCTGTCGGGCGAGCTGGCGGTGGCCGACGGCTACGAGCTGGCGCTGGCCGCCGCGCTCGACGGGCGGCTGGGCGCGGCGGTCGTCGAGGACCTCGCGGCCGGTGCGGCGCTCCTGGATCGCGCGGGGCGCGATGGGGGGCGGGCGCTGGTGCTCGGCGGTGATGCCGCCGCTTCCCCCGACGCCCCGCTCGTCCCGGGCGCCCCGCCCGTCCCCGGCGCCGTCGCGCTCGCCGACCTCGTCGAGGGCCCGCCGGCCGCGCGTGCCCTGCTCACCGGCGTCTGGGTCGTCGACGACCTCGACGCGCTGCCGGCCGACTTCGCGGGGACCGCCGTCACGAAGACGGGCCGCGCGTGGTCGGCGCTGACCCGCGAGCTGCGCCAGGTCGCAGCGGGCGGCGCCGAGCGCGTGCTCGCCGAGCGCAACCGCCGCGATCGGCTCATCGCCGAGTCCGAGCAGGCGATCCAGGCCGAGCAGGCCGCGCTCGCCGCCGCCGAGCGCGCGGGGGAGGCGGTCGCCACCGCGGATGCCGCGCGCGACGAGGCCGACCAGGCCGTCCGCCAGGCCGACCGCGACCGCTCCGCCGCCGCCGAGGAGCTGCGCCGCGCCGGCTGGCTCATCGAGCAGCGCCGCAAGGCCCCCCAGGAGGGCGCCGGCGCCGTACGCCGCGCCCAGATCGAGGGCGAGCTCGCGGCCGAGCGCCGGACCGCCGAGCGGGCTGCCCGCGAGCGCGCCGAGCGCACCCGGCGCCTCGAGTTCCTGCGCGCCCAGCTCACCGCCGACGTCGCGCTGGAGCCCGCCGCCCGCCGGCTCGCCGAGACGCTGGCCCGGGTCCGCGCCGCGGTCGCCAACCGCGTCGAGGCGCTCGAGGCCGAGCTGGCCGCCGACCGCGCGGCCGGCGAGGGCGTCGCCCGCGAGCTGCGCGAATGCGCCCGCGAGGAGGCCGAGATCCAGCAGGCCCTGCGTGAGCGCGGCGATGCGGTCACCGCCGCCGAGGTCCGCGCCCAGCAGCTGCGCGACGGCGCCGCGGAGGCCACCGCCGAGCTGGCCCAGCTCGCGGAGGCGCTGGGCTTCGACGCCGAGCCGGCGACCGAGCCGCTCGACCCACAGGAGGCCGAGGCTCTGCGCCAGCGGATCGAGCGGCTGGCCAAGCGCCGCGAGCAGCTCGGTCCCGTCAACCCGCTCGCCAAGGACGAGTACGCCGAGGCGCTCGCCCACGTCGAGGAGCTCGAGGCGCAGCGCGAGGACCTCGAGACGGCGCTGCGCGAGCTCAAGCAGCTGATCCGCGACACCGACCGCGAGATCCGCGAGACGTTCGAGCAGACGTTCAACGCCGCAGCCGCCAACTTCGAGCAGCTTGCCCAGGACGTCTTCCCGGGTGGCCGCGGTCGCCTGCGGCTCGTGCGCGAGGACGCCGGCCCACGGCCGGTCCTGGGTGGCGGCGAGGCGGCGGAGGAGCCGCCGAGCGAGGAGGCCATCGAGGCGGCCGCGGAGGCCGAGGACGCGCCGACCGAGGAGGAGGACCTGCTCGGCGTCGAGATCGAGATCACCCCGGCGGGCAAGTCGACCAAGCGCCTGACCCTGCTCTCCGGCGGCGAGAAGTCGATGACCGCGGTCGCCTTCCTCTTCGCGGTCTTCCTCGCCAAGCCGTGCCCGTTCTACATCCTCGACGAGGTCGAGGCCGCGCTGGACGACCTGAACCTCGAGCGCTTCCTCACGCTCCTGACGCGCTACGCCGATCGCGCCCAGTTCATCGTCGTCACCCACCAGAAGAAGACGATGGACGCCGCCGACTGGCTCTACGGCGTGTCGATGGGCGGCGATGGCGTCTCGAAGGTCGTCAGCCGGCGGCTGCCCAAGCGCGCCGCACCGGCCGAGGCCGCGTAGCCGTCTCACGCGTCCGAGAGCCGCGGGTAGAGTGCGCCCGTGGAGTGGCAGCCACCCGCGCATCCGGCGGGATTCCGCTACGGCGCGGTGTTCGTCGTCACCGTCGCGCTGGTGGTCTTCGTCGTCGCCGCACCCAGTGGCCCGGCGTCACGGGCCGTCGCCGTGGGGCTGCAGAGCCTGGCCCTGACGATCGCCGCGGCGACCTCGCGCGAGCGCGTGGAGCTCGGCCGCGCCCGGTCGATCGTCGTGGCGGTCGTCGGGACGACGCTCGTGGTCCTCGTCGCGTCGGACGCCTTGTCCGGCGACGTGACGTTCGCGCTGGCCGGGCTGCTCGCGGGCGCCGTCCCCGCCGCGCTGGTCGGCGGGCTCGCTCGCCTGATCCGCCTGCACGGCGTCACCCTGCAGGCGGTCCTCGGGGCCCTGACGCTCTACCTGTACGTCGGCTTGCTCTTCGCGTGGGCGATCGCGTTCGTCTCGTCCGTCGACGCGACGCCGTACTTCGCCCAGCCCGACGTCGGCGACGGGGATCGCGTGTACTTCAGCTTCACGACGCTGACGACGACGGGCTTCGGCGACTACACCCCCGCGACCTCAGTCGGTCACGCGCTGGCGGTCGTGGAGATGCTGATCGGGCAGCTGTACCTCGTCACCGTGGTCGGCGTCCTCGTCGCCAACCTGGTCGGGCGCCGGCGCTGAGCGATCGAGCAGCTGGGTGACGAGGTACGCGACGACCACGCCGACCACGATCAGCGGCGAGGCCCCCGCGCCGGAGTGCGCGGTCAGGACGACGGCGAGGAGCACGGCCGACAGCGGCAGCCGTAGCACGGACGCGACGCCCGCCCCGAGGCCGACGGCAACCGCGGGGGTGAGGTCGTACCCGGGCAGATGCGAGGCCATGATCCCGGCGACCGCGCCGAGGAACATCGCCGGGAAGGTCGGTCCGCCGCGGAAGCTCGCCAGCGAGAGGCTCCAAGCGACGCCCTTGCAGGCGATCAGCAGCGCGAGCGCGCCGATCGACCACGCGCCGGCGCCGGTGACGAGCCCCGGGAGCTGGTCTTGGCCCGAGTAGAGGACCTCGTCGACGCTCTTGCCGGCCGCCTCGGAGAACCCGATCGCGAGTCCGGCGACGGCCAGCCCGGCCGCCGGCAGCGCGAGGAGCGGTCGCGCCGAGACCACCGGGACGAGCCGCCGCGCGGCGCGGACGATGCAGAAGCTGCCGACCGCGATCCCGGCGGCGAGCAGGATCGTCCAGGCGAAGTCGCCGAAGGCGGGACGGTCGAACGTGGGCAGGTCGAGCGCGCCAAGCGCGTAGTCGCTCGTGCTCAGCCCCGTCCACGAGCCCATCCCGATCGAGACGAGCGAGCCGATGCCGGCCGCGAGCAGCCCCGGCACGAGCACGCGCGGCAGCTGCTTGCCGCCCAGCCCGGTGGCCTCGATGAGGATCACCGCCGCGATGATCGGCGAGTCGAAGATCAGCGCCACCGCCGAGAAGGCGCCGCACGCGGCCAGCAGCTCGCCGAGCTCGGGTTGCGCGCTCTGGCGCAGCGCTCGCGCGGCGAGGAGCCCGAGCCCGCCGCCGAGTGCGATCAGCGGCGCCTCCGGACCGAGCACCAGCCCGAGCCCGATGGTCCCGAGCCCGGCGAGGACGACGCCCGGCAGCTCGATCGGCGGCGTCGACCCCGGGTTCAACCCGTAGGCGGGGATGTGCCCGCCGGTGCCGGGAAGCCGGGTGATGGCGAGCGCCACGATGACGCCGGCGATGCCGAGGATGGGCAGCGGCCACCACACCGGCGCGTCGGCGTAGCCGAGCTGCTCCGGGAGGCTGGTGAAGGCGCCCACCTGGATCTGGTGGGTCAGCTCGAGGAACGACCACGCGGCCAGCGCGGCCACGACGCCCACGACGGTGGCCAGCCCGAGCAGGACGACCATGCCCTTGGGCTTGATCGCGGGGGGCGCACCGGAGGGTTGTGCCGGTGTCGTGGCGATGCGGCGAGCTTACGGCGCCGCTGCCGTGCCGCGCATGCTCCGAAGTGGGTGATGCGCGAGCTCGCACTATCGTCCGATCGCGATGGCTCGCGACTGGCACGACCTCTTCATCACCGCCAACGGCGCTCCGGCCGCCGCGGCGTCCTCGGAGCCCGAGCCGGAGAAGCGCCGGGGCTTCTTCCGCCGCCTGCGCGAGAACCTGTCCAAGACGCGGCAGGCGCTCGGCGCGGAGATCCAGGCGACGCTCTTCGAGGGCGATCTGGACGCCGAGACGTGGGAGCGCCTGGAGGAGGCGCTGATCATGGCCGACGTCGGCGCGACGACCACCGCGAAGGTGGTCGGGCAGCTCGAGCAGGAGGCCGAGAGCGGCGGCCTGGAGGGCGGCGAGGCGCTGACCCGCCGCCTGACCGAGCTGCTGGCCGAGATCGCGCGCACCGGCGACGACCACATCGATCTGCGCCACGACCCGACCGTCATCCTCATGGTCGGCGTCAACGGCACCGGCAAGACGACGACGCTGGGCAAGATCGCCTGGCACCTGCGCAACGAGCTGGGCAAGTCGGTCATGCTCGGCGCCGCCGACACCTTCCGCGCTGCGGCCACCGAGCAGCTCGAGGGCTGGGCGCAGCGTGCCGGCGTGCCGATCGTCACCGGCCCGCCCGGGTCCGATCCGGGCGCGATCGCCTGGGACGCGATCGTCCAGGGCCGGGCCCAGGGCGCCGACGTCGTCCTCATCGACACCGCCGGTCGGCTGCACACCCAGGACGACCTCATGGCCGAGCTGACGAAGGTGCGGCGCGTGATCGCCAAGCAGATGCCCGACGCACCGCACGAGACGCTGCTGAGCGTCGATGCGACGACCGGCCAGAACGGGCTGCGTCAGGCGCGGATGTTCGCCGAGGCCGCGCAGGTCGACGGCATCGTGCTGACGAAGCTCGACGGCACGGCCAAGGGCGGCATCGCGCTGGCGATCGCCAGCGAGCTGCGCATCCCGGTGAAGCTGATCGGCATCGGTGAGGCGCTCGAGGACCTGCGCCCGTTCGACGCCGACGACTTCGCCAAGGCACTGCTCTCGTGATCCGCGGCGCGAGGTAGCGTTCGGCCCATGGACGCATGGGTGGTCTGGATCGTGGTCGCGTGCGTGCTCGCCGTCGGCGAGATCGCGACGACGAGCTTCTTCCTCGGCCCGTTCGCGGGCGGCGCGCTCGTCGCGGCGATCGTGGCGCTCGCCGGTGGCGGCTGGGTCGCCTCGTCCATCGTCTTCCTCGCGATCTCGATCCTGCTGCTGCTGTTCGTGCGGCCGATCGCCAAGCGCCACCTGCGCCAGGGGCCGACCCTGCGCACCGGCACGGCGGCGCTCGTCGGCCGCTCCGCGATCGTGCTGGAGCGGATCGCCAACGACGAGGGGACCGGCCTGGCCCGCATCGACGGCGAGGTGTGGACGGCTCGCACCTACGACGACGATCGCGTCATCGAGCCGGGCGAGAAGGTCAGCGTCATCGAGATCCGCGGCGCGACGGCGCTGGTGGACTGAAAGGGAGCAACGTCATGGCAGGCCTCATCGTCCTCGGCGTTTTGATCGTCTTCGCGCTCTTCGTCGCGGCCAAGACGATCCGCATCATCCCGCAGGCGCGCGCGGGCGTCGTGGAGCGGCTCGGGCGCTACAGCCGCACGCTGCAGCCCGGGCTCACGATCGTGATCCCGTTCATCGACCGGGTGCGCCCGCTGCTGGACCTGCGCGAGCAGGTCGTGGCCTTCCAGCCGCAGCCGGTCATCACCGAGGACAACGTCACGGTCCAGATCGACAGCGTCCTGTACTTCACGATCACCGACGCGAAGTCCGCCACCTACGAGGTCGCCAACCCGCTGCAGGCGATCGAGCAGCTGACGATCACGACGCTGCGCAACGTGATCGGCGGCATGACGCTCGAGCAGACGCTGACGAGCCGCGAGGAGGTCAACACGCAGCTGCGCGTCGTGCTCGACGAGGCGACCGGCAAGTGGGGGATCCGCATCAATCGCGTCGAGATCAAGTCGATCGAGCCGCCCGCCTCGATCCAGGAGGCGATGGAGAAGCAGATGCGTGCCGAGCGCGACCGCCGCGCCGCGATCCTGACGGCCGAGGGCGTCAAGCAGTCGCAGGTGCTGACCGCGGAGGGCGAGAAGCAGTCGGCCGTGTTGCGCGCGCAGGGCGAGCGCGAGGCCGCGGTGCTGCGTGCCGAGGGCGAGGCGAAGGCGATCGACACCGTCTTCAGCGCCATCCACCAGGGCAACCCCGACGGCCCGCTGCTCAGCTACCAGTACCTGCAGATGCTCCCGCAGATCGCGCAGGGCGACGCGAACAAGATCTGGGTGATCCCGTCCGAGCTGACCAACGCCCTGGGCAACCTCGGCGCGCAGCTCGGCGCGGCGCGGCCGCCCGCACCGGCGCCCCCGTCCGACGCCGCGGCGCCGCCCGCCGCCCGGCCGGCGGTGCCGCCCGCGCCCGACGGCGCGCCGCCCGCGGCCGAGCCGCCGACGTCCGAGCGCTGAGCCGCCGGCCGGGCGAGGCGGTCGTCGAGGTCGGTGCGACCGGGGTCGCGGCTCAGCGCGCCAGGACCGTCGTGAGCGGGATCTCGGCTCGCACGGTGGTCCCCGCTCCCGGCGCGCTCCTGACCGACACCATTCCGTCGAGCGCCTCGACGCGGTCGGCCAGCCCGCGCAGCCCGGACCCGGCGCTGGGATCCGCGCCGCCGACGCCGTCGTCGGAGACCTCGACGACGATCCGGCCCACCTCACGCCGGGCGCTGACCCGGGCCTCGGTCGCCTGCGCGTACTTGGCCACGTTGGCCAGGCACTCGGCGACGACGAAGTAGGCCGCCGCCTCGCTGGCCGGCGAGAGCCGCTGCTCGGGCACCTCCTCGACGACGACGGGCACCGCCGAGCGGGTGGCCAGCTCCTCGATCGCCGGCCCGAGTCCGCGCTCGGTGAGGATCGCGGGGTGGATGCCGCGGGCGAGGTCGCGCAGCTCGGCCAGCGCCAGCTTGGACTCCTCGTGCGCCTCGGCGACGAGCACGCCGGCGGTGCTGCCCTCGGTCTCCAGCCGCTTGCGTGCCATCCCGAGCTTCAGCGACAGCGCGACGAGCCGCTGCTGGGCGCCGTCGTGGAGGTCGCGCTCGATGCGCCGGCGCGCCTCGTCGGCCGCCTCGATGATGCGGGCCTGACTGGAGCGCAGGTCGTCGACCCGCGCCGTCAGCTCCGGGTCGGGGCTGGAGGCGAGGATCAGCTGTGCCCATGCGCCGTGCAGTCGGCCGAGCGCGTTGCAGGCATGCCAGCTGACGAACGTGAGCAGCGCCCCGAGCGGCATGACGGCCAGCGCCTCCCACAGCGTGTCGACCCGGAACAGCCCGACCTCGATCCCGTCGGGCACCGCCCAGAAGTACAGCGGCGCGAACAGGAGGCTGAGCGACACCGACCACAGGACGAGCGTCACGACGAACCAGACGACCCCGAGCGGGAACTGGGCGATGAGGTAGACCAGGTCCTTCCAGGTCTGCGGGTCGCCGAGCCGGGTCATGATCTGCGCCCAGAGTCCGGGCTTGGACGGCTGGCGGTAGTGCGCGGACGCGTCCACCCCGATGAGCGCGCGCACGACCCCGCGCTCGATGTCGGCCATGCCGCGGATGACCCAGAGCATGAGGACGAGGATCGGGATGCCAACGAGCGTGATCGCCATGCCGAAGCCGAACGAGAGGCCGATCACGAGCACGAGGAACCACGTGAGGCCGAGGAAGAAGCTCAGCAGCAGGTACAGCGCGCGGCGCAGGGGGAGCATCGGACGGCACGGTATCCGCGCCACCGACGACGGCCGATACGGCTAGCTCTACTCTTGGTCACCCGTGTTCGACGCCCTCTCCGAGAAGCTCCAGGCCACCCTCTCCGACGTCCGTGCCCGCGGCACGCTGACCGAGGACGACGTCAACAAGGCGATGCGCGAGATCCGCCTCGCGCTGCTGGAGGCCGACGTCAACTTCAAGGTCGTCAAGTCGTTCACGAGCAACGTCAAGGAGCGCGCGCTCGGCGCCGACGTGCTCGGCCAGCTGAACCCCGGCCAGCAGGTCGTCAAGATCGTCAACGACGAGCTCACCGCGCTCATGGGCGGCGCGTCGGCGGGGATCAGCTTCTCGCCGCGGCCACCGACCGTGATCCTCATGGCCGGCCTGCAGGGCTCCGGCAAGACGACCGCCACGGCCAAGCTCGCCCGCCAGCTGCGTGAGCAGAACGGCTCGTCGGTGGCGCTCGCCGCCTGCGACGTCTACCGGCCCGCCGCGGTCGACCAGCTGGTGAAGGTCGGCGCCCAGGCCGGCGCGACGGTCTACGAGCAGGGCACCGACCGCGACCCGGTCGACATCGCCGGCTGGGCGCTGGACCGCGCCAAGCAGGACGGCAAGGACGTGTTGATCGTCGACACCAGCGGTCGCCTGCACGTCGACGAGAAGCTGATGGACGAGCTGGTGCGCATCCGCAAGGTCGTGCGCCCGCACATGGTGTTGCTCGTCGTCGACGCGATGACCGGCCAGGACGCGGTCAACGTCGCCGAGCAGTTCGCGCAGGCGGTGCAGTTCGACGGCGTCGTCATGACCAAGCTCGACGGCGACGCCCGCGGCGGCGCGGCGCTCTCGGTCAAGGCGGTCACCGGCAAGCCGATCCTGTTCGCGTCCACCGGCGAGAAGCTCGACCAGTTCGAGCGCTTCCACCCCGACCGGATGGCCCAGCGGATCCTCGGCATGGGCGACGTGATGTCGCTCATCGAGAAGGCGCAGGACCAGTTCGACGAGGACGAGGCCAAGGCGCTGGAGAAGCGCCTGAGGAAGGGCGACTTCACGCTGGAGGACTTCCTCTCCCAGCTGAAGATGATGCGGCGGATGGGGCCGCTGCAGTCGCTGTTGGGGATGATCCCGGGCTTCGCCGGCAACCAGCTCAAGAACGCGAAGATCGACGAGCGCGAGCTGGACCGCATCCAGGCGATCATCCTGTCGATGACCCTGGAGGAGCGCCGGCGGCCCGAGCTCATCAACGGGTCGCGGCGGCTGCGCATCGCCAAGGGGTCGGGCACGTCGGTCCAGCAGGTCAACGGGCTGGTCAAGCAGTTCGGCCAGATGAAGAAGGTCATGACCCAGCTGGGGCGTGGGAAGATGCCCGACATCGGGGCCCTCATGCGTCAGGCAGGGCGGTAGTCCGACCCGCTACTCTCTTCCGACCTATGGCAGTTCGACTCCGACTCACCCGCATCGGCGGGAAGAAGGACCCGGTCTGGCGCGTCGTCGTCGCCGACCAGCGGTCCCCGCGCGACGGCCGTGTGATCGAGACCGTCGGGCACTACAACGCGCAGACCGAGCCCTCGACGATCGTCATCGACGAGGAGCGGGTCAAGTCCTGGCTCGCCCGCGGCGCTCAGCCGACGGACACCGTGCGCAAGCTGCTGCGCATCCAGGGCATCGCCTAGCCACGGAGCCATGAAGGAGCTGCTCGAGGAGCTCGCCCGTCGGCTCGTGGACGAGCCGGATCGCGTCGCCGTCGAGCAGTTCGAGGAGGACGATGGCACGATCGTCCTCGAGCTCGCCGTGGCCGACGACGACTACGGCAAGGTCATCGGTCGCGGTGGGCGCACGGCGAACGCGCTGCGTACGGTCGTGAAGGCCGCCGCCGTGAGGGAGAACCGTCGGGTCCTCGTCGACATCGTCGAGTGAGCTCGTCGTGGTCGGCGTCGTCGGCCGGCCGCACGGACTCGACGGGTCGTTCCACGTGTCGCGGCCCCGGCCGGAGCTGCTCGAGCGCGGCGCGGAGGTGATCGTCGCCGGCGCGCCGCGGATCGTCGAGCGCCGCGCCGGCACGCCGCAGCGCCCGATCATCCGGCTCTCGGCCGCATCGACGCGCGAAGCCGCCGAGGCGCTGCGCGGCGCCGAGCTGCGCGTCGACCGCTCGGCCCTGCCGCCGCTGGGCGAGGACGAGTTCTGGGTCGAGCAGCTCGAGGGCTGCACGGTCGTCGACGGCGGCCGGACGATCGGCGTGGTGCGGCGGCTGCTGGCCTACCCGTCCTGCGAGCTGCTGGAGGTCGCCCGCGAGGGCGCGCCCGATCTGCTCGTGCCGCTCGTCCGCGATGCGGTGCGGCGGGTCGATCCCGACGCGCGGGTGATCGAGGTGGACCTGGCCTTCCTGGGGGAGGCGTAGGGGGCGCCATGGAGATCGACGTCTTCACGCTCTTCCCGGAGTGGTTCGAGTGGTTCCGTGGCCAGCGCCACGTGCGCAACGTGGTCGAGGCTGGCGCGACGTTGACGTGCGTCAACCCGCGCGACTTCACGACGCTCTCGGGCCGCCAGGTCGACGACACGCCGTTCGGCGGCGGGGCCGGGATGGTCCTGCGGGTCGACGTGATGGAGCAGGCGCTCGCCGGTCACTATGGCGTCGAGGATGCGATGACGGTGCGCGAGCAGCGGCGCGTGATCGCCTTGACGCCCGGTGGGCGGGTGCTCGACGACGCGTTCGTCGACGAGCTCGCCGCGGAGCCGGCGATCACGCTGCTGTGCGGGCGCTACGAGGGCTTCGACGAGCGGATCGTGCAGTACCTGGCCAGCGACACGCTGAGCATCGGGCGCTACGTGCTGAGCGGCGGCGAGCTGGCCGCGATGGTCGTCTGCGACGCGGTGCTGCGCAAGCTGCCAGGGGCGCTCGGGCACGAGGACTCGGCCGCCGAGGAGTCGTTCTCGCAGGCACTGGGCGGCAACCCCGAGTACCCGCACTACACGCGCCCGGCCGAGTGGCGCGGACACGCGGTGCCGGAGGTGCTGCTGTCGGGCAACCACGCGCTCGTGCGCCAGTGGCGCCGGGACCGCAGCGCCGAGCGCGGCCGGCGCGACGGCGGCTGAGCCGTCCCCCCGGGCGCTCCGCTACCATGGTCGCTCCGCGCCGGGCCGACCATGCCATCAACCACGGACCGCGCGATCTCTCCATGTCTTCCGTCATCGAAAGCCTCGAGCGCGCCCAGCTGCGCCGCGTCCCGGACTTCCAGGCCGGCGACCGTGTCCGCGTCCACTTCCAGGTGATCGAGGGCTCGCGTCGGCGCACCCAGGTCTTCGAGGGCGTCGTCATCAAGCGCCAGGGTCACGGCGTTCGCGAGACCTTCACCGTCCGCAAGCAGTCGTTCGGCGTCGGCGTCGAGCGCACGTTCCCGCTGCACTCGCCCAAGATCGAGCGCATCGAGGTCGCGGCCCGCGGCGACGTCCGTCGCGCGAAGCTCTACTACCTGCGCGACCGCGTCGGCAAGCGCGCCCGCGTCCGCGAGCGCCGCTACGTCGGTCCCGAGCAGGTGGTCGAGCCGGGCCTGCTGCACGATCCCGCCGCGGCGGCCGCCGCCGCGGAGGCGGAGGCCGCGCAGGCGCAGGCCGCCGAGGCTGAGACGGCCGAGGCCGTCGCGGAGGCTCCGGCCGTCGAGGCCGAGGCCGTTGCGGAGGCTCCTGCCGCCGAGGCCGAGACCGTTGCGGAGGCTCCGGCCGCCGAGGCCGAGGTCGCTTCCGAGGCGCCTGCCGCCGAGGTGGCGCCCGAGCCCGCGGCCGCTGAGGCCGAGGTGGCGCCCGAGGCTGCGGCCGCCGAGGCCGAGGCCGCTTCCGAGCCGGAGGCCGCTTCCGAGCCGGAGGCCGCGACCGACGAGGTCGAGGCGTCCGACGCTCCCGCCGAGGCCCCCGAGGCCGAGGCTCAGGCTGACGAGAAGGCGTGAAGACGAGGAAGAAGCACGAGCCCTGGTCGGGCGCGTGGTTCCTCGAGCTGGCCGTCATCATCGCGGTCGCGCTCGGGTTGGCGCTTGGCATCCAAGCGTTCCTCGTCAAGCCGTATCGGATTCCGTCGGAGTCGATGGAGCCGACCCTCACCGTCGGGCAGCGGGTGCTGGTCAACCGGATCGGCAACCGCTTCGGCGATCCGAACGTCGGCGACATCGTCGTCTTCCATCCGCCGCGCGGCGCTGAGACCGACACCTGTGGCGACCCGCGCACGGGCCAGGGGACGCCGCGCCCGTGCGACGAGCCCACCGACTCCCGCTCGGACGTCAACTACATCAAGCGCATCGTCGCGGGCCCGGGGGACACGATCGCGATCCGCAACGGTCGCGTGATCCTCAACGGCAAGCTCCAGAAGGAGTCGTACATCCGCCCGTGCCCGGTCGGCGCGTCGTGCGACTTCCCCCAGTCGGTGACCGTTCCTGCCGGCCACTGGTTCATGATGGGGGACAACCGTGGAGAGTCCGACGACAGCCGTTTCTGGGGCCCCGTCCCGCGATCTTGGATCATCGGTGGCGCCTTCGCGACGTACTGGCCGCCCAAGCGGATCGGCATCCTCTAGCACGAGCATGACGTCGGCTTCGGCCGAGCAGGAATCGGCCGAGCGCGGCGCCGAGGAGCGCGGCCCGGACCAGGACGTCTCGGCGATGAGCAGCCCGGACCAGGCGGTCTCTGCGACGCGCGGCTCGGTCCAGCGCGGCCCCGGCAAGCGCGGACCTGTCAAGCGCGGCCGCCGGCTGTTCCAGCACGACCGCCGACTGGGCGTCCGCTTCGTGGCCGGGGCCGACGAGGCCGGCCGTGGCTGCCTCGCGGGGCCGCTCGTCGCCGCCGCCGTGCTCTTCGACCTGGAGCGGTTGCGGCCGGCCGACGTGCGCGCGCTCTCGGCCCTCAACGACTCCAAGCAGCACACCCCGGCCGCCCGGGAGGAGCTGTACCCGCGCGTGCTGCGGGTGGCGACGCGCGTGCACGTGGTCTCGCGCTGCGCTGGGGGCATCGACCGGCGTGGCCTGCACCGCACGAACCTCGCCGCGCTGCGGGACGCGTTGCGCGGCGTCGCGGTGCCCGGCTGCGTCTGCTTGAGCGACGGCTTCGCGCTCGGCGCCGACTTCGAGTGGGACACGCGGCCGATCGTCGACGGCGACGCGACCAGCGCGGCGATCGCGGCGGCGTCGATCGTCGCCAAGGTCTCGCGCGACCGCTTCATGCATCGCGCGGAGGAGCGTCACCCCGGGTGGGGCTTCGCCGATCACGTCGGCTACTCGACGCCCGAGCATCGCGACGCGATCCAGCGCCTGGGCGTGTCGCCGCTGCATCGGCTGTCGTTCCAGTCGGCCGCCTACCAGCAGCTCTCCCTGTAGCCCGCTCCCGGCGCGCATCAGAACGCCGCCTCCAAGTGGTCGAGCCGGACGAGCCGGCCGCGACCGTCGATGACTACGCCGATGGCGTCGAAGCGCAGCTCCGCCGCGCGTGGTCGGTCGTCGGTGTCCGCGAGCCACGCCTTGGCCATCCGGCGGACCTGTCGGCACTTGTGCTCGTCGAGCGCGTCCCACGGCGTCCCCGCCCCGGCCCGCCGCGTCTTGACCTCCACGAAGACGATCGTCCGGCCGTCGTAGCCGATCAGGTCCAGCTCTCCGAAGCGCGTGCGGTGGTTGCGCGCGAGCAGCTCGAAGCCACGCCGCTGCAGATGCGTGGCTGCGAGGTCCTCACCCTGGCGGCCGAGGCGGTGGCGGAGGTCGTCGGACATGGCTCGGCCACCGTACGCCGACTCGCGTGACGGATCAGCACGTGTTCGTCACGCCTTCGCACCAACATCGTCGCACTGGTTGTCACCAACGGACAGCGCGGAGAAGCTCCTGCAAATCGTGACGAACTGGTGCTGACACGCAACACGGTCCGGCCTACGGTTCCCGCTCATGCTCGCCCGTGTGACCACATTCAGCATCGACGGCCTCGACACGAGCCCGATCACCGTCGAGGTCGACGTCCGCCAGGGGCTGCCCGGGTTCGTGATCGTCGGCCTCGGCGATCTCGCCGTACGGGAGGCGCGCGAGCGCGTGCGCGGGGCGCTGCTCAACTCGGGCTTCGAGTTCCCGCAGCGGAGGATCGTGGTGAACCTCGCGCCGGCGCACCTGCGCAAGGGCGGCTCGGGCTACGACCTGGCGATCGCTTGCGCCGTGCTGATGGCGAGCGGCCAGGTGCCGGTCGAGGCGCTCCGCGGGCGGGCGATCTTCGGCGAGCTGTCCCTCACCGGTGAGATCCGCGGCTGTCGCGGAACGCTGGCCGTGGCGGAGGCGACCCAGCGCGCCGGCCTGCGTGGGCTCATCGTCGCCCGCGAGCGCGCCCGCGAGGCCAGCCTCGTCGAGCAGCTGGACATCCTGTGTGCCGACTCGATCGCGCAGCTCACCGCGGTGCTGGCCGGCGGTCAGCGGCCGGCGCTGCCGCCGACCGCGCCGGCCCACGACGCCGGCGCGTCCGACGAGCCCGACCTCGCCGACGTCGGCGGACACGAGGAGGCGATCGCCGCATTGCGCATCGCCGCCGCGGGCGGTCACAACCTCCTCCTGCGGGGTGCGCCGGGAACCGGGAAGACGATGCTCGCGCGGCGGCTGCCGTCGATTCTTCCGCGCCTGCGCTGTGACGAGGCGATCGAGGTCACCCGGATCCAGTCCGTCGCCGGGCTGCGGACCGGCGGCGGCCTCGCTCGCCAGCGCCCGTTCCGCGCACCGCATCACACGATCTCCGCTTCCGGCCTGGTCGGCGGCGGCACCTGGCCGGCGCCCGGAGAGGCGACCCTCGCTCATCAGGGCGTCCTGTTCCTCGACGAGCTGAGCGAGTTCGCCCGCCCTGCGCTCGAGGCGCTGCGCCAGCCGCTGGAGGACGGCTGCGTGACGATCGTCCGCGGGCAGCGGGCGGCTGTCATGCCCACGCGCTTCATGCTCGTGGCGGCCACGAACCCGTGCCCCTGTGGCTACGCCGGTGAGCCGGATCGATGCCGGTGCAGCGAGAGCGATCATGCGCGCCACGCCCGCCGCCTCAGCGGGCCGCTGATCGATCGCATCGACCTCGTCGTGGACGTGCGCCGCCCGTCGGCTCGCGAGCTCGCGCGGCCGCCGGTCACGTGCTCGGCGGACGAGCGGCATCGCATCGAGGCCGCTCGCGAGCTGCAGGCGGCGCGGCTGCGCGGAAGCGGCGCCACCTGCAATGCCCAGATGGACGCCCGGCTCCTGCGCGATCACCTCGACCTGGACGACGGCGGACGTCAGGCGATGGAGCGGCTCTACGACGGCGGGCAGCTGAGTGCGCGGGGCCACGACCGCGTGCTGAAGGTCGCGCGGACGATCGCCGATCTCGCGGGGGATCGGCGCGTGGGCGCCGACCACGTCCATCAGGCGATGGCGCTGCGCAACCGCTGCGAGACGCTGGAGCCGGTCGCGTGATCGCGCTCGCCGCCGCACCGCCGATCGTCCCGCCGCAGCCGGCGGCCACCGCTCGCGAGAGCACCCCGTGTTTCGCCTGCCTGCGACGCTCCTGGTTGCTCGGCGCGCTGGCGGGGCGGATCGAGATCGCCAGGCGCAGCGGTCCACGCCGCATCCCGCTACTGCTCGCGCTCGGGGACGCCGACCTGATGCGCGCGGTGGGCGCCGACGCTTCCGTGAGCGCCCAGTACCACCGGTTCGAGCGCGAGCGAGCGCTGATCGCGGTCCGCGAGGCCGGGCTCGCGGCGATCTGCCGCCACGATCCGCGCTATCCCGCCGCGCTCTCGGAGCTGGCCGACGCGCCGGCGGTGCTGCACGTCGCCGGCGACGTGAACCGCTTCCAAACGCTCACGGCGGCGGCGCAGCCCGCGGTGGCGATCGTCGGCGCGCGCCGCGCGTCCACCTACGGGCTGACGGTCGGACGCAGCCTCGGACGCGGGCTGGCGGCGGCCGACGTCGCCGTGATCAGCGGCATGGCGCTCGGGATCGACGCCGCCGCGCACGCGGGTGCGCTGGACGTGGAGGGCCCCACCGTGGCCGTGCTCGCGGGCGGCGTCGATCGCCCGTATCCGTCCAGCAAGCGGCGCCTCTACGCCGCGATCCGCGAGACTGGATGCGTGATCGGCGAGCTGCCGCCCGGAACGGTGGCCCATCGCTGGTGCTTCCCGGCGCGCAACCGGCTGATCGCCGGGATCGCGCGGCTGACCGTCGTCGTCGAGGGGATGGAGCGGTCGGGCTCGCTCATCACCGCGGAGTTCGCGCGCGACCTCGGACGTGACGTCGGCGCCGTGCCTGGCCAGGTGACCTCGCCGCTGGCGCGCGGGCCGAACGGGCTGCTCGCCGACGGCGCTCACGTCATCCGCGGCCCCGAAGACGCCCTCGACCTGGCGTGTGGGGTGGGGGAATGGCAACGTCGACCGGCGAGGGAGCTCGTGCCGGCGCATCTTCGGGCGTTGCACGCCGCGGTCGCGACGGGCTCCGACACGCCGGAGGCGCTGCTGGCCCACGGCTTCTCGATGGCTACGGCGCTGGCCGGGCTGGCTGAGCTCGAGGCGCTCGGCCACCTTCGTCGCGCGATCGCCGGCCGCTACGTCGTGGCGCTGTGAGACCGATGGTCACACTGACCTACTCTGCGATCCATGACGATCCCGTGCGTGCTCTCCATCGCCGGCTCCGACTCCGGGGGCGGTGCGGGCATCCAGGCCGACCTGAAGGCGTTCGCGCGTTGCGGTGTGCACGGCATGACCGCGATCACGGCGATCACCGTCCAGAACACGGTCGAGGTCCGGGCGGTGCAGCCGATCGCGCCGGAGATCATCCGGGGGCAGATCGCGGCGGTCGCCGAGGACCTGGGCGTCGACGCCGTCAAGATCGGCATGCTCGGCTCCGTGGCGACGATCGAGGCGGTCGCGGAGGCGCTCGGACGGCTGCCGCGCCCCGTGCCGATCGTCGTGGACCCGGTGATGGTCGCGGAGTCCGGCGGCCGACTGCTGGAGCGCAGCGCCGAGCAGGCGCTGCGGGAGCGGATCCTGCCGCTCGCCACGGTCGTCACCCCGAACGTGCCGGAGGCGCGGGTGCTGGCGGAGACTGGCGAGGAGGTGACGGTCGAGGAGCTCGCCCGGCGGGTGCACGCGCTCGGGTCGCAGGCGGTCATCGTGACCGGTGGGCATCGTGACGAGGCCACCGACCTGCTGTTCGACGGACGAGCGTTCACGCCGATTCCCGGCGAGCGCCATCCCGGCGGTGCGGCGCACGGCTCCGGCTGCACGCACTCGTCTGCCCTGGCGGCGCGCCTGGCTCTCGGGGACGACCTGGTCGACGCCGCCACGGCGGCCCGCGAGATCGCGGGCGGCGCCGTGCGCGACGGACTGCGCGAGCTGGGCCACGGTGCCGGCCCCGTGGACGTGTTCGGCCTCGCGGCTCGGACCGCGTAGCGGAGCGACCTGCCGCGACGGACGTGGCTCGTCGAACGCGCGCGAACGAGGAGCGCCGCGACGCCTGACCCGATCGTTCGGGGTCGGACCCTTTGACATAATCGCGGGGGCGATGAAGCTGCTGCGGATGAAGCCCGGGCACGGCGAGGTGCTGCTCGCCGAGGGCGACGTCGAGGTCCCCGAAGACGAGCGCGCGCTCGTCGAGGCGTTCCGCGCGCAGCTCGACCAGGGGATGTGGGCGGCGGTGCCGACGGACGGTGGCGGCGGCCGGCGTCAGGCGCGGCTCGTGCGCGACTTCGCCGAGGTTCCGCGGGACGCCGAGCGCGTCATCTTCTTCCCGAAGGCCGCGGGCGGGCGGTAGCGCCGTGCTGCTCGCGCTCAGCGCTGCCGCGATCGTCATCGTCGCGCTGCTCGGAGAGGTGTGCTGGCCGACGATCGCCACGGCGATCGAGCGGCATCGCGCGCGGCGGGCCCGCGTGCCGTCGTTCGACTACGACCCCGGTCGCGAACGGCGCGCTGAGCAGCGGGCCCGTGAGCTCCTGCGCTCGTGCGTCAACGACGAGGAGTGGGAGATGTACCGCGACCTGGGCTTCGTCCGGGTCTGGGGCGGCATGCCGGAAGGGCCACGCCGCGGGGCGGCCCGGCAGAGCCTGGACGGCGCGCCGTACGCGTACCTCATTTACCCGCACAAGCCGATCGTCGCGTTCCTCCCACAGACCCGCCGACTGCTGAACGAGTACTGCGTCGAGTTCCCCGACGAGACGCGGCCGTACGGCTCGGCGCGGCTGCCCGACTCCGATGACGTGCTCGCGAAGTGGATGGCCCTGACCGGCGACGAGCGCCGGCTCATCGCCGAGTCCAACATGCACCTGCCCGGCCGCCAGGTCGATCCCAAGCAGGTCCAGCGCGACCTCTGGCGCCTGTCGGAGTGGGAGCGCCAGCGCGCGGCGCGCGAGCGGCGCGCCGGTCGCGGGAGCGTCTCGGCGCCGTGAGCGCCACCGGCGACGGGTTCGACCTCAAGCACCGCTCCCGCGCCGTCACCGAGGGCCCGGAGCGTGCGGCCGCCCGCGCCTACCTGAAGGGCATCGGCTTCGACGAGGAGGCGCTCGCCAAGCCGATCATCGGCGTCGCCTCGACGTGGATCGAGGCCATGCCGTGCAACTTCCATCTCCGCGCGCTCGCCGCGAAGGTCAAGGACGGCATCCGCGCCGCCGGCGGGACGCCGATGGAGTTCAACACGATCGCGATCTCCGACGGCATCACGATGGGCACGTCCGGCATGAAGACGAGCCTCGTCAGCCGCGAGGTGATCGCCGACTCGATCGAGTTGACGGCACGGGGCTACCTGTTCGACGGCGTCGTCGCGCTGAGCGGCTGCGACAAGACGATCCCCGGCACGGTCATGGCGCTTGCCCGCCTCGACATCCCCAGCGTCATGCTCTACGGCGGCTCGATCCCGCCGGGACGCTTCCAGGGTCGCGACGTCTCGATCATGGACGTCTTCGAGGCCGTGGGCAAGCACGCGGCCGGGACGATGACCGATGCGGAGCTGGCGGAGCTCGAGTCGGTCGCGAGCCCCGGCGCTGGCGCCTGCGGCGGCCAGTTCACCGCCAACACGATGGCGATGGCCTTCGAGATGCTCGGTATCTCGCCGATGGGGCCGTCGGGCATCCCCGCCCAGGAGGCGACGAAGGCCCAGGCCGCCTACGACGCCGGCGTGCTCGCGATGGACGTCCTGCGCCGCAACCTGCGCCCGCGCGACCTCATCACCAAGGCCTCGCTGGAGAACGCGATCGCCTCGATCACCGCGAGCGGCGGGTCGACCAACGGCGTCCTGCACCTCCTGGCCGTCGCCACCGAGATGGGCGTCGAGCTCGACATCGACGACTTCGACCGCATCTCCGAGCTGACGCCACTGCTCTGCGACCTCAGCCCCGGCGGGCGCTACAACGCCACGGACCTGTTCCACGCCGGCGGCACCGCGGTGCTCGCCAAGCGCCTGGACGAGCTCGGCCTCCTGCAGCGCGATGCGCCGACCGTGCTCGGCCGGACCGTCGGCGAGCTGGCGGACGCGGCGATCGAGACCGAGGGCCAGCGGGTCGTCCTGCCGCTCGACCGGCCGCTGAAGCCGACGGGCGGCCTGGCGATCCTGCGTGGGAACCTCGCGCCGGAAGGCGCCGTCGTGAAGCTCGCCGGCCACGAGCGCCGCCGTCACACCGGCCGAGCCCGCGTCTTCGAGGACGAGGCGCACGCGATGGCCGCCGTCACGCGTGGCGCGATCGACGAAGGCGACATCGTGGTCATCCGCAACGAGGGCCCGGTCGGCGGGCCCGGGATGCGCGAGATGCTGGCGGTCACCGCCGCGATCAACGGGCTCGGCCTCGGCGACACGGTCGCGCTCATCACCGACGGCCGCTTCTCCGGCGCGACTCACGGCTTCACGGTGGGCCATGTCGCGCCCGAGGCGGTCAAGGGCGGCCCGATCGCCGCCGTCCGCGAGGGCGACGCGATCACGATCGACGTCGATGCGCGGCGCCTGGATGTGGACCTCTCCGACGCGGAGATCGCCCGCCGCGTGGCAGCCTACGAGCCCCCGGTCAGCCCCGACGCGACCGGCGTGCTGGCGAAGTACGCGAAGCTCGTCTCGAGCGCGTCGAAGGGCGCGGTCACGACGGTCTGAAGCGGGGGCGGACGGGTCGGGGCGCGGTCTGCCGCTCAGCGCGCGCAGGCCGCGCGGCGCTCGGCTCCCGGCGTCGGTCGAGCAGCGGCGGCGCGCTCAACGGCGGGCATCGAGGGCGAGGTGGGCGGGGTCATGGTCCGGCGCGGTGATGGCTCGCGCAGGGCGGCCAGCGGGTCGGCGGACGGTGCGATCCGTGGACGTGTCGCGCGTTGTGCCGGAGGGGTCGGAGGAACGCGCGACGGGTGGACGTGTCGCGCGTTGTGCCGGAGGGGTCGGAGGAACGCGCGACGGGTGGAC
>CAYRCB010000002.1:0-266346 GCA_964422645.1 uncultured Solirubrobacteraceae bacterium | reverse complement strand
GTGTCGCGCGTTGTGCCGGAGGGGTCGGAAGAACGCGCGACGGGTGGACGTGTCGCGCGTTGTGCCGGAGGGGTCGGCGAACAGCGCGACACGTGGGCGGCATGCGGCTCGCGGACGGGCGAACCCGCCCATGCGGGCGCACCGGCCCAGGCCGCCGGCGCCGCGGCGTGGACGTGGGGCACTCGGTCCGACCGCCTACGATGCATCACGGCCGCGGATGCGCATCGCGATCGACATCGACTCCACCCTGCACCACTACTGGGACGTCCTCTCCGCGGCGGCCCAACGCCGGTTCGGCGTCGACCTCCCGTACGAGGAGCAGTTCGACTGGGGCATCACCCGCCTGAAGCCCAAGCAGCTGGAGCTGTGCATCGCCGAGACCCACAGCGACGCGGTGATCCGGGCCGGGCGTCCGTACCCCGGCGCGGTCGAGGCGGTTCGCCGCTGGCACGACGCCGGGCACTTCATCCACGTCACGAGCCATCGTCCGCATACCTGCGCGCCCGCGACCGAGGATTGGCTGCGGGCGATCGAGCTGCCGTTCGACGAGCTCTACTGCTCCTACGACAAGGTCGCTCGCTGCCGCGAGATCGCGATCGACGTGCTGATCGACGACTCCCCGATGAACATCGAGCGGGCCCTGGAGGCGGGGATCGTCGCGGCGACGCTGCGCCACCCCTGGAACGTCGACGTGTGCGACGTCGAGGACGTCGTCTGCGCCGACGACTGGCCCGCACTGGAGCGCGCGCTGGCCCCCGTGCTGGACGGCGATCGACCCGCGTAGCGGGCGCGGCGGTCGTGTGACCGCTTCGTTGCAAGCCTTTCCTTTTTCGGTTGAAGTTGCCTATCCTGGCGCGGGGTGCGCCGTCCTGTTCTGATCGCCGTTGCGATTGCCGCTCTGATCGTCGGTGGTCTCGCCGTGGCGGTGGTCGTCTTCAGCTCGCAGTCGAAGGGCAAGATCGCCGACGGCGTGAAGATCGGCGCGATCGACGTCGGTGGCCTCACGCCCGAGCAGGCGCGCGCCAAGGTCCGCGAGCAGCTGCTGGCGCCTCTCGACGAGCCGATCGTCGTCCGCTACGACGGCGAGGCCTGGCGGCTCACCGCCGACAAGGCGCGCATCCGCGCGAACGTCGAGGGAATGGTCGATGCGGCGATGCGACGCAGCGAGGAGGGCAACATCCTCCAGAAGGCGTGGCGCGAGGCGACCGGCGGCGAGGTGTCGGCGACGATCCCCGCCAAGGTCTCCTACTCGCGGCGCGCGGTCAGCCGCTTCGTGTCGCAGATCGAGGGCGACGTCAACCGCCAGCCCAAGGACGCGACGATCACCTACGGGCTCACGAGCCTCGGCGCCACCAACGGGCACGACGGGCGCGCGCTGAACGCCGGCGCGCTGGAGCGCAAGATCCGCAGGGCGATCACGCGCCAGGACGCCCGGCGCTCGATGAAGGCCACCGTCCGCACCGTCGAGCCGAAGGTCACCGCGGACGACCTCGCCGAGCGGTACCCGGTCGTGCTCACCGTCGACCGCGCGAACTTCCGGCTGCGCCTGTTCAAGGGCCTCAAGCTGGCCAAGACCTACGACGTCCGTGTCGGCCAGCAGGGCCTGGAGACGCCCGCCGGGCTCTACCACATCCAGAACAAGGCGGTCAATCCGGCGTGGAACGTCCCCTACTCGGACTGGACGGGGGATCTCGCCGGGCAGGTCATCCCCGGCGGCACGCCACAGAACCCGCTCAAGGCGCGCTGGATGGGGATCTTCGACGGCGCCGGCATCCACGGCATCGACCCCAGTCAGTACGGCACGATCGGGACGGCCGCCTCACACGGCTGCGTCGGCATGCGCATCCCCGACGTGATCGACCTCTACGACCAGGTCGAGGTCAACACGCCGATCTACATCGCCTGAGGGTCCGGCGGCTGCGGCTCGACGCAGTCCTCGCTCGGGCGGATCTCCTCCACCGGGACCTCCTGCCAGCCGCGCTCCAGGAGCAGGGCATGATGGGGTGAATGGCGAATGACCAGGCTGCCGATGAAGATCCCACGCTCCCGCCGCCGCAGGACGGCGTACCACATGGTCGTCGCGTCGTTGGTGCCCTGGATGCGGTGCCACGGCCGCGGTACCTGCCCGTCCGGGGCGGCGATGCGAGCCTGCACGAGCTGGCGCTGGGTGGCGACCTGACCGGTGTCGGTGTCGATGAAGAAGACGGCCACGGCGCTGGAGCCTAGCCCCGGGTGGCGGGCCGCCCTGGACCTGTTCGACGCCGACCTGCGCCGGCGCGGCATGGCCCACCGCACCCGCGACGAGTACGGCGGAGACCTCGAGCAGTTCGCGCTCTGGGCCACGTCCGCGCACGTCGAGCCGGCTGCTGTGAGCACCCGCGTGCTGCGCCGCTACGCCGCCGGCCTCTCCGAGCGCGGCTGTGCTCCGACGACCGTCGCGCGCAAGCTCGCCGCGCTGCGCTCGTTCTTCCGCGCGCTGCGCGAGCACGGCCAGATCGAGCAGAACCCCGGCGACCTCGTGCCGTCGCCGAAGAAGCCGCAGAAGCTCCCGCGCGTGCTCAAGCCCGAGGAGCTCGCCCGCCTGCTGGAGCGCATCCCGGCCTCCACGCCGCTGGAGCTGCGCGACCGCGCGCTCTTCGAGCTGGCCTACGCGTGCGGCCTGCGCGCCGAGGAGATCGTCCGTCTCGACGTCGCCGCGGTGGTGTTCGACGCCGAGGAGCTTCGGGTAGAGGGCAAAGGCTCGAAAACTCGGATCGTGCCGATCGGTGAGGCCGCGTTGCGCGCGGTCGCGCGCTACCTCGAGCGTGGCCGGCCCGTGCTCGCCGATGACCCGGAGGTGACCGCGCTGTTCTTGTCCAAGTCCGGCCGACGGCTCTCGACGTCCGACGTGCGCCGGCGCCTGCGGGCGTGGGCGCGGCTCGTCGGTCTGCAGGGCGGCATCTCGCCGCACGCGCTGCGCCACTCGTTCGCCACCCACCTGCTCGACGGCGGCGCCGACCTGCGCGCCATCCAGGAGCTGCTGGGTCACAGCACGATCTCAACGACCCAGATCTACACTCGGGTAGAGTCCGCCCGGTTGAGGACCGCCTACGCCCGCAGCCATCCTCGGGCCTAGCGGGGACTTTGCATGGAGACGAACGTCAAGGCCATCGAGCTCCGTGACCTCTGGCGGCGCTACAAGTCGACCGGGGACGCCCGTGCGCGCGAGCGGCTGGTCGTCGCGTACTCGCCGCTGGTCAAGTACGTGTCCGGGCGGATGGCTTCGGGCCTGCCCGCGCACGTCGAGGAGGCCGACCTCATCTCGTACGGCCTCGTCGGCCTGATCTCGGCGATCGAGCGCTTCGACATCGAGCGCGAGATCAAGTTCGAGACCTACGCGATCACGCGCATCAAGGGCGCGATCATCGACGAGCTGCGCTCCCTGGACTGGGTGCCGCGCTCCGTGCGGGCGCGCGCCCGCGAGATCGAGCAGGTGAACTCCAAGCTCGAGCACCGCCTGCAGCGGGCGCCGACCGACGAGGAGATGGCCGCCGAGCTGAACATGACCGTCGAGGAGTTCCAGGATGCGCTCCTGCAGATCTCCAACTCCTCGGTCGCCGCGCTCGACGAGCTGTGGACGGTGTCCGACGCCAGCGGCGACCAGGTGTCGCTCCTGGACACGCTCCAGGATCCCGACGCGCCCGACCCGGCGACGATCATGGACGCCACCGAGCTCAAGGACCGGGTGGCCGACGCGATCGCGCGGCTGCCCGAGCGCGAGAAGCTCGTCGTGGCGCTCTACTACTACGAGAACCTCACGCTGCGGGAGATCGGCGAGGTGCTCGGCGTGACCGAGTCGCGGATCTCCCAGCTGCACACGAAGGCCGTCCTGCGGCTGCGCTCGCGGCTGCAGAGCGACACCGACGTCACGCCCGGCGCCTGAGCAGCTCCCAGGCGCCCAGCGCGACCGCGACCGGCACGGTCGCCGGCAGCGTGTCGAGCACCAGGAAGAGCGCGTCGAAGGCGACCGCGAGCACGAGGACGAGCGCCGCGATCGACGGCTGGTCGCGGCGCCGGCGGGCCTCGGCGGCGACGACGGCGCCCAGCAGCGCGGCGAGGAACAGGTCGCCGTAGCCCATCCGGGCCGGGTCGATGATCGCCAGCTGCAGCCGCGGCAGCTCCGCGGGCGGCCGCGCCGCGTTGAGCGTCGCGTTGGGCTCCTGCAGCTGCTCGGAGAGGACGAGGTAGAGGTCGGCGACCGCCATCGCGACGATCCCGAGCTTCACGAGCACGACGGGCGCGACGCCGCGCAGCAGGCGGGCCAGCGTCACCGTCGACAGGGCGGTCAGCGCGACCGCGGCGAGGTGACCGCCGAGCTGCGTCGACCAGATCCACGCCGCGGCGGCGAGCGGCACCGTGGCCAGGGCGAACGGCCAGCGCGCGCCGTGCATCGCCCAGCCCAGCGCGAGCGCCGCCAGCGGCGGGCAGGCGAGCAGCGCCAGCCAGGTGAGCGCGTCGGCCAGCCCGGGCTGCGCGGTGATCCCGTAGACGACTGCGACGATCGATGCAGGCGGGATGAGCGCCCACCAGCGGCCGGCGAACCGCTCCAGCGCACGGGGGAGCCCCGCCGCCGGCAGCGCGACGCAGGCGGCCTGCACGGCGTCGAGCGCAACGATCGAGGGGTTCCAGGGAAGGTCCATGCGGAGTAGGGTCCGTCGCTCCAGCGAGGAGAGGAGCGTAGGCGTGCACAAGCGTGCGGACCGCATTCGCAACGTCGCCCTTGTCGGCCACCGGGGCAGTGGCAAGACCTCCCTGCATGAGGCCTTGCTGTACCAGGCAGGCGCGATCAACCGGCTGGGCACGGTCGCCGACGGCACCACGGTCTCCGATTCGGACCCCGACGAGCAGGCGCGCAAGATGTCGATCGGCGCGTCGCTGAGCTCGTTCGAGTGGCAGGACCGCAAGATCAACCTGCTCGACACGCCGGGCGATCCGTCGTTCGTCGCCGACGCGCTCGGGGCGCTGCGCGTCTGCGAGTCGGCCGTGTTCGTCGTCAACGGCGTGATGGGCGTCGAGGTCTCGACGACGCGTCTGTGGCGCCGGGCGGCCGAGCTCGACATCGCGCGCCTGCTGTTCGTGAACATGCTCGATCGCGAGCGCGCCGACTTCTTCCGCACCCTGGACGCACTGAAGTCCGCGTTCGGACCGCACGTCGTCGCCACCGAGATCCCGATCGGCCTGGAGCACTCGGTCCGCGGCGTCGTCGACCTCATCGACATGCGCGCCTACGAGTACGTCGACGCCTCCCGCGACAACTGTCGCGAGATCGAGATCCCCGACGAGCTGCGCGCGCAGGCCGAGGAGTACCGCGAGAAGCTCATGGACGAGGTCGCCGAGGTCTCCGAGCCGCTCATGGAGCGCTACCTGGAGGGCGAGGAGATCGCCCACGACGAGATCGTGGCGGCGTTGAAGGACGGCACCAACCACGGCGCGATCTTCCCGGTCACGTGCGGCGTGGCGACCGCCAACCTCGCCACCAACCGCCTGCTGGACGCGATCGTCGAGGACCTCCCGAGCCCGGTGAAGCACGGCGGCCTGGACGTCGAGGGCATGACGCTCGAGCCGTCCGAGGACGCCGAGCTCTTCGCGTACGTCTTCAAGACCCGCGCCGACCCGTTCGCCGGGCGGATCAATCTCTTTCGGGTCTACTCGGGCGTGCTCTCCAAGGACACGCAGGTGCTCAACACCCGCACCCACGCCAAGGAGCGCGTCGGCCAGCTGCTGACGGTCCACGGCAAGGAGAACGAGCACGTCGAGGAGTTCGGGCCCGGCGACATCGGCGCGGTGGCCAAGCTCAAGGAGACCCGCGCCGGCGACTGGCTGGCCTCGCGCGACGAGCCGATCTCGATGCCGTCGATCCCGCTGCCGGCTCCGGTGATGGCCTTCGCGATGGAGCCGAAGTCCAAGGGCGACGAGGAGAAGGTCTTCACCGCGCTGCGCCGCCTGCAGGAGGAGGACCCGACGATCGACCTGCATCGCGACGAGCAGACCGGCGAGCAGATCGTGGCCGGGCTGTCGCAGATCCACGTCGAGGTGATCGTCGACCGGCTGCGCGACCGCTTCGGCGCGGAGGTGACGCTGAAGCCGCCGCGCGTGCCCTACCAGGAGACCCTGCGGCGGCCGGCCAAGGCGCACGGGCGCCACAAGAAGCAGTCGGGCGGGCGCGGCCAGTTCGGCGACTGCCACCTCGAGATCGAGCCGATCACCGATCCCACCCACCCCACCGGCTTCGAGTTCGTCGACCAGATCAAGGGCGGCGTGATCCCCAACTCGTTCATCCCGGCGGTCGAGAAGGGCGTGCTCGAGGCGATGCGCCACGGTCCGGTCGCGGGGTTCCCGGTGAAGGGTGTGCGCGTGCGGCTCGTCGACGGGACCTACCACTCGGTCGACTCGTCGGAGATGGCGTTCAAGTTGGCGGGATCGATCGCGATGAAGGAAGCGATGGCGCAGGCCGACGGAGTGCTGCTGGAGCCGATCATGCTCGTGGCGATCTCGGTGCCCGAGGACTCGGTCGGCGACGTGATCGGCGACCTGAACTCGCGGCGCGGGCGCCCGCAGGGGATGGAGCCGGCGGCGGGGATGACCGAGATCAAGGCCGAGGTCCCGATGGCCGAGATGCTCAGCTACGCCCCGGATCTGCGCTCGCTGACCGGCGGCCAGGGCGACTACGCGATGGAGTTCCTGCGCTACGAGGAGGTTCCGGCGCATCTGGCTCAGAAGGTGGTCGCCGAGACCGAGCGGGAGGCGATGGCGTTGTAGTCTGCGCCATCGTTGTGACGCCCAAGCAGATCGCCACCAACCAGGCCATGATCTCCTGCGATGTCTGCGGGAGGACCCTGCTGCGGGGCGAGACGTCTGACGTCTTCCTGCACGGCGGCCAGCGCCGGATCGTCTGCGAGCTGTGCACGCAGCGGGCGGCGCTGGAGGGCTGGATCCGCGAGGGGCTCGTCGACGACATGCCGGTTCGCCAGCGCGGGCGCCGCGAGCGCGGCTCGCTGTTCGGCCGCCTCGGCCGGCGGCGCGCCGAGAACGGCGCCTCCGGCTCGGCCTCGGCCGCCAACGGCATCCGCCGCCACGGCGGACGGGCCGCCGCCGACGAGCCGCTGGAGGCGCCGGTGCTGCCCTACGGCGACGAGCGCGACCCGACGTACGTCGCGGACGTCGCGCCCGCGCCCGCGCCGCCGCCGCGTCCGGAGCCGGAGCTGGAGCGCCCGCGCGAGCACCGTCAGGTGCGCGCGGTGCCCACGAACGCCGACATGAAGCGCGCTCGCGCCGTGGAGGTGTTCAACGCGTCGGCGCACCCGCGCACGATCTCCGGCGTGGCGCGCTCGCTCGGCGCGCCGTTCGTCGTGGTGCGCCCGTCGGCGACGGAGGGGTCGATCGTCTCGATCACCGCCGGCTGGGAGCTGTGCTGGTACCGCTACGAGGTGGACCTCGCCGACGAGGCGGCGGGCGTGCGGGTGTGCGAGCAAGGCGACGAGATCAGCCAGCTCGACGCGGCCGATCAGCAGCCCAACGCGGCCGCTGACGAGCGAGGTGAGATCCACCTCGTCACCGGGTAGGGTGCCCGGCGAATGATCTACTGCGTCGTGCCGGAGCCGCTTGCCGACGAGCTCTACCCGAAGTTGTCCGCCTACTACGCGGACGATCCCAACGTGACGGTGATCATCGACCGTCGGCGTGGCGAGCGCCGCGAGGGCGGCGATCGCCGCACGGAGCCGCGGCCGACCGACCCGGACGCGACGGCCGCCGGCCGGCGCGAGGTCCGCGACCGGCGCCGCGCCCGCGCCGCGGGCGACTTCCCGCGCATCGACCCGTCGTAGTGGTCGCCGCCCCGCAGCGCCTGATCGTCCATGTCGACGGCGGCGCGCGCGGCAATCCCGGTCCGGCGGCGGCCGCCGCCACGCTGGCCACGCCGGACGGCGTCATGGTCGACGAGGTCAGCGCGCTGCTCGGCGTGACGACGAACAACGTCGCCGAGTACCGCGGGCTGCTGCTCGGGCTGCGCCGCGCGCACGAGCTCGGCGCGCGCGAGGTCGAGGTGCGCAACGACTCCCAGCTCGTGGAGCGCCAGGTCAACGGCGTCTACCGGGTCAAGGACGCGACCCTGCAGGGCCTCCACGCGCAGGCGCTCGCGGAGCTGGACGGCTTCGAGCGGTGGTCGATCCGGTCCGTTCCGCGGGCGCAGAACGCGCGGGCGGACGCGCTGGTGAACGCGGCGCTGGACGGCTGAGGCTCGCACCGCGGCCCATTTCTCCTACGGGCGATGTGAAAAACTGGCCTGACTGACTGCACCCGTCGAAGGAAGACGCCATGACCGCCATCGATCCGTCCACCCGCCTGGCCGAGCTCGTCGTGGCGGTGCCGCGGCGCGCGGCGCTGTTGGAGCGGCTGCGGATCGACTACTGCTGCGGGGGCGACCGGACGCTGGCCGAGGCGTGCGCGCAACGCGGCCTGGATGCCGCCACCGTGGCCGCGCTGATCGAGGCGCTCGACGGCGCGCCCCGCGGCCCCGAGCCCCACGACGTGGCCGGCGCGTCGATCGTCGATCTGTGCGATCACATCGTCCAGGCACACCACGACGTGCTGCGCCGCGAGCTGCCGATGATCGAGAAGCGGCTGGCGACGGTCGTGCGCGTGCACGGTGGACAGCGACCGGAGCTGCGCGACCTCCAACGGATCTTCACCGGGATGCGCGCGGCACTCGAGCAGCACATGGAGATCGAGGAGTCGACCCTGTTTCCCGCGTGCCGGGCTGCGGAGCTGCCGGACGGGCCCGACGTCGACGAGGCGCTGCTGGCTCAGCACGAGCGTGAGCACGCGGGCGTAGGCGAGGGGTTGGTCGCGATGCGCGAGCTGGCCGGCGGCTACGACGTGGGGCGGGCCCTGTGCAGCACCCATCGCGCGCTGCTGGCCGCGCTGCATGAGCTCGAGCTCGACCTGCACCAGCACGTGCACGAGGAGAACAACATCCTGTTCGCCCGCGTCCGGGCACTGGCCGGCGCCTGACCGCGAGGCGCTCGCCGTCACCGTCGCGGCAGTCCGCGGCGCAGCACCTCCGCGAGGACGACCGCGTCGTTGTGCTCGGCGTCGCGGGCGGCGTAGACCAGCGTGAGCGTGCCCGCCCGTGCCCGGCGCCGCAGCTCGGCGAGCGCCGGGCGCTGGCCGCGCAGCTCGTCGACGTAGCGGCGGCGGAACTCCGCGAACCGGCTCGGGTCGTGGGCGAACCAGCGCCGCAGCTCCGTGCTCGGCGCCAGCTCCTTCATCCATGCGTCCAGGCGGGCGTCGTCGCGGGCCACCCCGCGCGGCCAGAGGCGGTCGACCAGGACGCGGTAGCCGTCGGTGGCGGCGGGGCCGTCGTAGGCGCGCTTCAGCCGGATGTCCATGGGCCGTGTCGATCGTACGCGCGGGAGCGACTTGACGCCGGGCGTTAAATGTCCTTAGACTCATCTATTGAGTCTTTAACTCAATCAAGGAGGAGTCATGGGGAAGGGCGAGGGGCACGCGCTGCGCGCGTGGAGAAGGTCCGCGGCCGTGATCGCCATCGGCCTGGTGACGACCACCGCGGCCGCCTGCGGCGGAGGCAAGTCCACGACCGCCCCGGGCGCCGGCGCGGCCACGAGCGCCGGCGCCGACACCACCGCCGCGCCCGCGGCGCCCGCCGAGGTGAAGATCGGCTTCTCCTCGCAGACGCAGTCGCTGGACCCCAACAAGGCGACCTACCCGACCGAGCTGGCCGCGATCGACCTCATCGGCCTCCACCTCACCGAGGGCGATACCAGCGACACGCCGCAGCTCTCGCTGGCGCAGTCGCTGGAGCCGGCGGCCGACCAGCTGAGCTGGACGGCCAAGCTCAAGCCCGGGTTCACCTTCTCCGACGGCAGCGAGGTCACCTCGGCCGACGTCAAGGCCAGCATCGACCGCGTGTTGCGCGACAAGGCGAGCGTTGGGGCCGGCACGGTCGCGACGATCAAGTCCGTCGCTGCGCCCGACCCGCAGACCGTGGTCATCCACCTGAAGTCCAAGACGCCGGCGCTCCCGACGCTGCTGTCCGCCCAGTACCTGACGATCTGGCCGAAGGCCGGCCTGGCCAAGGGCAAGGCGTTCTTCGACGCGCCGTACTCCGGCGGCCCCTACAAGCTGGCGTCCTGGGGCGGCGGGCCGACGCTCACGCTGACCGCCAACGACTCCTCGTCGGTCGGCGTGCCGGCGATCGAGACGCTCACCTTCGAGACCGTCGACGACCCGGCCACCCGCCTGGCCCAGGTCCAGTCCGGCCAGCTGCAGGCGGCGACCGACATCCCGGCCAACGTGCTCAAGCAGGTCAAGGACCCGGTGCGCTCGGAGCTCGTGCCGTACTTCTACGGGTTCGCGGCGCTGACGACGCGCGACGACGACCCGCTCATGAAGGACGTCAACATCCGCCAGGCGATCAACGTGGCGATCGACCGCGAGCAGCTGAACAAGATCGCGTTCGCGGGCCTCGTCAAGCCGCAGTCCGGCTTCTGGCCGGCGGGGACGGCGGCGTACGACCCGAGCCTGCCGACCCAGCCCGATTATGAGAAGGCCAAGCAGTACCTCAAGGGCACCAAGTGCGAGCACGGCTGCAAGCTGACGATCACGTTCTCGACGCTCTACAAGGACTGGGGCCCGCAGGCGAGCGTGATCTTCCGCGAGAACCTGAAGAACATCGGGATCGACGTCGCGGTCGACCAGGTGGATCCGGCCGTCGCCACGAAGCGCTACTTCTCCGGTGACTTCCAGAGCCGGATCGGCACCTCGGCCGCCCAGGTCGACACCGCGAGCGCGATCCTCAACCCGGCGCTGAAGTCCGACGGCGGCGTCGAGGCGAACTTCAGCGGCTACCAGTCGGCCGAGATGGACGCGCTCATCGACAAGGCGGCGACCCTGCCCGCCGACGAGCAACTGCCCGTCCTGCAGGAGATCGGCGCCCTGTTCGAGAAGGACCGGCCGTACATCATGCTCTCCAACGGAGGGTTCTTCGCGGTGACGCGGGTGCCCGACGACCAGATGAAGTTCCTGTCGAACTTCTCGCTGCGCATCCCGATGACCCAGCAGGGCTGACGGTGGGCGGGCTCGCGCTCAACCTGCTCGGCAAGCTGGCGCAGGCCGCGGCGGTCGGGCTGGTGGTCGTCGTGATCACCTTCCTGCTCGTCCACGCGGTCCCCGGCGATCCGGCGTTGAACATCCTCGGCCTGAACGCCACGCCGCAGTCGATCGCGGCGTTGCGCGCGAGCCTGCACCTCGACGACCCGATCACCGACCAGTTCGCGACCTATCTCGGGTCGCTGGCCCAGGGCGACTTCGGTCACTCGCTCCTGGGCCAGCAGCCCGCGGTCGCCGACCTGATCGCGGCGGGCTTCCCGGTCACGGCGTCGATCGTCGCCTGCACCTTGCTGATGTCGCTGGTGATCGGCATCCCGCTCGGCCTGGTGGCCGGGCTCTCCAAGCGGCGCGGGGTGGACCTGGGGATCCGGGCGGGGGCGACGGTGATGCTCGCCACGCCCGCCTTCTACACCTCGCTGCTGCTGATCTTCTTCCTCGCCGTGCGGGCCGGGATCGCGCCCGCCGGCGGGTGGGCCGGCAGCTGGCCGGCGAACTTCGAGTACCTGTGGCTGCCGAGCCTGGCGCTGTCGCTCTACCTGGCGCCGATCTTCGCCCGGGCGGTGCGCCAGACGGCACGGGAGACGATGCGTCAGCAGTTCATCGAGGCGGCCGGCGCGCGGGGGCTCTCGTCGCGCCGGGTGGTCGTCCGGCACATCCTGCCCAACAGCCTCCTCCCGGTCATCACGCTCATCGGCTACAACGTCGGCTCGCTGCTGGGCGGCGCGGTGATCGTCGAGTCGGTCTTCGGGATCCCCGGGATCGGCCTGGAGCTCGTGCACGCCGTCGCGCAGCGCGACTTCCCGGTCGTGCAGGGGGTCGCACTGGTCGGCGGCCTGGCGGTCGTGGCCTGCAACCTGCTCGCCGACGCGCTCTACACCGTCGTGGACCCGCGGACCCGGACGTCGCACTGATGGCCGCCGATCTCCAGACCGCGGCCGACCCCGTCGGCCCGCCAGGCCGGCCGCGCGGCCGCCGCCGCGGCCGCCGTCCGATCCGCCTGGGCCTCTCGCGCACCGAGCGCGGGCGCCGGCGCGAGTTGCGCGCCGGCATCGCGATCGTCGCCGCCGTCGCGCTGGCGTCGATCCTCGTGCCGATCCTCAGCCCGTACTCGACCGAGGGCTTCGTCGCGACGCCGCTGCAGGCCCCGAGCTGGTCGCATCCCTTCGGCACCGACGAGTTCGGCCGTGACCTCTTCACCCGGACGTTCGCGGCGGGACGGCTGAACCTCGGGATCGCCGCCGCGGGTGTCATCGTGCCGCTGGCGATCGGGACGCTCGTCGGCGTCGCGGTCGGCTCGTCGCGCCACCGGTCGATCGACGTCGTCGTGATGCGGATCGTCGACGGCATCATCGCGATCCCGTTCGTGGTGCTCGTGCTCGCGCTCGTCGTGGTCGTCGGGTCGCAGCGGGAGGTGCTGTTCCTGCCGGCGGGCGTCCCGGCCCTGCTCGTGGCGATCTACGCGACCGCATGGGCGATCTACGCGCGACTCGCCCGCGGGCAGACGTTGACGCTGCGGTCGCGCGAGTACGTGCTGGCCACCCGGCTGCTCGGCTACTCGCGCTGGCGGATCGTGCGCCGGCACCTGCTGCCGCCGGTCTTCTCGACGACCGCGACCTACGCGGCCAGTGAGGCGATCCTGATCGTGTCGGTGACCGCGTCGCTGGCCTTCCTCGGCGCCGGGGTGCAGCCGCCGACGCCGGAGTGGGGGAGCCTCATCTTCGAGGGACGCAACCTGCTGCCGACGGCGTGGTGGCTCAGCGTGCTGCCCGGCGTGGTGCTCGCGGTGACCGGCTTCGGGTTCGCGCTGATCGCCGACGCGGTCGTCGATCGGAGCTCGCGATGAGCGCGGCCACGGTGGAGACGGTGCTGGCGGTCGAGGACCTCACCGTCGAGCTCAACGGCTACGAGGCGCTGACCGGCGTGACCTTCGGCGTGGGCCGGGGGCGGCGGCTCGGCGTGGTCGGCGAGACCGGCTCGGGCAAGACGCTGACGACCCGGGCGCTGACCGGGCTGCTGGGGCGGATCGACGCGAACGTCGTGCGTGGCAGCGTGCGCTTCGGGGAGCTCGACCTCGCGCGGGCCGACGAGCGCGCCTGGCGGCCGATCCGGGGGCGGCGGATCGGGCTGGTGCCGCAGAGCTCGATGTCGGGGCTCGACCCGCTCATGACGGTCGGCAAGCAGCTGGTGGAGACGATCAAGGCGATCGGTCCCGAGCGGACCGCCGGCGACCCGGCCGTGCAGGCCCGGGCGCTGCTGGAGCTGGTGGAGATCGCCGACGCGCCGCGTGTGCTCGGGCTGTATCCGCACGAGCTGTCGGGCGGGATGCGCCAGCGCGTGGTCATCGCGCTCGCGCTGGTCGGCGAGCCCGAGCTGGTCGTGGCCGACGAGCCGACGACCGCGCTGGACGTGACCGTGCAGCGCAGCGTGCTCGCGCTGCTGGAGTCGCTGACGCGCGAACGCGGCATGAGCCTCGTGCTGGTCTCCCACGACCTCGATGTCGTGCGGGCGGTCTGCGACGACGTGGTGATCATGTACGCGGGGATGTCGGTCGAGCACGGGCCGACCGAGGCGGTGCTGTCGGCGCCCGCGCATCCGTACACCCGCGCGCTGCTGGCGGCGCGGCCGCGCGCGGCGATGCCGGGCGAGCGGCTGCTGGCGATCGCGGGCGCGCCGCCGGCGCTCGGCGACCGGCCCGCCGGCTGCCGCTTCGCACCGCGCTGCGCGTTCGCCCAGCCGCGCTGCGGGGAGGGCGTGCCGGCGGTGCGCGAGATCGGCGCCGGGCACGGGGCGGCGTGCGTCCGAGCGGAGGAGGAGCTGCGGTGAAGCGGATCGGGGCGAGGGCGGGCGGCGAACGCGCTCGCGGATGGGAGGCAGGGCGGTGAGCGAGGCGCTGATCGAGGCCAGCGAGGTGCGGCTCGCCTACTCGCGCTCCGGGCCGCTCGTCGTGCGCGACGTCGACCTGCGGGTCGAGCCCGGCGTGGCGATCGGGATCGTGGGCGAGAGCGGCTGCGGCAAGACATCGCTGGCGCGGCTGCTCGTGGGTGCTCTCCCGCCGACCGCCGGGTCGGTCCTCGTCGGCGGCCGGGCGTACGCCGACGTCGGTCGCGGCGACCCGCTGCGCCGCAGCGTCCAGCTCGTCTTCCAGGACCCCTACGCGTCGCTGAACCCGCGCCAGACCGCGCGGCAGGCGGTCGCCGAGGTCCACCAAGTCTGGGACGGCCTCTCGCGCCGGGCGGCGCTGGCGCGCGCCGGCGAGGGGCTCGCCGAGGTCGGGATCGCCGGCGACGCCTGCGACCGCCGCCCGGGCGAGCTCAGCGGCGGCCAGTGCCAGCGCATCGGCATCGCCCGGGCGCTCGCCTGCCAGCCATCGGTCATCGTCGCCGACGAGCCCACCTCGTCGCTGGACGTCTCGGTCCAGGCGCAGATCCTCAACCTGCTCGTCGGCCTGCGCGAGCGCCGCGGGCTGGCGCTCGTGCTCGTCTCCCACGACCTGTCGGTCATCCGCTACCTGACCGAGCAGACGCTCGTCATGTACCGCGGGACGGTGGTGGAGCGCGGGCCGACGGCGGCGATCTTCGACGCCCCGGCCCACCCGTACACCCGCCTGCTGGTCGACTCGATCCCCGGCGGGCCCGACGAGATCGACGTCGCGACCAACGAGGTCGGCGAAGCGCCGGCCTGCCCGTTCGCCCATCGCTGCCCGCGGATGCAGTCGCACTGCGTGACCACCGATCCACCGCGGGTGGCGGTGGGCGAACGGGTCGTCGCCTGCCACCACCCGCTGGAGGTCGCCGCATGAGCACGTTCTCCCTGCCGCCGCAGCTCGGCGTCACGTCTGGTGGCGCGCTCGCGCTGGACGGCGTCGACCTCACCGCGCTGGCGGCCGAGCGCGGCACGCCGCTGTGGGCGGTGTCGCGCGCACGCCTCAAGGCCAACGTCGCACGGATCACCGACGCCTTCACCGCCCGCTACCCGCGCTGCGAGATCGCCTACTCGATCAAGGCCAACAACGTCCTCGCCGTCATCCGCGCGCTGCACGGCCAGGGCGTGCGCATCGACGCCAGCGCCGAGCACGAGTTCCGCCTCGCGCTGGCGGCCGGCGTGCCGGCCGGCGACATCATCCTCAACGGCAACGGCAAGAGCGACGCCGCGCTGCGCGAAGCGGCCCGGCTCGGCGCCCGCCAGGTCAACGTCGACTCGCTCGACGAGGTCCGTCGCCTGGAGGCCATCGCCGCCGAGCTGGACGTGGCGGTCCCGTGCGCGGTGCGCCTGCACCTGACCTACGCCGAGCTGCTCGAGCGCGACCCCAGCTACGAGCACAACATGAACGTCGGCGACGGCAAGTTCGGCTGCTACGTCGCGACCGGCGAGGCGCTGGCGGCGGCGGAGGCCATCGCGCGCTCACCGCACCTCCAGCTCGTGGGCCTCTCGCACCACGTCGGCTTCTCGGGCTATCTCGGCGACTACACGATCGAGCGCGAGGTCATGCACCACGAGGCGTGCACGCGCGAAGTGGCGGCGTTCGCGAACCTCGTGCGCGAGCGGATCGGCGTGGCCGTGCAGCGCCTCGATCTCGGCGGCGGCTTTCGCAGCGGCGGGACCGTCGAGCTGTCGTGGATCGGGCGCGGCGAGCGCCAGCGGACCGAGCCGCTGCCGACGCTCGAGGCCTACGCGGCCGCGATCTTCGACACGCTCGAAGCCACGCTGGACGCCGACGAGCCGCCGCTCGTGCAGTTCGAGACCGGCGGCTTCCAAGTCGCCGACGCCGTCGTGCTGCTGACCACCGTGCAGGAGGTCAAGGAGGTGCCGCGCGGCGGCGCGACCCTGCGCTACGTCGTCGTCGACAGCTCCTCGATGATGTTCGTCGCCCGCGGGACGATGGCGCTCGGCCACCCGGTCGTCGTCGCGAGCCGGCCGCTGGCGCCGCCCGACGGCGGCCCGGTCGAGATCGTCGGCCAGACCTGCGTGTACGACACGGTCGCCGATGGGATCGCGCTCCCCGCCGTCGCCCGCGGCGAGCTGCTGGCGGTGCTCGACCAGGGCGCCTACTGCGAGACCGAATCCACCCAGTTCAACGCCTTCCCGCGCCCCGAGGTCGTGCTGCTCGACCACGGCGAGGTACGGGTGGCCCGGCGCCGCGAGACGTTCGAGGACATCGTGGGCCGCGACGTCCCCGCGGAGGCGGCATGACGATCGACCCCGCCCTCGCCGACCGGATCGCCGCCGCGGTCGACGCGCTCGGCGACGAGCTGCTCGACACGCTCGGCGCGGCGATCCGCATCCCGAGCATCACGCCGACCTACCCCGGCCAGGACCACGACGCGCTGCTCGGCGCGGAGGGGCGCGTGGCGCGGCTCGTCGGCGAGGTCTACGCCCGCGCCGGCGCGCGGCTCGACGTCTTCGGCGAGGTCGCCGGCCGCGAGAACGCGGTCGGCGTCGTGGCCGGCCGCGGCGGCGGCCGCTCGCTGATCTTCAACGGCCACGTCGACGTCGTCCCGCCCGGGCCGGCCGGGGAGTGGCACGGCGGGGACCCGTGGAGCGGCGCGCGCCGCGACGGCCGCGTCTGGGGCCGCGGCGCCTGCGACATGAAGGCCGGCGTCGTCGCCCAGGCGTTCGCCGCGCTCGCGCTGCGCGAGGCGGGGATCGCGCTGCGCGGGGACCTCATCCTCGAGGCGGTCGTTGGCGAGGAGATGATGGAGCACGAGCTCGGGACGACCGCCTGCGTCCAGCGCGGCTACCGCGCCGACGGCGCCGTGGTCTCCGAGCCGTCCGGGCCGCCTGGGCGGCTGGGCGTCGTGCCGGCGACCAGCGGCGTGATGTCGATGGCGGTGCACGTCGCGGGCAAGGCGACCCACCCGTCGATGCGCGGCGAGACGATCACGCCCGGAGGATTCGGGCCGCAGGTCGGCGTCGGCGCGATCGACAAGGCCTGGCTGATCTACGAGGCGCTGCGCCGCCTGGAGGAGGCGTGGGGCTTCTCGAAGGCCCACCCGCTCTTCCGCCCCGGCCACTTCTCGATCGCGCCGTGCGTGATGGTCGGCGGGCCGAAGTCGGGCCTCGTGCCGTTCTTCCTCCCCGACGAGGCGCGGATCGAGTACGAGGTCTGGTACTCGCCCGACGACGACCCGGACGCGGTACGGGCCGAGGTCGAGGCGCAGGTCGCCGGCGCCGCCCAGCTCGATCCGTGGCTACGCGAGCACCCGCCGGTCGTGCGCTGGCTGCACCACTGGCCGGCCAGCACGATCGCGGTCGACCATCCGCTCGTGGCGGCGGCGAGCGCGGCGCACGCCGTCGCCACCGGCGAGCCCGGCCGCGTGCACGGGCACGTCGCCGTCCAGGACCTGACGTGGCTCACGCACGCCGGGATCCCGGCCGTCGGCTACGGGCCGGGCGACGTCCGCATCGCCCACGCCGTCGACGAGCACGTCGACGAGGCCGAGGTGCTCGCCGCGACGCGGACCTACGCCGTGCTGGCCGCCTCCTGGTGCGGCACATGACGACCCCCGACCAAGGAGCCACGATGGCCACGCAGGAGCACCCGCCGCCCGTCAGCTGGGACGGGCTGCGCGACTACCCCGGATCGCGCTACCGGATCTACAGCGCGCCGCTGGGCGTGGAGCGCTTCGGCTTCATCGTCTCGCGCCAGCCGCCGGGGACGCAGGCCGTGCTGCACCACCACGACGAGGCCGAGGAGATCTACGTCCTGCTGCGCGGCCGCGGCGCGATCCAGCTCGGCGACGAGGTCCTCGAGGCGCGGCCGTTCGACGCCTTCCGCGCGCCGCCCGGGCTGCCGCACGCGAACCGCAACCCGTCCGACGAGGAGATCTACTGGCTCGTGCTGGCCGCGCCGCTGGACGAGTTCACGGCCGAGTCGGCGTGGTACGAGCCGCGGTCGCAGGCGTCGCGCGCGCTCGAGCCGCCCGCGGCCGACGCGCCCGGGCCCACGAAGCCGGGCGCCGCTCCGTTCGTCGCGCCGCCGGACGGGCCACGGGTCTGCGCCTGGCCGGCTGCGACCGAGCCCTACGGCGCGGTGAGCTGGGACGGGCTGAAGACCTACCCGGGCTACCGCTACCGGATCTACAGCGCGCCGCTGGGCGTCGAGCGGGTCGTCTTCATCGTCTCGCGCCAGCCGCCGGGCGCCGCCGCACCGCTGCACGCCCACGACGACGCCGAGGAGATCTACGTGCTCCTCAACGGCGAGGGCACGCTGCAGCTCGGCGACGAGGTCCACCGGGCTCGGGCGTTCGACGGCTTCCGCGCGGCGCCGGGCGTGGCGCACGCCAACGCCAACGACTCCGACGAGGACATCTACTGGCTCGTGATGGCGGCGCCGGGCGACGAGTTCTGGGCCGAGTCGGACTGGTACCGCGTCGGCTCCCAGGCCGGCCGGGTCATCGCCGAGGACCTCGACGCATGAAGGAGCATGAGATGACATCAGCCACCGATGGCGCCGAGCGGGCCGCCGTCGACTGGGCCTCGCTGACCGCTGCGGAGGTGGGGTCCCGGGCGGATGGGCCGGCCGTCGGCCTGTGGGCGATCGGCGCGACCGAGCAGCACGGGCCGCACCTCGTGACCGGGTTCGACTTCATCGCGGCGGAGACCGTGGTGCGTCGCGCCGCCGCGCAGCTCGGCGACCGGGCGATCGTGCTGCCGACGCTGCCGTTCGGCTGCTCGGACTACTGGGTCCAGCTGGGCGGGACGCTGTCGCTGGCCCAGGCCACGATGCAGCGCACGATCGTCGACGTGTGCCGATCGGCCGCGGCGGCGGGCCTGCGCCACCTCGTGATCGTCAACGGCCACTCCGGCAATGCGGGCGTCGCGCTGACCGCGGTGACCGAGCTGGGCGACTGCGGCATGCTCGTCGAGTTCGTCTCCTACTGGGACATCGTCGATCGCGACCGCCTCCGGATGGCGTACGCGATCGAGGAAGGCTTCGGCCACGCGGGGGAGATGGAGACGTCCATCGGTCTGCACATCGGTCGGCTCGTGCGCGAGCAGCGGATCCCCGACGGCGCCGCGCTGGACCCGGGCGCTCCGGGCGGCTGGTCGGTCGTCTTCCATCGCGCGCCGCGGGCGGCCACCGACAGCGCCGGCGGCGTGATCGGCGACGCCGCCGCGGGCCGCGCGGACGTCGGCGAGGCGGTGCTGGAGATGGCGGTCGAGGGGCTCGTCGCCCATTGCCGAGCCGCGTTGGGGGTGCCGGTGTGAGCGGGGTTCTGCCGACGATCGAGCGGATCGACGTCCGCGTCGTACGCGTCCCGCGCCACGAGCACAACCGCGTCACCCACGCCTACGGGACCACGCCCGACGCACACTACGCGCTGGTGCAGGTGGCCGCGGAGGGGCTGGTGGGCCTCGGCGAGGCGCCGACCGAGATCTGGTGGACCGGGGAGGACGCGGCCTCGGTGCGCTGGGCGATCGAGACCCACCTGGCGCCGGCGCTGATCGGCGCCGACATCGGGGTCCGCGACGCGATCGCCCGCATGGATCGCGCGATGCACGGCAACCCGTACGCGAAGGCCGCGATCCAGATGGCGCTCTGGGATCTGCTGGGCAAGCGCGCCGGGCTGCCGCTGTACGCGCTGCTGGGCGGCAGCGGACCCGAGCCGGTGCCGGTCAAGTACGGCATCGGCTGGGGCGACCCGGGCCACGTGCGCGACGAGGTCGCTCGCGGCCGCGAGCTGGGCTTCGCGTCCTTCAAGCTGAAGGTCGGCCAGGAGCTGGCTCGCGACCTGGAGCGCGTCGAGGCCGCGGTGGGCGCGCTGCGCGACGGCGAGGCGATCGGCGTGGACGCCAACGCCGGCTGGACGCTCGCGACGGCGATCCGGGCGCTGGCCCCGCTGCGCGAGCTGGGGATCGCGTTCCTCGAGCAGCCGGTGGCCCGCGACGTGCCCGAGGCGATGGCCGAGGTCGCGCGCCGCAGCGAGATCCCGGTGATGATCCACGAGGGGCTGGGGCCGGTCGCCCAGGCGCCGCGGATCGCCGCGCTGCGCGCCGCGCACCTGTGGTCGCTGACGCCGTCGATGCACGGCGGGATCGTCCAGACCGGCGAGATGCTGGCGATCGCCGGCGCGCACGGCCTGCCGTGCCTGTTCGGCAGCACGTTCGAGCTGGGCGTCGCGACCGCGCACCTGCTGCACCTCGGCGCGGCCCACGCCCCGATCCGCGCCTGCCCGGTCCCGTCGGACCTCCCCGGCCCGCTGTACGTCGAGCGCGACATCGTCGCCACGCCGATCCGGGTCGAGGGCGGCTTCGCGCACGTCCCGGACGGGCCGGGGCTGGGCGTCGAGCTCGACGAGGAGTTCGTGGCGGCCTGCGAGGCCTAGCTCGCCACGCGCTCGTGCGGCTCCCAGCGCGGGAGCCGCGAGCCGAGGAAGTGCTCCTCGGCGGCGCCGATGTGATCGTCGGTGGCGTCGAGGATGCGCTGCTCGTCGCGGCTCTCCAGCGCCTCCAGCGAGGCCCACTGGTTCTCGATGCCCTCCTTGAACCCCGAGCGGCCCACCGGGTACTGCGTGCGCAGGACGAGGAAGCGGCGCATGAGGTCGTCGAGGTAGCCGGCCAGCAGGACGTTGCCGGAGATCCGGCCGATCTCGGCGTGGAAGCGCAGGTCGACCGACATGAACTGGCGGTCGTCGTCGACGAGCGACGGCAGCTTCTCCACCAGCCGGCGCAGCTCGGCCAGCTGTGCGTCGGTGATCCGGCGGGCGGCCAGCAGCGTCGCCTGGGTCTCGATCGGACGGCGCGCCTGCAGCCACTGCGTGACCTCGGTCTCGTCGCCGTTCGGCGTGTCGATGAGCAGCTCGGGCGGCACCGAGTGGCTCACGACCACGGCGCCGCCGTGCGATCCGCGGCGCACGCTGACCACGCCCGCCATCTCCAGGCGAGCCATCGCCTGGTTGACGGTGTTGCGGCTCACGTCCAGCCGGGCCGCGAGATCGACCTCGCGGGGGAAGCGGTCGCCCGGCTCGACGAGACCGCCGTGGATCGCGTCCACGAGCACCGAGACGACCTCGTCGACCGCCTTGCGGATCACGAGCGGACGGAAGATCTCGACCGGCGCACGCTCGCCGAGACGATCAGAAGGAGTGGGGTGCTCGGCGGAGGACATCGAGAGGAACTGGGCAACCATACCGTCGGCGGTGGCCAGCCGGCCACGGCGTCGTCTAGCATCGCGCGCGTGCTCCGGCTGCCCGACGGCATCGCCGCATGCCTGTTCGATCTCGACGGCGTGCTCACGCAGACCGCCAAGGTCCACGCGCGGGCGTGGAAGGAGACCTTCGACGCCGAGCTGCGCCGGCGCGAAGGGGACGGGTTCCGCCCGTTCGACGCGCACGACGACTACGACGCCTACGTCGACGGGCTGCCGCGCTACGACGGCGTGCGCGGCTTCATGGCCGCGCGCGGCTACGAGCTGAGCGAGGACGAGGTCCATCGCATCGGCGACGCGAAGAACGCGCTCGTGCTGCGGCTCATCCGCGAGCAGGGCGTCGAGCCCTACGAGGGCTCCGTCCGCTTCCTGCACGAGGTGCGCGCCGCCGGGCTGCGGACGGCGGTCGTCTCCTCCAGTGCGAACTGCCGCGACGTGATCGAGGCAGCCGGGATCGCCGACCAGCTCGAGGCGCGGGTCGACGGCAACACGCTGGTCGAGCGCCACCTGCGCGGCAAGCCGGCGCCGGACACGTTCCTGGAGGCGGCGCGCGAGCTCGGCGTCGCCCCGGCGCATGCCGCCGTCTTCGAGGACGCGCTCGCCGGCGTGGCGGCGGGCCGGGCCGGCGCCTTCGGGTGCGTCGTGGGCGTGGACCGCGTCGGCCAGGCCGATGCGCTGCGGGCGCACGGGGCCGACGTCGTCGTCGCCGACCTCGCCGAGCTGATCGGGCGGCCGGCGTGACCGTCCCGTCGACCGCGCAGTTCCCGCCCGAGCCGTGGGCCGTGCGCGAGACGTCGCTGGACACCGCGCTGCTGGCGCAGACCGAGTCGATCTTCGCGCTGGCCAACGGCCATCTCGGGCTGCGCGGCAACCTCGACGAGGGCGAGCCGCGCGTCCTCTCGGGCACCTACCTCAACGGCCTCTACGAGTCGTATCCGCTGGAGTACGGGGAGACCGGGTTCGGGTTCGCCGAGGACGGCCAGGCGGTCGTCAACGTCACCGACGGCAAGCTCATCCGGTTGCTCGTCGAGGACGAGCCGTTCGACGTCCATCGCGGCGAGCTCGAGCATCACGAGCGCGTCCTGGACCTGCGAACCGGCATGCTCACCCGCGAGGCGCGCTGGCGGTCGGCGGCCGGCCACGCCGTCCGCGTCTGCAGCCGCCGGCTCGTGTCGTTCGTCGATCGCTCGGTGGCGGCGATCACCTACGAGGTCGAGGCGCTCGAGCATCCGATGCGCGTCGCGCTGCAGTCCAACCTGCACGCCAACCAGCGCGACCGGCCGGTCGGCGCCGACCCCCGCGCCGGCAAGGCGCTGGGCGCGGTGCTGGAGAGCGTCCTGCACGTCGACCACGGACTGCGGGTGGTGCTCGGCCACGTCACCAAGAGCAGCGGGATCGGGTTCGCAGCCGGCATGGAGCACCAGATCGACGCGGCCGGCGAGATCTCGACCCTGACCCAGTCCGAGCCCGACCTCGGCCGCGTCACGCTCTCCGTGGCGCTGCAGCCCGGCAAGCCGCTGCGCCTCTACAAGTTCCTCGCCTACCACTGGTCCGCGCATCAGTCGATGGAGTGGCTGCGCGACCAGGTCGACGCGAGCCTGGAGTCGGCCCTGGCGCAGGGGTTCGACGAGCTCGCTCGGCGCCAGCGCGAGTACCTCGACGAGTACTGGGACGCCGCCGACATCGAGCTCGACGGCGATCCCGAGCTCCAGCAGGCCCTGCGCTTCGCCCAGTTCCACCTGCTGCAGGCGTCGGCCCGCGCGGAGACCCGCGCGATCGCCGCCAAGGGCCTGACCGGGCCCGGCTACGACGGCCACGCGTTCTGGGACACCGAGGGCTTCGTGCTGCCGGTCATCATCCACACGCTGCCGCACGCCGCCCGCGACGCGCTGCGCTGGCGTCATCGCATCCTGGACACCGCGCGAGCGCGCGCCAAGCAGCTCGGCCTGCGCGGCGCGACGATGCCGTGGCGGACGATCCACGGCGAGGAGTGCTCGGGGTACTGGCCGGCGGGCACGGCGGCCTTCCACGTGAACGCCGACGTCGCGTACGCCGTCCAGCGCTACGTGGCGGCGACCGGCGACGAGGAGCTGCTGGCCCGCGAGGGGCTCGAGCTGCTGGTCGAGACGGCCCGCCTGTGGGCGCACATCGGCCATCACGGCGCCGACGGGCGCTTCCACATCCACGGCGTCACCGGCCCGGACGAGTACTCGGCGCTCGTCGACGACAACGTCTACACGAACCTCATGGCCGCACGGAACCTCGCGGCGGCGGCCGACGCGGCGCTGACGTTCCGGTCGGCCGCGGCGAAGCTCGGGGTGGTCCCGGAGGAGATCACGGCGTGGCGGACTGCCGCGGAGACGATGTACGTGCCGTTCGACGAGCGGCTCGGCGTCCATCCGCAGGACCAGGACTTCCTCGCCCACGACGTGTGGGACTTCGAGGGCACGACGCCCGACCAGTATCCGCTGCTGCTGCACTTCCCGTACTTCGAGCTCTACCGCAAGCAGGTCGTCAAGCAGGCCGACCTCGTCCTCGCGCTGCACCTGTGCGGCGACCACTTCACGCTCGAGGAGAAGCGCCGGGCGTTCGACCACTACGAGGCGCTGACCGTGCGCGACTCCTCGCTCTCGGCGTGCACGCAGGCGGTCGTCGCCGCGGAGGTGGGGCACACCGAGCTCGCCTACGACTACCTCGGCGAAGCGGCGTTCATGGACATCCACGACCTCGAGCACAACGTCGGCGACGGGGTGCACATCGCGTCGCTGGCCGGCGCGGTGACCGCGGTCGTGGCGGGCCTCGGGGGCGTGCGCGAGTTCGACGATCAGCTGACGTTCGCGCCGCGGCTGCCCCGGGCGCTGGAGCGCCTGGCGTTCTGCGTCAGGCGGCGCGGCCAGCAGCTGCGCGTCGAGGTGCGCCACGAGGAGACGCGCTACGAGCTGCTGTCCGGCCCGCCGATGGCGATCGCCCACCACGGCGAGCAGCTCGAGCTGCGCGCAGGGGCGCCGGTCACCCGGCCGATCCCGCCGGCGCCCGAGCTTGAGCCGCCGAGCCAGCCGGCCGGCCGGGCTCCGCGGCGCCGCGTCCCGCGGTCAGTCTGAGGGCGACGACGAGCGCTTGGGAGCGCGCCGCTTGTAGGCGGTGCCGAAGACGTTGTCCCACCACGGGGCGCTGATGCCGTAGCCGATCGTGTCGTCCTGGAAGTGGTGGCGCATGTGCAGCTCGCGGAACTTGCGTCCCATCCAGGTCGTCGGGCGGCCGTGGTGGAGGTAGTAGTGCAGCTCGTCGTAGACGAGGTAGCTGGCCAGGAAGCTGGCCGTGAACATGTAGGCGGCCGGCGTGCCGAGCACGAGCACGAAGAGGCCGAACATGAGCAGCGCGAGCGGCACGCTGACGGCCGGCGGCATGACGAGCCGCTTGGGGTCGTTGGGATGGTCGTGGTGGACGCCGTGGATGATCCAGTGCAGCCGCGCGCCGATGCCGTGCTCGGGCTCGAAGTGGAAGACGATCCGGTGCAGCCAGTACTCGAAGAGCGTCCAGAACACGTAGCCGCCGGCCAGGCAGGCGAGGATCGCCACGACGCCCATCTCGGTGACACCCAGCACGAAGCAGACGACGATCGCCGGGATGAAGATCAGGAGCGGCACGACGTGATGCACGCGCGAGAGCTTGTCCAGCAGCGGCCATTTGAACATCGGCGGCGATGCGGACAGCTGATCCGTGCGGGACGAGGATGGGGTGTCGGTCGTCACAGGTTCCTCCGATGCGACGCTCGCGGCGAGCGGTCCCTCCGAATACTAAACGTCGCTCGGACGGCCGGGTTCGGGAGCCCTAACCCGTGCTGGCCAAGGCGCGAGCGGCGTCCCGGCAGTCGTGGAGGCCGTCCACGCCCTGGACCGGGCTGCAGGAGGCCTCGACGGCCGCCATGACGCTGCGGCTGCCGGTGCGGCCGTCGTCGCGCATGACGCCGCCGCTGCCGTCGGTCAGCACCCAGCGGACGTCGCCGGCGGCGACGCGCTGCGCGAGCCATGCGGCGCTGACCTCGCTCTCGCGGCCGGAGAAGCCGCCGAGCGCCGCGACGTCGGCGCCGGTCCGCAGCGCCGCCGAGGCCGCTGTGCTCTGGCTGGAGACGGCGATGGTGCCGCCGCCGTGGGCCTTGGCGTAGGCGATCGCCTCGGTGAGCCCGGCGGCGGCGCCGCCGAAGGGCCCGCCGGCGAAGCCGCCGCCCTGGGGCGGGCCGCCGCCCGGTGCGGCGCCGGCGGCAGGAGGGGCGCCGGCTCCGGAGGTGCCGCCGCCCGGTGCGGCGCCGGCCGCGGGAGGGGCGGCGGCGCCGGGGGTGCCGCCCCCTGGCGTGGCGCCGGCGCCGAGCGGGCCCCGCGCGCCGCCGCCGAAGCCGCCGCGCGGTCCGCCCGGGCCGCTGCCGAGCGCGGCGCTCTGCGGGCCGCCGGCGGGGAAGGTCCCGCTCGTCGCGTGGCCGAGGGTCTGGACGGACCACGTCGCCGGCGCGACGAGCAGCGCGGCCAGCGCCACGCCGACGAGCGCGCGCCGCGCGCGGCGCTCCTCGACCGCGGCCAGCGCCGTCGCCGCCAGCACGGCGACCACCGCCAGCATCGGCTTCACGGTCTCCAGCTGGCCCGGCAGCTGGCCGAGCACCGCGAGCTCGGTGGCGATCCCGGCCACCACCGCAGCCGGGGCGAGCACCCGCCAGACACGGCCGCGCTCGGCGACCTGCGCCGCGCCGGCGCCGACCAGCGACGCGGTGAACGGCGCGAGCAGCGAGACGTAGTACGGATGGAAGATGCCCTGCGCGGCGCTGAAGGCCACCGCGATCGTGGCGAACGAGCCGCCGACGGCGATCACCCAGCCGCTGCGGACGTCCGCCCGGCGCATCCGGCTGGCGAGCGCGACGGCGACGATGGCGACCACGGCGAAGCCGAGCAGCCACCCGGCCTGGCCGCCCAGGCTGGCGTCCAGCAGGCGCAGCGGCCCGGTGTCGCCGCCGAACACGCCGCCGGGACCCCCGCCGCCCGGGCCGCCCGCCTGGCCCTCCAGCCGGCCGAGCCCGTTGTAGCCGGTGATGAGCGACCAGACGCTGTCGTCGCTCGTCCCGGAGACCCACGGCCGGTCGGCCGCCGGCGTCAGCGCGACGAGCAGCGGCCAGGCGCCCCCGACGACGACCATCGCCGCTCCGCCGCCGGCGAGCTGGCGCAGCGCGACCAGCCGCCCGCGCGGCGCAGACCAGAGGTATGCCGCGGCGAGCGCGGGGACGACGAGCAGCGCGGCGCCCATCTTCGTCTCGAAGCCCAGGCCGACCGCGACGCCCGCGCCGACCAGCCACCGCGTGCGCCCGTCCTCGAGCGCGCGCACGACGCACCACAGCGCTGCCGCGCTGCACAGCACGAGCAGCGCGTCGGGGTTGTTGTGGCGTGAGATCGCGACGCTGATCGGCGTGAGCGCGAGCACGAGCCCGGCGACGAACCCGCCGGCCCGGCCGAAGCGGCGGCGCACGAGGTCGCAGACGAGCGCCACGGACGCGACGCCCATGAGCGCCTGCGGGACGAGCAGGCTCAGCGCGTGGAAGCCGAGCAGCTTCACCGACAGCGCTTGCACCCACAGGGCGAGCGGCGGCTTGTCGACGGTCATCAAGCCGGCGCCGTCGAACGAGCCGTAGAGGAACGCGTGCCAGCTCGAGCTCATCGAGCGCACCGCGGCGGCGTAGTACTCGTTGGCGTAGCCGTTGCGGCTGAGCGCCCACAGGTGCAGCAGGCCGGCCAGGAGGAGCAGCGCCGCGAGCTCGGGCCGCGGGCGGGGGATCGCGCGGGCGAGCCGGCGCCGGGCGGTCGGCGCGCCGGCGCGGGCGCCGGCGTCGAGCGAGAGCGAGGACATGCGGGGGCAGGGTCGTCGAGCGAGCTGGGAGCGGCCGCGGGGAACCCTGGGAGCTTCCTGAGCGACCGCTCTCAGCGACCTCCCAGGCGGCTCCCACGGCCCTCCAACCGCGGGCGACCACGCTCGTCGCATGACGCTCCCCGCCAAGGCCGCCCAGATCGACGTCGTCGTCCCGGTCTTCGACGAGGAGCAGACGCTCGAGCGCAGCATCCGCCGGCTGCACCGCTACCTCGCCACCGCGTTCCCGTTCTCGTGGCGGATCGTCGTCGCCGACAACGCCTCGACCGACGCCACCTCCGCGATCGCCGCGCGGCTCGCCCGCGAGCTGCCCGGCGTCGAGCTGCTGCGCCTGGACCGCAAGGGGCGCGGCCGCGCCCTGCGCGCCGCATGGTCGGCGAGCCGAGCCCGGGTGGTCTGCTACATGGACGTCGACCTCTCGACCGACCTGCGTGCCCTGCTTCCGCTCGTCGCGCCGCTGCTCTCGGGCCACTCGCACGTCGCGATCGGCACGCGGCTGGCGCACGGGGCGCGCGTCGTCCGCGGCCCCAAGCGCGAGCTCATCTCGCGCGGCTACAACCGCATCCTGCACGCCACGCTGCGCGCGCGGTTCTCCGACGCGCAATGCGGCTTCAAGGCCGTGCGCCGCGACGTCCTCGACGCGCTCCTCGCCGACGTCCGCGACGACGGCTGGTTCTTCGACACCGAGCTGCTCGTCGCGGCCCAGCGCCACGGGCTGCGCACCCACGAGGTCCCCGTGGACTGGATCGACGACCCCGACTCGCGCGTGGCGATCGTGCGCACCGCGATCGACGACCTCAAGGGCGTCGCGCGCCTCGCCGCCGCCTCGCCGATCGCCCGCTTCGTCATGGTCGGCCTCGCCAGCACGCTCGCCTACGCGCTGCTCTTCCTCGCCCTGCGCGCGCCGGCCGGGGCCGCCGTCGCCAACCTCGCCGCGCTGGCGCTCACCGCGGTCGCCAACACCGCCGCCAACCGCCGCTTCACCTTCGGCCTGCGCGGCCGCCGCGGCCGACTGCGCCAGCACGCCGGCGGTGCGATCGTCTTCGTCCTCACCGCGGCGCTGACGAGCGGGGCGCTCGCCGTCCTCCACGGGCTGGCGCCGCGCGCGCCGCGCGCGGTGGAGCTCGCGGTCCTCGTCGCGGCGAGCACGGTCGCGACGATCACCCGCTACGTCGCCCTGCGCAGCTGGGTCTTCGCCCGTCCGCGTCCCGCGCTCTCAGCCAATTCCCAGCTTTCCGTCGACAATGGGTAGGGATGGCCGGCGGCTCGCACCGGATCCTCGTCGTCGACGACGAGCCCAACATCCTCGACATCCTCTCGATGGCCCTGCGCTTCCAGGGCTTCGAGGTCGCGGCCGCGGCCACCGGTGAGGAGGCGCTCGCCGCCGCGACGGCGTTTCGCCCGCACCTCATGGTGCTCGACGTGATGCTCCCGGACATAGAGGGCTTCGAGGTCGCCCGGCGGCTGGGTACGCGGCGAGCGGAGGTCCCGATCGTCTTCCTGTCGGCCCGCGACGCAACCGAGGACAAGGTGCGCGGGCTGACGGTCGGCGCCGACGACTACGTGACGAAGCCCTTCAGCCTCGAGGAGCTGATCGCCCGGATCCGCACGGTCCTGCGCCGCAGCGGCCAGGTCGAGCCCGACTCGAGCCGGCTGGCGTTCGCGGACCTCGTGCTCGACGACGACACCCGCGAGGTCACGCGCGCCGGCGTGCCGATCGACCTCACCGCGACGGAGTACCGGCTGCTGCGCTACCTCATGCTCAACCCGCGCCTCGTGCTGACGCGCGACCAGCTCCTCGACCAGGTCTGGAACTACGACTTCGGCGGCGACGCCCGCGTCCTGGAGACCTACGTCAGCTACCTGCGCAAGAAGCTCGACGCCCACGGGCCGCGGCTCATCCACACGGTGCGCGGCGTCGGCTACGCGCTGCGCGCCCCGCGCACCTGACGCCGATGGCCTCGCTGCGCGCCCGCCTGATCGCGGTGCTGCTGGCCGTGGCGGCGGCCGGGATGCTGGCGCTCGGGGCGATCACGTACGCCGAGCAGCGTTCGTTCCTGCTCGAACGCGTGGACACCCAGCTCGCCAGCGCGCGCGGGGCGATGGCCCACCGCCTCACCGGCGAGGACCCGCGCCGCGGGCCCGGCCCGGGCGGGGGCGGCGGCCCGCCGCCGGGCGAGGTCAACCTCCCGCCGGGCACGTGGGGCGAGCTGCGCGACGCGGCGGGCGACGTCGTCGCCGGTCCGCAGGTCATCACGTACGGCGAGGCGGCGCCGAGCCCGCCCGACGTTCCCGCCGCCCTGCCGGCCGGCGAGGTCCGCACGGTCGACGCGCGCGGCGACGGCCCGCGCTACCGCGTGCAGGCCACGCCGGGACCCGGCGGGACCCAGCTGGTGGTGGCCATCCCGCTCGCCGAGGCCGACGCCACGCTCGACCGGCTCCTGCTCGTCGAGGGGCTCGTGATCGCCGGCGTGCTGGCGATCCTCGCCGTGGCCGCGGCGGTGCTGGCCCGGCTCGGCCTGCGGCCGCTGGAGCGGATGGCGACGACCGCGAGCATCATCGCCGGCGGCGACCTGTCGCGCCGCGTCACGCCGGCCACGCCGCGCAGCGAGGTCGGCCGCCTCGGGCTCGCGCTCAACGCGATGCTCGCGCGCCTCGAGGAGGCCTTCGAGCGGCGCCGGGAGTCCGAGGATCGGCTGCGGCGCTTCATCGCCGACGCCTCCCACGAGCTGCGCACACCCCTGGCCTCGATCCGCGGCTACGCCGAGCTGTACCGGATGGGGGCCGCGCGCGACCCCGAGCGGACCGAGCGGGCGATGCGCCGCATCGAGGACGAGGCGGCGCGGATGGGCATGCTCGTGGACGACCTGCTGACGCTGGCTCGCCTCGACGAGGAGCGCGCGCCGGTCCGGCGCGAGGTCGATCTCGCGCAGCTCGTGTCCGACGCGGTCGGCGACGCGCGCGCGGCCGCGCCCGGGCGCCGCTTCGAGCTCACCGCGCCGCCGGGCCTGCGGATCCCGGCCGATCCGCACCAGCTGCGCCAGGTGCTCGCGAACCTGCTGCGCAACGCGATCGTCCACACGCCGGCCGGCACGCCGGTCGAGGTCGCCGTCGCACCCGACGGCGAGCAGGTGCGCATCGACGTCCGCGACCACGGGCCCGGGCTGCCGACCGACGACGCCGACGCGCTGTTCGACCGCTTCTGGCGCGCGGAGGGCGGGCGCGAGCGCGGCCGCGGCGGCGCCGGCCTGGGACTGGCGATCGTCGCCGAGATCGTCGCCGCGCACCACGGCAGCGTGCACGCCGCCGACGCCCCCGGCGGCGGCGCCTGCTTCACGGTGCGGCTACCGCGCGACGGCGAGCTGCTCGGGTGAGGCGACCGGCTCAGGGACGATCGCGCCACGCCACGCGGGCTTGGCCAGCACCTCCTGGACGAGCCCGATCCGCCGTTCCGCGAACCCGGCCTCGCAGTAGGCGAGGTAGAGCCGCCACAGCCGCCGGAAGCGCTCGTCGTAGCCGAGCTGCTCGAGCTGCTGCGCCGACGCCTCGACGTTCGCTCGCCAGGCGCGCAGCGTCTCGACGTAGTGCGGCGTGAGGTCCTCGACGTGGACGGCGCGCAGGTCGGTCTCGCGGGCGACGCAGCGGGCGATCACCTCCGGCGACGGCAGGCAGCCGTTGGGGAAGATGTACGTGCGGATGAACGTCTTGGACGCCTTCTCGACCGCGTAGGCGCGGTCGTCGGTGACGATCGCCTGCAGGACCATCAGCCCGTCGGGCTCCAGCAGGTTCGAGCAGCAGGCGAAGAACGTGCCGAAGTCCTTCCAGCCGACCGCCTCGATCATCTCGATCGACGCGAGCCGGTCGTAGCGGCCGCGCAGGTGGCGGTAGTCCTCGCGCAGGATCGTGATGCGGTCCTCGAGGCCGGCCTCGCGCACGCGCGCCTGCGCGGACGCGTGCTGCTCGGCGGAGATCGTCGTGGTCGTCACCCGGCAGCCGCGCGTGCGCGCCGCGTGGATGGCGAAGCCGCCCCAGCCGGTGCCGATCTCGACGACGTGATGCTCTGCGCGCAGGTCGAGCTTCGCGCACAGGCGCTCGAGCTTGGCGGCCTGGGCCTCCTGGAGCGTCATGCCCCCGCGCGGCCACAGCGCGCACGAGTACATCATCGTCGGGTCGAGCATGAGCTCGAAGAGGTCGTTGCCGAGGTCGTAGTGGGCGGCGATGTCCTGGCGGCTGCGCTGCGGCGTGTTGCGCACGAACGCGGCGCGGGCGCGCAGGTACGGCTCGCGCAGCGGCGCGATGCGGCGGCGCAGCTCGTCGTAGGCGCCGATGTTGCGCGCGGCGACGCGGATGACCGCCGCGAGGTCGGGCGTGTCCCACAAGCCGTCGGCGTAGCTCTCGGCCAGCCCGCGTGAGCCGCGCAGGAGCGCGCTCCACGCTCGCGGCGAGCGGATCTCGACCGTCGCCGCGGGCGCTCCGCCCGGACCGAGCACGGTCCGCCGGGACCCCTCGACGACCGTCAGCTGCCCGGTCCGCAGCCGCCGCAGGACAGTGAGCAGGGCGCGACGAGCGACGCGATCGTTCACGCCGGGCAGCGTAAACAGCGGGCGCGATGGACGCCACCGGTTGACTGGCCAGTCAACCGCTCCGGTACGCTGTATGGCGTAGGCCCCGTGGAGTGCGACCGCCGGGGGATAAACCTGCCCGTGGTGTGCGACCGCCGGGCTTCTCATCGAAAGGACCTTCCATGCCGGAAGCCGTCATCGTCGACGCCGTTCGGACGCCGATCGGCCGGGCCTTCAAGGGCTCGCTCGCCGCCCTGCGCCCGGACGAGCAGCTCGCGTTCGTCGTCGACCAGCTGCTGGAGCGTCACCCGGAAGTCGACCCCGCCTCCGTCGAGGAGCTGATCGCCGGCTGCGGCGTGCCGCAGGGCCTGCAGGCCAGCAACATCGGTCGCCTCGCGGTGCTGCTCAGCGACAAGCTCACCGACCACACCGCCGGATCGACCGTCACGCGCTACTGCGCGTCGGGGCTGGAGGCGATCCGCATCGCGGCCAACGACGTGGCCGTCGGCCAGGGCGACGTGTACGTCGCCGGCGGCGTGGAGTTCGTCTCGCGCTACAACGCGCAGGTCGAGGCCGCCCACCCCGAGGACCAGAACGAGAAGCTGCAGGGCAAGGAGCCGGGGCAGCCGAACGCGTACATCGCGATGGGGCTCACGGCCGAGAACGTGGCCGAGCGCTACGGGGTGACCCGCGAGCAGCAGGACGCGTTCGCCCAGCGCTCGCAGGAGCGCGCGGTCGCCGCCCAGCAGAGCGGCTTCTTCGACCGCGAGATCGTGCCGGTGACGCTGCCGGACGGCACGGTCGTGGCCAAGGACGACGGTCCGCGGCCCACCTCGACGCTGGAGAAGCTCGCGTCGCTGGAGCCCGCGTTCCGGCCCGGCGGCACGGTCACCGCCGGCAACTCCTGCCCGCTCAACGACGGCGCCGCCGCGGCGCTGATCATGAGCGACGTCAAGGCCAAGGAGCTGGGCCTGCGCCCGCGCGCGCGGATCATCACCGCCGCGACGTGGGGCAACGAGCCCGAGTACATGGGCGTCGCGCCGATCGGCGCCATCGGCAAGGCGCTGGACCGCGCCGGCATGACGATCGGCGACGTCGACGTGTACGAGCTCAACGAGGCGTTCGCCGCCCAGGTGATCCCGATTGCGCAGGAGGTGGGCTTCGACATGGAGAAGCTCAACCCTCACGGCGGCGCGATTGCGCTCGGCCACCCGTTCGGCATGACCGGCGTGCGGATGATGGCCACGCTGCTCAACGACCTCGAGACGATGGACGGCACGATCGGCCTCGAGACGATGTGCGTCGCCGGCGGTCAGGGCCAGGCGATGCTCGTCGAGCGCCTGCGGTAGGTGTCCGCGCCCGGGCGGGACAATGGGGGTCAGGCCCCATTGTCCTGCCGCCGGGGTGCGTAGAAGACTGTCGGTGTGAGCGCCGTCCGACGGAACCCCGCCGCCTCGGCGGCGCTCCTCGTTGCCGTCTGCGCGTTCGCGGGCGGCCTGATCTGGTGGGAGGCGGGGGGCGGGAGCATCGACGCGCCGTGGGCCCCGGCGCTCGACGTGCGCCTCGCCTTCTCGCTCGACGGCCTGGCGGCGACGTACGTGCTGCTCGCGTCGGGCGTGGGCACGGCGGTCTTCGCCTATGCGCTGCGCTACCTGCCCCTGCACCTCGCGCACGACGGCCGGCCGCAGGCCGAGGCGCGCCGCTTCTGGCCGTGGATGGCGCTGTTCCTCGTCGCCATGGTCGGGCTGGCGATGGCGCAGGACCTCATCCTGCTGTTCGTCTTCTTCGACCTCACCGCGATCTGCTCGTACCTGCTCATCGGGTTCGACCGCGACCGGCGCGAGGCCCGGGCCGCGGCGCTCATGGCGCTCGTCATCACCGGGGTCGCCGCGGTGCTGCTGCTCATCGGCGCGCTGCTGCTGCACGACGAGTACGGCACGTTCTCGATCCCGCTGCTCATCGACCGCGTCGAGCCGACCGGCACGACCGCGCTGGCCGGCGCGCTGATCGCCGTCGCGGCGCTGGCCAAGTCGGCGCAGGTGCCGCTGCATGCCTGGCTGCCGCGGGCGATGGCGGCGCCGACGCCGGTCTCGGCCTACCTGCACTCGGCCGCGATGGTCGCCGCCGGCGTGCTCGTGCTCGGTCGCCTGTACCCGCTCGTGGCCGCGCGCGACGTCGTCGCCGACGGGCTGCTCGTCGTCGGGCTGGCGTCGATCGCCGTCGGCGGGGTGCTGGCGCTGACCCGCGACGGGCTCAAGCAGGTGCTCGCGCACTCGACGATCTCGCAGTACGGGTACGTCGTCGTGCTCTACGGGATCGGCGGCGCGGCGGGAACCACCGCCGCCGCGTTCTACGTCGTCGCCCACGGCATCGCCAAGAGCGCGCTGTTCCTCACGGCGGGCTCGGTGACCGAGGCGACGGGCGCGAGCGAGCTCTCGCGGCTGGGCGGGCTCGCGCGGCCCCTGCCGCTGCTGGCCACCGCGTCGGGGATCGCCGCGGCGACGCTCGCGGCGCTGCCGCTCACGCTGGGCTTCTTCAAGGACGAGCTGTTCTTCGCCGCGGCCGCCGAGCGGGGGACCTGGCTGGCGATCGCCGCCGTCGCCGCCGCTGCGCTCACCTTCGCCTACGTCGGCCGCTTCTGGAGCGCGATCTTCCTCGGTCCGCTGCGCACGCCCGCGCGGGCGGTCGGCGGGCTGCTCGTCTGGCCGATCGTCGGCCTGGCCGCCGTCGCGGTGATCGGCGGGATCGTGGTCGAGCCGTTCGCCGCCCTGGCCGGCGAGGCCGCCGGCGCGACGCTCGGCCTCGGCGCGGCGGTGCCCGCGCACCCCGCTTACCACCTCGACCTGCGCACCGAGAACGTCATGGCGCTGGCGGCCTGGGGCGTCGGCCTGCTGGCGCTTGTCGCGCCGTGGCTCTGGCGGACCGGGGCGCTGGCGGTCGCGCGCGTCGGCGATCGCGTCGGCCCCGCGCGGCTCTACGACCTCGGCCTCGTCACGCTCAACCGCCTCTCCGACCGCCTCCACGACGTCGAGGTCCGCGACCTGCGCACGCGCGTGGCCGCGGTGCTGCTGCCCGGCGGCGTGCTCGTCGCCGCCGGGTTCGCGGCCACGCCGACCGCCGGCGCGTTCGACGTCGGGTCGTTCACGACGTCGGACTGGCCGCTGCTCATCATGCTCGCGCTCGCGGTGCTCGCGACGGTCGGCGTGGCCCGAGCGCGCACGCACATGCGCATCGTCCTCGCGCTGTCGGTCGTCGGCTTCGCGCTGGCCGCCGCCTACGAGTTCCTCGGGGCGCCCGACGTCGCGCTCGTCGCGGTCCTCGTGGAGACGGTGCTCGCGCTCGTGTTCATCGGGGTCTTCGCGCTGCTGCCCGAGGACGTCCTGCGGCGCGAGGCGCGGCTGCGCACGCCCCGCTCGCGCGGCACGCGCGACGTGATCGTCGCGGTGCTCAGCGGCGTGGCCGCGTTCGCCGTCGTCTGGGCGGCGCTGTCGCGCCCGTCGCTGGCCGACCGGGTCTTCGAGCGCCAGATCGAGCTGACGCCGTCGGCCCACGGCAAGGACGTGGTCACCGTGATCCTGGCCGACTTCCGCGGGCTCGACACGCTGGGCGAGATCACCGTCCTGGCGATCGCGATCGCCGGGGTCGCCGCGCTGCTGCGGCGCGGGAGGACGGCGTGAGCCCGCTCGTCGAGTTCGTCGCGCGGGTGCTGCTCGGGCCGGCGGTGGTCGTCGCGATCGCGATCATGGTCAAGGGCTACGGCGACGTCGGCGACGGGTTCAGCGCCGGCGTGATCGTCGGCCTCGCCTTCGCGCTGCTGGCCATCGCGATCGGCGCCCGGCGCGCGGAGGCCGCGCTGCCGATCCTGCGCCGCGCGCCGCAGGTCGTGGTCGCCGGGCTGCTCGTCGCGCTGGCCGCCGGCTTCTTCCCGCTGCTGCAGGGCGAGCCGCCGTTTCGCCACGCGCCGGCGGCCGGTGAGCATCCGGTGACGATCGGCAAGCTGGAGCTCATCACCGCGGTCGTGTTCGACGTCGGCGTCTTCCTGCTCGTCGCCGGCCTGCTCGTGCTGCTCGTCCACTCGCTCGCCGAGGCTGCCGAGGAGGACGCGCGATGACGCTGATCTTGGCGCTGACCGTCGGCTTCCTCTTCGGCGCGGGCGCCTACCTGGCGCTGAAGCCCGACCTGCTGCGGATGGTCGTCGGGATGGTGCTCGTCTCCCAGGCGTCGGTGCTGACCGTGATCGCCTCGGGCCTCGTGCGCGGCCAGGCGCCGATCCTGCCGCTGGGCGGCAAGCGGCCGAGCGACCCGCTCGCCCAGGCGCTGTCGCTGACGGCGATCGTCATCGGCATGGCGGTCACGGCCCTGCTGCTCGTGATCGTCTACCGCGTCTACACCTCGCACCGCACCGTCGACCTCGACGAGCTCGCCGCCGCCGAGGTCGAGCGGGAGGCGGCGATGGAGCGCGAGGAGGTCTCGGCGTGACCGCGGTCGTGCTGCCGCTGCTGATCCCGTGGGTGGTCGGCGTGATCCTCCTGGCGCTCGACGGGCGGCGCCGCTGGGTCGGCTGGCTGGCCGTCGCGGCGATCGCCGCCAACCTCGCTGCCCTCGTCGTGCTCGCGGTCGCCGTCTTCTCCGACGGCCCGCGCCAGCTCGTGACCGGCAACTGGCCCGCCGGGGTGGGGATCGTGCTGCGGGCCGACGCGCTCGGCGTGCTGTTCGCGGTCGTGTCGTCGGCCGTGGTCCTCGCCGCCATGCTGCACGAGGTCCTCGACGGCGTGCGCTCGCGGGTGTTCCCGGCGCTCGTCGTCCTGCTGGCGACCGGCCTCACCGGCCTGTTCCTGACCGGCGACGTCTTCAACTTCTACGTCTTCTTCGAGATCTCGATGGTCGCCGCCTACGTGCTGACCGCCTACGGCGAGCAGGCGCGGCAGCTCGGCGCCGCGCTGATCTTCGCCGTCGTCAACCTGCTGGGCTCGTTCCTGTTCCTCATCGGCGTCGCGGCGACCTACCACGTCACCGGGACGCTGGAGATGGCCGAGGTCGCACGGCGGATGCTGGAGGTCGAGCCGAACGCCGCGATCCTCGTGGCCGTGACGTTCTTCGTCGCCTTCGGGGTCAAGCTCGGGCTGTTCCCGTTCCACTTCTGGCTGCCGACCGTCTACGCGGGCACGCGGCCGGCCGTCGCGGCGATCCTCTCCGGCGCGCTGGCCAACATCGGCGCGTACGGGCTGCTGCGCTTCGGTGCCGAGCTGCTGCCGCAGGAGCTCGCGCTCGGCAGCGACGTGCTGATCGCGATCGGCGCGCTGTCGATCGTCTACGGCGCGCTGCTGGCGGTCTCGCGGCGCGACGCCGCCGAGATGCTGGCCTACTCCGCGATCGGGCAAGCCGGCTACGTCCTCGTCGCGCTCGGCGTCGGCGGGCCGGTCGGGCTCACCGCGGCCGTGCTCTACGCGATCGTCAACGCGCTCAACAAGGCGCTGCTGTTCCTGTCGGCGCGGCTGCGCGGCGCGATGGTCGCGGGCGCGTTCCTCGTCGGCGCGCTGAGCGTCGCCGGACTGCCGCCGGCCGCCGGCTTCCTCGCCAAGCTCGAGGTCCTGCGCACCGGGATCGACGCCGACAGCGTGGCGCTCGTCGCGCTGCTGGTCCTCGGCGGGGCGCTCTCGTTCGCCTACGTCTTCCAGGTCTTCCAGGCCGACTTCTGGAAGGGCGAGCGATCGGGCCCGGCATCCCCGCGCGGGGTGCGGCTGGTCAGCGCCGGGCTCGCCGTCGCGGTGCTCGCGCTCGGCCTGTGGCCGCAGCCGCTCGTCGCGCTCAGCCAGGACGCGGCGGCGGTGCTGGGCGGAGGTCGCCCGTGAGGCGCCTGCTCGTCGCCGCGGTGGTGCTCGCCGCGATCTACCTGCTCGTCGTCGGCAGCGTGGCGCCGGGCGACCTCGCGGTCGGTGGGGCGCTGGGCCTCGTCGTCGCCTGGGGGCTGCGCGGGGTGGCGCCGGCGCCGCGGACGCAGCGACCGTCGCTGCGCCGGTGGGTGCTGGGGATCGGGCCGCTCGCGCTCGGGGTCGCGCGCGAGGTCGTGGAGGGGACCTGGCAGGTGGCGCAGGTCTCGCTCGGTCTGCGCGACCCGTCGACCGCCGGCTTCGTCGAGATCCCGCTCGAGGACCGCACGCACCGCGGTGCGATCGCGTGGGCGCTGCTGACGAACGTCTCGCCGGGCGAGGTCGTGGTCGACCTCGACGAGGAGCGGGGCGTCGCGCTCGTCCACGTCCTCGACGCGACCGATCCCGACGCGGTGCGCCGCCGCCACCACGAGCGGCGGGCGCTCGAGCGCGAGGTGGCGCCCTGATGCCCGATCTCGTCGTCGCCCTCGCGCTGGTGTGGGGCACGCTGCTGCTCGCCGCCGGCGGTGCCGTGCTGCTGCGCGCGCGCAGCGTGCTGGAGCGGGTGATCGCGCTCGACCTGCTCACGCTGATCGTCGTGGCGCTCCTGGCGCTGCTGAGCTACTGGCGCGAGGTCTCCTACTACCTGGACGCCGCGCTGGCGCTCGCGCTGCTGGCGTTCGTCGCGACGCTCGCCGCGGCCCGCTACGAGGCCGAGAGGCGGCTGTTCTGATGCTGGCGGTCCTCGGGGCGCTGCTGCTCGCGCTCGGCCTCGTCGTGCTGACGGTCGCCGTCTACGGGACGTGGCGGCTGGACGGCGTGCTGCCGCGGATGCACGCGGCGACGAAGGCCTCGTCGCTGGGCACCGTGGTGATCCTCGTCGCCTCGATCGGCACGGGCGATCTGGCGGTCATCGGCCGCGCCGCGCTGGTCGCGGCGCTCGTCGTGCTGACCGCGACGATCAGCGCCCACGCGATCGCTCGGGCGGCCCATCGGCAGGTCCAGGACCTCGAGGAGGAAGACGCCCGCTGACCGCGACCAATCCCGCCAGGGGTCCGGCGCCGTAGTACCGGCAGTGAACGGCTCCGGAGGTGTGGGATCGATGGTGCGACGTATCGGCTACGCGGCCGCCGCGATCGTGGCGGCTGGACTCGCCGCGTGCGGGAGCAGCGGCTCCGGCGGCTCGTCCTCGACGATGGGCTCGACGGCGGCGTCGGGGAAGACGGTAGCGGTGCAGGACGTGGGCGGGATGAAGGGGGTGCTCGTCGACGCGCAGGGCAACGCGCTCTACGCCGCCGACCAGGAGGCCGACGGCAGGATCCTGTGCACGTCGGGCTCCGGCTGCACGTCGTTCTGGATGCCGCTCGCCGCGGGCCGCGGCAAGCCGACGGCGGCCGACGGCGCGGGGACGATCGGCGTCGTCAAGCGGCCCGACGGGACGCGCCAGGTGAGCGTCGACGGCAAGCCGCTGTACACGTTCTCGCAGGACTCGCCGGGGAAGGTCACCGGCAACGGGTTCCGCGACGAGTTCGGCGGCCAGCGCTTCACGTGGCACGTGGCGACCGCGGAGGGGGCGGCGTCCAGCGCCGGCGAATCGACGGACACGGGTGGCGGCGCCTACGGGTACTAGGTCGCCCGGGAAGGGCGCGGGACGCGACGGCGTCTTCGCGAGCGATGGGAGCGCTCTCCGACGAGTCGCTGCTGGCCGGCCTGGGCGCCGGGAGCGCCGACGACGCGGCCGCCTTCGTGCGCCGCTTCCAGGGACGCGTGTACGGCCTCGCGCTGGCGATGCTGCGCGACCCGCGCGCGGCCGACGAGGTGGCCCAGGAGACCTTCGTCCGGGCGTGGCGCCACGCGGACACGTTCGATCCCCGCCGCGGCCGGGTGGCGACGTGGCTGCTGACGATCACCCGCAACCTGGCGATCGACGCGGCCCGGCGCCGGCCGCTCGTCCCGGTCGACCCCGAGGTGGTGGAGGCGCAGCTCGACCTGCTCGGCCACGACGCGCCGCCCGACCTCGGCGAGTGCGACCGGGTGCGGGCGGCGGTCGCCGCGCTGCCCGACGACCAGCGCCGGGCGCTGGTGCTCGCCGTGTACGCGGGACGGACCGCGCGCGAGATCGGCGAGCTCGACGGCGTGCCGCTCGGCACCGTGAAGACGCGGATCCGCACGGCGATGCAGAAGCTGCGCGACGAGCTGGGGGTGGAGCATGAGCTGTGAGCGCTTCGACGCGCTGGCGGCCGAGCTGGCCCTCGGCATCGCCGACGCGCGCGAACGGGCCGACGCGCTGCGCCACCTGACCGAGTGCGCCGCGTGCCGGCGCGCGCTGGAGGAGCTGTCGGAGGTCGCCGACGAGCTGCTGCTGGTCGTGCCCGAGCGTGAGCCGCCCGCTGGGTTCGAGGCCCGGGTGCTGGCGCGGCTGGAGGCCGCGCGGGCGGCGGAGCCGGCGGCGGCGCCCGAGGCCGCGCTCGCCGCGGCGCCTGAGCCGGCGCGCGCGGTCGCACCACGCCGCGGCTGGCTCGCGCGCCATCGTACGAAGCTGTGGGCGGCGGGCTCGGCCGCGGTCGCCGCCGCGGCGATGGCGCTCGTGTTGACCGGCGTCTACGGCGACGATCGGCGCCTGGCGAACCAGTACCGCGACACGCTCGCCCAGGCCCACGGCTCGTCCTTCCACGCAGCGCGGCTGAAGGCGCGCAGCGGAGCGGTCGCGGGCGTCGTCTTCGGCTACCGCGGCACGCCGTCGTGGCTGTTCGTCGACGTCGGCCGCGCGTTCCGCGGCACGCCGTACGCCGCGGAGCTGGTCCTCCGCTCGGGCCGGCGCGTGCCGCTGCCCGCGCTGCGCGTCGATCCGGTCTCCGGAAGCGCCGGACGCTCGATCCCGGTGGACCTGTACGAGGTCGAGCGCGTCCGGCTCGTGGGAGCGGACGGGCCGACGCTGGAGGGGACGTTCGGCGGCGGGTGAGCTCGCCCGCGGGCGTCCGACCGAGGGTCCGCTAGGCTTCTCTCTGGAAGAGAACTTCAACGGACTTGGAGCATCGCGATGAGCGCCCTCGCCGAGGCGATCGGCCAGCCGGACCTTCTGCGCCACCAGGCGTCGCGGGTCGACGCGCTGGTCTCCGAGCCGCCGCCGGCGGACGATCCCGGGCGGCGCGCCTGGTTCGCCGAGCTGGAGGACGCGGTGCTCGACCTGTCGGTCGCGCTGCCGGAGGGCGTCGAGGACTACGACGCCCGCAAGCTGCTCGAGTTCCTCGTCGTCCTGCGCCGGGCGCTCGAAGGCGAGCAGGGCGGCGGGGAGCGAGCGGGCGCGGCCCGGGCGCGGGAGCGCTCCGGCGGGCCGAGCGGTCCGCCCGAAGCGGCGGTCGACGACGCCGTCGAGCTGGCGGCGATGAGCGTTCGCGACGTGGTCCGCCGGATCGCCCGCCGCCTCGAGCACGACGAGCTCGACGACCCGCGGGTGGCCGCCGACGCGATCTTCTCGACGCTGCGCGGCGTCGGCGCCGGCGACCTCGCGCGGCTGCTGGGCGTCTCGACGAAGACCGTCGGCGCGTGGCGCGCGGGGCGGCCCGTCACCCGGAACGCCGGGCGGGTCGTGCTCGTGGCGCAGCTGCTGACGTACCTGCGGGCGTCGATGACGCCGGCGGGGCTGGTGATGTGGTTCGACGCCCCGCGCGAGCAGCTCGGCGGGCGCACGCCGCTGCAGGTCCTCGACGCGGGCGCTGCCGCCGCGCGCGAGCCGCTGAACGTGCTGGCCCGGGGCACGCGTGGGCAGCTGGCGGGCTGAGCCGGAGCGCGTCGCCGGCCAGTGGCGCGCGTTCCGGCAGGTCTCGCCCGACTGGCCGCCGCTCTACCACGCGGCCGGCGAGCCGATCCCGTCCCAGAGCTCGGGCCGCTGGCATCGCGTCGGGGAGGGCTACGCCCAGTACCTCGCGCTCGATCCGCTCGGCGCGTGGGCGGAGCTGGTGCGCTTCGAGGGCATCCGCGGGCGGGCGCGGGCCGAGCAGTACCGCCGCCGCCTGTGGCTCGTGCTCGTGCGCGAGCACGACATCGCCGACCTGTCGACGTTCGACCGCTACGCGGCGTGCGGCCTGGACCCGGCGCTGGCCGTGGGAGCGCACGAGCCGGCGCAGGCGCTGGCCGACGAGCTGCGCGCCGCCGGCTACCGCGGCCTGCTCTCGCCGTCGGCGGCGCTGGCGGGCACGACCAACCTCACGCTGTTCGGTCCGCGCTTCGAGAAGCTGCTCCTCGGCGGCCTCGAACGGTGGCCCAACCCGGCCCCCGAGCGCTGGCTGCCCTGCACGCTCGCCGCCGAGGGCAGCCCCCCGGGCCAGCTCGTGCTGCAGACGACGTTCGCCGACATGGAGCACGAGGGGCTGGCGGCGTGGCGGGGTGGGGGCGAAAGCTCGGGTCGTGGCGCCTCGGACGGACATGGAACGACCGAGCTCTCGTCTCCATGGCCAAGAAGGTCCGTGACGTGATCGCGGCGCTCGAGGCAGCAGGATGGCGACAAGTTCGACAACGAGGCAGCCATCGCCAGTTCAAGCGTTCGAACGATGGGCGCACGATCACGGTCGCCGGGAAGCCATCGCGGACGCTTGCCGCTGGTACGCTGGCCCAGATCCGGCGCGACTCCGGGCTGGAGGAGCTGCGATGACCGAGTACCTGGTGATCTACGAGCAGACGGGCGACGGTGGGTGGAGCGCCTACTCCCCCGACGTGCCGGGCGTGATCGCCGCGGGTGCCACCAGGGAAGAGGTCGAGCGGCTGATGCAGGAAGCGATCCCGTTTCACCTCGATGCCTTACGTGAGGCGGACCAGCCCATTCCGGGTGCGGTGACCCGCGCTGGATACGTCGCGGCCTGAGCGAGCCACCCGCCGCCGGGGCTAGGCTCCGGCGCCGTGAACGATCAGCTTCGACGCCGGTCGGTTGGCGCGCCCGCGGCGCGGTCGGTGCTGCTGACGCTGCTGGGGGAGTACGTGCTTCCCGCGCCCGACGGGGTGTGGCAGGAGACGCTGATCGAGGCGCTCGGCGACCTGGGGATCAAGCCGCAGGCCGCGCGCCAGGCGCTCGCGCGCAGCGTTACCGCCGGGTGGCTGCGCACCGAACGCCACGGTCGTCGCTCGCGCGTGCACCTCACCGACGACACGGCGGAGATGCTGCGCACCGGCGCGGCGCGGATCTACGGCTTCGGCGACGCGTGGGACTGGGACGGGCGCTGGCTGCTCGTCGCGCTGCGCGTGCCCGAGCAGCGGCGTGAGGTGCGCCACCAGGTCCGCACGCGGCTGGCGTGGGCGGGCTTCGGCTCGCTCGGCGGCGGCCTGTGGATCACCCCGCACATGGACCGCGAGGCGGAGCTGGCCGACGTCGCCGGCAACGGCTCGGTGGCCGAGCTGCTCTCGTTCCGGGCCGAGCTGGGGGCGCTCGGCGACCTCGAGCGGGTGGTCGGCGAGGCCTGGGACCTCGCGGGCGTCGCCGAGGCCTACGACCGCTTCCTGGCCGCGTTCGCGCGGCTGCGGCCGCAGCGGCCCGAGGCGATCTTCCGGGCTCAGACGGAGCTCGTGCACGAGTGGCGCAAGTTCCCGTTCCTCGATCCCGATCTGCCGGAGTCGCTGCTGCCTGCCGGCTGGCCGCGGACCCGCGCGCATGACCTCTTCCAGGACCGCCACGCACGCTGGCACGCGGCCGCACAGGACTACTTCCGCGAGCTGGAGGCCGAGCGCGGCTGAGGGTCGTCGAAGTCCTCGCGCAGCGCCTCGAAGTACGCCCCGCACGCCCGGCAGCGCCACTGCGCGGTGATGATCTGCCCGCCCCACTGACCGACGCGCTCGACGTCGGCCGCGTCGCAGAACGGGCAGGTCAGGGCGTCCATCGCCGCGTCCACGGGTCCCAGCTCACCCAGTCGGCCGGTTCCGCGAGGGCGATCGCCACGCCCTCGCCGTCCAGCAGCGCGACGAGCCAGTCGCGGACCATCGCACGCTGCGCGGCGGGATCCATCGCGACCATCCCGGCGTCGAGCGCCGCGGCGAAGCCGGGGTCGTCGGCCGGTCCGGTCCAGCGCCCGGCGTGCTCCCATGTCCGCTCGAGCGCCGCGACCAGCCGTGTTCGGGAGTCCTCGCCGGCCCCGCACAGGCGCCGCGCCCATGCCTCGCCGTGGACGCGATGGGAGCCTTCCTCCTGGAGGATCTTGCGGGCGCGGGATGCCATCTGCTCCACGGACGAGTCCACGCAGGCCGCGACGAACGTCGCGAGGACGCCGTCGACGAGCAGGTTGGCGGCGATGAACGCCGTCCAGTCGGGCAGCTCGTCGTCGAGGAGGGCCATGCGGCGACTGGTGTCGAGGTGGGTGTCGTCGACCTCGACGCCGAGCGCCTTCAGGACGGGGTAGGTGGAGCGGGCGTGGCCGAGCTCGTCTTGGGCCATCGCTGCGGCGGCGACGGCGGATTCGAGCGTGGGTGCGCTGACGGCCCATTCGGCGTAGCGGCGGCCGAGCGCGGCTTTGGTGTCGGCCAGCGAGCCGACGAGCGACGCCATCGTCGCCTGCGCGGTCGCGGGGCTCGTGGTGGTGGTCATGCCTTGATGGCCTCCCGGATCGCGGTGCGCGGCACGATGATCATCTCGATCCATGGCTGCTCGTCGTAGATGGAGCGCGCGGAGACGAGCGCCAGGTCCTCGTCGTCCTCGGTGATGGTGCCGACGTGGTGCAGTGGCTCCTCGTAGGCCTGCCGCGCGAAGACCATCCAGATCGTGTTTCGCCCTCCGGTCCTCGCAAGCTCGGACCTGCGGTCGACGTCACTCATGCCACGATCCCCAGCGAGCGCATCCTTGCGCGCGCGTCCTCGCGGATGCGGCTGCGCGTCCAGACCGGGTCCCACACGATCTCGATGCGCACCGTGTCGACGTCGTCCTCGCGCAGGAGCCGCTCCTCGATGTCGGCCTGGATGAACTCCATCGCCGGGCAGCCCATCGCGGTGAAGGTGAGCTGGAGGTCGACCGCGCGCTCGTCGGCGCGGTAGGCGATCGAGACGATCAGCCCCATCGCCACGACGGAGATCGGGATCTCGGGGTCCTCGACGTCGCGCAGCGCCTCCCACAGGCGCGCCTCGACCTGCTGGGCGGGGGTGAGGGTCGGGCTCATCGGTTGCCTCGCTGCAGCCGCGCGACGTAGTCGCGGTTCATCGGCCCGCGGCCCTTCCAGCGGACCAGCACCTCGTCCCAGGAGATCGGCCCCTCGTCGAGCAGCCAGCGCTTGGCCTCGGCGTCGAAGCGGGCGGGGAACGGACAGTCGATCGCCCAGCGCTGCTGCTCGTCGTCCCAGTGCGCGGGGACCTCGATGCCGACCTCCTGCAGGAACGGGACGACCTCGGCCATCCACGCCTGGCGCAGCTCGTCGTTGGAGAGGCCCTTGAAGCCGTACTCGAGCTGGATGCCGTGCTGCTTGCGCTCGTCGGGCAGGCCGAACCACTCGAGCGTGAGGAGGAACATCCAGTCGGCGGCGGCCTGGACCTTCGCCCGCTCGGCCGGGTCGGCGCACAGCTTCTTGACCCACGTGCGCCCGTGGCGCAGGTGGAAGGTCTCCTCCTTGTCGACCTTGGCCAGCGCGCGCTTCCACGGGCCGAAGGTCGAGGAGCGGTGGACGTCGGAGAGCAGGACGAAGCCGGCCTGGTCGTACAGCGCGTTGGCCATGACCAGCTCGTGCCAGGAGTCCAGCGGGATGTCGAAGGCGTAGGGATATTTGAAGGCCTCGGGCTCGCGCGCGTAGATCAGCTCGCGCATGTCGACGCCGAGATCGCCGAGCAGCCGGTAGCCGATGTGGGCGTGGGCGAGCTCGTCCTGGACGATCGACACGGCCGAGCCGAAGTTGTTCAGCGCGGGCGCGTGGCGGGCCGCGCGCAGGTAGGCGGGCGCGCTGACCAGCTCCGTGTCGGCCGACACCGTGAGGATGCGGCGGATCCCGCGCAGGTACTCCGGCGACATGTGCTGGAGGCCCTCGACGAGCTTGCCGGCGGCGAGGTGCTCGCGCACCTCGTCCTCGGTGCGCGGCGCCAGCTCCTCGATGGGGAGGGCGGTGGTCATGGCTGCATCCCCTCGCTACTCAACGTGTGACACTTGACTGACGGACGACAACATATAGTATTGCCCACATGCGGTCAAGCACCGTGGCGGCGACGCTGCTCCAGACACAGGAGGACGGGGTCCTCACGCTCGCCCTGAACCGGCCCGAGCGCCGCAACGCGATCGATCCCGCGCTGCGCGACGCGCTCGCGGCGGCGCTGGACCGCGCGGCCACCGACGACGCGGTGCGCGGCGTCGTGCTGACCGGGGCGGGCGGCGCCTTCTGCGCCGGCGGCGACCTGACCCGCTTCGACGACCTGCACGACGCACGCGCCTACCGCCACGTCTCGCACCGGCTGACCGAGGTCGCCGACGCGATCGAGCGCCTGGAGAAGCCGGTCGTCGCCGCCATCGACGGCGTGGTCACCGGCGCCGGCCTTGCGCTTGCGCTCGCGTGCGACTGGCGCGTGGGCGCGCCGTCCGCGCGCTTCCGCTTTCGCGAGGGCCGTGTCGGGCTCGTGCCCGCGCACGGTGGGCTCGCGCGGCTGGTCAAGCAGCTCGGCCTCGCGCGGGCGCGGGAAGCGGTGCTGGGCGGCGACGACCTCGACGCCGAAGCGGCGCTGCGGGTCGGGCTGCTCTCCGAGCTGGGCGACGACGCCGTCGCGGCCGCCCGTGCGAGAGTCGCGCGCATGTTGACCCGATCGCCGCTCTCCTACGGCGCCGCCAAGCGGTTGCTGGCCCTCGCCGCCGACGTCGACCACCGCAGCGCCGTGCTCGCCGAGGCGCTGGCCCAGACCGCGCTCCTGCAGTCCGCTGACCACCACGAGGGGCTCGCTGCCGCGCGCGAGCGCCGCGAGCCGCGCTTCGAGGGTCGTTGACATGGCCCATCTGATCGAGCTCGACGGCGTGCGGCCCACGATCGGCGCCGACGTCTACCTCGCCCCGACCGCGGTCCTCATCGGCGACGTGCGCGTCGGCGACCGGGCGTCCATCTGGTTCGGCGCGGTGCTGCGCGGCGACAACTCGCACATCGCGATCGGCGCGCGTACCTCCGTCCAGGACAACGCGGTCATCCACTGCGCCGAGGATCTGCCGACGATCGTCGGCGAAGGCGTCACCGTGGGCCACAGCGCGCTGCTCGAGGGCTGCGTCGTCGAGGACGGCGCGCTCGTCGGCATGGGGGCGATCGTCCTCCAGCGCGCGCTCGTGGGGGCGAGCGCGGTGCTGGCGGCCGGGGCGGTGCTGGGCGAGGGCCGGATCGTCGGCGCGGAGATGCTGGCCGCCGGGGTGCCGGCGGTGGAGAAGAAGCGGCTGTCGGGGTCCGCGGCGGCGTGGAGCGCCTCCGCGGCGGATGCCTACGACCGCCAGCGCGCGCGCTACCTGCGCGGTGCGATCGAGCGACACGAATGAGGTGATGCCGGTGGAAGCGGCGATGCTGATCGGTGGGGAGTGGCGAGCGGCCAGCGGCAGCGGCGAGCTCGAGGTGATCAACCCGGCGACCGAAGAGGTCGCGGGCACGGTGCCCGCGGGCGCGGCGGCCGACGTCGACGCCGCCGTCGCGACGGCGAAGGCGGCGTTCGGCGCCTGGGCGGCGACCGACGTCGAGCAGCGCGCCGCGATCCTCGCGCAGGCGGCGGCGCTGATCGACGAGCGCGCCAAGGAGCTCGCCGCCGTGCTCACGTCCGAGCAGGGCAAGCCGCTCGCCGAGGCGGTGGGCGAGGTCAAGCACCTGGCCCACGGCGTCCGCTACTACGCCGAGGCGGCGACGAAGGTCCAGGGCACGTACCAGGATCTGCCGTCGGCGTTCGGGCCGGCCTACGGGATGGTGATCCGCCGCCCGCTCGGGGTCTGCGCCGCGATCACGCCGTACAACTTCCCGCTGACGCTGCTGGGCACGAAGGTCGCGCCCGCGCTGGCGATGGGCAACGCGGTCGTGGCCAAGCCGGCGGCGACGACGCCGCTGGCGACGCTGGAGGTCGCGCGGCTGTTCGCGCAGGCCGGCGTGCCCGACGGCGTCCTGAACGTCGTGACCGGGCGGGGGAGCGAGATCGGCGACGCGCTCGTCGGCCACCCCGACGTGGCGCGGATCGCCTTCACCGGCTCGACCGGCGTCGGCCGCCACGTCATGGCGATCGCGGGCCCGGCGTTGAAGCGGGTGACGTTGGAGCTGGGCGGCAGCGACCCGGTGATCGTGTGCGAGGACGCCGACGTCGACGCCGCGGTGAAGGCGGTCATCATCGGTCGCTACTGGAACGCCGGACAGGCGTGCCTGGGCTGCAAGCGCGTCTACGTCCACGACGCGGTCTACGACGCGTTCGTCGGCCAGCTCGTCGAGCGGGTCGCGCGCTACGAGCCGGGCGACGGCACGGTCAAGGCCGAGAAGCCGCGGCTGCGGATGGGGCCGATCCACACGCGGGCCGGGCGTGACGAGCTCGTCGCCCAGCTCGAGGACGGCGTGGCCAGCGGCGGCGAGCTACTGGTCGGCGGCGGCACGGGCGGCCACGATCGCGGCTGGTTCCTGGAGCCGGCCGTCGTCGCCGAGCCGGGGGCCGACTCGCGGTTGGTGCGCGAGGAGGTCTTCGGGCCGGTGCTGCCGGTCTTCCGGTACCGCGACTTCGACGATGCGCTGGCCCGCGCGAACGACACGCCGTACGGGCTGGGCTCGTCGATCTGGACGCACGACGTCCGCAAGATCCACCGCGCCGCGAAGGAGATCGATTCGGGCATGACCTGGGTGAACCAGATCCACTACGGCTACGACGAGCTGCCGTTCGGCGGCGTCAAGGACAGCGGCTTCGGCAAGGAGCACGGCTTGGAGGCGCTGGACGGCTATGTCGAGCTGAAGTCCGTCGTCGTGGGAGGGCTGGCCTGATGGCGGTCGCGTTCGAGGACCACGGGGCGATCGGCACGATCACCCTGGACAACCCGCCGGCCAACTCCTACGACCTGCAGGTCATGAGCGAGTTCGCCGCCGCCGTCGACGAGGCGATCGTGAGCGACGTGCGTGCGGTGATCGTGCGTAGTGCAAGCCCGCGGTTCTTCTCCGCCGGCGCCGACGTCAAGAAGTTCCTGGAGGGCGACGTCGCGGCCAACATGGAGATGATCCGCACGAGCCAGGCCGCGTTTCGGCGGATGGCGGCGGCGCCGCAGCTCTTCCTCGCCCACATCGCCGGCCACGCCCTCGGCGGCGGGCTGGAGATCACGCTGGCCTGCGACCTGCGCTACGCCAGCGAGGGCGACTACAAGCTCGGCACGCCGGAGGTCACGCTGGGCCTGCTGCCCGGAAACGGCGGCACGCAGCGGCTGACGCGGCTGATCGGGCCGTCGCGGGCGATGGACCTGCTCGTCACCGGGCGGACGTTCTCGCCCCGCGAGGCGCTGGAGTGGGGCCTGGTGAGCGCGCTGTTCGCGGCCGAGGAGGCCGAGGCGCGGGTGCGCGAGCAGGCCGAGCGGTTCGCGGCCGGCCCGGCGTTGGCGCAGGCGGCGATCAAGCGCTGCGTCCACGAGGGCGGCCAGCTGCCGCTCGACGAAGGGCTGGCGCTCGAGGGCGAGCTGGTCGAGACGCTGTTCCGCTCGGCCGACGGCCGCGAGGGGCTGACCGCGTTCGTCGAGAAGCGCCCGCCGGCGTTCGTGGGGGCGTGAGGGCGATGAGGACGACCATGACGACGGCGACCACGACCCTCCGGCGCGGCGTCTTCGTCGACGGGACGCCGCAGCCGATCGCCGACGAGACGCTCGAGATCCGCAATCCCGGGACCGGCGAGCTCGTCGGGCACGTCACGAGCGCGGACGCCGTGGCGGTGGACGCCGCCGTGCGCAGCGCCCACGCCGCGTTCGCCGCCTGGTCGCGTCGCGGCGTCGCCGAGCGCGGCGCGCTGCTCGTGCGCGCCGCCCACGCCTTCGAGGCGCGGGTCGACGACCTCGTGCCCGGGCTCGTCGCCGAGCAGGGCAAGACCCTGCGCGAGGCGCGCATCGAGCTGCGCAAGGCGGCCGACACGCTCGCGCACTACGGCGAGCTGGGCCGTGCGGTCCGCGGGGCCTCGGTCCACGGGCTGGCCGCGGGCGTCGAGGGGCGCGTGCTGCGGCGGCCGCTGGGCGTCGTGGGCGCGATCGTGCCGTGGAACTTCCCGACGACGCTGCTGTGCAACAAGCTCGGCCCCGCGCTGCTGACCGGCAACACCGTGGTGGCCAAGCCGGCCGACACGACCCCGTTCACGACGCTGGCGCTGGCCGAGATCCTGCACGAGGCGGGGATCCCGGCCGGGGTCTTCAACGTCGTGCCGGGGACCGGGCCGGTCGCCGGCGAGGCGCTCGTCACCCACCCGCTGGTGCGCAAGGTCGCTTTCACCGGCTCCACGCCGACGGGGGCGCGGGTGATGGCGCTCGCCGCGGCCAGCGTCAAGCGGGTCACGCTGGAGCTCGGCGGCTCGGACCCGATGATCGTCTGCGACGACGCCGACCTCGCCGCCGCCGCGAGCGCCGCCGCCATGGGCCGCTTCTACAACTGCGGCCAGGCCTGCCTGGCGATCAAGCGCGTCTACGTCTTCGAGTCCGTCGCCGACGAGGTGATCGAGGCGATCGCGGCCAAGGCGCGGCGGCTGCGCGTCGGCCTCGGTCACGTCGAGGGCTCGCAGATCGGCCCGCTGCACACCGAGCGCCAGCGCGACCTGCTCGAGCGCCAGATCGCCGAGTCCGTGGCGTCGGGCGGGGAGGTGCTGGCCGGCGGCGGGCGCCCCGACAACCCGGCGCTCGCCCACGGCTGGTTCCACGAGCCGACCGTCGTCCTGGAGCCGTCGCACGACGCCCCGATGGCGCAGGAGGAGGTCTTCGGGCCCGCGCTGCCGATCTGGCGGGTGCGCGACCTCGACGAGGCGATCGAGCGCGCCAACGACTCGCCGTTCGGCCTGGGCTCGTCGATCTGGACCCGCGATCTCGACCGCGCCCAGCGCGCGGCCGCGGAGCTGGACTGCGGCTACACGTGGGTCAACTCGCCGACGAAGGTCTACGACGAGCTGCCGTTCGGCGGCGTCAAGCAGTCCGGGATGGGCAAGGAGCACGGCTTCGAGGTGCTCGACGCCTACACCGATCTGAAGTCGATCGTGGTCAAGAGCGGCGCCTGAGGGGCGCCGGGAGGAGAGAGCCATGGTGGCCGCCGACGTCCTGCCGGAGCGCTACAACGCCAGCCGGGTGCTCGACCGCCAGGTCGAGGCGGGGCTGGGCGCCAAGGTCGCGGTGCGCGCCGGGGACGAAGCGCTGACCTACGACGAGCTGCGCCGGGCCGCCAACCGGATGGGCGGGCTGCTCGGCGAGCTCGGCGTCCGCCGCGAGGACCGGGTGTTGCTCGTGCTCGACGACACGCTCGCGTTCCCGACGGCGTTCCTGGGCGCGATGCGGATCGGCGCCGTGCCGGTGCCGGTCAGCGCGCTCGACAAGGCCGACAACTTCCGCCACTTCGTCGAGGACTCCTACGCGCGGGTCGTGGTCGCCGACGCGGCCGTGCTGCCGCGGCTGCGCGAGGCGCTGGCGGGGCTCGACGTGTGCTTCGTCGTGGGTGGGGGAGACGGCGGCGACGTCGTGGACCTCGACGCCGGCCTCGCCGCGCAGGACGACGAGCGCGAGGCCGCGGACACCCACCGCGACGACATGGGCTTCTGGCTCTACAGCTCGGGCTCGACCGGGCGGCCGAAGGGGGTCGTCCACCTCCAGCACGACCTCGAGGTGACCTACGCGACCTACGCCCGCCAGGTCCTCGCGCTCGGCGCCGACGACGTCACGTTCTCGACGACGAAGCTCTACCACGCGTATGGGCTCGGCAACGGGCTCACCTTCCCGCTCTGGGCGGGCGGCACGTCGGTGCTCCTGGCCGGCCCGCCGCGGCCCGACGCGATCCTCGGGACGCTGCGCGGGCAGCGCCCGACGGCGTTCTTCTCGGTGCCCGCGCTCTACGGTGCGCTGCTGCGCGAGCAGGGTGCCGATGGCGCGCTGGACTCGGTGCGCGTGTGCGTGTCGGCGGCGGAGGCGCTGCCGCCGCACGTCCTGCGCGGCTGGCAGGAGCGCTTCGGGCTGCCGATCGTGGACGGGATCGGCTCCACCGAGATGCTGCACATCTTCTGCTCCAACCGGCCGGAGCGGATCGAGCCAGGGACGACCGGGCGCGCGGTGCCCGGCTACGAGCTGCGGCTCGTCGACGAGGACGGCGCCGTGCTGGAGGGCGCCGCGGTCGGCGGCCTGGAGGTGCGCGGCGACTCGGGCGCCGCGTGGTACTGGCACCAGCACGAGAAGTCCAAGCGCTGCATGCGCGGCGAATGGCTGGCCACCGGCGATCGCTACGAGCGCCGCGAGGACGGCGCCTACGCGTACGTCGGACGGATGGACGACATGCTGAAGATCGGCGGCCTGTGGGTCTCGCCGATCGACATGGAGCACGTGCTGATGGAGCACCCCCGGGTCCTGGGCGTCGGCGTGGTCGGGGTGCGGATCGACGATGCGAGCCGGATCGCGGCCTACGTCGAGTGCGAGGGCGGCGACGACGCGCTCGCCGACGAGCTGCGCGCCTGGTGCAAGGAGCGCATGCGCCGCTACGAGTACCCGCACGTCGTCGAGTTCGTCGACGACCTGCCGCGCACGCTCAACGGGAAGGTCCAGCGCTTCCGCCTGCGCGAGCTGGCGCAGGCGCGGGCGGGCGCGGTCACGCCGGGCCCGGACTGACGCCCGGACCGCTCACCCCAGGCGTGCGGCGAACGCGACCAGCGCCTCGAGCGTCGGCTCGGGCGCGTCGAGGTGGGGGCTGTGGCCGCCGGGCACGTGGACGCGGGTGACGGGCCCGGCGACCCGCGCCTCGATGCGGTCGAGCTGGTCGAGCGTGCCGTACGGGTCGTCGACGCCCTGGACGAGGAGCGTCGGCGCGCCGACGCGCGCGGCGTCGGGCTCCAGCGACCAGGCGCGGAAGGCGGGATCGAGCCAGACGTCGCACCAGCCGCGGAAGGCGGCGTCGGGGTCGTCGTGATGGCGGGCGAGGCGCTCGCGCAGGTCGCCGTCGGCGAAGCGATCGCGCGCCTGCTCGATCGCGGCGATCGTGACGTCCTCGACGATCACGTGCGGAGCGAGCAGGGCGATGCCGGTCACGGCGTGATGGCCGGCGTGGATCAGGGCGATCGAGGCGCCGTCGCTGTGGCCGACGAGGATGGGCTCTCGCGCGTCGATCGCGGCCAGCACCGCCGGGAGCACCTCGAGCGCCTCCTCGTGGAAGAACGCCGGCGTGCGCGGCCGCGGCGGGCGCCCGGAGCGGCCGTGGCCGAAGCGGGAGAACGCGACGACGCGACGGCCCGTCGCCGCGGCCAGCGCAGCCGGGAACCCACGCCAGAGCCCGACCGAGCCGAGGCCCTCGTGGAGCAGGACGATCGGGCGCAGGGAGGCCGGCCCGTCGCGGCCGGCGTTGTCGGGCCGCCACTCGGCCGCCTCGATCCGGCGTCCACCGACCGCGAGCTCGAGCGGCGCTGGCGCCAGCGCGCCGGCCTGGGCGCCGTGAGCAGCGGCGTGGCGGTCGTCGATTCGGTCTCCCATCGTTCGGCGATGAGAGACTATCCGGTGGCGGTCGTTCGTCAAATGTCGACTAACTGATCTCGCCTGGGGCGAACCGACGGCTGTCACGCCTCGTCGTCGGTGTGGGACGACGACAAGGCGACAGCGGCCTGCGGCATCTGACGGACGACGAGGTGCGCGCGGGTGCTCGCGATCCCGCGCTGCCCAAAGATCTCCGGCGACGCTATGTCGCGGAGGAGAAGTTCCGAGGACTACGTAACCGGCGAAAGAGGTCGAAGTGAATCCGCACCCGATCTACACTTCGTGCATGTCCGGTCACGGCAAGTACCGGCTCCGTACGTGGGCGCGAGGGAACCTGCCTGGTCGCGTCGCTCGGATGTTCCCAAAGGGCCGTGATTGTGGTCGCCACGAGTGGTATCGCGCGGACGTTGGCACCGATCGGTGCTACCACTGCGAGGCGGGCGTCCGGTCGCATCGGCCGATCGAGGACCCTGAGATCGGGATCCTCGAGCAGATCGTTCATCGCGCGCACGAGCAGACAGCCCGCTGAGCGGCTGCACGACCGCTGGCATGCCGTCGCCCGCGCGGCGTAGGTTGCCCGACGCATGCTGCGCGAGGCCAAGAACGCCGCCTTCACCCGTCGCCGGACGCTCCTCGGGCGGCGCTATGCGCTCGTCGAGGGGGATCGGCCGGTCGGGGTGACCTGGGGCGGGCGGCGCTTCGACGGGCTCGATGCTCGCCAGCGCGAGGAGCCCGTGCCGCTCGTCCGGCGCGGCGATCGGGTCTACTGGTGGTTCGAGGATCGCGTGTACTGGGAGGACGAGGGGCTGCGCGGTGACGACGTGCTCGCGCTCGTGCGCGATCGCGAGCGGCGCCAGCGGCGGCGGCTGGATCGCGCCCACGCGGCGCTGGCCGGCGAGCGCACCGGGGCGCGCCGGCGCGAGCCGGTGCCGCGCGAGGTGCGCCGGGCCGTCTGGGAGCGCGACGGCGGGCGCTGCGTGGCCTGCGGTGCCGACTTCGACCTCCAGTACGACCACGTGATCCCGGTTGCGCTGGGCGGCGCGAGCACGGTCGAGAACCTCCAGGTCCTCTGCGCCCCGTGCAACCAGCGCAAGGGCGCGGGGCTGGCGTAGGGCGATGGCGCCCAAGGCCTCGCAGCGGCTCGCCTGGGCGGTCGACACGCTCGGCGTCGAGCCCGGCGAGCGGATCCTCGAGGTCGGCTGCGGCCATGGCGTGGCGGCGTCGTTGGTCTGCGAGCGGCTGACCACCGGCCACCTCACGGCGATCGACCGCTCGACGACGATGATCGAGCTCGCGCTGCGGCGCAACCGCGCGCACGTCGACGCCGGCCGCGCGACGTTCGAGGCGGTCACGCTCGAGCGGGCCTCCTTCGGCGACGCGCGCTTCGACAAGGTCTTCGCGGTCCACGTCGCGGCGTTCTGGCGCCGACCGGTGCAGACGCTCGGCGTCGTCCGCGCCCACCTCGCACCCGGCGGCGTCCTGGCGCTGTTCAACCAGGCGCCCTCCTGGGCCCGGGAGGCGCCCGCCCGAGCGTTCGCCGCCGAGCTGTCCGACATCCTGGGCGCGCACGGCTTCCCGGTCGCGAACGTCGTGCTAGGCGACCTGCGCCCGTACGCCGTCGGCGTCATCGCCCGCCCGCGCTGACGCCGGCCGCCGGTGGTCTGCGGCCGCTCCCGCGGGTACACTCGCGCCGATGCGCCGGGCAGGGAGGCTGATCGGGACGGTCGCGCTCGTCATGGTGGGAACCGCGACCGCGGCGGACGCCGCGACGCTGACCGGCCACGCCACCGGCCGCCAACCGACGCTCTCCAGCTCCCACCTCGAGCAGATCCGGGTCACGGTGGACCGCGACGTCGCGCGCGACGTGCCCGACGCGTCGGCGACCCAGCTGGTGTTCAGCGTGCAGCCCGGCAGCTCCGGGCCATCGAGCTTCAACCTGGTCCCGCGGGGCGACTGCACCGTCGTCTACGGCACGCCGACCCGGGGCTTCTGCCCGATCCAGGGCCAGACGAGCGTGTGGATCGAGCTGTCGAGCACGTTGCGCGACGGGCTCGTGAGGGCCCACGCGACCGACCTGCGCTTCCTCATCTTCGGCGGCAAGGGCGACGATCGCCTCGACGGCGGCTGGGCCGACGACCAGATCGGCGGAAGCTTCGGCAACGACTGGATCGACGGCGATCGCGGCGACGACGCGCTGCGCGGCGAGGCCGGCCGCGACACCGTCGTCGACCTCTTCGGCGACAACCAGATGAGCGGCGGCTCGCGCGACGACCTCCTCCTCGAGGGCAGCGGCGCGTCGCAGGTCAGCGGCGACGACGGCAACGACCGCATCATCGACGCCGGCGGCGCGGGCGATCGCCTGATCGGTGGGCTGCACGACGACACGATCCGCTCCCGCGACCGTCAGGTCGACACGATCGTCTGCGGCAGCGGCCGCGACGTCGCGGTCGTCGACGCCCGCGATCGCGTGATGGGCGATTGCGAGTCGGTCGTCCGCGCGCGCACCTGAGCGCCGAGGCGGTGCCGATCAGTACCCGTGCCCGCGGTGGACGGGCCGCCGCACGTCGTGGCCGGCCGCACGCTTGCGCAGATCGGCGATCGAGGCGTGGACGTCGTCGGCGAGCGCGTCGGCCAGCTCGCGGGTCTGGTTGATCTTCACGAGGATGCGGATGATCTGCTGCTCGTCGTTGCCGGGCGGCAGCTGGTAGGCGGGGACCATCCAGCCACGGCGCTGTGCGAGCTCGGCGACCAGGTCGGTGCCGGTGAACGGCTCGTCGTCGCGGACCTTGGCGATGACGAGCGGCAACCGCGGCTGCCCGCCGAACAGCTCGAGGGCGTCCTCGGCGCCCAGGCGCTGCGCGAGGCTGTCGGCGTTGGCGTTCATCGCCCGCACGAGCGACGCGTAGCCGGCCCGGCCGTGGCGGACGAAGTTGTAGTACTGGGCGAGGATGAGCGCCGAGCTGCCCGAGAAGTTCAGCGTGAACGTCGCGTCGCGCTCGCCCAGGTAGTCCTCGTAGAAGACGAGGTCCTCGGGCAGCTGCTCCTCGTCGCGGAACACGAGCCAGCCGACGCCCGGGTAGACGAGCCCGAACTTGTGGCCCGACACGTTGATCGACTTCACCGACGCCAGCCGGAAGTCCCAGGCGAAGTCGGGATGCGAGAACGGGAAGACGAAGCCGCCGCTGGCCGCGTCGACGTGGAGTGGGACGTCGAGCCCGCGCTCCGCGCGCAGGCGGCCGAGCATCGCGTCGATGCCGGCGACGTCGTCGCACTCCCCGGTGAACGTCGTGCCGACGACCGCGACCACGCCGATCGTGTGCTCGTCGATCTGCGGCGCGAGGTCGTCCGCGCCGACCGTGTAGCGCCCGGGCGCCAGGTCGACCTGGCGGGGCTCGACGTCGAAGTAGCGGCAGAACTTGTCCCAGACGACGTGCACGTCGGCGCCGTAGACGAGGTTCGGCCGGTCGGTGGGGAGGCCCGCCGCCTCGCGCGCCGCCTTCCAGCGCCACTTCATGGCCAGCGCGCCGAGCATCACGGCCTCCGACGAGCCGGCCGTCGCGGTGCCCGGCGCTGCGGGCTCGCCCTCGCCGTGGAAGAGGTGATGCAGCATCCGCACGCAGCGGTTGGCGATCTCCGCGGTCCGCGGGTACTCGGCGTGGTCGATCCAGTTGCGGTGGAGGTTGCCGACGATGACCTCGCGCGCCTCGGGCTCCATCCACGTGGTGACGAACGTCGCGAGGTTCTTGGCTGGATCGCCGTCGAGCAGCATCTCCGACTCGACGAGCGCGAGGGCCACCCGTGGGTCGCGGCTGTGCTCGGGCAGGTGCCGCACCGGCGCCGGCTGGGTGAAGTACCGCTCGGCCAGGCTGATCTCGTGGGCTTCGTCGGGCACGGCGGGCTCCTCTCTCGGCGGCGGACGGCGCGACGCTACTGGAAGGGCCCGCCGATCGGCGTTTTTGACGAGCCCAGGCGCAGGGAACCAGGACGCCATGGGCCGCGAGCGGAGCGCTCGGCGGCGGGGAGGGGTTCAGCCCGTGCGTCCGGGGATGCCCGGCGTCGGGCCGTCGCTGCCGTATCCGGTCAAGGCCGCGCTGACGCGGGTGCGCTCGCTCGCATGGCTGGCTCGCACGCGCGGCCGGCCCGACACGTCGGGGCTGCGGATCCTGCTCTACCACCGCGTCTGCGACGACGCCGACCCGCTGGCCGTCGCCCCGGGCCGGTTCCGCCAGCAGATGGACGACTTGGCCGCGCACGAGTACCGCGTCGTCGGGCTGCTGGAGGCGCTGCGACTGCTGGACGCGGGCGCGCTGGCGCCGCGGACGATCGCGCTGACGTTCGACGACGGGTTCGTCGACGTCGCCGAGGTGGCGCTGCCCGTGCTCGAGCGCCACGGGTTTCGTGCGACGCTCTTCGTCACCACCGGCGTCGCCGACGGGCGCGTGACGTTCCCGTGGTACGAACGCCAGCCGCCGGTGCTCGGCTGGGACGACCTGGCCGCGCTGGATCGCGCCGGGACGCTGCGCTGCGAAGCGCACACGGTGTCGCATCCGAGCCTGCTCGCGGTCGACGAGGCGACGGCGGCCGCTGAGATCGCCGACAGCCGCCGCGAGCTCGAGCTGAGGCTCGGGCGCCCCGTCACCGCGTTCGCCTACCCGGCCGGGCTCTACGGCGAGCGCGAGCGCCGGCTCGTCGCGGCGGCGGGCTACTCGGTGGCGGTCTCCTGCGAGCCGGGGGTCAACACACGCTGCACGGACCGCCTCGCGTTGCGCCGCCGCCAGATCGACGCGCATGACCGGCTCGTCGACTTCCGGGCGAAGGTCGGCGGGGGGCACGACACGCCGCTGCCGCTGCGTCGCCAGTACCGGCGCTGGCGCTATGGGATGGACGCCGACCCGCCGCGACGCGCGAGCTCGCGGGCGTAGAGGTCGAGATGCGCGCGCCGCGACGCCGCCAGCTCGAAGCGCTCCTCGACGCGCCGGCGCCCCGCCGCGCCGAGCCGACGGCGCAGCGGAGCATCCGCGACCAGCCGCTGCAGCGCGGCGGCGAGCGCCGTGGGGTCGCCGGGTGGCACGAGCAGCCCGGTCTCGCCGTCGGCCACGAGCTCCGCGACGCCGCCGACGTCGCTGGCCACGACGGGCAGCCCCGCGGCCATGCCCTCGAGGATCGAGAGCGGCGCGCCCTCCGAGCGGCTGGCGAGGACGAGCACGTCGGCACCCGCCAGCACCGCGCCGACGTCGTCGCGCGCGCCGGTCAGCGTGATGACGCCGCCCAGGCCGTGGGTGCCCGCCTCGCGCTCGACGGCGGCGCGGAGCGGCCCGTCACCGACGAGGACCGCGGTGAACGTGCCGGGTGGCAGCTCGGCCAGCGCCCGCACGAGCGCGATCGGATCCTTCGGCGCCGCCAGGCGTCCGATCGACACGATCCGCGGCGGATCGCCCGCCAGCGCCGCGCGCGGCGCGTGCGCGACGTCGACCGCGTTGGGGACGACGACGCTGCGCTCGGCGTGGCAGGTGCGTGCGGCGAGCCCCGCGCGCAGCTCGGCCTCGGCGACGCAGATCGTCAGCGTGGTCAGCGGCGCCATCGCCCGGTCGGCCCACCGGTAGAGGACGGAAGCGGCGCCGGCGTGTGCGGCGAACGCCCAGCCGTGCACGGTGAAGATCCGCACCGGCACGCCAGCGATCGTCGCGGCCAGGCGGCCGAGGATGCCGGCCTTCGAGCTGTTGCAGTGGACGACGTCCGGGCGCTCGCGGCGCATGAGCGCCACCAGCTCGAGCAGGCCGCGCAGGTCGCGCGCCGGGTCGATCGGGCGGCGGACGTGGCGCAGCGCGACGAAGCGGACGCCGGCGTCGCGAGCGGCCGTGCGCAGCGGGCCGTCGCCGTGCGCGGCGACCACGACGTCGAAGCGAGGGGCCAATGCGGGTAGGAGAGAGGCGACGTACGTCTGCGCCCCGCCCGTCTCGGCCAGCGTGATGAGGAGCAGGATCCTCGGCATCCGATCCACGACGCGCGTCCCGGCGCCGATCGCCCAGGACAGCTCCATGGTGCCCGGATGAGCGCCGTTCCTCACGCCTCGAGCGACCGCGTCGTGTCGGCGGCGGCGCTCGCGGCCGGTGCCATCGCGCTCTTCGCGTGGTGGGCGGTCGACGAGGGCGGCTTCGCGCCGACGACCTGGTACCCCGGCGCGCTCGCGCTGCTGATCGCGCTCGTCGCCGCGGCGGCGACGCGCGTGCTGCGGGCGCTGGCCGGACCGGCGCGCTGGGCACTGCTCGCGCTCGCGGCGTTCACCGCGTGGAGCTTCCTCTCGATCACGTGGGCCGACGCCCGCGGCGACGCGTGGGACGGCGCGAACCGCACCCTGCTGTACCTGATCGTCTTCGCGTCGTTCGCCGCCGTCGCCTGGCGTCCGGCGACGGCCACCGGGTTTCTCGCCGGGGTCGTGGCGGCGACCGTCGGGGTCGGGCTGTGGGCGCTGCTCGCGGCCGTCACCGGGCTCGACGTGGACGCGGTGGTCGAAGGGCGCCTCGCCGGCCCGGTGGGCTACGAGAACGCGAGCGGCGCGCTCTTCCTCGCGGCGTTCTGGCCCGCCGTGGTGCTCGCGGCGCGGCGGGCCACGCCGGCCCTGGGGCGGGGCCCGCTGCTGGCCGCGGCCGGGGTGCTGCTCGAGCTGGCGGTCCTCACGCAGAGCCGTGCGGCCGTGCTCGCCGGCGGTGCGGCGCTGGCGCTGGCGCTGTGGCTGACCCGGGAGCGAGGCCGGTTGCTGGCCGCGCTCGCGGCGGTCGCCGTCGTGGCCGGTGCGGCGCTGCCGCTGCTGCTCGCCGTGTACGCCGCCGACGACGGGCGGCCGCACGGGGCGCTCGTGCGGGCGGCGGTGGCGATCGGCGTGTCGGCGGTCGTGCTGGTGGTCGTGGGGTGGGCGTCGACGCGGCTCGACGAGCGGTCGAGCCTGCGCTGGCCGGCGCGGCTGGCACCGGGCGGGCGGCTCGCGCTTGCCGCGCTCGTCGTCGTCGCGCTCGTCGCCGGCGCCGCGTTCGCGCGCTCGACGCTCGTCGCGGGCGGCGGGACGGCGACGCGCTTCGCGCCCGGCGTCGACGAGGGGCGCGCCGATCTGTGGCGGGTGGCAGCTGGGCAGCTCGCGGATCGGCCGCTGCACGGGGCGGGGGCGGACGACTTCGCCCACGCCTACGTGCGCGAGCGGCGCGAGCGCGACGAGCTGCTGTACCCGCACAGCGTGGTCTGGCGGACGCTGGGGCAGCTCGGGCTCGTCGGCGGGGCGCTGCTGGGTGCCTTCCTCGCGGCGATGCTGGTCGTCGGCCGGCGCCTGGCCCGCGACCCGATCCGCGGGCCGATCGCGGCGGGGGCGCTCGTCGCCGCGGGCTACTGGCTCGCCCATGCGACGTTCGACTGGCTGTGGGAGCTGCCCGCGGTGACCGCGCCGGCGATGGCCTGCCTCGGGCTCGTCGCGGGGCTCGGCGGTCGCGCGCCGGCGGACGTCGCGGGCGGTGATGTGTCCGGTCGGGTGGCGGGCGGCGCGGCCAGCGGTCATCCATCGCCGACGGCCTGCGGCGGCGGGGCGCGGGAGGGGATCGGGCACGGTCGCGCGTCGGGCCGCGCGGTCGGCGAGCGTCGAGGTGGCGGCGGTCGGTCGGGTGGTGCGATCGCGGCGATCGCGCTCGGGTGCGTGGCGGCCGGAGCCGCGGCGGTGTCGCTGGCGCTGCCGGCGCTCGCGGCGTGGCGGATCGAGCGGGCCGCGGGCGCGTGGGAGACCGACCCGGCCGCGGCGCGGCGCGACCTGGACGCCGCGCGGCGGCTCAACCCGCTCACCGACCGGGCCGACGTCGTCGCCGGGGCGCTGGCGCTGGAGGCCGGCGATCGGACCGCTGCGCGTCGCGCGTTCGCGCGGGCCGTCCAGCGCGATGCCCGCAGCTGGCACTCGCAGACGCAGCTGGCGGTGCTGGAGCTCGCGGCCGGGCCGCGGGCGACCGCGGTCGCCCGCCTCGAGCGGGCCCGCGACCTGAACCCGCTCGAGCCGGCGATCGCCGCGGCGCTCGCCGCGGCGCGGCGCAGCGTGCCGGTGCCGCCAGCGGTTGCGCTGCGGCTGCGCGACCGGGCGATCCCCGGCCCGCTCGGGCCGCGGCCCGTGCGTTGTCGTCCCGTGCTCGGCCTGGCCGCCGCCTGCACGCGGGAGGCGCGGCGGTGACGACCGGCGCGACCCTCGTCCGCCCCCGGGTCGCGCGCCCGGGCGGCCCCGCCGTCGGGGCCGCCGCGCTCGCGGCCGCCCTGGTCAGCGTCGCGGTCGGGGTCGTCATCGCCGCCGTGCTCTGGCGCTACCCGCTGGGGCCCGCGATCGCGCTGGCCGCCGGCTTCGGGCTGCTCGCGCTGCTCGCCCTCGCGCTCACCCGCTACCACGCCGTCGTCGCGCTCGGCGTGCTCCTGCTCGGGATCGCGATCGTCGAGCCGGCGCCGTCGGACGCGGTCTTCTTCGTCGCCATCGCCGTCGCAGTCGCTGCCGGCCGCTTCCACCTCCGCGACGCGCCGCGCCCGGCCGTCGCGCTGCTCGCCGTGCTCGCGGCGCTCAACCTCATCTCGGCGATCGAGGTCGTCGATCCCGGTCGCGCCGCGCTGTTCTTCGCCATCACGCTCTACCTCGCGCTCTTCGCGCTGTGGCTGCCCGGCTACGTCGTCACGCGCGGCCGCGCTCGGCTCATCGCGCGTGCGTATGTCGCGGCGGCGGTCGCCTCGGCGCTGCTCGGGGTCGCGGCGCTGCTCCTCGGCGTCCCGGCGCCTGCCCTGCTGACCGAGAGCGACCGCGCTCGCGGGCTGTTCCAGGACCCCAACGTCTTCGGCCCGTTCCTCGTCCCGGCGCTGCTCGTCGTCGTCGAGGAGCTCGTCCATCCACGGCTGCTGCGCTCCGGCCCGCTCGTCAAGGCGCTGATGGCCGCGATCCTCACGCTCGGCGTGCTCTTCTCCTACTCGCGCGGCGCCTGGCTGAACCTCGGCGTCGCCGTCGCGGCGATGGCCGCCGTCCTCGCGCTGCGGCGCGGCGGCGCACGCCGGGCGCTCGCGCTGCTGGCCGTCGCGCTGACCGCGGCGCTGCTCGTCGCCGGCGCGGTGGCGGTGACCGGCGCGGGCGACTTCCTCGCCGAGCGCGCGCGCTCGCAGACCTACGACACCGAGCGCTTCAGCGGGCAGCGCGAGGGCCTGCGCCCGGCCGAGGCGTATCCGTTCGGCGCCGGCCCCGGCCAGTTCGAGTCGGTGGCGTCGATCTCGGCCCACAGCACATACGCCCGCGCCGTCGGCGAGCAGGGCTTCCCCGGCCTGGCCGTGCTGGTGGCGCTGCTCGGCTTCACGCTGGCCTGCGCAGCGCGCAACGCGGCGGCCGGCCGCAGCACCTACGGCATCGGGTCGGCGGCGCTGCTGGCCGCGTGGTGCGGCCTGCTCGCCAACAGCGCGGTCATCGACACGCTCCATTGGCGCCATCTGTGGCTGGTGGCCGGCCTGATCTGGGCGGGCGCAATGCGCCGCTATGCGTCCGACGTCGCGCGTACCGGCGTCCACGCGGGCAGCGCGTAGCGCACCCGGCTGCCGCCGATCACGACCGAGCCGAGCACCGGCGCGTCGAGCCGGGCGAGCAGCTCGCCGAGCTCGGCGGCGTCGGCCGGCGAGACGCGATCCAGGCGGCACACGACGAGCACCGCGTCGGCCCAGCGCGCCACGAGCTGGCCGTCGATCGGCCCCAGCAGCGGCGGGCCCTCGACGACGACGTAGCGGTACTCCGAGTGCCCGAGCTCCTCGAAGATCAAGCCCAGCGCCTCGCCCGACAGCGCCGCGGCCGGATGCTGGGACGGCTCGCCGCTCGGCAGCGCCCGCAGCTCGCCGCGCGACGGGTGCTCGCCGGCGCGGGTGGCGGCGCGGACCATCTGGGCCGCGTCGTCGCCGCCGGTGCGCTCGATCGCGTGCAGGACGTCGCCGAGCCCGGGCGTCGCGGGCACGTCGAGCTGGCGGTGCAGCCCGGGATCGCGCAGGTCGGCCGAGACGACGAGCGTGGGCTGCCCGCTGTCGGCCAGCGCGCGGCCCAAGCCGACGGTCACCGCGGCGCGGTCGTCGCCGTCCTCGGCGCTCGTGACGAGCACGATCCGCTGCGAGCGCGACAGCTGCACGCGCAGCGAGGCGGCGAGCGCCTCGTAGGCCTCGGTCACCTGCGCGTCGCGGCGGCGGCCGCGAGCCGCCGGCAGGACGACCAGCGGGGCGAGGCCGGTGAGCGCCATCAGCTGGCGCTGGTCGACGACGCGCGGGGCGATCCGGTCGCGGGCCAGCGCCGCGAGCACGGCGAGGAACAGCGCGGCGAGGAAGGCGAAGACCGTGTTCTGCAGCGGACGCGGGGAGTTGGGGCGCTCGGGCGGCAGCGCGACCTGCGCGAGCTGCAGCCCCTCGCCGGAGGCCAGCTCCCCGACGCTGAGCTGGCTGAGCCGCTCGCGCAGCGCCTGCAGCTCCTCGCGGGACGCGCCGCGCGATCGGGCGTCGGCGAGCGCGTCGACGAGCTCGTCGCGGGCTTGCGCGTACCGCTCCAGGTCGGCCGTCCGGCGGCGCTGCAGGAAGGTCCGGGTGACCTCGTTGGCGATCGCCGCGGCGCCCGCGGGCGACCGGTCGCTTGCCGTGACCTGGATGATGTCGGCGGCGTCGTCGACCGACGCCTCCACCTTGTCGCGCAGCGTGTCCAGCGACTCGCCCGGCAGGCGGCGGGCGGCCTGGGCCAGCACGTCGCGCGAGGTCAGCAGCTGGCGGACGGTCGCCAGGCGCCGGGCGGCGATCGTCGCGTCGGCCGAGCCCGCCGCCGCGCCGGCGGGCTCCTCCACGACGAGCGTCGCCGTCGCCGTGTAGCTCTTGGGCAGCGCCAGCGACAGGAGCAGGACGGTGAGCGTCAGCGGGACGACGATCAGCGCGATGAGCCAGCCGCCCCGGCGTACCGCCGCCACGGAGCGCGCGACGTCGATGCGCTGCTCGTCGGCGGCGTGCTCAGGGCCGGTCGTGGCGCTCACCTGCGCTCCCGGGCCATGGCGCGACCATAGCTCCCGTCGCTCGCGTGGCCAGCCGGGTACGGAGAAGCACCTAGGCAGGACCCCGTAGTGCGGGCGCCGGCCGCCGCGTTCGGGGCAGCATGCCACCAGTGCGCATCCTGCTGGTGTCGAGCTTCGTGTCCCCGCACGCCGGCGGCGTCGAGCGGTTCACGGACACGGTGCGGGACCTGCTGACCGAACGGGGACACGCGGTGCGGCTGCTCGCCTGCCGGCGCCCGGGCGAGGACCGCGCCGCGGACGCGCTGGTCCCGGCGCGCTTCGTCGGCGCCGGCGACTGGCCCCTGCCGACCGGCGGCGCGCGGACGCTGTGGCGGGAGGTCGGCTGGGCGGACGCCGTGCTGGCCAGCAACGCGCTGCAGCCGCTGTCCGACCTCGCGGTGCTGGCCGCACGGCGTCGCGGCGTCCCGCGGCTGCTCGTCGTCCACGGGAGCGGGCAGCCGCGCTCCGGCGAGGGGCGGCCGCTCGCGGACCGCGCGCGCTCGGGCTTCCAGCGCACGCTGGCGCGGGCGGCGGTGCGGCGGGCGCTGGTCGTCTCGGTCTCGGTCGCCGGGCTCGACGGCGTCCGGCGCGCCTACGGCGTGCGGGGCGCGCACCTGCCGTATCCGCTGCCCGAGCTGCCGGTCGCCTACGCGCTGCGGCCGCCCGCGGCCGCGGAGCCGCTGCGGGTGGCGTGGGTCGGGCGGCTCGCCCCGGAGAAGGACCCGCTGCTGGCCGTGCGGGCGGTCGAGCGGCTGCGAGAGCGGCGCGCGGCCACGCTCGACGTCCACGGCGCAGGGCGGCTGGAGGCCGAGCTGGCGGCGCTGAGCGCGACGCGGCCGTGGCTGACGCTGGGCGGCGCGCAGCCGTGGCCCGCGGTGCTCGAGCACCAGGCGCGGGCGCACGTCTGCCTGTCGACGTCGACGTGGGACAACGTGCAGGTCGCCGTGCTGGAGGCGCTGGCCCGCGGGATCCCCGTCGTCTCGACGCAGGTCGGCGACGCCGAGCGCCATCACGGGCCCGCGCTGCGGCGGTTCTGCGTGGCGCCGGGCGATGCCGATGCCGTCGCGGCGGCGCTCGACGAGCTGGCGACGGGCTATGCCGAGCACCGGCGCGCGTTCGTCGCCAACGGGCGGCGGTTGCGGGCGCTGCACGGCCAGGGCGCGATCGCGCTGGAGGAGCTGATCGGCGTTGCCGGCCGACCGCGACGCGCCCGCTGACCGCGACGCGCGACCGGAGTCGGTCGCGCGCGGGTCGGCGCCCCTGTTCTGGGCGCAGATCCTCGGCAACGCCGGGTTGCTCGCCGCGCTGATCCCGATCGCCCGGGCGCTCGGCCCGAGCGGGCGCGGCACCGTCGCGTTCGTCACCGTGACCGCGATCGTCTCGGCGACGCTGGCGCGCGTCGGCGTCACCGAGGCGACGACCGTGTTCGCTGCGCAGCGGCCCCGGCTGCGGCCGGTGCTCCTGGCCAACGTGCTGCTGTCGGTCACGGTCGCGTCCTCGGCCGCGGCCCTTGCCGTCTGTGGTGCGCTGCTCCTCGCGCCGGCGCTGCGCCCGCCCGGCATCGGCGACCCCGAGCTGGCGGCGCTGGCGTTCGGGATGCTCGCCTCGGGGCTGGCCGACGCCGGGTACATGTTCGTCCTGGGCTGCAGCCGCTTCCGGCTGCACGCGTTCGTGACGATCGTCAGCGCCTGGCTGTACGCGGGCGCGATCGCCCTCGACGCGCTCTTGAGCGGCCTGACGGTCCTGCGGGCGGTCGCGATCTGGGGGGCGTTCCAGGCGCTGAAGGCGCTCGTGCTCGTGGCGGCCTCGGTGCGGGCGGAGGGGCTGGCGTGGCCGCGCTTGGGCTTGCTGCGGGAGGCGTTGACGTTCGGGCTCGGCGCGTGGGTCGGGACCCTGTCGACCGCGTTCAACGACCGCATCGATCAGGTCATCGTCGCGCTCATCGCCTCCGAGGCGGCGCTCGGCATCTACGCGACCGCCGTCAACAGCTTCGAGATCCTGCTGTACCTCGCCGGTGCTGCCGCGACGGCGATCCTCCCGCTCGCCGCGCGGGCCTCGCCGCACGCGCGCGCGGCGCAGGTGCTGCGCGCATACCGCTCGGTGACGGGGCTGACGGCGGTCGGCATCGCGGTCGCGGCGGTCGCCGGCACGCAGCTGATCCCGCTGATCTTCGGCCGCGCGTTCGACGCGTCCACGACGCCGTTCCTGTGGCTGCTGCCGGGGGCGCTGGGGTTCGTGGCGCTGGCGATCTTCTCGAGCGCGCTGCTGGCGTCGTCGGCGCCGCGCCGGTCGTCGGTCGGGCCCATCGTCTCGCTGGCGGTCTGCGTGGGGCTCGACCTGGCGCTCGTCCCCGGGCTCGGCGCGACGGGCGCGGCGATCGCCACCACGGCGGCGCTCGTCGCCGGCGGCGCGACGTCGCTTGCGCTGTATGCGGCGCGCGAGCCCTTCCCGGTGCGCGCCCTCGTCGTGCCGCGCCGGACCGACCTCGAGCTCGTGCGGGCGCTGGGGCGGCCGTTCGCCCGACGATCCTAGGTCTGTGTCCGCGGCTCGGTGAGCGGCCCGTCGCGGCGCATCGGCGTGCGCGGCTGGAGGATCTCCTCGCGGTAGGCGAGGGCGACCGCCTCCGTCTTGCTGCTGACGCCGAGCTTGCGCAGGATGTGCTCGATGTGGGTGGCGACCGTCTTGGGGCTGATGAACAGCCGACGGGCGATCTCGTCGTTGCGCAGCCCGGCGCCCATGAGGTCGAGGACCTCGTGCTCGCGCTTGGTGAGGCGGTGCGCCGCGTGGGCGACGCGGGAGCGGGAGCTGCGGATGAGGCGCGTGAGGCGGGCGAGCACCTCGCCGGGGGCGTACGGCTTGACGACGTAGTCGTCGGCGCCGAGGAGGAGGCCGGCGATGCGGTCGTAGGCCTCGGTGCGTGCGCCCGAGAGGAAGACGACGGGCACATGGCCGTCGAGCTCCGCCTTCAGCACGTGGCAGACCTCGTAGCCGGACACGCCGGGGAGGGGGATCTCGAGGATCACCGCCGAGGGGTCGCGTGAGCGGGCGAGGGCGAGCGCCCCGTCGCCCGTGTCGGCCTGTAGGACGCGATAGCCCGCGCTGCGCAGGACGCGCGCCAGCTTCGCGCGCGACTGCTCGTCGGCGTCTGCGATCAGGATCGTCTCCCCGATCTCCATGGTCCCTCCTCCGAGCCTGCTGGAGACCCCCGCCGGATGACGGCTACCCGGGACCGTGACCGGGGCAACCGGGCAACTTCCTCAACCGGGCAAGGGGGCGAATCTCCCTAGGTCACGGACCTGAGGTCGTCCGCGGCAACCGACGGCCTTCATCCGATTTTGCTCCCGGATCGGGGAGCGGCGAGGGCCACGGGGTAGCCACCCCCAGCGGACGTGGAGGGTCGAGATGAGCGACGGACTTGACGCCGTGGCGACGACCACGGCGACCGCCACCGAGCCGGTGGCGGCGACGGTCGAGGACGTGACGAATCCGGTGGGCGGAGGTGAGCCGGTCGCGGCGCCGGAGGTCGAGGCGCCGGTCGAGACGGTCGACGCGCCGGTGACGACGTCCGAGCCCACCGCCGAAGTCCAGGTCGCGGATGCGCCGGTGGTGGCGCCGGAGCCGGTCGACGCGGCGCCGGCGCCCTCCGAGCCGGTGCCGGTGGCTCCAGAGGCGTCCGAGCCCGCGGTCACGGAGCCGGCGGCGGGCGTTCCAGAGGCGTCTGAGTCCGGGGCATCGGACCCGGCGGCGACCGCACCGGAGGCGTCCGCGCCGGCGGTATCGGATCCGGCATCGTCCGAGTCTGGGGGAACCGGGTCGGCATCGTCCGAGCCCGCGGGCTCCGAGTCGGCATCATCCGAGCCCGCGGCATCCGAGCCGGTGGCGACCGCTCCGGACGCGTCCGCGTCCGCGGCATCCGATCCGGCGGGCGCGGAGCCCTCGGCGACCGCGCCGGACGCGGTGGCGGCGCCGTTGGAGCCGGTCGACGCGGTGGCGGCTCCCGACGCGGAGCCCTCGCTGGGAGGGACGCCGGACGCGGGCACGCCAGAGCCGGCGGCGCCGGAGAGCGCGCTGTCTGAGCCAGCGCTGCCGTCGAGCCTGGAGCCCGATCCGCCGACGGTCGACGCCGACCCGCTTGCGACCGTCGCGCCAGATGCGGTCGTGCCGGATCCGAGCCTCGTCGACGCGAGCGATCCCTCGGCGCTGGACCTGGGTCAGCTCACGATCACCGACCCCGTTCCGGCGGAGCCATCCGAGACCGGTGCCGTCCCGGATCAGACGTCGGATGCCTCGGACGCGCAGGACACCGTCCTCGCGCCGCTGGCCGATGCGGTCGATACGGCGGTCGTCACCCCGGCCACGGACGTCGCCGATGCCCTCGCACCGGTGGCCGACCCGATCGCGAGCGCCGCCGAGACCCTCGCCGCGCCGGTCGACGAAGCGGTGGTCGCGCCGGTGGTGGATGCGGCTGATGCCGTGGCCGAGCCCGTCGCCGATGCGGCTGCGACGATCGCAGCGCCGGCGATGGATGCCGTCGATGCCGTGGCGGAGCCCGTCGCAGGCGCGGCGGATGTGGTCGCAGCGCCGGTGGCCGAGGCTGCCGACGCGGTCGTGGAGCCGGTGGCGGATGCGGCGGATGCGGTCGTCGCGCCGGTGGCCGATGCGGCTGACGCCGTCGTGGAGCCGGTGGCCGATGCGGCCGACGCGGTCGTGGAGCCCGTGGCGGATGCGGCTGACGCGGTCGTGGAGCCGGTGGCCGACGCAGCGGATGGGGTCGCCGGGCCGGTCGTGGACGCGGTCGATGCCGTGGCGCAGCCCGTCGCGGACGCGGCTGATGCGGTCGCAGCGCCGGTGGCGGATGCGGCAGATGCCGTCGTTGCGCCGGTGGCCGAAGCGGCCGACGCGGCTGTGGCTCCGGTGACCGACGCAGCCGATGGGGTCGCCGGGCCCGTGGTGGACGCGGTCGATGCCCTCGTCGAACCCGTGGGCGACACGGTGGATGGGGTCGTGGCGCCGGTGGCGGACGTGGCCGATGCGGCCGCGGCGCCGGTCGGCGACGCGGTGGATGCGGTCGTGGCGCCGGTGGCGGACACAGTTGACGCGGCCGCGGCGCCGGTGGCGGACGTGGCCGATGCGGTCGCGGCGCCGGTGGCGGACACGGTTGAGACGGTCGTGGCGCCGGTGGCGGGCGTGGCCGATGCGGCCGCGGCGCCGGTCGGCGACGCGGTGGATGGGGTCGTGGCGCCGGTGGCGGACACGGTTGAGACGGTCGTGGCGCCGGTTGCGGACACCGTTGAGACGGTCGTGGAGCCCGTGGCGGGCGTGGCCGATGCGGCCGCGGCGCCGGTCGGCGACGCGGTGGATGGGGTCGTGGCGCCGGTGGCGGACACCGTTGAGACGGTCGTTGAGCCCGTGGCGGATGTCGCCGATACCGTCGTGCAGCCGGTGGCGGACGCCGTCGACCCGGTTGTCGCACCGGTGGGAGATATGGCTGGCGGCGTGGTGGAGCCCGTGGCGGATGTCGCCGATGCCGTCGTGCAGCCGGTGGCGGACGCCGTTGACCCGGTTGTCGCGCCGGTGGGGGACGCGGCTGGCGCGGTGGTGGAGCCCGTGGCGGATGTGGCCGATGCGGTCGTGGCGCCCGTGGCGGATGTCGCCGATGCCGTCGTGCAGCCGGTCGTGGACACCGTCGATGCGGTCGTGCGGCCGGTGGCGGACACGGCCGACGCCGCGATCGAGCCCGTGGTCGCTGCCGTGGGCGCGGCGGCGACGGTCACGGGTCCGGCGGCGGATGCGGTCGAGGCGCTCGTGACGCCGGTCGCCACCACCGTCGAGACGGTGGCCGCGCCCGTGACCGACCGCGCCGCGGACCTGGTCGAACCGGTGGTCAGCGTCGTGGAGTCGGTCACCGCACCGGTCGTGGAGTCCGCCCCCGCCCTGGACGCGCTCACCGATCCCGTCATCGACACCGCCACCGCGGCGACCTCGCCGCTGGGCTCCGCAGGGTCGGCAGTGGCCGGCGCGGCCGTCGTCGTCGAGCCGATCACCAGATCCGTGGACGCCACGGCAGCGGCGGCCACCCAATCGGTCAGTGCAGCGACCGAGCCGGTGGTGACCGCCGTGCAGTCCGCGGCCGCGCCCGCGGACCCGGTCGTGTCGAGTGCCACGCCCGTCGTCACGACGGTCCAGCGCGCGGCCGACCCGGTCGCCTCCACCGTCCACGACACCACCGCGCCCGTCGCTGCCTCCGGCGGCAATGCCGTGTCGGACGCTACCTCCAGCGCCGGCCCGGCGGTCCCCCTGCCGCACGGCGGGGGTGGCGGCGGGCCGGGGACCGGCCCCGGTGGCGCGCTCGACGGAGCGTCCGACGGGGCGAGCGGCGCCCTCGGAGCCGCGACCAACGCGGTCAGCGGCGCGCCCGGCCGGGCGGCGGATGTGGTCAGCAGTGCGCCCGGCCGGGCCGCGGATGTGATCAGCACTGCGCCGGGGCGGGCTGCGGACGCGATCAGCGATGCGTCCGGCCGCGCGGCGGATGTGATCGGCACTGCGCCTGGTCCGGCGGCGGGCGCCGTCAGCGGCGCGCCCGGGGCGGCCGCGGATGCGACCACCGGCGTGCCCGGCGCAGCGGCCGATGCCGCCGCCGGGACGGCCGGGCTCCCGGCCGGCGCCGGCGCCTCGACCGGGCCGGGCGCCGACCCGGCCGGCCCCGGCAGCCTCCTCGCGACGTCGGCCGCCGACGGCCGAGCCGCGGACGTGACGGCCGCCGACGCCGCGAGCGGGCTCGGGCTCGATCCCGCCGCCGCGCTCGCGGGCGGGCCGACCGCCGATCCGGCCCTGGCACCCACCGCGGCCGATCCGGCCACCGCCGCCGACCTGCCCAGCCTGATCCCGCCGCTCGTCCCGGTCTCCCTGACGGACCCGCCGCACCCCGTCGCCGCGGACCCGGCCTCCGCCGCCCCGAGCGACGCCCCGCTGGACGCGATTCTCCAGGTCACCCAGGACTCCCGCGTGCTCGTGACGGCCGCGGTGCTGGCCTTCGCGGGCACCGCGCTCGTCGCTCCGGGCGGCGGTGGCCCGATGGGCGTCGACCTGCGCCTGGCGTTCGCGAACGTGCGGCTGCTGCCGTGCCTGGCCTGGCACGGCATCGAGCGGCAGGTCACCGTCGTGACCGAGGCGCTCGCCGGCACCGCCCGTCCGGCCCACGCGCTCGGCACCGCCGCGAGCTCGGGCACCGCCGCCCACGCGGCCCATGCCGCCGCGACCGGCGACGCCTCCCCCGACGGCGAACGAGCCGCTGGCGCCGCCGGGTCCGTGCGCGCGATCGCAAGCCGGGCGACGATCGGCCTCCAGGAGGCGGTCGGCGGGCTGCGCGACGGCTTCGACGACGCGGTCCGCAACGGCGGCGACGACGGCGACGGGCCCGACGACGGTCTCTCCGACAGCCGCCTGATGGTCCAGATCGGGATGGTGCTCGGCTTCGTCTACCTGGCCTTCCTGGCCGTCTGGTTCTGGATCACGCGGCTGCGCACCGACCGCTGGCGTTGAGGGAGCTACGTGAGCCGCAGGACGAGCCCGATCCCCAGCCAGACGAGCATGAGGAGCGCGAGCACCCAGAGCAGCAGCGCCGGCTCGCTGATCGGCAGCCAGGGCAGCTCGCGCTCGGCCAGGAAGAACCGCGTCCGCCGGCGAGGCTCGCCATGAGCGTCGTACTCGACGATCTCTCCGTGGACGGCGGCCGTCGGGTCGGTCGTCGCACGCCCTTCGGCGTCCGTGTACGCCGACCGCGGGGCTTCGCGGTGAGGATCGTCTCGCGCCGGATCTCGATCAGCGCGTCCCATCTCCGATCTCTTGCCCCCAGCGGGACGGCGGCAATCCCGGGAGCGTCCGCATGAGGATCCCGCGCGTCGCCGCGATCGCCGCCGCGCTGGCCGCCGTCGCGACGGCCGCCGCGGCCGGGACGCTGCTCGCCGGCGGCCCGGCCACCGCCCAACAGGGCGACCCGTCGCAGCAGCTCATGCTCGGTGTCGGCGACACGATGCGGGTGGAGGGGACCGACCTCGGCTGCCAGGTGAGCCGTCGCGCCGGGCGGACGACCGTCGAGTGCCGCCGCGTCCGCGAGACGCGCGCCAGCTACGGCACGTTCCTCGACGCCCGCCGCGCGATCGTGGCGCGCTTCCGCTCGCCCGACACCGCGCGGACCATCTTCACCGCCCGCCACGGCGGCGGCTACACCGTCTGCCGCTCGAGCCGGGCGATCGCCGCGACCACGGAGCCGCCATGCAGATGAGGCTCGTCTCCGGCCCGCGCGAGTCGCGCCTCGCTCAGCGGCTGATCGCCGTCGGCGGCCGTGTCACCGTGATCTGGCTGGCCGTGGCGATCGTCGCGGGCGCCGGCCGGCCGCTGGACGGGGCGCGGCTGCTGGGCGTCTCGGTGCTCGCGGCGGTCTGGCTGCTCGCGCTGCGCGCCGCCTACGCGGGCGCGCCGCCGGCGCTCGGCCCGGTCGTCCCGGCGACCATCGGCGCGACGACCGGCCTCGTCTGCGCGGCGGCGCTCAACCCGCTGCTGCCCGGGCTGCACCTGTCGCTGCCGACCCTGCTGGGGCTGTGGCTCGGCGTCCTCGCGTCGAGCATCGCGTGGGAGGCGGTCCTGGGCCGGACCGGCGGCAAGCGCCGCGTGCTCGTGATCGGCAGCAGCGCGCTGGAGGACATCGCGGCGATGGCCGCTCGGGGGCGTCCGCTGCCGTTCGAGCTGTTCGGCCCGCCGGGGGAGACCGGGCCGCGCCAGCTGCCCGCGGGGACCGGGGCGGGCGCTCCCGCCGACCAGCCGCCCGCGGCCCAGACCGCCGCCGCGGTGCTCCCCGTCCACGACCTCGCCCGCATCGTCTCCGCTCAGCGCCCGGACCTCATCGTGCTCACCGACGACCAGTCCTGCGCGGCCGCCCTCGACGACCTGCTGGAGATCCGCCACCCGCCCTTTCGCGTCGCGGGGCTGACCGCGTTCTACGAGTACGCGTTCGGCTGCGTGCCACTGCCGCATCTCACGCCGCTGTGGTTCATGAGCCTGCTGCACCTGCGCCAGCCGTCCGAGCGGCCCTCCAAGCGGATCTTCGACATCGTCGTCGCGGCGTTCGGGCTGCTGCTCGCCGCGCCGCTGATCGCCATCCTGGCGCTGCTCATCAAGGCCACGCCCGGCCCGGCGATCTACCGCCAGGTCCGCGTCGGGGAGCGGGGGCGGCGCTTCACGATGTACAAGCTGCGCTCGATGACCTGCACCGCCGAGCGCGCCGGCGAGGCGGTGTGGGCGCAGGAGCGCGACCCGCGCACGACGCGCGTCGGCCGCTTCCTGCGGCGCTCCCATCTCGACGAGCTGCCGCAGCTGTGGAACGTCCTGAAGGGCGACATGTCGATCGTCGGTCCCCGGCCCGAGCGGCCGGAGTTCATCGAGATGCTCGAGGCGACGGTGCCGTTCTGGAGCCGGCGCCTGCTGATCCGTCCGGGCCTGACCGGCTGGGCGCAGGTCCGTTGCGGCTATGCCTCCGACACCGCGACCTCCGCCGAGAAGCTCTCCTACGACTTCTGGTACCTGCGCCACGGCAACCTCGCCGTCGACCTCGCCATCTGCCTGCGCACCGTGCTCCTGGTGCTCGAGGTCCTCGCGCCGCGTCGTGCGCGGACGGGGCGCCGGGCGGGCGTGGCGCGGTGAGGATCGTGCTGCTCGTCGTCGCCGCCGCGTGCGTTGCGCTGCTGCTCGCGCAGGGCGGGGGCGAGGAGCCGCCCCCGCCGAGCGCCGGCGGCGTCGCCCCGGCGATCGCGACCGTCGCCGCGGTCCGTCCGACTCGCCCGGTCGCCTACCGCGTCCCGCGCCATGCGGTCCGCGTCGCCAGCGCGCGCCGGCTGCATGCCGTCCTGGCTCGACACGCCCGCCGGACGATCGTGCTGGCGCCCGGCGTCTACGACAGCCGCCGACCCTTCCTGAACCCGCACGGCCATCGCCTGTACGCCGCCCGGCGGGGTACCGCGGTGCTGCGCGCCGGCCTGAGCCTCGGCGGCAACGCCGGGCGCGGCGGCGCGGTCGTCCGCGGCGTCGTCGTCGACGTCGCCGACCCGTCGCGCACCGTCGACGGCGCCGCGATCGCGGTCTGGGGCACGGGACGCCGCGCGCGCATCCTCGACACCGCGCTGCGCGGTCACGGCGCCGTGCCCGCGGGCATCGCGGCGCGCCGACCCGACGGCCTCGTCATCCGCCGCGTAAAGGTACGGGGCTTCACCGACTACGGGGTGCTCGTCGACGCCAACGAGCTCGACGCGGCCCCGGACCGCGAGCGGTTCCGCGTCCAGGACGTCGACGTCGCCGACGTCGGCCGGCCGGTCCCCGGCTCGTCGAACGGACGCGCCGAAGCGTGCGTGTGGATCGGCAACGCGGGCACGGTGCGGCGCGTGCGCGTGCGCCGCTGCGCGTGGTCGGGGCTGTGGACCGGGACGGCGACCATCGGCGCCCGCTTCGAGGCGATCGACGTCGACCGCACGCGCACCGGCGTCTACGTCGAGCACTTCACCCGCGACAGCACGTTCCGGCGGCTGCGCGTGGGCCCGTCGGTGCGGGTCGGGCTGCTGGCCGAGTGGGCCGATCCGGCCTGGGACCGCCGTCCGGCCAGCGTCGGCAACGTGATCGAGCGCAGCCGCTTCGCGAGCGAGCTGGTCGGCGTCTACCTCGACGAGGGCACGACCCGGACCGTCGTCCGCGACAGCTCCTTCGCCAACCAGAGCTGGGGCGCGATCGGCGACTACCGCGGCAACGGCAACGCCGCGCAGGGCAACGACTACCGCGGCATCGACCCCGGCGCGCAGGCGGTCCGCCACGATCACCTCAGCAGCGCGCGGGAGGGATGACGCGATGGCGACGGTCGCCACGCCGGCGGTGCGGCTCGAGACGCTGACGCGGCTGGACGACTTCGAGGCGCTCGCCGGCTCGTGGGACGGGCTCGTGCGGGCGATGCCACGGCCGAGCCCGTTCCTCCTCCACGGCTGGCTGGCGGAGTGGTGGCGCCACCACGACGACGGCTCCCGGCCCGCGGTCCACGTCGCGTTCCAGGACGGACGGCTCGTCGGCGCGCTGCCGATCGCGGTCGGCCGTCGCGCGGGCGTGCGCGTCGTGCGGTTCATGGGCGGCCGCCTTTCGGTGCTGCCGGACCTCCTGTTGGCGCCCGGTGTCCCGCCGGACGTGTCGGATGCGCTCGCTGCCGCGCTCGCCCGCGACGGCGAGGTCGCCGACCTTCACGGCCTGCCCGGCACGAGCCGGATCGCGGCGGCGCTCGGCCCGCGGCTGGACACGATCGCGCGCATCGAGGCGCCGGTGCTCGACCTCGACGAGGGGTGGGACGCGGCGTACCGGGCCAAGACCTCCTCCAAGAAGCGCAACCTGCACCGCCGCCGCCGTCGCCAGCTTGGCGAGCTGGGCGCGGTGACGACCACCGTCGCGCGCGACCTGGACCAACTCGAGCCGGCGCTGGAGGAGGCGTTCGTCCTGGACGCGCTGCGCTGGGAGGGGCGGCCGGACGGCTCGGGGTTCGCCACGCCCGTCGGCCGGCGCTTGCACCGCGCCGTCCTGCACCGTCTGGCCGCGCTCGACGTGCCGCGGATCGTCACCCTGCGCATCGACGGCCGCGCGGTCGCCTTCCACTACTGGTTCGCGCTGGAGGGACGCATGTACGTTCACCGGCTGGCCTTCGACCCGCGGCTCGCGCGCTGGTCGCCGGGGCTCGTCAACACGCTGGACGCGATCGAGGCGGCCGCCGACGAGGGCATGACCCGGGTCGAGTTCCTCGGCGGCGGGGAGCGCTACAAGCTCGAGCTGGCCGATCGCCTCGAGCCGCTGTACCACGGGTTCGGCCTGGCCTGCGGCCTGCGCGGTCGCGCGTACGCCGCGTCGCAGCTGGCCGCGATCCGGATGCGGCTGCGGCTGAAGCGGTCGCCGCGGCTGCACCGGCTCTACTTCGAGCAGCTGGCGCCTGCCCGGCGTGCGGTCCGACGCCTCAGCGATCGAAGCCCGCGCGCACGCGGTGCGCGGTGAAGCGGCTGCCCGAGACGAACCGCGCGATCGGTCCGAAGCGACGCTCGGCGGCGAAGCCGACGAAGAGCAGGTCGGGATCGCTGGAGCGAAACCAGCGATCGAGCACGGGCCAGCCGTCGCGCAGCGCGATCGCGGCGCGCACCGTCGGCGACAGGAACGTCATCCGGTCCAGGGCGAAGCGGAAGCCGGCCGACACGACGACGCCGTCGGCCTCGCGGGCCGAGCCGTCGCTGAGCGCGAGGCGGATCCGGCCGTCGCCGCGCTCGACGCGCTCGACGGCGACGCCCTCGGTCAGCGCGACGCGGCCCTCGATCTCACCCCGCACCCAGGGCGAGCCGCCGGCGCGCAGGATCCGCGCGGCAACGCGCCGGCGCAGGGGCGGCGGAAGGGCCGCGAACGCGTCGGGGTGCAGCGCGAGCCGGTTCAGCGGCGGCGGCCCGTAGCCGACGACCGGATAGGCGAGGCGGTAGAGGCGCCGCTGCAGCGGCGTGCGCGGCCGGTACGGCTCGCGGTCGGTGAACCACCGCAGCCGCGAGCGGACGATCACCTCGACCTCGGCGCCCGCGCGGCGGGCCAGCGCCGCGGCCTCCAGCCCGCCCTGGCCGCCGCCGACCACGACGACGCGCCGGCCGCGGTACGACGCGTAGTCCTGGCGGTCGATGGCGAACGAGATCCCGTCGCCCATCGCCTGCTCGAACGGCGGCGGCGCGTGCGGGAACGGCGTGACGCCGACGGCGACGACGACGCGCCGTGCGTCGACCTCGTCGCCCGCGGTGGTCATGAGGCGCAGCGTCCCACCGGCGCGGTCGACCATCGCCACGTCGGCCGGGTCGCTCTCGGGCACGAACGTCTCGCGGAACCAGTCGGCGTAGCGCAGGAACTTCGCCAGCGGGATGGGCTCCTCGCGCGGCTCGCCCTCCGCGCGCGACCAGACGTCGATCGAGCCGCGGTTCCCGGGTGCGGAGAGCGAGGTCTCCTCCCAGTCGGAGCGCAGGCGCATGTCGGGCGGCATGCGCGTGCGCCAGGTCTGCATCGGCTGGCCGAACGCGCGGACGCGGCGGTCGGCGAGGTGCGCGGTCACCGACAGCCCGAACGGCCCCGCTCCGATCACCGCGACGTCGAGCTGCTCCGGCATGTCGGTGCCTGCCTACCCAGCGCGGCGCCCTCGTACTGCGCCATCGCGGCGAGTCGGCGTTCTTCGACCCCGGCGGTTCAGTCGTCGGTGCCGGATCGGTCCGCTTGGACCATGGAAGGGGCCGGATCGGCGCCCTAGCGTTGGCGCGCATGAGCTCCGAGAGGCCGATGGTTGCTGTGGTGGGCGCTGCGGGCCAGACCGGGCGTCGGGTCCTGCGGGCGCTGGTGGCGCGCGGCTGCGGGCCGCTCGCGCTCGTGCACCGTGACGCCCAGGTGGCGGACGTGCGAGCCGCGGGCGCGACCCGCGCGCAGGCCGCCGACCTGGCCGACACGCCGGGGCTTGCGGCCGCGCTGCAGGGCGTGCGGGCGCTGTACGTCATCCCGCCGGTGTTCCACCCGCGCGAGGACGCGCTCGTCGCCAGCGCGGTGGCGGCCGCTGAGCTTGCCGGCGTCGAGCGGGTCGTGCTGCATTCGGTGCTGCACCCGTGGACCCCGGGGCTGCCGCACCACCAGCGCAAGGCCAATGCCGAGGCCGCGCTGCGCGCCTCGTCGCTGCGATGGACGATCCTGCAGCCGGCCATGTACGCGCAGACCGTCCTGTTCTACGTGCGGTCCGACAGCGACGACGTGGGCGTCCCCTACTCGCTGCAGGCGCCGTTCACGGTCATCGACCTCGCCGACGTCGGCGAGGCGGCGGCGCGGCTGCTGCTCGAGGACGGGCACGCCTGCGCGACCTACGAGCTGGCCGGCCCGGAGGTCCTGTCCATGGGGGCGATGGTCGATCAGGCCGCCGTCGCGCTGGGGCGTCCGCTGCGCGCGCGAGAGATCCCCGCCTGGGAGGCGCGCGCGCCGGAGACGTGGAGCCGCAGCGCCTGGGCGGACCTGTGCGCGATGTGGAGCCACTACGACGCGCACGGGCTCGTCGGCAGCCCCGTCGGTGCGCGGACCCTCCTCGGCCGCGAGCCCACGCGCTTCGCCGCCGCCGTCAGCGCGCAGCTCGCAGCCTGACCGCCGCGGACAGCGAACTCGCGGATCCTTGGTCCGCAGCGGACAACGCTCTGCCGGCCAGGCAGCGTAGGCTTGGGGCCGTCCCGGCGTTCCGTTCGCGCAGAGACGGAGGAGAGATGCAGCCGTTGGCACCGGAGCACGCGGCGACGGACGCGTCGCCGTCCCGCCATCGCCCCGCGACGGGGCTCGAGACCGCGCTGGCGCTGATCCATCAGCTCACCGAGGCCGACGCGTGCGCGGTCGCGTGGCTGGATGCCCACGGCACGGTGCGCACCGGAGGCGTCGGCTCGCCCGCGTTGGAGCGTTGGGCGCGCGCGCACCTGGCTGAGGGCGCGGTGGACGAGCGCCCGGGGACCCGGGTGTTCGGGCTGCACACCGAGCAGGCCGAGCGCTTCGGCCTGCTCGCCGTCGAAGGCGACCCGACCGCGGCGGCCGGCCCGAGCCTGGACGCCTGCGTGGAGCACGTGCGGGCGCTGCTGGACGCCTCCCGGCTGGACGGCGAGCGCATGACGGCCTACGAGGCGCTGATCGAGGTGAGCGCGCAGCTGCACGCCCAGGAGCTCAACACCGACGAGCTGCTGGAGCTGATCGTGCGACAGGCGCGGCAACTGATGGAGGTCGACGTCACGTGGCTGGCGATGATCGACGAGGAGCGCCAGCGCGTCGTCGTGAAGGTCGCCTCGGGGGCGCGCACCGAGAGCTTCATCCGGATGTGGGTCGGGGTGGGGGTGGGCGTCGGCGGCCTGGCCGTGCGCGACCGTCGACCGGTCGTCGTGCGCGACCACCGGCACTTCGACCACCCGACGACCGAGCTGGTGAAGCGGACGCTGGAGGCCGAGGGCGTCGTCTCGCTGCTGTGCGTCCCGATGATCTTCGAGGGTGGCGCGGTCGGCGCGCTGTACGGCGGCAGCCGCACGCCGACGGACTTCAGCAGGACCGCGGTGTCCGTCTTCACCGCGCTGGCCGGCCAGGCCGCGGTGTCGATCGCCAACTCCCGCCTGTACCGCGATCTCGCGGCGAAGAACGAGACGCTGGAGCGCACGTTCGCGCTGCACCACTCGCTGAGCGAGGCGGCGCTGACCGGCGGCGGCATGGACGGCATCGCCAGCAAGCTGGCCGAGATCATCGAGCGCGACGTCGTCGTGCGGCGCACCGACGGCGCTCCCGCCGGCGCCGTGCCGACCGACGGCGAGCGATCGGTCGCGATCGTCGCCGGCGACGAGCGTCTCGGTTCGCTGCACGCGGAGGGGAGCGAGCCGCTGAGCGACCTCCAGCACAACGCACTCCAGCAGGCGGCGACGGTGATGGCGCTGGAGATCCTCAAGGAGCGCAGCGCGCTGGAGGCCGAGTGGCGCCTGCGCGGGGAGCTGCTCGACGAGATCGTCGGCGCCGACGGCGAGTGGTCGGAGGGGCTCCTGCTGCGCAGCGAGCGGTTCGGCGTCGACCTCGACCTGCGGCGGTGCCTGGCCGTGCTGGAGCCCGTCGACGCCGAGCACGCCGCTGACCTGCAGCACGTGATCCGCACGAGCTTCCACCGCGCGCTCGGAGCCGGCACGGCGCTGGTGTCCAAGCGCGGCGACCGCGTCCTCGTCGCCCTGGCCGAGGACGCCGAGCAGGCGTTCGCGTCCATCCGGGCGGTGCTCCAGAAGGCGCGCAAGGCCGGCGCGCCGGCGGTCGCCGGCCTCAGCACGCCGCGGCGCAACCTCGCGGTCGCCCTCAAGGAGGCGACGGCGGCGCTCGGACTCGCCCGCCGCGCCGGAACCGACGAACCGGTCTCGCACGACTCGCTCGGCCCGCTGCGGTTCCTGCTCGACGCGCCCGACACGCGCGAGATGACGTCGCTCGTCGTCGACCTGCTCGGCCCCGTCGCCGCCTACGATCGCCATCGCGGGAGCCGCGAGATCCTGGAGACGCTGCGCGTCTACGTCGAGCTCGGCGGCAACCGCCCGGCGGTCGCCGAGCGCTGCCACATCCACGTCAGCACGGTCAAGTACCGCATGCGCAAGGCCGCCGACCTGCTGGGGCGTCCGCTGTCGGATCCCAAGACGCGGTTCGAGCTGACGCTGGCGTTCCGCCTCCTGGACGTGCTCGGCACGCTCGGCCTGGACCCGCTGCGCGACGCCTGCAGCGAGGATCCAGTGAGCCCCTGAGGGCATCTTCCTCCGCGCAAGTTGACCCCCGGCGGTCATGGCTGCGGCGGCCGGCCGAATCTAGGTTGCAGCGCGTACGGAGGAGACCGCGGCGTGAGGCCGCGGACCGGGGTCACGCTCCGGGGGGACCGAGGAGATGAGGCTGTGGTCGACAGCTCTTGCACGGTCGGGCGCACGCGTGCCCGCCGACGGGTTCGCATGCTGGCAGCGGCGCCTGCCGTGGTGGCGCTGGTCGCCCTCGCCGGATGCGGCAGCGGCGATGGCGGATCCACGACGGGGGCGAGCACGTCGGGCTCGCCGACGACCACGACGGCGAGTGCGTCGTTCCCGCAGCTGAAGATCCCGCAGGGGTCCAACTCAGCCGAGGGGCTCGGCAAGAAGACGATCGGCCTCGTCGTGATCACGCAGGCCTCCGAGGTGTTCCCCCAACAGCAGCGGGCGATGCAGGCGGCGTTCGATCGGCTCGGCTGGGAGATGAAGCTGTCGGACATCGCCGGCGACATCTCGAAGGTGCCGGCGGCGGTCGACAACCTGCTGCAGTCCGGCGTCGACGCCGTGGTCCTGCAGTCGGTCGAGCCCGGCTTCGTCGGCAAGCAGGTCGCCGCCCGCGCGAAGGCCAAGGGCGTGCCGATCGTCGGCGTGGACACCGGCGTGCCGACCGAGGACTCCGACGGCATCCTGACCGCCGCGGTCGAGACGCCGTTCGAGGCGCCGGGCAAGGCCGAGGGCGAGCAGATGGTGCAGGAGCTGGGCGACGGGGCGAAGGTCGCGCTGATCATCGACAAGCTCGCGGCGACCGGGCGCGCGGGGCAGAAGGGCCTCGAGCAGGGCGCCGCCGGGAAGCTCGACGTCGTCGCCAAGCACCAGCTCGACTACGCCAAGCTGGTCCCGGACGTCAGCGCCACGACCCAGCAGTGGCTGGTGCAGCACCCGGACCTCGAGGCGATCTGGTGCCCCTACGACGGTGCCTGCGTCGGTGCCGGCGAGGCGGTGCAGGCGTCGGGCAAGGACGTCGCGATCTTCTCGATGAACGGCACCCCGACGGCGTTCGACCTGATCCGCGCGGGCGTCCCGTACACGACGTGGGCGGCGCCGTTCGACTACATCAACTGGCTGGCGACCGACGTGCTCGTCAGCGTGCTGGCCGAGCACGAGTTCAAGCCCACCACCGAGACTCCGGTCTTCAAGATCGACAAGTCCAACGTGCCGTCCTCGGGCGAGCTCTCGGGCACGGAGATCTACGGCGACTTCCAGCAGGGCTTCGAGCAGCGTTGGGGCGTCGCGGAGTGAGCTTCGATGCGGCAGCCGCGCCGGCCACGGGCCGGCGCGGCGAGCCGATCCCCCCGCAACGGGCGCGGCTCAGCGTCGAGGGCCTGAGCAAGCGCTTCGGTGGGGTGCAGGCGGTCCGCGACGCGCGCCTGACGGTGGGGGCCGGGCAGGTCCTCGGGCTCGTGGGGGCCAACGGCGCCGGCAAGAGCACGCTCATCCGGATGCTGGCCGGGGTCGTCGAGCCCGACGCGGGGACGATCCGCCTCGATGGCGAGCCGGTCGTGCTGCGCACGCCGCACGCGGCGCTGGCGCACGGCATCGCGGTCATCCACCAGGAGCTGCACCTCGTCGGTGCGCAGACGGTCGCCGAGAACCTGTTCCTCGGTCGAGCGCGGCCGCGCCGTGCGGGGGCGATCGACTGGCGGGCGACCAACCGCCAGGCCCGGGAGGTGTTCGACCGCCTCGGCATCGCCCTCGACGTGACCAAGCCGGTCGACGAGGCGACGGTGTGGGAGCGCTGGGCGACGACGATCGCCCGCGCGTTGATGGACGAGCGCCGTGTGCTGGTGCTCGACGAGCCGACCGCGGCGATGGACCCCGATGGCGTCGAGCGGGTCTTCCGCGCGGTGCGCGCGGTCCGTGACGGCGGCTGCGCGATCATCTTCGTCTCGCACCGCCTCGACGAGGTGTTCGACCTGTGCGACCGCGTCCACGCGATGCGCGACGGCGCATCGATCGCCGACGTCGCCGCGGGCGACCTGTCGCGGCGGGAGCTCGTGGAGCTGATCGCCGGCGGGCGCGCGGTGGGCGCCGACCCGGCGACGGCCGAGCCCGCGCCGCGGCGCGCCCGCGGACCGCAGTCCGCCGCACCGCTGTTGCGCGTCGAGGAGCTCTCGGTCGCGGGCCGCGCCCACGACGTGACGTTCGGCGTCGCGCCCGGCGAGATCGTCGGGCTCGCGGGGCTGGTGGGCAGCGGTCGCACGACGGTCCTGCGCGCGCTGGCCGGCTGCGAGCGCGCCCACGGCCGCGTGCGCGTCGGCGACCGCGCGCTGCGCCTCGGCTCGCCGCAGGCCGCGCGCGGCCTCGGCATCGGGCTCGTGCCCGAGGAGCGCCTCTCCCAGGGGCTGATCGAGACCTTCAGCGTGGCCGGCAACATCGCGCTCGGCCGGCTGCCCGATCGGCGGCGGGAGCGCCTGTTCGTCCGTTACGGCACCGAGGCGGCGGGCGCCCGCGACTGGATCGACCGACTCTCGATCCGCGGCGCGACTCCCGCGGGCGAGGTGCTGTCGCTGTCGGGCGGCAACCAGCAGAAGGCGCTCTTCGCGCGGATCCTCGAGCGCCGCCCGCGCGTGCTGCTGCTCGACGAGCCGACCCGCGGCGTCGACATCGGCGCCAAGGCCGACCTGCTGGCGCTGGTGCAGCAGTTCGCGGCCGCGGGCACGTGCTGCGTCGTGGCGCTCTCCGACCTGGCGGAGCTGTCGAGCATCGCCCACCGCGTCGTCGTCCTGCGCGAAGGGCGCGTCGTCACCGAGCTCGGATCCGACGAGACCGACCCGCAATCGATCCTGGAGGCCTGTTATGAGCACCGCTGAGTCGGCGATCCGCCCGGTCATCGGCGACGGGCTCGTCGCGCGGCTGCGCAACAGCCCGGGGGTCTTGGCCGGCGCGTTCGTCCTCGTGGCCGTGATCGCGGGGTTCTCCCTCCTGCGCCCCGAGGTGTTCCCGACCGTCGACAACCTCAAGGTCATCCTCAACCAGACGGCGGTCGCGGCCATCGTCGCGGCGGGCGTCTCGGTCGCGCTCGTCGCCGGCCAGTACGACCTTTCGGTCGGCGCGATCCTCGGCCTCACCGGCGTCGTCGCCGCCGAGGTCGTCAACGCCGGCGCGCCGTGGCCGGTCGCCGTACTGGCCGCCTGCGGCGTCGGCGCCGCGGTCGGCCTCGTCAACGGCACCATCGTCACCGCGGCGCGGGTGCCGTCGATCGTCACCACGCTGGGCACCCAGACCATCCTGCTGGGGGTCATCAGCTGGGCGACCGGGGACGCGTACGTCCGTCTCACCTCGCCGACGATGGCCGAGTTCGCGCGCGGCACCGCGCTCGGCATCCCCAACACCGCGTGGGTGATGGTGGCGATCTGCGTGATCGGCGCGCTGTTGATGCGCTACACGGTCGCGGGGCGCAACATCCAAGCGGTCGGTCGCAATCCCGACGCCAGCCGCCTGGCCGGGATCAGCGTGGTCGGCTACACGCTCCTCGCGCTGGTGGTCACCGGCATCCTCGCGGCGCTCGCGGCGGTCGTGCTGACGGCGCAGCTCGGCTCGGGCCATCCCGAGGTCTCCGGCGGCTATCTGCTGCCGGCGTTCGCCGCCGCGTTCCTCGGCGCCGCCGTCAGCCGTACGGGGACCGCGAGCTTCGTCGGCGCGCTCTATGGCGCGTTGCTGCTGCAGTGCGTGACCAACGGGCTGGTCGTCTGCAACGCCCCGTCGTGGAGCCAGTGGATGGTCCAGGGGGCGATCCTGATCCTCGCGGTCGCCGTCTCGCAGGCGATGCGACTGCGCGCGCGCCGGGCCAGCGCATGATGTGCGCGGCCGTTCGTCCCGAGCTGACCAGCTTCGGCGGGTTCTTCACCACCTGGGGACATGGCTCGCCAGCGCCCGACTTGCTTGCATCCATCCCGAGCCAACCGAGGAGAGAGGCATGAGGCACAGCGACGATCGCATCCGCACGACCCACACGGGCAGCCTGCCGCGCCCGCCGCGCCTGACGGAGCTCGTCTTCGCGCGCCAGGAGGGCCGCGAGGTCGACCTCGACGAGCTGCGCAGCGCCGTCGTCAAGGCGACCGTCGACGTCGTGCGCCGCCAGCGCGAGGCCGGCATCGACATCGTCTCCGACGGCGAGATGAACAAGCCCGGCTTCGTGAATTACATCGGCCAGCGTCTCAGCGGCTTCGGCGGCTTGGGCAAGCCGTGGACGCTGGCGGACATGGACGACCTGCCCGACCTCCTGATGGCGCTCTACGGCGGCCCCGGCGGCACGCACATCAACATGCCCCGCTGCGAAGGCGAGATCCGCTACACCGGCCACGACCTCGTCGCCGAGGACATCGCCAACCTGCGCGCGGCGCTGGGCGACGACGACGGGGAGGCGTTCATCCCCGCCGCGTCGCCGGGGTGCATCGCGATGGGCGCCGAGAACGTCCACTACCCCGACTACGAGTCGTACCTCGGCGCGCTCGCCGACGCGATGCGCGAGGAGTACCGGGCGATCGTCGACGCCGGCTTCCTCCTGCAGCTCGACTGCCCCGACATCCCGATGATGCCCCACACCACCGCCTGGATGGCGGACGTCTACGAGCAGATCGGCTTCCCGCGGTACGTCGAGCTGCAGCTCGAGGCGCTCGAGGCGTCGATCGCCGGCCTGCCCGCCGACCGGATCCGGATGCACCTCTGCTGGGGCAACTACGCCGGGCCGCACACCATGGACGTCCCGCTCGAAGAGGTCCTGGAGCCGGCCCTCCGCGCGAGCCCCGTGGCGATCTCCTTCGAGGGGGCCAACCCGCGCCACGAGCACGAGTGGGAGACGCTCAAGACGCTCTCCATCCCCGAGGACAAGATCCTCATGCCGGGCGTGATCGACACGAAGACCAACGTCGTCGAGCACCCGCGCCTGATCGCCCAGCGCATCGGCCGCTACGCCGGCATCGTCGGTCGCGAGCGCGTCATCCCCGGCACCGACTGCGGCTTTGCGACGTTCGTCGGGTTCGGCCTCGTCGAGCCCGACGTCGCCTGGCTGAAGCTCGAGGCGCTCGCCCAGGGCGCCGCGATCGCCAGCGAGCAGCTGTGGTCGGGCACGGGCACGCCGGCTGCGTGAGCACGATGGGGATCGCCTTCACGAAGGGCCTGCACGAGATCGGCGACGGCGTCTTCGCCTACCTGCAGCCGACCGGCACCTGGTGCTACAGCAACGCCGGCCTCATCACCGGTGACGGCACCTCGCTGCTCGTCGACACCTTGATGGACCTGCGGTTGACGCGCGAGATGCTCGACGAGATGAAGCCGCTGACGCGCACGCGGCCGATCGACACGCTCGTCAACACGCACGCCAACGGCGACCATTGCTACGGCAACGAGCTGGTGCCCGAGCGCGCCGAGATCTACGCGACGGTCGCGGCCGCCGAGGAGATGCGGCACGTGCCCGCGGCCGTCCTCCACGCGCTCAAGCACACCGAGGACGACGAGCTGCGGGAGTTCGCCCAGTACGCGTTCGGGGACTTCGTCCTCGACGACATCACCGGACGCGGACCCGACCGCACCTTCACCGGCGCGCTCAGCCTGTCGGTGGGCGGGCGCGACGTGGAGGTCGTCGACCTGGGGCCGGCCCACACGCACAGCGACTCGATCGTGGTCGTCCCGAGCGCGCGGACCGTCTTCACCGGCGACCTCGTGTTCGTAAAGGGAACGCCGATCGCGTGGGCCGGGCCGGTCGACAACTGGCTGGCCGCCTGCGACCGCCTGTGCGCGCTCGACGTCGACGTCATCGTGCCGGGCCACGGGCCGGTCACCGACAAGGATGGCGTCCGCGCCATCCACGCCTACTTCTCCTACGTCCAGGAGCAGGCCGCCGAGCGCCAGCGCGGCGGGATGGACAGCCTGTCGGCCGCGTTCGACATCGACCTCGGCGAGTTCGCCGACTGGGGGGATGCCGAGCGCATCGTGGTGACCGTCGACACCATCTACCGCGACCTCGACCCGTCGCACCCGGTGACCGATCCGTTCGAGCTGTTCAAGCAGATGGGCGCCTACCACCGCGACCGCCTGGGTGCGCGGCGAGGCTGACGAGCGGTGACGGACGCGCTGTCCTCGACGGCTCCGCACGGCGCGGCGCCGGAGGTCGACCACGTCCTGACCGTGGTCGGCGATCGCACGGTGGGCGGCATCCTCCTCGCGGGCGCCGCGCATCACCCGGATCGCCCGTTGCTCGTCTACGACCCGCTCGACGGCGGCGACGTCGCGACCTACAGCTGGGAGCACGTCGCGCGTTGTGCCGCCGCGCTCGCGCGCCGGCTCGTCGACGCCGGCGTCTCCCGCGGGGACGCCGTGCACCTGCATCTCCCCAACCGGCCCGAGTTCCTGTTCAGCTGGTTCGCGGCGGCGCTCCTGGGCGCGCGGATCGTGCCGACCAACACCGCGGCGGCGCCGGCGGAGATCGCGTACATCCTCGACCACTCGCGCGCGGCGGTGTCGATCACCGACGAGGACGGCGTCGAGCTGGTGTCGCGGGCACGCGCGGGCGCGGGAAGCGACGGCGCGCTGCTCGTCTGCGAGCGCGACGTCGAGCTGGCGCCGGGGCCGGGGCCGGTCGTGGCGTGCGCGGCCCCCGGGGACGATCTCGCCGTCATGTACACGTCGGGCACCACCTCGCGGCCCAAGGGCGTGCGTGTGACGCACGCCAACTACGTGTTCGCCGGCGAGACGGTCGCCGCCGGCCTGCGGCTGACCGAGCGCGACCGGTTCCTCACCGTGCTGCCGCTGTTCCACGCTAACGCCCAGTACTACTCGACGATGAGCACGCTCGTGTCGGGCGGCACGCTGGTGCTGACGCGGCGCTTCTCCGCGAGCGGCTTCGCCGAGAGCGCCCGGCGTCATCGCGCCACGGTCAGCAGCCTGTTCGCCGCGCCGATCCGGATGATCCTGGCCCAGGAGCCGCGGCCGCACTGGCGCGAGCACGAGCTGCGGGTCGTCGCCTTCGCGCAGGATCTGACCGACCTCGAGCAGCGCCGGTGGACCGAGCTCATCGACGCCCCGCTGCTCCAGCTCTACGGGATGACCGAGACGATCGGGCCGCCGGTCATGAACGCGCTGGGACCCGCGCGCCGGCACGACGCGATCGGGCGCCCGGCGCTCGGCTACCGCTGCCGGATCGTCCGCGACGACGGCACGCCGGCAACGCGCGGGGAGCCCGGCGAGCTGTGGGTCGGCGGGACCCCCGGGGTGAGCCTGATGGCGGGCTACCTCGACGATCCCGCGGCGACCGCGGCGGTGCTCCAGGACGGCTGGCTGCGCACGGGCGATCTCGTGCGCGAGGGCGAGGACGGCCTGCTGCAGTTCGTCGGTCGCACACGCGACATGATCAAGCGCGCGGGCGAGAACGTCGCGGCCGGGGAGGTCGAGGCGGTGCTCCTGGACCACCCGGCCGTCGCCGATGCGGCCGTCGTCGGCGTCCCGGACGCGATGCGCGACGAGCAGATCATCGCCTTCGTCACCCTCGTGCCCGGCGCCGGCGCGACGTCGGACGAGCTGCGGGCCTGGTGTGCCGACCGGCTGGCCCGGTTTCGCGTCCCCGAGCACGTCGCCATCGAACGTGAGCTGCCGCGGACGGCGGTCGGCAAGATCCAGAAGCACCAGCTGCGCGCGGCGTGGGCCGCGCGCGACACCTAGGCCGGGATCGCGCCGACCGCCGTCACCGTCTCGGCATCGCCGTCGGCGAGCGCCCAGATCTCGCGCGCGACGTCCGCGGGATCGGCGAGCTCGCCACGGGCCGCCCGGGCCCGGAACACCTCGGCCAGCGGCACGTCGGGCCCGGCGTCCATCGCCGTGCGCACCATCGGCGTGTCCACGCCCCACGGGACGACGGCCAGGACGCGCGCAGGGCTCCCGGCAAGCCGCTGCTCCTCGGCGGCCACGCGGGCCCAGGTCTCCAACGCCGCCTTGCCCGCGCAGTAGTGTGCGGCTCCGGGGCGCGCCGCGCTGGCGGCCGGCGACGAGCACATCACCACGGTGGCCGGGATGCCCGCCGCCGCGCACGAGCGCAGGAACCCCGCGCCGAGCACCGGGCCCGCCACGGCGTTGAGCGTCAGCGCACGGGCCAGGGCGTCGGGCTCGTTCGTGGCAGCGTGGCCCGTGGGCTCCATCGTGCCGGCGAAATGCAGCAATGCCGCCGCCGACGGACGGCGCGCCAGCGCGGCCTGGACGGCGCGCAGCAGCGGCGGCCACGACGCGGCGTCGGCGAGGTCGGCCGCATGGTGCGTGCCGCGCGGCGGCGGGCGCCGGGACACGCCGATGATCGCGTCCACGTCGGGCGGGGCGGTCTGCGTGAGCGCCGCGCCGATGCCCGAGGACGCGCCCGTGATGATCGCCAGACGAGCCATGCGGTGCTCGCGAGCCTACGGGGACGGTGGGCCGGCGCAACCGTGTCCCGGGGGTCAAGCCGACCGCGCGAATGCACCCTGGGCGGACATATCGCGGCGGCGCGTCGTTTGCGACGATCCGGCGCACTCGCTGTGGACGAAGGAGAGGCGTCGTGAAGCTGGTGACGTTCGAGATCCCGAGCCCGTTCGGCCCGGTCCGCCGCGCGGGGGCGCTGCAGGACGGCGCCGTCATCGACCTCGCGCTGGCGCGGGCGGCGGTGCTCGCCGCCCAAGGACGGCCGCGTGCGCGGGCCATCGCCGAGGCCGAGGTGCCGCCCGATCTGCTCGAGCTCCTGCGCGGGGGCGCATGGGCCATGGAGACCGCGCGCGACGCGCTCGCGCGGGTCGCCGACGACGGCGTCGAGGAGCTCGACGGCGCGACGGTCCGCCACGAGCCCGCCGCGGTCCGGCTCTTGGCGCCGCTGCCGCGGCCCAACAGCCTGCGCGACTTCCTCGTCGTCGAGGAGCACCTGCGCAACGCGTACCGCACGCTCGGGCGCGAGGACCAGTTCCCGCCCGAGTGGTTCAACCTCCCGGCCCATTACAAGGGCAACGTCGACGCGATCTACGGCCCCGACGACGAGGTGCCCTATCCGTCGTACACGCAGAAGCTCGACTACGAGCTGGAGATCTGCGCGGTCGTGGGGCGCGCCGGACGCCGGATCGCTGCGGAGGACGCGTCGTCGTACATCGCCGGCTACACGCTCTACAACGACTGGAGCGCGCGCGACATCCAGATGCGCGAGAGCAGCGTCGGGATCGGCCCGGGCATCGGCAAGGACTTCGCGTCGTCGCTGGGGCCGTGCATCGCCACCCCGGACGAGTTCGACCCCGCGACCTCGCGCCTGGAGGCGCGGGTCGACGGTGAGGTCTGGTCCAGTGGGACGCTCGCGGCGATGCACTTCTCGTTCGAGGAGATCATCGAGTTCTTCACCCAGGAGGCCGAGACGCAGCCGGGCGATCTCCTCGGGAGCGGCACGATCGGCGGCGGCTGCGGCCTGGAGCTCGACCGGTACCTGTCGCCGGGGATGACAGTCGAGCTGGAGGCCGAGGGCATCGGGGTCCTGCGCAACACCGTCGGCGCGCGCGGGCCCGCCAACGAGCGCTGGGCCACGGCCTGACGATCGAACGAGAGCTCGAGGGGTACCTGCGCGAGTCCACCGCCGGCGGGACGTCGCTCGGTGACGCGCGGTGCGACCGGCACGCGCTGGGCGACCGATCGGCGCTGCTGTGCGAGCGCGCCGAGGGCAGCTCGCGCCTGACCTACGCGGAGCTCGCCGACGCGTCGCGGCGGCTCGCCGGCGTGCTCGCGGCCGACGGCGTGGACGTCGGCGACCGGGTGGCCGTGCTGCTGCCGAAGTCGCCGGAGCTGCTGATCGCCCTGGTCGCGATCTGGCGGCGCGGCGCCGTGCACGTTCCGCTGTTCACCGCGTTCGGACCGGTCGCCGTCGCCCATCGCGTCGCGCACAGCGGGGCGCGCCTCGTCATCACCGACCGCGCCAGCCGCCCGAAGGTGCCGCCGGGCATGCCGGTGCTGTGCGTGGGTGCCGACCCGGACGCGGCCGATCCCGACTTCGCGGCCGTGATCGCGGCGGCCGACCCGTTCGGGGACGTCGGCCGCGAGCCGGACGACCTGTTCGTGCTGCTCTACACATCCGGTACCACCGGGCATCCCAAGGGCGTCGAGGTGCCGGTCCGCGCGCTCGGCGCCTTCCGCTCCTATCTGCGCCACGGCCTCGATGTCCGAGCCGACGACGTGTACTGGAACGTCGCCGATCCCGGGTGGGCCTACGGTCTCTATTTCGGCGTCATCGCGCCGCTGCTGGAAGGCCGGGAGCTCCTCTGGCGCACGGTGCCGTTCTCGGCCGAGGACCTGTTCGCCGCGCTCGTGCGCCATCGCGTCACCAACCTCGCCGGCGCGCCCACGGTGTACCGCACCCTCCGCGCCGCCGGCGTCCCCGACGGCTTCCGGGCGGCGCATCGCCTGCGGGCGATCTCGAGCGCTGGGGAGCCGCTCGACGCGGAGCTGCTCGAGTGGTCGCGGCGCGAGCTCGGCGTGGCGATCCACGACCACTACGGCCAGAGCGAGCTCGGCATGCCCGTGTACTTCCCGCACCATCCGGAGGCGTTTCGCGAGCCGGTCGCCGGCTCGATGGGGGTGTGCGCGCCGGGCATCCGCGCGGTCGTTCTCGGCGACGACGGCGCCGAAGTCGCCACCGGCACCGAAGGTCAGCTCGCGATCGACGTCCGCCGGTCGCCGGCGTTCTGGTTTCGCGGCTACTTCGCCGATCCCGAGCGCACCGCAGAGCGGTTCACCGGAGAGGAGAGCCGCTGCTACCTGACCGGTGACGCCGCGCGCGCGGACGACTCCGGGCTCCTCTTCTTCGCGAGCCGGGCCGACGACGTCATCACCAGCTCCGGCTACCGCATCGGCCCCTTCGAAGTCGAGACGGCGTTGACGGCCCACCCGCGCGTCGCCGAGGCGGCGGTCATCGGCACGCCGGATCCGCTGCGTGTCGAGGCGGTCACCGCGTACCTCGTGCTCGCGCCGGGAACGCCCGGCGACCGCGCCCTCGTCGAGGAGCTGCAGGCGTTCGTCAAGTCACGGCTCGCCAAGCACCTGTACCCGCGGCGGGTGGTCTTCGTCGACCTTCTGCATGCGATCGTCGCGAGGGTTCTGGCACAGTTCTGGCACGGAAGTCTCGAAGCGGACGCCCTCGGCACCCGCGGCGGATTCGACCCGCGACCGACAAGTCTGACAGCATCATGGGGTGGCGAACCACCCCTCCGCTGCTCGTGTGCTGGTCGGGCGCGACGACGAGCTGACAACGCTGCGGGTCGGGTTGGACGCCGCCCGTTCGGGTCGACCGAACATCGCCCTGCTGGTGGGACAAGCCGGCATCGGGAAGACCCGGCTAGCCGACGAAGCCGCGATCACGGCCAGGGCGGACGGGATGCAGGTTCTCCGCGGCGAGGCCGACGCTTCGTGGCGCGAACCGATGGAGCTGTGGCGGGGCGTCTACCGCTCGCTGGGCGTCGAAGGCGTCGGCGACCTGTTGCTCCCGGCCGAGGAGCGACGATGGGAACATCTCGAGTCGCTGACCGATGCGTTGATCTCGTCCGCGCCCGCCCTGGTGGTCCTGGAAGACCTGCACTGGGCGGACCCCATCGCGATCTGGGTGCTCGGCCACCTGCCACGCGCACTCGGCGACGCGCCCGTCGCGCTGCTGGCGACGAGCCGAGGAGACGAGCCGGACATGCCGCGCCTCGACGGAGTACGACGCGTGGCGCGGGTGGTGGCGCTCGGAGGGCTCGACGTCGACGCGGTTCGGCAGCTTGCCGCCGCGGAGGCGACCGGATCCATCGACGCGGCGGCACTCCACGCGCGGACCGGCGGCAACCCCTTGTTCGTGCAGGAGCTCATTCGCTCGCCCGACGGCGGCGGGGTGATCGATGAGGTCCTCGACCGCTCACTCGATCGCTTCGATGACGACACGCGCGCGCTCCTGGGCGCGGCGGCGGTCGCAGGCTCGGGCACACCCCTCGCCGTCATCGCGATCGCCATGTCGTGCACGATCGGTACCGCTGCCGAGCGTCTGAAGCCGGCGACGCATGCGGGCGTCCTCAGCGAGGTGACGTCCTCGGGCGTGCGCTTCCACCACGCGTTGTTGGCCGAGGCCGCCGCACGGCTCACCGATGCCGGCGAGCTCCACGAGCAACTGGCCGCAGCGTGGGACACCGTCGGCACCCTCGACGGACGGGCAGCCGCCGCGGGGCATCGGCTGCATGCCGCGGCGGGCACATCCGCTGTCGCTGCCGCGGTCGAGACGGCCTGCGAGGTCGCCGGCGACCTCGTGGTCGCCGGCCAGCGGGAGCGCGCCGTCGGGCTGCTCCGCGACGCGCGCGATGTCGGCACGGAGTGCCTCGATCGACCCGCGCTGCGCGCGCACGTGGCGCTCGAACTGGCGAAGGTCCTGCGGGGGCTCGGCGACCTCGAGCCTGCACTCCGGCTGTACACGGAAGCGGCCGAGCTGGCCCGCGAGAGCTCGGATCCGGTCATGCGGGCACGGGCCGAGGTGGGCGCCAACCTCTGGGCTGCCGCGTTCGTCCCCGATCCGGCGCGCGTGCGTCGGCTGGAGGACGCGCTGGATTCGCTGCCGGAGGAGGAGCGGCGCCTGCGCGCCACGCTGCTCAGCCGTCTCACGGTCGTTGGAGGCGCCGATGCCGACGCCGCTGAGCGCGTCCGCGCGTGGGCCGACGAAGCGGTCGCGCTCGCCCGGGCCACCGGCGATCCCGTCCTTCTCGCGCAGACGCTGATCAACCAGACCATGTCGCCGTCGACCCGCTCGGAGCTCGACGCGCGTATCTCGACCGCCGATGAGGTCGTCCGCCTCGCCGAGCACGCCGGCCGGTCCGACCTCGCCCTCTACGGCCACCAGCGGCGCGTCTCCCACCATCTCAACCACGGTGACCTCGGCGCGGCGAACCAGTCCCTCTCGCGGGCTGAGCTCCTGGCCGAGCTGCTGCCGGGCCCAGGGTGGCGACAGCGCACCCTCGTCCAACGCACGACGCTCCTCGCGTTGAGCGGGAGCCGCGCGGCCGCGACCGAGTCGATGTACGAAGCGGCGCGCGTGGGTGCCGGGCACATCGAGCCCCTCGTGCTGATCGGGTGCGAGACGATGCACCAGCTCATGCTGCTCGACCTCTACGGACACGTAGACCCCAGGGCGGAGGAGATCTACCGGATCACGACCGAGATGGTCGGCGACGTGCCGTCGCCCGTGCTGCAGGTGCAGAAGGGCTTCGGCGCGCAACTGCTCGGCGACGAATCGATGGTGCACGACGTGCTGCACCGCTACGCCGCTGCACCCGACCGGCTGCTGCGGTCGATGACCGGCGATCATCTGCTCCGCGTCCTCGGCGACACGGTCGCGCGATCGGGAGCTTCGACGTTCGCCGAACCCGTGTACCGCGCGCTCCTTCCCTACGCCGGGCTGCTCAACGTCGGCGGCGCGCAATGCGCAGGACTCCCAGTCGACGACGTGCTGGGTCGGCTCGCCGCCCTGCAAGGAGATCTCCCGGCAGCGCTGCGCCACGCACGCGCCGCCGTGGCGCTGACCCGCTCGATCCCCGCGCCGCCCTTGCTCGTCCATTGCCTCGATCACCTGGCCGATGCGGTCGATCGCGCCGGCGAGGACGACCGTGAAGACCCCGTTGCACTCCGTGCCGAGGCAGACACCATCGCGGCGGCCGCGGGTGTCGCGCGTCCCGGCCGGGAGCGGCCGTCGCCGCTCGGCACGCGCGAGGCCTCGAGGACGGCGACCATTCGTCGCAACGGCTTGCAGTGGGTGCTCACGTCGCCGTTGGGCGAGGCTCGGCTCCCCGACAGCAACGGGCTCGGCCAGCTCGCCCGGTTGCTGACGACGCCAGGCGTGGAGGTGTCGGCAATCGAGCTCGCGGGACGCGCCGACACACCGGTCGCGCGAGATCTCGGACCCAGTCTCGACGCACGGGCGAAACGCGCCTATCGGCAACGCCTTCTCGAGCTGCAGGCCGAGGTCGACCATGCGGAGGCGGCCAACGATGCCGTCCGCGGCGAACGCGCCCACGTGGAGATGGACGCGCTCCTGCGGGAGCTGAAGCGGACGGTCGGGCTCGGGGGTCGTGACCGGCCGACCGGATCGGGCGCCGAGCGGGCTCGCGTCAACGTGGCCCGGAGCCTCCGGCGAGCGATCGCGGCCATCGCCGACCAGGCACCGCTCCTCGGCGAGCACCTCAAGGAGGCCGTCCGCACCGGCGGCTACTGCATCTACCTGCCCGTGCCCACGGCGCAGCTGTCCTGGACGGTGGAGACCGCGGCCCAGTCTTAGGAGACCCCACGGGGCCGTGGGCCGGCGTCGCCACCCCTAGATGGAACGAATCGTTCCATCGCGGTGAACGCCGTCAAGGGCGTGAGCATTCGAACCCACAGCCGCCCATGACGGGACCGTGTGGCATCAGCCATATCGCCGTGGTGACGGCTGATCTCGACCGCTTCCGCGCCTTCTACGAGGACACGATCGGGCTGGCGACGGCCATGGTGCTGGGAGCGGCGCCCGGGCACGCCCGGCAGGCCGTCATCGTGGCGGGCGAGGTCATGTTGCACGTCTTCGAGGTCCCCGGGTACGACCCCGCGGCGCACGGCTTCGCCCCGGCGATGTTCGAGCGGGGTCGGCTCGATCACCTGGGGTTCACGGTCGTCGACGAGGCCGCGCTTCAGGCGATGCGCGACCGTCTTCTGGAGGTCGGTGCGTCCAGCGGCGACATCCGCCGTCTGGGTCCGATGCTCTCGGTCCGCTTCCACGATCCCGAAGGCTTCGAAGGCGAGGTCAACTGCCTCGATCCGACCTACGACCCGTCGGCCGTGCGCGCCGAGGACGAGGTCGTCGACCCGAACTGGTTTGCGCGGACCACACGCGTGTTGCATGCCGATTCCCCCTCTCGAAGGAGCAAGCCATGACGTCCCGTCTCATCACGCTGCGCGCATGGACCGCGGCACTGGCCGTAAGCGCGGTGGCGGTTCTCACCGCCGTCGTGACGGGTACCGGGTCGGCTCGTGCGGCCGAAACGGTGCCCGCCGCGAAGATCTCGTGGACGGCGTGTGGCGACCGCCTGGAGTGCGCCAAGGTCCCGGTGCCGCTGGACTGGGCCAAGCCGGACGGCAGGAAGATCGAGCTGGCCGTGATTCGGCACCTCGCGAGCAAGCCGGACACGCGCCTCGGCTCGATCTTCGTCAATCCGGGCGGACCGGGTGAGAGCGGCGTCGAGATCGTGCATGACAACGGCGACCTGCTCGACGAGTGGGGCGCGGGCCGCTTCGACATCGTGGGTTGGGATCCCCGGGGGACGAACGGCAGCGCGCCCGTGAAGTGCTTCACGAGCTCCGCGAGCGAGGAGACGTTCTGGGAGGGCATGCAGATCGCGACGACGCCCGCGGCGTCGCGCGCATACGCGAAGAAGATGGCGCAGCTCTCCCGCCGGTGCAAGCAGGTGAGCGGCGATCTCCTGCGCCACATCTCGACCGCCGACACCGCTCGCGACCTCGAGGCGCTGCGCCAGGGCGTGGGCGACAAGGCACTCACCTACATCGGGCTGTCATACGGCACGATGCTCGGTCGCGTCTACGCCAACCTGTTCCCGAAGAACGTCCGGGCCATGATGCTCGACTCGCTCGGCAACCAGGACGAGTACTTCCGCAGCGCGGAGGCGAGGGTCATCAGTGGGGCGGCGGGCACCGACGACGTGTTCGAGCAGTTCCTCGCGCTGTGCCAGGGCGCCGGACCCGAGGGCTGCGCGCTCGCCCGCTACCCCGAGACGGTCAAGGCCCGTGTGGTTCGGCTCTTCGAGAAGGCCCGCCGCACGCCGATCCCAGCGCCGCACGCCGATCCGCCCGGTCGGCTCACCTACAGCGATCTCCTGCTGTCGACCTTCTCGCCGTTGCGGGATCCCAACACCTGGCCACAGTACGCAGAGCAGCTCGATGCCGCCGCGAACGGCGACGCGTCCGCGCTGGAGACCGCAGCCCGCCAGGGACGAACCGCGTACGCGTTCGCCAAGGCCACCACATCGGCTGCGATCCAGTGCGCGGACGCCGCCGCCAAGCAGCCATTGAGCGCCTGGCCGAAGGTGATGAAGCGCTTCACCGACGCCGGTGAGCTCTGGGGCCCGGTCCTCGGGTGGTGGATCTGGGCGCCGTGCGCGGCGAACTGGCCCGAGAGCACCGGCAGCTACACCGGACCGTGGAACGCCAAGACCCCGAACCCGCTGCTGCTGATCGGCAACGTGTACGACCCGGCCACGTCGTACTCCGGCGCCCAGAACGCCGAGAAGGCGCTGGGCAACGCGGTGCTCCTCACCGTGGCCGGCTATGGGCACCCGAGCTACCAGCTGCCGAGCACATGCACCGACGAGGCGCGGGTCCGCTACCTCGTCGATCTCGTCACCCCGGCGCCCGGCACCGTCTGCCGCGACGACCAGGCGCCGTTCGATCTCGCCGCCCCGTCGGCGGAAGCCGGCACCAGCGGCAACGAGAGATGATGAGGAGGTCTCCGTCAAACCGAGCCTGCCTCACGGGGCCGCGCTGTGCCGCCGCGGACAACAGATCATTCGAGCCCGTATTCGCCCACACCAAGTTCCTTCGTTGCGGCGAACGACCCCACCGCGTCGCATCGACAACAAACCCCGCCTGAGCGGGGTTTGCGCGACAGCCTCGATCTGCGGGCTTTCTGGGAAGCGGCTGAAGGGACTCGAACCCTCGACCTTCTGCATGGCAAGCAGACGCTCTAGCCAACTGAGCTACAGCCGCAAGCGGATCCGCATGATAGCCACTCGGCTTGCGTCAAGCTGTCCGGCGCCATGATCGACGCCATCGTCTTCGACCTCGACGGGGTCATCGTCGACTCCGAGGAGCGCTGGGACGCCGCGCGGCGCGCGGTGGTGGCCGCGGCCGGGCGCTCGTGGACCGACGAGGCCACCCGTGCGATGCAGGGGATGAGCGCGCCGGAGTGGGAGGCCTACCTCCACGACGAGCTGGGCGTGCCCGCGCCGCCGGACGAGATCGGCCGCGAGGTCGTCGCCGCGATGGAGCGCGGCTACCGCGCGGACCTGCCGCTGCTGCCGGGCGCCGTGGAGGCCGTGCAGCGGCTGGCCGGCCGCTGGCGGCTCGGGGTCGCCTCGTCGGCCAATCGCGTCCTCATCGAGCTCGTGCTCGAGCTCGCCGGGCTGGCCGACCGGTTCGCCGCGATCGTCTCCAGCGAGGAGGTCGCGCGCGGCAAGCCGGCGCCCGACGTCTACCGGGAGGCGGCTCGCCGCCTCGATGTCGACCCGGCGCGCTGCGTGGCGATCGAGGACTCCTCGAACGGCATCCGCTCCGCCGCCGCGGCGGGCATGGCCGTCGTCGCGGTCCCCAACCGGGCGTTCCCGCCGGCGCCCGACGCGCTCGCGTTGGCGTCGACGGTGGTCGCGAACCTCGCCGCGGTCACGCCGGAGCTGGTGGCCGGCGCGGGCTGACGGGCCGGGCCGGCGCCGTTCAGCTCCTCCCGGCGCCCGCGCCGCGCACCGGCGTCGGCAGCGGGGTCAGGGCCCGCTCGATGCGCTCGCGCTGGGGCTCCAGGAACGGCGGCAGGACCACTTGCTCGCCGAGGTGCGCGGCGTCCTCGTCGACCGCGAAGCCGGGGCCGCGCGTGGAGATCTCGAACAGCACGCCCGACGGCTCGCGGAAGTAGACGGCGCCGAAGTAGTAGCGGTCGATGACCGGCGTCGGCCGGGCGCCCGCCTCGGTCAGCCGTCGCTGCCACTGCTCGATCTCCGGGATCGAGGTCGACCACGCCACGTGGTGGACGGTCCCGGCGCCGCCGAGGCCGCGCTCGGCTGGCGCAGGGTCGTAGACGTACGTCGAGCCGCGCAGGTCGCCGCGCGCCTCGTAGTGGCGGTCGTCCTCGGGCCCGAACGCGAGCACATCCGTCAGCAGCTCGAAGGAGCGGTGCGGATGGTCGTTGAACGCCCGCACGCCATCGAAGCCCTGGAGCGCCACCTCGCCCGGGATCTCGGGGTGCTCGGCGACGAGCGGCGGGTCGTCCACGGTGGCGATCACGAGACGGTGGTGCAGGCCCTCCGGGTCATGCAGGTCGAGCCCCGCGTCGGAGCGCTCGGTCGGCGTGCCCTCGTCGCTGAGCCGGCGCTCCCAGAAGTCGAGCGCGGCCGCGTCGGCGACGCGCCAGTCGATCCGGTGGACCATCCCAGCGCCCGCACGGCCCTGCCGCGCGCCCGGGTACTCGAAGAACGTCAGGTCCGCGCCCGGCGAGCCGTGCTCGTCGGCGTAGAACAGGTGGTAGACGGTCGGGTCGTCCTGGTTGACCGTCTTCTTGACCAGCCGCAGGCCCAGGACGCGCGTGTAGAAGTCGACGTTGCGCGCTGCGTCGGCGGTGATGGCGCTGATGTGGTGGATGCCGTCCAGCTGCATGGTGGTCGCCCCGCATTCGAGGTGGTTGCGCACACAACTATATCGCGGATCGGGTGGGTTCGCCGGTCCGCGGGCTGACTGCGCCTGCTGCGGCTCGACGTGCGGGGTACCTCGTGCCCCGTGGCCGTGGTCGGAGGGCGGCGGGCAGCCGATCGGATTCGCGTCGTCGAGCTCGGGAAGGACGTCGCGGCCGAGCACGCGCGTCCGCACGCCGACCGGCGCGCGGTCCTCGGCTTCGTGATCGCGGGCGCCGGGTGGCACTGGCAGGGGCGCGAGGCCTGGCGGGCGGAGCCGGGCTCGCTCTTCTTCGTCGCGCCCGGGGAGCCGCACGATGCGAGCGGCCTCGATGCGGTGCGCGGGTGGATGGTCGAGTTCGCGCCGGAGCTCGTCGGGCTCCGGGCGGAGGTCGGACCGCCGCTGCGCCCGACGGTCGTCGCGGGGCCGTGGCTGGCCTTCCTGCGCCCGGCCTGCCTGCCGCAACGGCTCGACGTCCCGCCGTCCGAGTGGGAGCGGTGGGTGCGGCGCTTCGAGCGCCTGGCCGAGGAGCTGCGCGAGCGCCGCGAGGGGTACGCCGAGGTCGCCGCCGCGCACCTGACCGTGCTGCTCGTCGACCTCGCCCGCCTCGGCCTGCCCGAGCTGTCGGGCGCCAACCTGCGTCTGGAGCCGGTCGCCGCCCGCGTGCTCGAGGAGATCGAGCGGCGCTACCGCGAGCCGCTCACCGTGGCCGAGCTGGCCGAGGCCCTGGCGGTCTCGCCGGACCATCTCTCGCGGCTGGTGCGCAAGGCCACCGGCGCGTCGATCAGCCAATGGCTGACCGAGCGTCGCATGGCCGAGGCGCGCCGTTTGCTGCTCGTGGCCGACGACCCGATCGCGGTGGTCGCCGAACGGGTCGGCTACCGCGACGCCGGCTACTTCGGGCGGGTCTTCCGCAAGCTGCACGGCGTCTCGCCGCGCGGCTGGCGGGCCCGGACGCGCGTCCAGGCCTGAGCGCGGAAGCGTCCCGAAGGTCGCCGGAAGCGTCCCGATCTCCGGTGCGGCGGTCGCCATACGGTCCCGGCCGTGTTTCACCGTGCGCTCCTGCTGGGCGTGGCAGCGGGGGCGCTCCTCGCTGCTGCCGTCGCCCCTTCCACCAGCCTCGCCGCCCGCTTCCGCCCCGCCTGCAAGGACCCCGCTCACGCCGCCTATGCGGGCCACGGCTGGGCCGCCGGCGGCTACAGCTACCGCGTCAACACCGCCTCCCTGCCGGGTGGGCGGCGCACGCTGCGGGCGATCGTCCGCGGTCACGAGACCTGGGATCGCGGCCGCAGCCCCTGCCGCGTGCGCGGCGGATCGGGCGTCCGCACGCGCTACAGCGGCGCGACCCGTCGCCACTTCGGCCAGGCCCCCGACGGCGTCAGCGTCGTCGACTTCGGCTCGATGACCGCGGTCGGCCTGCCGGCGCAGGCGCTCGCCTACACGCGCGTCTGGTTCGACGTATCCGGTCACATCGTCGAGGCCGACATGCGCTTCAACGCCAGGCTGCGATGGTCGACGACGGGTGCTCGTCATGCCTACGACGTCTGGAACGTCACCGCGCACGAGGCGGGGCATGCGCTGGGACTCGACGGTGACCAGCTCGACGCCAGCCACGCCGGCCTCACGATGTACGGCTACATCGCGCCCGGCGAGACCCGCAAGCGCACGCTCGGGCTCGGCGACCTCCTCGCGCTGCGGGCCAAGTATCCCGGTCGCTAAGGCCGCGCGAGTGTTCGCGCGCGAACCGACGCGCGAGCGGTCTGGCCGAGGAGGTCGGAGGACGAACGTGGGTCGCGATCTGGCGCGTGGCGACTCGGGTGCGGTGCTGTCATCGACTCCCGAGGCGTCCGTCGGAGCGACGTCTCCACCGAGTTGTGAGGCAGGTGACGTCGCGATGCGCTCAACGATCGCCAAGGCCACGGCCGCCACGCTGCTCGTCGGATCGCCGATCGTCGGCATGTCGGCGGCCGAGGGCGACCAGCAGCACGACGCCGGATCCCAGCAGCAGCAGAGCGGTGGCGGCGCGTCGCAGCAGCAGGCGCCGGGCTCGCAGCAGCAGACCGGGGGAGGGGCGTCGCAGCAGCAGATGCCGGGCTCGCAGCAGCAGACCGGGGGAGGGGCGTCGCAGCAGCAGACGCCGGGCTCCCAGCAGCAGACCGGTGGTGGCGCGTCCCAGCAGCAAGGTCCAGGCGGACAGCAGCAGACCGACGGCTGCGTCGCGCAGCAGCAGACCAGGCACGCCCAGCAGCAGACGACCTGCCCACCGCCCGTGAAGCCGCCGACTCCGCCGGTAACGCCGCCTGTGACGCCGCCCGTGACGCCGCCTGTGACGCCGCCTGTGACGCCGCCGACTCAGGCGCCGGCCCCGGCACCGGCGCCGGTGGCCGCTCCGCCGGCCGCCCCGCCGCCGGCCGTGCCGCCGCCGGCCGTGCCGCCGCCGGCGGTGCCGCCGCCCGCTGGGGGCCCGGCGCTGCCGACGCCCACGGCGCCACCGAGCCCGCCGGCTGGAGGCCCGGCGCGGCCGACCCCGACCACACCGACGCGGCCGCCGTCCGGCGGCCCGGTGACGCCGACGAGGCCGGTGGCCGGCCCGGTGCTGCCGGCCCGACCGACGCCGGTGCGCCACGTGACGACCAGGCGCGGCGGTGCGCCCGCCTTCCTGGGTTGAGGTCGGCGTCGTCGCGGCGATCGCGGCGTGTGCGGGATCGCTGGCCGCGATCTCCGTCGGCCCGGACGAGCGGGCGCCCGAGCCCCGATCGGTGTCCGTCGACGCGGCGGGCGCACGAGCCGCGCCCGCCGCGGGGGAGGTCGACACGCGTGCCGCGTACGCCGTCCGGCGGGACACCGTGCTCAGCCGGCCCGGCGGCGTCTCGCACTACGCCTTCGTGGAGCGTCCGGTCGGGGTGCACGCGCGACCCGGGAAGCACGCGCCGGCGATCGGTGCGCTGCGCACCCGCACGCAGGATGGCACCGACGAGCTGGTGCTCGTCTTGCGCCGGCGCATGACGGTGGCGGGGCGCGCGTGGGTGAAGGTCCGCGTCCCGCTGCTGCACCGGCCGCCGGTCGGCTGGATCCCGCAGCGCGCGCTCAGCCGGATGGTCGCGGTGCGGACGCTGTTCGTCGTCGACCGCGCGGCGCTGCGCGCGCGGCTGTACCGGGGCGGGCGCGTCGTCTTGCGCGTCCCGGTCGGCATCGGCGCGAAGGTCTCGCCGACGCCCCCGGGCGCGTTCTACGTCCGCGACCGGTTCATCGGCCTCGACCCGAGGGGCCTGTACGGCCCGATCGCGTTCGGCACGTCCGCGCGCTCGCGGCATCTGACCGACTGGCCCGGCGGGTCGTTCGTCGGCATCCACGGCACCAACCAGCCGCAGCTGATCCCGGGTCGCGTCTCGCACGGCTGCGTGCGGCTGCGCAACCGCGACATCCGGCGCCTCTCGCGGCTGATGCCGGTCGGCACGCCCGTGACGATCCGCTAGCGAAGGCGACGACCGGAATCGAACCGGTGTACACGGCTTTGCAGGCCGCTGCGTAGCCACTCCGCCACGTCGCCAGGTGCGGCCCTCAGGCTATCGCCCCGGGCGACGGGACCACCGCGCGGGCGGCCGGCGCGCGGCGTTGCTACGCTACGGCGCGCAGCTGAGGGCGATTAGCTCAGCTGGGAGAGCGCCGCCTCGACAAGGCGGAGGTCACTGGTTCGAGCCCAGTATCGCCCACTACGAAAGGCACGCTCCGGCGGGCCTTTCGGCTGTTCGGGTACCAATTTCGAGTACCAATTTCCGCCGCGTCCTCGCGCTCGGCACGGCTGAGCTGCTCCTTGGGGGCGTCGCCCCGCGGGGCTTAGCGCAGGCTCTCGCGGCCAACGTGCGAGTGCTGAGGGTCTGGCCTCGCGGCGGGCGCCCTCGCCGCTCGCGGTCATCCAGATGCGGCGAGCGCTTTGGCCTTGATCCGGTCGAACTCCTTTTGGGGAGATCGTGCCGGCCTCGAGCAGGCTCGCGGTCGCGATTCTCGCTGGCGGGCCCCGCGGTCCCGGCCGCCTGGCGGACCTGCTGGTCGAACGCCGCTTGTGCGGCCTCGGCCTGCTTGACGTTGCGATCGGCGATCGAGCCGTGGTAGGCGATCAGGTAGACGAGCACGCCCAGGACGGGGATGAGGATCACCGCCAGGATCCAGAACGCCTTGACGAATCCACTCATGTCGCGGCGACGGAACACGTCGAAGGAGGTCGCCAGCCAGATCCAGAAGACGAATCCGACGAACACCAGCATCGACCACAGCGCGTCCAGGAACGGGTAGTCCGCTGCCACCGGTAGTGAGACCACGCTTGACCTCCGGTTGGCGGTGTCGTCTACCAGCCGATGCTCGAACTGCTCGACGAGCTAAGCGCGCTCGACCTCGTGGCTGGCATCGTGGCCGGCGGCGGCACCGAATTCGTCCGCCGGCTGAGCGAACGTCCAGAATCAGTTTGCTCGGGCGCGGCGCCGAACGTTGCAGCGGCGGAGCCAGGCCGTAGATCCGCCGGACTCCATCGTAGGATCGACACCGATGTCCGATGATCTGCCGGCAGATGTCGGAGAACCCGCGGCGGTCGCTGCGTTGGATTGGCTGCTGAACCGGCGACTTCCCCGAGAGCTAGAACACCGTGTCGCGCGGCGCCAGCTGACCGTCGGTGACGTGGTCTCTCGCGCCCAAGCGCTGTTCTTCACAGATATGCCTATCGAAGTCCGCATCAACGAGGAAGTTCATGGCGCGATGCTCGCGCGCCCGACCCGTGACGTGACTGCCGGCGAGGAGATCTCGACCGACGACATCAGCTCGATCGAACGTTACGAGCTGCCTGAGGAGGATCGCGACGCCGCGCACGTCACGGCATTCCACATCGGCGACAAGTGGTGGGTCGCGTGGAACTTCACATACAACGCCAACCGCATTGGCAGCCACATCGAGGCCGGTGACGAGTTTCTCGCCGTCGCGCAGGAATCGCTGGCTTGCTCGCGACTTCGTGGCTTCGCCGAGAACGCGTTCGGCGCTGCTGAGCTCTACGCCAAGGCCGAGCTTCTCGTGCTGCCTGACGAGCGGCTCCTGCGCGGCCGCCACCGCACCTTGCATGCTAACTACAGCCTTTGGTGCCGTCTTGGCAACTCGGACCCACACTTCGCTCGCTTGCTCAACGAGCTCGACGATCTCCGAGCGAGCGCCAGGCACATGAAGAAGCGGCTCACTCTGGAGCCCGAGCGTGCGGCCGTGATGCTGGCGCAGCTAGTCCGTATGCGCGAACATGTTGTCGCTGGAGCCCCGCCCCGCGGCCTTGAGGAACCCCAGCGACCTACTCGCTCGATCAGCGTGGTCGCACACCGGGACCTCCGCGCCGGCGAAATCGTTGAGATTCCCCCGGCAGGCGCCCTGAGCTTGCTGCGGCGCGCTGCCTAGCGACACCGACACAGAGGATCGCTCCGACCCGTGCGAGACGATTCAGGCGTGGTCCTCGTTGTGGTCTCAGATCGGACGAACGCGATGAGCGCGAACGATCGTCTACCCATCGACGCTCTGGCTGCCGCCCGCGATGACGGATCGACGCTTAGGTGACGCTCTCCAACAGGGCCTGCAGTCGGTTTCGGGGGCGGAGTCGCCTGCGCGCCGGCGGCTCGTAGCGACTCTCGGTCGCTACGGCGGCGCTGCGGCTCTCTACGAAGGCGCCAGAAGCGCACTCGCCACCCCGATCAACCCCGTGCGCGAGCGGATGAGCGCATTCGCATTGCGTGAGCTGCTGGACGATCTCGAAAAGGCGGCCGGTGTCGGCAGGAAGCCACGCGGCCTCGGTGATCGCGTCGATGCCCTAGAAGAGCGCCTACGCCCGTGGCGGTCCGACGAGGGAGACGGCTCGATGCCGCCGCATCTCGCGACCGTCGTGCGAGAGTTCTTGGCCGATCACTCGGAGGACGAGCCGCGACGGCGGACACGCGCCCGAATGACCCTCGTGGGCCTCGACCCTGCGGGACGGGACCCGCCGCCGGCAGTCCTGGACCCTCGCGTAAAGGCTCTCATGGACTTTCGCGATGACTTCAACTCGATTCTCCATGGGCATCGCCAGCCAACCGCGAGCGAGTTCGCCGCTCTCGTGAGCCGCTTTGAGGACTTCCTGCTCGGTTGGCTGCAACCTCAGCCATCGCGCGATCTGGCCGAGATCGATCGCCTACTCGAGGATGGTCCTCCTCGTGGCTGAGCCCAACGACGCCGAACGGATTGTGGCGCTCCTTCGGGGCGGGTCCGCGAACTACAAGTACTTCTTCGAACGGGTCGACGACCCGGCATGGCTGCCATTCCTCGTCGCCAACGGCTTCTTCAAGTCACCACCACCGCCCGAGCGAGACGAGGGCTGGATCCGTTTCCCGGCGTGGCCGGAGTCCAAGTACTTGATCAGAGTTGCGGACCACTCGCCCGACGAGGTCCTGGCGGCCGCGCTCGGGGTGCCTGAGACCGAGAACGTCCGAGTCCACGAAGACCTGATGCGGGTCGCGGCGATCCTTCCGAAGCTAGCTGCCCGCCGCCTAGCCCGCCGGGAGGCGAAATGGCTGAAGGGCTATGACGGGCCACTAATGTCGCTGCCGGGGGCGGCTGGGGAGTTGCTCGCAGCGCTCGGTCGTGAATCCGAAACGAACGTTGCGTACGGCCTCGCGCACGCGCTGCTCGACGTGTCGCCATCGGCCTCGCGCGCCGGCACCCGCAGCGCCGTCCAAGCGCGTCTCAACGACTGGGAATACGGCAAGATCATCGAGACCGCCTGGCCGGCACTCATGGCGGCGGACCCCACCACTGCCTTTCGCTTTCTTTGCGACCGTCTGCGCGAAACGGTCCGAATCGCGTTCATCGAGGCAGACGGCTACGACTCGACACGCGTCTGGCGCCCGGCCATCGAGGACCATGCCCAGAACCTCGGGCACAGCCTGTTCGACACCATCGTGGACTGGGTCCGTGACCTCGCCGTCCAAACCTCGGCGACGCCCGAGGGCCTCAGTCTCATCCTCGCGGCGTTGCAGCACTATGACGAGCCGATCTTCGCTCGCATCGAGATGCACGTCCTCCAGCACCACGGGCCAGAGCCAGCGGTCGAGACCGCGTTGACGAACCTCGAGGCGGCTTCCAGCACCGAGCTGTGGCACGAGTATGCGGAACTACTCCGCGCTCGTTATCCGGATCTGCCGCCAACTTCCAGGAAGTCGATCCTGGACCTGATCGCTTCCGGCCCCAACTGGGAAGCCAACGACGAGGAAGGCGCTCGCCGCCAGCGGCGATGGAAGCTGATGCGATACGCGATGATCGCCCAGCATCTTCAAGGCGCGAGCGTCGATGAGTACCGCGAGCTCACGGCCGAGTTCGGACAGCCCGACCACCCATCGTTCCTCTCCTACCACGATTCGTGGAGCGGGCCGACCTCGCCGTTCAGCCTCCACGACCTGCAGGCAATGGGGCCCTCGGGCGTCGCCGACGCGTTGGGCCAATGGCGCGCCACGGGCGACCCGGACGCACCCACACCGGAGGGGCTCGGCCGCATCCTCGCCGATGCGGTGAGCAATGACGCGCCCGGCTACGCGACGCACGCGGAGAGCTTCGCCGGCCTCGACGCAACGTACGTTCGCGCAGTTCTCAACGGCCTCACCGACGCGTTGAAAGAGCGGATCGCGTTTCCGTGGGACAACGTACTCTCGCTCAGCGAGTGGGTCGTGGCGCAGCCGCGCTCATCCACTGATACCACGAACGACTGGGGCCAAGATCCACACTGGGGATGGGCTCGGCGGCAGGTCGCCGACTTGCTCTCGCACGGCTTCGACGCCGGCGCCGCAAGCTTGCCTTCGGCGACACGGCCCCGCGTGTGGTCGATCCTCGAAGAGCTCATCGAAGACCCGGATCCCTTGCCGGACCGCGAAGAGCGCATCGGCGACGGTGATCTGGACGCCCTCACACGGTCCATCAACACCACGCGTGGCGAGGCCATGCACGCCCTCGTTCGCTACGTGCTGTGGGTCGAGCGACAACAAGAGGACGGACGGCTGAACGGCCTGGCGTCCGTCCCTGAGGCCATGAGCGCGCTGGAGCGCCACCTCGATGCCGCGATCGATCGGTCGCTTGCGATCCGAGCGGTCTACGGGAAGTGGTTCGCGCAATTCGTACGGATTGACCCAAGCTGGGCGGAACGAGTCGAAGCGCAAGTCTTTCCCCAGGACGACGACCCGCGGTTCGGGGCAGCGTGGGGCGCGTACATCAACTTCACGCCGGCCTGGACCGATGTGTTCGCCGTCTTGAAATCCGCGTACGCTTATGCGATTGGGCGCCCCCCGTCGGCAACGGCAGCCGAGCAGTCCCGCGACGAATCGTGGCAACACCTGGGGAGCCACCTCTTCACATTCCGCGTGATCGGGCTTATCGGACTCGGGGACGACGACCTATTCGTCGCGTACTGGCGGGCCTCATCGCCCTCGATGCGCGAACAGGTGCTTAGCCAGATCGGATGGTCGATACAGGGTCCACCCCGATCGCTTGACGCGGACGTGAAGGCCGAGTTCCAGCGGACCTGGGAGTGGATCGTCGAAGAAGCCGAACGTACGGGCGAGACCAAATCGCTAGCGGCGTTCGGTTCCTGGCTGGCTGCACAGGACCTCGACCCCAACTGGCTCGTCGATCAGGCCGTCCGAGTACTGCGCATGGGCATTCATCTCGACAACGGCCACACGGTGTACGAGGCTCTGCCACGCCTCGCTGCGGCAGCTCCGCTCGAATCACTCGACATCGTCGAGTTGATGGTCGCAACAGACACCGAGGGTTGGACGTTGATGGGCAGCGAGGAGACCGTGCGTGAGACCGTCCAAATCGCGATGGCACACGACGCGCTGGCTGTGCGGGAGCGTGCGCGGGCAGTGGGTGAGCTTCTACTAGCGCGGGGATTTGCCGGCTTTCGCGACCTGCTCGTCTAGCCCATCATGTCCTGGTGATAGGGCAGGCGCGCAGGGCAGCATCTCGGTGAGTGCATTTGTGTGGGCCGCTGGGCGGTAGCGCGGTTGGGAGGCGTCGGTGGGGACGTCGCGGCGGTGGTGCCGGAGTTGGCGGCGAGGATGGAGGGGGGCGCGGTGGAGGGCGGCCGTGTGGGCGTCGGCGCGGGTGGCTGGTCGCATGTGGTGGGCGTGGTGGCGGTGAAGGGGCTGGAGCGGGCGGGACGGCTGGTTCGGAGGGGCGGGTTGGTGCCGGCGTGGGGGGTGTGAGGTCGTGGGTGCCGTCTGGTCTTCATGCGCGCGCGTACGGAGACCGGCCGGTGTTGAGCATCGGCAAGCTCACGCGCGGCGCCGACAGTGCGCGCTATTACGAGCAGTCGGTCGCGACGGGGCGGGAGGACTACTACACGGGTGAGGGCGAGTCGCGCGGGGAGTGGGTCGGCGCCGGTGCCGCGGCCCTGGGCTTGGATGGCGAGGTCGCCGATGGCGAGCTTGAGATGTTGCTGGTCGAGGCGCGCCATCCGCGGACCGTTGAGCCACTGCGGCTCGGGGGCGGGTTGGCGGTGCAGGGGTTCGATCTGACGTTCTCGGCGCCGAAGTCGGTGTCGGTGCTGTTTGCCGCCGGCGACGAGGCGGTCCGCCGGGCGGTGGTGCGCGGGCATGAGGCCGCGGTGCGTGACGCGCTGGGCTACCTGGAGCGAGAGGCGGTGCAGGTCCGGCGCGGGGCCGCCGGCGCGGTCAAGGAGCACGCCGGCGGCCTGATCGCGGGGGCATACCGGCATCGCACCTCGCGGGCGGGCGATCCGCAGCTGCACACGCACGTCGTGGCGGCCAACCTCGCGCAGGGCGCCGATGGCCGTTGGACGGCGCTGCACGCGGCGCCGTTGTACGCGCACGCCAAGACGGCCGGCTACCTGTATCAGGCCTCGTTGCGTGACCAGCTGACCCGGTCGCTCGGGGTGCAGTGGGGTCCGGTGGTCAAGGGGGCGGCGGAGATCGGCGGCATTCCGCGCGAGGCGCTTGAGCACTTCAGCCAGCGCCGCGCCGAGATCCTCGACGCGCTGCACGAGCGTGGGCTGCAGAGCGCGGCCGCCGCCAGGGCTGCGGCGTTGGAGACCCGGCAGCCCAAGACGTATGGGGTCAGTCAGCACACGATCTATGAGCGCTGGCACGCCCGCGCCGCCGAGCACGGCCTCACCCACCACGTGATCGCCGGTGTGCTCAACCGCGACCCGGTCGAGACCACGCAGGAGGAGGTGCGCACGGCGGCGCAGTTGATGGCCGGCGAGACCGGCATCACGGCGCAGGCGTCGACGTTCGGTCGCCGTGAGGCGTTGCAGGCGTGGGCCGAGCTGCACCCGGCGGGTGCCGAGGTGGAGCGCGTCGAGGCGCTCGCGGATCGCTGGCTGGCCTCCGACCTGGTCGTGCGCGTCGATGGCGAACCCGGGCCGGTGGCGCGCTCGCAGGTCATCTCAACCCGCCACGGCACGCGCGTCGCCGCCGTCGAGGATCGCTACAGCACCCCGGAGATGCTCGCCACCGAACGCCGGCTCGTTCAAGCCGCCGCCGCCAGGGTCGGCCAGGGCGCCGGCGTCTCTGACCCGCAGAACGTGGCCGACGCGCTGACCGCCCGCCCGTATCTCGCCGACGAGCAGCGGGCGATGGTCCGCGCGCTCACCACCTCGGGCGACGGCGTGCAGGTGGTGTTGGCCAAGGCGGGCGCGGGCAAGACGACGGCGCTCGACGCGGCCAGGGAGGCGTGGCAGCGCTCCGGCCTACTCGTCCAAGGCGCCGCGCTCGGGTCGTACGCGACCAAGGAGCTGCGCGATTCGGGCGTCCAGGCGTGCACGATCGCCCGGCTGCTGGTCGACATCGACGAGCACGGGCTGCACAGGGGGTCGGTGTTGATCGTCGATGAGGCCGGGATGGTCGGCACTCGCACCCTCGATCGTCTCGCCACCCACGCGGCGCAGGCCGGTGCGAAGCTGGTGCTGGTTGGTGATGACAAGCAGCTGCCCGAGATCGATGCCGGCGGCGCGTTCCGGGGCCTGGCCCGACGGCTCGGCGCGATTGAGCTGCATGAGAACCGCCGCCAACACGATCTCGAAGACCGCCGGGCGCTGGACGCCCACCGCGCCGGGCGCCCCGACGAGCTCATCGACTCGCTGGCGCGGCGCGGCCGGATCACCGTCGCCGCCGACGTCCAGCAGACCCGCCAGGCGCTCGTCGCCGACTGGCGGCAGGGCGCCCAAGCGGAGGGCATCGAGCACGTCACGATGATCGCGCTGCGCCGCAGCGAGGTCCGCGAACTCAACCACCTCGGCCGCCTCGAGATGCGCGCCGCCGGCCGTCTCGGCGAGCGCGAGCTGCACGTTGACGGTCGCTCGTTCGCGGTCGGTGACCGGGTCGTGACGCGCACCAACGCGCCGCATCTCGGCGTCGTCAACGGCAGCCGCGGCGAGATCACCCACATCCACGACGACACGGCCATCACCCTGCGCCTCGACCACGGCCACACCGTCGACCTGCCGCCGCGCTACGTCACGGGCTGGCGTGAACAGACGCCGAATCTCGATCACGGCTACGCCATCACCGCCAACGGCATCCAAGGCGGCACCGTTCAGCGCAGCTACGTCCTCGCCAGCGAGGAGAGCTACCAGGAGTGGGGCTACGTGGCCGCCAGCCGCCACCGCGTCGAGACGCGCTTCTACGTCACCGCCCCGGACGCGGAGTTCGACCAGCTCGCGCTGGACGGGACGTCTCCGGCGGATCCGCTGCGCGACATCGTTCGCGCTCTGGGCCAGTCGCGCGCCAAGGACCTCGCGATAGACGCCGCCGCCCAGGGTGAGCTGCGGACGATGCCCGAGGACCGGCTGCGCTCCGAGGCCGCGCACCTGCGCTCGATCCTCGAGACCGCGCCGTCTGCGGCCGCACACGAGATCGACGCGCTCACGATCGAGCGCTCCCGCGTGTCCGACGACGTGGTCCGCTCCACCGAGGCACTGGAACGGGCGTCGGCACAGCTCGCCGACGCGCGGTGGCGTGAGCGACGCGTGCTGCGCGAACGCGTCGCGGGCGCACACCGCGCGGCCGAGACCTGGCGCGAACGCCTCGCCGACGTCGATGAGCGCATCGCCCAGGTCCGCGAGCGCCTGTGCGATCCCGACGCCTGGCTCGACGACCGCCGCGACGCCGTCAGTCGGCTCGCGGCCGTCGAGACCGAGCTCGGCCGCCGCCAGCACCTCAAGCGCACCGAGGCGCTACGGCTGGTCACGATCGACCCGCCCCCATACATCACCCAGGAGCTCGGCCCCCGACCCGAGCAACCCACCCTGCAGCGCCGATGGGACCACGGCGCGCGCACGATCGAGAGCTACCGCCAACGCCACGGCCACCACCTCACCCCCGACCAGCCCGGACTCGGAACGCGTCCGGTCGGCGACCGCGAGCGCCGCGCCTACCATGCCGCCACCCGCCGCCTCGATGACGTCAAGACCGAGCTCGGCCGACAGCCGCCAGCGCGAAGCCCTGTCGCGCTCGATCGCGGCCGGTAGCCCGGCCGCCGCCAAGTCTGTCGCGTGGGTCGCACCAACGCGGCGGCCCACGCTCGAAGTAGATCCGTAACCAGGCTGTTCATCACCGCTCGCGCCGCCGCAGCGCCGAGCACTCGGCTCGGTACGCGCCCGCGCGTGGCCCGCGTCCGTCTCGATGACAATCCTGGGCGAATTCGCAGCTCGATCCATGCTGGTGGTGGCCGCGACGCGTCGGCGTAGTCCGCGAGCACCGTACGTACGTCCGTCGCGGGCGGGCGAACGCGGAGAGGTGCCGTCTCTTCGGTATGTCCGATCATCTCGATGCCGCTCAAGCCCCCGACCGTCTTCTCGATGCAGGGGAGGTCGCGGAGATCCTGCACGTCGCCCGCTCTTGGGTGTACGAGGAGACCCGACTCGGCCGTATGCCCCACGTGCGCCTCGGTCGGTATGTCCGTTACCGGCGGGCGGCCATAGAAGCGTGGGTCGCGGACCTCGAGGGTGGCGCGGTCGCCAGCCGCGGATCACGCCGGGTGGCGACATGAGTCGTCCGCCACAAGAGACAGAATCGACGGTAGAAACAAGGGTGGCCGGGCGGCGCGCCAACGCCCCCGGCCCGGCACAGGAGGCGATATCTCCCATGCAGGCGCAACGTAGCGCGAAGCGCGCGTACGGGTCGGGCTCGATCTTCGAGGTTGACGGCACTTGGTACGGCAAGTGGCGAGTCGCCGGTCGGCAGGTCAAGCGGAGGATTGGCCCGAAGCGGACGCGCGGCGAGGCTGACGGAATCACGAAGTCGCAGGCTGAGGCGCGGTTGCGCGAGCTCATGGCGGAGGTCGCGGGGGACGACATTCGTTCACGCAGCGCGAAGGTTCGCTCGCGCAACGGCTACACGATCCAGGAGCTCGGTGATCTGTTCATCGAGCATGCCCGCGAGCACCGCGGGCTGAAGAAGACGACGCTTGATGACTACGCGATGCATCTGCGCATCCATCTCGTGCCGTTCTTCGGCGACACGCCGATCCAGGACATCGACGCACGGCGGATCGAAGCGTTCGCCGCGCACCTGAGCGCCAAGAAGGGACAGGGACGCCGGGGTGAGCAGCGATTGTCGCCGAAGTCGGTTCGCAACTACCTCGGCAGCCTGAGCGCGCTGCTGAACTTCGCGGTCCGCAAGAAGTGGATCGCGGCGTCGCCGATGAGCGCCGTCGATCTGCCCACTGTCACCCGGGACGCACCGCTCGAGGAACTGACCTTTCTCGAGACGCACGAGGTCGCCCGGCTGATCGCCGCGACTGTGGAGGGCGAATACGAACAGCTGGATCGCACGCTCTACGTGCTGGCCACGTACACGGGCCTGCGGCAGGGCGAGCTGCGCGGATTGCGGTGGCAGCATGTCGACTTCGAGCGATCGCTCATCCACGTGCTCGAGAGCGTGACGCGGGGTCGCCGGTCGAGCCCGAAGGGCCCGCGGCGGAGGTCCGTTCCGCTGGCCGCGACGGCTGCAGAGGCGCTCTTGCAGTTGCGCGCCGTGAGCAAGTGGGTCGGCCTGGAGGACGCCGTCTTCGCGTGCCCGTCAACGGGACAACCGATGGCTCGCGCCGGGATCATGCAGCGTTACCGGAAGGCCCTCATGGCGGCAGGTCTTCGCCATCGTTCTCCTTCCATGACCTGCGCCACACGTTCGGGACGACGATGGCGCGCCGAGGCGTTCCGGTGGGCACGATCCAGGCATGGATGGACCACGCGGATCTCGCGACAACCCAGCTCTACATGCACTATGCGCCTGCCGCCCGCGACGCACAGATCATCAACGCGGCGTTCGCGTTGGTTTCCGAAGTCGAGGAGGGCGAGCCCCACGCCATGTCGGCGTCATCAGGCCGGTAGCGCGATGCGCGATCGACGACGCGGACTTCGAGGTCCTCGGGTGGTGGCGAGCGATGCGCGGTGGCCCTGCGCGGTGCGGCGCCTGCACGGGCCGAGGCGCTCGGAGTCACGGTGACGATCTCGCCGACGCACGTGGAGTCGATGGCCGCGGCGGTTGCGCTCGCCCAGCCGATCGATCCGCCAGGAAGGTCCATGGCGGCCGCGAGAGGTCTCGTCGAGAAAACAAAAGCTCACCACCGTGTGCGCATGTGGTTAGGATTTGTCGCATGGCTCATCCGGAGCTCGACAGGATCAAGCAGCACTTCGGCACGCGCCCGTTCCGTGTCCGGGAGGCGGTCGCGGCCGGCATCCCGCGGCATGCCATCTACCGCCTACGCGACGAGGGGGCGCTGCTGGTGCTCTCACGCGGAGTGCTGCAACCGGTCGACAGCGACCCGTCGATGCACAGCGAGTTCGCCGCCCTGGCCGCCCGCGTGCCGAACGCGACCATCTGCCTGAACTCCGGCTTGTCGTATTGGGATCTCTCCGATGAGCTTCCGGCGACCATCCACCTGGCCGTCGCGCGGGGCGCGCACTGGCCGAGGATCGACACTCCGGCCACCACGCTGCATCGCTTCGCCGCCGAGACCTTCGAGCTGGAGCGTCTATCGCAAATCACGGATGCGGGCGAGCCGTTCTGCATCTACTCGGCCGAGCGCTGCATCGTCGACGCGATGCGCTTGCAGCACATCGTCGGTCGCGATCTTGCCCTCTCGGCGCTGTCGCGTTACTCCCGCCGCGAGGACGCCGAGCCGCTGCGCCTGAATGCGCTGGCACGCCAACTGGGCGGCGCCCGACGCATGCGCGAAGCGCTCGAGCTGATCCTGGCGTGAACGACCAGCATGCCAAGCGGGTCTTCCGTGAGTTGCAGGCGCTCGCGCGCGCCGACTACGGCGGCAACACCGGGGCCTTGATGGTCGTCTACGCCGTCGAGGGGTTCCTGCGCCGCCTGGCCGTCTCAACATTCGCGACGAAGTTGACGCTCAAAGGCGGGATGCTGATGGCGGCGATGTCGGCACGCCGGATGACCAGGGACGCCGATCTGTCCGCGGTCGGCGTCTCCAACGACGAGTCGCGCGTCGCGGCGCTCGTCGCGGACATCGCGACGCTTGCGCTCGACCGTGACGACGGGCTCACCTTCGACGCGACGACGGTCACCACCCAGGCCATGCGTGCGGACGCCGAGTACCAGGGCGTGCGCGTCAAGCTGGTCGCGCACCTCGCGACCGCGAGGATCACGATCGCCCTCGACTTCTCGTTCGGCGACCCGCAGCGCTCGACGGTCATCGAGCTGCCCGAGCTGCTCGGCGAAGGCACGATCCGCCTCCTCTCGTACCTGCCCGAGCTGACGCTGGCCGAGAAGATCGCCACGATGATGAGCCGCCGCGAGCTCAACACGCGCGACCGCGACTTCGCCGACGTCTGGGTACTCAGCCGCGTCCAGCCGATCACGGCACCCAAGCTGCGCGACGCGATCGTCGAGGTTGCCCGTCACCGCAAACACGACGTCGTGCCGCTCGCGGAAGCGCTCGCCGACATGCCCGACCGCCAAGCGTCCTACACCGCGATGCTCAACCGTATGGCCTATCAGCGCATCCCGCCGGCATCGTGGAGTCAGCTGCTCGCCGACGTGCGTGCTTTCGTCGATCCATTAGTCACCGACACGACGGACAGCTTGAGGGCTTGGGATCCTGCGACGTCGCGGTGGACCACGTAGACCGTGCCCGCCGAGTCAACAGTCCCGTGCTCGCATAGCTGCGGGCGGGCGTCGCAGCGGCGGGATTCCCGGGTACCAATTCGAGTACCAATTTGAGCCGATCTGACCGAACTGAGGGCACCTCGGACCACCGGAGAAGCAAGTCCTAGAGCCAAATTCGCGTGTCGGCCGCGTCTTCGAGCCCAGTATCGCCCACTCCACGAAGGCCCCGCTCCGGCGGGGCTTCGTCGTTCCAGGGGCCGCGCCCCCGCTAGCGTGTCAGCACGTGATGACATCGCGCGGCCCGGCAGCGAGCGCTTCGCCCTCGGCGGCGCTGACGCCCGTGCTCGTGGCGGTGACGCTCGTCGCGGCGGTGGTCTCGAGCCTCGGGGCGCCGCTGATCCCGCTCGTCGCGCAGCACGTGCATGTGTCGCTGGACAGCGCGCAGTGGTCGCTCACAGCGGCGCTGCTGTCCGGCGCGATCAGTGCGCCGATCATGGGGCGGCTGGGGGATGGGCCGTACCGGCGTGAGGCGATCGCCGGCGGGCTCGCGCTCGTCTTCGCCGGCAGCATCGTCGCGGGCGCCGCCGACAGCCTGGCGGTACTCGTGGCGGGGCGGGCGCTACAGGGCATCGGCCTCGGCCTGGCGCCGCTGACGATGGCCGCCGCGCGCGACCATCTGCCGGCCGATCGCTCGTCCTCGGTCATCGCGCTGCTGTCGGTCTCAGCCGCTGTCGGGGTGGGGGCGGGCTACCCGATCAGCGGGCTGATCGCCGATCATCTCGACCTGCGCGCGGCCTTCTGGTTCGGAGCGCTGGTCAGCGGGCTCGCGCTGATCAGCACGCTGCTCGTCGTTCCCTCCAATCGCGCCGCCCGCCGGATGCCGCTCGACCTGACCGGCGCCGTGCTCGTCGCGATCGGGCTCGTCGCGCTGCTGCTGGCGATCGGCGAGGGGAACGGGTGGGGTTGGTCCTCGGCCCCCGTGCTCGGGCTGCTCGGGGTCGCGATCGTCACGCTCGCAGCCTGGGTCGTGCAGCAGCTGCGCACCGCGTCGCCGCTCGTGGAGCTGCGGCTGCTGCGCCATCGCGCCGTCCTCACGGCCGACACGACCGCCGTCATCCTCGGCATCGCGATGTACATGTACCTGACGCTCGTCACCGAGTTCGTGCAGACCTCGCCGGATGTCGGCTATGGCTTCGGCTCGTCGGCGGTCGTCGCGGGCCTGTGCCTGGTGCCGTTCTCGATCCTCAGCCTGCTGGCGAGCCGGACGGTGCCGGAACTCTCGCGGCGCATCGGGCTGCGCGCGCTCATCCCGCTCGGGGCGCTGTGCGTCGCCGCCGCCGGCGCGTTCTTCGCGCTCGTTCACAGCTCGCTGTGGCAGGCGTTCGTGACGATGGCCCTCATCGGCCTCGGGCTCGGCTACACGTTCGCCGCCATCCCCGGCCTCATCGTGCGATCGGTCCCGGGCCACGAGACCGGCAGCGCGATGGGCTTCTACCAGGTGATCCGCTACGTCGGCTTCTCGATCGGCAGCGCGCTGTCGGCCTCGATCCTCGCCAGCCACACGGCGGCCGGGCAACACCTGCCGCAGATCGCCGGCTATCGCACCGCGCTCTGGATCGCGGTCGCGATCTGCGTCGTCGCCGCCGCCGTCGCCTGGATCCTGCCGCGCACCGGCGCGGCGCCGGCCTGGCCCGAGCAGGAGCGGCTCATGCGCGAGGAAGGCGAGCTCGGCGGCGCCGGCCTCGTCGGCGTCGAGTCCGACCTGCGCTGACCGATCAGGCGGCGCGCCCGTACGCCACGCGCAGGATCGCCCGCAACGACGCCGGCGGGCCGGGCCAGTGCCGGCGCAGCATCGCGGGACCGCCGGCACGCAGCACGCAGCGCAGGGCGAGCGCGACGACGATGGCGTCGTCGAGCTGGCCCGCCACCGGGATCACGTCGGGCACGAGGTCGATCGGCGTGAGCAGGTAGCCCAGCAGCGCGACGAGCAGCAGCTTGCGGCGGCGGGGGGTGCGCTCGTCGGCGACGATCCGGCGCAGCAGCACGACGCAGTCGGGCACGAAGCGGGCTGCCGCGCGGGCCGCCTCGCCGCGCCCGGCAACCACCAGCGCGAGGACGAACGCGGCGTACAGCAAGGCCGTCGCCGCCACGCCGAGACCGATCCAGCCCCAAGCGCTCATCGCGTGCCGCGGCCGTCGGAGCACGGCCGATCCAGCCACCACGCGTCCGGCAGCGCGTGGCCGACGAGCGGCGGGGGCGCGCTGATGCTCACGCCGCCACCTCGCTGCCCAGCACCGCCGCGGCGAGCGCAGCGCCCGTCTCCGTCAGCGCGTACATGACCATCTTCCCGTCGCGCCGCGAGCGCACGAGGCCGGCGCTGCGCAGCACCCGCACGTGGTGGGAGACGAGCTTGTCGGAGCGCTCGGCGACCCACGCGAGGTCGCAGACGCACAGCTCGCCGCCGCGCTGGAGCGCCAGGGCGATCGCCAGGCGCGTCGGGTCGGCGAGCGCCTTCGCGCGCTGCGCGGCGGCCTCGAGCTCCGCGACGGCTGGGGCGGAGCGGCGCAGCGCCTCGGCACGCGGCAGATCGAGGCACAGCAGGTCACAGCGGTCGTCGGCCATGGCCGAACACGCTAATGGACGTACGGATAGCGCCTCGTCAAGCCGCCCCCGTGCGACCCGTGCGGACCGCCGCGCGATTGTCCAGCGACGCCTCCAGCGCGTCGCGGTACGCGCGTGCGTGGGTCGCCTCGTCGGGCGTGATCGACGCGAGCCGCGCGCGGATCAGCTCGACGTACGCGGCCTCCAGCTCAGCCCCGGCCCAGCGCCGCTCGAGCTTCTCGCAGACCGCGAACGTCGTCCCGGCGCCGCCGAACGGGTCGACGACGAGATCGCCCGGCCGCGAGCACGCCTGCACGAGACGGCGGATGAGCTCCTCCGGCTTCTGCGTGGGATGCGCGGTCGACTCGGCCATCCCGTTGTTGAGGATCGAGATCTCGAGCACGTCCTTGGGCTTGGCGCCGAGCGGGTGGGGCTGCCAGACGTGGCCGTCACGTCCGCCGCGCTCGGCGCCGAACACCGACGACGTCCCCTGCGTGTGGCGGGGATAGCGCCGCGTGTGGGCGTTGTAGGGAACGCGCACCGCGTCCTGGTCGAAGTGGAACTGCGGGCCCTTGCGGAAGTGGAGGATCGACTCGTGCGCACGGCCCCAGTCGGTGCGCCACGCCGCCTGCTTGTTGCGGTAGTGCCACACGAGCCAGCGACAGGACGCGAAGCGCCGGTCGCCGAGCACCTTCACGTAGGCGAGGTTCTCCGACCAGCCGCAGACGAAGCACGTCCCCTGCGGCTTCAGCACCCGGTGGCACTGCTCCAGCCACGTGTCGCACCAGGCGGCGTACGCGTCGGGTGAGGCGAAGCGGTCCCACGCCTCGGCGTTGGCGCCGTAGGGCGGATCGGCGACGACCAGGTCGACGCTCTCGTCGGGCAGCGTGCGCAGCCAGGCGACCGCGTCCGCGTGGTGGAGCGAGCCGAGGGCGGTGGTGAGGACGGGCGTCGTCTGGCCTTCGGGCATGCGGCCGCGAACCCTACGGCGGGTGGCGGTCGGCTGGGGCAGCATTTTGCCTCAAGTCGTCCCTGCAAAGCGTCGATACTGGACATGTGGACGATGTTCTGCGCAGGGGGCTCAAGTTCGGCGTACCAGCGTGCATCACGCTATGCGCCGGCGCGCTCGTCCTCGGCGTGAGCGTGACGTCGTCGCTGAACGGAGTGCCGTTCCTCTCCTCGGCCGAGCCCGATCGCGGCGCCTCGATGCGGCTGCCGGTGATCGAGCAGGCATGGGCGCCGCTCGGGGCGCCGAACGTGCTGGATCGCGGCTTCCGGCCCGAGCGCACGTTCGCGAGCCCCATCCTGCCCGGCACGTCGACGACGGTGCCGACCTCGCCGCGCGCCGAGGAGCGCCAGCAGCGCCAGGCCGGTCGCGGCTCCTGGGCCGCGGGTGGCGTGCAGGTCACCACCGCGCCGGGCGTCGGGTCGCCGTCGGTCTCCGTCACGCCGGAGTCCGGGCCGTCGGCACCCGTTCCGGACTCGACGTCGACGCCGCCGTCCACCAGCCCCGGCAGCGGCGTCTCGTCGGCTCGCCGGCTCAACCTGCGGGTCACCTCGACCTCGTCGACCGGAGACAGCGCGGTCCGCGTGGGGCTCGCGCTCGAGTACGCCGACACGGGGGAGATGCGGCGCAAGCTGAGCCTGAACGTGCGGCCGGACTCCGGTGCGGTCAGCAGCCCGGGCCAGGCGATGCGCACGCGGCTGGACGTCGTGCCGTCGCCCACCGACAGCCAGCGGCTGCAGCTGCGCGTCCGGATGGACGTCGTCTCCGATGCGCCGCCGTCGCCGACCGCCGTGGACGCCGGCGCAGGCGACGGGACCAGCAACGTGATCCAGGTGACGATCCCGCTGCCGGCCGGATCGCCGCCGCCGGAGGCAAGCGAACCCGAGACGCCGTCGCAGGAGCCGAGCGAGCCCGCGACCGAGCCCGCGGAGCCGAGCGCGCCGGCGACGGAGCCCGATCAGCCCGCGGAGCCGAGCGAGCCGGCGACGGAGCCCGACGAGCCGGCGACCGGCCCCGCCGAGTCCGGGACCGAGCCGAGCGATCCGGCGGCGACGCCGGACGAGCCCGCGAAGGATCCCGGAGCGACGCCGGACGGGCCGGCGACGACGCCGGACGAGCCGGCGAAGCAGCCGGCGACGACGCCCGCCGGGAACCCGAGCGATCCGGCGACGACGCCGGACGAGCCCGCGGAGGACCCGGGACCGACGCCGGACGAGCCGGCGGACGGGCCGGGGACCGCGCCCGACCAGCCTGCGAAGGAGCCGGCGACGACGCCCGCCGAGCCTGCGAAGGAGCCCGCGACGACGCCGGACGAGCCGGTGAACGACCCGGCCGGGCCCGCGGAGACGCCGAGCGAGCCGGACGCCAAGCCCGACACGCCGCCGAGCGACCCGACGACCCCGCCCGACGACGGCCACGAGGCGGCCGACCCCGATCCGACCTCCGACGACGGCGGCTCGACCCCGTCCGACGCGGGCGCCGACCCGAAGCCGGCGACGCCCAAGGACGACGACACCGCGCCGGCGAGCGACCAGCACGGCACGCCGGCCCAGACCAAGCCGGTCAGCACCCACACCGCCGCCCCCGCGCCGGTCACCGAGATCCTGCTCCCGCTCGACGACCCCGACATCCCGGTCGACAGCGCGCCCGCCGACGACGCACCCTCGACGGTGACCGACACGGTCAGCGTCACGGCGCCCGCGGTCACCTTGCCCGCCGCCGCCGGCCCGGCGCAGCCCGCGCCGTCCGCCGCGGCGGCCCCGGCGACCGTGCCCGTCGACATCCGGCTCGACAGCATCCCCGTCCCGCCGGCGGCCACCGAGCCGCCGGCGACCGAGCCGCCCCCGGCCACGTCCGGTGGCGACGGATCCCCGAGCCCGCCCGGCCCCGACGGCGCCGGGCCGCCCGGCCAGGCCGACGACGGCCCCGCGACGACGCCCTGACACTCGCCTCCTCCGGCGGGTGGGTTGCATCCGCACCGCCGAGCGGGGCGAATTCAACCCACCACGCGTCTACCTCGTCGCTCAGCAGCTGCCGCCGCCCCAGGCGCGGCAGGCGAGCTCGATCCCGTCGAACGTGAGCAGCCGCGCCGTGCCGCCCGCATTGGGCAGCAGTGAGCCGCCGCCGCCCCACGAGCGGTCCAGCGGCGCATCGTTGGCGGGGCTGCCGTCGGTCCGCAGCCGCAGCGACTCCCCGGGCTGCAGGATCGTCGCGGGCGCGAACGCGTAGCCGTGTGCGCCGACGCGCACCTCGCTGCCGTCGAGGTCGATCGGCGCGTCGCCGACGTTGCGCAGCGTGATCAACTCGCGCCCGGTCGGCTGCACGCGCAGCTCGACGTTGCCGGTCCGCGGGTCGGTGCACGCCACGCGGCAGGGGTAGAGCATCCACGCCCGCAGATCGCCCTGGGGGTCGAGCAGGAACGCGCCGTCGCCGGTCGCGCGCCCATCGTTGGAGACGTTGCCGAAGATCGAGAACCCGAGGCCCCAGCTCAGCAGGGCGCCGCCGCCGACGCCGACCTGGACCGTGATCGTCGCGCCCGGCCCGAGCACCGTGCCGGCCGGGAACCAGAAGCGGTTCAGCGAGCTGTCGCGCAGCAACCAGCCGCTCAGGTCGAGCGGGGCGGTGTCGAGGTTGCGCACGCGGACCCACTCGTCGTCTGGACGCAGCGCGTCGCTGCCTTCGGCATCCCAGTGGACGAAGAGCGACACCGCGGCGGGCGGCCCGCCACAGGCGGCCGGGTCCCAGATCCGCGCGCCGGTCCGGGCGACCTGCTGGCCGAGCGTGCTGTAGACCGCGTTCCACGCCCACTCGCCGCCGAGCGGAAACGGCAGCACGTGGCCCTGGGCGAGCAGGATCTGCCCGACGTCCCGCCACTGCCCGTCGAGCTGCACGGCGACCGAGCGCACGAGCCGCTCCCCACTGTGGCTGGCCGGGTTCAGCGCGGTCAGCCGCACGACGTCGCCGCCGGCGTGCAGGAGCTCCTCGAGCCGCGCCGTCGCCTCGACCGCATGGCACTCGCCGCGCCGCCGCGCCGCGACGCGGCTGTAGACCGCCTGCTCCATCGCCTGGATGCCGGTCAGGCGGACGTGCACGGGCTGCGGGGTGGCATCGCCGTCGAGGTCGACGTCGATCGTGTCGCCGTCGGCGACGAACGTCACTCGGCCGGTCCACTCGTAGCAGAGCGGCGCTTCGGTCCCGGGGATGCACGGGACCTGGGGTGGCGGAGCGCTCTGGGCGCGGGCGGCGGGCGCCAGCAGGAGCAGGGCGAGGACGAGCCCGAGCAGGCCGGGAGCCAGGAGGCGACGCATCGTGTTCGTCATCGGCAGATCGCGCATGTTGCCGTAGCGGGCTATGTTCCCGCCGCATGCCGACGGTCACCGTCATCGTGCCGGGGAACGCCGAGGGAGCAGCGCCGCTGCGGTCGGCGCTCGACCGGTCGCTGGACGCCGCGACGTACGAGGTCGTCGAGGACCTGTCGATGGCCCGTGGCGAGTACGTCCTGCTGGCCGGCGCCGGCGATCGCCTCGACCCCACCGCGCTGGATCGCCTGCTCGCCGCCGCCCGCGACGGCGACGCCGACGCCGTGCTCGGCCCGGTCGCCGGCCATCATCAGCGCATGGCGCCGGCGCTGCGGCGCGTGTCCCGCCACGGCGCGACGCTGGAGTGGACCGCGCTCCTCACGCTGCTCACGCCGCACCTGCTCGTGCGGCGATCCCTGCTGGAGCAGCACGCGATCGCGCTGCCCGATCCGGCCGACGTCGAGGCGGGCGAGCGCTTCGCGCTGGCGGCCCTGCTGCACGCGCGCGCGATCTCGACCCTCGCCGGCGACCCGGTCTACCACCGCGCGGCGCCCGCGGCTGCCCCGTCCGGCCTCGCGCACGTGCGCGCGCTCGTGGACCTCGTCGAGGAGCACACCGAGCCGGGTGTGCTGCGTGACGGGGTGCTCGCCCACTGGTACCGCAGCGAGGTGCTGCCGCGCGCGGGCGGGAAGGCAAGGACGCCCGCCACCGACCTCGCCGACCTTGCCCAGCTCGCGGCCGAGCGGTTCGGGCCGATCCACGAGGCGCGGCTGCCGTTCGCGCAGCGGGTGCGGTCGAGGCTCCTGCGTGCCGGGGACCTCGACGGACTGGCGGCGCTGACGGCCTTCGAGGCGCAGCTGCGGGCGCGCGCCGACGCGTACGTGCGCGTCGGCGACGACGAGCTCGAGCTGCGGGTCGAGGTGGAGCTCGACGGTGGCGAGCAGCCGCTGCGCTTCCGTCGCGACGGCGAGCGCGTGGCGTGGGAGCCGCCGGCGTCGCTGCGCGACCGGCTGCCGGCCGAGGCACTCGTGGTCGAGGAGGGCATCGACGGGTCGCGCGCGCGGCTGCGGGTCGTCGGCCAGGCGACGAACGTCGCGCTGCCGGCCGAGGAGGCCGAGACCCGGCTGGCGACCGAGGGGATCGCCGTCCAGATCGTCCAGGCGACCATCCGCGCGGGCGCGCTCCGCGGCCCCGCGACCTGGGAGCCGCGGGTGACCGCCGACGTCGCCGGCTTCCGCGCGACCGCCCGACCGCGCCGCCGCCTTGGCCGCCGCGCCGTCGTGCTCGCCGTCGACGCGGCCGGCCGGGTCACCGATGCGACCCCGCCGCCGGCCACGCCGTCGTTGGCCGGCCGGGTCAAGCGGGCGCTGCGGCGCCGCGTGACGCGCTGAGGCGCCGCTGCCCGGCGGCCTCGCGCGCCGCCCTCGGACGTCAGCGCCGCCGGTGGCTGCGTGGCCTCGGGCGGTCCCGCCGAGCCGCCGTCACGCGGCCGGCGCCGCCCGCCCTGCGCCGAGGTCTGAGGCGATCGCGGCGCGCAGCCGCCCGAGCCCACGACGCCGCGCCGTCCCTGCGGCGCGTGCGTCGCGCAGCACCGTCCAGAAGCCGGCGTCGAGCACCGCCCGCGGGTCGAGCGCGTCGTGGCGCTCGAGCACCGCGGCCGGGACGGGCTGGGGGTCCGGCGTGATGATCTCGCGCTCGATCGCCGCGTAGCGCTCGTCGAGCACGCGCGAGCCCGGGTCGAGCCCGAGGATCAGCCCGAGGCCGGTGGGCCGGGTCCCGACCCGCAGGCAGATAAGGTCGGGCCGGTGGCGGGCCAGGACCTCCAGGACCTTGTAGACGTCGCCGGTCCAGTCGCGGGTGGACCGGTCGCGCGCGGCTTCCTGCACGTTGCGCGGCAGGATGTCGTCGAAGACGGCCACGCTCGTCCAGGCGCTGTGGCGCTCGACATGCACGAAGTCGCGCAGGGCGAACTCGGCGAGGTGCAGCCCGTCGATGAACGCCAGGCCGATCGGCCGGCCGTCGAGCGGCTCCAGCGGGTCGTCGCGGTCGAAGAAGGCGTCGCTGGTCTCGCGGAACAGCGCCACGTCGCGGGGCAGGTCGCGCCGCAGCCGGTAGGCCGGATCGATGCCGACGCTGCGCGAGCGCGTCAGCGCCAGGCTGCCGCCATGGCGGATGCCGATCTCCAGGTAGGTCGGGGGCGCGAGGCGCTCGTGCACCTGGGCCAGGAAGTCGAGATAGTGCACGGTTTCAGTGGACAATACTGACAGCTTCGTCGTCGGGCGTGTCGCCGTCCTCGATCGCCACCGCCTGCTGGTCGCCGGCGCCGGCGCCGGGACGCTCGTCCTGCGCGACGGCGAGGGCCGCCATGCGATCCCGCTGACGCCCTCGGCCGACGGCAGCGAGGCGGAGGCGCTGATCGACCTCGCCGCGCTCGGTCGCGGCGCGTGGACGGTCGAGGCGAGCCTGCCCGCCGAGCGCAAGCTGCCGCCGGCGGCGATCGTGCCGAGCCCCGCCGGCCTGCTGCGCGTCCACGCCACGCGCCGCGAGGACGGGGCGCTCGTGGTCGCCGTCGACCCCGCCGCGCCGCACGCCGAGCTGGCCCATGTCGGCATCGAGCCGGACGCGCTGGTGATCGAGGGGCGGGTCGCGGCCGGCGAGCCGCTGGCCCGCCTCATCGTCCGCCACCGCGACGGCGCCACGACCGTCGAGGCCGATGCCGACCGCGACGGCGACCGCTTCGCCGCCCGCCTCCCGCTCGCGCGCCTCGACCGCGACGGCAGCTGGGACGTCTTCCTCGGCGAGCGCCGCGTCGCCCGCCACGACGACGACCTCCCCGACAAGCGCACCGCGCTCGTCTATCCGCCCGTCGCGGCCGGTGCCCACGAGGTCCGGCCGATGCTCACCGCTCAGGACGAGCTGACGCTCCGCGTCGCGCCGGCCGGGACCACGCCGCCCGGCCCGCCGCTCGGCCTCGGCCGCGTCTCTCTGCGCCGGCGCATCCTCCGGCCGCTGGCCCTCGCCGCGCACCGCCTCGCCGTCGCCGTCCTGCCGCGGCTCGCCGGCCGCGCCCCCGACGACGGCCACCGCGTCCGCATCCTGCTCACCCACGCCTGGGGCATGGGCGGGACGATCCGCACCACGCTCAACCTCGCCGAGCAGCTGGCCGACCGCCACGACGTCGAGATCCTCAGCCTCGTCCGCCGTCGCGACGCGCCGTTCTTCCCGTTGCCGGCCGGGGTCGCCGTCACCGCGATCGACGATCGGCGCACCCCGCCCGCGGGCCTGGCCAAGCTCGCCCGCCGCCTGCCCAGCCTGCTCGTCCATCCCGACGACTTCGCCTACGCCGACGCGACGCTGTGGACCGACCTGCTGCTCGCCCGCCGCCTGCGCGGCCTGCGCGGCGGCGCGCTCGTCGCCACCCGGCCCGCCTACACGCTGCTGGCCGCCCGTCTGGCGCCGCGCGACGTGGTGACGGTCGGCCAGGAGCACATGAACTTCCACGCCCATCGCCCCGGCCTGGCGCGCGAGATCCGCCGCCGCTACCGCGGGCTCGACGCGCTCGCCGTCCTCACCCACGGCGACCTCGACGACTACGGCCGGATGCTGACCGGCAGCGCGACCCAGGTCGTGCGGATCCCCAACGCCGTCCCGCGCTTGGACGGCGGCCGCTCACCGCTCGACGAGCGGGTCGTCGTCGCGGCCGGGCGGCTGAACGGCCAGAAGGGCTTCGACCTCCTGATCGACGCCTGGGCGGCCGTCGCGGCGCGCCACCCGGACTGGCAGCTGCGCATCTACGGCCGCGGCTCCGAGCGCGCCGCGCTGCAGCAGCGGATCTTCGATCGCGGCCTGCAGGAGCGCGTGCTGCTCATGGGCGCGACCCGGCGCCTGGGGGAGGCGCTGGCGCGCGGCTCGCTGTTCGTGCTCAGCTCGCGCTTCGAGGGGTTCGGCATGGTGATCGTCGAGGCGATGAGCCGTGGCCTGCCCGTGGTGAGCTTCGACTGCCCTCGCGGCCCGGGCGAGATCGTGGAGCCCGGCGTCGACGGGCTCCTGGTCGCGCCCGCGGACGTCGACGGCCTCGCCGCCGCGCTCGTCGAGCTGATCGACGACCCGGCGCGGCGGACGCGCATGGCCGCCGCCGCCGTCGAGAAGGCCGCGGCCTACGACGTCGTCGCGATCGGCGCCGAGTGGGAGGCGCTGCTCGACGGCCTCCTCGGGCGCGCCCACGCGATCATCTAGCCTCCCGCCGGCCACTCGCGCCATGACGAACCCTTCGCGACAGCCGCTCGCCACCGCCATCGTGCTCGTGGCCGCCACCGCCGCCGACGGCGGGGCCGCCGCGCTGCTCCCATGGGGCGAGACGACGGTGCTGCGTCGCCTGCTGGATCAATTGACGACTTTGCCGGTGGGAACGGTGCACGTGCTGGCCCGCCCGGGGTTCGCCGACGCGGTCGATGCGGCGCTGGAGGGGCTGCCGCTGCCGGCCGAGCTGCACGCCACCGACGACGTCGCGGCCGACCTGCGCACGATCGCGGCGATCGCGGATGCCGGCGCTGCGACGAGCGAGGAGGCGGTCATCGTCGTCCACGGCGACGTCGTCACCCAGCGCGAGGCGCTGGCCGGGCTGATCGCCGACCCGCGCGTCGCCACCGGGGTCCTGAGCTCGACCGGTCGGATGGGGAGGCCGTTCACGTCGCGGCTGCGGTCGCGGCGCGGGCGGATCGTCGCCGCCGGCTCGGTGTACCACCTCTGCCGCCGGCCCAACCTCGGCTTCCTCAGCGTGGCGAAGATCGCCCCGCGCGACCGGCCGCTCGCCGCGAGCCAGGCGAGCGCGCTCGCCGAGCTCGTCGCCGATCCGCCGCCGTCCTGGGTCCAGGGCCGCGAGTACCAGGAGATCCGCTGGCGCCACGCGCTCGCCCGCCGACAGCTGCGAGCCGCCGCCGGCGAGCCGGAGCCGCCCCACGAGCCGGTCGGGGGCGATCCGGGCGAGCCCGTCGATCCGCCCGAGGAGCTCGAGGGCGACCACGACCACGACCACGAGCACGACCACGACCACGACCATGAGCACGACCACGCGGTCGCCGGGCCCGCCGCCAGCGGCCCGTTCGACCTCGCGGTCGTCGACCAGGTGCAGCTCGACGCCGACCGCGCCGCCCAGCTGCGCCGCCGCCTGGCCGCCGGCGAGCAGGACGCCGCCGCGCTTCTCGTCGTCGGCCTCGTCCGCGGCGGCGCGCAGCTGACCAGCAGCTACCTGCGCGGGCTGTTCTGGGCGCGCCCGCTGACCGACGAGGAGGTCGCCGACGCCCGCGAGCGGATCGTCCGCCACGACGAGGACCGCGTCCTGCTGCGCTCGGCCGTCAAGGCGACCGACGGCTTCTTCACGACGTTCTTCGTCAGCCCGTACTCGCGCTACATCGCCCGCTGGGCGGCGCGCCGCGGCTTCACGCCCAACCAGATCACGACCTTCTCGCTGGCCCTGGCGCTCGTCACGGCCGCCCTGTTCGCGACCGGGGACCGCTGGGGCCTCGTCGCCGGCGCGGTGCTGCTGCAGGCCTCGTTCACGTTCGACTGCGTAGACGGCCAGCTCGCGCGCTACACCCGCCGCTTCAGCAAGCTCGGCGCGTGGCTGGACTCGATCTTCGACCGCACGAAGGAGTACGTCGTCTTCGCCGGACTGGCGATCGGCGCCGCGGCGGCCGGCGACCGGACGGCCTGGCTGCTGGCCGGCTGCGCGCTGACGCTGCAGACGGTGCGCCACATGTCCGACTTCTCCTGGGGGACCGCCGACCACCAGACGATGGCCACCGTCGCCCAGCCGCCCCTCGAGCGTTCCTGGGACGGGGCCAAGCCGCCGCGCGACCCGCGCGAGCCGCCGCCGCCCCGGGCCCGGCGGGAGATCCCCACCGCGCAGCTGCCGCCGCACAAGCAGCTCGTCCGTGGCACCCTGCGCGGCTGGCGGCGGCTGGACCGCATGCGCGGCATGACCTGGCTCAAGCGGGTGCTCGCCTTCCCGATCGGGGAGCGCTTCGCGGTGATCTCGCTCACCGCCGCGATCTGGTCGGGTCACACGACCTTCGTGGTCATGCTTGCCTGCGGCGGCTTCGCGCTGGCCTACACGCTCTCCGGGCGCGTCCTGCGGTCGGTGCTGCGATGAGGATCGAGGTCACCCTCTTCCGCGACGACGGCCCGCTCGGCCGCGCGCTCGGCGCCGCCCTGGGCCGCGCCGTCCCGCTGTGGCCGGTGGCGCTGATCGCGCTCGGTCTGCTGCCCGGGCTGGCGGCGGTCGTGACCGAGGGCGACGGCGCGTCCGACGGGCTGGCCGCCGCCTGCGTGGCCTGGCTCGTGCTGCTCGGCGGAATCGCCAGCGGACGGCCGCACACCGATCGCCTGCGCTGGCTGGTGCCCTCGCTGCTGCGCCTCGGCGAGTACGGCGGCGTGCTGTGGCTGGCGGCGATCGCCGGCCGCTCGTCGCTGCCCGCCGCGTTCGCGCTGCTGGGCGTCGTCGCGTTCCGCCAGTACGACCTCGTCTACCGCGCGCGGACCCAGGGCACGACCCCGCCGTGGTGGACGACGATCGTCTCGCTGGGCTGGGAGGGACGGCTGATCGTGACGTGGGCGCTGCTGGCGCTCGGCGCGCTGCCCGCCGGTCTGTACGCCCTGGCTGCCATCCTGGCCGTCGTGCTCGTCGGCGAGTCGGTGGCCTGCTGGATCCGGTTCACCCGCACCGTGCGGGCCGACGACGTGTACGAAGACGAGGAGGACGAAGCCGCATGATCGGCATGGTGCTCGCCGCCGGCTGGGGCAGTCGCCTCGCGCCGCTGACGGACGCGCTGCCCAAGACGCTGCTGGAGGTCGACGGGGATCGCACGATCCTCGACGTCGCCCTGGGCAACCTCAAGCAGGCCGGGATGGAGCAGGCGGTGATCGTCACCGGCTTCCAGCACGAGGTGCTCGTCGAGCGTCGCGCCGCGCTGGAGCGGCGCCACGGCCTGGAGCTCGAGCTGCGCTTCAACCCCAAGGCGCTGGAGTGGAACAACGCCTACTCGTTGTGGTGCGCGCGAGACTTCTTCGGCGAGGGCGTGCTCATGGCCAACGGCGACACCGTCCATCCCGCCAGCGTCGAGGAGACGCTGCTGGCCGCGCGCGGCGACGACGACCTCGTGATCGCCGTCGACCAGTCCCATCCGCTGGCCGAGGAGGAGATGAAGGTCCAGGTCTCCGACGCCGGCCTGCTCACCCGGATCACGAAGCAGATGGACCCGGCGATGGCCGAGGGCGAGTACATCGGCGTCACGCTCATCGAGCCGCATGCCGCGGTCGCGCTCGCCGACGCGCTGCAGGCGACGTGGGAGCGCGATCCGCAGCTCTACTACGAGGACGGCTTCCAGGAGCTCGCCGACCGCGGCGGCAAGGTGCGCATCGCGCCGATCGGCACGGTCGAGTGGGTCGAGGTCGACGACCACGCCGACCTGGCGCGGGCGCGGGAGGTGGCGTGCCGCTGCTAGCCCGCATGGTCGGCACGCCGCTGGCCGTCGACGTCGGGCCGGGGGCGATCGCCGCGCTCGCGCCGCTGCTGGCCGACCGCCGCATCTCCAGCGGAGGCCACGTCGCGGTCGCGGTCGGCCCCGGCCAGGGGAGCGAGATCGCCGAGATCCTGCGCCCGCAGCTCGCCAACGCCGACATCTCACTCGTGCAGGAGGGCTCGGTCGAGGAGGCCAGCGCGCTCGCGCGCAAGCTGCGCGGCGGCTTCTACGACGCGCTCGTCGGCATCGGCGGCGGCCGCGTGCTCGACGCGGCCAAGTACGCGGCGTCGTTGAGCGGGCTGCCGATGGTGGCGGTCGCCACCTCGCTGGCCCACGACGGGCTCGCGTCGCCGGTCGCCTCGCTGACCGAGGGCGGGCGCAAGATGTCCTTCGGCGTGCAGATGCCGATCGCGGTCGTCGTCGACCTCGACTACGTGCGCCGCTCGGCGCCGCAGATGCGCCGCTCGGGCATCGGCGACGCGGTCTCCAACCTCTCGGCGATCGCCGACTGGGAGCTGGCCGGTCGCGAGCGCGGCGAGGCCGTCGACGGGCTCGCGGTGATGTTCGCGCGGGCGGGCGCGACCGCGGTGATCGACCGCACCGACACGATCGACGACGACCCGTTCCTCGTCGCGCTGGCCGACGCGCTCGTGCTCGGCGGCCTGGCGATGGCGGTCGCGGGCTCGAGCCGGCCGTGCAGCGGCGCCGACCACGAGATCCTCCACGCGATCGACCACCTCTTCCCGGGCACGGCCACGCACGGCGAGCTGGCCGGCCTGGCTGCCCTCTTCGCCTGCCACCTGCGCGGCGACGCGGAGACCTCCGCCCACCTCGCCGGCTGCCTCGTCCGCCACGGGCTGCCGTGCCTGCCGACCGACGTGGGCCTGACGAAGGAGCAGTTCGCCCAGGCGGTCGTCCACGCACCGGCAACCCGGCCGGACCGCTACACGATCCTGGAGCACCTGGGCCTCTCCGACCAGGAGGTGAGGGCGCGTGTCGACGCGTACGTCGACGCCCTCGATCGCTGAGCTGCGCGCGGTCACCCAGCCTCCGGAGATCTTCGCCCGCAACAGCGGCGAGCACTGGGCCGGGCGGCTGTACATGCGCCGGCTGTCGCCCTACCTGACCCGGCTGCTGCTGCGCACGCCGATCACGCCCAACGGCGCGACCTGGCTCATGATCCTCGCCGGCGTGGCCGCCGCGGCGGTGCTGACGCTGCCCGGGATCCTGCCCGCGGTCGGCGCGGTGCTGCTCATCCAGCTGCAGCTCATGCTCGACTGCTCCGACGGCGAGCTGGCGCGCTGGACGAACCGCAAGTCGCCGGTCGGCGTCTACCTCGACCGCCTCGGCCACTACGTGACCGAGGCCGCCCTGCCGATCGGCCTGGGCATTCGCGCCGACGGCGGCTGGGACGCGCTCGGTGGCTGGACGACGCTCGGCCTCGTGGTGGCGGTGCTCGTCCTGCTCGTGAAGTCGGAGACGGTGCTCGTGATCGTCGCCCGCGTCGAGGCCGGGCTGCCCAAGGCGGCCGACACGCAGGCCGTCGCGGCGCCGCGCGGGGCGGGGCTGGCCGCGGTGCGCTCGGCGGTGGGGCGCGTGCCGTTCTTCCGGGCGTTCGTGGCGATGGAGGCGACGCTGCTGGCGCTGGCGGCGGCGATCGGCGACGAGATCGTGGGCGACCTCGACGTCACCCGTGGTCTGCTGATCGCGCTGATCCCGATCGCGGCGATCACCGCCGCCGGCCACCTGGCCGCGATCCTGGCCTCGAGCCGACTGCGATGACGAGCCACGCCCACGCCCGTCCGCACCGATCCGCACCGACCCCGGCCACGCGGCCGGCCGCGGTCGCGCCATGAGCGCTCCGGCCTTCGGCTGCGTCGTGCTCACCACCGGGCGCCGTCCCGACGACCTCGCGCTCGGGCTCGCCTCCCTCCAGCGCCAGCGCGGGGCGTCGGTCGACGTCGTGGTGGTCGGGAACCCGTGGGAGCCGACCGGCCTGCCCGCGGGCGTGCGTGGCGTCGCGCTGGCCGAGAGCGTCGGCATCCCGGCGGGGCGCAACGCCGGGGTCGAGCACGTCGACGGCGAGCTGCTCTTCTTCCTCGACGACGACACCTCGCTGCGCGACGACGACACGCTGGCCCGGATCGCGGCCGAGTTCGCCGCCGACCCGACGCTGGGGATCGTGCAGCCGCGGGTGGAGCCGCGCGACGGCGGGCCGCCGCTGCGCAACTGGGTGCCGCGGCTGCGGATCGGCGACCGCACCCGCTCCAGCGACGTCGCCGCGCTGTGGGAGGGAGCGGTGGCGATCCGCCGCGACGTCTTCGAGGCCGTCGGCGGCTGGCCCGGCGACTTCCGCTTCGTCCACGAAGGCGTCGACCTCGCCTGGCGCGTGCTCGACGCCGGCTACCGCGTCCGCTACGCCGGCGACGTCGTCGCCCTGCACCCGTCGCACGTCGCCGGGCGCCATGGCTACTCGCCCTACTACAGCGCCCGCAACCGCGTGTGGCTGGCCCGCCGCCACCTGCCGTGGCCGCTGGGTGCGCTCTTCGTCGCGACCTTCGCGGTCCGGACGCTGCCGATGCTGCGCCGACCCGCGATCCTGCGCGAGGCGGCACGCGGCTACCGCGACGGGCTGCGCGGCGACTGCGGCGCGCGGCGCAAGCTGCGCGCCCGCACGCTGTGGCGAATGACCACGACCGGCCGGCCCCCGGTCATCTGAGGGCCCAGGGCCAATAGCCTGAGTGCCGATGCCGACCGAGACGGTCAGGAAGGACCCGCCTCCGCACGAGGACCCAGCGGCGATCGCCGACGGTTGGGCCGACGCGTTCACCCCCGAGGTCAACGTGTACGTGCCCCACAAGGTGGGGCTGCCGCCGGTCGGGCCCTACCTGCGCGAGCTGTGGCGGCGACGCGAGTTCGCCTTCGAGCTGGCCCGCACGAAGCTCCAGTCCCAGCACTACGGGACGGTCTTCGGGATGACGTGGCTCGTGCTGAACCCGCTGCTGCTGGCCGGGGTCTACTTCGTCCTCGTCGACATCCTGCGCAGCGGCGAGCGCCCCGCGGGGTTCTTCGCGCACCTGCTCGGCGGCATCTTCGCCTACTACCTCGTCTCCGATGCGATCCGCATGGCGGCCAAGTCGGTCGTCGGCGGCGGCAAGCTGATCCTCAACACGGCGTTCCCGCGGGCGATGCTGCCGCTGGCCTCGGTGATCACGTCGTTCATGCGCTTCCTGCCGACCGTGGTGATCTACCTCATCGTGCATGTCGTCTCGGGGCTGCCGACGAACCTGAACCTGCTGTGGTCGGTGCCGATCGTCGTCGAGATGATCGCGTTCGCCTCCGGCGTCGCGCTGCTCGTCGCGGCCCTGCAGGTCTACTTCCGCGACCTGGCCAACTTCCTGCCGTACATCCTGCGCGTCTGGCTCTACCTGTCGCCGATCCTCTGGTACGCCAGCGAGGTGCCCAACGGGTACAAGTGGCTCATCTACATCAACCCGCTGGGCTCGATGCTGACCGCCTGGAGCGAGGCGCTCAACGAGGGCATCACGCCGGGCGGGACGTGGCTCGTGCTCGGCGCGGCCTGGGCGGTCCTGGCGCTGGCGATCGGCTCGCTGTACTTCGTCTCCCGGGAGCGTGAGTTCGCTGTCCGCCTCTGAGACCAGCGCCCCGGCGGCCGACGCCTCGGTCGAGCCGACCTCGATCAAGGTCGAGCACGTCTCGATCACCTACCAGACGTCGCTGCAGCAGCGCCAGACGCTCGTGGGGACGCTGTCGCGGATGCGTCGGCGCAAGAAGCTCGTCAAGGAGATCCGCGCCGTGCGCGACGTCACCTTCGACGTGCCGCGCGGGACCGTGCTGGGCATCATCGGCCACAACGGCGCCGGCAAGTCCACGCTCGTGCGCGCGATGGCGGGCATCCTGCCGCCGACGAGCGGGCGGATCGAGGTCCATGGTCGCGTCTCGACGCTGCTGGCGCTGGGCGTCGGCTTCGACCGCAAGCTCACCGGCCGCCAGAACGTCGTGCTCGGCGGCCTGGCGGCGGGCCTCAGCCGCGAGCAGCTCGAGGAGAAGTACGAGGAGATCGTCGAGTTCGCCGAGCTGGAGGAGTTCATGGACATGCCGATGCGGACGTACTCCGCCGGCATGTACGGCCGCCTGGCGTTCTCGGTCGCGGTGAACATGGAGCCCGACATCCTGCTCATCGACGAGGCGCTGTCGGTCGGCGACGCCCACTTCAAGCGCAAGTCGTTCGACAAGATGCGCGAGCTGTGCGAGCAGGCGCACACGATCGTGCTCGTCAGCCACGCGATGGCTTCGCTGCGGCAGCTCTGCGACGAGGTCATCTGGCTGAACAAGGGCGAGCTCGTCGAGTACGGGCGGCCCGGGAAGGTCATCAAGGCCTACCAGCGCCACATGAAGGTCGCCGAGGACGACGCGGTCAGCGAGGAAGACGTCTGACGCAGCCGGGCGAGGCCGAGATCCGGTACGACCGGTTCTCGTAGATCGTCGCGAAGTCCTTGGGCCGCTTGGCCTTCGGGAAGTTCTCCTTGTAGAACGCCTTGGCGTACTTCGTGCGCCGCGGCTGCAGGAAGATCTCGCCTATCGGGGACGCGTGGCCCCGGACGGTCCCGACGCTGCCCGGCCGGCCCTCGCTCCAGTGGCGCAGGTAGGGGATCGGGCGGTGGTCGGCGGTCGACAGCGGGCCGCACGCGGCCAGGGCCGCGGAGAGCTGCGGTGAGCGGGCCGCGTCGCGCAGGTCGGCGTAGAGGTGGGCGTCGCGGTCGAAGCGGCGCTCGAGGTCGCGCAGCATGGAGACCTGCTTGGGCAGGAACGCGATCGACAGCAGCAGCGCGAACGCGCCGATCCACAGCCAGTGGCGGCGGGCCGGACTGTCGCGCGCCAGCAGCCGCCAGCCGAAGACGGCGGCGCCGTAGAAGAGGGCGAGGAGGATCGCCGGGGTGCGGACGTAGCGGCCGATGAGCGGCAGGCCGAAGAGCGGCCCGACGGCGAAGACGGCCAGCATCGCCACGACGACGCCGAGGATGAGCAGGCCCTGGCGGCGGCGGTGGTACCAGGCGAACGCCATGCCGAGCGGGACGCCGAGGATGAGCGGCTCGCGCAGCGTGAAGGCCAGGTAGGCGGCGCCCCAGCGCGGGACCTGGGTGATCGAGCGGCGGCGGTCGTTGCTCTCGGCGAGGTTCGCGGTGCCGTGCAGCGAGTGCAGCGGGTCGCCGGTGACGAGCCAGTCGCTGCCCGCCCAGATGAGCGGCGCGGAGGCAGCCAGCGCGACCCACCGGGCGATCTGGGCGCGGTCCGCGCCGGAGCCGTGCCACAGCCAGGCGACGTACAGGAACGAGAGCACCCAGGCCTCGGGGCGCAGCAGGCCGGCGACCGCGAGGACGATGAGGACGGGCGCGCCGCGCTTGCGCTGGCGCGCCTCGAGCAGGACCGCGCCGACGATGAGCGCCTCGAACGGGATGTCCTGGTAGGCGAGGATCGCGTCGCGCTCGATCGCCGGCCGGGTCAGCACCACGAGCGCCGCGAGGATGCCCGCCCACGTGCCGAACAGCTCCTCGCCGAGCAGGAAGACGAGCCAGATGAGCGCGCCGAAGCAGAGCAGGACCATGATCGCCATGACCGAGTCGGCGTGGACGCCGAACGGCAGCGCGATCGAGCCGACGGCCATCTGCAGCGGATGGGGCGTGGGGGCGAAGTCGGCGGTGTACTCCGGCGTGAAGCCGTGCCAGAGGTCGTGGGCCCACAGCAGGGCGTAGCGCGCGTCGTAGTTCAGGTACCACGGGTCGTAGACCAGGTACAGCAGCGCCGCGACGCCCACGATGACCACGACCCCGCCCAACCAGCGCGCCATCGAGGACGGCGCCGCCCGACGGGGTGGAGCGGTGGTGGCCATCCGGTCACGAGTGTATGCGGGACAGCCCACGGGGGCCCGCCTCCGCCGGCACTGGCCACCGTCGCTCGTCCGCCGGCCGCGCTGGCCGGCATCGGCACCCCTAGCCCTAGCATGACCCGCTCGTGCTCGCCTTCTTCCGCAAGCCGAAGGTGTGGATCCCACTCCTCGTCGCGCTGCTGGCGCTCGCGGGCGGCGCCGTCGCCGCCTACCTCGTCGCGATCAAGGAGCCGGGGAACATCTCCAACCCCGAGGTCCCGTTCGAGGCGCCGGCCACGACGGCGACCGTGCCGCCGGCCACGGCGCCCGAGGACGCCAAGCCCCGCCGGGAGCCCAAGCGGGTCAACTGGCCGCGCTACGGCTACACGGTCGCCCACACCCGTGCGTTCCAGCCCGACCATGCGATGAACGGGCCGTGGCGGCGTGTCTGGATGCGCCGCACGGGCGCGCTGACCGAGTTCCCGCCGGTGATCTGGAAGGGCGCGACGTTCCATCTCATCGACGACGGCGAGCTGGTCTCGCGCGTGGCGAAGACCGGGAAGCTGCGCTGGAAGCGGCGCCTCGGAAGCCTCGCGGCGAGCTCCCCCGCGGTGGACGCCAAGCACGTGTACGTCGTGCTGCTGGAGGAGCGGCGCGGGTCGGGGCGCGGGAAGGTGATCGCGCTGCGCCAGCGCACCGGGCGCATCGAGTGGGCCAAGGCGCTGCCCAGCCGCGCCGAGTCCTCGCCGCTGCTGCTCGGCGGGCGGCTGTACTTCGGCAGCGAGGACGGGACGGTCTACGCGCTGGACGCCAAGACCGGGCGCCAGCGCTGGACGTACCGCGCGTCGGGCGCGGTGAAGGGCAGCCCGACCTACCACGACGGCAAGCTGTACTTCGGCAACTACGGCGGCGACGTGCAGGCGGTGCGCGCCTCGGACGGCAAGCTCGTGTGGAAGTCGGGCGCCGCGCGCGGGCTCGTGCGCTCGGGCAACTTCTACGCGACCGCGGCGGTGGCGTTCGGGCGCGTGTACCTCGGCAACACGGACGGGCGGGTCTACTCGTTCGCGGCCAGCAGCGGCAAGCTGGCCTGGGCGCACCAGACCGGGGGGTATGTCTACTCGTCGTCGGCGGTGGACAACGTCGCCGGGGGTGGGCCGACGGTGTTCGTCGGCTCCTACGACGGCACGTTCTATGCCCTGGATGCCCGTTCGGGCTCGGTGCGCTGGAAGCACCGCGCCGGCGGGAGGATCTCCGGCTCGCCGACGATCGTCGGCCAGACGGTGTACTTCGCCAACCTCGCCAAGCGCGAGACGGTCGGGTTGAGTACGAAGAGCGGGCGCGTCGTGTTCCGCCGCGGCACCGGCTCGTTCGACCCGATCGTCACCGACGGCCAGTGGCTCTACCTGACCGGCAGCTCGTCGCTGACCGCGCTGCGCCAGATCTCCGACAAGCCGGCGGCGAAGGCGCGGGCCAAGCGTCGCGCCGCGGCGAAGGGCAAGCGCCGGGCGACGGCGGCGCAGCGGGCGAAGGCGCGGGCGCAGCGCGCGCGGGCCGAGCGGCGGGCGAAGGCGCGGGCGCGGGCGCGCGCGAAGGCCCGGGCCGACTGACGAGGGCAGGGGCCTGGGTTGGATCGACCCCGCGGAGCGACGCCGATCCAACCCACCCCACGAGGCCGCGTCAGCGCGAAGCCGACGTCGACGGCTCGGGCTCGCGCCACCCGCGGCGTCCGGCCGCCAGCTCGCGCGGCGCAGGCGCCGGGCGGCGACGCTGCGCCCAGCCGATCGCGGGGCGCTCGACGACGCACCAGCTGACGACGGCAGCGGCCAGCGTCAGCGCCATCGTCGCGCCGTAGGCGAGCAGCAGCTGCGACGGCATCCAGCCCCACGCCCGCAGCGCGTAGATCGCCGGGAAGTGCCACAGATACGCGCCGTAGGAGAGCGTGCCGAGCGTCGTCAGCGGCGGCACGGTGAGCGGGAGCGCCCGCAGCGGCGCCGCCGCCAGCCCGGCCACGATCAGCGCGAAGCCGATCGCCGCCGGCTGGTCGCCGAGCGCGGCGCGCCAGGCGTAGTCCGTCAGCTGCAGCGCATGCCACGCGCCGTCGGCCACCACGAGCGCGACGCCCGCCGCCACCAGCGCCAGCCCGGTGCGCCGGCGCAGCCGGCGGCGATGGACGAGCGCCGCTGCGGTCATCCCCGCTGCGAACGACGTGAGGTTGCCGACGAGCGAGGTCGTGACGGTCACCGGCCAGTCGCCGCCCCATGCCGCGGCGACGAGCAGCGCCCCGAGCGCGACGAGCGCGCCGCCGAGCGCGGCCTGACGTGCGCGCCCCCGTCCGAGCCGCGCGGCCAGCAGCCCGACCACCGGGACCAGCACGTAGAAGCTGACCTCGACGGCCAGCGTCCACATCGGCGGGTCGAGCCGGTTCAGCGTCTGCGTCGAGTGGTTCTGGAGGAAGAGCAGGTACCAGGGCAGCTCCTGCGCCGACACCGCGAACGGGTGGTCGAGCCAGCGCAGCAGCACGAAGCACCCGAGCACCGCGGCCCAGTACGCGGGCAGGATGCGCGCCGCGCGCTTCATCGCGTACCGCCTCAGCGCCGGCCGGCGTCGCCCTTCGAGCGCCGCGGCGACGAACGGCGCGTAGACGAGGAAGCCCGAGAGGACGAAGAAGAGCGGCACCGCGAGGCGCAGCTCGCCGATCGCGAGGTCCAGCGCCGACTTCGGTCCCCTGCCCGCATCCCCGTAGTCGAACATCCACACGTGGACGAGGACGATCGCCGCGCAGGCCAGGCCGCGCAGCCCGTCGAGGGCGAGCAGGCGGGTGCGGTCGGTGTTCGGGGTGCGAGCCATCGACGAGTCCGACGGGCCGGGAGGGCGCGGAAGGCCCCGTGTTACCCGGCTGGTGGGCGACCGTCACCCACCGTAGTGATACAACGCCTCCCGATGGCCGCCGTCCGCAGCGAGCGCAACGGGATGGTCACGACGGTGATCCTCGACCGGCCGGCTGTGCGCAACGCCGTCGACGGCCCGACCGCCGCGGCGCTGGCCGACGCGTTTCGTGCCTTCGAGGCCGACGACGCCGCGCACGCGGCCGTGCTGTGGGGCGCCGGCGGCACGTTCTGCGCCGGTGCGGACCTCAAGGCGCTGGCCGAGGGCGGCGAGCGGGTCAACCGCATCGCGCCCGACGGCGACGGCCCGATGGGACCGACCCGGCTGGCGCTGTCCAAGCCGGTCATCGCCGCGATCGCCGGCCACGCCGTCGCGGGCGGCCTGGAGCTCGCGTGCTGGTGCGACCTGCGCGTCGTGGAGGAGGACGCCGTCCTCGGCGTCTTCTGCCGCCGCTGGGGCGTGCCGCTCATCGACGGCGGCACGGTCCGCCTGCCCCGGCTGATCGGCCTCAGCCGGGCGCTGGACCTGATCCTCACCGGCCGTCCGGTCGACGCCCACGAGGCGCACGCGATCGGCCTGGCCAACCGCGTCGTCGGGACGGGGGAGAGCCGCGCCGCGGCCGAGGCGCTCGCCGCGGAGCTGGCGCGTTTTTCGCAGGCCGCGCTGCGCGGCGACCGCCGCTCCGCCTACGACCAGGCCGACCGCGACCTCGCGACGGCGCTGCGCCGCGAGCTGGAGCTGGGCCGCGCGGCGCTGGCCGAGGGCGCGGCGGAGGCGGCGCGATTCGCCGCCGGCGCCGGGCGCGGCGGGGCGGTCGAGGAGGGCGGGCAGCGCCGTGCGAGCGCCCCGGCCGGCACGGACCCCGGGCGCGGCCGCGGAGACGGGACGGCGAGTCCATCCGCGCGCTGATCGGCGTCGCCGACGCGCTCAGCGCAGCGCGTCGTGGGTGACGCGGTCGCCCGCCAGCGTCAACAGCACCTCGATCCCCGCGATCTCGTCGGCCGGCACGCGCCGCGGGTCGTCCGACAGCACCACCACGTCCGCATAGCGACCGGGGGCGAGGCAGCCCTTCGTGTCCTCCTCGAACCCGCACCACGCGCTCCCGGTCGTGTACATCGCCAGCGCCTCGTCGACCGTGATCGCCCACTCCGGGCCGACGACGCCCTCGTCGCGGGTGTCGCGCGTCACCGCGCTGGCGATGCCCAGCAGCGGCGGGAAGGGGGCGATCGGGGAGTCGGAGCCGCCGCCGACGGGCGTCGCGCTGCGATCGAGGACCTCGCGCAGCGGCGCCACCCGCGCGGTCCGCTGCGGGCCGATGTAGGCGTGCAGCCCGCCGGCGAGCTGCCACAGCAGCGACGGCTGCATCGCCACCGCCGGCCGCATCCGCTCGATGCGCGGCCAATGGTCGGCGCGCGGGTTCATCAGGTGGATCAGCGTCCAGCGCAGCTCGGCGATCGAGGCCTCCGCGTGGGCGTCCTCGAACGCGTCGAGCACGAAGTCGATCGCGGCATCTCCCATCGTGTGCACTCCGAGATGCCAGCGCCGGCGGCCGATCTCCCGCGCGAGCGCGGCGAAGTCCGCCGGCGCGATGAGCGGCTTGCCGCACGGGAAGTCCGGATCGTCCTGCTCGACGTAGGGCTCCCGGTAGAAGCCGGTCTCCACGCCGCCGTCGGCGAGCAGCTTGACACCGATCGCCCGGCACCACGGGTCGTCGAGCCGCGGCTCGAACCCGCCGCTGTCGAGCGCCGCGGCCGGGTCGCCGCCGAAGGCCGCCAGCGGCGGCGCCATCCACATGAGGCTGACCCGCTGGCGCAGCGCCCCCTCGGCGGCGAGGCCGCGGTAGAAGGCCATCTGCGGCGCGGAGAGGCCGGGCTCGATGAGGCTGGTGACGCCCTGCGCCGCGTAGGCGGCGCCGGCCGTCTCCACGGCCTGCCGGCAGTGCTCCGGCGTCGGCTGCGGCGGGATCTGGGACAGCCGGTGCACCTCGACCAGGCCGACGACGTGGCCGGTGAGGTCGCCGGTCGCGTCCTTGACGTACGTCGCGCCCGGCGGGTTGGGCGTCGTCGCGTCGATGCCGGCGGCCGCGAGCGCCGCGCTGTTGAGGATCGCGTTGTGGCCGCCGCGCCGGACGAACACCGGGTGGTCCGGCGCCGCGGCGTCGAGCTCCGCGCGGGTCGGGAAGCGCTGCTCGGTCAGCCGGCGCTCGTGCCAGCCCGGCGAGGTCTGGACCCAGGTCCCGGGCGGCAGCTCGCTGGCCGCCTCGCGGACGACCTCCTGCACGTCGGCGACGCTGCACGCGGCCGCGAGGCTCGGCATGAGCATCCCCAGGCCGGTGAGCAGCAGGTGGTTGTGCGAGTCGTAGAAGCCGGGCATCGCGAAGCGGCCGCCCGCGTCGATGACCTGGGTGCCGTCGTCGATCAGGGCCCGGATCTCGTCGTCGGTGCCCACGGCGTGCACGACGCCGTCGCGGGCGGCGAGCGCCCCGGCCTCGGGACGGCTGGGATCCATCGTGAGCAGCCGGGCGTTGACGATGGCGATGTCGCGAGACGAGCTCATGCTGATCCGATCGGTTCGAGGGTGGGGTCCGGGGCCGGGAGCGCGGAGGAGCGGGCCGTCAGGCCGCCGTCGACGCACAGCTCCTGGCCGGTGACGAAGCGCGCCTGCGACGACAGCAGCCAGATGACCGCCTCGCTGACGTCGCCGGCGCCGATGATGCCATCGAGCAGCTGCAGCGGCAGGAACCCGCCGAGCACCGTCGAGCGGTCGACGCCGGCCCGACGGGCGATGTCGTCGGTCATCGGCGTGTCGATCGACCCGGGGAGGACCGCGTTGCAGCGCACGCCACAGGCGCCCAGCTCGTTGGCGAGCGTCGCGCTGAGCAGGCGCACGCCGGCCTTGGCCGCGTTGTAGTGGCCGACGAACGGCAGCGGCGCGAGGCCGGCGGTCGAGCCGATCAGCACGATCGACGCGTCGCGACCGTGCGCCAGGAGGTGGGGGACGACGGCGCGGCAGGTGTGGAAGGTGCCGGTCAGGTTGACGTCGATGACCTGCTGCCAGGCGGCGGGGTCGATCTCCCAGAGCGGGGCTCCCGCAGGCGCGATGCCCGCGTTGGCCACCAGGCCGTCGAGCCGCCCGAGCGTCTCGACGGCCGCTGTCGCGGCCGTCTCCAGCGCGGGGAGGTCGCGCACGTCCGCGTGACCAGCGAACGCGCGGCGCCCCTCGCGCTCGACCAGCGCCCGCGTCTCGCGCAGCGCGTCCGCGCTCGCGGGCAGGTCGACGAGCGCGACGTCGGCGCCCTCGCGCGCGGCGCGGATGGCGTGGGCGCGCCCCATGCCGCGCGCCGCCCCGGTGATCAGCACGGCTCGACCGTCCAGCAAGCCCTCGGACGTCGCCTGGGTCACCTACCTCACCTTCCTCTCACTGTCGGCGCCGGAGATCTCGCGGGCGGAAGCGTCTCGGTACGTGGGTTCCAGGAAAAGCCTGGGCATCGAACTCCTAGTGCGACGGGGTTGAAGGTAATACCGACAATCGACACGAGTGCGGAGTGGCGAGCAAAGTAACACGTCGTCCTGAAGTCGTTCAAACACTGCCCTCTGGGCGCTCGCGTTCTAACCTGGCGGGCATGTCCGTCACCTTCCGTCCCGTCGAGACGCGCAGGACGTTCGAGGAGGCGATCGAGCAGATCGCCGAGGGAATCGCCCTGGGCGACCTCGAGGTCGGCGATCGGCTGCCGCCCGAGCGCGTGCTCGCGGCCCAGATGCACATCAGCCGCCCGACCGTCCGCGAGGCGTTGCGGACGCTGGCGGACTCCGGCGTGATCGAGATCCTGCCCGGCAAGGGCGGAGGCGCGTACGTCCGCTCGGACCTGGTGACGCTGGACTCGCTGCGCCACAGCTCCGAGATCCGCCTCAGCGAGGTCGGCGGCGTGCTGGAGGCGCGCCGGGTGCTGGAGCCGCGCGTCGCCCAGCTCGCGGGCCTGCATGCCCGCGCCGAGGATCTCGAGACGATGCAGCGGGTCATCGACCGCCAGCACGAGATCCTCGGCCGGTCGGGCAGCCTCGACCGCTACCTCGACCACTACATGCAGCTCGAGTTCAACTTCCACCTGGCGATGGCCCGGGCGACCGGCAACTCGACGATCGTCAGCCTGGTCCGCTCGCTGCAGCGCCGGCTGGCGATCGTGATGGACATGGCCTGGCATACGCCGCCGATCGCCGAGTGGGGCGCTGAGATCCACGAGCGCACGCTGGCGGCGATCGCCTCGCGCGACATGCAGCGGATCGACGAGGTCATGGACGAGCACCTCGCCGGGGTCGAGGAGACGTGGCGCAAGGAGAGCGGGCAGGCGGTGCTGCGCGACGTCCCGGACTTCCTGCGACCATCGCGTTCGGTATGAGGGGTTGACCAAACCCGGATCGGTCAACTATGTTGTCCGATCATGGGTCTCGAACTGACCGATGCGCCGCAGGCTTCCGCGGTCGCGCTGACCGACCGCTACCTGCTCGAGTCCGGTCGCATCTACTGCACCGGCGTCCAGGCGCTGGTCCGCGTGATCTTCGACCAGCTGCGGGCCGATCGCGCCGCCGGTCTGCGGCCCGCGGCGTTCGTGTCCGGCTACCAGGGGTCGCCGCTCGGGGGCCTGGACACGGAGCTCGCCGCGGCGCTGCCGCTCGTCGACGATCTGCACGTCGTCCACCGGCCCGGCGTCAACGAGGAGCTCGCCGCCACGGCCGTGTGGGGCAGCCAGCTGGCCCACACGCTGCCCGCCGGCGACTTCGACCGCGTCGTCGGCATCTGGTACGGCAAGGGCCCGGGCCTGGATCGCGCCGCCGACGCGCTGCGCCACGCCAACTACTCGGGGGTCGCCGCGGTGGGCGGTGCCGTGGCGTTCGTCGGGGACGACCCGAGCTGCAAGTCCTCGTCGCTGCCGAGCGCGTCCGAGGCGACGCTGGCAGCGCTGTGCATCCCGACGCTCTACCCGGCCAACGTCCAGGACGTGCTCGACCTCGGGCGCCACGCCTTCGCGCTCTCGCGGGCCGCCGGCACGTGGTCGGCGCTGAAGATCGTCACGAGCGTCGCCGACGGCTCCGCCACCGCGGACGTCGGCCTCGAGCGCGTCCGTCCGGTCGCGCTCGCCCGCCCGGTCGACCACCGGCCGACCTCGAAGCTGACGGGCGCGACGCCGCTGGCGCTCGAGCGCAGCCTCTTCGACGAGCGCCTTGCCGCCGCGGTCGCGTACGCCCGGGCCAACGGACTCGACCGCGTGACCCACGACGCGCCGCACGCCCGCGTGGGGATCGTCTCGGCCGGCAAGCCGTACGCCGATCTCATGCAGGCCCTGCAGGAGCTGGGCCTCGACGAGGCGGCGCTCGCCGGCGCCGGCGTGCGCATCCTCAAGCTCGCGATGATCTGGCCGCTCGACGACGCTGCGGTGCGGTCCTTCGCCGACGGCCTCGCGAGCGTGCTCGTCGTGGAGGAGAAGCGGCCGTTCGTCGAGCCGGCGGTGCGCGACGCGCTCTACGGCGTGGCGGATGCCCCGCAGGTCGTGGGCAAGCAGGACGGCGACGGGGCGCCGCTCATCCCCGGCGACGGGGAGCTCGACGGCCGGACCGTGGCCCGCGCGCTCGCGGGCTGGCTGGAGGCCCACACCGAGCTCGAGGGTCTGACCGAGCGCGCCGCGGGCGGCGCTGCGGGGCCCGCCATGGCGCCGCTGCCGCTGGCGCGGACGCCGTTCTTCTGCTCCGGCTGCCCGCACAACACGAGCACGCAGGCGCCCGACGACGTGCTCGTCGGCGCCGGGATCGGCTGCCATGCGATGGTGCTGGCCAACCCGGTCGGGCGCGGCACGCTGACGGGCGTGACGCAGATGGGCGGCGAGGGCGCGCAGTGGATCGGCATGGAGCCGTTCACAAGCGCCGAGCACCTGGTCCAGAACCTCGGCGACGGCACCTTCCACCACTCGGGCTCGCTGGCGATCCGCGCCGCCGTGGCTGCCGGGTCGCGGATCACCTTCAAGCTCCTGTACAACGGCGCCGTCGCGATGACCGGGGGCCAGCCGGTGCCCGGGCGCATCGACGTGCCGGCCCTGACCCGCTGGCTGGAGGCCGAGGGCGTGGCGCGCACGATCGTGACCGCCGACGATCCCGGCCGGTACGCGGGCGTGACGCTGGCCGCCAACGCCGAGCTGCGCCCGCGCGAGGACCTCGCCGCGGCGCAGCGCGAGCTGGCGCCGGTCGACGGCGTCACCGTGCTCGTGCACGATCAGCGCTGTGCGATCGAGCAGCGCCGCGCGCGCCGTCGCGGCACCGTGCCCGATCCCGCCCAGCTGGTCGTCATCAACGAGCGCGTCTGCGAGGGCTGCGGCGACTGCGGCACCGCCTCCAACTGCATGTCGGTCCTGCCCGTCGAGACGGAGTTCGGGCGCAAGACCCGCATCCACCAGGCGTCCTGCAACAAGGACTACTCCTGCCTGCAGGGCGACTGCCCGTCGTTCTTGACCATCGTCCCCGGCAAGGCCTCCGCGAAGCGCGGCTCCGTCCCGGCCCCGCCGGCGCTGCCCGATCCGCCGCGCATCGTCGCCGACGATCCGTTCGTCCTGCGGATGGTCGGCATCGGGGGCACCGGCGTCGTCACCGTCAACCAGGTCCTCGGCATGGCCGCGCGCCTGGACGACCGCCACGTGTGGAGCCTCGATCAGACGGGCCTCAGCCAGAAGGGCGGGCCCGTGATCTCCGACCTGCGGATCTCGCGCGAGCCGATCGACGGCGCCAACAAGGCGACGGGGATCGACCTGCTCGTCGGCCTGGACCTGCTGGGCGCCCGCGACCCCGCGACGCTCGACCTCGCCGACCCGGCCCGCACCGTCGCGGTCGTGTCGACGAGCGTGACGCCGACCGGCCAGATGGTCGTCGACCCCGACGTCCACTTCCCCGAGGTCCGCGACGCGCTCGACGTGATCGGCACCGTGACGCGCGCCGGCGACAACGCCTACCTCGACGCGCAGGCCCTGGCCGAGCGGCTGTTCGGCACCCACCTGCCCGCCAACCTGATCGCGCTGGGGACCGCCTTCCAGGTCGGCGCGCTGCCGCTGAGCAGCGGCGCGATCGAGCAGGCGATCCGGCTCAACGGCACCGGCGTGGACGCCAACCTCGCCGCGTTCGCCTGGGGCCGCGCCGTCGTCGCGGCGCCCGATGCCGTCGCCGCGCTGATGCGCGACGGCGACGAGGCCGCCGCGCCGCCGCCGCTCACCGCGGCGGCGCGGTCGATGATCGCCAGCGTGCCCGCGCACGGTGACGTGCATCGCCTGCTGCAGCGGCGGGTGGACGACCTCATCGCCTACCAGAGCCGCGCCTACGCCGAGCGCTACGTCGCGACGGTGCGGGCCGCGGTCGACGCGGAGCGCGCGCAGGCGCCCGGTCGCACCGAGCTGGCCGAGGCCGTGGCCCGCCAGCTGCACCGGCTGATGGCCTACAAGGACGAGTACGAGGTCGCCCGGCTGCACCTCGATCCGGTCGAGCGGGCGCGGATCCGGGCCGAGCACGGCGCCGACGCGAAGGTCTGGGTGCACCTGCACCCGCCGGTCCTGCGGGCGCTGGGGCTGCGCCGCAAGCTGCGCTTCGGGCGCTGGTTCGACCCGGGCTTCCGCGTCCTGCGCGCCGGGCGCCGGCTGCGCGGCACGCCCGTCGACCCGTTCGGCCGCGCGCGTGTGCGCCAGGTCGAGCGCGAGCTGATCGTCGAGTACGAGCAGCTGGTGGCGCAGGCGCTGGCCCGGCTGAGCGCCGAGCGCCACGCGTTGGCCGTCGAGCTCTGCTCGCTGCCCGAGCTGGTCCGGGGCTACGAGGACATCAAGCTCGCCAACGTCGTGCGTTACCGGAAACGCATCCTTGAGATACAGGCAGAGCTGATGTCGACTTCGACCCCGGCGTAACCGTAAGAGACCGATGGAGAGGGAGCAGGTCCGGATGAGTGAAGCAACTCCGTTCGATACGCGTGAATCGCTGAGCTCGAGCATGCAGTTCGGCATGTTCATGGCACCGTTTCACCCACCCAAGAGCAACCCGACGCTCGACTACGAACGGGACCTGGACCTCGTCGAGTGGCTGGACACGCTGGGCTTCGACGAGGCGCTGTTCGGCGAGCACCACTCCGGCGGCTACGAGACCTTCGGCTGCCCGGAGCTCATGATCGCGACCGCGGCCCAGCGCACCCGCCGCATCCGGCTGGGCACGGGCGTCGTCTCGGTCGCCTACCACAACCCCTTCCTCGTCGCCGAGCGGATCGTGATGCTCGACCACCTCACGCGGGGGCGCGTCATGCTCGGGCTCGGGCCTGGCGCCCTGCCGTCGGACACCGCGATGTTCGGCATCGACTACGGCGAGATCCGCAACCGGCTGGAGCAGGGCACCGAGGCGATCATGCACCTCCTCACCCGCGAGGAGCCGCTGACGATGGACGCCGGCTGGTTCAAGCTCAACGACGCGCGGCTGAACCTCAAGCCGTACACGCGTCCGCATCCGCCGGTGGCCGTCGCCGCGCTGCTGACCCCGTCGGGCCCGCGCGTCGCGGGACGGTTCGGCCTTCCGCTGCTGTCGCTCGCGGCGACGTCGCCGATGTTCCGCGACGTGCTCGCCGAGCACTGGCAGATCATGGAGGAGCGCGCCGACGAGTTCGGCGTCGCCCGGCCCACCCGTCGCGACTGGCGGCTCGTCGGCCCGATGCACCTCGCCGAGACGCGCGAGCAGGCCGAGCGCGACGTCGAGTACGGCATCCAGGCGTGGGCGGACTACTTCTTCCGCGACGCGGCGGCCTTCGAGGCGCTGAAGGGCGGCCTCGTGGAGCGTCCCGGGATGTCGCTGGCGGACGTCATCCGCGAGTCGGGCATGGGCGTCGTCGGCACGCCGGACGACGCGATCGAGCTCATCGAGGGACTGCAGGAGACCTCCGGCGGCTTCGGCTCGTACCTGATCCTCCATCACGAGTGGGCCAACGCCGCGGCGACGAAGCGCTCCTACGAGCTCTTCGCCCACCACGTGATGCCGCACTTCCAGGACGCGGGTCGCCGCCAGGAGCGGTGGGACCACATGCGCGTGCACATCCACGAGCAATCGGACGCCATGGTCCGCGGCATGGACAAGGCGCGCGCCGAGCACGAGGCCGAGAAGGCCGCGAAGTCGGCGTCGCGCGCCTGAGCGACCCGACGCGAGAGACCTGACCCAGCCAGCGCTCCGGGCTTCCCGGAGCAGGAGGAGAGAGCGTGACGTTCACGAGGACGGCCCCTGGCCGCAAACCGCTCGTCGCCCTGACCATCGTGCTCGGCGCCTTGGCGCTGTCGGCCTGCGGGTCCAGCGACGAGGGATCCGAGACCGGCGCCGCCAAGGCCGCGGCGACGACCGCCGCCACCGCCGCGACCGGCGACGGCGAGCTCGCTGCCAAGCTCGCCGCGCTGAAGGCGGCGCCGAGGTTCGAGCATCCCGGGCCGGCGATCGACGTCTCGTCGCTGCAGGGCAAGACCTTCTGGGTCATCCCGTTCGCCAGCACGGCCGAGTTCAACAAGATCCAGGCCGACGCGACCGTCCAGGCCGGCAAGGCCGCCGGCGTGAACGTCAAGGTCTACACGACCAGCGGCGTGCCCTCGCAGTGGCAGCAGGCGATGGACCGCGCGCTGGCCGACAAGCCGGCGGGCATCTCGTTGCAGGGCGTGCCGCCGCAGGCGATCGCGCCGCAGATCCGCCAGGCGAAGGCCGCCGGGATCCCGGTGACGGTCTCGCACGGGATCGACATCACCGAGGAGGAGCAGCTCGAGCAGCAGGCTCCCGGCGTGGAGATCGCGGCCCGCGCGCCGTTCACCGAGGCGACCCGCCGGGTCGCCGACTACGTCATCGAGGAGTCGGGCGGCAAGGCCAAGGTCCTCTACATCTCGCAGGACGACATGGCGCCGGTGATGCCCGGCATGGTCAAGGCGTTCGAGGACGAGATGCAAGCCAAGTGTCCGGACTGCACCGTCTACCAGGCATCGACCACGTTCGCCGACGCCGCGACCAAGGCCCCGACCGCGGTGCAGGCCGCGCTGCGCGAGCACCCCGACATCGACTGGATCGTGCCGTCGTTCGACAACCTCGTGCCGCTCGTCGTCTCGGCGCTGCGGACCGTCGGCGCCCAGGACGAGGTCAAGGTCGCGGCGTACAACGGCACGGCCGGCTCGCTGAAGCTCATCGACGAGGACGGCCCGGTCGTCATGGACATCGGCGAGTCGATCCCGATGATGGGCTACACGACGATGGACCAGCTGCTGCGGCTCGCCCTGAAGGAGCCGCCGGTCGACCAGCCGACGTTCATGCGCCTGTTCGACGCGTCGAACGTCGCCGAGGCCGGCACGCCGCCGACGCCCACGGGCGGCTACGGCGACGAGCAGGAGTTCGTCGACGGCTTCAAGCAGCTGTGGGGCCAGGGGTAGGGGCGCCGGCGCTCTCGCTGCGCGACGTCACGAAGACGTTCGGCGGCGAGAAGGCGCTCGACGGCGCCGGGCTGGACGTCTGGCCCGGCGAGATCGTCGGGCTCCTGGGGGCCAACGGGTCGGGCAAGTCGACGCTCATCAAGGTCCTGGCCGGGTTCCACGCGCCCGACGCGGCGACGGGGGAGGTGGCCGGACGACCGGTCGCCTTCCCGGTCGACGGTGCACAGGCCCGCGCGCTCGGGCTGCGGTTCGTCCACCAGGACCTGGGCCTGATCCCGTCGCTCACCGTGCTCGAGAACCTGCTGATCGACGACCTCGCGGTCGACCGCCGCCTGCTCGTTCCGTGGCGCCGGGAGCGCCGCAGGGCCCGGCGGCTGCTCGCCGGCCACGGCATCGCCCTCGAGCTCGACGCGGTCGTTGCGGAGCTGGCGCCGGTCGAGCAGGCGCTGCTGGCGATCGTGCGCGCGACGAAGGGGTTCCTGGAGGGGGCAGGGCGGGGCGTGCTCGTGCTCGACGAGCCGACCGTCTTCCTGGCCCAGCACGAGCGCGCCCTGCTGTTCGACCTCGTGCGCCGCATCGCCGGTCAGGGCGTGGCGGTGGTGTTCGTCTCCCACGACCTCGAGGAGGTGCGCGAGCTCTGCCACCGGGCGGTGGTGCTGCGCGACGGACGCGTCGTCGGCGACGTCGCGCTCGGGAAGATCCGCGACGACGAGGTCGTGCGCCTCATCGTCGGCGGGCAGCTGCGCACGTTCCTGCGCGAGGATCGCGACGACGCGGCCGCAGTCGCCTCGGTCGAGGTGCAGGGCCTGAGGGGCGGTCGTGTCGACGACGCGTCGTTCACGGCGGGAACCGGGGAGATCCTCGGCCTGGCGGGCCTCTCGGGCTCGGGCTTCGAGGCCGTTCCCTCCCTGCTGTACGGCGCCGCGCAGGCCGCCGCGGGCGCGCTGGTCGTCGACGGGCGGCGCCTGGACCTGGCGAGCCTCGAGCCCGCGGCCGCGATCGACGCCGGCGTCGTGCTCGTCCCGGCCGACCGCGCGAGCGACGCCGTCGTCGCCGACCTGCCGCTGGCCGACAACGTCGGCCTCCCGGTGCTGGACCGCTTCTACGTGCGGGGGCGGCTGCGCAGCCGGCGGGTCGCCCGCTCGGTCGCGGCGCTGCTGGCGCAGTTCGGCGTCGAGCCGAGCGACCCGCGGGCGACGCCCCTGCAGCTCAGCGGCGGCAACCAGCAGCGCGCGGTGCTGGCCAAGTGGCTGCAGCTGTCGCCGCGCCTGCTGCTCCTGCACGAGCCGACCCAGGGGGTGGACGTCCGCGCGCGTCAGGACATCTTCCGGCTCCTGCGCGGCGCCGCCGACGAGGGCATGACGGTCATCTGCGCCAGCTCGGACCACGAGCAGCTCGGTGCGCTCTGCGACCGCGTCCTCGTCTTCCGCGACGGGCGGCCGTCCACCGAGCTGTGCGGCAGCCACGTGACGAAGGAACACATCAGCGAAGCCTGTCTGGCCGCGCGGGCCATGACCGGCTCGGTCTCAGGAGAGGACGCAGCGCCGTGAGCCAAGCATCCGTCGTCGAAGGTGGGGCGCCGACCCCCGGCTCGGCTCCGCCGCCAACCGCCGAGCAGCGCGACGTCGCCCGCGTGCGGATCGGCGACCTGGGCCAGCGCTTCGCGCTGGTCGGCGTCTGGCTGCTCATGATCGTGGGCTTCACGATCGTGCTGGGCGACACGTTCCTGAGCTGGTCGAACTTCGGGAACATGTTCAGCTCGCAGACCGTGCTGCTCGTGCTGGCGCTCGGCGCGCTGCTGCCGCTGGCCTGCGGCGACTTCGACCTCTCGATCGCCAGCGTCGTGTCGCTGTCGTCGATGATCGTCGCGGTCCTCAACGTCAACAGCGGCTGGCCCGTCGTGCCGGCGATCCTCGTGGCGCTGGGCGCGGCGGCGGTCGTCGGGCTGGTGAACAGCGTCTTCATCGTCCGCTTCGGCATCGACTCCTTCATCGTCACCCTCGGGACCGGCACGATCCTCTCGGGGCTGGTCCTGCGGCTGAGCGACTCGGCGACGATCACCGGGGTCTCCGAGCAGCTGAGCGACCTGGTCATCGGCGAGCGGTTCCTCGGGATCGCGCTCGAGTTCTACTACGGGCTCGCCTTGTGCCTGGTGCTCTGGTACGTCTTCCAGTGGACCCCGGCCGGCCGGCGGATCCTCTTCGTCGGGCGCGGCCGCAGCGTCGCCCGGCTCAGCGGCGTCAAGGTCGACCGCGTGCGCGTGCTGGCGCTGGTCGGGAGCGCGTGCATCGCCGGCCTGGCCGGCGTCGTGTACGTGGGCACGACCGGCGGCGCGGACCCGACGTCGGGTGCGACCTTCCTGCTGCCGGCGTTCGCCGCGGCGTTCCTGGGCTCGACGACGATCTTCCCCGGCCGCTTCAACCCGCTGGGCACGCTGATCGCCGTGTACTTCCTCGTCACCGGCATCACCGGCCTGCAGCAGCTCGGCGTGGACGCCTACGTCCAGCAGCTGTTCTACGGCGGGGCGCTCCTGATCGCCGTGACGGTGTCGAAGGCGATCCAGGTGCGCAAGGCCCGCTGAAGGACCGCTACGCCGCGGCGGCGCCCAGCAGCCGCTCGACGAGCAGCGCGTCGCGCCACTCGCCGTCGAGCCGGCCGTGGCGGCGGTGGACGCCGACCTCGACGAAGCCGCACCGCCGCGCGAGCGCGATCGACGCCTCGTTCGTCGTGAGGATGATGCTGAGCAGCTTCCACAGCCCCGCGGCCTCGGCGTCGGCCACGAGCCGGCGCATGAGCGCCGAGCCCACCCGTGCGCCGCGCGCGCCGCGGGCCACGTAGACGGTGTAGTTGCCGATGCCCGCGTACGCCTCACGGTCGCTGTAGGGCGTCCAGCTCGCGAAGCCGACGACGGCGCCGGCGCGCTCGGCCACGATCATCGGCTCGCCGCCGACGATCCGCGCCTCGAGCTCGCCCGGCGTGCGCAGCCGCGTCTCGAAGGTGGCGATGCGGTCCTCGATGCCCTCGTTGTAGATCCGCGTGACCGCGGCGGCGTCCGTGGGCCGCGCGGCGCGGATCGTGACCGGCTCCGCCGCGACCGCCATCAGTGGTCCTTCCCGCAACGTTCGACCGGAGATGACGTCCGTCGATCACCGCCAGGCGGCGTCCTCGACCACTCGAAATCCCAGAGGGATTCCTTCGGGTCTGCGTCCTTGCCTGGCTGCGCCGCCGAACGCCCTCTCCGGCCGAACGTCACGAGAACGACCACTACCGCACCAGCGCGAGCAGCCGCTCGAGGTCGGACTCGTCGTTCCACGCGCCGACCGAGGCGCGCACGAGCGGCCGGCCGGGCAGATCGCGCAGCACGACGCGGTGCAAGGCCGCCTCTTGGACGAAGGCGACCGGCTCCTCCTCGTGCCACGAGACGAGCGTCGTCTCGCCGCGCGGCGCCACCTCGCGGCCGCGGGCGCGCAGCTCGTCGGCCAGCGTCGCCGCGAGCGCGACGCCGCGTGCCTGCGCGGCCTCCCAGCCGATCGTGTCGGCGATCGTCTCGTGGGCGGCGACGGCGAACGCGGCGCCCTCCGCGCCCAGCGCGGAGGCGTCGTGGCGGCGCGCGTCGGCGTGCGGGCGGGCGTCCATCCCGGCGCCGGGCGCGTCGAGGTTGAGGTACGTCGGCCCGATCGACGGCAGGCGGTCGGCCCACGCCGGGGCGACGTAGAGCAGTCCGGTGCCGACCGGCCCGCACAGCCACTTCTGGCCGGCGGCGGCGTAGAACGTGCAGCCGAGCTCGGCGACGTCCACGTCGATCGCGCCGGCGCCCTGCGCGCCGTCGAGCAGCACCGGCACCTCGGCGGCGACCTCGCGCAGGGCGGCCGGCGCCACGCCGCCGTCGATCCAGCTGACATGCGAGCAGGCGACGAGCCGCGTCGCGGGCCCGACCGCCTCGACGATCTCGTCGAACGGGACCATCCGCACCGGCACCCGCCGGCGGCGGTGCAGGTCGGCCAGTGGCCCGAGCAGGCCCGGATGCTCCTCCTCGCTCGTGATGACCTCGTCCTCGGGCCCGAGGTCGAGCCCGGCGAGGACGCGCACGATGCCGTCGCTCGTGGAGGTCGTCAGCGCGACGTCCTGGGGCTGCGCGCCGATGAGCCCCGCATACGCCGCGCGCTGGCGCATCGTCAGGTCGACGATCCGCTCGAAGTACGGCGTCCAGCGCCCGTCGTGGGCGGCGACGTGCAGCGCGTCCTGGGCCGCCCGCACCGAGGCGGCCGCGACCGGCCCGCACGTGCCCGCGTTCAGGTACGCGGTCTCGGCGAGGACGGGGAAGGCGGCGCGCAGCGCGGCGGGCTCCATGACCCGACCACGGTAGTGGGCCGACCCCGGCCCCGGAGCCGCGGCCACTACGATCCGGCGCCGATGCACGTCACGCTGCCCGACGGCAAGGAGCTCACCCTCGACGACGGCGCCACCGGCGCCGACGCGGCCGCCGCCATCGGCGCCGGCCTGGCCCGCGCCGCGCTCGCCGTGAAGGTCGACGGCGAGGTGCGCGACCTCGCTCGGCCGCTGCCCGACGGCGCGCGGCTGGAGGTCGTCACCGGCCGCTCGCCCGAGGCGCTGGAGCTCATCCGCCACGACGCTGCGCACGTCCTCGCCGCCGCGGTCATGGAGCTCTATCCGGGCGTGAAGATCTCGATCGGCCCGCCGATCGAGGAGGGCTTCTACTACGACTTCGAGTTCCCCGACGGCGTCGCGGTCTCCGACGCCGACTTCCCGGCGATCGAGGCCCGGATGGCCGAGCACATCAGGGCGGCCGAGCCGTTCGTGCGCGAGGACGTGCCGGTCGGCGCGGCGCTGGAGCGCTTCGTGCGCGAGGACCAGCCCTACAAGGTCGAGCTGATCGAGGACCTCATCCGCACCGAGGGCGTCGAGACCGTCGGCCTCTACACCAACGGGCCGTTCACCGACCTCTGCCGGGGCCCGCACGCGCCGACCACCAAGACGGTCAAGGCCTACAAGCTCCAGTCGGTCGCCGGCGCCTACTGGCGCGGCGACGCCAGCCGCCAGATGCTCACCCGCATCTACGGCACCGCCTTCCTCTCCAAGGAGGACCTCGAGGCCCACCTCGAGCGCCTCGAGCAGGCGCGGGCGCGCGACCATCGCAAGCTCGGCCGCGAGCTTGAGCTCTTCCAGTTCTCCGAGGTCAGCCCGGGCTCGGCGTTCTGGCTGCCCAAGGGCACCGAGCTGTTCAACCAGCTGATCGGCGTCTCGCGCGAGATGGGCGCCCGCGCCGGCTACACCGAGGTCAAGACGCCGCAGATCTACGACGCGTCGCTGTGGAAGACCTCGGGGCACTGGGACAAGTACCGCGAGAACATGTTCGTCACCGAGGCCGAGGGGCGCGAGATGGCCCTCAAGCCGATGAACTGCCCGGGCCACTGCCAGCTCTACAAGCTGCAGAAGTTCTCCTACCGCGACCTGCCGGTCCGCTACAGCGAGCCGGGCCTGCTGCACCGCAACGAGCTGTCGGGCACGCTGCACGGCCTGCTGCGCGTGCGCCACTTCGTGCAGGACGACGCCCACATCTTCTGCACCGAGGAGCAGGTCCACGACGAGGTCGTCGCCTGCCTCGACCTCGCCTTCGAGACCTACGAGCTCTTCGGCTTCGAGGTCTCGCTGGAGCTCTCGACCCGGCCCGACGTGCGGATCGGCAGCGACGAGCTGTGGGACCACGCCGAGGGCCTGCTGCGCGCCGCGCTCGACGCCCGCGGCCTCGAGTACCGCGTCAACGAGGGCGACGGCGCCTTCTACGGGCCGAAGATCGACCTCCACATGACCGACTCGCTGGGCCGGTCGTGGCAGCTGGGCACCGTCCAGCTGGACTACAACTTCCCGGAGCGCTTCGACCTCACCTACACCGGCGCCGACAACGCCGAGCACCGCGTGGTCATGCTCCACCGGGCGCTCATGGGCTCCTACGAGCGCTTCGTCGGGATCCTCATCGAGCACTTCGCCGGCGAGTTCCCCGTCTGGCTGGCGCCGGTCCAGGCGGTGCTGCTGCCGATCTCCGACCGCCACGCCGAGGTGGCCGCCGGGATGCGCGACGAGCTGGTGGCGGCGGGCGTCCGGGTCGAGCTCGACGACCGCTCGGAGTCGATCGGTCGCCGCATCCGCGAGGCCGAGCTGCGCAAGGTGCCCTACATGCTCGTCGTCGGCGATCGCGAGGTGCAGGACGGCGCCGTGGCCGTCCGCCGCCACCGCGAGGGCGACCTCGGCACGGAGCCGCTGGCCGCGTTCGCGCAACGGGTCGCCGCGGACGGCCCGGCTCGCTACACTGCGCAGCGTTGAAGACGCTCACGCATAACGCCCGCTCCTAGACGTTGCCGATTCCCCGCAGGTTCGACCGGCGACCGCCGGAGCGCGACACCACCCGGATCAACGAGCGCATCCGCGTTCCCGAGGTCCGCTTGATCGATGAGCAAGGCCAGCAGGTTGGTGTGATGCGCACCGACGACGCCTTGCGCTACGCCCAGGATCGGGACCTCGACCTCGTCGAGGTCGCTCCCGATGCCCGCCCGCCCGTCTGCCGGGTGCTCGACTACTCGAAGTACAAGTACGAGCAGGCCCAAAAGCAGAAGGCCGCGCGCAAGCACCAGCAGCAGATCACGATCCGCGAGATCAAGTTCCGCCCGAAGATCGCGCAGAACGACTACGACACGAAGAAGGGGCACGTCACCCGCTTCCTCAAGAACAAGGACAAGGTCAAGATCACGATCATGTTCCGCGGTCGCGAGGTGGCGCACCCCGAGCGGGGCGTCATGCTCCTCGACCGGTTGGCCGAGGAGCTCGCCGATCTCGCCGTGGTCGAGCAGCGCCCGATCCAGGACGGCCGGAACATGACGATGATGCTCGGCCCGTCCAAGGCGGTCCTGGCCGGCGAGTACGACGCCAACGGCGCCAAGCCGGAGCAGGCCGCCGAGGCGACCGACTCCTAGTGGCCCGTCCCGCAACCGTCACGAACCACTAGCCGGCCTTCCAGCCGTCGAGGTCGAAGGCCTTGGCCTTCTTGGCGGCGACCAGGTAGTCGAGCGTGCCCTGCAGGTCCGCGAGGGCCTGCGCGGGGTACGGCTCGAGCGTGTAGTGGTCGACCGGGAACGACGCCTTCGCGACGGCGACCGGCACCTTGGCCTGCTTGGCCTGGAACGCCCAGAACTCGTCCGGGTCGGCCTGGACGGCCCGGTTGGCGCGCTGGCTGGCCGTCCGCCACGCGTCGGCGAGCTGCGGATGGGCCGACAGCGCCTGGTCGCTGATGAGCGTGACGCTGTTGCCGGTCAGGCCCTGGTGCTTGCTCGCCTGGTCGATCACCGGGTAGCCCTGCGAGGCGAGCAGCGGCCCGAGCGGATACGGGAACGCGTAGGCGTCCAGCGACCCCTTCTGGATCGCCTGGACGCCGGCCGGCGGCAGCAGCGCGCCGACCTGGACCTTGCCGGTCAGCCCCTCCTCCTGCAGCAGCCCGCCCAGGTAGCGGTCCATGTACGAGCCGGGCGCCGTCGCGACGCGCTTGCCGGCGAGGTAGGCCAGTGACGTCGGCCCACCCTTGCGGGCGACGAGCCACGCGTCGCCGCGGGTCGCCGGCACCTGCAGGAGCTTCGCCGGAACGCCCTGGCCGCCGGCGACGAGCGCGGGCGTGTCGCCGAAGTCGGCGATGTCGATGTCGCCGGAGACCAGCGCCGCGGCGACGTTGGGGCCGTTGGGGAACGGGACGAGCTCGAGCCCGGTGACGCCGACGGCTCGCAGGTCCTGCTGGAGGCGGCCATGCTGGTAGGCGAGGCCGTTGGGGCCCTCGAGGTTGCCGGAGTTCGTGACGAAGCCGTAGCGGACCTCGAACGGCTCGGGCGTCGCGGACGTGGCGGCGGCGCGGTCGGCGGTCGCCGCGGTGGCGCCGTCGCCGTCGTCGGACGAGCCGCAGGCCGCCAGCAGCAGGCCGGCGCCGAGCAGGGCGAGGAGGAGGGCGAGGCGCACGGGGGCGCCGCGCCGGGATGGTGTGGTCATGGCAGGGTGGGGGTCGGGGTGGTCGGGGCGGGAAGTCCGGCGAGGGCGTAGAGCTCCTCGGTCGTGCGCGGCGGCGTGCGGCCAGGGCCCCAGCCCAGGCGCGCGCGGTAGCTGCCGAGCACGCCGTCGGCGACGAGGCGATCGAGGTCGCGGTGCGGCGAGCCGGCCGGGGCCGGGTCGCGCAGCGGCGCGACGTAGAGCGCGTCGGCGGGGCAGTACGCCTCGCACAGGAAGCAGGTCTGGCACGTGTCCTGGCGGGCGATCGTCGGTGGGCCGTCGGGCCCGAGGTCGAAGACGTCCATGGGGCAGACCCGCACGCAGAGGTTGCAGCGCGTGCAGCGCTCGGCGCTGACCAGCTCGATCATCGGTCAGGCCGCCGTGCGCACGGGATCGGAGGTCGTCGCGGGGATCGGGGCGCGCGCGACCCAGACCGCGTCCAGGCCGCCGGTCAGCACCCGGTCGCGCTGCGCGTCGTCGCGCTCCGGGAAGTCGTCGCGGACGTGGATCGCGCGGGACTCGGTGCGGGCGCGGGCGCTCGCGTAGGCCCAGCGCCCGACGGCGACCATGGCCGCGGTCTCGCGGGCGCGCACCGCGTCGCGGGCGGTGGCGCCGCGCAGCGCCGCCACCGCCTCGCGCCACAGCCCTTCCAGGGAGGCCGCAGCCCGGGCCATCGTCGGCTCGGCGCGGATCCCGTTCTTGGCGATCGGGAGCAGCTCGTCCCGGACGGCGGCGCTCACCGCGCGCCAGCCGTCGGTCGGTCCGGCCGCGCCGGCCGGACGGAGCCCCGCGCGTCCGGCCGGGCGCAGCCGCCCTCCGCGCCGGGCGCCCGGGCGGGTCGCGTGCCGTGCGGCTGCGCGCCCGCTCCAGGTGCCCGACGAGATCGTCCACGCGGCGTTGGCGGCCCCGGCGCCGCTGGCCCCGCCGACGACCTGCTCGCGCGTCGCGGCGTCGCCGGCGGCCCAGAGGCCGGGCACGCCCGTCCAGCACGTCTCGTCGGCGAGGGCGAGCCCGCCGGTGCCGCGCACCGTGCCCTCCTGGACGAACTCGATCGCGAAGCGCTGGCGGAACGGGTCGATCCCGAGGCGATCGAACGCCAGGAAGTAGTTCGGCATGCCGGCGCGCATCGCCGGCCGCGCGGCCTGCGGCGCCCGATCGAGGATCGCGTACACCGGGCCGCGCAGGCCGGCGCGGAGCAGCGATGCGTCGACGGGATGCGGCCCGACCGCGCCCAGCGGCCCCGACCAGCCGACTGCGACGACCTCCCCGTCCTCGTCGGTGAACGTGGCGGCCGGGTAGAAGCCGTTCTTGTCCATGGTCGTCCCCGCCGGGACGATCCCGTAGTAGTTGGAGAACTCCATGCCCGACAGGTGCGCCCCCGCCTCGGCGCCCATCAGGTAGCCGTCGCCGGTGTCGACGTTGGAGCCCAGCGAGCCGCTGCGCCAGGTGCAGCCGCCGGTGGCGAGGATCACCGCCCCGGCGCGGGCGCACCAGGGCCGGTCCTTCTGGCGCTGCACGCCCGCCGCGCCGGCCACGGCGCCGTCGGCGTCGAGCAGCAGCTCGAGCGCCGGCGCGTGGTCGAGGATCCGCACGCCCGATCGCGCGACGCGCCGGCGCAGCGCCCGCAGGTAGACCGGTCCCTCCGCGGTGGGCCGCGGCGGACCGCCGAGGAACCGCAGCGGGCTGGGGTAGGCGATCTCGTCGGCCAGCTCGGGCCAGCGCCGCCAGGTCTCCTCGAGCACCCGCGCCATCCACGTCTGCTCCGACAGCTCGCCGCCGGCCTCGTAGCGCTCGCGCATCGCCGCGGCGCGCGCCTCGGGGTCGGGCGGCACCCACCAGTGGCCGGCGGTGGCGGCCGCGGCGACGCCGCTGGCGCCGGCGAAGCCCTTGTCGACGAGGAGCACGCGCGCGCCGGCCGTGCGGGCGCTGAGGGCGGCCCACAGGGCGGCGGGTCCGCCGCCGATGACGAGCACGTCGGCGTCGAGGGCGAGGGGGTCGGATGTGGCGGTGGAGGTCATGAGCGTGGGACGGGCGCGATCGGGTAGATTACATGGAATGTCGATCAACTTACTAGAGAAACCGATCGGCCTCGAGCTCGTCGTCGGTGCCAGACCCGCCGCCCCGGCGGGCGCGCGCGGGCGGCTGCGCGCCGGCTGGGACCGCGCGTGGCGCTCGCGCTGGGTGCGGATCGTCGGCCCACTGACGCTCCTGCTCGCCTGGGAGGCGGCGGTGACCTGGTTCGGCGTCTCCCAGCTCACGCTCTCCTCGCCCGCCTCGGTGGCCGAGACGGGCTGGACGCTGATCAGCGACGGCACGCTGGGCGAGGCGCTCGCCGTCTCGCTGCGCCGTGTCGCGCTCGGGCTGGCGATCGGTGTCCCGGTGGGCACGGCGCTCGCGCTGCTGTCGGGGCTCTTCCCGGTCGGCGAGCGGCTGATCGACCCGCTCGTCCAGATGCTGCGCACGATGCCCGCGCTGGCGCTCGTGCCACTCTTCATCCTCTGGTTCGGGATCGGCGAGCAGCCGAAGGTGCTGCTCGTCGCCCAGGCCGTCGCGTTCCCGGTCTACCTCAACCTCTATGCCGGGATCCGCGGCGTGGACCAGCGGCTGGTCGAGGCCGGACGGGTCTTCGGGCTCGGACGCTGGCGCCTCGTCCGCGACGTCGTCCTGCCCGGCGCCCTGCCCTCGTTCCTCGTCGGCCTGCGCTTCTCGCTGGGGATCGCCTGGATCGTGCTCGTGGCCAGCGAGCAGATCAACGCGACCTCGGGCCTGGGCTTCCTCATGACCAACGCCCAGAACCTCCTGCAGACCGACGTGATCTTCGTCGGGCTGCTCGTCTACAGCCTGCTCGGGCTGACCTCCGATCTCATCGTGCGACTCCTGGAAAGGTGGCTCCTCTCGTGGCGACGCGGGTTCCAGTCCCTCTGATCGACGCGCCGCCCGCGGCGGCGCCTGTCGCGGCCCCGGCCGTGCTCCTCGACGGCTACGGCCGCCGCTTCGGCGACCGCAGCGTCCTGGCCGGCATCGACCTCGTCGTCGCCGACGGTGAGCTCGTCGCCCTGCTGGGCGCCAGCGGCTCGGGCAAGTCGACGCTGCTGCGCGCGCTGGCCGGGCTGGACCCGCAGGCCGAGGGGCGGGTGGAGGTGCCGCGCGAGCGGACGGTGGTCTTCCAGGACCATCGCCTGCTGCCCTGGAAGCGGGTGTGGCGCAACGTGATCGTCGGCCTGCCCGGCCGCGCGAAGGCCGAGGCGGTCGCGGCGCTGGACGAGGCCGGCATCGCCGCACGGGCCGACGCGTGGCCGGCGACGCTGTCGGGCGGCGAGTCGCAGCGCGTCGCGCTGGCCCGCGCCTTCATCCGCGAGCCGCGGCTGCTGCTGCTCGACGAGCCGTTCGGCGCCCTCGACGCGCTGACCCGGATCCGCATGCACGTGCTCCTGCGCGCCCTGTGCGAGCGCCATCGGCCGACGGCGATCATGGTCACCCACGACGTCGACGAGGCGATCGCGCTGGCCACGCGCGTGCTGGTCCTGCGCGACGGGCGGATCTCGCTCGATCTCCCGATCGAGCTGCCGGCCGGCCGCCGCCTCACCGACCCCGGCGTGCCCGAGCTGCGCGCGCGGCTGCTGGCCGAGTTGGGCGTCGCCGAGGCGTGACGTGACCGCGCTCGGGTGCCGCCGCGCGACTTTGCCATACTGTGCGGCCGCTCATGCCGAAGATGAAGACCCACTCGGGCGCGAAGAAGCGCTTCAAGCTGACCGCCAAGGGCAAGGTGAAGGCGCGCCACGCCAACACCAGCCACATCCTGGAGAAGAAGAACGCCAAGCGGAAGCGGCGTCTCGGTCAGCCCACGGTGCTCTCCGACCACGACGCCCCGCGGGTCAAGAAGCTGCTGGGGGTGGGCAAGTGAGCCGCGTCAAGCGCTCCGTTCACGCGCGCAAGAAGCGCCGGGCGACCCTCGAGCGGACCAAGGGGTTCCGCGGCGAGGCCAACTCGAACTACCGGCGGGCGAAGGAGGCGCTGCTCAAGGCCGACTCCTACGCCTACCGCGATCGCCGCAACCGCAAGCGCGACTTCCGTCGCCTGTGGATCACCCGCATCAACGCCGCCGCGCGCCAGAACGGCCTGTCCTACGGGCAGTTCATGCACGGGCTGAAGCTGGCCGGCATCGAGCTGGACCGCAAGGTCCTGGCCGACATCGCCGTGCGGGATGCCGACACCTTCCGACGTTTCGCCGATGCCGCCCGCGAGGCGTCGGCTGCCGCCTGACCGAACCAGGCAAGACCGACCGCAGGACCTCGAGGGCGCCGCTGACACCGGCGCCCTTTTTGTTGCTCGACACGACCGTGATCACCTCCTCCCACAACGACCGGCTCAAGACGCTGCGCAAGCTCCAGCGCCGCCGCGACGGCCGCTTCGTCGCCGAGGGCGAGGACCTGCTCGCCGCGGCCGACGCCGCCGGCTGGGAGCCGCTGGAGCGCTACGTCGCCGCCGGCAGCGGCCTGGACGGCGTCGAGGTCGAGCCGGAGCTGCTGGGCAAGGTCTCGGCGCTGGGCTCCGGCACGCGTGCGCTGGCCGTCTACGAGGAGCGCTGGGCGCCGACGCCGAGCGGGCCGGTCTGCGTCGCGCTCTGGGGCGTGAAGGACCCGGGCAACGTCGGCACCGTCCTGCGCAGCGCGGCGGCGTTCGGCGCGGCCAGCGTCGCGCTCGGCCCCGGCACCGCCGATCCGTACGGCCCCAAGGCGGTGCGCGCCTCGATGGGCGCGCTGTTCGCCGTGCCGGTCGCCCGCGTCGAGACCGTCGCCGAGCTGCCCGGCGACACGATCGCGCTGGTCGCCCGCGCGGGGGAGCCGCTCGCCGCGCTGTCGGCGCAGCCGGCCCGCACGCTCGTCGTCGGCGCCGAGCGGGAAGGGCTGCCGGGCGACGTCGTGGAAGGATGCGACCGCGTCGTCCACATCCCGATCGCCACCGAGTCCCTGAACGCCGCCATCGCCGCCTCGATCGCCCTCTACGAACTGTCCCGGAAGCCATGAACGACCGCATCGACCAGATCGCCACCGAGGCCCGCGAGGCCATCGGGCAGGCGTCCACCACCGACGCGCTGGAGCAGGTGCGCGTGCAGTACCTGGGCCGCAAGGCCGAGCTGCCGCAGATCCTGCGCGGCGTCGCCGAGCTGCCGCCCGAGCAGCGCGGCGCGGTCGGCAAGGCCGCCAACCTCGTGCGCCGCGACCTGGAGACGGCGATCGAGGAGCGCGCCGCGGCGCTGCAGACGGCCGAGCTCGACGCGCAGCTCACCGGCGACCGCGTCGACGTCACGCTCCCCGGCGATCCGCCGCAGGCCGTCGGTCGGCTCCACGTCCTCACGCAGACCCGCCGGGAGATCGAGGACGTCTTCCTCGGGCTCGGCTTCAGCGTCCTCGAGGGCCCCGAGGTCGAGACCGTCTACTACAACTTCGACGCGCTGAACCACAGCCCGACGCACCCGGCGCGGGGGCGCACCGACACCTTCTACACCGACGACGGCGCCGTCCTGCGCACCCACACGTCGCCGATGCAGATCCGGGCGATGGAGCAGTATCCGCCGCCGCTCTACGTGATCATCCCGGGCCGCGTGTACCGGCGCGACAGCGACGCGACGCACACGCCGCAGTTCCACCAGGTCGAGGGGCTCGCGGTCGACACGGACATCACGCTCGCCGACCTCAAGGGCACCCTGCTGGACTTCGCGCGCGCGATCTTCGGCGCCGAGCGCGAGGTCCGCCTGCGCCCCCACTTCTTCCCGTTCACCGAGCCGAGCGTCGAGGTCGACGTCTCGTGCTTCAACTGCGCGCGCGACGGCTCGCCCTGCCAGGTCTGCAAGGGCACCGGCTGGCTGGAGATCCTCGGCGCGGGGATGGTGGACCCCAACGTGTTCGGCTACGTCCGCGAGCACGGCTACGACCCCGAGCAGATCCAGGGGTTCGCGTTCGGCATGGGCATCGAGCGGATCGCCGCGCTGAAGTACGGCATCCCGGACATCCGGACGCTCTACACCAACGACGTGCGAGTCCTGGAGCAGTTCGGATGAGGCTTCCCCTGAGCTGGTTGTACGACTACGTCGAGCCGGCGATGACGCCGCGCGCCCTCGCGACGCGCCTGGCGATGACGGGCACCGAGGTCGAGCGCATCCACCGCCACGGGGTCGACGAGCTCGAGGCGTTCGTCGTCGGCAAGGTCCTGACCGCGCAGCAGCACCCCAACGCCGATCGGCTGCGGGTCTGCACGGTCGACGTCGGCGCGGGCGAGCCGTCGCACATCGTCTGCGGCGCGCCGAACGTCGCCGCCGGGCAGACCGTCGCCGTGGCCAAGCCGGGGGCGATCATGCCCGACGGCACGCGGCTGAAGAAGGCCAAGCTGCGCGGCGAGCCGTCCGAGGGGATGATCCTGGCCGAGGACGAGGTCGGCATCGGAACCGACCACGCCGGGATCATGGTCCTCGACGACGAGCACGAGGCCGGCGAGCTGCTCGCCGCCGTGCTGCCGATCGCCACCGACGTGCTCGAGCTGGAGATCACGCCCAACCGGCCCGACTGCCTCGGCGTCTACGGCGTGGCGCGCGAGGTCCACGCGGCGACGAACGCGCCGCTGGCGCCCGCGCCGTGGGAGGGGATCGACCTGGGCGCGCCGGCGGGGATCGACGGCGTCACGATCGAGGTCCGCGACCCCGACCTGTGCCCGCGCTTCACCGCGGTCGCCTACGAGGGCGTGACGATCGGCCCCTCGCCGCGGTGGCTCAAGCAGCGGCTGATGGCCTGTGGGCAGCGGCCGATCAACAACGTCGTCGACATCACGAACTACGTGATGCTGCTGACCGGCCAGCCGGTCCACGCGTTCGACCTCGACCGGATCGCCGGCGGGCGCCTCGTCGTGCGCCGGGCGAACCCGGGGGAGGAGCTGACGACGCTCGACGACCAGGTGCGCCGGCTGCCTGCCGACGCGATGCTCATCGAGGACGCCGAGGGCCCGACCTCGATCGGCGGGCTCATGGGCGGCGAGCGCTCGGAGGTGAGCGAGCACTCCACGCGCGTCCTCCTGGAGATGGCCACCTGGGATGGCCCGAACATCCACGCGACGTCCAACGCGCTGGGGCTCCGCACCGAGGCAAGCGGGCGCTTCGAGAAGGGGCTGTCGCCCGAGGGCACCGTCGAGGCGCAGGCGGTCGCGCTGCAGCTCATGCAGGAGCTGACCGGCGCGACGCGGCTGCCCGGCTGGATCGACGTCGGCGGGCCGGGTCCGCAGCCGGCGGTCATCCGGCTGCGCGAGGCGCGCGTCCGCTCGCTGCTGGGGATCGAGGTCCGCCGCAGCCGCCAGGCCGAGGTGCTGCGCGCGCTCGGCTTCGGCGTGGCGGATGCCGAAGACGGGCTCGACGTCACCGTCCCGCATTGGCGGCGGCTCGACGTGACCCGGGAGGCCGACGTGATCGAGGAGGTCGCCCGCCTGGCCGCGCTGGACGACCTTCCCGCGACCCTGCCGCGCAACCGGCCGGGCGCTCGGCTCACGTGGCGCCAGCGCGTGCGCCGGCGCGCCGAGGACGTGCTCGTCGGCCGCGGCGTGCAGGAGATCGCCGGCTGGTCGTTCGCCTCGCCCGGTTTGCTGGACCGGCTGCGGCTGCCCGCCGACTCGCCGCTGCGGCGCGTCGTCGTGCTCGACAACCCGATGAGCGAGGAGGACGCGATCCTGCGCCCGACGCTGCTCGGGTCGCTGCTGGAGGCCGCGCGGCACAACCTCGCCCATGGCGTCGACCGCGTCGCGCTGTTCGACAGCGGGACGGTGTACCGCGCGAACGGCGCCTCCGGGGCCGGCGACGCGCCACCGTACGTGCGCTCGCCCGCCGACGAGCACCACGGGCTGGGCGTCTTGCTCGCGGGGCCGACGCAGCCCGCCACCTGGCGATCCCCGAAGCCGCCGGCCGCCGACTTCTTCGCCGCGAAGGCGCTCGTCGGCGCGGTGCTCGACGCGCTGCGCGTCCCGTGGGACGTCGAGCCGGCGGCCGACTGGCCGTTCCTGCACCCGGGGCGCAGCGCCGAGGTCGCCGTCGGCGAGGCCAGGGTCGGCTTCGTCGGCGAGCTGCACCCGCTCGTCGCGCGCGCCTGGGATCTGCCCGGTGGAGCGGCGTTCGCGATCGACCTGGGGAAGGTCGCCGACCGCGCGCCCGAGACGCCCGTCTACCGCGACGTGACGACGTTCCCGCCGGTGCGCCAGGACCTCTCGCTGCTCGTCGGCGACCGCTCCGCCGCCGAGGTGATCGCCACGGTGCGGATGGCCGGCGGCGCGCTGCTGCGCGACGTCTCGGTGTTCGACCGCTTCACCCGCGACGACGAGGTCTCGCTCGCGCTGCATCTCGAGTTCGCCGCGCCCGACCGGACGCTGACCGACGAGGAGGTCGTCAAGGTGCGCGAGAAGATCCTCGCCCGGCTCGCCGAGGAAGGGGTGACGCCGCGTGGCTGACGGCACCTACACCGTGGCGGTGGCGGGGGCGTCGGGCTTCGCCGGTGCGCTCGCGGCGCGGCTGTTGTGGCGCCATCCGAGCTTCGACCTCGTGGCCGTCACGTCGCGCTCGGACGCCGGGCGCCGCCTCGACGACCTCTACCCGCATCACCGCGTGCCGCTCGTGCTCGACGCCTTCGACGTCGACGAGCTCGGCCCGATCGACGCCGCGGTCGTCGCCTACCCGCATGGGGCGGCCGCCGAGGCGGTCGCCCAGCTGCACGAGCGCGGCATCAAGGTCGTCGACCTCAGCGCGGACTTCCGCCTGCGCGACGCGGCGGTGTACGGCGCGTGGTACCGGGAGCACCCGGCGCCGCAGCTCATCCCCGAGGCGGTGTACGGGCTGCCCGAGCTGTACCGCGATCGGCTGCGCGACGCGACGCTCGTCGCCAACCCCGGCTGCTTCCCGACCGCGGCGATCCTCGGCCTCGCGCCGCTGGCGCCGTACCTCGACGACGTGGTCATCGACGCCAAGACGGGCGTCTCCGGCGCGGGACGGGCGGCGACCGAGAAGACGCACTTCGTCAGCGTCGACGAGAACGTCAAGCCCTACGGCGTGGGCCGCCACCGCCACATGCCGGAGATCGACCAGGAGCTGAGCGCGCTCGGGGCCGGTGACCTCGTCGCCACCTTCACGCCGCACCTCCTGCCGCTCGACCAGGGCGAGCTCGTCTCCTGCTACGCCACGCTCACCCGCGACGACGTCGACGTGCGCGCCCTCTACGCCGATCGCTACGCCGACGAGCCGTTCGTCGAGGTGGTCGACGGCCTGCCCGGCGTGCGCGACGTGCGCGAGACGAACTACTGCCGCATCCACGTCCATCCCGACGAGCGGACCGGCAAGGTGTTCGTCTTCGCCGCGATCGACAACCTCTGGAAGGGGACGGCCTCGCAGGCCGTGCAGAACCTCAACCTGATGTTCGGGCTGGACGAGACGGCGGGGATCCAGTGAGGCCCTGCGGGTCCTCACCCACCGCGGCTACGACCCGACGGGCGGTGTCATCGTGAGCTTCTTCTCCTCGCGGTGGGTGGATCGGCCCACCCACGTCACCGAGGCGACCGACGACGCGCTGCCCGCAGGCTTCCGCGCCGCCGGCGTCGCGGCCGGCCTCAAGCCGTCGGGCGCGCCCGACGTCGGCCTGCTCGTCTGCGACCGCCCGGACGCGGTCAGCGCCGCGCGCTTCACCGCCTCGGGCGTGCTCGCCGCGCCGGTGATCGTGACCAAGGAGCGCACGCGCCTGGCCGCGCTGCGCGCCGTCGCCGTCAACTCGGGCAACGCCAACGCCGCGACCGGCCGCCCCGGCCTCGACGAGGCGGCCCGCGTCCAGGGCGCCGCGGCCGTGGCCGCCGGCGTCGACAGCGATCAGGTCGCGGTCGCCTCGACCGGCGTGATCGGCGTCCAGCTCGACGGGCGCAAGGTGGTGGCCGGCCTGCTGGAGGCCAACCGGCAGCTGTCATCCGGCGGCGCCGCCGCGTTCGCCGAGGCGATCAAGACGACGGACATCCTCGACAAGCGCGCCACGCTCGATCTCGAGCTGCCCTCGGGCCGCGTGCGCCTCAGCGCGCAGTGCAAGGGCGCCGGCATGATCTCGCCCCGCTTCGCCACGATGCTCTGCTTCGTGCAGACCGACGCGGCGATGGCGCCCGAGACGGCCGACCTGCTGCTCGGCGTCTGCGTGAAGCGCTCGTTCGACCGCTGCTCGGTCGACGGCCAGCTCTCGACCAACGACACCGCGATCCTCATGGCCTCGGGCGCGTCCGGAGTGCGGATCGCGCCGGAGACCGAGGACGAGCTGCGCTTCGGCGAGGCGCTCGACGCGCTCCTGCGCCAGCTGGCGATCCGCATGGTCCGCGACGGCGAGGGCGCGGCGCGGGTCGGCCGCGTGATCGTCCGCGGCGGCCATCAGGACGGCGTCGAGGCGGCCGCGCGCGCGGTGGCGAACTCGCCGCTGGTCAAGACGGCGCTCAACGGCGGCGACCCCAACTGGGGGCGGATCGCCCAGGCGGTCGGCGGCGCCCTGCTCGGCACGGCGCCGCTGCCGCTCGACATCGCCATCGAGGGCGTCCAGGTCTGCTCCGTCGGGATGGCCCTGCCGACCGATCAGGCCGCGCTGGACGCGGCGGTCGCCCGCGAAGAGGTCGAGTACGAGGTCGGCCTGCCGGGCGAGGGGGCCGACACGGAGGTCTTCTTCTCCGACCTCGGCCACGGCTACGTGACGGTCAACGCGGAGTACACGACATGAGAGACGTCGCCACCCTCCTGGAGGCGCTGCCCTACATCCGGGAGTTCCACGGCCGCACGATCGTCATCAAGTACGGCGGCGCGGCGATGGAGGACCCCGAGCTGCGCGAGGACTTCGCGCGCGACGTCGTGCTGCTGAAGTACGTGGGCCTCAACCCGGTCGTCGTCCACGGCGGCGGCCCCGACATCACCGCGTACATGCAGCGGCTCGACATGCCGGTCGAGTTCGTCGGCGGCCTGCGGGTGTCGGACGCCGACACCGTGGAGATCGCGAAGATGGTCCTCGTCGGCAAGGTCAACAAGGACATCGTCCTGCGGCTGAACCGCCACGGCCAGTCGGCGGTCGGCCTCTCCGGCGACGACGGCGGCTTGTTCCGCGTCACGCGCCAGTCGGCGCCCGGGGGCGAGGACATCGGCTTCGTCGGGCGCATCGAGCGCGTCGACGCCGACGTCATCCGCCACGTCGCCGCCGACTACATCCCGGTGATCGCCTCCGTCGGCGCCGACCGCGAGGGCAACTCGTACAACATCAACGCCGACGATGCCGCCTCCGCGGTGGCGCGTGCGCTGGGCGCCTACAAGGTCCTGTTCCTGACCGACGTCCGCGGCTGGCTGCGCGACCCCGACGATCCCGAGTCGGTGGTGAGCGAGGCCCATGCCGACGAGGTGCAGGCCGCGCTGCCGTCGATCGCCGGCGGGATGCGCCCCAAGCTGCAGGCTTGCCTGGACGCGATCCACGGCGGCGTCGGCAACGCCTACATCATCGACGGCCGCCTGCCGCACTCGCTCCTGCTGGAGCTGTTCACCGACGACGGCACCGGCACGAAGATCGGACCCGCAAAGTGACGACCACCCTGGACCACCACCTGCTGCCCACCTACGCCCGCTTCCCCGTCGCCTTCGAGCGCGGCGCAGGCGCACGCCTGTGGGACGCCGACGGCCACGAGTACCTCGACTTCCTGACGGGCATCTCGGTCTCCTCGGTCGGCCACTGCCATCCGCAGGTCGTCGCGGCGATCCGCGAGCAGGCCGGCCGGCTGCTGCACGTCGGCAACCTCTACTACACGGAGCCGATGACCCGGCTGGCCGAGCGCCTGGCCACCTCGTCGCTGGGCGGCGGCGTGTTCTTCACGAACTCGGGCGCCGAGGCCAACGAGGCGGCGCTGAAGCTCGCGCGCAAGGCCAAGCCGGCCGGCGACGTCGTGGTCGTCCACGGCGGCTTCCACGGGCGCACGTACGGGGCGCTGAGCGCGACGCCGCAGGAGTCCAAGCAGGCGCCGTTCGCGCCGCTCGTGCCCGGGTTCCGCGCCGTCGAGCCGACGATCGAGGCGATCACCGCCGCGGTCGACGACCGCACCGCCGCGGTGGTGCTGGAGGTCATCCGGGGCGAGTCGGGCGTGTGGCCGCTGGGCGACGACGTCCTGCGCGCGGCCCGCGCCGCCTGCGACGCCCACGGCGCCGCGCTGATCTTCGACGAGGTCCAGACGGGGATGGGGCGGACCGGCTCGCTGTGGGCCTACGAGCAGGTCGGCGTCGTGCCCGACGCGCTCACCACCGCCAAGGCGCTCGGCGGCGGGCTGCCGATCGGCGCGCTCGTCACCGGCGAGCGGCTGGCCGAGGTCTTCGCGCCCGGCGACCACGGCTCGACCTTCCCGGGCGGCCCGGTCGTCGCGGCCGCGGCGCTGGCCGTCTTCGACGTGCTCGACGACGAGGCGCTGCTCGCGCGGGTGCGCGCGCTGGGCGAGCGGCTGCGCGCCCGGTTGCACGAGCTGCCGGGCGTGGCCGCGGTCCGCGGCCGGGGCCTCATGAACGCCTTCGACCTCGCCGACGGCGGGGCGCCGGAGATCGCCCGGCGCGCCTTGCTGGAGCAGCGCCTGGTCGTCAACGCGACCGGCCCGCAGACCATCCGGCTGCTCCCGCCGCTCATCGTCGGCGACGCCGAGATCGACGACGCGGTCGACCGCTTGTCCACGTTGCTGGGCTGAGCCGCCGCGGTTGGGGGTACGGTTCCCGGCCGTGACCCAGGGCGCCAACAAGAACCTCGTGCTCGCGGCGATGATCTTCGCCGTCGCGATGATGTTCATCGATCAGACGATCGTCTCGATCGCGATCCCGGACATCGAGCGTGACCTCTCGCTGACCGAGACCGGCGCGCAGTGGATCATCAACGGCTACCTGCTTGCGCTCGCGGCGCTCTTCGCGTTCGGCGGCAAGCTGAGCGACGTCGTCGGCCATCGGCGCATGGTGCTGATCGGGATCGTGGGCTTCGCGGTCGCCTCGGCGCTGTGCGGCGCGGCGCCGTCGGGCGACGCGGGCGAGGCCTGGCTCATCGTCTGTCGCGTGATCCAGGGCGCGTTCGGGGCGATCATGTTCCCGGCCGCGCTGGCGATCGTCGTCGCCTCGTTCGCGCCGCAGGAGCGCGGCAAGGCGCTCGCGGTCTTCTTCGGCGTCACGGGCGCGCTGACCTCGGTCGGCCCGCTGGCCGGCGGCTTCCTCGTCGAGTGGACCTGGCGGGCGATCTTCTGGATCAACGTCCCGGTGGCGATCATCGCCGTCCTGCTCACGCTGCGGGCCAAGCCGGCCGAGGATCGTCGCCAGGTCCCGATGGACTACCGCGGGACCGTGCTCGTCTCGGCCGGCATGGGGCTCGTGGTCCTGGGCCTGCAGCAGTCCAGCCAGTGGGGCTGGGGGTCGATCGCGACGTGGGGCTGCATCGTCGCCGGCGCGCTGCTGCTCGTCGTCTTCGCGCTGTTCGAGCTGCGCACCGAGCATCCGCTGCTCGACGTGCGGATCTTCGCCGACCGCGGGTTCACGATCGACAACCTCGTCCTGTTCCTGCTCTGCGTCTGCTTCGTGCCGCTGTTCTTCTTCGCCAGCGTCTACTCGCAGGTCTCGCTCGGCTACAACGCCTCCAACGCCGGCCTGTACCTCCTGATCTTCTTCGCCGGCTTCGCGACCGCGAGCCAGATCGGCGGGCGGATCCTCGACGCGCGCGGCGCCCGGCCCACGGTCGTGCTCGGCTGCGCCGTTGCGGCGGTCGGCTTCTACCTGTGGGCCCGGCAGCTGCCCGACCTCGACCTCGACAGCCAGTGGTACTGGATCGTGCTGACCGGCGCGGGCATCGGCTTCGTCCTGTCGCCCGCGTCGACCGACGCGCTCAACCGCGCGCCGCGCGGCTCCTACGGCGAGGTCACGGGCATCACGCAGACGCTGCGCTACTTCGCGTCGAGCCTGGGGCTCGCGGTGCTCGGCACGATCCTCATCACCGAGAACCGCTCGAACATCGAGGCGACGCTCGGGGCGGAGGGCGTACCCAAGGCCCAGGCCGACCAGATCGCCGAGGCGCTCAGCTCGGCCGGCGGCGGCGACGCGTCCCGGTTCGCCTCGGCGGCCGGCGACAACGCCCAGCGCCTCTTCGAGGCCATCCAGCACGACTTCGCCCAGTCGTCGAAGACCGTGTTCACCGTGATGGCCGGCGTGATGGCGGTCTGCTTCCTCGTGGCGCTGGTCGGCATGCGCAGCGGCAAGCCGCGCCAGGTGCTCGAGGCGGCGGATGCGGAGGCGGGCGTCCGCTCCTAGAGCTCGCGGATCGCGTCGAACTGCTCGCCGGTGGGCGGCGGCTGCGACAGCGGGTGGGCGCCCTCGGGGCGCAGGCCGTCGAGGATCACGTCGAGGTAGCGTCGCCAGAGGTCGGGGGCGACGGGGGCGAGCGCCTCGGTCGAGGCGGTCGCCGCGTTGACGAGCGTGAGGACGTCCTCGGCGACGAGGTCGTCGCGGACCGCGCCGGCGGCCTGCGCGCGGCGCACCAGCTGCTCGATGAGCGCGAAGAGCGTCCCGCGCAGCTCGCGCTCGTCCTCGACCGAGAGCGCGTTCGCCGCGCAGATCGCGCGGTACATCGCCTGGTCGATCGCGTGCGTCTGGGCCGCGCGGACCATGAAGTCGCGCAGCGCGGCGGCGGGGTCCTCGACGGCGAGCTGCTCGCGCGCGAGCGACGTCAGCTCGGCCATGCGCTCGCGCATGACCTCGGCCGCGAGGTGCTCCTTCGTGGGGAAGTGGCGGAACACCGTGCCCTGCCCCACGCCGGCGCGGTCGCGGATCTCGGCGATCGAGGCGTCCATGCCGCGCTCGTGGAAGAGCGCGGTGGCCGCCTCGATGAGCCGCCGCCGATTGCGTTCGGCGTCGGCGCGCAGGGGCGGGGTGCGCGACTCGGTGGCCATCGCCGCTTCATGGTGCCACGTGGGCGGCGCTATGGCGTTGCGCCTTCCGCCGCCGCCTCGGTCACCTGGGCCACGTGGCGCGGGCGCACCAGTACGGCGAGCAGCAGCGCTCCGGCCGCGAAGAGCACGGTCGAGCCGAGGTAGACGGCGTGGAAGCCGCCCATCACGCCCGAGGCGCCCGCGGCGATCGCCGACAGCGCCGCCAGCCCGAGCGCGCCGCCGACCTGCTGCGCGGTGTTGTAGATGCCCGAGGCCAGCCCCGCATCCTGCGCCTGCACGCCCGCCGTCGCGAGCATCGTCAGGGCCACGAAGGCCAGTCCGATCCCGACCGACAGCGGGACGAAGGCGACGAGCAGGCCGCTGACGTAGCTGCTGTCCTGCGGGAGCGAGATCAGCAGCGCCTGGCCGATGGCGGCGATCGTCAGCCCGAGCACGCCCATCGCGCGCACCCCGATCCGGCGCACGAGCCGCTCGGCCACGCCCGCCGTGACGATGATCCCGATGGTGATCGGCAGGAACGCGAGCCCCGTCTGCAGGGGGCCGTAGCCGTGGACGTCCTGGAGGTAGAGGGACGTGAAGAAGAACATCCCGAAGTTGCTGGAGATCAGCAGCAGCATCACGAGGTTGCCGACCGCCAGCGAGCGCACCCGCAGGATCGACAGCCGCACGAGCGGCGAGCGCGCGCGGCGCTCGACCGCGACGAACGCGGCCAGCAGCGCCAGGCCGAGCGCGCCGAAGCCGAGCGTCCGCGCCGAGCCCCAGCCGTGCTCGCCGGCCGAGACGATCGCGTAGACCAGCGCGACGAGGCCGGCGGTCACGCTGACGGCGCCGGCGAGGTCGAACGCGCCGCGGCGGACCGGCGTCGCGGGCACCGCCCGCCACGCGGCGACCACGACCGCCGCGCCGACCGGGACGTTGACGAGGAAGATCCACTCCCACGCGAGCACCTCGGTGAGGACGCCGCCGACGATGAGGCCGATCGCGCCGCCGCCGGCCGAGACCGCCGCCCAGGCGGCCAGGGCCTTGGCTCGCTCGTCGGGCGCGGTGAACGTCGTCGTCACCAGCGCCAGCGCGGCGGGCGAGGCGAACGCGGCGCCGAGGCCCTGGAGGCCGCGGCCGGCGACGAGGACCTCCGGGCTGGACGCCAGCGCGTTCAGCAGCGAGGCCGCGGTGAACCACGCGACGCCGACGAGGAACGTGCGCCGGTAGCCGAGCAGGTCGGCGGCGCGTCCGCCGAGCAGCAGGAAGCCGCCGAACGCCAGGGTGTAGGCGTTGACGACCCACGCCAGGTCGCTCGCGCCGAAGCCGAGCCCCGTGCGGATGTCGGGCAGCGCGACGTTCACGACGGAGATGTCGAGGACGAGCATCATCTGCACGACGCAGGCGAGGGCGAGGATCAGCCAGCGGCGGTCGGATGGGGCGTGGGCTGCGGTCATGGTGGGCCTCCGGGACGGCGAGCGGACTGCTGAGTCCGGTTGTTCCTCCGGGGACCATAGCGGACCGTAGAGTCCGTTCGGACTTGGCGGTCCGGTTGGACCTCGCGGATACCCTGCGGGCCGACATGTCCGACGCCCCCCGCATCTCCGCCCACTCGATCCCCGCGCCCGACGCCTCCGAGCGGCTCGCCGCCCAGGCCATCGCCTCCTACGAGGCGCGCCCGGACGAGGTCAACCGCGTGCTCCTGCTCTACTCGGGCGGCCTGGACACGAGCGTGATGCTCAAGTGGATCCAGGACGAGTACGACGCGGAGGTCGTGACGCTGACCGTCAACCTGGGCCAGCCCGGGGAGGACTACGGCGTCGTCGAGGGCAAGGCGCGCCAGCTCGGGGCGGTCGACACGTTCGTCGTCGACGCGCGCGAGGAGTTCGCGACCGAGTACGTGCTGCCGGCGATCAAGGCCAACGCGATCTACGGGCTCGGGTACCCGCTCTTCACCGCGCTGGGGCGGCCGCTCATCGCCAAGCTCGCCGTGGAGTACGCGCGGCGCGCCGGGTGCGACACGATCGCCCACGGCTGCACGGGCAAGGGCAACGACCAGGTCCGCATCGAGTCGACGGTCGCCACGCTGGCGCCGGAGCTGAAGATCATCGCGCCCGTGCGCTCGTGGTCGATGGGACGCGACGAGGAGATCGCCTACGCGCGGGAGCACGGGATCCCGGTCAAGGGCGGCACCGAGGCGGCGCCGTACTCGATCGACGACAACCTGTGGGGGCGCTCGAGCGAGGGCAAGTGGATCGAGGACCTCTCGCACGCGCCGGAGGACGACGTCTTCCAGCTCGTCACGCGGCCCGAGGAGGCGCCCGACGAGCCGGAGATCCTGACGGTCGGCTTCGAGGCCGGCGTGCCGGTCTCGCTGAACGGGGAGCGGCTCGGGCTCGTGGCGCTGCTCGAGCGGGCGGCGGAGATCGGCATGAAGCACGGCGTCGGCATCGTCGACCACATCGAGGACCGGATCGTCGGGTTGAAGGTCCGCGACATCTACGAGGTGCCGGCCGCCGAGATCGTCCTCACCGCGCATCGCGAGCTCGAGAAGCTCGTCGGCACGATCCACCAGAACCAGTTCAAGCCCCAGCTCGACCGCCAGTGGGCCTACCTCGTCTACGCGGGACTGTGGTGGGAGCCGCTGCGGGCCGACCTCGATGCCTACATGGAGTCGGTGAACGCGCGGGTCACGGGCTCGATCGGGCTGAAGCTCTACAAGGGCTCCGTGCGGGTCGTCACCCGCGAGTCGCCCAACGCCGTCTACGACGCCCAGCTCGCGACCTTCGCCGAGTCGGGCGGCCTGTTCTCGCAGCAGGCGTCACCGGGCTTCATCGAGATCTGGTCGCTGCAGTCGCGCATGGCGTGGCGACTGCGCCAGGGCGAGACGGGGGAATAGAGGCTCGTGTTCTACCGGTTCGTCGGGCTGGTCGTGTGGAAGGCGCTGAAGCTCTACCTGCGTCAGAAGGCGCCACGTCGGTCGATCGCGGCGGGGATCGTCCTGGCCGGCATCGCGCTGCTGCTGGCCGCGTCACGCCTGCGTGACGAAGCGCAGCAGTAGGGGGAGCCGGGGCGGGACCGTCAGGGCCCCGTACCCGTCCGCGGCGGGACGTAGGCTCGCCGCGTGAACGCTCCGACCCCCGACGGCTCGCGGCTGGATCCGCCGTTCGAGATCGAGCGGGTCGAGTGGGTGCCCTCGTCCGCGGCGACGCTCGAGGTCCGGGTGACCGGACGCTGGCGCGGCGACGCTCCGGACGCCGTGGAGCTGCTGCTCGACGACGCCGCCGGCGTGCGCCGCCGCTTCCGTGCGGCGACCGCGGGCGCGACCGCCGACGGACGCTGGACCGCCCGGTTCGCGGTGCCGGTCGAGCTGCGTCCCCGCCTCGGCGCTCGCTTGGCGCTCGCCGCGGGGGAGCGTGAGCTCGCCCTGCCCGCTGCGTCGCCGGGGCCGCCGGACGGCGCGCTCGCGCCTCCGCCGGCCACGGTGGTCGATCCGGGCGTGCTGGCGGAGCGCCGCGCGCGCCGCGAGGGCCAGGCCGACGAGGCGCTCGTCCGGCGGGCGCTGGCGGCCGAGGCGACCGCGACCACGCTCGAGACCCAGCTCGGGCACTTGGAGACCCGGCTCGGCGAGGCGCTCGCCGAGCGCGATCGCCTCACGACGCGGCTGCGCGCGGCCGAGCAGCGCGCCGAGGCCGAGCGCCGCGTGCGCGCCGACGCCGAGGCCGACCGCGATGCCGCCCAGGCGCAGGCCCAGCGCGATCTGGCGCGGCTGCGCGAGCGCGTGCGGGCGGCCGAGGAGCACGCGGCGGCGCTCGCTCGCGAGATGGACGGCATCCGCCGCGAGGGCGCCGAGGCGCAACAGGCGGCGGCTGCGGCCCGTGCGGCGGCCGAGCGCGCGCTGCGCGGAGGCGGCGATGCCGCGACGGCGGCCGAGCTGGAGCGGCTGCGCGGCGAGGCGGCGGAGCTCGCGCGCCGCCTGGAGTCCGAGCGCGCCGCGCGTGCCGACGCCGACCGGGAGCTCGCCGACCGCCGCCAGCGCGTCGCGGCCGCAGAAGAGACCGTGGCGCGGTTGCGGCGGGAGTTGGAGGAGCGTGCCGGGTCGGATGCGCGGGTGGTTGCCGCCGAGGAGACGGTGGCGCGGTTGCGGCGGGAGTTGGAGGAGCGTGCCGGGTCGGATGCGCGGGTGGTTGCCGCCGAGGAGACGGTGGCGCGGTTGCGGCGGGAGTTGGAGGAGCGTGCTGGGTCGGATGCGCGGGTCGTCGCCGCCGAGGAGACGGTGGCGCGGCTGCGGCGGGAGCTGGAGCAGCGTGCCGGATCCGATGAGCGCGTCGCCGCGGCCGAGGAGACCGTGGCGCGCCTGCGCGAAGAGCTCGAGCGGCGGGCGGCCATCCAGGCGTCCGCCCAGGGCGAGATCGAGACGTTGCGCGCGACGCTCGCCGAGGTCCAGGCGCGGGTCGATCGCGCGGCCGGTGTCCGGGACGCGCTCGACGGCCTGCGCGCGACGCTGGCCGGGCTGCGCGAGCGGGTCGGGACGCTGGAGAGCAGCGAGCGGGCGGCGCGCATGGCGCTCGGCGAGGCCGAGCGGACGGTCGTCGCCGTGCGCCGCGAGGCCGCCGACCTGCAGGTGCGCGTCGAGGACGAGCGTCGCCGCCGCTACGAGGCCGAGGCCTCGCTGCGCGTGGAGCTCGCGCGCGAGCACGAGCGCGTCGGCGCTCAGGTCGAGCAGGCCACGGCGGAGCTGAGCGCTCGGATCGCCCTCGAGCGGGCCGCCTTCGAGCAGCAGGCCACGGAGATCGAGGCCCGCGTCGCGGAGCTGCGCGCACGCCTTGCGAACGCCGGCGACGAGCTCGAGCGCCGCCTGGCGCAGGAGCGCGCCGAGCGCGACGCGGCGGTCGCCGCGGCCGAGGCGCTCAAGCGCGAGCTCGCCGACGACCTCGCCCGTGCGGCGACCGAGCGCGAGGCGCTGGTGGAGCGCCTGGCCGGCGTCGAGGCCGAGCTGGTCGAGGCCCGGCGTGGGGCGGCGGCCGGGGAGGAGCTCGCGGCTCGGCTGGCGGACGTCGAATCCGAGCGCGACGCGCTGCAGGGGCGCCTGGCCGGCGTCGAGGCGGAGCTCGTCGAGGCGCGGCGCGCGGCGGCGGCCGGGGACGAGCTTGCGGCTCGGCTGGCGCACGCCGAGTCCGAGCGCGACGCGCTGCGTGGGCGGTCGGCCGCGGTCGAGGCGGAGCTCGCTGAGGCTCGGCGCGCGGCAGCGGCGGGGGAGGAGCTTGCCGCTCGGCTGGCCCAGGCGGAGTCCGACCAGGAGGCGCTTCGGCGGCGCCTGACCGGGGTCGAGGCCGAGCTGCACGACGCGCGACGCGCGGGCGAGGCGGGGACCGAGCTGGCCGCACGGCTGACGGAGAGCGAGGCCGATCGCGAGCTGCTGGTCAACCGCCTGGCTCGACTCCAGGCCGATCTGGAGGCCGCACGGTCGTCGGCCGGAGCCGCCTCGGTGCGAGATGCGGCGGTCGCCGCGCTCGTCGCCGACCTGGGACGGATCGCCGGCGAGCTGCGCGACGGCTTCGACCGGCGGCTCCGCGAGCTCGCGGTGCGCGTCGAGGCGGAGGTCGCCACGCTGCGCGCCCAGCTCGACGCGGAGCGCGCGGCTCGTCGGGCGGCCGAGCAGGATCTCGCGCTCGAGCGCGAGCGCGGCGCCCACCGTGCGCTTGCGGTGACCGCCGAGGCCCTGACCCGAACCCACCTCGAGGCGACCCGCCGCGAGCTCGCCAGCGCCCAGGAGGCCTTGGCGGCCGAGCGGGCCCGGTCCGACGAGGCCGTCGCGGCCCGCGACCAGGCGTCCCAGCTCGTCCGCGACCTCGAGGCCGCCGGATCCCGCCTCAAGGAGCGCGAGGTCGAGCCTCCGACGACATCCGACACGCCGGGGGACGTCGACGCCGAGACGACGGCCACGGGGGCGCCACCCACGGACCACGACCCCGCTGCGCCCGACGACGTCGACGCGCCATCGCCTGCGGGCGTCGCGGCCGACGACGTGGACGCGCCAGCACCCGCCGACCCCACCGTCGATGCCGGCGCGTCACCGTCCAGCGGTCCCGAGCTCGGTGCGGATGCTGGCGCGTCGCCGTCCGGTGGTCCGGAGGCCGTCGCGGAGGCTGGCGCGTCGCCGCCCGGTGGTCCGGAGCCCGTCGCGGATGCTGGCGCGTCGCCGCCCGGTGGTCCGGAGCCCGTCGCGGAGGCGGGCGCGTCACCCTCCAGCGGTCCTGAGCTCGGCGCGGAGGCTGGCGTGTCGCCGCCCGGTGGTCCGGAGCCCGTCGCGGAGGCTGGCGTGTCGCCGCCCGGTGGTCCGGAGCCCGTCGCGGAGGCTGGCGTGTCGCCGTCCGGCGGTCCGGAGCCCGTCGCGGAGGCTGGCGTGTCACGCTCCAGCGGTCCCGACCTCGGCGCGGACGCTGGCGCGTCGCCGTCCAGCGGTCCCGAGCCCGCCGCGGGAGACGACCCACCGCCGCCGAGCGAGCATGGGCCCGAGCCCGCCGCCTTCGCCGAGCCCCCGTCCGATGCCCGCCCGCTCGAGCGGCGCGTGTTGAGCGCAGCGCAGCGGCCGCCGGCGACCTGGCTTGCCCCGGCGATCGGCGTCCTGGCCCAGACCCGCGAGGACCTCGCCGTCGACCTCCTGCTGCAGCTGCTGCCCGCGCAGGCGGGACTCACGCGGAAGGCGTTCGCCTACGACCTCGCGATCGCCGGCCACTCGACCCATCGGATCCTCGTCGGACCCCAGCACGCCGTGGTCCAGCCGCGCGAGCTCACCGCTGCCAAGTCCGACGCCGTCGTCTCGGGCACCGTCGCTGCGCTCGCCCCGCTCGCGGCAGGCGGCGCCCGGCGCCGGCTGCCCGGCGTCGACATCGACGGCCGGCGCCGGCGGGTGCGCCGCCTCATCCGCGGCCGCCGCGACCCCGTCGATCTTGTGGCGCTCCACGCCGCCGGAGCGCGCATCGCGCCCGAGGCGGCGCTCGCGGTCGTCGCTGCCGCCGTCGACCCCACTTGGACCGCCGGCCATCGGTTCGCCGTGCGCTACGCGCTGACCGGCGCCGAGCCGATCGTCGTCACCGTCGCCGACGGCACTCCGCTGGACGTGCGGCGTACGGCCGCCGCCGCCGGCACGGCACCCACCGCGACGGTCTGGCTCGACGCCGACGAGACTGCCGCCGGCGCGGCATCCGGCGCGCGCGGGCGGGCCGGGGCCGACGAGGCTGCCGCGGGGGCCGCATCCGGCGCCCCCGTGCGGTCGGGCGCCGACGAGGCTGCCGCGGGGGCCGGATCCGGCGCGCCCGACCTGGTCGACGCCGACGCCGCGACCGCTGCATCCGCCGCCACGGTCTGGCTCGACGCCGACCTCGTCATCCGCCTCCTCACGGCCGCCGCGCTCCCGTCCGGCGCGCCCGCGCTCGTCAGCGGCGACGCGGCACTCGTCGGCACGCTGCACGGGTGGTTCGAGCGCGCGCAGGGTCTCCCGGACGTCTGAGCGCCGGCGCGGCGTCGGTCAGGACGCCGCCGCCCGCACGCGGCCCCGGCTCAGCCGCCGGTCGATCGCCAGCGCCGCCCCGGCCACCGCGACGAACAGCACGCCGACCAGCGCGCAGTTGCTCAGCACCCGCGCGTACCCGTGGGCGTCGACGTCGACGAACGGATACGGGTAGAAGGCGGTGGCCTCCCCGCGGAGCAGTGTGAACGCCAGCCACGCCACCGGGAACGCGAGCGACCACCACACGACCCGCCGGTCGATCAGCCCTGGTGGGCCGAACAGCAGCCAGCCGGCGACGACGAGGATCGGGACCGCGGTGTGGAGCAGCCCGTCTGCCACCAGCGCCCAGTCCTCGAGCTCGCGCAGGTCCCGCAGCGTCGTGTGGTAGACGACCGCGGTGATCGTGATCGCGACGAGGCCCGTCAGCCGCGCGACGCGAAACGCCATCGACGCCCGCTCGATCCGGATCGCCAGCAGGAGGCTCGTCACCCCGACGAGGACGTTCGACTGCACGGTGAAGAAGCAGAAGACGTTGAAGACGCGCCCGCCGACCGTGTCGAAGGCACCGTCCTCGGCGCCCGCCGCCACCGGCACCTGGATGGCGAGCGCGACCAGGACCGCGAGCGCCGTCAGACCGAACCACGTCCTCGCCATCGCGCCAACCTACCGGTGCACGAGACGATGCGTTCGTGTCTCACCTCTGCGGTGTCCTTCTCGCGTCGCGCGGCTGAGAGCCGCGCGAGGAGGGCGGAGACGACGTCCATGAAGAGTCGGCAAGGCGCCGCAGCACGCCGCGCCGCCCGGGTCGGCGCTGGCTCGTCAGCCGGGGCGGATCCGGTACAGCACGTGGCGTCGCAGCGGGTGCCCGGCGGGGAGGAGCGGATGGTCGAAGTCGTCGGCCGGGTCGCGCGTCATGCCGAGCCGCCGCATCACCGCCCGCGACCGGGCGTTGGCGACCGTCGTCATCGACACGATCTCGCTCGCTCCGGCCTCGTCGAAGCCGAAGGCGAGCGCGGCTCGGGCGGCCTCGGTCGCGTAGCCGTGGCCCCACGCGGGCGCCGCCAGCCGCCAGCCGATCTCGATGGCCGGGGTGAACGGCGCCGCGAACGTCGGCTCGATCAGCCCGGTGAAGCCGAGGAAGGCCCCGCCGGCGCGCTCCTCGAGCGCCCACAGCCCGAAGCCGCGCGTCTCGAATGCCGCCTCGATGCGGTCGACGAGGGCGTCGCTCTCCGCACGCGTGAGCGGCGCGGGGAAGTGCTCCATGACCCGCGGATCGGCGTTCATCGCCGCGAACGGAGCGCGATCGGCGGGGCGCCAGCGGCGCAGCAGGAGGCGCTCGGTGCGCAGCTCCGACACGCCTCGAGTATGACCCGACGACCGTTCTGCGCACATTGCGGACGATCCCCGGCGGCGGCCGCCGCGCCGTCCGGTCCCACGGGTACCGTTCGGACCCTCGATGAGCCCTCCGCCCGTCGCCCATCTCCACGTCCACAGCGAGTACAGCCTGCTCGACGGCGCGTGCAAGATCGATCAGCTCGCCGCCCGGGCCGCGGCGTTCGACCAGCCCGCGCTCGGCCTCACCGACCACGGCGTCATGAACGGCGCCGTCGAGCTCTACAAGGCCTGCCAGAAGCAGGGCATCCGGCCGATCGTCGGCTGCGAGGTCTACCTCGTCGACGACCACACGCTGCGCGGCCAGCGTCAAGAGCGCAACCACCTCACGCTGCTGGCCGCGACCGACGAGGGCTACCGCAACCTCGTCAAGCTCTCCAGCGCCGGCTTCCTCGAGGGGCTGAGCCGCGGCAAGCCGTCGGTCGACCTCGGCCAGGTCGCCCAGCACGCCTCCGGCGTGATCGCGCTGACCGGCTGCCTGGCCTCCCGCTTCTGCCGCCGCCTCGTCGACGACCGCCCCGACGAGGCGCGGGCCCACGCCGACGACCTCGTCAACGTCTTCGGCGCCGAGAACGTCTACTTCGAGGTCCAGAAGAACGGCATCGCCGACCAGGACAAGGCCAACGAGGGCATCGTGCGGATCGCGCGCGAGCTCGGCCGCCCGCTCGTCGGCACGGCGGACGTCCACTACCTGCGCCGCGAGGACCACGCCCACCACACGGCGCTGCTGTGCGTGCAGACGAAGTCCACGCTGGCCGCGCCGAAGATGACCTTCGACACGAACGAGTTCTATCTCAAGGACTCCACCGAGATGGCGGACTCGTTCGCGGAGTGGCCCGAGGCGCTGGCCTCGACGGTCGAGATCGCCGAGCGCTGCGACGTCACGATCGAGCTGGGCAAGCAGCTCATCCCGAGCTACCCGACGCCTGATGGCAGCGACGAGAAGTCCTACCTGCGCGCGCGCGTGGAGGAGGGGCTGCGGCGGCGCTACGGCGACCCGGTCCCGGCCGAGGCCCGCGAGCGCGCCGAGATGGAGCTCGCGGTCATCGACCGGATGGGCTTCAACGCCTACTTCCTCATCGTCTGGGACTTCGTCCACTACGCGAAGTCCAACGGGATCGCGGTCGGCCCGGGCCGTGGCTCGGCGGCCGGCTCGCTCGTCGCGTACTGCCTGGCGATCACCGACGTCGACCCGCTGCGCTACGACCTGCTCTTCGAGCGCTTCCTCAACCCCGAGCGCGTGTCGATGCCGGATATCGACATCGACTTCTCCGTGCGCGGCCGCGAGCGCGTCATGCGCTACGTGACCGAGAAGTACGGTCGCGAGTCGGTGGCGCAGATCGTCACTTTCGGCAAGATGTTCCCGCGTGCGGCCACGCGCGACGCGGCCCGGGTGCTCGGCCACGACTACGGCGCCGGCGACCGCCTGGCCAAGCTCATCCCCGATCCGATCATGGGCCGCCCGCCGTCCTTCGACGACTGCCTGGCGCCCGGGGAGGACCTGCGCAAGGCCTACGACGAGGACCCCGTCGCCCGCCAGATCGTCGACGTGGCCAAGGGCCTGGAGGGGATCGTCCGCAACTCGTCGATCCACGCGGCGGCCGTCGTCATCGCGGGCTTCCCGCTGACCGACATCGTCCCGCTGCAGCTCGCCGACGCCGGCACGACCGACGAGGACGGCAACCGCGAGTTCAAGATGGTCACGCAGTTCTCGATGAAGCCCGTCGAGGAGCTCGGCCTCCTGAAGATGGACTTCCTCGGGCTGCGCAACCTCGACGTCATCGAGGACGCGCTCGACGTCATCGAGCGCTCGACCGGCGAGCGCCCGGACATGACGACGCTGCCGCTCGACGACCCCAAGGTCTACGAGATGCTGGCCCGGGGCGACTCGATCGGCGTGTTCCAGTTCGAGTCCGAGGGCATGCAGGAGACGCTCAAGCGGGTGCGCCCCACCGAGTTCGACGACCTCGTCGCCCTCAACGCGCTCTACCGCCCGGGCGCGATGGACCAGATCCCCACCTACGCGCGCGGCAAGCGGGAGCCCGAGTCGATCGTCATCCTCGACGAGCGCCTGCGCCACATCCTGGAGCCGACCAAGGGCGTCATCGTCTACCAGGAGCAGGCGATGCAGATCTCCAAGGAGATCGCGGGCTTCAGCGGCGCGAAGGCCGACGACCTGCGCAAGGCGATCGGCAAGAAGAACCGCGAGGCGATGGCCAAGCTCGAGCCGGAGTTCCGCGAGGGCTGCCGCGCGTCGGGCACCTCCGAACAGGTCATCGACTGGCTGTGGACGACGAACGAGAAGTCGGCCGACTACTCGTTCAACAAGTCCCACGCCGCCTGCTACGCGCTGATCGCCTACCGGACCGCCTGGCTGAAGGCGACCTACCCGGCCGAGTACATGGCCGCGCTGATCTCCAGCGTGATGTCGACGAAGGACAAGGTCCCGTTCTTCGTCGCCCGCTGCGAGGAGATGGGCATCGAGGTCCTGCCGCCCGACGTGAACCTCTCCGATCACGAGTTCACGGTGGTCGACGGCAACATCCGCTTCGGGCTGGACGCCGTGAAGGGCGTCGGCTACGCGGCGGTCGAGGCGATCAAGGAGGCGCGCGCGGAGAGCGGCCCGTTCGAGTCGCTGTGGGACTTCTGCGCCCGCGTCGACGCCCGCGCGGTGAACAAGAAGGCGATCGAGGCGCTCATCAAGTGCGGGGCCTTCGGGTCGACCGGGGCGTCGCGCAAGGGCATGCTGACCGTGCTCGAGCAGGCCCAGGCCGCCGGCCAGAAGCAGCAGCAGGACGCGCTCAGCGGTCAGGGCTCGATCTTCGACCTCGAGCCGGTCGGCGGCGCCGCGAGCGCGTTCGCCGCGCCGAGCCATCCGCCGATCCCGTCCGAGGAGTTCGAGCAGAGCGAGCTGCTGGCGATCGAGAAGGAGGCGATCGGCCTCTTCATCTCCGCCCATCCGCTCAAGGAGGTCCGCGAGGCCCTGCGGCTGAAGGTGGACTGTCCGCTCGCCGAGCTCGAGCATCGCAAGGACCAGGACTGGGTGACGGTCGGCGGCATCGTCACGCAGGCCAAGAAGATCCGCACGAAGTCCGGCTCGACGATGATGTTCGCGACGCTCGACGACCTCGAGGGGACGGTCGAGATCGTCGTCTTCGAACGGGTGCTGGCCGAGCAGGAGGCGGCGCTGCAGGTCGACGAGATCGTGCTCGTCCGCGGCCGCGTCGACCACAAGGACGCGACGAAGACCGCGGTCGTCGTCCAGTCGGCCGAGCCGTTCAAGCCGACTGCCGAGGAGGTCGAGCGCGCGCGCGACGAGGTCCAGGCGATGGCCAAGAAGGCGGCGCCGACCGCGCTGCAGGTCAGCGTGGACGCCGCCCGGCTGCCGGCGACGATCATCGACGAGCTCAAGGCGCTGTTCGGCAACTTCCCGGGCGAGAGCGAGGTCGTCCTCAACGTCCAGACCTCCGGCGGTCCGCGCAAGCTGCGGCTCGGCGCCGACTACAAGGTCGCGCCCAGCGCAGCACTGCGCGCCGAGCTCGACCACGTGCTCGGCGAGGCGCTGCTGCCGGCGGCCTGAGCCGCTGTCCGCGGGCAGACGCGCCGCGTTGCTGCATACCGTCGGTATCTGGATACTGACGGTATGCGCCAGACCAGGGCCGAGCGCCGGGCGCAGACCCGCGACGATCTCGTCGACGCCGCCGATCGGCTGTTCAGCGGGCAGGGGTTCCACCTGACGTCCCTCGACGCGGTCGCCGACGCCGCGGGCTACACGAAGGGCGCGGTCTACTCCAACTTCGCGTCCAAGGAAGACCTGTTCTTCGCGGTCTACGAGCGGCGCGCCGACCGCGCCCGCGCCGAGGCCGAGCGGGCCTTCGCGCAGGCACCCGACGAGCCCGATGCGGCGCGCAGCATCTTGGCCGCGGCCGCGCGGCGGCGCGGCGGGCCCGAGGACGGCTGGCTGGCGGTGTTCTTCGAGTTCTGGACCCACGTGCTGCGCCACCCCGAGCACCGCGAGCGATTCGCGGCGATCCACGCGCGCGTCATCGAGCCGTTCGCGGCGGCGATGGAGCGCTACGCGGCCCGTCACGGCATCGAGCTCCCGCTCGGCGCGCGACCGCTGGCCATCGCCCTCTACGCCATGAGCGTCGGGCTCTCGCTCGAGCGCCTGACGCAGCCGGGCGTCGTCGACGCCGAGCTCAACGTCCGCGTGCACGACCTGTTCTTCGGGCAGCTCACCGCCACACGAGGAGGAGCCCCAGATGGAGCCGAGGTATGAGGCGACCCGCCTGATCGACCTAGGATGCACGCTGCGCGCGGCACCGAAGCTCGCGGCCCGCGAGCGCTGGCCGCGCGAGCGGCTGGAGCGCCATCAGCGCGAGGCCGTCGACGCGCTCGTCCGTCACGCGGTCGCGCGCTCGCCGTTCTACGCCGAGCGCCTCGCCGGCCTGATCGGTGCCGCGCCCGTCGAGCTCGCCGCGCTGCCGACGCTCGACAAGGCGACGCTGATGGATCGCTTCGACGACGTCGTCTGCGACCGGCGCCTGCGCGGCGACGACCTGCTCGCGCACCTCGACGGGCTCGACCACGACGCGCTCTATCTCGGCGAGTACCGCGCGATGACGACGAGCGGCTCGTCGGGGCGCAAGGGCCTCTACGTCTACGACCGCGCGGCGTGGCGCGGGATCCTCGGCCAGTTCTTCCGCTACACCGCGATGGCCGGCGTGCGGCCGCGTCTGCCGCGGCGGCTGCGGGTCGCGGCGATCGGCGGGGGCGTGCCGACGCACATGACCCAGCGGGTCTCGGCGAGCGTCGCGGTCGGCCTGCACCGCGTCCGGCCGCTGCCGGCGACCATGCCGCTCGCCGAACTGGTGGCGGAGCTGAACGCGTTCCAGCCCGACTTCGTCCACGCGTACCCGTCGGTGGCGGTGCTGCTGGTCGCCGAGCAGGAGGCCGGACGGCTGCGGATCGCGCCGCGCGGGATGTCGACGGGCAGCGAGCTGCTGACCGTGGAGACGGCCGAGCGGATCGAGGCGGTGCTCGGGGTGCGCCCGGTCGATCTGTACGGCACGACCGAGGGCCTGTGGGGATGCTCCTGCGAGCACGGTCACCTGCACCTGTTCGAGGACCTGACCGTGGTCGAGAACGTCGACGCGGACGGTCGGCCGGTCCCCGACGGGACGCGTGGCGCCCGGCTGCTCGTCACCAGCCTGTTCAACCGCGTGCAGCCGCTCATCCGCTTCGAGCTGTCCGACGTGGTCGCCTTCGCGCCCGAGCCGTGCCCGTGCGGGCGCGGCTTCCGGCGCCTCGAGGTGCTCGACGGGCGCGCCGACGACGTCCTGCGCCTGCCGGGGCGCGACGGCCGGCCGGTCGCGGTGCTGCCCACGCAGTTCGGGGTCGTCACCCAGGACCGTGACGTGCGCGAGTTCCAGGTCGTCCAGGAGGGCGACGGCCTCCGCCTGCGCCTCGCGCTCCGGGAGGGGGTCGACGCGGACGCCGCCTGCCGCCGGCTGCGAGACGGCGTGCGCGGCCGCCTGGCCGCGCTCGGGGTGCAGGCGCCGCGTGTCGCGACCGAGCGTGTCGAGGCGCTCGAGCGAGCGCCCGGCGGCAAGGTCCGGCTCGTGGTGGCCGACCGCGCGCGGGCGCTCGCCGGTGGGACCGCCGCGGTGTGACGCCGCTTCGCGCGGTGGCCGCGCGTCGCTGCGCGCCGCGGTCCGACGCGCTGCGCGCCGCGGTTGACGCGCTGCGCGCCGCGGTCCGACGCGCTGCCGACCGCGGTCCGACGCGCTGCGCGCCGCGGTCTGACCCGCTGCGCGACGCGGTCTACCGCTGCTTCCCGCGGCGGCGGCGCGCCTTCAGCCCGCGCTCGCGCAGCTCCACGCAGCGGGCGATCTCCTCGGGCTGGCGCTCCGGCTTGGGCGTCTCCAGCACGAGCGGCAGGTCCTGGAAGCGGGGCTCGGAGAGGAACGCGGCGCAGCCGTCGTCGCCGAGCTCGCCTTCGCCGACGTTGGCATGCCGGTCGACGTTGGAGCCCAGCGCGCCCTGCGAGTCGTTGAGGTGCAGCGAGCCGAGCCGCTCGAGCCCGACCGCGGTGACGCAGTCGTCGAGCACGTGGGTCAGCCCCTTCGGCGTGCGGATGTCGAAGCCCGACGCGTAGAGGTGACAGGAGTCCAGGCACAGCCCCAGCCGCCCGTCGCCGCCGGCCGCCTCGAAGAGCGCCGCGAGCTCGTCGAACGAGCGCCCGAGCGTGCCGCCGGCGCCCGCCGTGTTCTCCAGGTGCAGTGGGCAGTCCTCGGACTCCGCCAGCGCCTCGCGGATCACCTCGCCGGCCCGTGCGATCGCCGGTCCGACCTCGCCCGTCTTCGCCGACCCGGGGTGCAGCACCACGCCCCGCGCGCCGAGCGCGGCGCCGACGCGCAGCGACGCCGTCAGCGACGTCAGCGTCTTGGCGCGGATCTCGGGGTCCTCGCTGGCGCAGTTCAGCAGGTAGACCGCGTGGATCAGCAGCGCCTGCACGGGCGAGCCGTCGAGCGCCTCGTGGTAGGCGGCGACCTGCTCGTCGGAGTAGATCGTCGGCTTCCAGGCGCGGGGGTTCTGGTTGAAGATCTGGATGACGGTGCAGCCCGCTTCGGCGCCGCGCTGGACGGCCTTGGCTGGGCCGCCCGCGGGGGAGACGTGGGCGCCGATGAGCATGTGGCCCAGATCAATAGCATCGGCGGCCCATGCGGGTCCGCTTCGCTCCCTCTCCCACCGGCGCGCTGCACATCGGCGGCGCGCGCACCGCCCTCTACAACTGGCTCGCCGCCCGCCACGACGGGGGCACGCTGGTCCTGCGCATCGAGGACACCGATCGTGAGCGCTCGACCCCCGAGAACGTCGAGCAGATCCTCGACGCGCTGCGCTGGCTGGCGATCGACTGGGACGAGGGGCCGATCTTCCAGACCGCGCGCGAGGAGCGCCACCGCGAGGTGATCGAACGGCTCGTCGCCGACGGCCACGCCTACCGCTCGACCGCCACGGCCGACGACGTCAAGGCCTACAAGGAGCGCCACGGCCACGACCGCGGCTTCCGCGGCGAGCCCGAGCAGGAGGGCGCGGTGCGGCTGCGCGTGCCCGACGAGGGCGCGACCGTGGTGCGCGACCTCATCCGCGGCGAGACGCCCTTCCAGCACGTCCACCTCGACGACCCGGTCATCGCCCGCGCGGACGGCAGCCCGCTGTACAACCTCGCGGTCGCCGTCGACGACCTCGACGCGCAGATCACCCACGTCGTCCGCGGCGACGACCACTACTCCAACACGCCCAAGCAGCTGCTGGTGCTCGAGGCGCTCGGCGCACCGCAGCCGATCTACGCCCACCTGCCGCTGCTGCACGGCCCCGACGGCAAGAAGCTCTCCAAGCGCCACGGCGCGGCCTCGGTCCAGGAGCTGCGCGAGGCCGGGTTCTTGGCGGAGGCGGTCACCAACTACCTGTCGCTGCTCGGCTGGGGCGCCGCCGACGACGAGACGATCCTGTCGCGCGACGAGGTCGTCGCCCAGTTCTCGCTGGAGCGCGTGCAGCGCAACCCCGCGCGCTTCGACGAGCAGAAGCTGCGCTGGATGAACGGCGTCTACATCCGCGACTTGCCGCTCGACGAGCTCACCGCGCGCCTGGAGGCGTTCACGGGGCGCAGCGGGCTGCGCGGCGCGGTGGAGATCTCGCAGGAGAAGATCGCGACGCTCGCGGACTTCTGGCCGCTGGCCGGCGCGCTCTTCGACGGCCCGGTCGACGATCCCAAGGCGCGCGAGCAGTGGCTGGGGGAGGAGGGGCGCGCCGCGCTCGCCGACGCGCGCGCGGCGCTGGCCACGGTCGAGCCGTTCGACGTCGAGCACATCGACGCGGCGCTGCGCGCGGTGGTCGCGGCCCGCGGCGCGAAGCCCAAGCAGGTCTTCCAGCCGGTGCGGGTCGCGCTCACGGGGACGACGGTGTCGCCGGGCATCTTCGAGATGCTCGCGCTGCTGGGTCGCGACGAGTCGCTGCGACGGCTGGACACCGCGCTGAACACCGCATAGCTTCCGGGAGTTCCGCGTCTCGGCTCAATCGAACGTCCACCCCTGCCGATAACCGGTGCGACGGGCGACTGGACGCCCGCAGGCCACCCGATCGCCCCGCTGTCACGGACGAGGAACCCCCCGATATGAGTCAACCCGCCGTCGCCGCCGTGCCCCCGGCGCGCGCCGCGTCGCCCGCGCAGGTCGCGGGCGGCCGCCACAACGAGGGCCACGGACGTCGCCTGACCGCCGCGTTCGAGGCGCTGGAGTCGTTCCCTGCGCTGGCGGAGTCGCGCAACCGGCTGCTGCGGGTGGTCGGGCAGGAGCGCATCTCCGCCGGTGAGGTGGTCGCGGCGGTCGAGTCCGACGTCGCGCTCGTCATCGCGGTGCTGCGGCTCGCCAACCAGGTCGAGGGGCGCACGCGCGGCAAGGTCGAGTCGGTCGTCAAGGCCGTCGAGCTGCTGTCGCCCGAGGCGGTCCAGTCGCTGGCGGCCCGCGCGCGGACCTTCGACTTCTTCGAGCGCACCGCCACGTGGGATGCGGCGCCGGAGCGCTTCCGGCTGCACGGCGTCGCCACGCAGCGCGCCGCCGACCGCCTCGCGACCGAGACGAGCTACCCCGAGCGCGACCGCCTGATGGTCACCGCGCTGCTGCACGACATCGGCAAGCTCGTGCTGATGCACGCCTACCCGGGCTACCCGGGCCAGGTCCACGGCCAGGCCCGCACCCCCGAGGAGCGCATCCACCGCGAGCGGCGCGAGCTCGGCGTCGACCACGCGCTCGTCGGCGGCGTCCTGGCACGGCGCTGGGGGCTGCCGAAGGCGGTCGCCTCGGCGATCGAGCGCCATCACGCCGAGGACGTCACCGAGGACGCGGCGTACGTGCGCCTGGCCGACATGCTCGCCCACTACGCGCAGGGCGGCGCGGTGGCGCCGACGGAGCTGCTGAAGGTCGCGCGCACGATCGGGCTGGGCCCGGTCGAGCTGCGCACGGTCATGTACGACCTGCCCTACCCGCAGACCGGCCGCACCCGGGCGATCGACCCGTGCCCGCTCTCGGCCCGCGAGCTCGAGGTCCTCAAGCGCCTGGCCGAGGGCAAGGTCTACAAGCAGATCGCGCTGGAGCTGCAGCTGTCGACCTCGACGGTGCGCACGCACCTGCACAACATCTACGGCAAGCTCGGCGCGGTCGACCGCGCCCAGGCCGTGCTGCTGGCGACCGAACGCGGCTGGCTCTAGCGGCCGACCGCCGTGCGCACGCCGACCCGGCGCAGCGCCAGCCACGCCGTCGCGATCCCGGCCGCGTCGACGACGAAGTCGAGCGGGTCGGCGTCGCGGCCGGGCACCCAGGCCTGGTGTAGCTCGTCCAGCCCGGCCCACGCCAGCGCGATCGCGGCCGCCGGGGCTGCGCGGCGGCCGAGCCCCCACCACAGCAGCGCGTAGAGGACGGCGAACTGGGCGAAGTGGACGGCGGAGGTCGCCAGCCGCGCCCACGAGCCGAGATCCGGCCCGACGTCCGGCTGGCTCGACAGGTACCAGATGAGGGCCATGAGGCCGGCCGCCGGTGCGAGCCGTACGACGCGTGCCCTACGATCCCGGGGGCTCGTGCTGTCGATCACCACCAAGTCACCCTATGCGCTCCAGGCCCTCACCGAGCTGGCCAGGACCGCCGGTGACCAGCCGGTCCCGATCGCCGAGCTCGCCCGCCGCCGCGACATCCCGGTCCAGTTCCTCGAGCAGCTCTTCGCGGTCCTGCGCCGCGCCGGGCTCCTGCGCTCCCAACGCGGCGTGAAGGGCGGCTACCTCTTCGCCCGCGAGCCGGCCTCGATCACGGTGCTGGAGATCGTCGAGCTGCTCGACGGCCCGCTCGGCCGCGACGCCACCGGCGTCTTCGCCGAGGCCGCCACCGCCGCCCGCGACGTCCTCGCCGCCACGACGATCCAGGACGTCGTGGACCGCGAGGTGCGCGACGCGGGCGTGGCGATGTACTACATCTAACCCCGCCAGAAGCTGCGCGTGAGCAGCACCACCACGGGGATGATCTCGACGCGGCCGAGCCACATCTGCACGGTCAGGATCGCGGTCGAGAGGTCGCCGAAGCCGGCGTAGGAGCCGAACGGCCCCGCGGTGCCGAACGCGGCGCCGACGTTGCCCAGGCAGGACGCCGACGCGCCGATCGCCTCGAAGACGTCGAGGCCGGTGTGCGCGCCCTGGGCGGCGATCACCAGCCCGAGCGCGCCGAGCGCGAACGTGAAGAGGTAGAGCAGCACGAAGCCGATCGCCGAGCGCAGCGCGCGCTCGTCGACGGCGATGCCGTTGATGCGGACCGGGACGACCGCGTCGACGTGGGCGGCCGACACGAGCTCGCGGCGCACGATGCGAAACAGCAGCAGGTGGCGGACGACCTTGATCGAGCCGCCGGTCGACCCGGCCGAGGCGCCGACGAACATGAGCAGCAGCAGCGTCATCGTCGCCATCGCGCCCCAGCGCGTGTAGTCGGTGACGGCCAGCCCGGTCGTCGTCATCGTCGAGATCGCCTGGAAGACCGTCGCCCGCACCGCCGTCGCGCCGCCGAGCACCCCGTCGGCGAGCACCTCGGCCAGCAGCAGGACCGCCGCCACGGCGATGATGCACGCGTACAGGCGCAGCTCCTCGTCGCGTGAGACCGCCCGCAGCTGACGCTGCACGAGCACGCGGAACAGCCGCAGGAAGTTGATCCCGGCGATCAGCATCGTCACGCACAGCGCCCACTGCGTCACCGGCGCGAGCGTCGATGCCGACAGGTTGCGCGGGGCGAAGCCGCCGAGCGCCACCGCCGACGACGCGTACGAGAACGCGTCGAAGAGGTCCATCGTGTCGTCGAGGCCGAGCCAGCCCAGCCCCGCTAGGACCAGCGTGGAGGCGGCGGTGAGCGCGACGTAGAGGACCCAGAGGCGCCGTGCGGTCTGGCGGATCGTCGCCGTGAGCGGCTCGATCTCGGTCGGGCCCGCGAGCTCGGCCTGCAGGAGCCGGCGCCCGCCGACGCGCAACCGCGGCAGCACGGCGACGGCGAGCACGATGATCCCCATCCCGCCGAGCCAGTGGCTGAACTGGCGCCAGAACAGCATCGCCCGGCCGACGCCGTCGACGTCGGCGAGCACCGTCGCGCCGGTGGCGGTGAAGCCCGACATCGACTCGAAGTAGGCGTCGACGGGGTGGGAGAGCTGCGGCACGTCGCCCAGCAGGAACGGCAGCGCGCCGAAGGCCGGCACGAGCAGCCAGATCAGCGCGACGACGAGGAAGCCCTCGCGCGGACCGATCCGGTCCTCGCGGCGCTGGTCGGTGACCTGGTCGAGCAGGATGCCGGCCGCCGAGGTGATCGCGCCGCCCAGCAGGAACGGCCACGGCGACTCGTCGTTGGCCAGGGCGATCGCGGCCGGCGCCAGGAACGCGGGGCCGACCCACTTCAGCACGCCCCCGACGAGATCGACGACGGCGTCGACGTCCACCCCCAGGGCCCCCGTCGGGACACGGTGGCGGCGGCGCAGGACGCCGATCATCCGACCGGGCTCAGAGCGCCCGCTCCACGGTCGAGGCCCGCGTCGCGTCGGTGAGGATGATCGCGCGGTCGCCCGGCAGCAGGACGTCGTCGCCGCGCGGGAACAGCGCGACGCCGTCGCGGACGATCGCGCCGATCACCGAGCCGGTCTTCGGCATGTCGCGCAGGCGCTGGTTGGCCAGCTTGCTCTCCGCGCGCACGACGACGTCCAGCACTTCGAAGCGGTCGTCGTCGAGGATCGCCACCTGCTGCGTGCGCGGGTCGTGGGCGAAGCGGATCATCTGCTCGGCCGTCTCGATGCGCGGGTTGACGGTGACGGTCACGCCGCCCTGCTCGAACACCGCGACCGACACCGGGTCGTCGACCACGCCGAGGGTGAACGGCACGCCGAGCGAGCGGGCGAGGACCGCGACGTAGAGGCTGGTCGCGTCGTCGCCCGTCGCGACCACGACGGCGCCGGCGCGCCCGATCCGCTCGCGGTCGAGGAACGCCCGATCGTGGCCGCTGGCCTGGAAGACGCGCGCCTTCGGGCACGCGACGGCCATCCGCTGCGCGAGCTCGGCATCGGGCTCCACGATCCGCACGCGCAGCCCGCGGTCGAGCAGCTCGCGGGCGGTCGCGCCGCCCTCGCGTCCGGCGCCGAAGATCACCACGTCCTCGATCGGCGCGTCGTGGGGCGCGAGGCGGCGGCTCCACGCCTGCGCGCCCGCGGGCGACGTGATCACGACGACCCGATCGCCCGCCAGGATCGGCTGCTGGGAGCGGGCGGGGACGACGTCGTCGCTGCGCACGATGCACGCCACGGTCGAGTCGTCCGGCAGCTCGGCCTCCCCGAGGGCCTGACCGACGAGCCCCGCCACGGGGCGGTCGCGGGGCAGGTCGAACTCGACGACCTGCACCTGGCCGTCGGCGAAGGTCTCCGTCGCGCGGGCGGCCGGCACCGTGATCGTGCTGGCGATCTCGCGTGCGACCTCGACCTCGGAGGACACCAGGTAGTCGACGTCGAGATGGCCAGCGCGCCAGGAGTCGAGGTACTCGACCTCGGTGGTGCGGACGATCGTCTTGGCCGCCGACAGGCTGCGGACCAGCATCGCCGCGACGAGGTTGGCCTCCACGCGCGCCGTCGAGGCGAGAACGAGGTCGGCCTCCCGCACGCCGGCGTCCTCCAGCACCCGGGTGCTCGCCCCGTTGCCGACGACGGTCCGCACGTCGTAGGCGTAGGAGAGCTCCTGCAGCCGCCGCGGATCGAGGTCGACGACGGTGAGGTCGTGCTCCTCGTGCAGCGCCTCCACGATCGTCCTGCCGACGTGCCCGGCACCCACCACGATGATCCGCACGCGGAGAGCCTACGGGGAGGGGCGGCGCCCGCTAGTCTGCGGCCTCGCAATGGCGCCAATCCCGATCAACATCGCGGAGTACGTCGGTCGGACGCCGATCGTGCAGATCACGCGGTTGGACGGCGCGCAGACGGCGGAGGGCGCCGAGATCTTCGCGAAGGTGGAGTCGTTCAACCCCGGCGGCTCGGTCAAGGACCGCATCGGCGTGGCGATGATCGAGACCGCCGAGCGCGACGGGCTGATCGAGCCGGGACGCTCCACGATCGTCGAGGCGACCTCGGGCAACACCGGCATCGCGCTGGCGTTCGTCTGCGCTGCGAAGGGCTACGACCTCGTGCTGACCCTGCCGCAGGGCATGAGCCGCGAGCGCGACGCCCTCCTGCGCCTCTACGGCGCGCGGGTCGAGATCACCGAGTCGATGGGCGGGATGGACGAGGCCGTGCAAGCCGCGCGGGCGATGGCACAGCGCGACGACGTCTTCCTGCCCGACCAGTTCTCCAACCCGGCCAACCCGGAGATCCACCGCCGGACGACCGGCCCGGAGATCCTCGAGGCGCTCGACCGCGTCGACGTGCTCGTCGCCGGCGTCGGCACCGGCGGGACGATCACCGGGGTCGGCGAGGTGCTCAAGGCGCGCAACCCGGACTGCGAGGTCATCGCCGTCGAGCCCCGCTCCAGCGCCGTGCTCTCCGGCCGCCTGCCCGGCCCGCACCGCATCCAGGGGATCGGCGCCGGCTTCGTGCCGCCGGTGCTGAACCGCGAGTTGCTCGACGAGGTCATCGCGGTCGGCGACGAGGACGCGATCCAGACGGCGCGCGAGCTGGCCAGCGTCGAAGGCATCCTCGCCGGCATCTCCTGCGGCGCGGCGATGTGGGCGACGCTCGAGGTGGCCAAGCGGCCGCAGTCGCGCGGGAAGCGGATCGTGACGATCCTGCCCGACTCCGGCGAGCGCTACGTCTCCACGCCGTTCTTCGCCCCGGCCTGACCGGGCGCCGCGGGCCGGACCGGCGCGGTCCGTAGCATCTGTCGGGATGCTCGGCCTGTCCGCCTTCTCGCGCATCGCCGGCGAGATCCGCCGCGACGTCGACGCCGCGCGGGAGCGCGACCCCGCCGCCCGCGGGGTCGGGCGCGTCGAGATCCTCCTCATGTGGCCCGGCGTCCACGCCGTCCTGGCCTACCGCGTCGCGCACGCCCTGCGCGGCGCCGGCGTGCCGCTGCTGCCGCGCGCCATCGCGACGATCACGCGCTCGATCACCGGCATCGAGATCCATCCGGCGGCGCGGATCGGCGAGGGGCTGTTCATCGACCACGGCTCCGGCGTGGTCATCGGCGAGACGGCCGAGCTCGGCCGCGACGTCACGCTCTACCAGGGCGTGACGCTCGGCGGCACCGGCTTCGCGACCGGCAAGCGCCACCCGACGGTCCAGGACAACGTCACGATCGGCTCCGGTGCGAAGCTGCTCGGACCGATCACCGTCGGCCACGGCGCGAAGATCGGGGCCAACACGGTTGTCATCCACGACGTGCCGCCCAACTCGACGGTCGTGGGCAACCCGGGCCATCCGGTGCGCATCGACGGCCGCAAGCCGGAGGGCCCCGACGCCGACTGGATCCACCTGCCCGACCCGATCGCCGACGCGCTGGCCGGCCTGTCGAGCCGGATCGGGGCGCTGGAGCGGATGGTCGTCGAGCTCGGCGGCGATCCCGACCAGGCCGACGAGCAGACGGCGGAGGTCACGCCGCTGCGCCGCCGCCGCGGCCCGAACCCGGCGGGCGGCTGAGCGCGGCTCACGCCGCCGCGGCCAGCTCCTCGGCGACGTCGACGATCCAGTCTTCCTGCCCGGCGACGGCGCGCCGGCGGCCGAGCTCGACGAGGATCTCGCGCGGGTCGATCCCGAGGCGCTCGCCGTGGCGCTTGGCGTGCAGCAGGAACGTCGAGTACACGCCGGCGAAGCCGATCGCCAGCGACTCGCGGTCGGGGAACGGCTGGAACGGCATGATCGGCTGGACGATCCGCTCCGCCGCGTCGGAGAGGCCGAAGACGTCGAGCGTCTCGTCGTCGTCGAGGCCCATCCGCCGCAGCGTCGCGGCCAGCAGCTCGGTCGCCGCGTTGCCGGCGCCGGCGCCCAGGCCGCGCAGGCAGCCGTCGACGTGCAGCGCGCCGGACTCGATCGCGGCGACGGTGTTGCCGACGGCCAGGCCGAGGTTGTTGTGCCCGTGGAAGCCGACCTCGGGGACGCGCTCGCGCAGGGCCTCGACGCGCCGGCGCACCCCGTCGGGCACGAGGGCGCCCGCGGAGTCGACGATGTAGACGCAGCGCGCGCCGTAGGACGCCATGAGCGCCGCCTGCTCGGCCAGCGCCTCGGGCTCGAGCATGTGGGCCATCATGAGGAAGCCGATCGGCTCCAGGCCCAGCTCGGCGCTCGCGCCGAAGTGCTGTTGGGAGATGTCGGCTTCGGTGCAGTGGGTGGCGATCCGCACCGCCTGCGCGCCGGCGTCCACGGCGGCTTCGAGGTCGCGCCGGGTGCCGATGCCGGGCAGCAGGAGGACGGCGATCCGCGCCCGCTGCGCCGTCTGGCGCGCTCGGGCGATCAACTCGAGCTCGGGGGTGGTCGACATCCCGTACTGCAGCGACGAGCCGGCCAGGCCGTCTCCGTGCGCCACTTCGATGAGCGGCACCCCGCCCTCGTCGAGCGCGCGCACGATCGCCTCGACGTGGTCGGCGTCGAAGCGGTGGCGCATCGGGTGCGAGCCGTCGCGCAGCGTCGTGTCGGTGACGCGGATCGCGGTCATGCGGCCACCTCCGCCAGCCGCTCGCCGACCTGACAGGTCGCCGAGGTCATGATGTCGAGGTTGCCCGCGTAGGTGGGCAGGAAGTCGCCCGCGCCCTCGACCTCGAGCAGCACGATGACCACCGGCACGGTGCCCCAGCGGGTCTCCTGCTCGTCGATGACGAGCGGCGCCTTGAGCCGGTACCCGGGGACGTAGGCGGCCACCTCCGCCACCATCTCGTCGACCGAGCGGCGCAGCGCCGCCTCGTCGAGCTCGCCGGACGCGGGCACGGCGAACAGCGTGTTGCGCATGAGGATCGGCGGGTCGGCGGGGTTGAGGATCATGATCGCCTTGCCGTCCGCCGCGCCGCCGACCGCCGCGATCGCGCCGGCGGTCGTGCGGGTGAACTCGTCGATGTTCTGCCGCGTGCCCGGGCCAGCCGAGGCGCTGGCGACCGTGGACACCATCTCGGCGTAGCGCAGCGGCGCGACGCGGTGCAGGGCGTGGACGATCGGGATCGTCGCCTGCCCGCCGCAGGTGATGAGGTTCACGTTCGGTGCGCCGAGGTGCTGATCGAGGTTGACGGCGGGCACGACGAGCGGGCCGAGATGGGCGGGGGTCAGGTCGACGGCGAGCTTGCCCGCCTCCGCCAGCCGCGGCGCGTGGCGGCGATGAGCGCCGGCCGACGTCGCGTCGAAGACGATGCGGATGTCGTCGTCGGCCAGGACGGCGTCGATCCCGTCGCTGGAGGCCGGGACGCCGAGCTCGCGGGCGCGGGCCAGGCCGGCCGAGGCGGGGTCGATCCCGGCGAAGCAGGCGACCTCGAGCCCGGGCCGGCGCAGGAGCTTCAGCAGGAGGTCGGTGCCGATGTTGCCGGTGCCGAGGATCGCGACCTTCGTGGCGCTCATCCGACCGTCACCTCGACCGCGCCCAGGCCGCCCGAGCAGCGGGCCTCGTAGCGTCCGGACTCCAGCGGGACGGCGGCGGTGAACGAGCCCGACAGGATCGGGACGCCGGCCGGCAGCCGCCCGCCGAACCCGTGCAGGGTCCGGGCCAGCCAGGCGACGGCCTCGGCGGGATCGCCCATCACGGCGTCCCCGGTCGCTCGGTCGAGCTCCTCGCCGTCGCGCAGGAAGGTCAGCTCGACGTCGGCCGGCGCGGCCGCCTGCGCGGGGTCGACCGGCGCGCCGAGCACCGCGCCGAACCCCGACGCGTTGTCGGCGATCGTGTCGACCAGGGCGATGCGCCAGTCGGCCACCCGCGAGTCGATGACCTCGAAGACCGGGACGATCCCCGCGGTGGCGGCGAGGACGTCGGCAGAGGTGACGTCGGGGGCGCCGAGCGGCTCGCGCAGCACGAACCCGAGCTCGGGCTCCAGGCGCGGGGCGATCATCCGCAGGGCGGACGGATCGAGGCGGGCGCCCGACGGGAAGACGAGGGAGTCCAGCAGCACGCCGAAGTCCGGGGTGTCGACCCCGACCTGGCGCTGCATCGCCTTGCTCGTGAGCCCGATCTTGTGCCCGGCGACGGTGCGACCCGCCGCCTCGTGGCCGGCCACGAGCGCGCGCTGCACCGCGTAGGCGTCATCGACGGTCATGGCGGGGTGGCGCTCGGAGAGCGGTGCGATCGGCGCGCCGTGCTCGAAGGCCCGCAGGAGGTCGTCCGCGAGCGCGGCGATCCGCTGCGGGGGCAGCGCGGCGTGGCTGGTGGCAGGCATCGGGCCGGGACCCGATCAGACCGCGCTTGTCACCGCAACGGTCGTTCACGTAACGTGAACGACGTGCTCCTCACGGTGCAAAGCGTCGGACGGGTGCTCGACGCCTACAGCGCGGAGCACCCCGAGCGCGGCGTGACGGAGATCGCGGGCTTGCTCGGGGTCAGCAAGTCCAAGGCGCATGCGCTGCTGGCCTCGATGGTGGAGATCGGCCTCCTACGCCGCGTCGACGGCGGCCGCTACCGGCTCGGCTGGCGCGCGCTGGAGCTCGTGCGCCTCATCACCGAGACGACGCCGTTTCGCCCGCCGGCCCATGCGGCGGCCACGGCGCTCGCCCGGCGCTACGGGGAGATCGTCCACGTCGCGACGCTCGACGGCGGCCGCGTGGTCTACGTCGACCGGATCGTCGGCGCCGACGGCGTCGATCTGCCGGTGTCGGCGATCGGCTCCTCGCTGCCCGCCCACTGCAGCGGCGTCGGCAAGGCGCTGCTGGCGCACCTGCCGGCCGCCGAGATCGACCGTGTGCTCGACGACCACGGGCTGCCGCGCCTCACGCCGGGCACGATCACCGATCGCGACGCGCTCGCCGCGGAGCTGCACCGCATCCGGCGCGACGGGCTCTCCTACGACCGCGAGGAGGTCGTCGCGGGCCTGTCCTGCGTGGCGGCGCCGATCTTCGACCCCGTGGGCCGCGCGGTCGCGGCGATCAGCGTGTCGGCTCCGACGGCGCGGTTGGCGGCGATCGAGCCGGGCTGCGGCGTCGCGGTGCGGCGCGCCTCGCGCGCGATCACCGAGCATCTGCGGTTCCTGGAGACGCGAACGCTCTAGTACCAGACGGTGCGGCAGCGATGCCGCGGGACCGCCTTGACCTCGGGCGCGCCGCCGCGGGTCCACAGCACGTGGTCGAGCTCCTGCTCGCTCACGCCCAGGCGCCGCGCGATCTGGGCGCACGCGTGCACGGCGCCGGCGCGGATCTCGCGCTCCTGCGGCCCGGGGCGCAGCTCGCGGCCGGCGTCGATGTGCGCCGCGAGGCGCTCGTCGTAGACCAGCACGCCCTCCAGGCGCAGGACATGGGGCACGAGGTTGTCGGCGAAGATCGTGAGGCGGTCGAGGTCGGCGAAGCGGGCGACCCCGGCGAGCGCGAGGTCGCTGGGGACGATCTGCGCGCGCTTGTAGAAGCCGCGGTCGGCGTACATCGTCATGCCGCCCGCCAGCAGCTCGGCCAGGCGCTGCGCGCTGCCGTCCGCCTCGGCGACGAGGGCCAGGGGCGTCCGCTCGCCCAGGAACGCGCCGAGCTGGCGCAGCGCCTGGGCGAAGAGCGCCATGAGCTCGTGGTCGTGGGACTGGCCGAGGACGTCGGCGACCTCGTCGGCGCGCATCGCCCGCAGCTCCCGGTTGGACCACGGTCCGTGCGCGCGGAAGCGGTCGGCCAGCGACCAGGCGACGGTGAAGTAGCCCGAGCAGTTCGGCCGCTTGCGCAGCGTCGGGAACCAGCCGGAGCCGAAGTTGACCGTGTCGAGCGTCAGCAGGTAGGTGGCGACGTCGGCCTCGCTGCCCTCCAGGTAGTGGCGCATCGGGTCGAGCTCCGGCGTGTCGGCCGGGGTCAGCGCGACGCGGCCCAGGGCCTCCTCGTCGATGCGCACCGACGTCGCCGCGGCCATCGTCGCGGCGGCGCTGGCGCGGACCTCGTCGCACAGGCGCATGGCCCGAAGGCTACGCCGGAGGCACTCGTATCCTGGAACGAGCCGTGCCGTCCTCCGCCGCCGATCGTGTCGAAGAGCTCCTCGCGGGGCTCAACGAGCCCCAACGTGCGGCGGTCACCCACGAGGACGGGCCGCTCCTGATCCTCGCCGGCGCGGGGTCGGGCAAGACCCGCGTGCTGACGCACCGGCTGGCGTGGCTGGTCCACACCGGACGGATCCGCCACGACGAGGTCCTGGCGATCACCTTCACCAACAAGGCCGCGCAGGAGATGCGCGAGCGCGTCGAGGTGCTGCTCGGCCGGCGCACGCGCGGGATGTGGGTCATGACGTTCCACGCCGCCTGTGCGCGGATGCTGCGCGCCGAGGCCGCGCGGCTGGGCTACACGCGCCAGTTCACGATCTACGACCAGTCCGACGCGCGCCGGCTCGTCAAGCGCTGCCTGGAGGAGCACGGGCACGACACGAAGCGCTACACGCCCGCGGCCATCCACAACCAGATCTCCGACGCGAAGAACAAGCTGCGCGACGCGGAGGGCTATCGCCAGCTCGTCGGCGATCGCTTCGAGGAGGTCGTCGCCGACGCCTACGAGTCCTACGAGCGCGAGATGCACCGCATGAACGCGATGGACTTCGACGACCTCCTGGTCCGCGCGGTGAACGTGCTCGAGCTCTTCCCCGAGGTCCGCGAGCGCTACGGCAACACCTTCCGCCACGTCCTCGTCGACGAGTACCAGGACACCAACCACGCCCAGTACCGCTGGCTGCAGCTCATCGCCGGCGAGCACCGCAACCTGGCGGTGGTCGGCGACGACGCCCAGTCCGTCTACAGCTTCCGCGGCGCCGACATCCGCAACATCCTCGACTTCCAGGACGATTTCCCGGACGCGATCACGATCAAGCTCGAGCAGAACTACCGCTCGACCCAGACGATCCTCGACGCGGCCAACGCGGTCATCCGCCACAACCGCGGGCAGATCCCCAAGGAGCTCTGGACCGACGTGGGGCAGGGCGACCCGATCCGGGTGCGCGAGCTGGACGACGAGCGGGCCGAGGCGCGGTTCGTCGTCTCCGAGATCGAGCGGATGGTCGACGAGGGCGCCAGCCGGCAGGAGATCGCGGTCTTCTACCGCACCAACGCCCAGTCGCGGGTGCTGGAGGACGAGCTGCGCCGCCGCGACGTCGCCTACCAGGTCATCGGCGGCCCGAAGTTCTACGACCGCGCCGAGGTCAAGGACGCGCTCGCCTACCTCGCGTGGCTCGCCAATCCGCAGGACGTCGTCGCCTTCACCCGGATCGCCAACACGCCGCGGCGCGGGATCGGCCAGACCTCGCTGGCGCGCGTCACCGACTATGCGGCGACCACCGGCACCTCGGTCTGGGACGCGGCCGCCGATCCCGCGAGCGTGCCGTCCCTCGGCGCCGCCGCCGTGAAGGCGTTCACGCGCTTCATGGACGTCATGGCCGGCCTGCGTGAGCGGGCGCAGCAGAACGTGCCGATCGGCGACCTGCTCAACGCGGTGCTCCACGAGACCGGCTACCTCGACGCGCTGGAGGCCGAGCGGACCTTCGAGGCGCAGGGCCGCCTGGAGAACCTGGAAGCGCTCGTCGACGCCGCCCACGAGTTCGACGCCGGCGCCGAGCCGGGCCAGGACACCCTCGACGTCTTCCTCCAGGAGAAGGCCCTCGTCGCCGACGCCGACACGCGCGAGGACGGCGGGCTCATCACTTTGATGACGCTCCACAACGCCAAGGGCCTCGAGTACGAGGTTGTCTTCCTCACCGGCTTCGAGGACGGCGTCTTCCCGCACGCCCGCGCGCTGGACGAGCAGAACCTCGAGGAGGAGCGGCGGCTCTGCTACGTCGGCATCACCCGCGCCAAGCAGGAGCTGACGCTCACCTACGCGCGCCAGCGCACCGTCTTCGGCTCGATGCAATACGGGCTGCGCAGCCGCTTCCTCGACGAGATCCCCGTGGAGCTGACCGACCGCGAGGCCGCCGACGACGTGCGACCGGCGGGCCCGCGCGTCTCGTGGGCCGCGTCGCGCGCCGACGCGCCGCCGCCCGACGCGATCGGCTTCCGCCTGGGGGAGGACGTCGTGCATGCGGCGTTCGGCGACGGCGTCGTCACCGGGATCGAGCCGGGCGGCATCGTCGTGATCCGGTTCGCCAAGGACGGCTCGGAGCGCAAGCTCATGGCCGAGTACGCGCCGATCAGCAAGCGCTAGCCCCCTCAGCCGATCGCGCCCAGCGGATCGACCGCCGCGCCGCGGACCAGGACCTCGAAGTGCAGGTGCGGGCCGGTGGAGAAGCCGGTCGAGCCGACGCGCCCGATCGCCGCGCCCCGGCCCACCCAGGTCCCGACGCGCACGAGGACGCTCGACAGGTGCGCGGCGAGCGTCCGCACGCCGGAGCCGTGGTCGAGCACGACGCGGTTGCCGTAGCCGTCGGCCGCGAACCCCGCCGTGACGACCCGTCCCGACCCCGCCGCGACCACCACGCGCCCGCTCGGCGCAGGGAAGTCGACCCCCGGGTGCCACGTCCCGCCGCGCGGGCCGAAGCGGTCGCCGATCGGCGCCGCGATCGGCCAGCCGAACCGCAGCGGCGAGCGGGCGGGCGGACGCCGGAGGGCGGCGCGGGTCGCGGGACCGACGACCCCGACCTGCGGCAGGCCGGCGTGCGCCTGGAAGCGCACGACTGCGCGCCCGACGCGCGGGCCGAAGCCCCCGTCGAGCGGGCCCGACGGGAACCCGTGGCGGGCGAGCTCGAACTGCAGGCGCGCGACGTCCCAGCCGGCGGCGCCGGGGCCGATCGTCCGGCTGCCGAACGCAGGACGTCCCCGGCGGCCCAGCGCCGCCCGGGTGCGCGGCCCGGCCACGCCGTCGGCGACGAGCCCGGCCCGCCGCTGGAAGCGGCGCACGGCCCGCGCCGTCAGCGGTCCGGCGAGCCCGTCGACGTCTCCGGCGTAGAGCCCGGTGGCGCGCAGCGCGACCTGGAGCGCGGCGACGTCGCCCCGCACGGCGCCGCGCGCCGTCTCCGCCGCCGGCCCGAGCGCGAGCAGCACGACGATGGCGGCCAGGCTCCTGCGCACCATGTCCCCGGGCTTCGTCGCGCGCGGCCGATAGCCTGCGCGCCGCATGGCTGCCAAGATCATCGATGGACGCGCGGTGGCGGCGCGCCTGCGCGAGCAGGTGAAGGCCGACGCGGCGACGTTCGCCCAGGAGCACGGCCGCCCGCCGGGGCTGGCCACGATCATGGTCGGCGACGATCCCGCCTCCGCGGTCTACGTCGGCGGCAAGCACAAGGCCAGCGGGGAGGCGGGCATCGCCTCGTTCGACCACCGGCTCCCGGCCGAGACCCCGCACGCCGACGTCGCCGCCCTCATCGAGCGCCTGAACGCCGATCTCGAGGTCAGCGGGATGATCGTCCAGCTGCCGGTCCCGGCCCATCTCGACGGGGTGGCCCTCACGGGGCTGGTCGACCCCGACAAGGACGTCGACGGGCTCACCGCGGTGAGCGCGGGGCGGCTGGCGCTGGGGCTCCCGGGGCTGCGGCCCTGCACGCCGAGCGGCGTCATGGACCTCCTGGCCGACGCCGGGGCCGAGCTGGAGGGCGCGGAGGCGGTCGTCATCGGTCGCTCCAACCTCTTCGGCAAGCCGATGGCCCAGATGCTCCTGGCCGCCAACGCCACGGTCACGGTCTGCCACTCGCGCACGCGCGACCTGCCCGCGACCTGCCGTCGCGCCGACGTCCTCATCGCGGCGGTCGGCCGCCCGGAGATGGTGCGGGCCGACTGGGTCAAGCCGGGCGCGACGGTGATCGACGTCGGCATGAACCGGCTGGCCAGCGGCCTGGTCGGGGACGTCGCGTTCGCCGAGGTGGCCGAGGTCGCCGGGGCGATCACGCCGGTGCCGGGCGGCGTCGGGCCGATGACGATCGCGGGGCTGCTGCGCAACACGGTGGAGGCCGCGCGGCTGCAGGAGTCGCGGTGACACTGCGCAAGCTCACGGTGGGCGAGGTCGTCGCCGGTCTGGCCGGCGCGCTGCTGGTCGCCGACCTCTTCGGTCCGTGGTTCCACGGCGACAGCGCGTGGTCGTCGCTCGGCCTCCTGCTCGCCCTGCTGCTCATCAGCGCGGGCCTCGGGATCACGCTGCTGCTGACCACGGCGTTCCAGCGCTCGCAGGCGTATCCGGTCGCCGCCGAGGTGTTCGCGTTCGCCTTCGCGGCGGTGACCGCCTTCGTCGTGCTGCTCGAGCTGATCCTGCGCGCCGACCCGGGCTGGGCGGCGTGGCTGGGGCTCGTCGCGCTGCTCGTCCTGGCCGGCGGCGCGTGGGCGGCGATGCGGGCCCACGTGCGCCCCGCGTAGCTCGTACCCTGCACAGCGCATGATCGATCGCGAGCAGGTCCTCCACGTCGCGCGCCTCGCGCGCCTCCAGCTCACCGAGGACGAGGTCGACCGGATGGCCGGGGAGCTGTCGTCGATCCTCGGCCACATCGAGCGCATCTCCGAGCTCGATCTCGAAGGCGTGCAGCCGACCTCCCACGTGGTCGAGGTCGCCAACGCGCTGCGGCCCGACGAGCCCCGCCCGTGCCTGGACCGCGAGGTCGCGCTGGCCGCCGCGCCCGCCCGCACCGAGGACGGCTTCCTCGTCCCCAGCCCGCAGGCATGACCAGCGTGATCGACCTCACCGCCAAGCAGCTGGGCGAGGCGATCGCTCGCGGCGACGTGTCGGCCGCCGAGGCGTTCGAGGCCTACCGCGCCCGCGCCGCCGCCGACGACCTCAACGCGTTCACCTGGGTCGCCGAGGCCGCGCCGGCCGAGGTCCCCGGCGGGCCGCTCAACGGGGTGCCGCTCGCGGTGAAGGACCTCTTCTGCACCGAGGGCGTCCCGAGCCAGTCCGGCTCGCGGATCCTCGAGGGCTACCGGCCGCCGTACACGGCGACGGTCGTCGCGCAGCTGGCGCGGGCCGGTGCGCCGCTCCTGGGGAAGACCAACCAGGACGAGTTCGCGATGGGCTCCTCCAACGAGAACTCCGGCTTCGGCCCGACCCGCAACCCGTGGGACCGCGAGCGCGTCCCCGGCGGCTCGTCGGGCGGCAGCGCGGCGGCGGTCGCCGCCGGCCTCGCGCCGTGGGCGCTGGGCACCGACACCGGCGGCTCGGTCCGCCAGCCCGCCGCGATGTGCGGCGTCGTCGGCCTGAAGCCCACCTACGGCAGCGTCAGCCGCTACGGCATGATCGCCTTCGCCTCGTCGCTGGACCAGGCCGGTCCGCTCACCCGCGACGTGACCGACGCCGCGCTGCTCTACGCGCACATGGTCGGTCGCGACGAGCGCGACTCGACCTCGCTGGCCCACCCGGAGGAGATCGTCCTGCCCAGCGCGGAGCGCCTGGACGGGGTCCGCATCGGCGTTCCGCGCGGGGAGCTGACCGGCGAGGGCCTGGAGCCCGGCGTGCTGGCCGCGTTCGAGGAGACGCTCGCCCGCGCCGAGGGCCTCGGCGCCGAGATCGTCGAGATCGCGCTGCCCCACGCGTCGCATGCGCTCAGCGCCTACTACGTCATCGCGCCGGCCGAGGCGTCGTCGAACCTCGCGCGCTTCGACGGCGTCCGCTACGGCCTGCGCCACGACGCCGACGACGGCCTGCTGGCGATGTACACCCACACGCGCCACGACGGCTTCGGCCCGGAGGTCAAGCGCCGGATCCTCATCGGGACCTACGCGCTCAGCTCCGGCTACTACGACGCGTACTACGGGCGCGCCCAGCAGGTCCGCACGCGGATCGCCGACGACTTCCGCGCCGCGTTCGGCCGCTGCGACCTGATCGCCACGCCGACCGCGCCGACGACGGCGTTCAAGCTCGGCGAGAAGACCGACGACCCGCTGGCGATGTACCTCGGCGACTACTTCACGGTCCCGTTCTCGCTGGCCGGCATCCCCGGCATCTCGATCCCGTGCGGGCGCTCCAACGGGCTGCCCGTCGGCTTCCAGCTCGCCGGCCCGGCCTTCAGCGAGAACCGCATCCTCGACGCCGCGTACGCGCTCGAGCAGGCGATCGGGTTCCAGCCTCTGGAGGTGACGGCATGAGCGCCGTCGAGTACGAGCCCGTCATCGGACTGGAGATCCACGTCCAGCTGAAGACGCGCACGAAGATGTTCTGCGGCTGCGAGCTGTCGTTCGGCGATCCCCCGAACGTCCACACGTGCCCGGTCTGCCTCGGCCTCCCGGGCGCGCTGCCGGTCGTCAACGCCCGCGCGATCCACTACGGCCTCATGATCGGGATGGCGCTGGAGTCGACGCTCGCCCCGCGCTCGATCTTCCACCGCAAGAACTACTTCTATCCCGACCTCCCCAAGGGCTACCAGATCAGCCAGTTCGATCTGCCGCTGTGCCGCGGCGGGCGGCTCGGCGACGTGCGCATCCATCGCGTGCACCTGGAGGAGGACGCGGCCAAGCTCGTCCACGTCGGCGAGTCCGGCCGCATCCACGGCTCCGACGCGTCGATCGTCGACTTCAACCGCGGCGGCACCCCGCTGGCCGAGATCGTCACCGAGCCCGACGTGCGCTCGGCCGAGCAGGCCCGCGAGTGGCTGAACCTGCTGCGCGTGACGCTGCGCCAGCTCGGCGTCAGCGACGTGAACATGGAGGAGGGGTCGCTGCGCTGCGACGCCAACATCTCCGTGCGGCCGGCGGGGACGACCGAGCTGGGGACGAAGACCGAGCTGAAGAACATGAACTCGTTCCGCTTCATCGAGCGGGGCATCAACGCCGAGGTCGCGCGCCAGATCGCGCTGCTGGAGGCAGGCGAGCCGGTCGTGCAGGAGACGCTGCACTTCGACCCGCGCACGGAGCGCATCACCTCGCTGCGCTCCAAGGAGGAGGCGCACGACTACCGCTACTTCCCCGAGCCGGACCTCGTCCCGATCGCGATCACCGACGAGATGCTGGACGCGGCGCGCGCGGAGGTGCCCGAGCTGCCGGCAGCGCGCGCCGAGCGCTACGAGACGGCGCTGGGGCTGAGCACGGACTCCTCCAAGCTGCTGGCCGACCGCGCCGAGCTGGCCGCGTACTTCGAGACCGTGCTCGCGGCCGCCGACGGCGCCGAGCCACAGACGGTGGCCAACTGGGTCACCGAGCTGGCGGCGCGGCTGGACGAGGGCGATCCGGCGGCGTCGAAGGTCGAGCCGGGGGCGCTGGCCGCGCTCGTCGGCCTGCTCTCCGACAAGGCGATCACGGTCGGCGCCGCGCGCCAGGTCCTCGACAAGCTCGTGGCCGAGGGGGGCGACCCCGCCGCGATCGTCGAGGCCGAGGGCTTGGGCGCGATCGGCGGGGGCGACGAGCTGGCCGCCGCGGTCTCCGAGGCGATCGCCGCCAACCCCGACGTCGCCGAGAAGATCAAGGCCGGCAACATGAAGGCGATCGGCCCGATCATCGGCCACGTCATGAAGGCGACGAAGGGCCGCGCCGACGGCGGCGAGGTCACGCGCCTGGTGCGCGAGCAGCTCGGGCTCTGAGCCGCGAGCCCGCGCCGCTCGCGCGCGCCGCGGGCTACGACCGCGAGAACGGCAGCACCGTCGTCAGCCAGGTGATCAGCTCGCCCGGGCTGCGGGTCTGCGTGTAGATCCGGCCGGGGCCCGTGAACTCCATGACGAGCCCCTCGCCGCTCTTGAGCGTGTTCATCATCCCGCTGGCCACCTTGCGCGTCGTGTAGGCGACCGACGGGTCGAAGGCGACGAGGTGGCCGGAGTCGACGACCATCGACGCGCCGGCGGCGAGCTCCACCGTCTCCAGCGCGCCGAAGCAGGAGACGACGACGGCGCCCTGCCCGGTGGCGTGGACGAGGAACCCGCCCTCGCCGCCGGCGAGGTTCTTCAGACCGCCCCACTTGGTGTCGATGTCGACCCCGCCCGCCGAGCACAGGTACGACCCGCGCGAGAGGTTCAGCCCGTCGGGGCCGGGCTCGAGCACGATGAGATCGCCCGGGAGCCGGGCGGCGCAGTCCACCCAGCCGCCCGGGGAGGGCGCGGTGAACGTCGTCATGAACAGCGACTCGCCGCCCAGGACGCTGCGCTTGAGGCCCTTGAGCAGGCCGCCCTGCATCTTGGCCTCGACCTCGACCCCGTGCGAGGTGGCCATCATGGCGCCCGACTCGGCCTTCATCGCCTCGCCGCCCGCCAGGGCGCAGCGGGCGACGGCGAAGCTCGGGCTGTGGCGGATGGTGACGTCCATGGTCCTAGGCCTTCCTCAGGGGGCCGACGACGAAGCGCCCCTGCTGGCAGACGGGGCCCTGCGTCCAGCGGGCGGCCGTCTGCGTCCGCTCGTCGGGCGGGATCACGAGCAGGTCGGTCGGGGTCGGCTCGCACGGGCCGTTGACCGGCTCGCCGGCGCCGGCGATCACGCCCCACTGCAGCGAGGCGACGGCCTTGGCGTCCGGCTTGAGCGTGACGACCGGGGCCTTGGCGCCGGTGCGCACCGTCGAGGTCGGGAGCTTCTTGCCGCTCGCCGACGCCAACTGCAGGCCCACGTAGCCCTGCGTGCGGCACGTGTGGCCGGAGTGGTTGGTCAGCGTCAGCGTGGCGGTGCGCTGGCCGGCGCCGGGGCTGACCGCGCCGACCTTGGCCGACAGGTCGGCGGTGTGGCAGCGCGGCGGCGAAGCGGCCGATGCGGCGGCGGGCAGCGCCGCGAGCGCGGCGGCGGCCGCAAGTGAGATGGTGAAGCGCATCATCGTTCTCCTCATCGGGCGTAGGATTCAGGCGACGGATCCAGGCAAGGTTCGACGCGAGGGAGGACAACCATGCCGAGGCTCATCCGCATGGACCGCACCGGGCACACCACGGTGGCCGAATGGACGGCCGACGACCCCGAGGCCGTCGAGCGCGCGGTGGAGGCGTTCCGCGAGGAGCTCGACCGCGGCTACCTGGCGATGGTGCTCACCGGTCCACGGAGCGCCGAGCAGGTCCGCGAGCTGCCGGTCGACGCCGACCTGGTCATCCTGCGCCAGCCGATCAGTGGCGGCTGAGCCGCTCCCCGACCGCCTGGCGGCGCCGCAGTCCGTCGGGTGCGCGGCCGCCGATCCGCTCCCCGAGCGCGCGGCCGTCCACTGGCGGCCGCTCGTCGACGAGCGCTCGCTCGACCGGGCCGACGCGCGCTGGACGCTGACGACCGTCGCCCACGTCGTCCCGTTCCTGCTCGCCGCGATCGCGCTCGTCTGGCTGGAGCCGCTCGCGCTGCCGGTCGCGCTGGTCTGCGTCGCCCATGCGTGGGTGATCCCGGCGCTGTACGCCCAGCGCGGGGCCAACGTCCTCAAGCCCCGCCCGCGGGCCGCGGCCGACGCCGAGCAGGCCTCGGTCGGGATGCTCGGCGACCTCGTCGATCACGCGGCGCGCGAGCTGCACGCCCGCACAGGGCTGATCGTCGAGCCGGGGCGGCTCGGGACCTGGGTCGTGGGGGAGGCCGGCGCCCTGCTGGTGCGAACGGGCGGCCGACGGGTGCTCTGCTGGTGCGTTCAGGTGCGCGAGCCCGAGCTGCCCAGCGGGGACCGGATCGCTCACCTGCTGCTCGCGCTGCGCGCCGACGAGGCCGGCTTCGCCACCGTCGCCAACTTGGCGTTCTCCGGCGCCCGCTGGCGGGTGCGCGCGCGGTTGCGCGCGGCGCAGCGCCCGGCGCTGGCGGCGGCGGCGCGGTTCTCGTGATCTTCACGCGCACGCCGGGCGACCCCCGGACACTGTGGCCAACGCGCCCGCCGGAATCTTGGACCGGGGGCGAAGGCCAGCAGGATCACGGGAGTCCATCATGCTGCGCATGACCACCGCCATCGCCGCCAACCGCCTGGTGCTCGTCGGCCCGGCCCGCGCCTCCCGCGGCCGCGACGGCGCCTCGATCCGCCGCTATCGCCTCGCGCGCCTGAAGCTCGAGGGCGAGCGCCGTCCGGGCGACGGACGCCACGACCACCTCAAGCGCATCTACGACTGACGGGCGCGCCGTTGCGCCCGGGTTCCCGCGAGCTTGAAGCGCCAGGCTCGTGGGCACGCGGTGGGTGCGCGACTCGGTGAGGTGGTCGCGCAGGCGCCCGACCAGCAGCGCTCGCCGCTGGGGGTCTGGTAGCGGCCGAGCTTGTTGAGGTCGCCGCGGGTGCGGATCCGCGGCGAGGTGGGGGAGAGGGTGGTGGTCATGGCGGTCGGGTCCTTTCTCAGCGCCACGTGGCGGTGACTGGCGACGTGCGGATATTCGAATCGCCGGAATGGACGGCTCCGCGGGGGGTGTGGGGGCTGTGCATGGCCCCGCGGACGGCGGGCCGGCGACGGGCCGGAGCCCGACCGTCAGCGGAGGGCGCGTCAGCGAGCCCGAAGGGCTTGAAGGGCCGTTCGCCGGTCTACCACCGTGCGGGTCTGCCAGCCCTCACACCGGCAAGCACCCGGATCGGCTTACGTCGGGAGATGCGGCGGGTGGAGTGGTGTGGCTGTGCTGCCTCGTGCAGCGCGCTCCACGGCGCGGTACACCGTCGATCGGGTGACGCCGAACCGCTCTTCGAGCTGCCTTCGCGTGTGCGCGCGTATGAGGTCGGCTTCGAACTCAGCGATCATCGCGAGCACGTTGAACAGCAGCCGCCCGATCGGGTCGGTCGCGTCGTAGACCGAGCCGCCGAGGTTCAGGGGCACGCTGCGGCGGGTGAGGTCGTCGGCGATGTCGCGGGCGTCAGGCAGCGAGCGCGCGAGCCGGTCGAGCGGTGAGGTCCTGGGCGTCGGTGGAGACGCGGGCGTAGCCGATCTTGAGCCGGGACACGCCCGGAAGTGCGTGCCGGTTGTCGGACGGTCACCGGCACGCATCACCGAACCACCCTTACGGCACACCCTCGGCCCGCGTGGCGCCGACGTGCCTGCTCAGGGCGTTGGGTGTGCCGGGTGGGGGTTCCCTTCCGTGCGCAGCATCCGCTTGGCGTGGTGGTCAACCGGCCCTCGGTGTGGTCTGACCGATGAATGTTCCGCGCCGTGTTGGTCTGTACGCCGAATACCGACTCACGGGAGGCTGGCGCCATGCGGAAACTGACCTTTGGCATGAACCTGAGCGTGGACGGCTACATCGCCGCGCCCGGCGACGACCTCGGCTGGGGCGTGCCGAGCGACGAGCTGTTCCAGTGGTGGTCCGACCGGGTGGGGGCGACGGACCTGGCGCTGTACGGGCGCAAACTGTGGGAGACGATGAGCTCCCACTGGCCGACCGCCGACCAGCAGCCTGGCGCCACACCGGCGCAGATCGAGTTCGCCCGCCGCTGGCGGGACATGCCGAAGGTGGTGTTCTCCTCGACGACCAGCGCGGTCGACTGGAACGCCCGCCTGGTCACCGGCGACGCTGTCACCGAGATCACCCGGCTCAAGACCGAGGATGGCGGTCCCATGGACGTCGGCGGCGCCACCCTCGCCGCGGCGGCCATGCGGGCCGGGCTGATCGACGAGTACGCGATCGTCACCCACCCGGTCCTGGTGGGCGGCGGCACGCCGTTCTTCACGGCCCTGGACAACTGGGTGAACCTGAACCTGGTGGAGACCCGGACGTTTCCCGACGGCGTGCTCCTGGCGAGGTACGAGACCAGGCGCTGAATGCCCGACCTCGGATCGGCGCGGGCTCGGGCCACCCAAGGATCTCGTGGCCGTGAGGGGATCCCCTTACGACACGTCGCCGACGTCAGACGAGAGACGGAGCTCGACGTAGGCGCTGTAGGTGGCGCCGGCCGCGCGCGACCGTGATCGCAGGCGCTGAGGATGGTCTTGGAGACAGCGCCGATGGGCAACGAGGACGGGGATCGCGGCGCCAGCGGCGGTGCGCTGCTCGGTCCGCGCGGCCCGGCCGTGCCCCGGGGACGATCGCGTGGGTGATGCGGGTCGGGCACCGGGGACGCCGACGTAGATGCTGTGCAGCTCGACGGGCGTGTCGGGTTGGGGATGGCGGTCTGCAGGACGAGTGGGTAGCTCGCGCCGGTGACGAGCGTCTCTGCGTGGACGTCGGAGCCTGAACACCTCGTGGATGGTCTCACCTACAATGAGCGCACCATGGAGGAAAGCTCCCCGTCGTTCATGAAGCGCGTCCTGGCCGTCGTCATCCTGGCGGTCGCGATCTGGATCCTGTTCAAGTTCGCGCTCGGGATGATCGCCTGGCTGGCAACCGTCGTCGTGGTGATCGCCGCGATCGTCGCGGTCGTCTGGGCGCTGCGGACCATCTAGGAGTCCGGTGGCCGGAGGCGCGTTCGTCGTCCTCGCGCTCTGCTGCGGGCTGGCCGGGGGCATCATCGGGCGGATCAAGGGCTCGTCCTTCTTCATCTGGTTCGTCGTCTGCCTGATCCCTCCGTTCATCGGGCTGATCGCGGTGCTGCTCTACCGCTTCGACACCGAGGAGCCCGAGACGAGCTGCCCACGGTGCGGGAAGCGGGTGAAGCTCTACGAGGCGCTGTGCACGCGCTGCGGGCAGGAGCTCGACCCGGGATACACTGAGCCGTCGTCGCCGGTCGCCCAGCGTCCGGCCTGATCCCGAGCGAAGCCAGCAGGAAGGACGTCGCGGATGCGTGCGGTCGATGCCATCATGGAATGCCTCAAGGCTGAAGGCGTCGAGGTGGTATTCGGCTACCCGGGTGGGGCGAACCTGCCCACGTACGACGCGTTCGTGGACGCCGGCATCAAGCACGTGCTCGTCCGCCACGAGCAGGGCGGCGGCCACGCGGCCGAGGGCTACGCGCGCGCGACCGGCAAGGTCGGCGTCGCGCTGGGCACGTCGGGACCGGGCGCCACGAACCTCGTGACGGCGATCACCGACGCGATGATGGACTCCACACCGGTGGTCTTCCTCACCGGCCAGGTGCGCACCGAGCTGCTGGGCACCGACGGCTTCCAGGAGGCCGACATGCTCGGCATCACGATGCCGATCGTGAAGCACAGCTTCATGATCCAGCACCCGACCGAGATCCCGCGCGCGATCCACGAGGCGTTCCACATCGCGCGCACCGGCCGGCCGGGCCCGGTCGTCGTCGACATCCCGCAGGACCTCTCGCGCGCCGAGATCGACTACGAGCCGGTGACCGACGTGCGCCTGCCCGGCTACCAGCCGACGGTCGAGGGCAACCAGAAGCAGATCCGCCAGGCGGCCAAGGCGCTGGCGGCCGCGCGCCGGCCGGTGCTCTACGCCGGTGGGGGCGTCGTCAACGCCAATGCGGCCGACGAGCTCGTCGCGCTCGCGCGCTCCGATCGCTTCCCGGTCACGTGCACGCTCATGGGCCTCGGCGCCTTCCCGGCGCCCGACCCGCAGTGGCTGGGGATGCTCGGCATGCACGGCACGCGCGCGGCCAACTACGCGATCGACGAGGCCGACCTGATCTGCTGCATCGGCGCCCGCTTCGACGACCGCGTGACCGGCAAGCTCAGCGAGTTCGCGCCGCGGGCGAAGTTCATCCACATCGACATCGACCCGGCGGAGATCTCCAAGAACGTCCCCGCCCACATCCCGATCGTCGGTGACGCCAAGCACGTCCTGACGAAGCTCGTGGCCGAGTACCGGGCGCTGGAGCCCGACCGCTCGCGCCTCGAGGAGTGGTGGCAGCGCATCGACGCGTGGCGCGAGCGCCACCCGCTGCGCTACGAGGACAGCGCCGACCACGAGATCAAGCCGCAGTTCATGATCCAGGCGCTGTACGAGGCGACGGGCGGCGAGGCGATCGTCGTCGCCGACGTCGGCCAGCACCAGATGTGGGCGGCGCAGTACTACGACTTCCCCAAGCCCCGGCGCTGGATCAACTCCGGCGGCCTCGGGACGATGGGCTACGGGCTGCCCGCCGCGCTCGGCGCCCAGGTCGGCTGCCCCGACCAGACCGTCGTCTGCGTCACCGGCGACGGCGGGGTCCAGATGAACGCCCAGGAGCTGGCCACCTGCGCGCAGGAGGGCATCCCGATCAAGGTGTTCATCATGAACAACGGCTACCTGGGCATGGTCCGCCAGTGGCAGGAGCTGTTCTGGGACCGTCGCTACTCGCACGTCGAGATGGGCGACTACCCGGACTTCGTCAAGCTCGCGGAGGCCTACGGCGCGACCGGCCTGCGCTTCACCGACAAGCGCACGCTGGTCGACGACATGAAGGCGGCGCTGGCGACGGACGGCCCGGTGGTCGTCGACGTTCGCGTCACGCAGGAGGAGAACGTGTATCCGATGATCGCGCCCGGCGCCCCGGCGCGCGACATGGTGGGGTGATCGGGATGGGCGAGCCCGGGACCAAGGAGCTGCTGAGCCTCGAGGAGCTCGAGGCGACCGCGAGCATGCGCACGGGGCGCAAGCACACGCTGTCGATCCTCGTCGAGAACAAGCCCGGCGTGCTGACGCGCATCGCGGGGCTGTTCGCGCGGCGCGGCTTCAACATCGACACGCTGACGGTCGGCCCGACCGACGACGAGCGCATCTCGCGGATCACGCTGACGCTGGACGGCGCGGTCCACTCGATCGACCAGGTCACCAAGCAGCTGCACAAGCTGGTCAACGTCCTGAAGATCCGCGACCTCGACCCGGCCGAGACGGTCGCGCGCGAGCTCGCGCTGTTCAAGGTCGCCGTGGACGGCGTCCAGCGCGCGGAGGTCATGCAGATCTGCGAGATCTTCCGCGGCAAGGTCGTCGACGTCACGAAGCGGTCGCTGACCGTCGAGGTCACGGGGACGACCGACAAGATCGAGGCGTTCGAGCGGATGGTCCGACCGTTCGGCCTGGTCGAGATGATGCGCACGGGCGAGATCGCGATCTCGCGCGGGCGCGGCGAGACCTGAGACGCCGCGTCCCGGCGTATCGTCTGACGGCGTGATCGTCGCCTCGCTGCCCGCCGACCGCTTCGCGCTCGCGTCGCGCGACCGGGAGCGGCTCGAGCGGCGGATCGCGGTCGCGGTGCGGCGTGCGCGTCGCGACGGCGAGGCGCTGGCCGCGATCACGGTGCGGCTCGGCGAGGACGTCGATCCGGCGGCGGTCGCGTTCGCGTCGCGGATCGGCGGGGAGCCGTCGTTCGTCTTCGAGCAGCCCGAGCGGGGCGGCGCCGCGCTCGCGGCCCTGGGCTGCGTGCGCGAGCTGTGTGCGACCGGGCCGGACCGCTTTGCCGCGGTCGCCCGCGCGTGGCGCGAGCTGGCCGCCCGGGCCGCCGCCGACCCGCCGGACGGGCCGCCCGGGCACGGGCCGGTCGCGGTCGGCGGGTTCTCCTTCGCGCAGCAGGGCTCCGCCGCGCCGCACTGGGCGCCGTTCCCGCCGGCCTCGCTGCACGTGCCCGAGGTCGCGCTGCACCGCCGCGACGGCGCGGTGCGCCTCACCCTGGCGGCGCTGGCGACGCCCGACGACACCGCCGACGACGTGCTCGCGCGCATCGATCGGCGGCTGACCACGCTGCGCCAGGCGCCGCTGCCGCTGCTGGACCCCGATCCCGCCGGCACGTTCCGCGTCGCCTCGACGATGCCGCCCGAGCACTACGAGGCCGCCGTCGCGCGGGCGGTCGAACGGATCCGAGCCGGTGAGCTGGCGAAGATCGTGCTCGCGCGGGAGGTCGCCGTCCACGCGCCCCAGCCGCACGACGTGCCGGCGATCCACGGGATCCTGCGCGAGGGCTTTCCGGCCTGCTTCGTCTTCGCGGTCAGCCGCGGCGACGCGTCGTTCATCGCCGCCAGCCCCGAGCTGCTGCTGCGCCGCGACGGCCTGCGCGCCTCGACGCTCGGGCTGGCCGGGTCGATGCGCCGCTCCGCCGATCCCGCGGTCGACGACCACCTCGGCGAGCAGCTGCTGCGCTCCGACAAGGACCGCGAGGAGCACGCGATCGTCGTGCGGCGCATCGAGCGAGCGCTGCGGCCGCACGCCGTCTGGGTCACCTCCGCGCCCGAGCCGGTCGTCGTGCGGGTCGCCAACATCCAGCACCTCGCGACGCCGATCCGCGCCCAGCTGGCCGAGCCGATGAGCGCGATCGAGCTGGCCGGCGCGCTGCATCCGACGCCCGCCGTCGGCGGCGAGCCGCTCGCCGTGGCCGGGCCGCTGATCCCGGCGCTGGAAGGCATGGATCGCGGGTGGTACGCGGGACCCGTCGGCTGGACGGACGCCAGCGAGGACGGCGAGTTCTGCGTTGCCCTGCGCAGCGCGCTGCTCGACGGGTCGGTGGCGCGGTGCTTCGCGGGGGTGGGCGTCGTCGCGGACTCCGACCCGGCCGCCGAGCTGGCCGAGACCGAGGTCAAGCTCCAGGCGCTGCTGCCCGTGCTGGCGGGCTGAGCAGACGGGCCCCGTCGCGCGTCGCAGTGCGGACAGCCGCACCCACGCTCGCCAGCTGGCCGCATTCCCGGGGCCGAGGGGCGCTCGTAGCGTGCCGGCCATGCTGCGGACCTCCCTCGCCCTCACCTCCGCCGCGCTGCTGGCGGGCATGGCCGTGACCGGGTGCGGCGTGCGCTTCGACGACGGGCCGACGACGATCGAGTCGCGCACGGTGGCGCCCTTCCAGCGCGTGCACGTCGTCGGATCGGCCGACGTCGTGGTCCGTCGCGGCACCGAGCGCACGCTCACCGTGCGGGCGGGGGAGAAGGTCATCGACGACGTCGAGACGCGGGTCGACGGCGACACGCTCCTCGTCGACACCGACTCGTCCGACACGCTGACCCTCGGCGGTGACGACGATGCGACCGTGACCGTGACGACGCCCCAGCTGCGCGAGGCGGCGGTCCGCGGCTCCGGCGATCTCGACGTCGGCGACCTGGACGGCGCGACCTTCGCGACGGATATCCAGGGCTCGGGCAGCGTGACCGGCGGCGGGAGGGTCGACGACCTCCGCGTCACGATCAAGGGCTCGGGCGACGCCGACCTGGCCGGCGCCGCCGCCCGGCGCGCCGTCGTGGACATCGCGGGCAGCGGCGACGCCCACGTCACCGCCGCCGACACGCTCGACGTCACCGTCGCGGGCAGCGGCGACATCGACTACGGCGGCCGGCCGCAGGTGCGCGAGCACGTCAGCGGCTCGGGCGAGGTGAGCGCGCGGTAGGCGGCGCGTGCGCCTCGCGGCCGCGCGCCCGCATGCACCTGCGATGACGTCACGTCGCCTGGCGGGGTGAAGTCAGCGCAGGTGGCGCGTGGCGGCGGCCACCGCCTGCCAGACGCGGCGGTGCAGCGCGACGTTCTCGTCGCGCGTCGTGCGGACGTGGAGGAGCCGGGCTCCGGGCGCCTCGGCGGCGAGCGCGGCGCGCAGTTGCGAGGCGGTGGCGACCGGTGCGTACGCGAGGTCGTAGAGCGCGGCGATGCGCTCGGCGTCCAGGCCGGGCGGGGTGGCGACGTGCTCCTCGAACGCGTCGGTCTCGCCGCTGACCGCGAGGAAGTCGAAGATCCCGCCGCCGCCGTTGTCGACGAGCACGATCGTCAGCGCGAGGCCATGGCGCGGCACCGCGAGCAGCGCCGCGTGGTCGTAGGCGAGGGCGACGTCGCCGACGAGCAGCGAGGTGGGCGCGCCTGTCGCGGCGACGCCGAGGGCCGACGCGATCGTCCCGTCGATCCCGTTGGCGCCGCGGTTGCACAGCACGCGCGGGCCGTCGTCGCGGACGGCGGCGAAGGTCTCCAGGTCGCGGACCGGCATCGACGAGGCGACGAAGAGCGTGTGCGATCCCGGCAGCGCGCTCGCCACGGTCCGCGCGACGAGCGGCTCGTTGAGCGCGTCGTCGCCGATCGTCGCGTCGATCGCGTCGGCGGCCGCGGCATCGGCGGCCCGCCAGCGGGCCGGCCACGCCGCGCGCGCGTCGTCGACGCCGCGTGGCTCGGCCGTCGCCGCGTCGGGCGGATCAGTCGCGTCCGCTGGCGCCCGACCGCCGGGCCCGCGCGGCTGCGCCGTCGCCGCGCCGGGCGGATCGGCCGCGTCCGCTGGCGCCCGACCGCCGGGCGCGTTCGCCCCGGCTCCGTCCGCCAGCAGCTCGGCTGCGATCGCGAGGCTCGGCCCCGGGGCGCCCGGGAGCACCGCGTGGAGCGCACCGTCGGGGTCGTGCCAGACCGCCTCGGGCTCGAAGGCGAGCTGGGGGACGGCGTCGCCGAGGCCGTGCAGCCAGGCGCGCAGCGGCTTGGACGTCGGCAGGTCGCCGACGCGGATCACCACGTCCGGTGCGAGCGCGGCCGCGATCGCCTCGTCGCGCAGCAGCGCGTCGTAGTGGGCGATCGCGTGCGGGCCGCGCCGGGCGCCCGACAAGGTGTCGGCGAGCACCGGCGCGCCCGCCGCGGCCGCGAAGGCGGCGATCGCGGCGGGCAGCTGCGGATCGCGCTCCACGCGGCCCGCCACCACGACCGGCCGCGCGTGATCGGCGATCGCCGCGGCCAGCGTGCCGGCGCTCGACGCGGGCGCCGCCGCCGGCCGGGCCAGCCACGGCCGCCCGCCCGATCGACCCGGGAGCGGATCGGCCGGGAGCGGTGCGTCGAGCACGAGCGGCTCGCGCAGCGGGACGTTGACGTGCACCGGTCCGGGCCGGCCGGCGCCGCCCGTGGCAGCCCACGCGATCCGGCAGCCCAGCGCCCGCGCCCAGCGCAGCCGCGCCGGCGTGGCCTCGTGCAGCCCCAGGTCGACGAACCAGCGCACGGCCGAGCCATAGAGCTTGACCTGGTCGATCGTCTGCCCGGCGCCGGTGTCGCGCAGCTCCGGCGGCCGGTCGGCGGTCAGCACGATCAGCGGCACGCCGGCCTCGTGCGCCTCGATGACCGCCGGCAGGTACTCGGCCGCCGCGGTGCCCGACGTGCACGTCACGACGACCGGCCGCGCTGTCGCCTTCGCGGCGCCCACGGCGAAGAACCCCGCGGCGCGCTCGTCGACGTGCGAGTGGCAGCGCAGCCGCCCGTCGCGGGCCAGCGTCAGCACGAGCGGCGTGGAGCGCGATCCCGGCGACGTGACGGCGTCGGTGACGCCGCAGCGCACGAGCTCGTCGACGAGCGCGCGCAGGAGGAGGTAGGTGTCGGAGGTCGGGGTCACGACGCGGCAGATGACTGTACGCGCGAGGATGCACGCATGGGGGATCCACTCGTCCTGCTGCACGGCTTCGCCCAGACCGGCGCGGCCTGGGACGGGGTGCGCGCCGCGCTGGCCACGCGCGACCCCGGCCTCGAGACCCACGCGCCCGACCTCCTCGGTCACGGCGCCAACGGGACGAGCGCGACGGCCGACACCGCCGCGCTCGTCGCCGACGTGCTCGCCCATGCGCCCCAGCGCTTCGCGTTGGCCGGCTACTCGATGGGTGGCCGGCTCGCGCTGCAGGTCGCGTTGGCCGCACCGGGCCGCGTCCGCCGGCTCACGCTCATCTCCGCCACCGCCGGCCTCGACGACCCCGAGGAGGCCGCGCGCCGCCGCGCCGACGACGAGGCGCTCGCCGACGAGATCGAGCGCGACGGGATCGAGGCGTTCACCGAGCGGTGGGGCGCCCTGTCGTTGTGGGACGGTCAGCCCGAGGACGTCCGCGCGGCGGCGCGCGACCAGCGGCTGCGCCAGCAGCCGGGGGGCCTGGCCGCGTCGCTGCGCGGCTTCGGCACCGGCGCGATGGAGCCGGTGTGGGGTCGCTTGCCGAGCCTCAACCTGCCCGTGACGATCCTCGTCGGCGGGCGCGACGAGAAGTTCCGTGCGATCGCCCGGCGCATGCACGAGGCCATGCCCTGGGCGAAGGTCGTCGTGGTCGCGGACGCCGGCCACGCGCTGCCGCTCGAGGCGCCGGGCGCGGTCGCCCGTGCGTTGGACGCCTCGTCGCCCGGCGGGCGCTGACCCGCGACGTTCGCGGAGACGCCGTGCGCCAGCCCCAGCACGGTCGTGATCCCGAGCACGAGCCCGGCGATCGCACGCGGGCGGCGCGCCGGGAGGATGCTCGATGCCGTCATCGCGGGCACGCTCCTGGTCGGCCTGGACCACTCGTGTGCTCCTCGGGCCCGGACCGCGACGGGCTGTCGCGTTCGAACGGCGTTCGAATCGCGCGAGGATGCGCGCATGAGCGCCACCGAGCAGGTCACGTACGGCAACGTCGTGGGAGGCGAGGTCGTCGCCTCCGTCGGCGGGGCCCTGGAGCCGGTGATCGATCCGGCCACCGAGGAGCCGATCGGGCAGGTCCCGCGCGGCGACCTCGACGACGCCCACCGAGCGATCGCCGCCGCGCAGGCCGCCGCGCCCGGCTGGGGGCGCGCCACGCCGGCCACGCGGGCGCAGGCGCTGCTCGCCCTGGCCGATCTCGTCGACGCCCACGGCGACGAGCTGGCCGCGCTGGAGTCCCGCAACGCCGGCAAGCCACGGCCGGCCGCCGCCGACGAGATCCCGCTCTGCTCGGACCACCTGCGCTTCTTCGCCGGTGCGGCCCGTGTCCTGGAGGGCAAGGCGGCCGGCGAGTACGCGGAGGGCTACACCTCGCTGATCCGGCGCGAGCCGATCGGCGTCGTGGGCCAGATCACGCCCTGGAACTACCCGCTCGCGATGGCGGTGTGGAAGATCGCGCCGGCGCTGGCCGCCGGCAACGCGATCGTCCTCAAGCCGTCGGAGCTGACGCCGCTGACCACGATCCGTCTCGCCGAGCTGGCGCTCGACGTGCTGCCGCCCGGCGTGCTCAACGTCGTCACCGGACACGGTGACCCCGTCGGCGCGGGGATCGTGCGCGACCCGGCGGTGCGCCTGGTCTCCTTGACCGGCTCGGTCGGCACGGGGAAGGCGATCGCCCGCGCGGCCGCCGACACGCTCGCCCGCGTCCACCTCGAGCTCGGCGGCAAGGCCCCGGTCGTCGTGCTCGACGACGCCGACGTCGAGGCGGTGGTCGCCAACCTGCGGGTCTCGTCGTTCTGCAACGCGGGCCAGGACTGCACCGCGGCCTGCCGGGTGATCGCGACACCGGGCGTGTACGACGGCCTCCTGGAGGCGCTCGTGCCCGCGGCCGCGTCGCTCGTCGTCGGCGAGCCCGCAAGCTCCGACGCGATCGAGCTCGGCCCGGTGATCTCGGCCGCCCAGCGCGAGCGCGTGCTCGGGTTCGTGCAGCGCGCGGCCGCCGGCGGCGCCGAGGTCCTCACCGGCGGCCGGGCGACCGGCGCGCGCGGCTTCTTCGTCGAGCCGACCGTCGTCGCGGGCCCGGCGCAGGACAGCGAGATCGTCCAGCGCGAGGTGTTCGGGCCGGTCGTGTCCGTCCAGCGCGCTGCCGACGCCGAGCAGGCGATCGCGTGGGCCAACGACAGCGTCTACGGCCTGGCCGCGTCGATCTGGACCAGCGACGTGACCCGGGCGATGCGCGCGATGCGCGAGCTGGACTTCGGCTGCGTGTGGGTCAACGACCACCTTCCGTTCCTGTCGGAGATGCCCCACGGCGGTTTCGGCGAGTCCGGCTACGGCAAGGACCTCTCCGCGTACGCGCTGGAGGAGTACACGCGGGTCAAGCACGTGATGGTCAACCTGGAAAGCTCATAGAATCCCGTTCAAAAGCTTGGAAGAATGCCCGTATGAGTCCCACCGACACCGTCACCCTCTCCCGCGAGCGGATCGCCGAGCTGACCGCGCGGGAGGCCGCCCGCCTCGACGAGCAGACCGCCGGCTCAGGCCGTCTCTACGACCGTGCGCGGATCGCGCTGTCGGGCGGCGTCGCGTCCTCCTACCAGGCGCGCGACCCGTGGCCGCTGTACCTCGAGCGGGGCGACGGCCCGCGCGTGTGGGATGTGGACGGCAACGAGCTGTGGGACTTCCACAACGGCTTCGGCTCGATGGTCCAGGGCCATGCCCACCCGGCGATCGGTCGGGCAGTCCGGGAGCGCTACGGCCAGGGCACCCACTTCGCCGCGCCGACCGAGGACGCGATCGTCGTCGCCGAGGAGCTCGCCCGCCGCTTCCGCCTGCCGAAGTGGCGCTACACGAACTCCGGCTCGGAGTCGACGATGGACGCGATCCGCATCGCCCGCGCGCTGACCGGCCGCGACGACGTGCTGAAGATCTTCGGCTCCTACCACGGCCACCACGACACGGTGATGGTCTCGATCGGGGTCGAGTACGACCGGATCGGTCCGCACGACGCCCCGGTCTCGCTGCCCTACGGCGGCGGCATCCCGCAGTCGACCGTCGACCACGTCTTCGCCGTCCACTTCAACGACGCCGAGTCGATGGAGCGGCGGATCGTCGAGCTCGATCGCGAGGGCCGCAAGCCGGCCTGCGTGATCATGGAGGCGGCGATGATGAACCTCGGGGTCGTGCTCCCGCAGCCCGGCTACCTCGAGGCGGTCCGCGACCTCACCCGCCGCCACGGCGTGATCCTCATCTTCGACGAGGTCAAGACCGGCATGTGCATCGCCGCCGGCGGCGCGGTCGAGCGCTTCGGCGTCGATCCCGACATGGTCACGCTGGCCAAGTCGCTGGGCGGCGGCCTGCCGACCGGCGCGATCGGGATGACCGAGGAGGTCGCCGCGGTCGTCGAGGACGGCACCGTCTACCAGGTCGGCACGTACAACGGGAACCCGCTCGGCATGGCCGCGGCGCGCGCGTCGCTGCTGGAGGTCCTCACGCCCGACGCCTACGCCCACCTCGATCGCCTCAACGACCGGATCGTCGGTGGCTGCGAGGCGGTCATCGAGGAGTTCGGCCTGCCCGGCTACGCGGTCGGGGTCGGCTCCAAGGGCTGCGTGACGTTCTCGCCGGTCCCGATCGTGGACTACGAGACGTTCAAGGCCAACCAGGACGCCGCGCTGTGCGACCTCGCCTGGCTCTACAACGTCAACCGCGGGATCTTCATGACGCCCGGCCGCGAGGAGGAGTGGACGCTGTCGGTGGCCCACACCGACGAGGCCATCGACGCCTACGTCGCCTGCTTCCGCGAGATGGCCGCCGACTTGACGGCATGAGCTCCGTCGATCTCGTCCTCGTCGACGGCGCCGTCCGGACGCTCGATCCGCAGCGGCCGGCGGCGTCCGCGGTGCGTCGACGGAGACGATCGACCTGCGCGGCGCCGCGGTCGTGCCGGAGATCGTCGACAGCCACGCGCATCCGCTGCCGTCCAAGCTGGCCGCCGGCGGCGTCGATCTCACGGACGCCCGCACGCTGGCGGAGATCCGCGCGGGCATCGCCGCGGAGCGCGCCCGCTGCCAGCCGGGGGAGTGGATCCTCGGCTGGGGCCTGGACTACAACGCGTTCGAGCACGCCGGCATCCACGGCTCGCTGATCGCGGAAGCGGCCGGCGGCGCGCCGGCGCTGATCCGGTTCATGGACTTCCACGTGATGGACGGCGACCTGAGCACGCTGGACCTCCTGCGCGAGCTGGAGGCCAACGGCGACCTGGCGATCCGTCTCCTGACGCCGTACTGGATCCAGCCCGACATGGAGCCCGGGGACTGGGCGCGCTTCGCGGCGCACCGCGACGCGCATGGGCGCCGGTGGCGGGCGGGCGTCGCGAAGCTCTTCATCGACGGCGTGATCGACTCCGGCACGGGGTGGCTGTCGGAGCCCGACGGCGAAGGCGCCGGCGTCGCGCCGTTCTGGGAGGACCCGGCGCGCTACCGCGAGGCGGTCGCGTTCTTCGCCGACCACGGCTTCCAGTGCGTCACGCACGCGACCGGGGATCGGGGCGTGCGGGAGGCGCTGGACGCGTACGCCACGGTGGCCCGGCCGATCCGCGGGTTCCATCGCGTCGAGCACATCGAGACGCTGCAGCCGCAGGACCTGCCGCGCTTCGCCGCCCAGCGGGTCGTGGCGTCGATGCAGGCCCAGCACATGATGTGGCTGGCGCCCGATCGCAGCGACAACTGGTCGCGGCGCCTGGGCCCGGAGCGCTGCGACCGCGCGTTCCCGATCCGCTCGCTGCTGGCGTCCGGCGCCATGCTGACGCTGGGCTCGGACTGGCCGGTCGCCCGCTTCGATCCGCGCGAGGGCATGGCCGCGGCGCGGCTGCGGCGGCCCCCGGGCCTGCGCGACCGTGCGCCCTACGACGACCAGGCGATCTCGGCGCTCGACGCGCTGCACGGCTACACGACCTGGCCGGCTCGCACCGTCGGCCACGACGACGTCCAGGGCGTCATCCGACCCGGCGCGTGGGCGGACCTGACCGTCTTCGCCACCGATCCGGTCGCCTGCGACGCCGACGACCTGCCGCAGAACCCGGTCCGCCTCACCGTCGTCGACGGCGAGGTCGTGTACCGGGACGCGGACCTCTAGGACGCCGCCACACAGGCCGTCGGCCTCGGGGAGCGATCGTTGGACGCTCTGGCGCTGGCGGCACGCGCCGCCGCGCGCCACGCTGTGTCCATGACCGAGACCGCGACCCAGGCCCGCACGCTCCAGCACTTCATCGGAGGTGCCTGGCGCGCGTCGACGGGCGACGAGGCCATCGAGGACCGCAACCCCGCCACCGGCGAGCTGCTCGCCCACGTCCCGCTGGGCACCGCCGCCGACGTGGACGCGGCGGTCGCCGCGGCGCGCGCCGCGCAGGCCGGCTGGCGCGAGACCTCGCCGCTCGTCCGCGCCCGGGCGATCTTCCGCCTGCGGGACGTGCTCGATGCCCACCGCGGCGAGCTGGCCGAGCTGGTCACCCGTGACATGGGCAAGACGCTCGACGACGCCGCCGCCGAGGTCGGCCGCGGCATCGAGTCCGTCGAGGCGGCTTGCGGGATGCCGCACCTCCTCAAGGGGGAGCACCTCGAGGGCGTCGCCACCGGCGTCGACGTCTCGCTGATCCGCCAGCCGGTCGGGGTGATCGGCGCGATCACCCCGTTCAACTTCCCGGCGATGATCCCCCTGTGGTTCTTGCCCTACGCGCTGGCGACCGGCAACGCCTTCGTGCTCAAGCCGTCCGAGCGCGACCCGCTCACCTCGGTGCGGATCATGGAGCTGATCGCCGGGATCGAGCAGATCCCCGCGGGGCTCGTGAACCTCGTCCACGGTGCGCAGGACGTCGTCAACGCGCTGCTCGACCACCCGGGGATCGACGCGATCTCGTTCGTCGGCAGCGCCGCGACCGCCCGCCACGTCATGACCCGCGGCGCCGCCAGCGGCAAGCGCGTGCAGGCGCTCGGCGGCGCCAAGAACGCGATGGTGATCATGCCGGACGCCGACCCGAAGCTCATGGTCGGCGGCGTGATGGGCTCGGCCTTCGGCGCGGCGGGCCAGCGCTGCCTGGCCGGCTCGGTCGCCGTGCTCGTCGGCACGCGCGACGAGCAGGACCGCGCGCGCGACCAGCTCGTCCAGGCGGCGGCGCAGCTGGTCACCGGCGACGGGATGGACCCGCGCACCGACGTGTGTCCCGTCGTCTCGGCGGAGTCTCGCGAGCGCCTGGTCGGCGAGATCGCGGCCGCCGCGGCCGACGGCATCACGATCGCGCTGGACGGGCGCGGCGACGCCGGTCCCGGCGGCGCCAACCTCGCCCCGACGATCCTCGACGACGTCCCCGCCGACCACCGCGTCCTGCGTGAGGAGCTCTTCGGCCCAGTGCTGTCGCTCGTGCGTGCCGACGACCTCGCCGGTGCGCTGGAGATCGTCAACGCGTCGCGCTACGGCAACGCATCGGTGATCTTCACCGAGTCGGGCGGCGCGGCCCGCGAGTACCGCTACCGCGTGGAGGCCGGGATGGTCGGCGTGAACATCGGCGTCGCGGCGCCGGTCGCGTGGTTCCCGTTCAGCGGCTGGAAGGACTCCATCGACGGCGACCTGCACGCCAACGGACACGACGCGGTCGAGTTCTACACGCGCAAGAAGGTCGTCACGGAGCGGTGGGCATGAGGGCGGACGCGCTGCAGGAGGCCGCGCGCGAGCACCTGCTCCTGCACTTCACCAACCACGCCGCCGCCTACGGCGACGACGCCGAGCTGCTCGTGCTGGAGCGCGGCGAGGGCCCGTACGTCTTCGACACCCGCGGCCGTCGCTACGTCGACGCGCTGTCGAGCCTGTTCTGCGCCCAGCTCGGCTACTCCTACGGCGAGGAGATGACCCAGGCCGTCGCGGCGCAGATGCAGACGCTCGCGTTCAACACGAACTGGGCGACGGCGCACCCGCCGGCGATCGAGCTGGCCGACAAGCTCGCGGCGATCATGCCGGGCGACCTCAACCACGTGTTCTTCACCTCGGGCGGGTCGGAGGCGGTCGAGGCGATGTGGAAGCTCGCCCGCGAGCACTTCGTGGCGATCGGCCAGCCGCAGCGGCTGAAGGCGATCGCCCGGCGCAACGCCTACCACGGCGTGACGCTCGGGGCGCTGTCGTTCACCGGCGTCCCCGGGTTCAAGGAGCCGTTCGGCGCGCCCGCGATCGACGTCACCCACGTCTCGAACACGAACGCCTTCCGCGCGCCCGACGGCGACGACCCCGAGGCGTTCTGCGCCCGCTTGCTGGCCGAGCTGCGCGAGGCGATCGACGCGGCCGGACGCGATGAGGTCGCCGTGATCATCGCCGAGCCGGTCCAGAACGCCGGCGGCTGCCTCGTCGCGCCGCCGGGTTACTGGGCGGGGTTGCGGGCGATCGCCGACGAGGTCGGTGCGCTGCTCGTCGCCGACGAGGTCATCTGTGGGTTCGGGCGGCTCGGCGAGTGGCTGGGGATCGAGCGTGAGGGCGTCGTGCCCGACATCGCCACCACGGCGAAGGGCCTCACGTCGGCGTACGCCCCGATGGGGGCGGTGCTCGTCGGCGACCGCGTGGCGGAGACCGTGCACGGCTCCGGCGGCGTGCTGCGCCACGGCGTCACGTTCGGCGGCCACCCGATCTGCGCTGCCGTCGCGCTGCGCAGCATCGAGATCTTCGAGCGCGACGGCGTGCTGGAGAACGTGCGCGCGCACGAAGCGCATCTGGCGCAGCGGCTGGCGACGCTGCGCGAGCTGCCGATCGTCGGCGACGTGCGCGGCCGCGGCTACTTCTGGGCCATGGAGCTCGTCCGCGACGAGGGCAACGGGACGTTCGACCTGCCCGAGCGCGACCGCCTGTTGCGGGGCTTCCTGCCCGCGCGGCTGCGCGAGGCCGGACTCATCGCCCGCTGCGACGATCGCGGCGACTCGGTCCTGCAGATCGCCCCGCCGCTCATCGCCGACGCCGCCGTGCTCGACGAGATCGTCGATCGGCTGGGCGAGGTGCTCGCGGACGCGGGCGCGTTCATGGGCGTCGGCACGGCGGCTTAGCTGTCGAATCCCAGTCCGAGCCGGTCCAGCGTGCGCAGCCACAGGCCGCGCCGGCCGCCGTCGCGGTCGGCCGCGGCCAGGCGATTGCGCGTGAGCTGGATGACCGCCGAGCGCAGCGGCTCGGGCGGGAACGGCACCGGCTTGCTGCGCACGTAGCGCAGTCGCGTCGCCTCGGTCTGGCGGCCGTCGAGCAGGTCGAGGGCGACGCGGGCGCCGAAGCGGGTCGCGGCCACGCCGAGGCCGGTGTAGCCGACCGCATAGGCGACCTGGCCGCGGTGCGCGGTGCCGAAGAAGACGCTGAAGCGCGAGCAGGTGTCGATCGCGCCGCCCCAGCGGTGGCTGAAGCGGAGGTCTTCGAGCTGCGGGAAGGTCGCGGCGAAGTGCTGGGAGAGGCGGGCGAAGGTCGCGTCGTGCTCGTCGTGGCGTGGGCCGACCGGGCCGCCGTAGCGGTAGACCGCGTCGTAGCCGCCGAACAGGATCCGGTCGTCGGCGGTCAGGCGGTAGTAGTGGAACTGGTTGCCCAGGTCGCCGATGCCCTGGCGGCGCTCCCAGCCGATCGCCGCGCGCTGGGCGGCGCTCAGCGGCTCGGTCACGAGCACGTAGTCGTAGACCGGCGCCACGTAGGCCCGGATCCGGCGCAGCAGCGGCGGGAACGCGCTGGTGGCCAGCAGGACCCGGCGGGCCCGCACGCGCCCGGCGGCGGTCAGGACCTCGACGCCGCGGTCGTCGTCGGGCTCGCGCAGCGCGACCGCGGCGGTGTGCTCGTGGACGCGCACGCCGCGCGCGACCGCGGCCGCGCGCAGCCCCTCGGCGAGTCGCGCGGGATCGGCGATCCCCGCCCCGGTGCGATCCCAGAGCCCGCCGCGATAGGTGGGGGAGGCGACCTCGCGGCGCATCGCCTCGCCGTCGAGCAGCTCGACGTCATGGCCGAAGCGGCCCAGCAGCTCGGCCTCCTCGGCCAGCCACGCCTCCTCGTGCGCCTCCAGCGCGACCGACAGCTCGCCGGTCAGCCGCAGGTCGCAGTCGATCCCGTAGCGCTCCACGTCGGCGACGAGATCGGCGAAGGACGCCAGCCCGATCCGCTCGAGCGCGTCCATCTCATCCGCGAAGCGCGCGAGCCCGTTCGACAGGCCATGGGTGAGCGAGGCGACCGCGAAGCCGCCGTTGCGGCCGCTCGCGCCGTGGGCGACCCGCTCGGCCTCGAGCACCACGACGTCGCGGGCCGGATCGTCCTCCTTGGCCGCGAGCGCCGCCCACAGCCCCGTGAACCCGCCGCCGACGATGCAGAGGTCCGCCTCGGTCGTGCCGGCCAGCGCCGGATGCGCGTCGCGAGCGGGCAGCGCGGTCGTCCAGAACGGGCGCGGCTCGGCGTCGGCGTAGCGGGCGCGATCGGCGGCGGTGGGCGCGGCGTCGGACCAGGGGCGCATGCGCGCCAAGCTACCCTCGACGCGCGACTGCGGGGCGGTCCCGCTCGGTACCTGCGACGCCACGTCCAGTGCCGGGGACGAGGCCGCGACGGGTTGCATCGGTGACAGGCGAGGAGAAGAGCGCGATGACTCCGGACATGCTCCCGGAGACGATGCCGGACACGCGGACGGTGGCCAACATCACCGTCCGTCACGCGCTCGGCCTCCCGGTGCTGCGGCGCGGCATGCCGCAGGTGCTCGCCGGCCACGACCAGCTCGACCGACCGATCCGCTGGGTCCACGCGGGGGAGATCGCCGACATCGCCTCGGTGCTCATCGGCGGCGAGATGCTGCTGACCACCGGCATGGGGATCGGCACGCGCAAGGCCGAGCAGCGGCGCTACGTCGAGCGGCTCGCGGCGCAGGACATCGCGGCGCTCGTCATCGAGCTCGGCACGACGTTCCCGCAGCTGCCGACCGCGGTCGTCGACGCCGCCCGGCGCACCGAGCTGCCGCTCGTCGCGCTGCGGCGCGAGATCGCGTTCGTCTCGGTCACCGAGGCGATCCACACCGAGATCGTCTCCTCGCACTACGCGCTGCTGCGGCGCGGCGAGCAGATCCAGCGCCGCCTCACGGGGCTGATGCTCGACGGCGAGGGCATCCCCGAGGTGCTCTCGGCGCTGGCGGCGACGCTGCGCGCCCCGGTCTTCCTCGAAGGCCAGGGCGGGCGGCTGCTCTCCCACGCGCTGCCACCCGACTTCGACCTCGACCCGCTCGACGTCTGGGATGCGGCGCGCACCGCCGTCGAGCCGCCCGGCGTCCAGGCCACCGCGGTGCGGATGGGCTCCCACCAGGCCGCGGGGCGGCTGCTCGTCGCCGACCTCCATCGGCCGTTCGACGCGTTGGCCGCCGTCGCGCTCGACTACGCCGCCGACATCGTCGCCCTCGCGCTGCTGCGCGCGCGCCAGGAGGAGGAGCTGGTCGGCCGCGAGCGCGGCTCCTTCCTGGCGAACCTCGCCGACGGGCGGGTCGCTCCCGAGGCGGTCGCTCGGACCGCGCTCGCCGCGGGGCTCGATGCGGCGCCGGAGCGGGTGCTGCCGGTCGCCGCGGACGTCCGTGCGGGGATCGCCGCGGCGCCTGGGGAGTGGTCGATGGCCCTGCGCGACGTCCGCCAGCTGCTGGCCGATCGCGCTCTGGCGGCGATCGTCGGCCGGCGCGCGACGAGCTCGAGCGTGCTCGCCCTCGTGTGCCTGCGTGACGCCGAGCAGCGCGACGGCGCCGCCGACGCGGCCGCGACCGCGCTTCGCACCGCCCTGCAACGGCGGCTCGGGGGCACCGTGACGATCGCCGCGGGCCGGGCCACGGCGCTCGAGGCGTGCGGCGCCGAGCTGCGCCTGGCCGAGGAAAGCGCCGCCAGCGCGGTCGGGCTGCCCGAGCGGTCATGGCACGACGTCGCCAGGCTGGAGCTGCGGCGGCTGCTGTGGAGCCGGCGGGAGGACACCGAGCTGGCGGCCTTCGTCGAGCGCGTGCTGGGCCCGTTGCTGGAGCACGACCGCCAGCGCAAGCTCGTCCTGCTCCCGACGCTGCAGGCGCTGCTGGCCAACGGTGGTCGCAAGGCGGAGACGGCCCGCGCGCTGCACCTCAACCGCCAGGCGCTCTACCACCGCCTGACCCGCATCGAGCAGCTCCTCGGCGCCGACCTCTCCGACGCCGACCAGCTGCTCACCCTCCACGTCGCGCTCTACGCCCGCGCGTACGTCGATCCATCCGTTTGACAGAACAGGGTGAGCGGCCAGAGCGGCCGGGTCCCGGTACGCTCGCGGCGTGCACGACTCGGGCGCGGTCCGGCGCCGGCGGCCGGGTGGCCGCCGCACGTAGCGCGGCATGCTCACCGCGCTGCTTCTCGTGCTCGCGACGGCGCTCGGCGCGTCGCCGGCCGACGTCGCGGGGCCGGTCGCACGCGCTCGTGCCGTCCTCGCGCCGCCCCTGACCGACCGCCAGCTCATCGGCCAGCGGATGGTGTTCGCCTACGCCGGTACCCAGCCGCCGCCCGACCTGCGGCGGCGCATCCGTCGCGGCGAGGCCGCCGGCGTGATCCTGTTCGGTCGCAACGTCGGCTCGCCCGCGCGCCTGCGGGCGACGGTCGCCGCGCTCCAGCGCCTCCGCCGCCCGCGCGGCCTCGACGCGCCGCTGCTCGTGCTCGTCGACCAGGAGGGCGGACCGGTGCGTCGTCTGCCCGGCGCGCCGGAGGGTGGCGCCGGGCGCACGCCGACCGTCGCCGCGGCACGGGCGGCCGGTCGCGGCGCCGGACGCAACCTGCGCTCGGTCGGCGCCAACGTCGACCTCGCGCCGGTCGTCGACGTCGCCCGTCCCGGCGCGGCGCTCGAGCGCGAGGGGCGCACCTATGGCCGCGACCCGACGCGGGTCGCGGCGCGCGCCGCCGCGTTCGCCCGCGGGCTGGGGGAGGCGAACGTCGCGGCCACCTACAAGCACTTCCCGGGCTTGGGCGCCGCGACGGTCAACACCGACGATGCGCCCGCCCGCATCCGCACGTCGCTGGCGCAGCTGCGTCGCGTCGACCTCCATCCGTACCGCGACCCGCCGGCGGCGGTGAAGCTCGTGATGCTCTCGACGGCGGTATACCCGAGCCGCGACCCGCGACCGGCCGCCTTCAGTCGCCGCTGGGCCACGACCGAGTTGCGCGACCGCCTCGGCTTCGCCGGCGTGTCGATCACCGACGACCTCCAGACCCCCGCCGTCGCGCGCTTCGGCACGTCGGCCCAGCTCGCCTGGTTCGCCGCCGCGGCCGGCGTGGACCTGCCGCTCTTCGCGCAGGACTACGCAACCGGCGTCCGGGCCGCCGACGGCCTCGTCCGCGCCCTGCGCGCGGGCCGCCTGGACCGCGCCGAGGCCGCCGCGTCGGCCCGCCGCGTGCTGGCGCTGCGCCGCTCGCTGGGGCGGTAGCGCCTAAGCTCCTGCCCCCGATGAGCCAGCGGATGAGCGCCGAGGAGCGCCGGACCGAGATCGTCGACGCTGCCGCCCGCGCGATCGTCGCGCGGGGCGTCGGCGGGTTCCGGGTCCGCGACGTCGCCGACGAGGCCGGCGTCTCGCAGCCGCTCGTCTCGACGCACTTCCGCTCCCGCGAGGAGCTGGTGCTGGCCGCGTTCGTGCGCGCCGACGAGCTCGCGATGGCCGCGATCGACGAGCGCGCCGCCGCGGCGTCCAGCGCGCGGGAGCGGCTGCGGATCCACCTCATCGCCTGCCTCGACGACGCCGGCGATCCGGTCGTCGCGCAGAGCTGGCGGCTGTGGCAGGAGCTGTGGACCCATGCGTTCATCGCCGAGACGCTGCGCCAGGCGGTCACCGACCGCGAGCGCGCCTGGATCGCCCGGCTCGAGGAGCTCGTCGTCGAGGCCCGTGACGAGGGGGACGTGCGCGAGGACGTCGACGCGGCCCGCGCCGCGCTCTACTTCAACACGGTCGTGGACGGCCTGACGCCGGCGCTGCGCTACGAGCTGGTCGACCTCGAGACCGCGATCTCGCTGCTCGACGAGGCGATCGGCGACCGCCTGGACTGATCCGGCGCGGCGGCCGACCCAGCGGCGGAAATCGTTGCGCGGACAATTTGTTATGATGGCATCATCACTTCGATGTCGACCGCTGCCGCACCCATCCGCTCACCCTTGCGCGCGCCCGGCGTCGCCCGGCTGCTCGGGCTGTCGATGGTCGCCCGCACGCCGGAGGCCGCGGTCGGCCTGCTCTTCATCCTGCGCGTCCGCGACCTCGGCGGCTCGTTCGCGCTGGCCGGCATCGTCTCGGCCACGCTCGCGGTCGGCCTCGCCGTCGGCGCGCCGCTGCTCGGTCGCCTGATCGACCGTCGCGGCCAGACCGGCGTGCTCACGTTCACGGCGACGGTCGCCTCGGCGGCGATCGTCGTCGCCGGCCTCCTGCCGCACGGCGTCTCCCCGATCGCGCTGCTGCCGCTGGCGCTCGTGACCGGCGTGGTGCAGCCGCCGGTCGCCCCGTGCCTGCGCGCCCTCTTCGGCCGCATCCTGCCCGACGACGACGCCCGCCACGGCGCGCTGGCGATGGACGCGGCGCTGCAGGAGATCTCGTTCATGGCCGGACCGTTGGTCTTCGTCACCGCGCTGGCCGCGTTCTCGCCGGCCGCCGGCCTGGTCGCCGCCGGTGCCGCGCTGCTCGCCGGCACGCTCGCGTTCGCCTCCGCGCCGGAGTCGCGCGACGTGCCCGCGCACCACGGTGCGCGGCCCGCCGGCGGGGCGATCGCCTCCCCGGGGATCCGGACGCTGCTCATCGTCGCCGCCGGCCTCGGCGCGCTCTTCGGGGCGATCGAGGTCTCGCTGGCGGCGGCGGCCGACCACGACGGCCATCCGGCCGCGCTCGGCATCCTGCTGGCGATCTGGTCGGTGCCGAGTCTCCTCGCCGGCCTGGTCTCCGCGCGCCGCGGCGCGCCGGTCGATCCGCCGCGGACGCTCGTCCTGCTCGTCGCGATCACCGGCCTGGGCGGCGGCCTGCTCGCGCTGATGCCGAACCTGTGGACGCTGGCGATCGTGCTCGCCGCGTCGGGGGCGATCGCGGCGCCGATGTTCGCCGTCCTGTACTCGCTCGTCGGCGTCGTCGCCGAGCACGGCACGGTCACCGAGGCCTTTACCTGGCTGGGCAGCGGGATCTTCGCCGGCATCGCGATCGGCGGCGCGGTCGGGGGGATCCTGATCAGCGGGGTCGGCGTCGACGCGTCGTTCGCCGCCTCCGGCGTCGCCGGCGCGGTCGCCGCCCTGGTGGCCGCGCGGCGCAGCTGCACGCTGCGCGCCGTGGCGCCGGTCCCGGCGAGGGCAGCCGTGGCCGCGGTCGGCGCGGACTGACGCACGGTCGGGCCCGTGGGCCGCGCCGGCCCGGCCTACACCCCGAGCCCCGGCCCCTGCGGCACCGCGATCGCCCCGTCGACCACCGGCAGCGTCCGCGCCAGCTCCTCGTCGGCGAACGCGTCGAGCGTCGCCAGCCCGCACGGCAGCCCGACCCGCAGCGCGGCGGCCGCGTGGAGGGCGCCGGCGATCCCGCGCGGGCCGTCGTAGGTCGAGGCCAGGTACGGCTCCGCGCCGCCGGCGCGGACGAGCGCGGCCTGCCCGAGCAGCGACGAGATCCCGCCGGCGCGCGACACCTTCAGGCAGACCGCGTCGGCGACGCCGGCGGCCAGCGCGCCCGGGAGGGCCGCCGTCTCGTCCAGCGCGACCCGCACCGCGGTGCGCTCCCGCACGGCGCGCATCGCGTCGATGCCGTGGACCGGCTCCTCGACGAGCTCCAGCCCCGCCGGCGCCAGCGCCTCGATCGTCCGCACCGCCTGCTCGACGTCCCAGGCGCCGTTGGCGTCCAGCCGCAGCGCCATCGCCGGCCCGGCGGCCGCTCGGACCGCGGCGACCCGGCCCGCGTCGTCGCCGACGCCGACCTTCAGCTTCACGCACGCGTACCCAGCCGCGGCCGCTCGTGCCGCGGCCGCCGAGGCCCGCGCCCGGTCGACCGCGCCGATCGTCGCGTTGACCGCCACGGCGCCGAGCGGCGCGTCGGTCAGCAGCGCGCAGACCGGTCGCCCCGTCCGCCGGCCGGCCAGATCCCACAGCGCCAGGTCGAGCGCGGCGAGCGCCTGGGGGAGGTCGGCGACCGCGCGGCACGCGTCGTAGAGCCGGTCGCCGCGGACGCCGTCGCCCCCGGCGATGATCGGTCCGTAGGCGCGCAGCGCGGCGAGGACCGCGTCGAGCGGCACGCCGTCGTAGGGCTCCAGCGGCGCGGCCTCGCCGCGGCCGACCAGCCCCTCGGCGTCCTCGATCTCGATCTCGACCAGCGGCCGCTCGCGCAGCTCGCCCCACGCGGTGCGCAGCGGCTCGCGCAGCTGGAGGACCCGCGTGCGGACGGTCAGCCGCATGGCGTCACGACAGCAGCACCCCGGCGCTCAGCAGGAGGCAGAACGCCAGCTGGAGCATCCCGGTCCCGGCCAGCGCCTCGTTCAGCGACGGGCCGTCGACCCGCGTGCGCACGATGCCCACCAGCCGCACGGCGATCGGCACGCTGGCCAGCGCGAGCAGCACCCAGGGCGACAGCCCGATCGCCAGCGGCACGAGCATCGCGTACGCGACGACGAGCAGCGCGACGAAGAGCACCCGCGTGCGCTCGCGGCCCAGCCGGACCGCCAGCGTGCGCTTGCCGGCGCGACGATCGGTGTCGATGTCGCGCACGTTGTTGACGACGAGGATCGCCGCCGCGAGCAGGCCGACCGGCACCGACGCGACGAATGGCGCCCACGCGAGCGACTCGACCTGCACGTAGTAGGAGCCGGTCACCGCGACGACTCCGAAGAACAGGAAGACGAACAGCTCGCCGAGCCCCTCGTACCCGTACGGCCGCGGGCCACCGGTGTAGAGGATCCCGGCGAGGATCGACGCGGCGCCGATGAGCAGCAGCACCCACCCGGCCACGACGATCAGGTACACGCCGCACAGCACCGCCAGGCCGAACGTGACGTAGGTGGCGATGAGCACCTGGCGCGGCGGCACCAGGCCGCCGGCGGTCACCCGCACCGGACCGAGGCGGTCCTCGGTGTCGGCGCCGCGTCGCGCGTCGGAGTAGTCGTTGGAGAGGTTCGTGCCGACCTGGATGAACAGCGCGCCCAGGAGCGCGGCCAGGAAGACGAGCACGTCGAAGTCCCCGTGCTCGATGGCCAGCGCGGTGCCGACCAGGACCGGCGCCAGGGCCGCGGGCAACGTCCGCGGCCGCGCTGCCATCAGCCAGATCCTCACGGCCGGCGCGGGAACTGCGAGAAGTCGGGCGTGCGCTTGGCCTTGTAGGCCTCGCGCCCCTCCTGCGCCTCGGCCGAGCCGTAGAAGAGGAGGTTGGCGTCGTGGGCGAGCTGCTGGATGCCCGACAGCCCGTCCTCGGCGGCGTTGAACGACGCCTTCAGCAACCGCAGGGCGAACGGCGACATCGCGAGCATCTCACGGCACCACTGGACGGTCTCCTCCTCGAGCCGGTCGAGTGGCACGACCGTGTTGACGAGCCCCATGTCGAGCGCCTGCTGGGCGTCGTACTGACGGCAGAGGAACCAGATCTCCTTGGCCTTCTTGGGCCCGACGAGGTTGGCCAGCAGGCCGGCGCCGAAGCCGCCGTCGAACGACCCGACCCGCGGCCCGGTCTGGCCGAAGCGCGCGTTGTCGGCCGCGATCGTCAGATCGCAGACCAGATGCAGCACGTGGCCGCCGCCGACGGCGTAGCCCGCGACCATCGCGACGACCGGCTTGGGCAGCCGGCGGATCTGGATGTGCAGGTCGGTGACGTGGAAGCGCCCGACGGCCGACGGCTTGCCGGGCTCGGTCAGGTAGCCGGTGTCCCCGCGCACGCGCTGGTCGCCGCCCGAGCAGAACGCCAGCGGCCCCTCGCCGGTCAGGACGATGACGCCGACGGACGTGTCCTCCCGCGCACGCTCGAGCGCGTCGGAGAGCTCGATGATCGTCTGGGGCCGGAACGCGTTGCGGACCTCGGGACGGTCGATCGTGATCTTCGCGATCCCGTCTCCGCTCAGCTCGTACTTGATGTCCTCGTACTCACCGGCCGAGGTCCAGGTCACTGACATGGGTGGGAGGCTATCTTCGCGGCGATGCTCGTCGAGGCGTGGCTGGAGCGCGCGGCGCGGACGCGACCCGGGCGCGCGGCGCTGCCGGGCTGCACCTACGCGCAACTGCGCGCCCGCGCATCGGGCGGCGCGGGCGACCTGGCCCGTCGCGGCGCCCGCCCAGGCGATCTCGTCGCCATCGCGCTGGAGCCGGGGCCGGCGTTCGTCGTCGCGCTGCACGCGGTCTGGGGGCTGGGCGCGGTCGCGGTGCCGGTCGACCTGCGCCTCGGGCCGGACGAGCGCGCGCACGTCGAGCGCCGCTGCCGGCTGGTGGCCGAGGAGCCGCTGGACGAGACCGCGCCGCCGTGGCCGCTGCGCTCGATGCACGACCTCGGCGCCCCGGCGGCGATCATCCACACGAGCGGGTCGACCGGCGTGCCCAAGCCGGTCGAGCTGACGTTCGGCAACTGGCTGTGGAGCGCGCTGGGCTCGGCCGTCGCGCTCGGCCTCGATCCCGCCGAGCGCTGGCTGTGCCCGCTGCCGCTCAGCCACGTCGGCGGGCTGAGCGTCGTGGTGCGCAGCGCGATCTACGCGACGACCGCGCACGTCCTCGAGCGCTGGGACACCGAGCGGGCGCTGGCCGCGCTGCATGGTGGCGCGACGCTCGTGAGCCTCGTGCCGACGACGCTCACCCGCCTGCTCGACGCCGGCCTGCGCCGCCCGCCGCGGCTGCGCACCGTGCTGCTCGGCGGCGCCGCGATCCCGCCCGCGCTGCTCGAGCGCGCGCGCGAGGCCGGCGTGCCGGTCACGCCGACGTACGGCATGACCGAGGCCTGCTCGCAGGTGGCGACCGGCGGCGTGCCGCTGTTCTGCACGACCGTCGACATCGCGCCCGACCACGAGATCGTGGTCTCCGGGCCGACGGTCAGCGGCGGTGGACCGCATCGCACCGGCGACCTCGGCCGCCTCGACGAGCGCGGCCACCTCGAGATCCTCGGGCGCAAGGCCGACACGATCATCACCGGCGGCGAGAACGTGGCGCCGTCGGAGGTCGAGGCGGTCCTCGCGGAGCATCCGGCCGTCGCCGAGGCGGCCGTCCACAGCCGGCCTGATCCGCAGTGGGGGGAGGCGATCGTCGCCACGGTCGTCCTGCGCCCGGCGGCCAGCGCCACGGAGGACGAGCTGCGCGAGCACGCGGCGCGGCGGCTGGCCGCGTACAAGGTGCCCAAGACGATCGCCTTCGCGGCCGAGCTGCCGCGCACGAGCGCCGGCAAGCTGCTGCGGCGCGCGCTGTGAGAGGCTGAGCGCCATGCGAGAAGATCCCACCGCGTACCGCCAGCGCACCCGCGAGGCGTGGGAGCGCGCCGCCGAGGGCTGGGGCCACCAGCGCGACTGGTGGGACCGCCAGACGCGGCCGGTGAGCGAGTGGCTCGTCGAGGCGCTCGCGCCGCAGCCGGGCCAGACGCTGCTCGAGCTTGCCGGCGGGCCGGGCGACGTCGGCCTCCTGCTCGCCGAGCTCGTCCGTCCACGCGGCCGCGTGCTGATCACCGACGGCGCCGAGGCGATGGTCGCGGTCGCCCGCGAGCGGGCCGAGGCGCGGGGGCTGGCCGACGTGGTCGAGGCGCAGGCGATGGAGGCCGAGTGGATCGACCGCGACGCCGCGTCGGTCGACGGCGTCGCGTGCCGCTGGGGCCTCATGCTGCTCGCCGACCCCGACGCGGCGCTGCGCGAGATCCGGCGCGTCCTGCGGCCCGGCGGGGCGCTGGCGCTCGCGGTCTGGGACGCGCCGGAGGCGAACCCGTGGTCGGCCGGCCGCGAGCTCGCCGCCCGCGGGCTCATGGAGGTCGACCCGGACGCGCCGGGCCCGTTCGCGTGGCGCGACCGCGCGGCGATCGGCGAGCGCCTGGCCGACGCCGGCTTCGCCGACGTCGTGCTCGACACCGTGACGTTCACGCTCGACTATCCGGACGCCGACGCCTGGTGGGACACGCAGATCGACATGTCGCCGAGCCTTCACCAGGTGCTGCGCGACCTCGATCCCGCCGGTCGCGACGAGCTCATGGAGGCGGCCCAGGCGCACGTCGCGGCCTACGCGCGGCCCGACGGCGTGCTCGCGGTGCCCGCGGCCGCCCACGTGGCCCGCGCGGAGGCCTGACCAGCGCTCCCGACCCACCTGTGGGTCGGGTCGCAAGGTTCGACCGGACATGACGCTCGTCGATCACCGCCAGGCGGCGTCCTCGACCACTCGAAATCCCAGAGGGATTCCTTCGGGTCTGCGTCCTTGCCTGACGGCGCCGCCGAACGCCCTGTCCGGCCGAACCTCACGACCCGACCCACTAGGGTCCGTGCTCCTATGTACTACGACGACGACGCGGATCTCTCCCTCCTCGACGGCAAGACCGTCGCGATCATCGGCTTCGGCTCGCAGGGTCACGCCCACGCGCTGAACCTGAAGGACAGCGGTGTACAGGTCGTCGTCGGTCTGCGCGAGGACTCCAAGTCCGTGCAGGAGGCCCGCGACCACGGGCTTGAGGTCCTCGGTGTCGCCGATGCCGCCAGCCGCGGCGACATCGTCATGCTGCTCGTCCCCGACGAGAAGCACCGCGCGATCTACGAGGCGGAGGTCCGCGACGGGATCGCCCCGGGCAACCTGCTCATGTTCGGCCACGGCTTCTCGGTCCACTACGGCGAGGTCGAGCCGCCGGCGGGCGTCGACGTCGCCCTGGCCGCGCCGAAGGGCCCCGGCCACCTCGTCCGTCGCCAGTACGTCGAGGGCTCGGGCGTGCCGGGCCTCATCGCCATCCACCAGGACGCGACCGGCAACGCCAAGGCGCTCGCGCTCGCCTACGCGCGCGGCATCGGCTGCACCCGCGGCGGCGTCATCGAGACGACGTTCAAGGACGAGACCGAGACCGATCTGTTCGGCGAGCAGGCCGTGCTGTGCGGCGGCGCGTCGGAGCTGGTCCAGGCCGGGTTCGAGACGCTCGTCGAGGCGGGCTATGCCCCGGAGATGGCGTACTTCGAGTGCCTGCACGAGCTGAAGCTCATCGTCGACCTGATGTACGAGAAGGGCCTGGCGGGGATGCGCTACTCGATCTCCAACACGGCCGAGTACGGCGACTACACCCGCGGCAAGCGGGTCATCACCGACGAGACGCGCGCGAACATGCGCAAGATCCTGCAGGAGATCCAGTCGGGCGAGTTCGCCCGCGAGTGGATCGCCGAGAACCGCGCCGGGCAGGAGAACTTCCTGCGCATGCGCGAGGAGCAGGCCAAGTCGCAGGTCGAGTCCACGGGCAAGGAGCTGCGCGCCCACATGGACTGGATCCAGACCGAGTTCTAGCTCCAAGCGCCGCTAGACTCCACCCGGTCGCCGTGACTGGCGTTCGGGTGGATCACCACCGGGAAGCGGCGACGTAGCAGCGTCGCCGCTCGCCTGGGCATCCGATCGTCGTCCCTCGCCCCGGATCCGCCTGCCATGACCGTGAACGCCACCGCCATCGAGATCCCCGCCGACCTGCGCCCGGCCGACGGCCGCTTCGGCTGCGGCCCGTCCAAGGTCCGCCCCGAGCAGCTCGCCGCCGTCAGCGGCAAGGACGCGGGCCTCATGGGCACCTCCCATCGCCAGCAGCCGATCCGGTCGCTCGTCGGCCGTATCCGCGCCGGCCTGAGCGAGCTCTTCTCCCTGCCCGACGGCTACGAGGTCGCGCTCGGCAACGGCGGCACCACGGCCTTCTGGGACGCGGCGACCTTCGGCCTCGTGCGCGAGCGCGCGCTGCACCTGACCTACGGCGAGTTCTCCGCGAAGTTCGCCAAGGCGACGGGCGCGGCGCCGTTCCTGGCCGACTCGATCGTCGTCTCGACCGAGCCCGGCGACGCGCCCGCGCCGACGGCGGACGCCTCCGCCGACGTCGTCGCGTGGGCCCACAACGAGACCTCGACTGGCGTCATGGTGCCGGTGCAGCGCGTCGGCGACGGCCTCGTGCTGATCGACGCGACCTCGGGCGCCGGCGGCCTGCCGCTCGATCCCGCCCAGGCCGACGTCTACTACTTCGCGCCGCAGAAGTGCTTCGCCGCCGATGGCGGGCTGTGGCTGGCGGTCCTCAGCCCCGCCGCCATCGCGCGCATCGAGGAGCTCGGCGCCTCCGAGCGCTGGATCCCCGAGTTCCTCTCGCTCACCACCGCGCTGGACAACTCCCGCAAGGACCAGACGTACAACACGCCGGCGGTCGCGACGCTCATCCTGCTGGCCGAGCAGCTGGACTGGATGAACGGCCACGGCGGCCTGGACTGGTGCGTGCAGCGCACGACGGAGTCCTCGAGCCACCTGTACGGCTGGGCCGAGCGGACCTCGTACACGACGCCGTTCGTGGCCGATCCCGCGAAGCGCTCGCTCGTCGTCGGCACGATCGACTTCGACGACGCGATCGACGCCGCCGCGATCGCAGCCGCCCTGCGCGCCAACGGCATCGTCGACACCGAGCCGTACCGCAAGCTCGGCCGCAACCAGCTGCGCATCGGGATGTTCCCGGCGATCGAGCCCAGCGACGTGCAGGCGCTCACCGCGTGCATCGACTACGTCGTGGAGCGGATCTGATGCGCGTCCTCGTCGCGGAGAAGATCGGCGACTCCGGCGTCGCGCTGCTGCGCGAGCACTTCGAGGTCGACCTCGGGGCCGAGCACCTCGACCACATCGCCGACTACGACGGCCTCATCATCCGCTCGGCCACCCAGGTGACCGCCGACGTCCTCGAGCGGGCGACCAACCTCAAGGCGATCGGCCGCGCCGGTGTCGGCGTCGACAACGTCGACGTCCCCGCCGCCACCAAGCGCGGCATCGTCGTGGCCAACGCGCCGCAGTCCAACGTCGTCACCGCCGCCGAGCACACGCTCGCGCTGCTGCTGGCGCTGGCCCGCAACGTGCCCCAGGCGCACGCGAGCCTCGTCGGCGGCGCGTGGGAGCGCTCCAAGTTCTCCGGCGTGGAGCTGATGGACAAGACGCTCGGCGTGCTCGGCTTCGGGCGCATCGGGCAGCTCGTGGCCCAGCGCGCGCAGGGCTTCGGCATGCGCGTCGTGGCCTACGACCCGTTCGTCGGCCCCGAGCGCTACCGCGAGCTCGGCGTCGAGAAGGCCGAGAGCTCCGACGACGTCTACGCGCAGGCGGACTTCATCACGATCCACCTGCCCAAGACGCCCGAGACCGAGAACTGGCTCGACGCCACCGCCTTCGCGAAGATGAAGGACGGCGTGCGGGTGCTCAACGTCGCCCGCGGCCCGCTGGTCGACGACGCGGCGCTCAAGGACGCGCTGGACAGCGGCAAGGTCGCCGGCGCGGCGCTCGACGTGTTCCGCGCCGAGCCGATCACCGAGCACCCGCTCTTCGGCTATCCCAACGTCATCGTCACGCCGCACCTCGGCGCCTCGACCGCGGAGGCGACCGACCGCGCCGGCTACCAGGCCGCCGAGCAGGTCATCGCGGCGCTCACCGGCGGCAGCGTGACGACCGCGGTCAACGTGCCGGCCGTCGCCGCGGAGGACCTCGAGGTGCTCGGCCCGTTCCTGCCGCTCTGCCGCCACCTCGGCCGCATCGCGGTCGCGCTGGCCGGCGGGCTGGGGTCGATCGAGGTCGAGTTCCTCGGCCACGTCGCCGAGCGCGACACGCGCCCGCTCGGCACCGCGGTGCTCATGGGCTCGCTGGAGGGCCACGTCGAGGACGACGTCAACGTCGTCAACGCGCCGGCGATCGCCGAGCAGCGCGGCATCGACGTGACCGAGACCAAGCGGACCACGGCGCGCGACTTCACCGACCTGGTGCGCGTCACGGTGAACGGCACGCGCGTCGTCGGCACGCTGCTGGGCCGCCGTGACCGTCCGCACCTGCTCGAGGCGATGGGCCAGCGCTTCAACCTCGAGCTGCAGCCGCACCTGGCGTTCTTCCGGTACATGGACCAGCCCGGCATGATCGGCCGCGTCGGCACCTGCTTCGGCGAGCACGGGGTGAACATCGTCTCCGCGGCAGTCGGCCTCGACCCGGAGGAGAAGGAGTCCAAGGCCGCGGTGATGGTCGTCACCACCGACGGCCCGGTGCCGGAGCAGATCGTGGCCGAGATCGCCGCGTCCGACGGCTTCGTGAGCGGCACCGCGGTCTCGCTGGCGACGTGACGCCGAGCGCGGGCTGGGCCGACGACGCGGTCGTCTACCAGGTCTACCCGCGCTCTTTCCAGGACGCCGACGGCGACGGCGAGGGCGACCTGCGAGGCGTCCTCGCCCGCCTCGACCACATCCGCGACCTCGGCGCCGACGCGCTGTGGCTGTCGCCGATCCATCCCTCGCCGCGAGCCGACGGCGGCTACGACGTCGCCGACTACACGGCCGTCGATCCGCGCTTCGGGACGCTGGCCGACCTCGACGCGCTCGTGGCCGGCGCGCACGCACGCGGGCTGCGCCTGCTGCTGGACCTCGTGCCCTGCCACACGTCGATCGAGCACCCGTGGTTCGGCGAGCATCCCGACCGCTACCTCTGGTCGCCGGTTGACGGCCCGCCCAACAACTGGATCGCCGCGTTCGGCGGTCCCGCCTGGTCGCCCGATCCGCACGGCCGCGGGTGGTACCTGCACTCGTTCTCCCCGCAGCAGCCCGATCTCGACTGGCGCAACCCCGCGGTGGCCGCGGCGATCGGCGACGCGATGCGGTTCTGGCTGGCCCGCGGTGTGGACGGCTTCCGCGTCGACGCCGTCGACCGCCTGCTCAAGGACGCGCAGCTGCGCGACGATCCACCGGCGACCGCCCCGCCGCCGCTGCCGGAGCACCCCGAGGCCGCGCGGCTGCGGCCGCTGCGCTCGCGCGACCAGCCCGACGTCGGCGCCCCGCTTGCCGCGTTGCGCGCGGCCGCGGGCGACGCGCTGCTGGTGGGGGAGGCCTACCTGCCGTCGGCCCGGATGGCCCCGTATCTCGAGCACCTCGACCGCTGCTTCTGCTTCGAGCTCATGCATGCCGACTGGCGCGCCGACGCGCTGCGCGCGGCGATCGCCGGCGCCCCGCCCCGCAGCGCATGGGTCCTCTCCAACCACGACCACCCGCGCCTGCCCAACCGGGTCGGGCCGGCCAACGTCCGCACCGCGGCGCTGCTGCTGTTGACGCTGCCCGGCATGGCGTTCGTCTTCCAGGGCGACGAGCTCGGGATGGCCGACGGGCCGGGCCGCGTCCCACCCGACGACCGTGCGGGCCGCGACGTCCACCGCCACCCCATGGCCTGGGACGGCGGCCCGCACGGTGGCTTCACGGCCGGCGAGCCGTGGACGGCGGTGGTCCGCCCGGCCGGCGGCAGCGTCGCCGAGCAGGCGGCCGACCGCGGCTCGACGCTGGCGCTGTACCGCGACCTGATCGCGCTGCGCCGCGAGCTCGGGCCGGGGCTGGAGGTCGAGGACCGTTCCGACGCGGTGGTCGTCCTGCGGCGCGGCGACCATCTGGTCGCGGTCAACGTCGGTGCTCGTGAGGCGCCGGAGCCCCCTGCCGGCGAGGTCCTGCTGCACACCCACGGCCGCCCGATGGCGGACCGGATCCTGCGCCCCGGGGAGGGCTTCGTGGCGTGCGCTCGACCACGCCGACGAGCCCGAACACAGAAAAAACTCCGCACGCGTCCGTGATTTGGGCTACCTTTCCGCGCGAAAGGCCGGGCGGAACCCGGCGAACAGCCGTGCCAGCGCCGCGCAGAGTCTCTCCGCGATCGCAGCACACGACCGTGGAGGACCCATGGCAACCGGAACCGTGAAGTGGTTCAACGACGACAAGGGCTTCGGCTTCATCAGCCCGGATGAGCCGGGCAAGGACCTGTTCGTCCACTACAGCGGCATCGTCTCCGACGGCTTCCGCTCGCTGCCCGAGGGCGCGCGCGTCTCCTACGAGTCCGAGGACGGGCCCAAGGGGCCGAAGGCCGTCAACGTCCAGGCGCTTTGACGCCACCCGGCTCGACGTCGTCCGCGATCGCGGACGACGTCCAGCCGGTGCACAACGAGACCCGGGATCGGATCGTCACGGGCATCGTCACCGGCCTGCCGATCGTCTCGCTGTTCGTCGTCGCCTGGCAGGCGTGGGGCGGGTGGCTGCACTGGCGCGACGTCGCGATCTTCGCGTTCATGTACGTCATCACCGGGCTCGGCGTCACGGTCGGCTTCCACCGGCTGTTCACGCACCGCAGCTTCAAGACCAACGCGCCGGTGCGCGCGACGTTCGCGATCCTCGGCTCCGCCGCGATCGAGGGCCCGGTCATCTCGTGGGTGGCCGACCATCGCAAGCACCACGTCTACTCCGACCAGCCGGGCGATCCGCACAGCCCGCACGTCGACCACGGCCACGGCATCAAGGGCGCGCTGCGCGGCCTGCTGCACGCCCACGTCGGCTGGCTGTTCATCCACACCCAGCGCGGCCTGAAGACGCGCTACGCGCCCGACCTGATGAAGGACCCCGTCGTGTCGTTCGTCAACCGGACCTTCATCCTGTGGGCGATCGTGGGCCTGCTCGTCCCGATGGGCCTGGGGTACGTCCTCGGCGGCACCCTCGACGCCGCGCTCACCGGCCTGCTGTGGGGCGGCCTCGTGCGGATGTTCGTCGTCCACCACGTGACCTTCTCGATCAACTCGCTGTGTCACTTCTTCGGCCGGCGCGACTACGAGACGGGCGACGAGTCGCGCAACCTCGCCTGGCTGGCGCCGTTCTCCTTCGGCGAGGCGTGGCACAACAACCACCACGCGTTCCCGACCGTGGCCTTCCACGGCATGCATCGCCGGCAGATCGACCCGTCGGCCTGGGTCATCCGCGCGATGGAGAAGACCGGGCTGGCCTGGGACGTCGTGCGCCCCAGCGCGCAGCGCCAGGCCGCCAAGGCGCTCGCCTGATCCGCCGTAGCGGGACTTGCCCGCTTCGTTTGTGGCAACCGGCACACGGGTACGCCCGAGCATGTCGTGCGTCGCATCGGTCTCCAGCTCTTCGTCGTCGCCGTCCTCGCCGCCGCCGTCGCGGGCTGCGGGGGGAGTGACGACGGGGGGCCCGTCACCCTGAACTTCTGGGCGTACAAGGAGCCTGGCGGCTCGTTCGAGAACGCCGCCAAGCGGTGCACGCAGCAGTCCGAGGGCCGCTACGCGATCAAGTTCAACGCGCTCGGCAACGACGCCGACACCCAGCGCCAGCAGCTCGTCCGCCGCCTGGCCGCCAAGGACTCGTCGATCGACATCATGTCGATGGACGTCATCTGGACCGCCGAGTTCGCGGAGGCCGGGTGGATCAAGGCCTGGCCGGCCCAGTTCGCGGCGCAGATCCGTCGCGGCACGCTCGCCGGACCGCTGGAGACCGCGACCTACCAGGGCCGGCTGTATGCGGCGCCGGCGAACTCCAACACGCAGTTGCTGTGGTACCGCAAGGACCTGGTCTCCGACCCGCCGCAGACCTGGGACGACCTCATCGACACCGCGGCGAAGCTGCCCAAGGCGGGCCGCATCGAGATCCAGGGCGCCCAGTACGAGGGCACGACGGTGTGGTTCAACTCGCTGATCCAGTCCGCCGGCGGCCAGATCCTCGCCGGGCCCGACCGCGTCGCGCTGCCCACCGGGCCGACGACCGACGCGCTGCGCATCATGGCCAAGCTCGGGCGCTCCAAGGCCGCGGACCCGTCGATGTCCAGCCAGAAGGAGGATCAGAACCGGCTCGCGTTCGAGACCGGGCAGGCCGCGTTCCAGATCAACTACCCGTTCATCTTCCCGAGCGCGAAGACGAACAACCCCGAGCTCTTCAAGCAGATCGGCTGGGCGCCCTACCCGGGCGTGAAGCCGGGGACCGCCGGCCAGAAGGCGCCGATCGGCGGCTTCAACTGGGGCGTGGGGGGCTACACGAAGCATCCCGAGGAGGCGTTCGCGGCCGCGACCTGCATGCGCGACGCCGAGAACCAGCGCGACTTCGCGATCGCCGGCGGCCTGCCGCCGACGCTGTCGGCGCTCTACGACGACCCCAAGTTCCTCGAGCAGTACCCGTTCGCGCCGATGATCCGCCGCCAGCTCCAGGACGCCGCCGTGCGGCCCAAGACCCCGCTGTACGCCGACGTCTCGCTGGCGATCTACAAGACGCTGTCGCCGGCGTCGGGGATCCAGCCGGCCCGTGACGTCCCGGTCCTGCGGACGCGCGTCGGCGACGCGCTCGACTCCAAGGGGCTGCTCTGATGGCCACCACCGCCGCGCCCGGCGACGTCGCCACCCGTCGTCCGCGCCGCGCGCGCCTGTCGGAGCGCGCGAAGGCCGAGCGCAGGCTCGGCTGGATGCTGTGCGCGCCCGCGGTGATCGTGATGATCGCGGTCACCGCGTATCCGATCGTCTACGCGTTCTTCCTGTCGCTGCTGCGCGCCGACCTGCGCTTCCCCGACGATCGCGCCTGGGTCGGGCTCGACAACTACATCACCGTGCTCAGCTCGGGCCTGTGGTGGAGCGACTTCGGTCGCACGATGATCATCATGGCCGTCTCCGTCAGCCTCGAGCTCGTCCTCGGCATGCTGCTGGCGCTCGTCATGCACCGCGCGCTCTTCGGGCGGGGGCTGGTGCGCACCGCCTCGCTGATCCCGTACGGCATCGTCACGGTCGTCGCCGCCTACGCTTGGCTGCTGGCGTGGTCGCTGCCGTCGGGCGGCTTCGTGCCGCACCTGTTCGGCTGGACCTTCGATCCCGTCGACCAGGGCCACCCGGTCTCGAGCTTCGCGGTCGTGATCATGGCCGAGGTCTGGAAGACCACGCCGTTCATGGCGCTGCTGCTGTTGGCCGGGCTCGCGCTCGTGCCCGACGAGCTGCACGAGGCCGCCAAGGTCGACGGCGCCAGCGCCTGGCAGCGGTTCTGGAAGATCACGATCCCGCTCATGAAGCCGGCGATCCTCGTCGCGCTGCTGTTCCGCACGCTCGACGCGTTCCGCATCTTCGACACCGCGTTCATCATCGGCCAGAACGGGACCAACCCGAAGATCGAGACGGTGTCGATCCTCGGCTACAACCAGCTGCTGAACCGATTGAACCTGGGGCTCGGGTCGGCGGTCTCGGTGCTCATCTTCCTCTGCGTGATGATCATCGCGTTCATCTTCATCCGCGTGCTCGGCACGAGCCGTCCGGGGGAGCGCTGAGATGCAGCCCCAGACGCGACGGATCTTCGGATGGGCGGCGGCCGACGCGGTCGTGCTGCTGTTCGCGCTGTTCCCGGTGCTGTGGATCGTCCTGCTGTCGCTGAAGACGCCCGGACAGGTCACCGACGGGCGCTTCATCCCCGCGACGTTCTCGCTGGACAACTACGAGAACATCTTCGACCAGGACATCTTCACGGCGGCGCTGCGCAACTCGTTCGGGATCGCGGCCATCGCCACCGTCATCGCGGTCGTGATCGCCGCGATGGCCGCCTACGCGATCGCGCGCCTGAACTTCCCCGGCAAGCCGCTCATCCTCGGCTCGGCGCTCATGATCGCGATGTTCCCGCCGATCTCGATCGTCGGCCCGCTCTACAACATGTGGCGCAACCTCGGCCTGTTCGACACCTGGCCGGGCCTCATCATCCCGTATCTCAGCTTCGCGCTGCCGCTGGCGATCTACACGCTGACGACGTTCTTCCGCGAGATCCCGTGGGAGCTCGAGCAGGCGGCGCAGGTCGACGGCGCCACGCCGCTGCAGGCGTTCACGAAGGTCATCGTGCCGCTCGCCGCGCCGGGGGTGGCCACGACCTCGATCCTCGTCTTCATCTTCTGCTGGAACGACTTCGTCTTCGCGACGTCGCTGACGTCGACCTCGGCCGCCCAGACGGTGCCGGCGGCGCTGGCGCAGTTCCCCGGGGCGTCGCAGTTCAGCGCGCCCTACGGCTCGATCGCCGCGGCGGCGGTGGTCGTGACCATCCCGATCATCATCCTCGTCCTGATCTTCCAGCGCCGGATCGTGGCGGGCCTGACCGCGGGCGCTGTGAAGGGATAGGAGGCAAAGCCCGATGGCGGAGATCGTCCTGGACGGCGTCACCAAGCGCTATCCCGACGGCACGGAGGCCGTCAAGCACATGGACCTGGAGATCGCCGACGGCGAGTTCCTCATCCTCGTCGGCCCGTCGGGGTGCGGGAAGTCGACCGCGCTGCGGATGGTCGCCGGCCTGGAGGACATCAGCGAGGGCGAGCTGCGCATCGGCGGCCAGGTCGTCAACGACCTGGCGCCCAAGGACCGCGACATCGCGATGGTCTTCCAGAACTACGCGCTGTACCCGCACATGACGGTGCGCGAGAACATGGGCTTCGCGCTGAAGCTCGCGGGCGTCGACAAGGCCGAGATCGACCGCAAGGTGACCGAGGCGGCCAAGGTCCTGGACCTCGAGTCCCAGCTGGACCGCAAGCCCGCCAACCTGTCGGGCGGCCAGCGCCAGCGGGTCGCGATGGGGCGCGCGATCGTCCGCGACCCCAAGGCGTTCCTCATGGACGAGCCGCTGTCGAACCTGGACGCCAAGCTGCGCGTCCAGATGCGCACGGAGGTCTCGCGCATCCAGTCGCGGCTGGGGACGACCACCGTCTACGTCACCCACGACCAGACGGAGGCGATGACGCTCGGCGACCGCGTCGCGGTGATGCGGCTCGGCGAGCTGCAGCAGGTCGGCACCCCCAAGGAGCTCTACGACAACCCGGTCAACCTGTTCGTCGCCGGCTTCATCGGCTCGCCGGCGATGAACTTCTTCCCGGCGCGGATCGACGGCGACCGCGTCCACCTGCCGCTCGGCGAGGTCCAGCTCTCCGACGAGCTGCGCCGGCGCCTGGAGGACTCCGGCGGCCCGGCGGGCCAGGCGCGCGAGGTCATCGCCGGCGTGCGACCGGAGGACTTCGAGGACGCGACGCTGGTCGATCGCGCCCACCACGACGGCGGCCACGAGTTCGAGGCGACGATCGACCTGGTCGAGTCGATGGGCTCGGAGATCTACGCCTACTTCGCCTACGAGGGCGAGGGCGCGACCTCCGACCAGATCACCGAGCTGGCGGCGGACGCCGGCGCTGCCGACGTCCCCGGCGCCGACGGCCAGCAGGTCGTCGCGCGGCTCAACGCGGACTCCGACGTCGCCCGCGGCCAGCGCGCGCGGTTGTGGCTGGACACGTCGAAGCTGCACCTCTTCGACCCGGCCAGCGGGGAGACGCTCACCCGCGGCGGCTGAGGCGCCTCACACCCGCGGCTGGCGGCGATGGCCCGTCGCGCGCCGCAGCTCGGCGACGACCTCGTCGCTCCAGTCGTGGGTCAGCGTGAGGTTGTAGCGCTCGCAGGCCAGCCGGTGGTAGCCGTCGGCCTCGTGCCCCGGCGTGATCAGTCCCGCGTCGCGCAGCAGCTCGACGACCGGGGCGAACTCGTGCTCGAACCACAGCGTCGCGACCTGGGCGCGGTCCAGCAGCTCGCGGCGCTCCTGCAGGTGGCGGAAGCCCCACGCCTCGACGCCCTCGGCCAGCGAGCCGTAGTCGAGCGGGTCGCTCAGGCGGACCCGCGCCGCGCGCTCGGGCGGCAGCGGGACCCGCTCGCGGAACAGCCGCTCGTGGCTCTTGCGCGGCAGGTCGCCGAGGCGCAGGCGCCGGTCGGCGCCGACGCGCGTGCGGATCTCGGTGACGTAGGCGTCGATGTCGCGCCAGCCCAGCGCTCGCGCGACCGAGACGCGGTGGTGGCCGTCGCGGACGAAGTGCGCCTCGCCCACGCGGTAGAGCGACACCGGCGGCAGCGACTCCCCGCGGCGCATCGCGGCGGCGATCCGCTCCCACCGCGGGCGCACGCGCGAGCTCGTCGGGCGGAACTTGCGATCGAAGCCGGTGAGGCGGTCGGTCGTGCCGACGATCGTGTCCAGCGCCACCACCTGGAGTCCGAGGCGGCGCTCGCCGACGCGGCCGAGCGCCGCGACGACCTCGTCGAACGGCAGGATCACGTCGACGTCGCCGCGCTCGCGGATGAGCGTGCGGCCCAGCCGCGAGAGCGTCTCGCGGCGGCGCGCGCGCAGGAAGTCGTCCTGCGCATCCACGCGCGACAGGCCGGTGCGCCTTCCCGCTGGCATCGAAGCGGTTGTACCCCGTATCGTCGCGCCATGGACCACGGCGGGGCGTGGTGCTGATGGGCACGATCGTGGTGGGATACGACGGGACGCCGGGCGCGCAGGCCGCGCTCGACGAGGCGGCGACACTGGCCGCGCAGCTCGGGGACGGCCTCGAGCTGGTGTTCTCCTACGAGGCGCCACGAGCCGGCGGCGAGGTCGCCGACCTCGACGCCGCGATCCAGCAGCGCGCCGACGCGGTGCTGGCCGAGGGCGGCGCGCGGGCGAGCAGCGCCGGCGTGCCGATGGAGACCCGCAAGCTCGACCGCCCGCCCGCCGACGGGCTCATCGCCACGGCCGAGGAGCTGGGCGCGCGGATGATCGTCGTCGGCTCGACGGGGGAGAGCCCGCTGAAGGGCGTGCTGCTCGGCTCGACGTCCTATCGGCTCGTGCATCTCAGCACCCACCCGGTCTTGGTCGTTCGCGCCCCCGACTGAACCCTGCTACCGTTCGCCGGCGAATGCGGTCCTTCCCGGCCCTTTCCCTGCTGCTTCTCCTCCCCCGCTAGGGGGAGCGATGCGTGGCGCCCGCTAGGCGCGAACTCAACGAGCAGCAGACGAAGGCCGACAACAAGGAGGAACCGATGGACCGCGTACAGATCTTCGACACGACCCTGCGAGACGGCGAGCAGGCGCCGGGCATCTCGCTGAACGCCGCCGAGAAGCTGGAGATCGCCCAGCAGCTGGCCCGCCTCGGCGTGGACGTCATCGAGGCCGGCTTCCCGATCGCCAGCCCGGGCGACTTCGAGGCGGTGCAGACAATCGCCCGCCAGGTCGAAGGCCCGGTCATCGCCGGCCTCGCCCGCGCTCAAGCGGCGGACATCGAGGCGGCGTTCGGCGCGGTACGCGACGCCGCACGACCTCGCATCCACACGTTCATCTCCACGTCCGACATCCACATCAAGTACCAGATGCAGAACACGCGCGAGGACGTGCTCGCGCAGGCGCGCGCGGCCGTCGCGCACGCCAAGTCGTTCGTGGAGGACGTCGAGTTCTCGCCGATGGACGCCACGCGCTCGGACGTCGACTTCACCGCCGAGGTCTGCGCGATCGCGATCGCCGAGGGCGCGACCGTCATCAACATCCCCGACACGGTCGGCTACACGACGCCGGAGGAGTACGCGGCGTTCCTGCGCGGCCTCTACGAGCGGATCCCGGCGCTGCGGGACGTCACGCTGTCGACGCACTGCCACGACGACCTCGGCCTGGCGGTCGCCAACTCCTACGCGGGCGTGCAGGCCGGCGCGCGCCAGATCGAGTGCGCCATCAACGGTCTGGGCGAGCGCGCCGGCAACGCGTCGCTGGAGGAGATCGTGATGCTGCTGCACACCCGTCGCGACGCGGCCGGGGTGGAGACGGGCATCAACACGCGCGAGATCGCCCGCACGAGCCGCATGGTCAGCCGCCTCACCGGCTATGTGATCCAGCCCAACAAGGCGATCGTCGGGCGCAACGCGTTCGCCCACGAGTCGGGCATCCACCAGGACGGCGTCCTGAAGGAGCGCACGACCTTCGAGATCATGGACGCGACGACGGTCGGCCTGGACGGCAACGACATCGTCCTCGGCAAGCACTCCGGCCGCCACGCGCTGCGCCAGGCGCTGGAGGACCTGGGCTTCACCGTCACCGGCGCGGCGCTGAACACCGCGTTCCAGCGCTTCAAGGAGATCGCCGACAAGAAGAAGACCGTCTCGGCGATGGACCTCGAGGCGCTCGTGACCGACGAGCTGCGCAGCGAGGTGGCCGCGTACACGCTGGACTGGTTCGACGTCGAGGCCTCGACGCGTCGCCCGCCGCACGCGACCGTGTCGGTCGTCACCCCGGAGGGCACGACGGTCGAGGGCTCGTTCACCGGCGACGGCCCGGTGGACGCGATCTTCCACGCGATCAACAGCGCCACCGGCGTCGACGCCCGCCTGCGGGAGTTCCGCGTGGACGCGGTCACCGGCGGCCAGGACGCGCTCGGCGAGGTCTCGGTCGTGCTCGAGCTCGAGGGCGTGTCGGCCGCCGGTCAGGGCGTCGCCACCGACATCCTCGAGGCGGCCGGCCGGGCGTACGTGCGCGCGCTCTCCAACGTCGTGCAGAAGGTCCGCCAGGCCGAGGCGGCCGCCGACCCGCGGGCCACCGAGGCGCAGCTCACCCCCGGGCCGTAGCGCCGCACCGGTCGCGCCATACGCCTGTATGCGATAACGTACAGGCGTATGGCCGCCGTCGACGCCCACCTGCACGTCGGTCCCCGCGTGCGCGCGCTGCGCGAGGGGATGGGCCTCAGCCTGCGCGACCTCGCGGAGCGCAGCGGCGTCAGCGCCCCGATGCTCAGCCAGGTCGAGCGCGGCGAGACGAGCCCGACGCTCGTCACCGCCGGGCGGATCGCCGCCGGCCTCGACCTGACGCTGAGCCAGCTGCTGCGCCTGGACGAGCGCGGCAGCGTCTCGATCGTCCGCGCCGAGGACGTGCGCAGCGGCGGCGGCCGCAGCGGACACGTCGTCGACGTCCTCACCCCGCCGCTGCCCGGCCAGCGGGCGGAGCTGAGCCGCCACACGCTGGAGCCCGGCACCGCCACCGGCGGCGCCGGCGACCCGCCGATGCACGAGCCGGGCAGCCGCGAGATCGCGCACGTGCAGAGCGGCGCGGTCGACCTCGTCATCGATGGCGAGCGCCACACGCTCGCCGCCGGCGACACCGTGACCTTCGACGCGGACCTCCCGCACCACTTCGAGAACCCCGGACCCGCCGCGGCGAGCTTCCTCGCGATCGTCGCCGCCGGCCTGCGCCGCAGCTAGCCACCAGCCAGGAGCCCCATGCCCACCACGCTGTTCGACAAGCTCTGGGACGCCCACGAGGTCGCGCCCGGCCTGCTGTTCATCGACCTGCACCTGGTCCACGAGGTGACCAGCCCGCAGGCCTTCGACGGCCTGCGCCTGGCCGGCCGCAAGGTCCGCCGGCCCGACCGCACGCTCGCCACCGCCGATCACAACACGCCGACCGACGGCACGCCGGTGGCCAAGCTCATCAAGGACGAGCTCAGCCGCGCCCAGGTGCTCGCGCTGGAGGCCAACTGCGCCGAGTTCGGCATCCCGATCCACTCGCTCGGCTCCCAGCTGCAGGGCATCGTCCACGTCATCGGGCCCGAGCTCGGCGTCACCCAGCCGGGCATGACGATCGTCTGCGGCGACAGCCACACCGCGACCCACGGCGCGTTCGGCGCGCTGGCGTTCGGCATCGGCACCTCCGAGGTCGAGCACGTGCTCGCGACCCAGTGCCTCGTCCAGCGCAAGCCCAAGTCGATGCGCATCCGTTACGAGGGGACGCCCGGCTTCGGCGTCACCGCCAAGGACCTCATCCTCGGCACGATCGGCCAGATGGGCGTCGACGGCGCGGTCGGCCACGTCGTCGAGTTCGCCGGCCCGGCGATCGAGGCGCTCTCGATGGAGGGCCGCATGACGATCTGCAACATGACGATCGAGGGCGGCGGTCGCGCCGGCATGATCGCTCCCGACGAGACGACCTTCGCCTGGGTCCGCGAGCACGCGGGCATCGAGCCCGACCCGGCCTGGCGCGAGCTGCGCACCGACGAGGGCGCGGCGTTCGACAAGGAGGTCGTCGTCGACGCCGCCGCGCTGTCGCCGCAGGTGACGTGGGGGACGACCCCGGACATGGTCGTCCCGGTCACCGAGCGCGTCCCCGACCCGCAGGACGAGGGCGACGAGCGCGCCCTGACCTACATGGGCCTGGAGGCGGGCACGCCGATCACGGACATCAAGCTCGACCGCGTCTTCATCGGCTCGTGCACGAACAGCCGCATCGGCGACCTGCGCGCGGCCGCCTCGGTCATCCAGGGCCGCAAGGTCGCCTCGCACGTGGACGCGATGGTCGTGCCCGGCAGCCAGCAGGTGAAGGCCCAGGCCGAGGCCGAGGGCCTCGACGAGGTCTTCAAGGCCGCCGGCTTCGACTGGCGCGTGGCCGGCTGCTCGATGTGCCTGGGCATGAACCCCGACATCGCGGCGCCGGGCGAGCGCGTCGCCTCGACGAGCAACCGCAACTTCGAGGGCCGCCAGGGCCGTGGCGCCCGCACGCATCTCGTCTCGCCGCAGATGGCTGCCGCGGCCGCCATCGAGGGCCGTTTCGTCGACATCCGCGACTGGAGCTAGGAGCGCACGACCATGGAATCGATCACCACGATCCGGGGCCGCGTCTCGGTGCTCGACCGCGACGACGTCGACACCGACCAGATCATGCCCAAGCAGTTCCTCAAGCGGGTCGAGCGCACGGGCTTCGGCGAGTTCCTCTTCTACGACTGGGCCAAGGAGCCCGACTGGGACCTGCCGAAGAACCCGATCCTCGTCACCGGCGAGAACTTCGGCTGCGGCTCCAGCCGCGAGCACGCGCCGTGGGGGCTGGAGGACTACGGCTTCCGGGCGATCATCGCGCCGAGCTTCGCCGACATCTTCTACTCCAACTGCACGAAGATCGGCCTGCTGCCGGTCGTGCTGCCGGCCGACGTCGTCACCGCGATCATGGGCCACGGCGAGTGCGAGATCGACCTGCCGGCGAAGGTCGTGCGCTTCGACGGCGAGGAGATCCCCTTCGAGCTGGACGACGACGTGCATCACCGGCTCGTCAACGGGCTGGACGACATCGCCCTGACGCTCCAGCAGGAGGACGCGATCAAGGCGTACGAGAACGACCGCGAGCGGACCGGTCCCAATACGCTGGCGCTCGCATGAGCCACCACATCGTCCTGCTGCCCGGCGACGGCATCGGGCCCGAGGTCGTCGCCGCGACGACGAAGGTCCTCGACGCCGTCGGCAGCTTCACCTACGAGGAGCAGCCGATCGGCGGCGCCGCCATCGACGCGACCGGCACCCCGCTGCCCGATGCGACGCTGGCCGCCTGCCAGCAGGCCGACGCCGTCCTCCTGGGCGCGGTCGGCGGTCCGAAGTGGGACACGACCGACCCCGACCGGCCGCGCCCCGAGCAGGGCCTGCTCGGCATCCGCAAGGGCCTGGGCCTGTTCGCCAACCTGCGTCCGGTCAAGCCGCTGACCGCGCTGCTGGACGCCAGCCCGCTCAAGCGCGAGCGCATCGAGGGGACCGACCTGCTCGTCGTGCGCGAGCTCACCGGCGGGATGTACTTCGGCCGCAAGGAGCGCACGGCCGATGCCGCGTCCGACGAGAACGCCTACACGCGGGCCGAGGTCGAGCGGATCGCCCGGGTGGCGTTCCGCGCCGCCCGCCGCAAGGTCACCAACGTCGACAAGATGAACGTGCTCGAGGTCTCGCGGTTCTGGCGCGAGGTCGTGCTCGACGTCCACGCGCGCGAGTTCGCCGACGTCACGCTCGACCACCTCCTCGTCGACAACGCCGCGATGCAGCTCATCGGCGCCCCGTCGGAGTTCGACGTCATCGTGACCGACAACATGTTCGGCGACATCCTCAGCGACGAGGCGGCGATGATCACCGGCTCGATCGGGATGCTGCCCTCGGCGTCGCTCGGAGACGAGGACACGCCCGGCCTGTTCGAGCCCGTGCACGGCTCCGCGCCCGACATCGCGGGCCGCGGGATCGCCAACCCGCTGGCCACGATCCTGTCGGCTGCGCTGCTGCTGCGCCACGGCATCGGGTTGAGCGCGGAGGCCGACGCCCTAGAATCCGCGGTGGACCGCGCGCTGGCCGCCGGTCTGCGCACCCCCGACCTGGGCGGTGGCGCCACCACCGACCAGGCCACGCAGGCCGTCTTGGAGCAGCTTTGAAGCCAACGGAGCTCATCTGGTTGAACGGCGAGTTCGTGAAGTGGGAGGACGCGACGGTCCACGTCCTCACGCACGGGCTGCACTACGGAACCGGGGTCTTCGAAGGCGTACGCTGCTACGACACCGAGGTCGGGCCGGCGATCTTCCGCCACCAGGACCACCTCGACCGGCTCAAGAAGTCGGCCGACCTCTACTACATGGAGCTCCCGTACTCGCTGGAGGAGCTGGGGGCGGTGACGAAGGAGCTCATCGCCCGCAACGGACTGCGCTCGTGCTACATCCGCCCGCTCGTCTTCCGGGGCTACGGGACGATGGGGCTGTTCCCGCTCGACGCGCCGGTGGACGTCTGCATCGCGGTGTGGGAGTGGGGTGCGTACCTCGGCGAGGAGGGCAAGCGCAACGGCGTGCGCGCCAAGGTCTCCAGCTGGCGGCGCATCTCGGGCGACGCGCTGATCCCGCACGCCAAGGCGTCGGGTCAGTACCTCAACTCGATCCTGGCGAAGATCGAGGTCCACAAGGCGGGCTACGAGGAGGCGATCCTCCTCGACGACGACGGCAACGTCTGCGAGGGCTCGGGCGAGAACATCTTCGTCGTGCGCGACGGGGTCATCCACACGCCGCCCCAGACGGCGTCGATCCTCGACGGCATCAACCGCCGCTCGGCGATCCAGATCGCGCGCGACCTCGGCTTCGAGGTCGTCGAGCGCGACCTCGCGCGCGCTGAGCTGTACCTGGCCGACGAGGTCTACCTCACGGGCACGGCCGCCGAGCTCGTGCCGGTTCGCGAGGTGGACGACCACCCGGTCGGCGACGGCAAGCCCGGCGAGGTCACGCGGGCGGTCCAGGCCGCGTTCGAGGACGCCCTGTACGGACGCGCCGAGCGCTACCGGGAGTGGCTGGACCCCGTCGAGCTCCCGGCGCGAATTTCGTAGGCGTCCGGCGCTGATCGCTGGACGCCGCGCCGCTCCAGCCGATCACCCGACCAGGACTCCTTTGACTGCCATGACGACGATCCAGCTCTACGACGCCACCCTCCGCGACGGGATGGGCGGCGGTGGCCTCAGCCTCACCGCCGACGAGAAGGTGCGCGTGGTGCACGCGCTCGACGAGCTCGGCATCGACCTCATCGAGGCCGGCTTCCCCGCGTCGAACCCGAAGGAGCAGGAGCTCTTCGAGCTGCTGGGCGCCGAGACGCTGCGCCACGCCGAGATCGTCGCGTTCGGCATGACCCGCCGCCGCGGCGTGCCCGCCGACGCCGACGATGGCCTGCGCGTGCTCGTCGATTCCTTCGCGCCGGTCTGCACGCTCGTCGGCAAGAGCTCCACGCTCCACGTCGAGAAGGTCGTGCGCGTCTCGCGCGAGGAGAACCTGGCGATGATCGCCGAGTCGATCGCCTTCCTCGTCGCGCAGGGCAAGCGCGCGATCCTCGACGCCGAGCACTTCTTCGACGGTTGGCGCGCCGACCCGGCGTATGCGCTCGCGTGCCTGCGGGCCGCGGCGGACGCCGGCGCCGAGCGCGTGGTCCTGTGCGACACCAACGGCCCGTCGCTGCCGCACGACATCGCGCTCGCCACGGCGGCGGTCGTGGAGGCGCTGCCAGGCGTGGCGGTCGGCATCCACTGCCACAACGACGCCGACTGCGCGGTGGCCAACTCGCTGGCCGCGGTGCAGGCGGGCGCCACCCAGGTCCAGGGCACGATCAACGGCATCGGCGAGCGCACCGGCAACGCGAACCTCGTCTCGATCATCGCCAACCTGCAGCTGAAGCTCGGCTACCACGTGGTCGCCGACGATGCGCTGGCCCGGCTGACCGAGACCGCCCACTTCGTCGACGAGCTCCTCAACCGCACGCCGAACCCGTACCAGCCGTACGTGGGCAAGCACGCGTTCGCCCACAAGGCGGGGCTGCATGCCGCCGGCGTGCGTGCCGACGCCTCGACGTTCGAGCACATCGACCCGGCGCTCGTCGGCAACCGGCGCGACCTGCTCGTCTCCGAGCTGGCCGGGCGCGCGACCGTGCTCGACAAGGCCGAGGACCTCGGCCTGGAGGTCGACGCCGAGCGGGTCATCCGCCGGGTGAAGGAGCTCGAGCACCAGGGCTACCAGTTCGAGGCCGCCGACGGCTCCTTCGAGCTGCTGCTGCGCAAGGAGTCGGGCGCCTACGAGCCGCTGTTCGAGCTCGAGTCGTGGCGGGTGATCGTCGAGCAGCGCGCCGACGGGCAGGTCGCCACCGAGGCGACGATCAAGATCTGGGCCAACGGCGAGCGCCACGTCCACACGGCCGAGGGCAACGGCCCGGTCCACGCGCTGGACGCCGCGCTGCGAGGCGCGATCACGGCGATCCATCCGCACCTCGCCGACATCGGCCTCGTCGGCTTCAAGGTTCGCATCCTCGACGAGACCAAGGGCTCCGACGCCGTGATCAGAGTCCTCGTCGACGCCTCCGACGGCCACGACGTGTGGGGCTCGATCGGCGTCTCGACCAACCTCATCGAGGCGTCGTGGCGGGCCCTGGTCGACTCGCTGGAGTACGGCATGCAGCCCGCCCGCGTGCCGGCGGCGAAGTGAACGTCGTCCCGCTCGCGCGGCCGGTCATCGGCCCGGAGGAGGAGGCCGCGGTCCTCGAGGTGCTGCGCTCGGGCCAGCTCTCCCTGGGGCCGCGCGTGGCGGAGTTCGAGCGCCGCTTCGCGGAGCGGGTCGGTGCCGCGCACGGGTCCGCCGTCTCCAGCGGCACGACCGGCCTGCACCTCGCGCTGCGGGCCGCGGGGGTGGGGGACGGCGACGAGGTCGTCACGTCGCCGTTCTCGTTCGTGGCGTCGGCCAACGTCATGGCCTACGAGCGCGCGCGGCCCGTCTTCGCCGACATCGATCCGCGCACGCTCAACCTCGACCCGGAAGCCGCGGCGGCCGCGGTGACCGATCGCACGTCCGCGATCCTGCCGGTCCACATCTTCGGCTACCCGGCCGACCTCCCGGCGTTCGAGCGGCTGGGGCTCCCGATCGTCGAGGACGCCTGCGAGGCGCTCGGCGCCGTCCACGGCGACGGGACGCCGGTCGGCGGGCGCGGCCATCCCTCGGTGTTCGGCTTCTACGCCAACAAGCAGCTGACGACCGGTGAGGGCGGGATGCTCACCACCGGCGACGCCGCCGTGAAGGAGCGCGTGGACTCCGAGCGCAACCAGGGCCGCGCGCCGAACATGGACTGGCTCGACCACGACCGGCTCGGCTTCAACTACCGGCTGTCGGACGTCGCCTGCGCGATCGGGCTGGCGCAGCTGGATCGCCTCGACGGGATGCTCGCGGCGCGCGCGCAGGCCGCGGCCTGGTACCGCGAGGCGCTGGCGGGGATCGAGGGCCTCGAGCTGCCCTGCGAGGACGCGGACGGCGACCGCCGTGGCTGGTTCGTCTTCGTCGTCCAGCTGCCGCGCGGGCGCGACCGTGACGAGACGATCGTCGCGCTGCGCGAGCGCGGCGTGCAGTCCAAGCCGTACCTGCCGGCGATCCACCTCATGAGCTACTACCGCGAGACGTACGGCTACCGGCCGGGCCAGTTCCCGGTCTGCGAGGACGTCGCCGCGCGCTCGGTGGCGCTGCCGTTCTTCCCGCAGATCACGGCGTCCCAGGTCGAGCAGGTCGGGGCCGCGCTGCGTGCGGTGCTTGAATCACGGCCGTGAGTCGCTTCGCCGAGCCCCAGCACCCCGCCTTCCGGCGGATGAACACGTCCCTGGACTTCGACCGGCGCCTGTGGCGCCAGGACCTGACCGGCTCGCGGGCCCACGCGCGGATGCTCGCGGCGTCCGGCGTGCTGACCGACGACGAGCGCGACGAGCTGCTGCGCGGGCTGGACCTCGTGGAGGGCGAGCTGGAGGCGGGGACGTTCCCGTTCGAGCACGACGACGAGGACATCCACCTCGCGGTCGAGCGGCGGCTGACCGCGCTGATCGGCCCGGTCGGCGGCAAGCTCCACACGGCGCGCTCGCGCAACGACCAGGTCGCGACCGACGTCGCGCTGTTCGTGCGGGCCGAGGCGGGCGCGGCGATCGAGCGCATCGAGGCGCTGGCGGGCGCGCTGGTCGCCGCCGCCGAGCGGCATCTCGACGTGCCGCTGCCGGGCTACACGCACCTGCAGCGCGCCCAGCCGGTCTACCTGGCTCACCACCTGCTGGCCTACGTCTGGATGCTGCTGCGCGACCGCGAGCGCTTCCACTTCGTCGCGACTCGCTCGGTGGCGATGCTGCCGCTGGGTGCGGGGGCGCTGGCCGGCGTCAACTTCCCGACCGATCGCCAGATGGTCGCGCGCGAGCTCGGCTTCGCGGGGGTGGCCCCGAACTCGATCGACGCGGTCTCCAACCGCGACTTCGTGCTCGACTACCTCGGCGCGGCGGCGACATGCCTGACGCATCTCTCGCGTCTGGGGGCCGAGCTGGTGCTGTGGGCGTCCTCGGAGTTCGGCTTCGTGCGCATGCCCGACGCGTGGTCGAGCGGCTCGTCGATCATGCCGCAGAAGAAGAACCCCGACGCGGCCGAGCTGCTGCGCGCGAAGGCGCCGCGGGTCGTCGGCTCGCTGGCCGGGTTCTACGGCGTCCTGCACGCGCTCCCGCTGACCTACAACAAGGACATGCAGGAGGACAAGGAGCCGCTCTTCGACGCGGTCGACACGCTCGAGCTGGCGCTGGAGGCCGCGCGGGGGATGATCGAGGGCGCCGTGTTCGACGCCGAGCGGATGGCGGCGGCGGCGTCCGACGACCTCATCGCCGCGACCGACATCGCCGACCTCTACGTGCGGCGGGGCATGCCGTTCCGCGAGGCCCACGGGATCGTCGGCGGACTCGTGCGGGAGGCGGTCGAGGCGGGGATCCCGCTGCGCGAGGTCGAGTCCGAGCACCTCGACGAGGAGGCGCGCGGGCTGCTGGAGCAGTCGTCGTGGCTGGAGTCCAAGGACTCCGAGGGCGGTACCGCCGGCCGTCGCGTCCGCGCCCAGCTCGACGCGGCTCGCGCCGCCCTGGCGGCCCCGCCGGCGTGACCCGCGGCGGCCGCCCCCGCTCGCTGGCGCCGGATCCGCCCGCCGCGCCGGCCGGCCTGGCTGCGTCCGCCGCGCCCGCCCGCTCGGCCCGGTCCGCCGCGCCGGCCGACCCGGCCCCATCCACTGCGCCCGCCCTCGACGCCGCGTTCTACGACCGCCCGGTCCTCGAGGTCGCGCCCGACCTCGTCGGCTGCGTCCTGCGCCACGGCGAGACGGCCGGCGTGATCGTCGAGACCGAGGCCTACCACGACTCCGAGCCGGCCTGTCACGCCTACGTCGGGCTGACCGCTCGCACGGCGGTCTTGCTCGGGCCGCCGGGGCGCGCGTACGTGTACCGCTCCTACGGCATCCACGCCCTCGTCAACGCCGTCTGCGAGCCCGACGGCGTGGGCGCGGCGGTGCTCATCCGCGCGCTGGAGCCGCTCGACGGGCTCGCGACGATGTTCCAGCGCCGCGGCGTCGCACGCGAGGTCGACCTCTGCAACGGGCCGGGCAAGCTCGCCCAGGCGCTCGGCATCGACCTGGCCCTCAACGACACCGACCTGACGACGGGCCCGCTGCGCATCGAGCCGCGCCCGCCCGCGTGGCGCGACGTGCGCTGCGTCAGCGCGCCGCGGATCGGCATCACCAAGGCCGCCGATCTCCCATGGCGCTTCTGCGCGGTGGGCGCCCGCGCGGTCTCCCGGCCCTGGCCGGCGGGGCTGCGGGCCGCGTAGCACGCGGCGTCGCGCAGCCGGCGGTCGGCCCGCGCCCGGCGGTGCGCTTGCGGCGCCCGGCGCTCGCAGCCGCGTCCGGTGCGGTCGCCGCGCGCTCAGCCGCCCGGTGCGGCCGCGCCGCCGCCGGTCGCGGCGCCGCCCGTCCCACCGCCGGCGCCCGTCCCGGATCCCGTGCCCGCGCCGGCGCCGGCCCCCGTGTCGCCGCCGGTCGTCCCGCCGCCGCCGCCACCGCCGGCGGCCGGCGGAGCGGTGCCCGCGTCGCCGCCGGTCGTGCCGCCGCCGCCACCGGCGCCCGCACCGGCGGTCCCATCGCCGCCGGCTTCCGGCGCCGGCGCCGCGTCCTGCCCGTCGGCCGGCGCGTCGCTCGGCGCCGTCGCCTCCGGTGCGCTCGGCGTGGTGGACGGCGCGGCCGGCGCAGGGGCGGCCGGTGCCGGCGTGGTCGGGACGGTGGGCACGGTCGTCTGCAGCTCCGGTGGGATCTCCTTGCCCTCGGCCTTCAGCTTGGCGATGAGCCGCTCGCGCCGCGCGTTCTCGCGCTCGGCGTTGATCGTCTCGATCGAGGTCATCACGTCATGCCAGATCTCGGCCGGGTACGTCCCGCCCATCACGGGCTCGCCGTGGTAGAGCGTCTTCATCGGCACGAGCTTGTCCGGGTAGCCGACCCACACCGCGGTCGTGTACCGCTTCGTGAAGCCGACGAACCAGGCGTCGCCGTAGTTCTCCGTCGTGCCGGTCTTCCCGGCCGCCCACTCGTCGAGCCGGGCGTGCGTGCCGGTCCCGGAGGTCACGACCGTCGACATGATCGAGGCGACCTCGTCGGCCACCGGCTGGGGCAGCACCCGCCGCGTCCGCACGCGGTTGCGGTCGAGCACCTTGTCGCCGCGCTTGACCTCGCGGATGCCGACCGGCCCGAACTTCGACGTGCCCAGCGTCCCGCTGACGAGCTTGCCGCCGCGCTGGATCGTCTCGTAGGCGTGCGCCATGTCCAGCGGCGTCACGCCGTCCTTCAGGCCGCCCAGCGTGATCGCGTAGTTGTGGGAGACGGGCGTGCGGATGCCCATCCGTCGCGCCAGGCGCGCGATCTTCTTCGTGCCGACCTCGATGCCGACCGCGGCGAAGACCGAGTTGTCGGAGTACGTCAGCGCGCTGCGCAGCGAGCGCACGCCGGCGTAGGCCCCCTCGTCGTTGTTGACGACGAACGCTTCCTTGCCACGGGTGCCGGGCACGATGAACTCGCGCTTGCGCGATGGCCACATCGAGTCGGGCGAGATCCCGTCCTTGAGCGCCTGCGCGAGCACGAACGGCTTGAAGCTCGATCCCGGCTGGCGCTGGCCCTGGGTGGCGAGGTTGAACGGCGTGGCGTTGTAGTCGCGCCCGCCGACCATCGCGCGGATCTCGCCGGTCTTGTTGTCGATGACGACGACCGACGCGGTAGGCCCGTTGGGATCGCTGAACCGCGACGTGACCGCCTGCTCGGCCGCCTTCTGGACGTCGAGGTCGAGCGTGGTCCGGATCGTCAGGCCGCCCTGGAAGGCGCGGATGGGGCCGTAGCGGTCGACGACCTGCTGGCGCACCCAGGTCGTGAAGTACGGCGTCGACGGCGTCGGGCCGCGCTGCTCGGGCGGGGAGACGGCGTCCTCGCCGGGGATCGCCTCGGTGATGAACTCGCGGTACTCCTCGGGCGTGATCTTGCCCTGGTCGCGCATCTTGGCCAGCACGACGTTGCGGCGCTGCGTCGCGGCCTGCGGATGGAGGATCGGGTCGTAGCCGGTCGGGTTCTGGACGATGCCGGCCAGCAGCGCCGACTCCCACGGGTGCAGCTCCTTCGCGCACGGCCGTGACGGCGACTCGCCGCAGCCCGGATGGTCCTTGGCGAAGTAGGTCCGCGCGGCCGACTCGATCCCGTAGGCCCCGTTGCCGAAGTAGATCGAGTTGAGGTACTCCGTGAGGATCTTGCGCTTGGACCACTTGCGCGTCAGGTGGTACGCCAGTGCGGCCTCGCGCATCTTCTCCAGGATCGTGCGCTTGTTCTCGCGCTCCATCGCGCGCTTGACGAACTGCTGCGTGATGGTCGACCCGCCCTGGCGCGGCTTGCCCTGGATGACGTCGGCCACGAACGCGCGCGCGATGCCGCGCAGGTCCACGCCGGAGTTCGTGTAGAAGCGCTCGTCCTCGATCGCGATGATCGCGTTGACCATCGAGGGGTTGATCTGCTCGAAGGGGATGAGCACGCGCCCCTGGTTGGACGTCAGGATCCCCAGCCGGCGGCCGCGCACGTCGGTGATGACCGAGTTCTTGGAGTGCTTGTACTCCGCCCGGTTCTCGAGGTCGGGCAGGTCGGACGCGACGGCCATCATCATCCCGAAGGCCGTCGAGATCAGCGCCAGCGCGGCGATCGGGATCAGGATGAAGAGGAGCCGGAGCTTCTTCAGGCGCGGCTTGCGTCGCGGCGGGAAGGGGATCGGGTCGCTCATGGCTCTGCAACCGCCAACGGCCCTTGCGGGCCGTGGAGGGGAGTCGCTGCACTCTGCCGGCGGCGGGGCGGCGCAGCGAGGTTCAGACTACCATCGCGACCGATGCCGCCCGACCTGCTGCGCAACGTCGTCGATGCCCTGCCGGGGGGCGAGCTGGAGCGCAAGCTCGCGCTCGGGCGGCCGCTGCGGGTCAAGCTCGGCGTCGATCCGACGACCGCCGACCTGCACCTCGGCCACACGGTCGTCCTCGGCAAGCTGCGCGAGTTCCAGGACGCCGGCCACAAGGTCGTGCTGATCATCGGCGACTACACGGCGCGCGTCGGGGATCCCAGCGGCCGCTCCAAGACGCGGCCGATGGTCTCCGGCGAGCAGATCGACGAGAACGCCCGCACCTACCAAGAGCAGGCGTTCAAGGTCCTGCGCGACGACCCCGAGGTGCTGGAGGTCCGCCGCAACTCCGAGTGGCTCGACATGCCGATGGAGGACCTCTTCCGGCTCGCGCGGACGACGACCGTCGCCCAGGTGCTCGAGCGCGACGACTTCGCCAAGCGCTGGGCGTCACGTGAGCCGATCTCGATCCTCGAGCTGCTCTACCCGCTGCTGCAGGGCTACGACTCGGTCGCCATCCGGGCCGACGTCGAGCTCGGCGGGACCGACCAGAAGTTCAACCTGCTGCTGGGCCGCGACATCCAGCGCGCCTACGGGCTGCCCGAGCAGGCGATCCTCACGCTGCCGATCCTCGTCGGGACCGACGGCGTCGAGAAGATGTCCAAGTCGCTGGGCAACTACGTCGGCGTCAGCGATCCGCCTACCGAGCAGTACGGCAAGACGATGTCGCTGCCCGACGAGGCGATGGGCGAGTGGTACCGGCTCCTGCTGGGTCGGCCCCCGGATCCCGGGCTCGGCCCGCGCGATGCCAAGCGTGCGCTCGCCCGGGCGATCGTCGCCCGCTACCACGGCGACGCCGCCGCGAGCGAGGCCGAGGCCCACTTCGACCGCGTCTTCGTGCAGCGCCGCGCGCCGGCGGAGATGGAGGAGGTCGCGTTCTCCGGCGACCCGGTCCACCTCCCGGAGGTGATCGCCGCCGCGTTCGGCGTGTCGCGCTCGGAGGCGCGGCGCCTGATCGCGCAGGGCGGCGTGCGCCTCGACGACGAGGTCGTCTCCGATCCCGACCTGGCCGCCGCGTCGTTGGACGGTCGCGTCCTGCGGGCCGGCAAGCGGCGCTTCGCCCGGCTGCGGGCGGACGAGGCGGCATGACCCGGACCGTGGGCTGATGGCGGCGCACGGGGGGCTCTTGCGCGTGTCGACGCGCGGCGACGGGGAGATCGTCGACCTCACGGAGGGCGTGCAGTCCGTCGTGCGCTCCGCGGGCATTCAGGTCGGCGCGGTCGTCGTCTTCGCCGTCGGATCGACCGCGGCGATCACGACGATGGAGTACGAGCCGGGCGGTGTGCAGGACCTCCAGGTCGCGCTCGAGCGGCTGCTCCCGCGCGATGCCGCCTACGAGCACAACGCCCTCAACGGCGACACCAACGCGCACGCGCATCTGCGCGCCGCGCTCGTCGGTCCATCCGAGACGATCCCGATCGTCGACGGCCGCCTGGGCCTGGGCACGTGGCAGCAGGTCGTGCTGCTGGACTTCGACGACCGTCCGCGCCAGCGGACGGTGTCGGTCACGGTCCTGTCCTGAGGCGCGATCCGCGGCGATCCGGGCGGCGCGCGGCGCTGCGCTCACGGTTGCGCTACAGTTCCGCGCCGGGTCACGCGGCACGGCGCCGCGGGGCTCGGAAGGACGGCCGACGGACCGCAGAACGGGTCCGCTGGGGGAGCTGCTACAGTGCCCCCAGCGCAGGATCTTCGCGGCGCTGCCGGCTCCACTTCCGAGCCACTGAGCGCCGCGCTATACTGCCCAGTCCGACCTGAAGCCAGCGTGCTTCGGATCGGGCCCCCCGGAGGGCGACCCCCTCCGCGAGAGGCCCGGCGGTCTTTGAAAACTCAACAGCATGCGCTTCTGGATCCCTCGGGATCCGAAAGTGAGGCTCGATCCATTCGATCGCCAGCGGTCGAATGGACAGAAATATACCCGTCATGATCGACGCGCTTCTGTGTATGGAGCGTGTCATCACGTAGTCATGACAACCTCTGTGACGGTCGGTTGCCTTCGGGCCGCCGGCCAGTAGTTCTTCACGGAGAGTTTGATCCTGGCTCAGGACGAACGCTGGCGGCGTGCTTAAC
>CAYRCB010000001.1:0-449094 GCA_964422645.1 uncultured Solirubrobacteraceae bacterium | reverse complement strand
TCGCAGCAGCAGTCGGCGACGGGTCAGCAGCAGACCGGTGGTGGTGCGTCGCAGCAGCAGTCCGGTGGGTCGCAGCAGCAGACCGGCGGCGGTGCCTCGCAGCAGCAATCGCCCGGTGCCCAGCAGCAGACCGGCGGCGGCGCGTCGCAGCAGCAGTCACGGGGCGCGCAGCAGCAGACGGGCGGTGGGGCGTCGCAGCAGCAGAGCTGGGGCCGCAAGCATCCCGTGCCGCTGCTCAAGTCCAAGAAGGCCAAGAAGCGCTCGGTCTCCCGGCGCATGGCGGCGAAGCGCTACGCCGCGGCGCGCCACGCAGCTCGGATGTAGCGGTCCTCCCGCGACGTTCGATTCGGCCGTCGGGCTCGCCGACCCGACGGCCGCCGCGTCGTTCGCCCCCTGACGAGCGGCGCGCCGGCCGCGCGCGAATCCGGTTCGCCGCGTGACACCGATCGGCCACGTCCGCGCGGAGGGTGGATCGCTCGCATAGGGTCGCGCCACGCCGGCGGCCCGCTTCGACGACGTACGCCCCGGCGAACGTCCAGTGGGCCGGCCTGCCCGGCCTCGACCGAAGGAGCTCACATGCGAGCCTTCCTGGCCCCGGTGACGGCGCTGGCCGCCGCCGCCTTCGCGGCCCCGGCCGCCATGGCCGACGACACCGCCCCGCCGCCCGCCGATCCCCCGGTGAGCGCCGATGGCGCGGCGCAGCAGCAGGCGGGTGGTGATGCGGCGCAGCAGGAGCGTGGGGTGGGACAGCAGCAGGCGGGAGGCGAGGCGGCGCAGCAGACTGAGGGTGCGCAGCAGCAGGCGGGTGGCGAGGCCGCGCAGCAGCAGACTGACGCTGGGCAGCAGCAGCAGGCCGGTGGCGAGGCGGCGCAGCAGCAGACTGAGGGTGCGCAGCAGCAGATGGGAGGCGAGGCCGCACAGCAGCAGAGCGACGCCGCCCAGCAGCAGACTGACGGCGCGCAGCAGCACGCGGGAGGTGATGCCGCGCAGCAGCAGCAGCAGCAGCAGGGGGGCGCCGGGCAGCAGCAGCAGCAGGGTGGCGCGGGGCAGCAGCAGCAGGGCGGGGCCGGGCAGCAGCAGCAGGGCGGCGCCGGGCAGCAGCAGCAGAGCGGCACCGGCCAGCAGCAGCAGGGCGGCGCGGGTCAGCAGCAGCAGCAGATCGCCGTCGCCACCGCCGTTGCCCAGGTGATGCCGCCGGCCGGCCCGCCCTCGGTCGTCTACGTCCAGGTGCCGGCCGCGCCCGCGCCGTCGGCGGCGCCGCCGCCGACCATCGTGGTCGTCTTCGTCACGCTGCCATCGCTTCCCAGCCGCGCGACGACCAGCACCGCCGCCTCCACGTCAGCGAAGCGGGCCAAGAAGGGCAAGCGCGCCAAGCGCCAAGTCTGCACCCGCCGCGCGAGCCGGAAGGGCTGCAGGAGCGCCGCCAAGCCGCACCGGCACGCGTCCCGCACGACGCTCCCCCGGCACATCCACGAGCTGAGGAGCACATCGATCATCGAGATGCGCAATCATTGAGAACGTGAAGCAAGCGTCCGCCGCCATCGCCGCCGAGACCGACCGTCCACTGGCGGCGCTGCCGGCGGAGCTCGAGCCGCGCCGCCTCGTCCGGCGCGCGGTGCAGGTGCTCGTCCTCCTCGGGGCGCTCGTGCTCGCCGTGGCGCTCGCACCGGGGACCGGCGACGTCACCGCGCTGCTGGGATCGGCGAGCCTCGGATGGCTCGCCGCCGCGGTCGCCCTGGAGGCGCTCTCCTGCCTCTCCTACCTCGCGATGTTCCGGCCGATCTTCTGCGCCCGGATGCCGTGGCCGACGGCGTGGCGGATCGGCTGGTCGGAGCTCGGCGTCGGCGCGCTCGTCCCGGCCAGCGGCGCCGCGGGCCTCGCGCTCGGCGCCTGGGCGCTGCACGCCCACGGCATGGCGGCCGACCGCATCGCCCGCCGCTCGGTCGCGTTCTTCCTCGTCAAGAGCTCCGTGAACTTCGTCGCGGTCGCGCTGCTCGGCGCGCTCATGGCGCTCGGCCTGCTCGGAGGCGACCAGCCGCTGTGGCTGACCGCCGCCCCCGCGGCGCTCTCGCTGGCGGTCCTCGCCGCGGTGCTGCTCGTCCCGCGCCTGGGCGAGGGCGCGCCGCCGCCGGCGAGCGCCGGACGCGCGCGGCACGGGCTGCACCTGGCCCGTCGCTCGCTCGTCGGCGGCACCGCCGAGGCGATCCGCACCGTCCGCGCGCGCGATCCGCTCGTGCTGGCGGGCGCGGTCGGCTACTGGGCCTTCGACAACGCCGTCCTGTGGGCGACCTTCCACGCGGTCGGCGCCTCGGTCGCCGTCACCACGGTGCTCATGGGCTACCTGATCGGCCAGCTCGGCGGCCTGCTGCCGATCCCCGGCGGCGTCGGCGGCATCGACGGTGGCCTGTTCGGGACGCTGCTGCTCTTCGGCGCTCCCGCCGCCGCGACCGCCGCGGCCGTGCTCGCCTACCGCGTCATCCTCTTCTGGCTGCCGCTGGCCGGCGGTGCGATCGGCTTCGCCGGCCTGCGCCGCGAGCTGGCCCGCACCCAGGATCGCGCCGCGCTCGCCACCTGCTGATCCCTATCGTCGGATGGTGTCCGCCACCGCCGACCTCGACGCCCGCCTGGCCGAGCTGACGCTGCGCGACGAGCACCGGCTGCGCAAGCGGATCCACCAGGCCGAGACGATCGACGCCGATCGGCTCGCGGCCGACCTGGCGCGCGCCGAGGCGCTCGTCGCCCGACGGCGCGCCGCGGTGCCGGAGGTCTCCTACCCGTCGCAGCTGCCGGTGAGCGCGCGGCGCGACGACCTGCTGGCGGCGATCGGCGACCACCAGGTCGTCGTCGTGGCCGGCGAGACCGGGTCGGGCAAGACGACGCAGCTGCCGAAGATCTGCCTCGAGCTCGGCCGCGGGATCCGCGGCACGATCGCCCACACGCAGCCGCGGCGCCTGGCGGCGCGGACGGTCGCCGAGCGCATCGCGCAGGAGCTGCGCGTCCCGCTGGGCGGCGCCGTCGGGTACGCGGTGCGCTTCAGCGACCGCACGGCCGACGACACGCTCGTCAAGCTCATGACGGACGGCCTCCTGCTCGCCGAGATCCAGCGCGACCGGCTGCTGCGCCGCTACGACACGATCATCGTCGACGAGGCCCATGAGCGGTCGCTGAACATCGACTTCCTGCTCGGCTACCTCCACCGCATCCTGCCGCAGCGGCCGGACCTCAAGCTCGTCATCACCTCGGCGACGATCGATCCCGAGCGCTTCAGCCGCCACTTCGGCGACGCGCCAATCGTCGAGGTCTCGGGCCGCACCTACCCGGTCGAGACCCGCTACCGCCCCGTGGCCGACGAGGACGACCCGACGGACGCGATCGGCGACGCCGTCCAGGAGCTGCTGCGCGACGCCGGCGGCGACGTGCTCGTCTTCCTCTCCGGCGAGCGCGAGATCCGCGACACGGCCGAGGCGCTGGGCGGCCGGCTCGGCGACCGCGTCGAGGTCCTGCCGCTGTACGCGCGCCTGGCCACGACCGAGCAGCAGCGGGTGTTCCAGCCCCACCGCGAGCGGCGCGTGGTGCTGGCGACGAACGTCGCCGAGACCTCGGTCACCGTCCCCGGCATCCACGCCGTCGTCGACCCGGGCACCGCGCGGATCAGCCGCTACTCGGCACGGCTCAAGGTCCAGCGGCTGCCGATCGAGCCGATCTCCCAGGCCTCCGCCGACCAGCGCAAGGGCCGCTGCGGGCGCACCGCCGACGGCATCTGCATCCGGCTCTACGGCGAGGAGGACTTCGTCGAGCGCCCGGGCTTCACCGACCCGGAGATCCTGCGCACGAACCTCGCCTCGGTGATCCTCCAGATGGCGGCGATCGGGCTCGGCGCGATCGAGGAGTTCCCGTTCCTGGACCCGCCGGACCGCCGCCAGATCCGCGATGGCGTCAACCTCCTGCGCGAGCTGGCGGCGCTCGACGAGCGCGACCATCTCACGCCCCTGGGCCGCAAGCTCGCGCAGCTGCCGGTCGACCCGCGGCTGGGCCGGATGATTCTCGCGGCCGACCACCTCGGATGCGCCGAGGAGGTCATCGTCATCGCCGCCGGCCTCTCGATCCAGGACCCGCGCGAGCGCCCGGCCGAGCAGCGCGCCCAGGCCGACCAGCTCCACGCTCGCTTCAAGGACGAGGCCTCCGACTTCCTCTCGATCGTGAACCTCTGGAACCACCTGCGCGCCGGCCGCCGCGAGCTGTCGGGCAATCAGTTCCGCAAGCGCTGCCGGACGGAGTTCCTGCACTACCTGCGGGTCCGCGAGTGGCAGGACCTCGTCGGGCAGCTGCGCCAGGCGGCCAAGGCGGTCGGCGTCACGCTCAACCAGGAGCCCGCCCAGCCGCAGCAGATCCACACGGCGCTGCTCGCCGGTCTGCTGTCGCACATCGGGCTCAAGGACGCCGCCAAGCGCAACGAGTACGTCGGCGCGCGCAACGCGCGCTTCGCGCTCTTCCCGGCCTCGGCGCTGGCCAAGCGCCCGCCGGCGTGGGTGATGGCGGCGGAGCTGGTGGAGACGTCGCGGCTGTGGGGGCGCGTCGCGGCCCGGATCGAGCCGGCGTGGATCGAGCCGCTCGCGGGCCACCTCGTCAAGCGCACGTACGGCGAGCCGCGCTGGGAGCGCAAGCGCGCCGGCGTCATGGCGACCGAGCGGGTCACGCTCTACGGGCTGCCGATCGTCGCCGGGCGGGCCGTGAGCTACGCGAGGATCGACCCGCAGCTGGCGCGCGAGCTGTTCATCCGCCGGGCGCTGGTCGAGGGCGACTGGGACGCGCGCCACCGCTTCCTGGCCGACAATCGCGCGCTCGTCGAGGAGGTCGAGGCGCTGGAGGAGCGCGCACGGCGCCGCGACATCCTCGTCGACGACCAGACGCTGTTCGACTTCTACGACGCGCGGATCCCGCAGGAGATCGTGTCCGGGCGCCACTTCGACCGCTGGTGGCGCGACGAGCGCAAGCGCGACCCGCAGCGCCTGACGTTCACGCGCGAGCTGCTGATCCGGCCGGACGCCGCCGGGGCGCTCGCCGACCCCGGCCGGCCGGAGCGCTGGAAGCAGGGCGACCTGGAGCTCGTGCTGAGCTATCGCTTCGACCCGGGCGCCGCGCACGACGGCGTGACCGTGCACGTGCCCTTGGAGCTACTCGGCCAGCTGCGGCCCGACGGCTTCGACTGGCTCGTGCCGGCCTTCCGCGTCGAGCTGGTCACCGAGCTGATCCGCTCGCTGCCCAAGGAGCTGCGCAAGCGCCTGGTGCCCGTGCCCGACGTCGCCGCGCAGGTCGTCGAGCGGCTGCGGCCGCGGCGCGGGCGGATCGTCGACCAGGTCGCCGAGCAGATCGAGGCGCTCCGCGGCGTGCGGATCCCGTCGGAGGCGTGGGATCCGTCCCGGCTGCCGCCGCACCTGCGGATGACCTTCCGCATCGAAGGTCCGGACGGTGCGCTGCTGGCCGAAGGGCAGTCGCTCGACGCGCTGCGCGAGCAGCTGCGGCCGCGGTTGCGCGCGGAGCTGGGGCGGGCGACCTCCGGCCTCGAGCAGACGGGATTGCGCGCGTGGACGATCGGGACGCTGTCGCGCGAGGTCGAGCTGCCGGGCACGGGCGGCGCCGTCCGTGCCTACCCCGCGCTCGTCGACGAGGGGGAGACGGTCGGCGTGCGCGTGCTCGATACGCCGGCCGCCCAGCGCGCGGCGATGCGAGCCGGAACGCGCCGGCTGCTCGCGCTGACGATCCCCTCGCCGGCGGCCTGGGTGCAGAAGCGCCTGTCGAGCGCGGCCCAGCTCGCGCTGGCCACCGCGCCGCACGGCAGCGTCGGCGCGGTGCTGGAGGACGCGACGACGGCGGCGCTCGACGCGCTGCTCGACCGCTACGGCGGGCCAGCGTGGGACGGGACCGCGTCCGCTGGCGCTGGCGGCCCGACCGCCTGGGACGAGGCCTCCTTCGCCGCCCTGCGCGAGCGCGTTGCCGGCGACCTCGCCGAGACGACCGCGGCGATCGTCGACCAGGTCGTGGCGATCCTCGACGCGGAGCGGGCCGTCCGTCGCGCGCTCGAACCGCTCACGGCGCAGCAGCTGCGTCCCGCGATCCTCGACGTCGCCCGCCAACTCGGCCGGCTCGTCTACCCGGGCTTCGTCACCGCCACCGGCGCCGCCCGCCTGGCCGACGTCGAGCGCTACCTGCGGGGCGCGGTCCGGCGCCTGGAGCGACTGCCCAGCCAGCCGGCGGCCGACCTCGACCGGCTGCGCGCGATCGAGGAGCTCGAGGCCGAGTACCGGGCCCGCGTCGACGCGTGGCCCGACGGTCGCTCGCACCCGGCGTCGCTGCGCGAGGTCCCGTGGCTGCTGGAGGAGCTGCGCGTGAGCCAGTTCGCCCAGGGGCTGGGGACGCGCGGCCCGGTGTCGGCCAAGCGCATCCGCCGCGCGATCGCCGAGAACGCCCCGTAGGGCACCCGCGCGCCCGATCCAGCGGGACGTGGGCGGGCCGCCTCACGCGGCCGCGCCCTCCACCGCGGGCGCCGGCGCGCCCGGCCGCGGAACCACGAGCGACGCGAGCAGCGCGGCGAGGCAGGCGCCGCCGGCGACCGCGAAGGCCATCGTGAAGCCGTGCTCGGTCGGCAGGCCCGACGCCGCGACCGAGCCGGCGATGATCGAGGCGCCGACCGTGCTGCCGACCGCGCCGCCGATCGACCGCATGACGGTGTTCATGCCGGTCGCCACGCCGGTCTGCTGCGGTGGCACGGCTTCGACGATGAGGTTGGCCAGCGACGCGAACGCCAGCCCGATGCCCGCGCCCATAAGCGCCGAGGCGACGTAGATCTCGATCGGCTGCTCGTGGGCGAAGGCGAGCAGGCCGAAGGCGACCGAGGTGACTGCCGTTCCGAGGATCAGCGGCACGCGCGCCCCGAGGCGCTGCGACAGCCGCCCGGCCAGCGGGCTGATCAGCAGCATCATCGCCGTCGACGGCAGCATGAAGAGGCCGGCCTGGGTGACCGACGCGTCGAACCCGAAGCCGCTGGCGTCCGGCGTCTCGACGAACTGTGGGATGAGGATGAACGAGCTGTACATCCCGGCGCCGATGAGGAACGCGGCGAGGTTGACCGTCCACACGCCGCGCAGGCGCATCATCCGCATGTCGACGAGCGGCTCGGCGGCGCGCTGCTCGTTGGCGACCCAGCCGGCGAGCAGGACGATCGCGGCCGCGACGAGGCCGAGCACGCGGCCGCTCGTCCAGCCCCAGCTGTCGCCCTGGCTGATCGCGACGAGCAGGCAGACCATCCACGCCGACAGCAGCAGCGCGCCGAGGTAGTTCACGCGGCCCGGCGTCTTGACCGGCGACTCGGGCACCCACACGACCGCCGCGATCGTCGCCAGCACGATCGGCAACAGCGGCAGCCAGAACAGCCAGTGGTCGCCGAGGTGGTCGACGATCGGCCCGGCCAGGATGATCCCCAGCCCGCCGCCGATGCCCAGGATCGCGGAGATCATCGCGATCCCGCCGGCGACCCGCTCGCGCGGGAACTCGTCGCGGATGATCCCGAACGCCAGCGGGAAGATCGCGCCGCCGACGCCCTGGATCACGCGCCCGGCGATCATCACCCCGATCGAGGTGGCCAGCGCCGACACGACCGTGCCCGCTGCCAGCGTGAGGAGCGTCGCGACGAGCATCCGCTCCTTGCCGAACATGTCGCCGAGGCGGCCGACGATCGGGGTCGCGACCGAAGCGCTGAGGAGGTAGGCGGTGATGATCCAGGCCGTGCCGGTCGCGCTGGCGTGCAGGTCGCGCTGGATCTCGGGCAGGGCGGGCGCCACCAGCGACTGCAGCAGCGCGTACGCGGCCCCGCCGACGGCGAGCACCGCGAACGTGATGCCGAAGTGCTGGCGGCCGGACGCATGGGAGTCGGACATGGAGCGAGCGGGGTGGGGGCGGGCACCGACCAGATGTCAGCGCGTGATGACAACGGGCGCCGACACGGTAGCATCGAAGGCCGATGGCCACGCAGCGCCGCCGACCGCACGACGCCCCCGCGACGCGCCGCGCCCTCCTCGATGCGGCCAGTCGCCTCTTCGACGAGCGCGGCTACGACCGCGCGACCGTGCGGGAGATCGGTGACTGCGCGGGCGTCGATCCGGCTCTCATCGCGCGCTACTTCGGCGGCAAGGAGGGGCTGTACCTGGCGGTCCTCAGCGACCCGCAGCGCGGCGGCACGTTCTGCCTGGAGGACGAGGACCTCGTCGCGTTCGCCCGGCGCGCGCTGACGCGCTCGCAGACGCGGGGCCACAGCCCGATCACCCGTGCGATGGTCGGCGCCGAGCCGAGCGAGGAGGTCCGTGAGCAGGCGCGCGCGATCCTCGACGAGCGCGCCGTGCGCCCGCTCGCCCAGCACCTGCGCGAGCACGGCGTCGATCGGCCGCGCCTGCGGGCCGAGCTGCTGCTGGCGATGGTCACCGGCGTGACCGTCCTGCGCGCCAACGGCCTCCTCGACGAGCTCGCCACCAGCTCGACCGACGAGCTGCTCGAGATCCTCGAGCCCGTGGTCGGCGCGCTGGGGTCGTCGGGCTGAGCGGCTCGCGCCTCCCGCCGCGGCAAGGAGGCACGAGCCGAGCCCGGCGCTACGCCCCGAGCCCGTCGATGCAGAGGTAGCTGATCTCGAGGTAGTCGTCGAGGCCGTGGCGCGAGCCCTCGCGGCCCAGCCCCGACTGCTTGACGCCGCCGAAGGGCGCGCCCTCGTAGCTGATGATCCCCGTGTTGACGCCGACGATGCCGAACTCCAGCGCCTCGCCCACGCGCCACACGCGGCCCAGGTCGCGCGCGTAGAAGTAGGCGGCCAGGCCGGACTCGGTCGCGTTGGCCAGCTCGATCGCCTCCTCCTCGGTGGAGAAGCGGAAGACCGGGGCGACCGGACCGAAGGTCTCCTCGACGGCAATCCGCATCTCGGTCGTCGCGCCGCGCAGCACGGTTGGCTGGAAGAACGTCCCGCCGAGCTCGTGCTCGGCGCCGCCGACGACGACCTCGGCGCCGCGCTCCACCGCGTCGGCGATGTGCTCGCGGACCTTCGTCAGGGCGCCTGCGTCGATGAGCGGACCCTGCTCGACGCCCTCCTCGAACCCATTGCCGACTCGCAGCGCCGCGGTCGCGTCCGCGAACTTCTCGACGAACTCGTCGTGGACGCCGTCCTGCACGAGCACGCGGTTGGCGCACACGCAGGTCTGCCCGGCGTTGCGGAACTTCGAGGCGATCGCGCCCTGCACGGCGGCGTCGACGTCGGCGTCGTCGAAGACGATGAACGGGGCGTTGCCGCCGAGCTCGAGCGAGACGCGCTTGACGGTGTCGGCGGCCTGCGCCATGAGCAGCTTGCCGACCCCGGTCGAGCCGGTGAACGTGATCTTGCGCACCAGCGGCGAGGTGGCGAGCTCGTGGCCGACCTCCTCGGCCGGCCCGCAGACGATGCTCAGCACGCCGGCGGGGATGCCGGCGCGCTGCGCCAGCTCGGCCATCGCCAGCGCCGACAGCGGCGTCGTCGGGGCGGGCTTGACGACCATCGTGCAGCCGGCGGCCAGCGCCGGGGCCGCCTTGCGCGTGATCATCGCCATGGGGAAGTTCCACGGGGTGATCGCGGCGCAGACGCCGATCGGCTTGCGCAGCGTCAGCAGCCGCCGGCCGTCGGCGGGCGAGGGGATGATCTCGCCGTAGGCGCGCTTGGCCTCCTCGGCGTACCACTCGATGAAGGTGGCGCCGTAGAGGATCTCGCCGCGCGCCTCGGCCAGCGGCTTGCCCTGCTCGGCGGTGAGCAGGATCGCGAGGTCGTCGGCGTGCTCGACGATGAGGTCGTGCCAGGCGCGCAGGAGGTTCGAGCGCGTCTTGGCGGGGGTCTTGGACCAGGCGGCCAGGGCGGCGTCGGCGGCCTCGATCGCACGGCGCGCGTCCGTGCGCGTGCCGCGCGCGACCTGCGCGATCAGCTCGCCGGTCGCCGGATCGGTGACGTCGTCGCGCTCACCGCCGGCGCCGTCGACCCACGCGCCGTCGATGAACAGCTGCTCACGCAGCAGGGAGCGGTCGGCGAGCTCGGGGCGAAGGGCAGTGGACATGGGCGTTCTCCGGACGGGGTGGACAGCGACGACCGTCTATGCCAATGTTCGCATATCGTGCAAGTGACCGCAATACGAGCAGTAGGGCTATGACGATCGACACATCTCTCGAAGCGCTCGGCGATATCGACCGCCGGCACGTCTTCCATCCTTTCAGCGTTCTCGGCGAGCACGAGGCCTCGGGACCGCGCAGGATGATCGTCAGCGGGCAGGGCACGACGCTCACCGACGACCAGGGCCGCACCTACCTCGATGCGATGGCCGGTCTGTGGTGCGTCAACGTCGGCTACGGGCGCGCGGAGATCGCCGATGCGCTGCGCGAGCAGGCGCTCAAGCTGCCCTACTACCACTCGTTCACGTCGATGGCGACCGATACGCCGGCGCTGCTGGCGCAGCGCCTCATCGACCTGGCGCCCGCGGGCATGTCGAAGGTGCTCTACGGCAACAGCGGCTCGGACGCCAACGACACGCAGGTCAAGCTCGTGCGGATGTACAACAACCTGCTCGGGCGTCCGCAGAAGAAGAAGATCATCTCGCGCCTGCGCGGCTACCACGGCGTGTCGATCGCGTCGGCGAGCCTCACGGGGCTGCCGGGCATGCACAAGGTCTTCGACCTGCCGATGGACGGCATCCTCCATACCGTGGCGCCGTCGCGGCTGTGGGAGGCCCGGCCCGGCGAGCGCGACGCCGACTTCAGCGCCCGCCTGGCCGGCGAGCTGGAGCAGCTCATCCTCGCCGAGGGCCCCGACACGGTGGCGGCGTTCATCGCCGAGCCGGTCCAGGCCGCGGGCGGCGTGATCGTGCCGCCGGACGGCTACTTCGCGGCGATCCAGGAGGTCCTGCGCAAGTACGACGTCCTGCTCATCGCCGACGAGGTGGTGTGCGGCTTCGGCCGGCTGGGCACGTGGTTCGGCAGCGAGAAGCTCGGCATGCAGCCCGACCTCATGACCGTCGCGAAGGGCGTGACGTCCGCGTACGTGCCGCTGTCGGCCTGCCTGGTCTCCGAGCAGGTCTGGCGGGTGCTGGCCGACGAGAGCGGCCCGGCGACGTTCAGCCACGGCTACACGTACACCTCGCATCCGCTGGCGGCGGCGGGCGCGATGGCCAATCTCGACATCATCGAGCGCGACGGGCTCCTGGAGCAGGTGCAGGCGCGCGGCGCCCAGCTGCAGACGCTCCTGCGCCAGGCGTTCGACGGGCATCCGCTCGTCGGCGAGGTGCGGGGGATCGGGCTGGTCGGGGCGGTCGAGTTCGTCGCCGCGCGCGAGCCGGCCACGCGCTTCGATCCGGTCGGCAGCGTCGCCGCGGCCGTCACGCGCGAGTGCCTGGAGCGCGGCGTGATCACCCGCGCGCTGCCGGAGGGCGACTCGATCTCGTTCTCGCCGCCGTTCGTCGTGACCGAGGCCGAGCTCGACCAGATCGTCGGCGTCGCGCGCGAGGCCGCCGACGTCGTCGCCGGGCAGGTGCTCTGACCTGGTGGCCGCGACGTCCGCACCGCGCCGGCTCGGGCTCCTCGTGAACCCGATCGCCGGCATGGGCGGACGCGTCGCCCTGAAGGGCACCGACGGGCCGCAGGCGCTGGCGCTCGCCCGGGCGCGCGGCGCGGTGCCGATCGCGGGCGAGCGGGCGGTCCGGGCGCTCGCGCGGCTGCGCGCTGACGTGGGCCCGGCAAGCGGGCTCGATCCCGCGTTCGCGCTGGAGATCGTCGCCGCGCCCGGGCCGATGGGCGTGGACGTCGCCGCCGCGGCGGGGCTCGCGTACGAGATGACGGGCGCTGGGGTCGAGCCCGCCACGGCCGCTGCGCCGGCCGAGCTCGGCGCCACCGCCGGTGCGCGCGGCGGGGTCGCCGCCGCGCCGGACGCGCCGCTCGCCGCCACGACCGCGGCCGACACCCGCGCCGCCGCGCGCGCCATGCGCGACCGCGGCGTCGACCTGCTGCTGTTCGCCGGCGGCGACGGCACCGCGCGCGACATCCACGACGCGATCGGCGACGCGCTGCCGCTCGTCGGCGTGCCGACCGGCGTGAAGATGCACTCGGCCGTCTTCGCCGCGACGCCCGACGCGGCGGGCGCGGCCGCCGCCGCGCACCTGCGCAACCCGCGCCCCGAGGCGCTCGTCGACGCGGAGATCGCCGACGTCGACGAGGAGGCGGCCCGGGACGGGCGCGTGTCGACCCGCTTGTACGGCCGCGCGCGCGTGCCTCGCGCGCCGGCGCTCATGGTGGCCGCCAAGGCCCCGTCCAACCCGGCCGCCGACCGCGGCCTGGAGGCGCTGACCCGCGAGCTCGCCGCCACGCTGCCGCCGGGCCGACTGACCGTGCTCGGGCCGGGCACCACGACCGCCCGGATCCTCGAGCACCTCGGCCAGCCGGCCACGCTGCTGGGCGTCGACGCGCTGCGCGACGGCCGCCTCGTCGGCGCCGACCTCGACGAGGCCGGCCTCCTCGCGCTGCTGGACGCCCACGCCGACGCCGCGCTGATCCTCGGCGTGGTCGGTGGCCAGGGCGCGCTGCTGGGGCGCGGCAACCAGCAGCTGAGCCCCGCCGTGCTGCGCCGGATCGGGCGCGACCGCATCCAGGTCGTCGCCGCCGCTGACAAGCTGCTGCAGCTGAACCCGCCGCTGCTGCGCGTGGACACCGGAGACGATGCGCTCGACGCCGAGCTGTCGGGCCACCTCCGCGTGGACGTCGCGCCGGGGCGGACGATCGTCATGAAGGTCTCGACGTGAGGAGGAGGCGCGCGTGACGCCGCCAGGACCGACCGCCCATCCCTACATGGCCAACTCGGCCCCGCAGCTGCGCCAGGAGCTGCTGGACGCCGTCGGCGTGGCCGATCCCGAGGAGCTGTTCGTCCAGATCCCGGCCGACCACCGCCTGTCCGGGACGCTCGACCTGCCGCCGGCGCTGAGCTCGGAGGTCGACCTGGCCCGCCACCTGAAGCGCACGCTGGCGCGCAACGCCACCTGCGAGGAGCACCTGAGCTTCCTCGGCGGCGGCGTCTGGCAGCACCACGTCCCGGCGGTCTGCGACGAGATCGCCCAGCGGACCGAGTTCGTCACGTCGGAGTGGGGGACCCCAGCCTCCGACCACGGCCGCAACCAGGCGTGGTTCGAGTTCGCCAGCCAGCTCGGCGAGCTGCTGGAGCTCGACTTCGTCGGCCTGCCGGTCTACAGCTGGGGCTGCGCCGCGGGCCACGCGATCCGCATGGCGTCGCGGATCACCGGGCGCCGTGAGGTGCTCGTGCCGGCCAACCTCGACCCCGAGCGCCTGGCCGTCATCCGCACGTACTGCGAGCCGCCCGAGATGGCGAGCCACCTCACGGTGACGGCGGTCGGGATGGATCCCGCGACCGGCCGCCTCGACCTTGCCGACCTGCGCGCGAAGCTCACCGACGCGACCGCCGCCGTCTACCTCGAGACCCCCGGCTCGCTGGGCGTCATCGAGGTCGATGCCGCCGAGGTCGCCCGCCTGGCCCGCGCCGCCGGCGCCGAGACGATCCTCGGTGTCGATCCGCTCTCGCTGGGCGTCCTCGCTCCGCCGGGCCAGCTGGGTGCCGACATCGCCGTCGGCTCCACCCAGCCGCTCGGGGTCCACATGCACTGCGGCGGCGGCGTCGGCGGCTTCATCGCCACCCGCGACGAGGAGCGCTACGCCCGCGAGTACCCGACGCTGCAGGTCTCGATCGCCCCGACCCGCGTCCCGGGCGAGCACGGCTTCGCGATGACGCTGTTCGAGCAGAGCTCGTACGGCTCGCGCGAGCACGGCAAGGACTGGACCGGCAACTCGGTCTACCTGTGGACGGTCGTCAACGCGGCGTACCTGTCGATCATGGGCCCCCAGGGCTTCGCCGACCTCGGCGAGCTGATCCTCCAGCGCTCGCACTACGCCGCGGCGCGACTGCGCGAGCTGCCGGGCGTCGAGGTCCGCTGGGGCGGCTTCTTCAAGGAGCTCGTCGTCGACTTCAACGCGACCGGCAAGACGGTCGCCGCGGTCAACGCGGCGTTGCGGGCGCGCGGGATCTTCGGCGGCGGCGACCTGTCGGGGTCGCATCCCGAGCTCGGCCAGAGCGCGCTGTACTGCGTGACGGAGGTGCACGCGCAGGAGGACATCGACCGCCTCGTGCAGGCGATCGCGGAGGTGACCCGATGAAGCTGCCCGAGTACCACGCCGCCCGCTGGGACGAGCCGATCGTCCTGGAGATGGGGCGCCCCGGCCGCCGCGGCACGCTCGTCGGCGCCGCCGAGCCCGACGTGGCCGCGGTCGGCGACGCTAGCTCGCTCGTGCCCGAGGCCGTCCGCCGCGTCGCGCCGCCGGCGCTGCCCGAGCTCTCGGAGTTCGAGGTCCAGCGCCACTACCTGCACCTCTCGCAGATGACGCTCGGGATGATGGGCGTGAACCTGTTCGGGACGTGCACGATGAAGTACAACCCGCGCGTCAACGAGCACGTCGCCGCGCGGCCGTGGCTGGCCGAGCTGCATCCCGGCCAGGACGAGGAGACGCTGCAGGGGGTCCTGGAGCTGCTGCACTCCTTCGACCTCATCCTGCGCGAGCTGTCGGGCATGGCGCAGTTCGTCTTCCAGCCGGGCGGCGGCGCCGACGCCGCCTACACCCACGCGTGCATCACGCGCGCCTACCACGCCGCCCGCGGCGAGCTGGAGCAGCGCGACGAGGTCATCACGACGATCCAGGCGCATCCGTGCAACCCGGCGACGAGCGCGGCGGCCGGCTTCAAGGTCGTCACGCTGCCGCTGGAGGAGGACGGCTACCCGTCGGTGGAGGCGCTGGAGGCCGCCGTCAGCGACCGCACCGCGGCGCTCATGGTCAACAACCCCGACGACATGGGCGTCTACAACCCGAACATCAAGCGCTGGGTGGAGATCGTCCACGAGGCGGGCGGCCTGGCCTTCTACGACCACGCGAACTTCAACGGCGTGATGGGGCGCCTCCGGGCGCGCGAGCTGGGCTTCGACGCCTGCATGTACATGCTCCACAAGACCTTCGGCGCGCCGAAGGGGGGCGGCGGCCCAGCGGTCGGCGCCTACGGCTGCAGCGAGGAGCTCGTCCCGTTCCTGCCGCGTCCGCTCGTGCGCAAGGAGGGCGACCGCTACACGCTGGAGCGCGACGCGCCGCAGTCGATCGGCAAGGTCCGCGAGTACTGGGGCAACGTCCCGGTCGTCGTGAAGGCGTACGCGTGGGCGCGCGCGATGGGCGCCGAGGGCATCCGCGATGCGGCGGACCTCTCGGTGCTCGCCAACAACTACATGGAGCGGCGCCTCCTGCAGGTGCGCGGCGTGACGAAGTCCCAGCCGCACCTCACCGCGCCGCGGCTGGAGATGACCCGGTACTCGATCGAGCAGGTCACCCGCGACACCGGGGTCACCGTCTTCGACGTCCAGAACCGGATGGTCGACTTCGGCGTCGACGCGTTCTGGCTCAGCCACGAGCCGTGGATCGTGCCCGAGCCGTTCACGCCGGAGGCCGGCGAGCTGTGGTCCAAGGAGGACATCGACCTCTGGATCGACGTGCTCGCGCACGTGATCGACGAGGCCTACGAGACCCCGGAGCTGGTCAAGACCGCGCCGCACCGCCAGGCGATCCACCAGGTCGACGCCTCGCGGGTCAACGAGCCCGACCGGTGGGCGACGACGTGGCGCGCCTACCGGCGCAAGCAGGCGGTGAGCGCTTGATCGCGATCGTCGGTGGCGGGTCGATCGGCGTCGGCTGGGCGATCGTCTTCGCCCGCGCCGGCCATGCGGTCGCGATGCACGACCCCGATCCGGCCCGGCGGGCGGCGGTGCCGGGCGAGCTGCGCGCGCGGCTGGCGGAGCTGGCCGGCGCCGGGCTGCTCGAGCCGGCGGCCGGGCCGGCCTCGCCGGCGCCCGACCGAGCGCGGGCGATCGATGCGGCCGTCGACGCGATCGCCGCGCGCGTGACCGTCCACGCCCAGCTCGAGGACGCGCTTGTCGGCGCCGTCCACGTCCAGGAATGCGCGCCGGAGGACCTCGCGCTCAAGCGCGAGCTGTTCGCGCGGCTCGATGCGCTCGCGGCTCCGGAGGCCGCGCTCGCGAGCTCGTCGTCGGCGCTCACCGCGTCGGCGTTCGCGGGCGAGCTCGCGGGGCGGGCGCGGTGCCTCGTCGTGCATCCCGGCAACCCGCCCCACCTGCTGCCGGTCGTCGAGGTGGTCCCGGCGCCGTTCACCGACCCGGGCACCGTCGACGCGGTCGTCGCGCTACTGGACGCGGCGGGGATGTCGCCCGTGCGGGTCCAGCGCGAGGTGGAGGGGTTCGTCTTCAACCGGCTCCAGGGCGCGCTGCTGCGCGAGGCCTACTGCCTGGTCCGCGACGGCGTCGCCTCCGTCGACGACGTCGATCGGGTCGTGCGCGAGGGCCTCGGCCGCCGCTGGGCCTTCATCGGTCCGTTCGAGACGGCCGACCTCAACACCCGCGGCGGGATCGAGGCCCACGCACAGCGGCTGGGACCGGCGTACGCGCGGATGGGCGCCGAGCGCGGCCAGGCCGACCCGTGGACCGCGGACCTCGTCGCCGACGTCGTCGCGCAGCGCCGGGCGCTGCTGCCGCTGGAGGACTGGGACGCGCGCGTCGCGTGGCGCGACCGGGCGCTGGTCGCGCTCGAGCGGGCGCGGCGGGAGTTCGACGCGGAGGAGGCACGATGAACCGCCGGGGCTGGTCGAGAGGTCGTCCACCGCTACCATCGCGCCCAATGTCGGCAGTGTCACTGTCCAACGTGCCGGAGGAGGACGAGGAGGGCGCCGCGGGTCGTCCGCGCGAGTTCATCCAGTCGCTCGAGCGCGGGCTGGGCATCATCCGCGCCTTCGGGCCCGAGGCCCCCGAGCAGACGGTCAGCGAGCTGGCCGCGCAGACGGGGCTCACCCGCGCCACGGCGCGCCGGTTCCTCATCACGCTCATGGAGCTGGGCTACATGGAGAGCGACGGGCGGATCTTCCGCCTGACGCCGAAGGTGCTCGAGCTCGGCTACTCGTTCCTCTCGGGGCTCGGCTTCCCGGACATCGCGCTGCCGCACCTCGAGCGGCTCGTGGCCGAGGTCGACGAGTCCAGCGAGGCCTCCGTGCTCGACGGCGACGAGATCGTCTACGTCGCCCGCGTGCCGTCGACCGCGGTGCTCACGATCGCCATCAACGTCGGCGCGCGCCGGCCGGCCCACGCGACCTCGATGGGCAAGGTCCTGCTGGCCACGCTGCCCGATCCCGAGCTCGACGCCTACCTGGCTCGCGCGCCGCTGACGTCCTACCTGCCGGGCACGATCACCGACCCCAAGGAGCTGCGCGCGCAGCTGGAGCAGGTGCGGGTGGACGGCTACGCGCTCGTCGACCAGGAGCTGGAGGAGGGCCTCGTCGCCGTCGCCGCCCCGGTCCGCGACCGCGCCGGCAAGACCGTCGGCGCGATCAACCTCTCCACGCACGTGCTGCGCCGGACCGTGGACTCGGTCCGCGACGAGCTGGTCGAGCCGCTCCTGCGGACCGCCCAGCTGATCGAGGCAGACCTGGCCGGCAAGGCATAGCGGCCGGTTATACTCGGCGGTATGACCTACAAGGTCGGCCCGAAGGGACAGGTCGTCGTCCCGAAGGAGATCCGCGACCGGCTCGGCATCCGGCCCGGCGACGAGGTCGTCATCGATGAGGTCGACGACGAGGTCCGTATCCGGCGCCTGCCGACGTGGGGTCACCTGCGCGGGCTCCTGAAGGGCGACGACAGCCTCACCGAGGCGCTCGAGGCCGATCACCGCGAGGAGCTCGCGCGCGACGAGCGACGCGCGACTGCCTGACGCGGATCGTGGTCGTCTTCGATGCCTGGGCGGTGCTCGCGGTGCTGAACGACGAGCCGTGTGCAGGCGCGGTGCTCGAGCTGGTGGAACAGCACGGAGCACGGATGTCGACGATCAACCTCGGCGAGGTGTACTACCAGGCGATCCGCGCCCGCGGCCCGAAGCCTGCCGCCGAGGCCCTGCGGGCGGTGCGCGGCCTCGTACGCGTCGAGGGACCCGATGACGACCTCGTGCTCGCCGCCGCGCGCCTGAAGGCCCGCGGCGGCGTGTCCTACGCGGACTGCTTCGCGGTCGCGACCGCGCGGCGCCACGAGGAACCGCTCGTGACCGGCGATCCGGAGATCCTTGCGCTCGACGAGTTCGACGTGATCGATCCGCGCCGGTAACGGCCCTGCCGAAGCGCTGCGCGGCCGGGGCCGTCTGCTGCCCGCCGGCGCCGAGCGCTGGGGCTGCCTAGTAGCGCGCCTCGGTCAGGCAGACGTAGATGTCGTCGGGATCGACGAAGTACGCGTAGCGCCACGTGGCGCCGTCGGCGAGGTGGATCGTCTGGGGGGTCGAGCGCAGCTCGACGTCCAGCGCGGCCAGCTCGCGCACCGCGAGGTCCAGGTTGCGCACGCCGATGCCGAAGTCGAACGGGCCGAGGTGGCCCCACGCGCCGCGCGCGTCGGGCGCGGACGGGATCTGCTGGACGGGCTCCATGCCGGCGCCGTGCGGGTTCGTCAGCAGCGTCATCTTCATCCGCGGCGCCTGCCCGGAGGGGAACCACGGGCCCATCGGCTCGAACACGCCGTCGGAGTCGAACAGCATCCCGGTGAAGCCCAGGCGGCGGTAGAACGCCCGCGTGCGCTCGAGGTCGGCGACGCCGAACGCCACGTGGTTGACGCCCTGCGGCCCGTCCTCCTGTGGCCAGCCGGCCTCGAGGTCCAGCCACTCGATGAGCTCGATCTTCGTGCCGTCGGGATCGGCGGTGTAGGAGAGCGAGCACATCGTGCCGTAGGGGTCGAGCGGCGACGCGTTGGGCTCCATGAGCGCCGGGTTGCCGGCCGCGACGAGCCGCTCGTACACCGCGCCCTGGTTCTTGGCGTGGACGCACACCTCGCAGACGCCGAGCTCGCCCCAGGCCATCGCCTCGGGCATCGGGGGCGGCGGGGCGTCGAGGGTCTGGACGAGCTTCACGGCGCCGAGGCCGAGCGCGGTGGGGGTCGCCGGACGCAGCATGACCACGTGCGCCTCGACGCGATCGCGGCCCGCGACGCCGCCCAGCCCGGGCAGCGGCCCGCGGTAGTCGAACGCGACCTCGGCGAAGCCCAGCTCGGCCCAGAAGCGCTTGGAGCGCTCCATGTCGGACACGCCGACCCCGATGTGATCGACCCCCAGCGTCGATGCGGTGCTCATTGACCTCGTTCGCTCCTTTGCTGATGACGGTACGATGCTCGCATAACGGACGAGTACTCGCAATGCGAGCGCCCGCTACCGTCTTACTCCCGCCCCGAAGGATGGACCATGCGAATCGGCGCGAAGCTTCCCAACAGCGGGCCGCTGCCCCTCGAGATCGGCGTCCCGACGATGGCGCGCACGCTGGAGCAAGCCGGCTTCGACTCGCTGTGGGTCAGTGACCACATCGTCCTGCCCGAGACCATCGGCTCACGCTACCCGTTCGCCGCCGACGGCAAAGTCACCTGGGCGACGAGCACGCCGTACCTGGACGCGATGATCGTCCTGGCGCTGGCCGCCGCCGCGACCGAGCGGGTTCGCCTCGGCACGGCGGTGCTCGTGCTCCCCCTGCGCAACCCGGTCGAGCTGGCCAAGCAGGCGGCGTCGATCGACGTGGCGAGCCGCGGGCGGCTCGAGCTCGGCGTCGGCGCCGGCTGGCTGGCCGAGGAGTTCGCCGCCCTCAACGTGCCCTTCGCCGGGCGGGGGACCCGGATGGTCGAGTGGATGGAGCTGCTGCGCTCGTGCTGGACGGGCCGGCCCGCGGGCTTCTCCTCGGAGCGCTACACCCTGCCCGACGGCATCCTCTGCCTGCCCGAGCCGGCCCACCCGATCCCGCTGCTCGTCGGCGGCCACTCGCCGGTCGCGCGGCGCCGCGCCGGCACGGTCGGCGATGGCTGGCTCGCGCAGCAGTCCGCGCGCGAGCTCGACGCCGCCGAGCTCGCCCGCGCGGTCGCCGCGATCCGCACCGCCGCGCGGGAGGCCGGGCGCGAGGACGCGCCGCCGCGCGTCGTGCTGCGGATCGTCGACTCGCTCGGCCGGGCGGAGCTCGTCGCGGGCCAGCTCGAAGCGCTCGAGCGCGCCGGCGTCGGCGAGGTGATCGTCGACGTCCCCGTGGAGGAGGACGCCGCCGCGCGCGACGTCGCGCTCCTGCGCGGCGCGGTTGCCGGGGAGGTCGCCCGATGAGCCTGCTCGACGGGCGCCGGGTCCTCGTCACGGGCGGCTCCAGCGGCATCGGCGCCGCTGTCGTGGGGCGCTTCGCCGACGAGGGCGCGACCGGCGTCGTGCTCGACCTGCCGGCGGCGCTGGGCGCCGCCACCCTGCCCGCCGCGTGGCGGGGCGTGCCCGTCGACCTGCGCGACGACGCGTCGATCGAGGCCGCCTTCGCACGGGTCGAGGAGGTCGCCGCGCAGCTCGACGTGGTCGTCGCCGCGGCCGGCATCGTGCCCGGCTGGGCCACCGTCGCCGAGCTCGACCTGGCCGAGTGGGACGCGGTGATGGCGGTCAACGCCCGCGGGCTCGTCGCGACGCTCAAGCACGCTGCGCCGCGCATCCAGCCGGGTGGGTCGATCGTCGTCATCGCCTCGCTGAACTCGTGGCGTGGCGATCCGAACCTCACCACGTACGCCGCCAGCAAGCACGCCGCGCTCGGGGTGGTCCGCTCGGCCGCCCTCGACCTCGGGCGTCGCGACGTCCGCGTCAACGGCGTCGCCCCCGGACCGATCGCCACCGACGCGCTGCTGGACCGCATGGCCCGTCGCGCCGCGGCCGGCGGGCTGTCGGTCGACGACGCGCTCGCGGCCTCCGCGAGCGGCACGGCCCTCGGGCGGATCGCGACGGTCGACGACGTCGCCGCCGCCACGCTCTTCCTCGCCAGCGACCTCGCCGCCGGCGTCACCGGCCACTTGCTGCCGGTGGACGGCGGCCTCACCTAGGAGACACAGACAGATGACGGACGTCGAGGACCTGCACGGCAAGACCGTGCTGCTGACCGGCGCGTCGGGCGGGATCGGCTCGCAGACCGCCAAGGCGCTGCTGGCCCGCGGCGCCCACCTGATCGCGCACTACGGCGCCGACCGCGCGGGCGCGCAGGCGGCCTGCGCAGAGGCGGAGCCCGAGCGCGTCCACCTCGTCCAGCGCGACCTCTCGCAACGCGGCGCCGCACGGGCGCTGTGGCGCGACGCGGTCGCCTGGCGCGGGCGCATCGACGTCGTCGTCGTCAACGCCGCGGTGATGCCCGAGACGCCGATCGACGGGACCGACGAGGTGTGGGACGAGGGGTGGGAGCGCACGCTGCGCGTCAACGTGCTCGAGCCGGCGTCGCTGGTGCGCGAGGCGGTCAAGCACTACCTCGAGCACGGCGGCGGCACGCTCATCACGCTGTCGAGCTGGGCCGCGCAGCGCGGCTCGGCGATCCCGCAGCTGACCGCCTACGCCTCGTCGAAGGCCGCGGTCCGCACCCTGGCCCAGACGATCGCCCGCAACCACGCCCGCGACGGGATCCTCTCCTACGTCGTGGCGCCGGGCATCGTGCGCACGCCCATGTCGGAGATCTCGGCCACGCATCGCGGCGGGATCGAGGCGGTGAACGCGGCGCTGGCGATGGGGGAGATGGCCGAGCCGGACGAGGTCGGGCGGCTCATCGCCTTCCTGGCCACCGGGTCGGTGAAGCACCTGACCGGCGCGACCCTCGACGTCAACGGTGCCAGCTACATCCGCTGACTCGCCCAGGCCTCGCGCGCGGGCGCGCGCGAGCGCGCCCAATGTCGCACAGGAGCTTGACATGCGCGTCGCAATCGTTCACTATGCGGGCGGGTTGTCGCTATGCGAGCAACGCCCATCGACTGGGGACTGAGAGAGAATGCAGGCGCCCAACACCTTGACCAGCCCACCGACCGTGGAGGCCGGCACCATTTCGCCCGAGCACGCCAGCAGCGACCGGGTCGTCGTCGAGCTCACCGGGATCCGGAAGTCGTTCGGCTCCCACGAGGTCTTGACTGGGGTCGACCTGACCGTCCACACGGGCGAGCACGTCGTCATCTTCGGCCCGTCCGGCTCGGGCAAGTCCACGCTGCTGCGGACGATCAACCTGCTCGAGGAGCCGACGGCCGGCTCGCTGAAGGTCCAGGGCCTGGAGTACGGCCCCGGCCTGGAGCCCGGCGTGAAGCGCGGCAAGCCGATGGACCTGCGGCGCAACGTCGGCATGGTCTTCCAGCAGTTCAACCTCTTTCCGCATCTGACCGCGCTGGAGAACATCACCCTCCCGCTGCGCTCGGTGCGCGGGATCAAGCGCGGCGAGGCCGACGAGCGTGCCGCGCGGGCGCTGCAGCGCGTCGGCCTGCTGCGCCATGCGGCGCACTACCCGCGCGAGATGTCCGGCGGCCAGCAGCAGCGCGTGGCGATCGCCCGCGCGCTGTCGATCGACCCGAAGGTCATGCTCTTCGACGAGCCGACCTCCGCGCTGGACCCCGAGCTGGTCGGCGAGGTGCTCGCCGTCATGCGGACGGTGGCCGAGTCGGGCATGACGATGGTCATCGTCACGCACGAGCTCGGCTTCGCGCGTGAGATCGGCGACCTCAACGTGTTCATGGAGGACGGCGCGATCGTCGAGCGGGGCCCGCGCGGCTTCTTCGACACCTGCGCCAACCCCCGCACCCAGAAGTTCGTCTCGGCGGTGCTGTGATGAAGATCTTCGCCAGCTACGACTGGTCCCTGCTGTGGGACAACCGCTCGGCGCTGCTCGACGGCCTCCTGACCGCCGTCGAGGTCGCGCTCGTCGCGCTCGTCCTCTCCGTCTTCGTCGGGCTGCTGCTCGCGCTCATGCGCATGTCGCGCCCGCCGGTCTCGTGGATCGCCGCGACCTACGTCAACATCTTCCGCGGCGTCCCGGCGCTCGTGAGCGTGATCTGGGTCTACTTCGGCCTCTCGCTGGTGCTCGGGGTGACGTTCTCGACCTTCCAGGCCGGCGTCATCGCCCTGACCCTGCTGTACGGCGCGTTCATCGCCGAGATCTACCGGTCCGCGCTGGAGGCGGTGCCCAAGGGCCAGCGTGAGGCCGGCCTCGCGCTGGGCATGCACCCCCTGCGGATCTTCGCCTCGGTCACGCTGCCGCAGGCGACGAAGATCGCCATCCCCAACATCGGCTCGATGTTCATCGGGATGGTGAAGGACACCTCGACGTTCACGGTGATCGGCCTGGTCGAGGTCGTGCGCGTCACGCAGAACATCAACTCGACCTACTTCCAGCCGTTCGTGCTCTACACCGGCGCAGCCGTGCTGTACGTGCTGGTGGCCTTCGCCATCGACTTCCTCTTCCGGATCGTCGAGAAGGTCATGGAGAGCCCGCCGAAGGGCCGGATCGCCCGGGCGGCGACCGGCCGCAAGCGGCGCCGCATCGAGGCCTTGGTCGCCCGCGTCGGCGCCTGAGGGTCGCGTTCCACACTCACAACGGAGGACCGATGAAGTTCACCCAGGTTCGAGGCATCCCCGCCGCCGCGCGGGCTGCCCTCATGGTGCTGCTGGCGGTGAGCGCGATCTTCGCGCTGGCCGCCTGCGGCAGCGACGACGACGGCGACACCGGCAACACCGGCGCCGCGGCGTCGACCGCCGGCGCCGAGACGACCGCGTCGGCGTCGGGCGACACCGGCTTCAAGCCGATCAACGCGGGCAAGCTCACCGTGGGCATGAACCTGCAGTTCAAGCCGGAGATGTACCTGCTCAACGGCGAGCCGGCCGGCTACGACGTCGACCTGCTCAAGGAGCTGGCGCCCGACCTCGGCGCCGAGCTGAACATCCAGAACCTCGACTTCAACGGCCTCATCCCGGGCCTGCAGGCCAAGAAGTTCGACATGGTCTCGGTGGGCCTGTCGCCGACGCCCGAGCGCAAGAACGTCGTCGACTTCACCCGCGGCTACGTCCCGTACGCGCAGGTGCTCGGCGTCCCGGCCAGCCAGGCTGTGTCGATCACCTCGCCCGACCAGCTCAACCAGGGCGGCAAGAAGATCACCGCCCTGCAGGGCTCGACCGGCGAGCAGCTGGCCAAGAAGCTGTTCCCCGAGGCGACCGTCGAGGGGCTGCCGGACCAGAACTCGGCGTTCCTGGAGGTGGCGACCGGGCGTGCCGACGCCGTCGTGGTCGAGGACTACCTGCTCGCCCAGTTCCAGGCCGGCAACGACGGCAAGCTGGAGAAGGCGGCGATCGACAAGCCGCTCGACGTCCAGTACGGCTCGTGGGCCGTGCCGAAGGGCAACGAGGACTTCGTCGCCTACCTCGACAAGTGGCTGTGCGAGAAGCAGCAGGACGGGACCCTCGAGCGGATCTACAAGAAGAACTTCGAGGTCTCGGAGATGCCTCCGATGCCGGCCTGCTGAGGCGGTCCTTGGCTGAGCGGGAGTCCTACGACCTGCTCGTCGCCGGCGGCGGTCCGGCGGGTCTGGCGGCGGCCGCGCAAGCGGCCGCCGCCGGCCTGTCGGTGGCCGTCGTCGACGAGCGGGTCACGCTGGGCGGGCAGATCTTCAAGCAGATGGGCCCGGGCTTCGACGTGCGTGACCCGCGCGCGCTCGGAGCCGACTACGTCCGCGGGCGCGCGCTCATCGACGCCGCGGTCGCCTCGGGCGCCACGCTCCTGCTGCGCACGAGCGTGGTGGCGATCGAGGGCGATGCGGTCGTCCTCGTCGCCGAGGGTGAGCCGGCGCGCAGCGTGACCGCGCGGCGGCTGCTGCTCGCGCCGGGCGCGCACGACCGCCCCGTCGCGTTCCCGGGCTGGACGCTGCCGGGCGTGCTGACCGCCGGCGGCGCGCAGACCCTCGTCAAGACGCAGCGGGTGCTGCCCGGCGACAAGATCGTGTTCGCCGGCAGCGGGCCGCTCGCGCTCGCCTTCCCGGCCCAGCTGCACGGCTACGGCGCGAACGTCGCGCTCGTGCTCGAGGCCGGGCCTGCGCCGCGCGTCGGCGACGTCGTCCGCATGGCCGCGGCCGCGCGCGGCAACGTCGGGCTGCTGCGCGACGCCGTCCGCTACCGCGCGCAGCTGCTGCGCGGGCGCGTGCCGCTGCGCTACCGGCGCATCGTCGTGCGCGCCGAGGGCGAGGGGCGCGTCGAGTCCGTGACCCATGCTGCGGTGGACGCGCAGTGGCGCGTGATCGGCGGCAGCGAGGAGACGATCGCCGCCGACACGCTGTGCCTCGGCTACGGCTTCGTCCCGTCGACCGAGCTGCTGCGCCTCGCGGGGTGCGTGTTCGGCTACGACGAGGACCGTGGCGGCCCGGTCGTCACCGTGGACGCATGGATGCGCACCTCGGTCCCGGGCGTGCTGGCGGCCGGTGACGGGACCGGCGTCGAGGGCTCCTACGTCGCGATCGACGAGGGCCGCCTGGCGGCGATCGGCGCCGCGCGCGACCTCGGGGCGATGACCGAGGCGGCCGCCGAGGCGGCGGCGCGACCGGTCCGCGCGCGCCTGGACCGCAAGCGGGCGTTCAGCGCGGCGCTGCGGCCGATGCATCGCGTCGGCCCGGGCCTCTTCGAGCTGACCGGGCCCGACACGGTGGTGTGCCGCTGCGAGGAGGTGCGCCGCGACGAGCTCGACGCGGCGATCGCCGCCTCGCGCGACCCCAACGTCGTCAAGGCGCTCACCCGGGCCGGCATGGGCCTCTGCCAGGGCCGCAACTGCCAGCGCCAGGTCGCGGCGCGGATCGTCGCGCGCCACGGCGGGGAGGTCGGCGGCGTGGCGGTCGCGACGCCACGGCTGCCGGCGCGGCCGGTCGCGCTGGGCCAGATCGCCAAGGTGCCCGACGAGGACCTGGGGCGGTTCCAATGAGCGTGCGGCTGCTGGACGCCCAGGACCCGGCCGCCCCGCTGCCGGCGCAGACCGACGTGCTCGTCATCGGCGGCGGCGTCGCCGGCGCCGCGATCGGCTGGGAGCTCGCCCGGCGCGGCGTGGACGTCGTGGTCGTCGAGCGCGGCGAGCTCAACCGCGAGGCGTCGGGGACGAACGCCGGCTCGATCCACCTGCAGATCGCCATCCACCAGCTCATGGGGACGTTCGAGAGCGACCACGACCGGCTGTGCGAGGAGACGCGCTTCGCCGTCGCCGCCGCCGAGCTGTGGCACGGCCTGGAGGCCGAGCTCGACGGGCCGATCGACATGCACGTGACCGGCGGGCTGATGGTCGCCGACACGCCCGAGGAGGTCGAGCTGCTCGTCGCCAAGCAGCGCATCGAGGCCGAGGCGGGCCTGGAGACCGAGGTGCTGGAGGGCGCCGCGCTGCGGGCGCGCGCGCCGTACCTGGGGCCGAACGCCCGGGCGGCGACCTGGTGCCCGCTGGAGGGCCACGTCAACCCGCTCATCGCCGTGCCGCTCTTCGCGCTGCGCGCCGTCGAGCACGGCGCGAGCGTCCGCACCGGCACCGAGGTCCGCACGATCGAGGCGCTCGACGGCGGTGGCTTCCGCGTGGCGACGAGCGCCGGGACGATCGCGGCGCGCCGGGTCGTCAACGCCGCCGGCGCCTGGGCGATCGAGCTCGCCCAGCAGGTCGGGCTGCGCCTGCCGATGCGCCGCATGGGCCTGCACGTCAACGTCACCGAGCCGCGCGCCCGCCTGCTGGAGCCGCTCATCCAGCACATCGGGCGGCGCCTGACGCTCAAGCAGGCGGCCAACGGCACGTTCATCATCGGCGGCGGCTGGCCGTCGTTCGCCGCTCCGGCGCCGGGGCGCTACACGACGGCGTGGGCGAGCGCGGCCGGGAACGCCGCCGTCGCCGTCGACGTCGTGCCAGCGCTGGCCGACGTCCGCCTGCTGCGCACGTGGTCGGGCGTCATGGGATGGACCGACGACGTCTCGCCGATCGTCGGCGAGTCGCACGCCGTGCCCGGCTACCACGTGCTGGTCGTGACCTCGTCGGGGTACACGATGACCCCGATCCTGGCGCGCGCGCTCGCCGCGCAGATGACCGGCGGCGGCGAGCGGCCGCTGCCGCCCGAGTACTCCCCGGACCGCGAAGGACTCCCCGCATGAACCGAGACGACGTCACCTGGCGCGGCTACTGGGCCGCCGTTCCCACCCCGTTCCACGAGGACGGCTCGCTGGCGCTGGAGCTCCTGCGCGAGCTGCTGGAGCGCTACGTCGACCAGGGGCTGCACGGCGTGCTCATCAACGGCACGACCGGCGAGTGGTTCTCGCAGACCGCCGATGAGCGGCGACAGGTGGCCGAGACGGCGATCGACGCGGTCGGCGGACGGATTCCGGTGCTCGTCGGCTGCACCTCCTACACGGCCGACCAGGTCGTCGACTTCGCTCGCCACGCGATGGAGGCCGGCGCCGCCGGCATCACCTCGACCGCGCCGCCGTACGCCAAGCCGTTCGACGACGAGATCGTGGCCTTCTACGAGGACATCGCCGCCGGCATCCCCGACGCGCCGCTCATGATCTACAACTGGCCGCACGGTACGAGCGTCGAGATCTCCGTCGACCTGGCCGAGCATCTGGTCGCGATCGACAGCGTCGTCGCCTACAAGGAGTCGACGCCCGACGTCGAGAAGTTCTACGAGGCGTCGCGCCGGCTCAACGACCGCGTGCGCGTGTTCGGGCCGTACATGTCCACGCGCGGCTACGACGAGCTGCGGGCCCACGGCGGCGACGGCACGATCGGCGGCGGCTCGCTCTACCTCGCGCCCGATCCGGGCTTCTGGGAGGCGCACTGGAGCGGCGACGAGGCGACGGCGCTGGAGCACGCCCAGCGCACCGAGGCCCTGTTCCCGAAGCTGTGGCTGCCGGGCGGCTGGGCCGGCCAGCACGGGCACTACGCCAGCGAGCTGAAGGCGGTCATGGCGGTGCTCGGCCAGCCGGGCGGGACGGTGCGCCGGCCGCGGCTGCCGATCACCGATCCCGCCAAGCTCGCCGAGATCCGGGCGATCGTCGAGGCCGAGCCGCTGCTGGCCGCCCAGGCCGCCGCGGCGACGGGGACGGGGCGGTAGGCCGCGTGGCGGGCCGCTTGCCGCTCGGGCCGGCGCTGGCGCGCGGGCCGCAGCTGACCGTCACGGTCGACGGACGCCCGGTCACGGCGTACGCGGGGGAGACGGTGGCGGCCGTCCTGATCGCCGAGGGCGATGCCGCGACGCGGACGACGGTCGGCGGCGCCCCGCGGGGCGTGTTCTGCGGCATGGGCGTCTGCTTCGACTGCCTGGTCGTCGTCGACGGCGTCCCCAACACGCGCGCGTGCATGACCTGGGTGCGCGAGGGGATGGACGTCCGCCGCCAGGATGGGCTAGTAGCCGCTTCGGAGTGACCTACCGGCCCCGGCCGACTGGACCCGGACGATCGTCGTCGTCCGGGTCGGTCAGCCAGGCCAGCAGCACGCTGAGGAGATAGGTCGAGTCGTCCATGCGACGACCGTAGAGGCCCATGCGGTCAACCACTGTCCGCGATGCTCGTCATCCTGCGAGGCGATGCTGCAGTCCTCCGCCCGCCTCCTGCGTCTGCTCTCGCTGCTGCAGGCCCGCCGCGACTGGACCGGCCCGGCGCTGGCCGAGCGCCTGCGGGTCAGCGAGCGCACGATCCGCCGCGACGTCGAGCGGCTGCGCCAGCTCGGCTACCCGGTCCACGCAGCGCCCGGGATCGCCGGCGGGTACCGGCTCGGCGCCGGGGCGGAGCTGCCGCCGCTGCTCCTGGACGACGACGAGGCCGTGGCAGTGGCCGTGGGCCTGCGCAACGCGGCCGGGGCGGCCGTCGAGGGGATCGAGGAGACCTCGGTGCGCGCGCTGGTCAAGCTCGAGCAGGTGCTCCCGTCGCATCTGCGTCGGCGCGTCAACGCCCTGCACTCCTACACCGTCCCGCTGGCCGGGAGCGGTCCGACGGTGAACGCGGAGATGCTCACGGTGATCGCCGGCGCGTGCCGCGACCACGAGCGGCTGCGCTTCGGCTACAGCGGCCGCGACGGGGCGTCCAGCCGGCGCCTGGTCGAGCCGCACAGCCTGGTCTCGACCGGGCGGCGCTGGTACCTGCTGGCGTGGGACACCGGACGCCTGGACTGGCGCACGTTCCGCGTGGACCGCATCGACGGGCGGGTCACGACCGACCGTCGCTTCGAGCCGCGTGAGCCGCCGGATCCGGACGTGGCGGCCTACGTGAGCCGTGGCCTGTCGTCGGCGACGTACCGGTACACCGCACGCGTCACGCTCCACTGCCCGATGTCGGCGATCGCCGAGCGCGTCCCGTCGTACTACGGCACGCTGAGCGAGCTCGACGACGACCGCTGCGAGCTGCGCAGCAGCGCGGACTCGCTGGACCTCCTCGCGGTCTGGATCGCGCTGCTCGGCGTCGAGTTCGAGGTCCACGAGCCGCCTGAGCTGATCGCCCACCTGGAGACGGCGGCCGCCCGGATCGGCCGTGCGGCGGCGCGGTCGGGGTAGCCGCGGCGCGGCGCTCAGGCCACCCGCAGCTCCTCGCCGGCGGCCACCACCACGTCGCCGCGCGCGAGCTGGCGGCCGCGGCGCGTCTCGGGCTCGCCGTTGACGCGGATGTCGCCGGCGGCGAGGAGCTCCTTGGCCTCGGCGCCGGAGTCCACGACCCCCGCGACCTTGAGCAGCTGGCCGAGGCGGATCACGTCGGTGCGGATCGGGACGTCGCGCATGGGGCGACGGTAGCGGTCCGGCCTGCCTCGTAGGGTGCGCGCGTGACCGACGGGTCCCCACCGCCGCCGCGCATCGAGGTCACGGTCTCGCTGCGGACCCTGACGCTGCTCGCCGCCTTCGCGGGGTTCATCGTCCTGATCGTCTTCTCGCTGGGCACCCTGCTGTCGATCTTCGTCGCCGGCATCCTGGCACTGGGGCTGGACCCGGTGGTCGGCGCGCTCGTGCGCCGCGGGTGGAAGCGCGGCCCGGCGGCGCTGATCGTCCTGGCCGCCCTGTTCGTCGCGGTCGGGCTCATCATCGTCATCACGGTCGGTCCGCTGTGGGACCAGGTCCACGACTTCCTCGACGAGGTGCCGACCTACTGGCAGGACCTCACGAACAGCGACGCGTTCAAGAACTTCGTCTCCAGCGACAACCAGAACGCGGTCCGCGACGCGCTCAAGGACCTCGCCGAAGGCCTCCCCGCGGCGGCCAACACGCTGCTGGGCATCTTCGGCGGCGTGTTCGGGACGATCCTGAGCGGCGTCACGATGACCTTCCTCGCGCTCTTCCTGCTCATGGAGCGCCCGACGATCACCGACTGGCTCTTCGGCTTCACCGAGCCGCGCGTCGAGGCGCGCTGGCGGCCGGTGCTGGAGGACTCGATCGCCGCCGTGTCGTCGTCGCTCATCGGCAACGTGGCGATCTCGGTCGTCGCCGCCACGGTGGCGGGGCTCTCGGCCTGGGCGTTCGGGCTGCCGTTCCCGATCGTGCTCGCGGTGCTGACCGGCTTCCTCGACCTGATCCCGCAGGTCGGCGCGACGATCGCGGCGGTGATCCTCGTGGCGATCGGCCTCACGGTGAGCCCCGAGGCGGCGATCGGGATGCTCGTGATCCAGCTCGTCTACCAGCAGCTCGAGAACTACGTCGTCTACCCCCTCGTCTACCGGCGGGCCGTGGAGCTGACGGCGTTCACGACGATCGTCTCGGTGCTCATCGCCAGCTCGATCCTCGGCGTGGTCGGCGCGATCCTCGCCGTCCCCTTCGCCGCCGTCGTGAAGATCGTCGTACGCGAGGCGGGCCGGCCACGGCGCGAGCGGATGGCGACGTTGCGCGCACCCGAACCGGAGTCGGCCGCCGGTGGCTAGCGCGGCGCCGGCCGGGCGCCGCGGTCTCGCGCTGCTGGCCCTGGCGATCGCGCTCGGCACGGTCAACGGACTCGTCTTCCTCGGCTTCGAGTGGGTCGTCGACCACGGCACCGACTGGCTGTGGAACGACGTCGTCGACAGCGACGCGCAGCGCTGGCGGGTCGTGCCGCTGGCGATCGTCCTGAGCGTCGCCTTGTCGCTCGTGCTGCGGCTCGTGCGCGAGCCGCGCTGGACCCCGCCGCACGTCGATCCGCTGCATGCGGCCGAGGACGACGCGCCGGCGCCCACGGTGCGCGCGCTCGGCGTGATCCTCCTCGTCGGCGCGGCGAGCCTGCTGGCCGGCGCCTCGTTGGGCCCGGAGGCGTCGCTGGTGGCGACCGCCACCGGGCTGGGCGCCTGGACCGTGCAGCGCGCGGCGCTCGGACCCACCGGCCGCGTGCTGATCCTCGCCAGCGCCGGGGCGCTGCTCGCCGCGTTCTTCGGCTCCGTCGTGCCGCTGGCGATCCCGCTCGTGCTCCTGGTGCAGCGCACCGGGCGGCTGCCGATCGCCGCCGTCGTGCCGATCGTCGTCGCGGGGCTGGCGTCGCTCGGGACGCTGCGCCTCATCCAGGGCGACATCGAGGGCTTCGGCCAGATCCCGTCGCTGCCGATCCATGCGCGCGACTACGCGGCCGCGGCGCTGCTCGGGCTGCTGGCGGTGCCGCTCGGCGCGCTGCTGCGCTGGGCGATCGTCCGCCTGGGCGGCCTCACCGAGCGCATCGAGGCGCGGTCGCCGTGGTGGGCGGCGGCGATCGCGTTCGGGGCGGTGCTCGGGCTGCTGTACCTCGCCGGCGGGGAGTCGGTTCAGTTCAGCGGCAGCCAGGGCACGGCGATCCTCTTGGACTCCTCCCAGGACAAGACGGCGCTGGCGCTCGTCGGCATCGTCGTGGTGAAGCTCGTGGTCACCGCGTGGTCGGCGGCCAGCGGCTACCGCGGCGGCCTCGTCTTCCCGTCGGTCTTCACGGGGGTCGCGGTGAGCCTCGCCGTGGCCAGTGCGGACGCCAGCCTGTCGGGCCCGGGCGTGCTCATCGGCGGCGTCGCGGGGCTCGTGGTGGAGATGACGAACCCGGCCCTCGGCGTGGTCATGCTGCTGGCGCTGCTGCCGGCCAAGCTCCTCGGTCTCGGCGTCGTGGCGGCCGCCGCGGCGACCGTCGGTCGCGCCGGCTTCGAGCGGCTGACGGCGGCCCGTTCACACCGCTCGGGCGAGCGGCTGGACGTTCGGCGCTGACCGCCGTCGCGCCCGCTACGGTGCCGCGCGTGTCGCAGCAGATCACCCTCGCGTTCCCCGCGGCGATCCCGGTCGGACACCGCGTCGAGGTCACGTGGTACCCCGAGCCGGCGGGCCTGCTCGGGCGCAAGCAGAAGCCGGCGCCGGCCCATCCCGTGCTCGTCGACCTCGACACCGGCGTGCGCTACGTGACGCACTGGCACGTGGGTCGCCACGCGGCGTTCCGCAGCGATCGCCCCAACGACTACGCGACGGCGCCGCTCGGCGACCTCGTGGCCGAGCGCGTCCTGCGCGGCCGCGTGCGCGCCTGCACCGTGGTGCACGTCTCGCTCTCGGATCCTTATCAGCACACGGTGCTCGTCCTCGAGGAGGAGTGAGGACGAGCGGCTAGCCTGAGGACCTCCAGTTCCCAGGCCGCGGTGGCGCCGGTGAGCCGGCCCATCATGCGTCCCTTGCGCGTCGCCCGCGCGACACGGGCGTGCGGCGGCCGGGCTCGGCGGACCGGCACGGCCGCCGACGTGAGCCCGCCGCCATGACCGCCATCGCCTCGCCCGACCTCGTCCCGACCTTCGCCGGCCTGCCCCTGCGCCCCGAGCTGCTGGCCGCGCTCGATGCCCTCGGCTACGAGGAGCCCACTCCGATCCAGCGCGAGGCGATCCCGCCGCTGGTGGCCGGGCGCGACCTGCTCGGCCAGGCGGCGACCGGAACCGGGAAGACCGCCGCGTTCGCGCTCCCGCTCCTGGAGCGCCTGCCCGAGGGCGCCCGCGGCATCGATCCCGCCGCCCTCGTGCTCGTGCCCACGCGCGAGCTCGCCGTCCAGGTCTCGCAGGCGATGCAGCGCTACGGGCGCGAGCTCGGCGTACGGGTCGTCGCGGTCTACGGCGGGCAGCCGATCCATCCGCAGCTGCGGGCGCTCGAGCGGGGGGTCGACGTGGTGGTCGCCACGCCCGGCCGCGCGCTCGACCACCTGCGACGCGGCGCGCTGCGCGCCCACGCGCTCGGCGTCGTCGTCCTCGACGAGGCCGACGAGATGCTCGACATGGGCTTCGCCGAGGACATCGAGGCGATCCTGGCCCACGCGCCCGTCGAGCGTCAGACGGTCCTCTTCTCCGCGACGATGCCGCCGCGGATCGACCGCCTCGCCGGCAGCCACCTGCGCAACCCGGTGCGGATCGCGATCGCCCGGGAGTCGAGCGCGCCCGGGGCGGCGCCGCGGGTGCGCCAGCGCGCCCATCTCGTGCGCCGCGCGCACAAGCCGGCCGCCTTGCGTCGCGTGCTGGACATCGAGGCGCCGGCGGCGGCGATCGTCTTCTGCCGCACCCGCGACGAGGTCGACGCGCTCACCGAGGCGCTCAACGGCGTCGGCCATCGGGCCGAGGCGCTCCACGGCGGGATGAGCCAGGAGCAGCGCGACCGCGTCATGGGCCGGGTGCGGGCCGGGGCCGCGCACCTGCTGGTGGCGACCGACGTCGCCGCGCGGGGACTCGACCTGCAGCAGCTGACGCACGTGATCAACTACGACGTCCCGTCTGCGCCGGAGGCGTACGTGCATCGCGTCGGGCGGGTCGGGCGCGCTGGTCGCGACGGCGTGGCGGTCACGCTGGCCGAGCCGCGCGAGCAGCGCCTGCTGGCGGCGATCGAGCGGGTCGCCGGCCAGGCGATCCCGATCGAGCGGCTCCCGAGCGTCGCCGACCTGCGCGCGCGCCGCCTGGAGCGCACGCGCGCGGCGCTGCGCGCGCGGCTGGCCGGGGACCCCGCCGCGCTGGAGCCCTTCCGCGCGGTCGTCGAGGCGCTGGCGGGCGAGGAGGACGCGGTCGCGGTCGCCGCGGCGGCGGTGGCGCTGGCCCACGACGCCGCGGGACCGGCGGCCGACGAGGAGGAGATCCCGCGGGTCGCTCCGCGTCCGGCGCGTCGACCGGGCGGCGATGCCCGGGGCGGTCGCGGATCGCGCGATCGGCACGGCGCGCGCGGCGCGGACGACGGTCGGCGCGGCGCAGCCGGCGCGGATCGGGCGGCGCGGCTCCCGGCCGGCCCGACGACGCGCGTCTTCGTGGGCCTCGGCCGCGAGGCGGGGATCCGCCCCGGGGACCTCGTCGGCGCCATCACCGGCGAGACCGCGCTGGGCGGGCGCGCGATCGGCGCGATCGAGATCGCGGAGCGATTCTCGCTCGTCGAGGTTCCGCAGGGCGCCGCCGACGACGTGATCGCCGCGCTGCGGGCGACGAAGATCAAGGGCCGCAAGGCCACCGTCCGCCGGGAGCGCTTCACCGCGCGACGGTGAGTGCCACGGCCGGTGCGCTACGGTCTGGAGCCCCGACCGAGCGCCGATCCGCCAGGGCGCTCACCGAAGGAAGGTGGTGTTCTATGTCCGTGCTTGCCGAGCTGCCGCGTTGCGCCGCGCCCCTGCGGGGAGCGTTCGCTCGGTCGATGCCGGACTAGAGCGAGCCGCCCCTCCGCGAGGCCGCGCGACGCCGATCCCCTCGGCCACGCCCATCTCTCGGAGGTTCCCTTGTCGCGCGACCAGCGACGCCCCCGGCGCCGATCGCCGGGTTCGTTTCGGTGCCGGCGCTGCGGGCTCGACGTTCCTGTCGACGCCCCCGGCACCGCCCACCGCAACCACTGCCCGAGCTGCCTGTGGAGCAGGCACCTCGACGACGACCGTCCCGGCGACCGCGCCGCGGACTGCGGCTCCGCGATGGAGCCGTTGGCCATCTGCGCCCGCCCGGACGGCGAGTGGCTGCTGATCCACCGCTGCACGGGCTGCGACACCGTCCATCTCAACCGGATCGCCGGCGACGACAACCCGCTGCTGCTCACCCAGCTGGCGGTGCGTCCCCTGGCCCGTCCGCCGTTTCCGCTGGAGTGGCTGGCGCGGCTGTGACGGGCGGGCGCCGGCCCGGCGCGTCCGTGGCGCTCACGAGCGACCACGGCGCGGCGGCGCCGCCGGCGTCGTCGAGCGCGAAGGACCAGCGCTCCGTCCAGCGGCGCTCGGCGTCGCGCGAGCCCTCCACGACGGCGATCGTGTCGCGGTCCTCGAGGTAGCGTCGGCCGGCGAGGCGCAGCTCGACGACCATCTGCGGCGGGTGGCGCTCGCCGTCGAGCGCGACGAGCGTCATGCGCTCCAGGCGCGGCCCGCGCACGACGCGGCGCACCGCGTCGCCGCCGCGGGGGTACAGCAGCGCGGCGACGGCGGCCGGGGCGGCGACCGCCTCGAGCGCGGCGTCCGCGCCGTCGACCGCCTCGGCCCACGCCGCGACGGCGCGGCGGGCGCAGGTCTCCAGCACCTCGGGCGCGAAGCGGCCGTCGACCAGGCTCAGGTCCAGCGCCGCCTGCCGGCCGTCGCCGGCGAAGTCCAGGTCCACGAGCGCGGCGACGTCGGTGCCCGGGGCCGCGGCGTCGGCGGCGGCGTGCTCGAGCACGGCGTCCTCGCGGATCCGATCGTCCGACCACGGGGAGGCGACCAGCGCCGAGTCGAGGTGGTGGTCGCCCTCGCCGAGCTGCTCGATCGAGCGCAGCGTCCAGCGGTCGTCGTCGCGCTTGCCCAGCGTCCAGTACTCGCGCAGCGTCGTCGTCTCGCGGTCGGAGTCGTTGCGCTTGATGCGGTTCCCCTGGGCGTCGACGACGACGTCGCGCAGCGTCGCCTCGACGAGGACCACGACCTGGTCGTCCGCGTCGCGCTCGCGGTTGACCAGGCCGACGTAGTGGATCTCGGGCTCGCCGACGACCGTGACCTGGTTGTGCCAGCCGCGCCGGTCGAAGTCGTCCAGGCGCCGCTCCCACTCGACGAGCAGGTCGGGGGCGCACAGCGTCGCCAGGCGCGCCCGGTCCCGCGCCGTCCAGGCCTCCTGGGTGGCGCGGAACAGCGCGCCTGCGGCGGGGACGACGTGGTCGGGGTCGAAGGCCGCGTCGTCCTGGGCGGCCTCGAGCGCCGCCGCTCGCGCCTGCGCGGCCCGCGCGTCGCGGCGGCGGCGGCGCCTGCGCTCGCGCAGCACGCCGGCGACGAACAGCACGAGGACCACGATCACGACGAGGGCGATGACGACGAGCCCGCCACCGCCGCCGGACGAGGACGACGACCCGCCGCCGCCCGAGAACCCTCCGCCGCCTCCGCCGCCGCCCGAGTAGCTCGACGAGCCTCCGCCGGCCGCGGCGAGCGCCGGCGGCGCGTGGACCAGCAACAGGGTGAGGAGCAGGATCGCGGGGCGGCGCATGGGCCCCAAGCCTTGCATGACGCCGCGCCGCGTGGCGGTCCGCAGCGCGACCGGCGCCGGGCCGCCGTGGCGAGCGCCGGGCCGCGCCGGCGACGGGGCGGCCGCGCGCCGGCGCCGGGCCGCGCCGGCCCCGTCGTCGAACCGGCCGCGATCGGTCATGCTGTGCCGCATGGACCGGACGAGCGAGCACGCCCGGCTGATGGACGAGGCGATGGCCGCCGAGGCAGAGGCGCAACGCGCCGCGCTGGGCGGCGACTGGGGCGTCGCGCGGGCCGGCTTCCGGCGCGCCGCCGGGCTCTACCGAGCCTCGTGGGACGCCGCCCCGCCCGGTGCCTACGGGCGGCTGATCGGCGCGGTCAAGGCCGCGATCGAGGCCGGGGAGGGCGCCGAGCGGGAGGCCGCGGCAGCGCGCGTCGCGGTCGGCGACGCCGACCCGCAGTCGGCGCCGGCCGCCTACGTGCGGGCGCTGGCTGCCGTCGTGCTCGGCGACGACGCGGCCGTGGGCGGCTGGACGGCGACGATGCGCGCCAACGGGTCGCCGGCGTTCGGCCGCGCCGCGGACGGCCTGGACGCGATCGTCAGCGCCGACGAGGTCGCGCTGCGCGCCGCGGTCGACGCCATCGTCGAGGACTTCGGCGGGCGCGACGCGCACCTCACGGGCGTCGCGTTCGCCGACACGGCGCTCATGCTCGAGCTGCTGGGGCGTGAGCGCGGCCTGGCCGTCGACCGTCCCGGGCCGCTCCTGCCCGCCGTGCCGTAGCGGCCCGCGCGCGGCTACCGTCCGGTCATGGCCATGCACGAGAAGCCCCAGGTCGACGTCCCGTCCGACCAGCCGCCGTCCTACCAGCTCGAGCTCGAGGACCTCGTCGTCGGCGACGGGGAGGAGGCCGTCGCCGGGCGGGTGGTGGAGGTCCACTACGTGGGCGTCTCGTGGAAGACGGGCCAGCAGTTCGACGCCTCCTGGGACCGCGGGGAGACGTTCAAGTTCGGCCTCGGCAAGGGCCAGGTCATCCCCGGCTGGGACCAGGGCGTGGCCGGGATGAAGGTCGGCGGGCGCCGGCGGATCACGATCCCGCCGATGCTGGCCTACGGCAAGCGCGGTGCGGGCGGGGTCATCGGGCCCGACGAGACGCTCGTCTTCGTCGTGGACCTCGTCGGCGTGCGCTGATCAGGTCTCGTCGCCGCGGGGATCGGGCCGGCGCAGCCAGGCCCGGACCTCGCTGGCCGCGACCACCGGCTCGCCGGCGCTCGTGAACCCCATCACCGGCAGGTCGTCCTCGACGATCGCCCGCGCCAGCCAGTCGCGATCGACGTGCAGCCACGCCGCGACGTCCTCGGGCCGCAGCAGGGTGTCGTCGGTCGGCTCGGGCGCCATGGGCCATCAGTGTGACGGAACGCGCGCTACCGTCACCGCGATGGCCAAGCGCGACCGCACCCTCGTCTGGTCCAGCGACGACGGCGACCTCCGCCGCAACCGCTCGGCCCCGGCCGCCCAGCGGCCCGCCGCCGGCGGCCGCGTGAAGGTCCGCCGCGAGGTCGCTGGCCGCCGCGGCAAGCCCGTCACGACGATCGCCAACGTCCCGCTCGACGACGCCGGCCTGCGCGAGCTCGCCGGTCGGCTGAAGAAGCGCTGCGGCGTCGGCGGCTCGGCCAAGGACGGCGTCATCGAGCTGCAAGGCGACCATCGCGACGCGGTGCTCGAGGTCCTGCGGGCCGACGGCTACGACGTCGTGCTGGCCGGCGGCTGACCGCTGGCGGCCCCTGTCCCCGCGGTCGGCAGCGCTAGTCGCCGGCCGGCTCGGACGGCTGCGCGGCCAGCAGCTCCAGCAGCGACGCGGCGTGGCGCTCGACGAACGCCGGCCCGATGCCCTTGATCGTCGCCAGCTCGGCGACCGACCGCGGCTGGCGGCGGACGATCTCGCGCAGCGTCGCGTCGTTGGCGACGGTGTAGGCGGGCTTGCCGTCGGCGCGCTCGCGGCGCCAGGCCTTCAGCGGCGCGAGCTGGTCGTCGGAGACCGGCGGCCCCGGCTCGGCCGCCGCGGCGGCGGCGCGCGCCCGCGATCGGCCGGCGGAGACCGTGATCGGCGGCAGCCAGTCCGGCGGGTCGTCGACGTCGCAGCAGCGCCCCAGCGGCGCACCGGGCTCCGGATCGCCGAAGTGGTCGAGCAGCTGCCGCCGACGGCAGCGGTCGTGCGTGGCGGCGTAGCGCTCGATCGAGCGATACGACTGCCAGCGCCGGTCGGTCGCCGCACGGCACAGCTGGGCCGTCCGGGCGCGGTCGAGTCCCGTCGACGTCAGCTCCACCCGGATCCGCCCGCCGGCCCCGGGTGCCAGACGCAGCGCGCCCGCGCGCTCGGCCACGGCGAGCGCGACACGGTCGCGGTCGGCGCCCGCCTCGAGCTCGATCGCGCCGTCGCCGTGCGCCCGCGTGCGCAGGCGCGCGACGAGCCCGGCGACCTGGTCGACGGTGATCTCCGCCTCGCGGATGAAGCGCACGAGCCGCCCGAGGTCCGAGCGCGACGCGAGCAGGACCGCCCGCGCCGGCAGCCCGTCGCGGCCCGCCCGGCCCGCCTCCTGGTAGTAGGCCTCCAGGCTCGACGGCAGCGCCCAGTGCCACACCGAGCGCACGTCGGCCTTGTCGACGCCCATGCCGAACGCGTTCGTCGCGACGACCACGTCGGCCTCGCCGCGCATGAACGCGTCCTGGCGCCGCGAGCGCGCCTCGGCGGCCATGCCGGCGTGGTAGGCCGCCACCCGCAGCCCCTCGGACGCGAGCAGCTCGGCGATCTCCTCGGTCGACTTGCGCGTGCCGCAGTAGACGACCGCCGGCCGGTTCTCGGCCATCGACACCCCGGCGACCAGCGTCGCGCGCTTGCGCGCCATCGAGCCCTCGCCGTCGAACGGCAGCACGTCGAAGGAGAGGTTGGGCCGGTCGAACCCCGAACGCACCCGCGCGGGATCGCGCAGCCCCAGCCGCGCGACGATCTCGTCGGCGACCTTCGGCGTCGCCGTCGCCGTGCACGCCATCACCGGCGGGTGGCCGAGCTCGGCGATCACGCCGGCCAGGCGCAGGTAGTCGGGCCGGAAGTCGTGGCCCCATTCGCTGACGCAGTGGGCCTCGTCGACGACGAACAGCGCGATCGCCCGCCGACTCAGCGCCGCGCGGAACGTGCCGGAGGCGAAGCGCTCGGGCGCGGCGAAGCAGACGGTCGCGGTCCCACCGCGGATGGCGTCCAGCGCGGCGCGATTGGCCTCGCCGTCGCCGCCGGAGGCGAGCATCACCGCCGGGTGGCCGAGGTCGGTCAGCCGCGCGCACTGGTCGCGCATGAGCGCGATGAGCGGGGAGACGACGACGGTGAGGTCGTCGCCGGCCAGCGCCGGCAGCTGGTAGCAGAGCGACTTGCCGCCGCCCGTGGGCATGACCACGAGCGCGTCGCGGCCGTCGAGCGCGGCCTGGACGGCCTCGCGCTGGCCGGGGCGGAACGTGTCGAGGCCGAGCAGGCCGAGCAGCGCCTCGGGCGACGCGTCGGTGAGCGGGCGCCGGGCCGGTGGCGCGGCGGCGGGGGAGGCGACGGCTGGTGCGGTGGTCATGGGCGGCGCCGGGGCGCCGTCATGGCCGGGCTCATCCCCGGCGCTCGCGCCCAGCTCGTCGAGATAGGCGAGGTACGCCTGGTCCTCGCCCCCCGAATCGGCGGCCGACTTGGCGGCGGCACGCGCGGCGGCGCGCACTCGCTCGGCCGCCAGCTGCGCGACCGGGGTCAGCGCCGCGCGCTCGTCGGGCGCCAGCGCGGACCATCGCGCCCGGACCTCGTCCAGGGCGGCGGCCGCTCCCGGAGCGGCCGGATCGTCGAGGACGGAGGCGAGGGAGCGGAGCGCGCGCTGCACGCCAGCGACGGTAGCCGTCGGACCGGCCGGTCATCGCCCGGACCAAAACTAGACAGGCGAGGCGGCTAGCATGTAGACTGTCGCGCACCGCCCAGCCGAAACCGGGGAGAGGAGTTCCATGTCGCGCCCGCTGGCGAGCGACGTCAGGACCTATCCTGTCGCTCGTCCGGACGGTGCGTTGGAGGACCTAGGAGAACGTGACGCGCGGCGCGATCGTCGATCGGTCGCGACGGGGTCTCGCGCGTCGTGGATTCGCTCGAGATGATTGGAGAATTCGCTGTGAAGCGGCAGTTCACGGAGGGGTGCAGGGGAATGCGGCGAGTCGTGGCCGGGTCGGTCGCGGTGGCCGCGGTCGCGCTGGCGCTCGGCGCCTGCGGCTCGGACGACGATACGTCGTCCACGGGGGCGAGCACGGGCGCCGCGACCGCCGCGGCGCAGGCGTCGGGCACCGTCGACCAGAAGCTGTTCGACCTGCTCCCGGACCAGATCAAGCAGGACAAGAAGATCACGTTCGGCGCGCTGTGGGAGACCCCGCCGATCATCGGGATCGAGCCGGGCGACACGTCCAAGCCGGTCGGCATCACGCCGGATCTCGCGGTCGCCCTGACCGAGGTCCTCGGCGTCGAGCCGGAGTGGAAGAACATGCAGTGGCCGGCGCAGCTGCCGGGCCTGCAGAGCGGCAACGTGGACGCGCTCTTCGGCCAGGTCAGCGACGGCAAGGACCGCGAGCAGGTCATCGATCTCGTCGGCTTCTACCGCTCGCCGATGGGGCTGCTCGTCCAGGGCGGCAACCCGCACGGCGTCAAGAGCATGCAGGAGGCCTGCGGCCTGAAGATCGGCATCCCCGCCGGCTCCCAGCAGGGCGACGTGATCAAGGGCAACAGCGAGAAGTTCTGCACCAGCCAGGGCAAGCCGGCGATCAAGGCCGCCGAGTACCCCGGCGCGCAGGGCGCGATCGTCGCGATCAAGGCCGGCACCGTCGACGGCTGGATGGACTCCACGACCTCGACGCGCGACATCGCCGACAAGTCCAACGGCGCCTACGAGAACGTCGTGCTGCCCGACGACCAGATCGACCCGTACATGGAGCGCATCGTCGGCATCGCGGTCTCCAAGAACCAGCCGGGGCTCTCCAACGCGCTGGCCGGCGCGATGCAGAAGCTCGCCGAGTCCGGCCAGTACCAGGAGATCATGGAGAAGTGGAAGGCCGGCGACAGCCTCGTGCCGACCGAGGACATCAAGGTCAACTACTACACGGGCCTGCCCGCCGGCAAGAAGGGCTCGGCGAGCGCGAGCACCGCGACCACCGGCGGCTGATTCGGGTCTGATCGATGGCGGCTGAGGAGACAGCGGGGCGCACCACCACCCCGGCCGGCACCATGCGACTGGTCGACCAGCGCGTGGTGCCGGTCCGCCACTACGGCCGCGGCGTGCTCGCCGTGGTCGTGGCGGCGATCGTGGCGCTGGTGCTCTACGGGTTCGCGACGAACCCGAACATCGAGTGGTCCGTCGTCGGCGACTACCTGTTCAGCGACGACATCCTCAAGGGCCTCTTGACGACGCTCGAGATGACCGTGCTGGGCATGGTCTTCTCGGTGATCGGCGCGGTGATCGTGGCGTTGATGCGGATGTCGGAGAGCCGGATCATCAGCAGCGTCGCGGCGGGCTACATCTTCGTCTTCCGCGGGATCCCGCTGATCCTGCTGTTGATCTTCATCGGGAACCTCGGCCTGTTCATCAAGTCGATCACGATCGGGATCCCGTTCACGGACCTCAACCTCATCGACAAGCCGTCGTCGGAGGTCCTGACGCCGTTCGTGGCCTCGGTGCTCGGCCTCTCGCTGGCCGGCTCGGGCTACATGGCCGAGATCGTGCGCGGCGGCCTGCTCGCGATCGGCCGTGGCCAGCACGAGGCCGCCAAGGCGCTGGGCCTGAACTCCCTGCAGACCACCCGCCACATCATCCTCCCGCAGGCGCTGCGGGTGATCGTCCCGCCGATGGGCAACGAGCTGATCAGCATGCTCAAGGCCACGGCGATCGTCTCGGTGATCGCCGGCGGCGACCTGCTGACCGTCGCCCAGGGCATCTCGGGCGCCAACTACCGCACGATCGAGATGCTGATCGTGGCGGCCATCTGGTACTTCACGGTGATCGCCGTGCTGTCGGTCGGCCAGTACTTCCTCGAGCGGAGGATCCGCGAGCGATGAGCGAGGCGAACACGGCGATGGTGTCGATCGAGGGCGTCTGCAAGTCCTACGGGCACCACCAGGTCCTCTTCGACATCGACCTCGAGGTCGGCACAGGGGAGACGGTCTGCCTGATCGGCCCGTCGGGCTGCGGCAAGAGCACGCTGCTGCGCTGCGTCAACAACCTCGAGGAGATCAACGCCGGGCGGATCCTCGTCGACGGCTCGCTCGTCGGCTACCGGCTCCACAACGGGCGCCTGCACGAGCTGCGCGAGAACGCGGCCTGCCGGCAGCGCACCCAGGTCGGCATGGTCTTCCAGCACTTCAACCTCTTCCCGCACATGACGGCGCTGGAGAACATCGCGTTCGCGCCGGTGCGGGTGAAGGGCGAGAGCCGCGAGGCGGCGCGCGCGTACGGGCACGAGCTGCTCACGCGCGTCGGCCTGGGCGACAAGGGCGGCTCGTACCCGTCCCAGCTCTCGGGCGGCCAGCAGCAGCGCGTGGCGATCGCCCGCGCGATGGCCATGCGCCCGAAGCTGATGCTCTTCGACGAGCCGACGAGCGCGCTGGACCCCGAGCTCGTCGGCGAGGTCCTCAACGTGATGCGCGACCTGGCCTCGGGCGGGATGACGATGATCGTCGTGACCCACGAGATGGGCTTCGCGCGCGAGGTCGCCAACCAGGTCGTGTTCATGGACCGGGGGCGGATCGTCGAGCAGGGATCGCCTGACGACGTGCTGACGAACCCGCAGAACGAGCGCAGTCGCGCGTTCCTCTCTGCGGTGCTGCATTGACACCTGACGGGAGTAGTTCGATGAGGACGGACGAGCTGGTGCAGACCGAGGAGCTGCGTGCGCCGACGTCGGCGGAGGCGGTGCTGGCCAACGCCGACGCCCTGCTGGACCTGGTGGCAGCCGAGGCCGACGCCGGGGACCGCGACGGGCGCATGAGCGAGACGCTCGGCCGCGCGTTCCGCGACGCCGGGGTGTTCGAGATGGGCTTCCCGCAGGCGCGGGGCGGCCTGGAGATGACGCTCGCCGACCAGGTCTCCGTCGTGGCCAAGGTCGCGCGCGTCGACGCCGGCTCGGCCTGGAACGTCGGCGTCCTCAACGCGACCGGCTACTACGCCGGACGCCTGGGTGACGAGGCCTACGCCGAGCTCTACCCGTCGCGCGACATGCCGACGAGCGGCTCGTTCCATCCCAAGGGCCGCGCGCAGGTGACCGACGGCGGCTACCTGGTGACGGGGCAGTGGGATTGGGGCAGCGGCAGCTACGCGGCCGAGCACATCGTCGGCGGCGCGCTCGTCTTCGACGGCGACGAGCCGGTGATCGGGCCCAACGGCAAGCAGCTCATCCTCGGCCTGTGGCTGCCACGCGAGGCGATCGTCCATGCCGACAACTGGCAGACGCTCGGCGTGCGCGGCTCGGGCAGCTCGTCGTACGCGATCACCGAGCCGGCGTTCGTGCCGGCGAAGTACAGCTTCGACCGCGAAGCGCTGGCCAACCCGGAGTCCGATCCGCTCAACAAGCACGTCACGCTGGCGTTCTTCGGGCTGACGGGCGTGTGCATGGGGCTCGCGCAGCACGTCGTCGACCTCACGCTGGCCAACGCGCGGCGCAAGCCGTCGGTCGATGCCGCGTCGCAGCGCACGATCGGCCAGGCGGTCGCCGAGGTCGACCTCATGCTGGCCGGGATCCTCGAGGTGGCCAAGCGCACCGACGAGATCATCTTCACGCCCGGCCGGGTCCTGACGCCCCAGCAGGAGTGGCGGCTCGTCTACATGAACACGATGGCGGCCGAGACGCTGCGGCGGGTGCTCGACATCTCGATGGAGGTCTACGGCTCGCGCTATCTCTTCGACGACGACCCGATGCAGCGGGTGATCCGCGACGCGCAGGGCGCGCTGGCGCATGCGGGCGCCAAGCGGATGCACTGGGGGTTCGCCGGGGGCGCGATCCTCGCCGATCCGGAGGCGAAGGCGACGCTGTTCGACGAGCCGTGGGAGCGGACGTCGCCGTGAGCGCACGACCGCCGCGGGTGCGGGTGGTCGTCGAGCGCGCCGACGCGACGCGCTGCGGGCTGGCGGTCGGCGACTGCTTCGAGGTCGAGGGCTCATCGCTGACGCTGCCGACCGGCAAGCCGTTCTGCGCCTACGCGATGAACGCGGTGCTGCCGGTGTTGATGTCGCGGATGAGCGACCTGCCCGAGGACGATTGGCTGGAGCGCAAGCCGTTCATCTGCTGCCCGGATCCGACCGAGGGCGTGGTCATGCGACTGGACCGTGTCGATCGCGAGGAGGCGTCGTGAGCCGGGTGCGCTGCACGGTGGAGTCGATGAACTACTCGGCGTGCGGGATGGAGGTGGGCGACTGGTTCGAGGTCGGGCCGGAGGGCGTCTCGCTGCCGGAGGGCAAGCACTTCTGCTACTTCGCGATCGCCGCCGCGCTGCCGCTGCTCAACGGCCGGATCGACACGCCCGACGTCGAGGCATGGCTGGCGACGCGCCCGTACGTGGCGTGCCCCGACCCGCCGGAGAACCTCATCATGCGACTGGAGCGGGTGGACGGCGATGGGCAGCGGTGAGGCGACGTTCAGCGTCCGCATCGGGGCGGGCGGCGGCGGGATCCGCCGGCTGACCGAGCAGGCGGTGCACGCCGAGGCGATGGGCTTCGACCAGGCCTGGACCGGCAACGACCTGTTCGGCACGCCCGGGATCGTGGGGATGGCGTCGATGCTGCTGAGCACCAGCCGCATCAAGATCGGGTCCGGGGTCTTCGACCCGGTGTCGATCCACCCGGCGCAGCTGGCCCAGCTCGCCTCGGGCTTTCAGGAGGTCTCCGGCGATCGCTTCATCCTCGGCCTGGGCGCGGGCTCGGACGTCTTCTTCTCGTGGGCGGGGCTGACGCCACCGCGGCCGGTGCCGCGCACGCGCGAGGCGGTGATCGCGATCCGCGCGCTGACCCACGGGCGCAGCCCGGCCGGGCTGGACGGCGTCGGCGCCGGCTGGACGCCCCAGGCGCTCATCCACGACCCGCGGCCGGTGCCGATCTACGTTGGCGCGATGGGGCCGAAGATGCTGGAGCTGACCGGCCGCTACGCGGACGGCGCGCTGCCGTTGTGCCTGCCGCCGCGCCACGTCTATCGCGCGATGGAGCAGATCGGCCGGGGCGCCGAGCGGGCCGGTCGCTCGCTCGACGACCTCGACGTCGCCGCCTGCATCTGGTGCTCGATCGACGAGGATCGCGACGTCGCGCGGCGGGTGCTGGCGCGGTTCATCGCCCAGTACAGCGGCTCGCTGTCGACCGACGCGCTGGTCGCCAACGGGCTGGATCCCGAGGAGTTCGCGCGCACGCAGCAGCTCATGGACGAGGGCCGCGAGGATGACGCGATCGCGTTCGTGCTGGCCTCGTCGTCGATGCTCGAGCTGGGGATCGTCGGCGGCGCCGCCGAGGTGATCGAGCAGTGCCAGACGCTCATGGACGCCGGCGCGCGCCACATCTCGTTCGGGCCCCCGATGGGGCCCGACGCGCCGCAGGCCGTGCGGCTGCTGGGCGAGCAGGTGCTGCCGGTGCTGCGGCGGATGTTCTGAGACACAAGGAGGACCGAAGACCATGGTGATCATCTACGGCGGCGTCGCCGTCGACCCGGCGAAGGTGGCCGAGGTCAGCGAGGCGGGCGTCGCGTTCCAGGCCAAGTGCCGGGCCGAGGACGGGTGCCTCGACTACACGCTGTCGTGGGAGCTGGCCGAGCCCAACCGCATCCGGCTGGTGGAGGCGTGGGCGACCGAGCAGGCCTACGAGGCCCACACCGCACAGGAGCACGTGAAGGACTGGACGGCGTTCATGGGCCGCGTGGCGGTCGACGCGCCCGCCTTCACCCGCACCGACGTCCCGGCGGCGTGACCGCGAGCGCGTCGCCGCTCCACGGACGGGTGGCGCTCGTCGCCGGTGGGAGCGGACCGATCGGCGCGGCGGCGGCGCGCGCGCTGACGGCGGCCGGCGCGACGGTCGCGGTGCACTACCGCGGCCGGCGCGCGGCGGCCGAGGAGGTCGTGGCCGCGTGCGGTCGGGGCATCGCGATCGGGGTCGATCTCGCCGACGAGGCCGCGGTCGACGCGCTCGTGGGGGAGGTCGAGGCGCGGCTGGGGGCGGTGACGGTGCTCGTCAACGCGGCGCATCCGGCCGGGACCGGGGCGGCCGGGGTGGCTGACATGGATGGGGCGTTCCTCGACCGGCACCTGGATGGCCTGCGGGCGCACCACCTGCTGTGCCGGCGGGTCGTGCCCGGGATGCGCGCCGCCGGCTTCGGCCGTGTCGTGTTCGTGTCGGGCGCGCTGATGCAGCGGCCGGCGGAGGGGATGGGCGCCTACGCCGCGGCCAAGGCCGGCGCGACGGCGCTGACCCGCAACCTCGCGCTCGAAGAGGGACGCCACGGGATCACCGCGAACGTGGTCGCGCCGGGGCGGGTCGCCGAGCCCGACGAGCCGGAGCCCGAGGATCCGCGCCTGCGCGAGCTGTCGGCGCGGCTGCTGGAGCGGATGGCGCTGAAGCGGTTCCCGACGCCGGCCGAGGTCGCCGAGACGATCGTCGCGCTGACGCTGCCGAGCCTGAGCCCGCTGACGGGGCAGACGCTGTGGACGACCGGGGGTGAGCTCGTGGCGTGAGACGCGCCGGCCGAGCTCCGCGTTGCGCCCGGATGGCGGGAGGACGTCGGAGCTGGATCGAGCGCTTACGCCGGCGGCCGGACGAGCAGCCGGGCGGCACCGTCCTCGGCCGGCCAGATCGCGAAGTCGGCGCCGGCGGTGCGGGCCGCAGCCGCCGGGTCGTCCTCGAGGCCGGCCAGGTTCCAGCCGATCGCGCAGCCGGCGCCGTGCGCGGCGGCGGTGATCGCGGCAAGGTCGGCCGGGGCGCCGGTCGCGGGCTCGATCGCCGGGAGCCAGGCGACGGCGTACTCGTGGCCGTAGCGCACGAGGAAGTCGAGGACCTCGCCGGGGCGGGCCGCCGCCTCGCCCGGGCGCGGGTTCAGGCGGGCCAGCCGCCGCTGAGGACGCTGGCCGTGGGCCTCCAACGCACCGGCGGCGACCGCCGCCTCGTCGTCCGGGCAGGCGCCGCTCACGACGATCCCGAGCCGATGGCCGTTCGGGCGGTAGAGCGCGCCGAGGCGCTCGCGCAGCGCGGCGAGCGGGCCGTCGGTCAAGAGGCGCACGTCGTCGGACATCGAGACATCACTCTACACATTAGCCGGGTAATGCGTCTACCAAATCGCGCTGCGCCCGGGGCGCCGCCGGACCGTCTGCTTGCATCCAGCGGCTCATGTCCCAGGTCGACAAGCTCCAAGACGCCGAAGAACACGTCAACCAGCTGCAGGAGGAGGCCGCGCGCGCCGAGCACGAGGCGCGCCGGGCCGCGCTGCGGGAGGCGCCGCTCGCCGACACCGCCGGCAAGGCCCACGCCACCGTCGCCGCGCCGCTGGCCCAGGTCCGCACGATGACCAACATGCGCGTCGGGCTGCTGCCCGACGTCCACGAGCTCGCGGTATCGATCCGCGAGACCGGCGTCCTGCACCCGCCGCTCGTGCGCGCGACCGGGGACGCCGAGCAGCCCTACGAGCTGCTCGCGGGCCGCCGCCGCTTCGCCGCGATGCAACTGCTCGACGAGGCCGACGGCTCGCGCGACGACTGGCGCTTCACGCTCGTGGAGGGCATCTCGCGCCGCGAGGCGCTCACGATGCAGTTCGCCGAGAACTTCCATCAGAGCAAGCCCGAGCCGATCCAGTTCGCGCGCGCCGCACGGGCGATCATGGCCGAGGACGAGTCGCTGACCGCCGCCGACGTGTCGCGCCTCGTCGGCGCGCCGCCGGAGTGGACGCGCAAGGCGCTGCGGATGCTCGACCTGCCCGACACGATCGTCGCCCGCGTCGAGGGCGGCGATCTCTCCTTCACCGTCGCCGACCTCGTCCGGCGCGGGATCGCGAAGGGCGACGTCTCGGCGGCGCAGGCCGAGGAGCTCGTCGCAGAGCACGCCGCCGGACGGCTGAACAGCGCCGACCTCAAGTTCGGCGTCGGCTACGTGCCGGCCAAGCCGAAGGGCTACGACGAGCTCTCGCGCGAGCTCGACGAGGCGCGCTGGGCGGGCGAGCGGGCCAAGCGCGACGGGACGCGCGACGAGGGCGTCGAGGTCGAGCAGCGCGACTGGGAGGGGCGCGGCGGCGCGTCGGGCGCCGGCTCGGCGAACGGCGGCGGCGCGCACGACGCCGGCCGGGCGGGGTCGGATGGGCCCGCCCAGAGCCCGCACGCCACGGAGCGGTTCGGTGCGGGGACCGGCGCGGCCGACGGGGCGCCCACCGGCGAGGAGCTCGACGCGTACGTGCTCGGCCTCTTCCTGGCGCGGCTGGCGACCGACGAGCGCCGCACGCTGCTGCGGATCGTCGACGAGGCCGACGCCCATGACTACGCGCTCTCGCTGCGCCCCGCCGAGCGCGTCAGCGCGTTGCGGTCGTTCGCACGCGAGCGGCTGGCGGGCGATCCGGACGCTCCGGTGGCGCTGCGGCGGCGGGGGTAGGAGACCCGGCGAACGGGCCGCGCCGCTGCGGACAGAACCTGGCCGCAATGCGACGTAGGGTCGTTCCATCGGGCTCGGTCGTCGGGATCGGGCCGGGGACGGTGAGAGGAGCGATGCCTCGTGGACTGGAAGCTCGAGCTGGTGGCGGTGCCGGTGTCGGACGTCGATCGCGCGAAGGCCTTCTACACGGAGCAGGTCGGGTTCGACGCCGACCACGACCATCAGGTCAGCGACGAGCTGCGCTTCGTGCAGCTCACGCCGCCCGGCTCGGCGTGCTCGATCGCGCTGGGCACGGGCGTGACCGACACCGAGCCGGGCTCGGTCGCCGGCCTGCAGCTCGTCGTCTCCGACGTCGTGGCCGCGCGCACCGAGCTGCTCGACCGCGGCGTCGACGTCAGCGAGGTCCAGGTCTTCCCCTGGGGCTCGTTCGTGTTCTTCGCCGACCCCGACGGCAACCGCTGGTCGGTCCAGGAGCTCCCGCCGCGCGACTGACGCGCGGGGAAGCCGCCTGGTCCGCCACCGCCTTCGCGTCGTAGGCGTTGATCTCCCAGTCGCGAGCGTGGGCGAGCTCGGCGAGCTCCTGGCGGTACATGATGGCGTCGGCCCGGGCCTCAGAAGGCGGGCGACGTTGGACGGCGACGTCGTCGCGCGGTCCACGCAACCACGCGTCGAGGGCCGGCCCCGGCCGCTCAGCGCCCCGCCGGCGGCGGTGCGGGCGCGTCCGGGCCACCGCGCGCCAGCGCCACCGCGCCGACCGTCACGGTCACGAACGCGAGGATCCGCAGCGCGCCGAGCGCACCCGAGGGGATCGCCTCGCCGAGGATCGTCGTCGCCGCGACGATCGGCAGCGCGTTCGTGAGCAGCGTCGAGATGCCCGCGGCGGTCAGCGCGCGCGTGTGCTGGTAGGCGATCTGCAGGAGCACGGTGCCCAGCCCGTAGCCGATCGCCGCCGTCGCCAGGAACGCGAGGTGTGCGCCGCCGTCGAACGCCGACTTGATCGACACGTCGCCCGAGCTCAGCAGGATCCCCGACGCGATCGCGTAGCCGACCCCGCGCCCGATCTGCGCTGACGCGAGCACCGCGACGAGCGCGAGCGTCCCCGCGCCGGCCAGCCACACGCCGACGGCCGGCAGCGTGCCGTGCGACGACGAGCTCGTCGACCCGGCGAGCGAGACCCCGAGCGCGACGAGGCCGAGCAGCGAGATCCCCACGCCGATCCGCTCGCGCCGGCTGGGTGACCGCCGCTGGCGACGCGCGGAGAGGTAGGCGAGCACGGCGATCCCGCCCGCCGACACCGACTGCACGAGCGACAGCGGCGCGAGCGCCAGCGCGATGACGCAGAGCGAGAACCCGCCGACCTCGCCGGCGAGCCCGCGCAGCCACTCGCGGCTGCTGAACAGCAGGCGGACCGTGCGCAGCGGGTGGCGCAGCGACAGCGGCGGCATCTCCGAGGCGGCGCCGTGCTCCTGCACGTACGCCCAGTTCAACGTGATCGCCGACGCCATCGCGAGGACCAGCCCGATCGCGACCTCTACGCCCACGAACCGACATTCAACCGTCTCAGCGTGCGGCGCGGCGGCACGCCGGGTATCTTCGCGACCATGGCCGCGGCGCTCCTGCCCGACGACGAGCTCGACCGCCTCCTCGCCTACTGGGACGCCGCCAACTACCTGACCGCGGCGCAGATCTACCTGGCTGCCAACCCGCTGCTGCGCGAGCCGCTGCGCCCACAGCACATCAAGCCGCGGCTGCTCGGGCACTGGGGCACCTCGCCGGGGCTCAGCCTCGTCTACGTGCACCTGAACCGGCTCATCCGCCGCACCGGGCAGGACGTGCTCTACGTCGCGGGGCCCGGCCACGGCGGCCCCGCGATCGTGGCCAACGTGTACCTGGAGGGGACCTACAGCGAGATCTACCCGGAGGTCTCCGGCGACGAGGCCGGCCTGCTGCGCCTCGTGCGCCAGTTCTCCACGCCGGGCGGGATCCCCAGCCACGTCGGGGCGGCGACGCCCGGCTCGATCCACGAGGGCGGCGAGCTGGGCTACGCGCTCCTGCACGCGTTCGGCGCGGCGTTCGACCATCCGCAGCTCCTGGTCGCCTGCGTCATCGGCGACGGGGAGGCCGAGACGGGGCCGCTGGAGGGCTCGTGGAAGGGGGTTCGCTTCCTCGATCCGGTCCGCGACGGCGCGGTGCTGCCGATCCTGCACCGCAACCGCTACAAGATCTCCGGCCCGACCGTCCTCGGCCGGGCGCCCGACGACGACGTCACCGCGCTGCTGCGCGCGCACGGCTATGCGCCGACGCTGGTGGCCGGCAGCGACCCGCGCGCCGTCCATCGCGCCTTCGCCGCCGCGCTCGACGAGGCGCACGCGACGATCCGCCGGATCCAGTCGGGCGCGCGCGCCGGGGCGACCAGTGGCCGGCCGCGCTGGCCGGCGATCGTCCTCGACACGCCGAAGGGCTGGACCGGGCCGCGCGAGGTCGACGGCGTACCGATCGAGGGCACGTTCCGGGCCCATCAGGTGCCGCTGGCCAACGTGCGCGAGAACCCGGAGCACTTGGCCCAGCTCGAGGCGTGGCTGCGCTCCTACCGTCCGCAGGAGCGCTTCGACCAGCGCGGGGCGCTCATCGCCTCGCTGCGCGCGCTCGCGCCGGTCGGCGAGCACCGCATGGGCGCCACGAGCTACGCCAACGGGGGCCGCCGACGCATGCCGCTGCAGCTGCCGCCGGCCGACCGCTACGAGGTCGCGATCGAGCGCGTCGGCGCCACCCAGGCCGAGACGACCCGCCCGTTCGGCGCGCTGCTGCGCGACGTCTACGACGTCAACCCGCGCACGTTCCGGCTCTTCTGTCCCGACGAGACGAACTCCAACCGCCTCGGCGCGGTGTTCGAGACGCAGGAGCGCGCGCTCATGGACGCCGCTGCGGACGACGAGCGCGTCTCCCCCGAGGGCCGCGTGATGGAGGTGCTCTCCGAGCACAGCTGCCAGGGCTGGCTGGAGGGCTACCTGCTGACCGGCCGCCACGGCGTCTTCGCGACCTACGAGGCCTTCGCCATGGTCTCGGCCTCGATGGCGATCCAGCACGCGAAGTGGCTGGAGGCGACGAGCGACCTGCCGTGGCGCGCACCGGTCTCCTCGCTGAACGTCCTGCTCACCTCGACCTGCTGGCGCAACGACCACAACGGCTTCAGCCACCAGGGGCCGGGGCTGATCGACACGATGATCTCGCTGCGCGGCTCGGTCGTGCGGATCTACCTGCCGCCGGACGCGAACACGCTGCTGGCCGTCGCCGAGCACTGCCTGGCCTCGACCGACTACGTGAACCTGATCGTGGTCGACAAGCAGCGCCACCTGCAGTACCTCGACCTCGCGCACGGGCGGGCGCATGCGGCGCGGGGCGCGTCGACCTGGACCTGGGCGGGGACCGCGCACGGCGACCACCCGCCCGACGTCGTCCTGGCGGCCGCGGGCGACGTGCCGACGCAGGAGATCCTCGCCGCCGCCCAGCTGCTGCGCGACCACGTCCCCGAGCTGGCCACGCGCGTCGTGAACGTCGTCGACCTCATGGCGCTCACGCCGCCGTCCGAGCACCCGCACGGGGTCGACGACGAGCGCTTCGTCGAGCTCTTCGGCGCGGACACGCCGGTCGTCTTCTCGTTCCACGGCTATGCCCGCGCGCTGCACCAGCTGCTGCACGGCCGTCCCGCGGCCGAGCGCTTCCACGTGCACGGGTTCCGCGAGCAGGGGACGACCACGACCCCGTTCGACATGGTCGTGCTCAACCACACCAGCCGCTACCACCTCGTGCTGCAGGCGCTGCGCCGCACGGCACGGATCCCGCCGGGCGCGGCGGCGCTGGAGGAGCTCTGCCACACCCAGCTGGAGCGCCACCGCGCCTACGTGGTCGAGCACCTCGAGGACCTGCCGGAGATCCGCGACTGGACGTGGTCCTGAGCCAGTGGTCGTGCTGGTCGTCAACGCGGGATCCAGCAGCCTGAAGCACGCGATCGTCGAGGCCGAGACCGGCGCGGTGCTGACGGCGGGCACCGAGCGCTGGGAGCCCGACGGCGACGCCCGCCGCCACGGCGCGGCGCTGGGTGCGGCGCTCGCCGACGCCGACACCGCCGGCGTCGAGGCGGTCGGCCACCGGGTCGTGCACGGCGGCGAGCGCTTCGCCGGCCCGGCGCGGATCGATGCCGAGGTCCGCGCCGCGATCGAGGCGCTCGTGCCGCTCGCGCCGCTGCATCAGCGGGCCGCGCTGGAGGGCATCGACGCGGCGCAGCAGGCGCTGCCGGACCTCCCGCACGTGGCCAGCTTCGACACCGCGTTCCACCGCACGATGCCGGCGGCGGCGACCACGTACCCGATCCCGCGGGCGTGGAGCGAGCGCTACGCGCTGCGCCGGTACGGCTTCCACGGGCTCAACGTGCAGTGGTGCGCGGCGCAGGCGGCACAGCGGCTCGGCCCCGACGGGGCGCGGCGCGTGGTCGTCTGCCATCTCGGGAGCGGCTGCTCGGTGAGCGCGGTGCGCGACGGCCGCTCGGTCGACACGACGATGGGGCTGACGCCGTTGGAGGGCGTGCCGATGGCGACCCGATCGGGCTCGCTGGACCCTGCGCTCGTGCTGCGCCTGGCCCGGGAGGGAATCGCCCTCGACGAGATCGACGACGGCCTCAACCATCGAGCCGGCCTGCTCGGCATCTCCGGCGTGTCCGCCGACCTGCGCGCGGTGCTGGCCGCGGCCGACCGCGGCGACGCGCGGGCGCAGCTGGCCTTCGCGGTCTTCGTGCGCGGGATCGCGGCCGCGGTCGGCGCGATGGCGGTGGCGCTCGAGGGACTCGACGCGCTCGTGTTCACCGGTGGTGCCGGCGAGGGCTCCCAGCGGTTGCGCGACGCGGTCTGCGGCCCGCTGGCGCACCTCGGCGTCGGCGGTGCGGGACCGGTCGCGACGCTCGTGATCGCCGCGGGCGAGGAGCCGGTGATCGCGCGGGAGGTCGCGGGGGTGCTGACACAGCCGTGTCTATGACCGCTGCACCCCCATACCCCGTGCGGCTCGAGGGCCGCCTCGAGCCCGGCCTGAGCCGCTGGCTGTGGCTCGTCAAGTGGCTGCTCGCGATCCCGCACTACGTCGTGCTCGTGTTCCTGTGGATCGCCTTCGCCGTCGTGTGGATCATCGCCCTGTTCGCGATCCTCATCACCGGCCGCTATCCGCGCGGGCTCTTCGACTTCAGCGTCGGCGTGGTGCGCTGGACGTGGCGCGTGGCGTTCTACACCTACAGCGCGCTGGGGACCGACCGCTACCCGCCGTTCTCGCTCGCCGACGATCCGGCGTATCCCGCCCGGTTCGACGTCGACTACCCCGAGCAGCTCTCGCGCGGCCTCGTGCTCGTGAAGTGGTGGCTGCTGGCGATCCCGCACTACCTCGTCGTCGGGGTCTTCGCCGGCGGGTGGGGCTTCCACTACGGCGGGCTCATCGGCCTCCTCGTGCTCTTCGCGGCGATCGTGCTCTTGTTCACCGACCGCTATCCGCGCGACATGTTCGTGCTCGTGATCGGGTTGGACCGCTGGGCCTACCGTGTCCTGGCCTACGCGGCGCTCATGACCGACCGCTACCCGCCGTTCCGGCTCGACCTGGGGGAGGAAGAGCCGGGCGCGCCGGTCGCCTCAGTGCGGTAGCGGCGCCTGCCGGGCGGCGTGGGTGCGCCGCCAGCGGTGGAAGCCGACCGCCAGGGCCGCGGCGGCGACGAAGACGATGGACACGCCGGAAGCGGACGCCCGCGGACGCCATACTCGGCGCATGACCGTTCGGCGAATCGTCCCCAACCTCCACGCGCCCGATCCGGCCGCCAGCCGCGGCTTCTACGAGGACGTGCTCGGCCTCGAGCTGGCGATGGACCACGGGTGGATCGCGACCCTCGTGGCGCCGGGGAACCGCGCGCTCCAGCTCAGCGTCATGAGCGGCGACGCGAGCGCGCCGGTGGCACCCGACGTCTCGATCGAGGTCGACGACGTCGACGCGGCCCACGCCGCCGCGGTCCGCCGGGGCTGCGAGATCGTCCATCCGCTGACCGACGAGCCGTGGGGCGTGCGCCGCTTCTTCGTGCGCGACCCCAGCGGCAAGGTGATCAACGTCCTCCGCCACCGCTGAGCAGCACGAAGTACAGGACGATCGCCGGCGCGGAGGCCGTCCAGGACGCCAGGGGCGGCGGCGCGCGGAGCGGCTAGCGCTCCTGCAGGACGCTGAGGATGTTCCCCGCGGGGTCCTTGAACCAGGCGATGTACGGACCCGCCGCGCGCATGACGCCGCGCTCGTCCTGCTCCATGCCGGGGTAGCGCTCGAACGTCACGCCGCGGGCGACGAGCTCGTCGACGGCGCGATCGATGTCGTCGACCGGGAAGTTGAGGATCGTGTAGGTCGCCGGCTCGTGGTCGGGCTTGGGGTAGACGAGCGTGTCGCGGCCGCCCGCGAGGTGCAGGGTGAGCAGGCCGTGCTCCTCCGAGGTGCGCAGTCCAAGCGTGTCGCCGTAGAACGCGCGGGCCTTGGCGACGTCGTCGACGGCGAAGCCGCTGAACGCCTTCGTGTCCGTGAACATCACGGGCTCCTCTCGTCTCGTTCGTCGAGGGTCTACCAGAGCAGACCGCGCGCGGAGCGCAAACTCATCGGCGCGGCTCGTCGCGCTCGGGGTCGTTGGGCTCCAGCCACGCGCCGGCCTCCTCGCCGGCCTCCAGCAGCGTGGCGCGCCGAACGGCGTCGGTGCCGAAGCGGTCGCGGACGGCGTCCACGGCGGCGTCGAGCGCGATGCGGCGGGCGAGCGGGTCGAGCGGGAGCTCCAGCTGCACGCCGGCGGCCTCCTCGAGGTTCGTCACGGTCACCCCGAGCAGCGTCACGCCGTGCTGCTCGATCGCGGGCCGGGCGGCCGCGAGCAGCCGCCGCAACGTGAGCAGGATCGGGCGCGTGAGCGCGGTCGGACGGGGGAGGGTCCGCGAGCGCGACGCGTGCGCGTAGTCGCCGAAGCGCACGCGCAGGATCACGGTGCGGCCGATCCGGCCGGCGGCGCGCATCCGGCGCGTCACCCGGTCGGCGAGCGCCACGAGGATCGCGTCCAGCTCCTCCGGCGTGCGCGGGCGGCGCCCGAGCGCGCGCTGCGTGCCGATCGACCGCCGCCCGCGGCCGCGGCGCACGGCGCGCGGATCGCGGTTGTGGGCCAGCGCGAAGAGTCGCCGCCCGGTGGCCACGCCGAGCAGCCCGACGAGGGCGTCCTCACCGCGCTGCGCGAGGTCGGCGACCGTCACGATCCCGTGGCGGTGCAGGACCGCGCGCGTCGCGGGCCCGACGCCCCAGATGCACTCCACGGGCAGCGGGTGCAGGAACGCCAGCTCGCGGCCGGGCTCGACGACGAGGAGGCCGTCGGGCTTGGCGGCCGCGCTGGCGACCTTGGCCAGGTGCTTCGTCGTCGCCGCGCCGACGCTGATCGGCAGCCCGACCTGCTCGCGCACCTGACGGCGCACCCGCGCGGCGATCTCGGCCGGCGACCCGGAGATCCGCTCGAGGCCGGTGACGTCGAGGAACGCCTCGTCGATCGACAGCTTCTCCACGACCGGCGCCGTCTCGTCCAGGAGCGCGAAGACGGCCCGGCTGGCCTCGACGTAGGCCGAGAAGCGCGGCCGCACGACGATCGCGTCGGGACACAGGCGGCGTGCGACGGCGCCGCCCATCGCCGAGCGCACCCCGCAGCGCCGCGCCTCGTAGCTGGCCGCGAGCACCACGCCGCCGCCGACGATCACCGGCCGCCCCCGCAGCCGCGGATCGTCGCGCTGCTCGACCGAGGCGAAGAACGCGTCGAGGTCGGCGTGGAGGATGGCGGGCGGCACGAACATATGTTCGCATCGACGATGGTCGCCATGCATCGCAGCGTGCACGGCGCTGTCACATCCGGTCGGCGCGTCGCGTCAGAGGAGTGACGGACCCAACCCGACAACCGGAGACCTCTCATGCATCGCAAGTGGTGGACGCTGGTCGCCGTCTCGGTGGCGACCTTCATGCTCCTGCTGGACATCACGGTCGTGAACGTGGCGCTGCCGTCGATCCGCGAGGATCTCGGCGCGAGCTTCAGCGACCTGCAGTGGGTCGTCGACGCCTACGCGCTGACGCTCGCCGCGCTCGTGCTCACCGCCGGATCGCTGGCCGACCGGCTCGGGCGGCGACGGACGTTCGCCGCCGGCCTGGCGGTCTTCACGATCGCCTCGCTGCTGTGTGCGGTGGCGCCCGACCCGACGTTCCTCAACCTCGCGCGGGCGCTGCAGGGCGTCGGCGCCGCGGTGATGTTCGCGCTCTCGCTGGCCCTCATCGCGCAGGAGTTCACCGCCGGCCGCGAGCGCGGCACGGCGATGGGGATCTACGGGGCGACGATCGGCGCGGCGGTCGCGATCGGCCCACTCGTCGGCGGCGGGCTCACCGACGCACTCGGCTGGGAGTCGATCTTCTTCCTCAACGTGCCGATCGGCATCGCGGCGCTGGCCATCACGTCCCTGAAGCTGCGCGAGAGCCGCGACCCGAACGCCACCCGCGTGGACTGGGCCGGCACCGTGACGTTCAGCGCCTCGCTCCTGCTGCTCGTGCTCGCGCTCGTGCGCGGCAACGACGAGGGGTGGGGGAGCGCGCCGATCGTCGCCCCGCTCGCGGGTGCGGCCGCGCTGCTGGCGGCCTTCGTCGCCGTGGAGCGGCGCGTCGCCGAGCCCATGCTGCCGCTCGGGCTGTTCCGGCGCGGGGCGTTCACCGGCGTGCAGATCGCCGCGTTCGCGGTCTCGGGGTCGGTCTTCGCGCTGTTCCTCTACGTGACCCTCTACCTGCAGAGCTATCTCGGCCTGTCGCCGTTCGAGGCCGGCCTGCGCTACCTGCCGATCACGATCGCGAGCTTCCTGGCGGCACCGGTCGCCGGCGCGCTGCTGTCGCGGGTGCCCGCGCGCCTGATGCTCAGCGCCGGGCTGGCGATCGCCGGCGTCGGGCTGCTCCTCATGGCGGGCATCGACGCCGGGTCGGAGTGGACGACGCTGCTCGTCGGGTTCCTCGTCGCCGGCGTCGGCGTCGGGCTGCTGAACCCGGTCATCGCGGACGTCGCGGTGAGCGTGGTGCCGCGCGAGCGCAGCGGCATGGCCGCCGGGATCAACGACACGTTCCGCCAGGTCGGCGTCGCCGTGGGCATCGCGGTCTGGGGAGCGATCTTCGTCGGGCGTGGCGCCGACGAGGTCGGCGAGCTGCTCGCCGGCACGCCCGCCGCCGACGGCGACCGCCCGCGCCAGCTCGTCGAGGCGGCTTCGTCGGGCAGCCTGGACCAGGTGGCCGCCGGGTTCCCGGCGCCGGCGCGCGAGGCGGTGGCGGGCGCGGCGCGCGAGGGGTTCCTCGCGGGGCTCAACGACGTGCTGACGTTCGGCGCGCTGCTGTGCTTCGCCGGCGCGGCGCTCGCGCTGTGGCTCGTGCGCGAGCGCGACATCGAGCGGGCGGCGGCGACGGAGGCCGACGTCGAGCCGGAGCCGGCCCGCGTGGCGGACTCGATCGCGACCTGAGGGCGGCAGGGACGGCGGATGGATCGCCGCTCGCCGACGGGCTGCGATCCCGCTGCCCGCGCCGGCTGCGCCGGTAGGGTGCCGCGCGATGCGTGGTGCTCGCCGCGATCCCGGAGCCTGAGGCGTGGCCGCGGCACTCGGCTGGGGTGCGCTGGCCGCGTCCTCGCTGGTCCTGGGGGCGCTGTTGGGGCTCGCGCGCACGTGGCCGGATCGCCTCGTCGGCGCCGTGCTGGCCTTCGGCGCGGGCGCGCTCATCAGCGCGGTGAGCTTCGACCTGGCCCAGGAGGGCGCCGAGCTCGGCGGGCCCGGGACGCTGGCGGCGGGCCTGGTCGCCGGGGCGTTGACGTACTTCGCGCTCGATCGGGCGGTCGAGCGCGTCGGGACCGGCCGCCGCGCCGGTCGGCACGCTGCCGCCGGCGGCGACGGCGACACCGAGGCGGCGGGCCCCGCGCTGGCGCTCGGCGCGTTCCTGGACGGCATCCCCGAGCAGATGGTGCTGGGCATCGCGCTGGCGGCCGGCGAAGGCGTCAGCGTCGGGCTGCTGGTGGCGATCTTCGTCTCCAACCTGCCAGAGGCGATCGGCTCTTCCAGCGAGCTGCGGGCGACGGGGACCCGCGTCGCGGCGATCCGGCGGCTGTGGCTCGGCGTGGCGACGATGTGCACGCTGGCGACGGTCGTCGGCTACGGGGTCGCCGACGTCGTCCCCGACGACCTGAAGGCCGTCATCAACGGCTTCGCCGCCGGCGCGCTGCTCGTGATGCTGATCGACTCGATGATCCCCGAGGCCCGACGCAAGGGCGGCCGGGCGGCGGGGCTCGTCACGGTGCTCGGGTTCGCGGTCGCGGCCGCGCTGTCGGGCGTGAGCTGACCCGCGCCCGGTATCGTGCCGCGATCGCGATGGCCAACCTCCCGATCACCGACGCCGACGACCTCACCGCCGCCGCGGTGATGCACGCGACGACGTCCTCGCTGGACGCGGCGGCCACGGTCGCCGACCTGCGCGCGTACTTCGCCGCCAGCAGCAGCCGGCGGCTCGCCGTCCTCGTCGACGGCGGTCGGTACGTCGGCGCCGTCTCCAGCGACGGGTTCGCGGACCGCGACGATCCGCCGGACGCGCCCGCGCGGGACCTGGTCGCGCGCGAGCCGCTCGTCGCCCCGGACGCGCCGGCGTCGCTCGCGCGCGATCTCGCGCTGTCGACCGCGGCGCGCCGCGTGCCCGTCGTCGACCGCGACGGCTTCCTCGTCGGCATCGTGGCGATCGACAAGCACCTCGCGAGCTTCTGCGGCACGCAGGCTGCGGGCTGAGCCCGCCGGGGGCTACGCGGCGGCGAGCTGCTCGGCCAGGCGCCGCATCGCCGTCGCGTTGCTGCGGCGGATGAACGCGCGCGCCAGCGGCGCGGTCAGGCGGTCGACCGTCGGGGTGACGATCCAGCGGTACTCGAACGTGATCCGGGTGCCGCCGTCCGGCAGGGGCTCGAGCGTGTAGGTGCCCTGCGCCGTGCGGCCGGCCTTGGCCGCCGTGTTGCGCTCCACGATCCGCCGCGGCGGCTCGGCGGCGATGACCTCGATGTCGGCGACGTCGCTGACGCCGAGGGCCTTGACGTGGACGCGGGCCCTCGATCCGACGCCGCGCTCGGGCCCGGAGCAGCTCCAGTCGCGCAGCAGGTGATCGGTGAACCGCTCGTGGTTGGCCATGACGTCGAGGAAGTCGAACACGCGCTCGCGGTCCTGCGGGACGTCGATGGAGACGGTGACGGGCTTCGGCATGGACCAGATCATCTCGCCACGCGACGCGGCGATGGAGCCTCGGATCGCCGACGGCCCCATCGCCGCGTCCTGACGCCTACGGCGCCGGGACGATCCGCATGTACGGCAGCGGCTGCTCCCAGCCGTCGGGATAGCGCTCCTTGGCCTGCTCGTCGCTGACCGAGCCGGCGATGATCACGTCGTCGCCCGGCTGCCACTGCGCGGGCGTCGTGAGCTCGTGGTCGGCGGTGAGCTGCAGCGAGTCGATCACCCGCAGCACCTCGTCGAAGTTGCGCCCGGTGGTCATCGGATAGATGAGCACGAGCTTGATCTGCTTGTCGGGGCCGATGACGAACACGTTGCGCAGCGTCGCGTTCTGGGCCGGCGTGCGGGCCGTCGGGTCGCCGTCGACGTCGGCGGGCAGCATGCCGTAGGCCTTGGCGATCGCGTGGTCGGTGTCGGCGATCATCGGGTAGTTCGGGGCGGTGCCCTGGCTGGAGGCGATGTCCTGCGCCCAGCGCTCGTGGTTGTCGACCGGATCGACCGAGAGGCCGATGATCTTCACGTTGCGCCGATCGAAGTCGGACTTGATCGACGCCATGTAGCCGAGCTCGGTCGTGCAGACCGGGGTGAAGTCGCGCGGGTGGGAGAACAGCACCGCCCAGCTGTCGCCGATCCAGTCGTGGAAGCGGATCTCGCCCTCGGTGGTCTGTGCGGTGAAGTCGGGGGCGGTGTCGCCAATCGTCAAGCCCATCCGGGCGGCTCCTTTGGTCGCGTTTGGCTTTCGGTAAAAGCCTATCCGGTTTGCTATATATCGCGGCACGATATCGCGGGACGATGCTTTGCGGCCGTCTCGCCACCGGATCGGCGATGGAGCAGCGATGAACAAGTTCGAACGCGTCAAGCACGAGAAGGACGGCCTCGACGCGCGGGAGGCCGTCCTGCGCGGAGCTCGGGAGGGGCGCGACGCGCTCGGCGACGACGACCTCTTCCGGATGAAGTGGCAGGGGCTCTACGAGCACAACACGAAGGACGGGCACTTCATGCTGCGCGTGAAGGTCGTCCAGGGCATCCTGACCGCCGAGCAGGCCGAGGTGCTGGCCTGGATCACCGAGCACCACGGCCGCGGGGTGATCGACTGCACGACGCGGCAGTGCGTGCAGATCCACTGGATCACGCTCGACGCGATGCCGGAGATCTACCGCCGCCTCGAGGCCGTCGGCCTGACGACGACCGGGGCCTGCGGCGACGTCACGCGCAACGTCGTCGGGTGCACGGTCGCCGGCATCGCGCACGACGAGGTCGTCGACGGCTACGCGACCGCGATGGCCCTGCACCGCCGGTTCCTCGGCAACCGCACCTACTCGAACCTGCCGCGCAAGTACAAGATCAGCGTCACCGGCTGCGCCGAGGACTGCGCGCGCGGCCTCATCAACGACGTCGCGCTCTCCGGGGCGATCGCCGCCGACGGGACCCGCGGGTTCAACCTCCGGGTCGGCGGCGGCCTGTCGGCCGCGCCGCGGTTCGCCCGCTGGATCGACGTGTTCGTGACGCCCGAGGAGGCGCCCGACGTCGTCGAGCAGGTCACGGCGATCTTCCGCGACGCCGAGGAGAACCGCAAGGCGCGCGGCAAGGCCCGCTTCAAGTTCCTGCTCGACCGCATCGGGCCCGAGGCCTTCCGCGACGAGCTGGAGCGCCGGGTCGGCCGCCCGCTGCGGCGCGGCGCGGCACAGGCTCCCGATCTCGGCGGCCACGACCACATCGGCGTCACGCCGCAGCGCGACGGCGCGCACGCGGCCGTGGGCCTGTGCGTGCCGCTGGGGCGCCTGCGCGTCGAGCAGCTGCGCGGCGTGATCGCCCTCGCTCGCGAGTACGGCACCGGGGAGCTGCGCCTGACCCACCAGCAGAACGTCCTGATCCCGCACGTGCCCAACGAGCGCGTGGACGAGCTGCTCGCCGAGCCGCTGGTCCGCGACGAGCTGCGCACCGACCCGCCGCTCTTCACCCGCGGCCTCCAGACGTGCACGGGCAAGGAGTTCTGCGGACTGGCGAAGGTGGCCACGAAGGAGCGCGCGGCCGAGATCGCCGAGGTCCTCAACACCCACGTGCGGGCCAACGGCCACGGCGAGGATCTGCGCGTGCACTTCGCCGGCTGCTCGTCCAGCTGCGCGCAGCACCAGATCGCCGACATCGGCATCGAGGGCGTGCTGAAGCGCGTCGACGGCGAGATGGTGGAGGCGATGGACCTGCGCATCGGCGGCCGCCTGGGGCCCGACGCCCGCTTCGGCGAGGTCGTGGTCAAGAAGGTGCCCCACTGGGATCTCAACGCGAAGCTGCTGGAGATCTTCGAGCTCTACGAGCGCCACCACGAGCCGGCCGAGACCTTCCGCGCGTTCGCCGCCCGGACGCCGCCCGCGTGGTGGGAGGAGCGCCTCGCGGAGCCGGCGCCGGTTCAGGCGGCCGCGGACTGAGCGCGACCGCGACGAGCCGGGTGGGCGTCACGGCGGCCGGTCGGCGTGCGACCCTTGCGCCGATGCAGCCGCCGCACGCGCCGCCCACCGCAGCCGTCGACGACGCCGGCTACGCGCAGCTGGCCGCGCTGCGGGCGGGGATCCGCCGGTATCTCGCCTGGGCCGAGCAGCGCGCCCGCGAGCACGGGATGACGCCGGCCCAGGTGCAGCTCGCGCTCGCGGTCCGCTCGCACGAGGACCCGGCCGGCCCGACGCTCACGGAGCTGGCCGACACGCTCCTGCTGCGCCATCACAGCGTCGTCGGGCTCGTCGACCGCGCCGAGCACGCCGGCCTCGTCGAGCGCGTGCGCGACCGCGAGCAGCAGACGCGCGTGCACGTCCGCCTGACGAGCGAGGGCGCGCGGCGGCTGGAGGAGCTGAGCGCGCTGCACCTCGCGTGGCTGGCCGAGTTCGGCCCGGAGCTGGCCCGCGTGTGGGGCTCGTTTCGGCCGCCGTCGAGCTGAGCGCAGCGTCAGTGCGCGAGCGTCACGCCGAGCCAGACGATGGCCAGCGAGACGACGAAGACCGCACCCTCGATCCAGTGCTGGCCGGGCCGGCGCAGATGCCACAGGATCAGCAGCCCGGCGACGGCGACGAGCGCCAGCTTGACGTGCAGCCGCTCGGCGTCCCAGAGCCCGAAGCGATCGGCCATCGCCGCGCCGGTGGGCAGCAGCACGGCCAGCGCCGCCAGCGACCCCCAGCCGAAGCGGCGGGCGATCGCGCGGAGCCGGTCGCGGTCGGGGTCGCCGCGGAAGGCGGGGACCACGGCGACGACGAGGACGAGCTGCCCGCCGACGAAGAACGCCATCGCGAGCAGGTGCAGCCAGCGGACCAGCTCCCATGTCGTCATCGGCGCGCGGCCTCCGCGGCCATGGGCCCGCGCACCTGGATCAGGCAGCCGGCGGCGTCGGGGTCCTTGGCCTGGAAGCCCGTGAGCTTGGTCTTCGGGTCGATCGCGTCGAGCATCCCGCGGGTGATGCCCCGGTGCAGGCCGCAGATGACGGCCTGGCGCTCGCGGACGACGTCGCGATAGGGGCAGTTGCCCAGGCAGAAGGTGAGGCGGTCCGGGGCGGCGGGGTCGAGCTCGACGCGAGGCGCGAACCCCATCGCGGTCAGCACGGCGTGCAGCCGCCGCGCGCCCGTGTCGTGGTCGTCGGCCGGGGGGAGGGTGCGGCCCAGGCGGCGGCCCGCGGCCTCGACCGCGCGCGTCCCGAGCCCGCCGTCGGCGATGACCTCGGCGAGGAAGCGGCTCAGCTCGGCGTAGCCCGTCGGGGGATCGCCGGCCGGCGCGGCGGTGGGACTGATCGCCCAGCGGTCGCGCGGGCGGCCGCGCGGGCGGCGCTCCCGCTCGCGCTCGACGAGGCCGGCTGCGTGCAGCGTCTCGAGGTGCAGCCGGACGCCGTTGGGGTGCAGCTGGAGGCGGCGGGCGAGCTCGGCGGTGCCCGCGGGACGTCGCAGCTCGCCGAGCAGCGCGAACAGCCGCGCCCGCGTGGGGTGGGAGAGGGCGTCACCGGGCGGCGTGCGAACGTCCACGGCGACCGGAGTTTACACACGACATGTGGGAGAACCTGCTAGCTTTTTCCCACGAGGAATAGGCAAAATCTGCGAGGCCGCCATGAGCTACGTGATCAACGAGCCGTGCATCGGGACGAAGGACACCTCGTGCGTCGAGGTCTGCCCGGTGGACTGCATCCACCCGACGCCGGACGAGCCGGAGTTCGAGGAGCACGACCAGCTCTACATCGACCCCGAGGAGTGCATCGACTGCGACGCCTGCGTCGAGGCCTGCCCGGTCGACGCGATCACCCCGGAGGACATGGTCCCGCCGGAGTGGCAGCGCTTCATCGCGATCAACGCGGACTACTACCGCCGCGCGTCCGCCTGAGCGGCGCCCGCCGTCCCGATCCGTCACGATCGGTCCATGACCTGGACCGTCTACCTCTCCGGCGAGATCCACACCGACTGGCGCGAGCGGATCGCGCGCGGCATCGCGGACGCCGGCCTCGACGTCACCCTCACCGCGCCTGTGACCGATCATGCCGCCAGCGACGACTGCGGCGCTGCGATCCTCGGCGAGCCCGGCGAGCGGTTCTGGCGCGATCACCTCGGGGCCGGGGTCAACGCGATCCGCACGCGCACCCTGCTGGAGCGCGCGGACGTCGTCGTCGTGCGCTTCGGCGAGCAGTACCGCCAGTGGAACGCCGCATTCGACGCCGGCGTCGCGGCGGCGCTGGGCAAGCCGCTCATCACGCTGCATCCGCCCGAGCACGACCACGCCCTCAAGGAGGTCGACCGCGCCGCGCTCGCCGTCGCGCGCGAGCCCGAGCAGGTCGTGGACGTGCTGCGCTACGTCACGAGGGGCGAGCTGGCGCGGCGCTGACCCGCGCGGCGCGGGCCGCTCAGTGCAGCGAGATCGCCACCTGCTCCAGCGCGTCCATCGACTCCTGCATCCCGGCCTCCATCCCGGAATCCATGATCGTGTCGCGCAGCTCCGTCGTCGGGCAGGTCGTCAGGATGGTGAGCGTCGTGCGCCCGTCGCGCTCGGCGAACGTGATCGTGTTCACCGGCGGCTCCACCTCCGGCGCGTCCGGCATCTCGTAGACCTCGGTCGTCACGATCCGCTCGTCGGGCACGATCTCGCGGAACTCGCGGTGGAAGGCGACCTCGAAGCCGCCGGTCGCGACCATCACGTAGCGCCACCGTCCGCCGACGCGCAGGTCGATCTCGGCGAGCGTGACCTCGCCGCGCCGGCCGCTCCACCAGCGCTTGACCAGCTCGGGCGTGGTCCACGCCCGGTAGACCAGGTGCCTGGGCGCGTCGAACGAGCCGGTACACGCGTTGGCGTCCGTCCTCGCGCGCTTCGACGAGGCCGACTTCGCGCAGCACCCGCAGGTGTCAAGCGATCGGTTCACAGCACCGTGACATCGGCCCCAGGTCGCGTCGCGATCCTCCAGCCCGCCACCACCTGTGACCAGACAAGGGGTACTTGTGAGCACATCTCCCGCGATCCGCCGCGAGCACGAGCACGACCTCGACCCGGCCCGCGAAGGCAGCGGCCTCTCGCGCCGCGCGATGCTGACGCGCTCGGCGACCGGCGTCGGCATCGCGCTGGCCGGCAGCTACGGCGGGCTGTTCGGCGCCGGCGCCGCACCCGCGCAGGCCAAGCACGGCTCCGGCAAGCCGGGCAAGGGGGAGGTCGGCTACGGGCCGCTCGTCGACGATCCGGCGGGCCTGCTCTCGCTGCCGGCCGGCTTCACCTACACGATCGTCGCGCAGTCGGGCGTGACGACGCTCGAGAGCGGCGAGCCGACCCCGTCGGATCCCGACGGCATGGCGTGCTTCGTCCGCCACGGGGGCAACGGCAGCGTGCTGATCGCCAACCACGAGATCAGCGGGTCCGAGCCGTACCGCGTCCCGCTCGCCCCGGGCCTCGTCTACGACCCGGCCGCCGGCGGGGGCACGACGACCATCGAGGTCGACAAGGACGGCAATCGCATCCGCGAGTACGTCAGCCTGGCCGGCACCCTCAACAACTGCGCCGGCGGCAAGTCGCCGTGGAACACGTGGCTGACGTGCGAGGAGGCCGAGAGCCTGGCCGGGCAGACCAAGCCGCACGGCTACGTCTTCGAGGTCGATCCCTACGACCAGGACGTCAACCGCGACCCCAAGCCGATCAAGGCGCTGGGCCGCTACGCCCACGAGGCGCTCGTCGTCGACCCGGAGGCCGGCACGATCTACCTCACCGAGGACGCGGGCAACCCGAACGGGCTGCTTTACCGCTGGACGCCGCCCGCCGCCGCGCTGCCCCTGGGGCCGGGCGCGCTGAAGGCGCTGCCCGACGACGCCGGCGCGCTGGACGCGATGCAGGCCTCGACGCTGAGCGGCGCGCACGTCCCAGACCTCTCGGTGGCGACCGAGCCGGGCACCACCTACCGCGTCGCCTGGGTGACCGTCCCCGATCGCGACGCGCGCTCGCTGTCGACGCGCAAGCAGCTCGGCAACGACCGGGTCACCCGCAGCCGCAAGCTCGAGGGCATGTGGTGGGGCGACGGCGGGGCGTACTTCGTCTGCTCCTTCGCGCGCTTCACCGACGGCAGCGTCGGCCAGCACGACGGCCAGATCTGGTTCCTGGACCCGCTGGAGCAGACGATCGAGCTGAAGCTGCACTTCGCCTACACGCCGCAGGACCAGGACGGCGACCCCGACGGCCCGGACAACATCACGGTGTCGGCCTACGGCGGGCTGATCATCGCCGAGGACGGCGACGGCAAGAGCCACCTCGTCGGCGCCACGCCGAGCGGCGAGCCGTTCTTCTTCGCCCGCAACGAGCACCCCGACGACTCCGAGTTCGTCGGGCCGACGTTCTCGCAGAACAAGCAGATCCTGTTCGCGGGCATCCAGTCGCCCGGCTTCGTGCTCGCGATCCAGGGGCCGTTCACGCGTCAGCGCTGACGCGCGGCGGTCACAGCTGCTCGGGCGCGGCGATCCCGAGCAGGCCGAGCCCGGTGGCCAGGACGCTCCCGGTGAGGCGCGCGAGCTCCAGCCGCGACGCCCGCACCGCGGGCTCGGCCGCGAGGATCGGGCAGCGCTCGTAGAAGGTCGAGAAGGCGGTCGCGGTCTCGTAGAGGCCGGTGCAGAGCCGGTGCGGCTGGAGCGTCGCGACGACCTGGTCGACGGTCGGCCCGAAGCGCAGCAGCGCGAGTGCGAGCGCGCGCTCGGCGGGGTCCTCGAGGACGATCTCCGCGCCGTCCGTCGCCCCGGCCGCCCGCCGCAGCAGCGCGTGCACCCGGGCGTGGGCGTACTGCAGGTAGACGCTCGTGTTGCCCTCGAACGCGAGCATCCGATCGAAGCTGAAGACGTAGTCCTTGATCCGATCGCCGGCCAGGTCGGCGTACTTGACCGCCCCGATCCCGACCTGCCGCGCCAGCGCCGGATCGGGATCGGCGCCGCGGCGGGCGATCGCGTCGCCCGCCCGTGCGATCGCCTCGTCCAGGAGCTCGACGAGCTTGACGCTCGCGCCCGCGCGCGTGCGCAGGATCTTGCCGTCCTCGCCGAGGACCGAGCCGAACGCGACGTGCTCGGCGCGGACGTCGCCGTCGAGCCATCCCGCCGCCCGGGCGGTCGCGAAGACCATGGCGAAGTGCTGACCCTGCGGGGCGCCGACGACGTAGAGCAGCCGCTCGGCGCCGAGCGTCGCGACGCGATGGCGCAGCGCGGCCAGGTCGGTCGTGTCGTAGGTGTAGCCGCCGTCGGATTTGCGCACGATGAGCGGCATCCGCTCGCCGTCGCGGTTGCGGAAGCCGTCCGGGAACGCGCACAGCGCTCCGTCGTCGCGCTCGAGCAGGCCGGCCTCGTCGAGCGCCTGCACGGTGGCGGGCAGGAGCGCGTTGTAGGTCGACTCGCCGGCGAGGTCGTCGGCGCCGAGCCCGACGTCGAGCAACGCGTAGACGGCGTCGAAGTGGCGCTGGGACTCCTCGACGAGACCGCGCCAGGCGCGCAGCGTCGCCGCGTCGCCGCCCTGCAGCGCGACGACCCGCGCTCGGGCGCGGTCCGCGAAGGCCGGGTCGGCGTCGAAGTGCGCGCGGGCCTGGCGGTAGAAGTCGTCGAGGTCGGCGATCGAGCGGTCGCCGTCGTCGTCCAGCCAGCCGATCTCGTCGAGCTCCTCGATGAGCATCCCGAACTGCGTGCCCCAGTCGCCGACGTGGTTCTGGGCGATCACCTCGTCGCCGGCGAAGCGCAGCACGCGCGCGAGCGCGTCGCCGATGATCGTCGAGCGCAGGTGGCCGACGTGCATCTCCTTGGCGATGTTCGGTGCGCTGTAGTCGATCACGACGCGCTGGGGCGTGTGCGCGGCCGCGGCGCCGAGCCGGGGATCGGCGGCGACGGTCGCGAGCGCGCCCGCCAGCCAGCGGTCGTCGACGCGGAAGTTGAGGAAGCCGGGGCCGGCGATCGCGGGCGGGCCGGCCAGCCCGTCGAGCTCCAGGCGCTCGGCCAGCGCCGCGGCCAGCTCGCGCGGCGGGCGGCCGACGCGCTGCGCGAGCGACATCGCGAGGTTGGCCTGGAAGTCGGCCCCGTGGCGGGGATGCCCGGGCCGCAGCAGCGCCTCCTCGGGCGGCAGGTCGAGGCCGGTCACGGCATGGGCGGCGGCGACCACGCGCGCGGCGAGGGCGCCGGCGGGGTCGGTGGTGGGAGGGAACGGCATGAGGGCGGCGATTCTGCCAGCACGCCGGGGCTCGGCCCCGCGTGGCCCTCAGCGCCGCGTCGCGGCGGCCATGAAGGCGCGCAGGGCGTCGGCGATGCGTGGCTGGTCGCGGGGGGCGAGATGGCCGGCGTCGAGCACCTCGAGCGTGGTCAGCCCGCCGCCCGCGCGCCGGTATCCGAGCACCGACCCGTCGACCGTCCAGCGGCGCGTCGCCGCTCGCTCGTAGCGCGCGGCGCCACGCCAGCGAAGCTTGGCGATCCACGCGCGCGTGCCGAGGAAGTTCGCGTCCTTGGCGTCGTTGAGGCCGGTGACGACGAGCACGGGGACGCCGCGGTCGAGCAGCTCGGCGACGACCCCGGCGTAGCTGCGCATCACGTCGCCCGCGTAGGCCTTGGCGATGGCCTCGGAGGAGAGCGCGAACGTCCCGTCCGGGCGCGCGTGGATCGCCGCGCGGACGTCGGCGCGGTTGAGGAACCGCTCGATCGGCGCGTAGTCGATGTCGCCGCTCTGGGCGATGTTGCCCAGCCAGCGGCCGCTGACGGCGGCGATCGCGTCCTGGATCGACAGGCAGATCCGCTGCGCGCGGGGCGAGGCGGCGCCCGAGGTGCGCAGCGCGGCGCGACAGCGGCGGTACAGGCGGTCCAGCGAGCGCTTGCGCGCCTGGTCGATCAGCCCGTGCGTGAGCGCGTATTGCGCGGTCGAGCCGACCTGGGTCTCGGGGTCGACCCAGCCGTCGACGATCACCACGCCGCCGACGCGCACGCCCGAGCGGGTATCGAGCAGCCGCTTGGCCAGCAGCGGCATGTACGTCCCGCCGTAGGACTCCCCGGTCAGGAAGAGCGGGCTGGCCTGGAGGCCGTCGCGACGCACGACGTGGCCGACGGCGGCCGCGAGCTGGTCGGTCCCCTGGCCGACGTTGTGGGCGATTCGCCCGCGGAACGGGAACGACAGGCCGACGCCGAGCGGGTGGTCGAAGACGAGGTAGTTCGCGACCGCGGTCCAGGCGTGCGCGTACGGGACGAGCCGCTGCGACGGGTCGAGCACGTACGGGCCGTTCTCGGACAGGAAGCCGTAGAAGCTGCTGGCCCCCGGGCCGCCGTTGCTCCACAGCACGGTCGGGTGCGTGCGGTAGCCGGCGTCGCGGCCGACCAGCCAGTAGAAGAGCCCGGGCCGGTCGCTGCAGGCCAGGTCGGCGCACGCCACGGTGCTGGTGGAGGCGTAGCCGGCGAACTGCGGCTGGGCCACCTGCCCGAGCGTCGGCAGCGCCGTGACGCGGTCGGCGCCCGGCGCGACCGCGGCGTGGGCGGGGGCCGCGACGAGCAGCGCAAGCGCCGCGAGGAGGGCGATCCGGCGCATCGTTCAGCTCATCCCCTCGTGGGCGTGTGCATGCTCGCCGCCCGCCATCGGACGGCGCCGGGGACCGGGCCCGTCCTTCCCGTAGACCTCGAGAAGCTGCATCATCCCGTGGTCTTCGTGGAAGAGGATGTGGCAGTGCATCACGAAGACGCCGGTGAAGTCGAGGAACCGGTGGCGGATCGTGAGGCTCCCGAAGGGCGGCACCAGGGCCGAGTCGCGGTAGTGGGCCTCGGCCCGGCGGCGGTCGCCGTCGATCGCCACGACCTGGAACGGGTTGACGTGGATGTGCAGCGGGTGCGGCTCGTAGGTGAGGTTGCGGATCTCCCACTCCTCGGTCGCGCCGAGCGGGATCTGCACGTCGATGCGCGAGGGGTCGAACAGGCGGCCGTTGATGAAGTACTCGAAGCGGTCCAGCGCGCCGGTGCCGCGCGGCTCGCGCTCCTCGAGCCGGAACGTTCGCCGGCGGTCCACCTTGGCGTGGCGGAGGTCGTCGACCGGGAGCAGCTCGGTGGGCAGCGGAGCAGGGGTGGCCTGCTCCGCCCCGGTCACCACGAGCGTGGCCAGCACCTGCGGCGTGGGGACCATGCTCGTGTAGAAGACGCCGAGGTCCTGCCAGCTCAGGGAGCGCAGGCGCAGGGTGCCGGCCGTGGTGGCCTGCACGAGGACGTCGGCCCGTCCGCCCGGCGGGAGCTCCAGGATGGACCGCGCCGCGGGAGCGGGCAGCGCGTTGCCGTCGACGGCGATCACGTGGAGCGGGTGGCCGTCGAGCTGCAGCCGCAGGAACACCGAGCTCGTGTTCACGAGCCGCCAGCGCTGGGTCTCGCCCGTCGCCATCTCGAGCGTCGGCTGGTAGCGGCCGTTGACCAGCGTCACCTGGTCGCTCAGCGAGCTGGCGTCCGCGGCCGCGACCTTGCCGTCGACGACCTGCATCTGGCTCATGAGCAGCGCCCGCTCCTCCAGGCCGGCGATGCCGGGCAGCCGGTCGAGCTCGCCGCGCACGATCAGCATCCCGAACAGGCCGCCGAAGACCTGGTTGTCGGTGAGCATGTGGCGGTGGGCGTGGTACCAGAAGGTCCCGCCGGGGTGGTCGGCGGGGATCGCGTAGCGGTAGCCGAACGTCCGGCCCGGCTCGACGTCGAGCAGGACGTCGTCGGAGGGGCGCTTGGGCGAGACGTGCAGGCCGTGGGTGTGGAGGTTCGTCGGCTGGTCGGCGCGGTTGACCAGGTCCACGGCCAGGCGGTCGCCCGCGTGGACCTCCAGCGTCGGCCCGGGGTAGCTGGACTCGTAGGTCAGGGCGCGCGCGGGCTCCAGCGCGATCGGCACCTCGGCCTCGGCGACGAGCAGCCGCGTCGCCAGCCGCCCGTCGCGGCTGCTGCGCACGGCCGGCTGCGGCCACGCCGACCGTGGCTCGCCGGCGAGCACGCGAGCGGCGCCCAGCGCGCCGGAGCCGAGCAGCACGGCGCCGCCGGCGACCATGCCCGACCGGACCAGCAGCTCGCGGCGGCTGAGCGGGCGACCGGTCATGGGCGGCTCGCCTTCGCGATCGTGACGGTGCGCTGCGCGGGCGGCGAGCTCCCCATCCGCCAGCGGATCGTGATCCGGTGGCGGTCGCCGGACCGGCACGGGAAGACCACCGTCGCGCCGATCCCCGACGCGGGGCCGGCGAGGACGGCGAAGGGGAGGGCGCGGCGGAGGCCTGCGTGCAGTCGGCGGCCGTCGAGGAGCACGGCGACATCCGTGGCCGACGGCACGCTCCAGCCGATCGTGACCTGCGCCTGCCCGGGATGGGCCTGCAGGCACCAGAACCGCCGTGGCGCCGCGAACTGGACGACCTTCGGTGGACCGTCGTCGATCCCCGCCTGGACGGATCCGTCGGCCGGCGTCTCAGCGCACGAGGCGAGGGCGAGCGCGCCCGCGCAGGCGGTGGCCACTGCGACGGGGCCGGTGATGGTCGATCCTCGCAACATGTCGTCTGGCGCGGCCACCTCCAGGGGCCGCGCGGCGCGGGCACGATACCAGACAATGTTCGGTTCGGCGGCCGGGACCGGACGGCGTACGGTATGAGCGCTGCGCCCATGGCACGCTTGGCCCAGGACCGAGACACGCACCTGACGCGCGAGGAGATCGCGGCCGAGGCCGTGCGCCAGTTCGACGCCGGCGGCGAGCCGACCATCCGCGGCCTCGCGAGCGCGCTCAAGGTCGCGCCGGCGGCGATCTACCACCACTTCCCGTCACGCTCGGCGATCGTCGACGCCGCGGTCGAGCTTGTTTGGCAGGAGGCGTTCCTCGAAGGCCTGCGGCTCGTGCCCGACCCGCTGACCGCCGATCCGGTCGACGTGCTGGTCGCCGCCGGGCTGGCCACGCGGCGGGCGTTCGTCGCCCACCCGGGCCTGGCGCCGCACCTCGCCGCGACGACCGAGGCCGGCGACCGGCTCGCGCGCAACCTGTCGCTGCTCGCGCAGGCCTTCGAGCGCCTCGGGCTGACCGGGGACGCCGCCGCCGCGGCCTTCCACGCGTACGCGTCGCACACGATCGGCTCGGTGCTGTTCGCCACGGCGCGGTTCGCCGGCGAGCAGCACACGGAGCCGGCCGCCGACGCCGCGGCACCGCCCGTGAGCCGGCCCTTCGAGGAGGTGCTGCGCCTGTCCGTCGTCGATCCCGTGCGCGACGAGGAGCTGTTCGTGCTCGGCCTGCGGCGCCTCGTGGAGTCCTTCGCCAGCGACGGGTGAGCGGACGCGGCGCGGTCAGAGCGCGGTGAGCAGCTCGACGTCGCGGCCCTGCGCGAGCGCGAGGATGCCCTGGTCGAACGTGACCAGGCGCACGCCCCGGCGGCGGGCCAGCGTCAGGAGATGGGCGTCGGTGACCTGGCGATGACCGCTCATCGCGGGAACGTCCCCGTCCTGGAGCGACACGTCGTCGGCCAGGAAGCGGTGCCCGTCGAGCGCGCGCAGTGCTGACAGGACCCCGCGAGCGGCGTCGATGCCGATCGGATGCGGCAGCACCTTCGGGTTGGACGACACGCGTACGAAGCCGCTCTCGGTGACCGGACACGTGGCCCATCCGCTCGCGCCGTGGGCGGCGAACCAGGAGCGGATGGCGGCGTGGTGCACGTGCGAGTCCCAGGCCAGCGCGACGAGCGCGTTGACGTCGAGCAGCGCCATGGCCGCCCTCAGTCCTCGTCGAGCGCGCGCCGCACCATCTCGGGGGTGATCGGCGGCGCGTCGGACGGCACGCGGATCACCGGCAACCCGTCCACGGCCTCGACCCGCGCGGGGGTGAGGCCGCGGCGCGCCAGCTCCGAGATGACCGAGCCGAGCGAGCGGCGCTCGGCGGCCGCGAGCTCTCGCGCCGCCGCGACCACATCGTCGTCGATGTCGAGCGTCGTGCGCACCCTGGTGATGCTAACGCATCACCGCATCACACGGCTGTCGCGGTCGTCATCGTCGTCGGCAGCGAGCGGGCCGGTGCCCAGCTTCGTCTGGTTGAACGTGAGGACCGTGCGGAAGTTCGCCGGCGACTGGTCCGAGAAGCTGTCCACCCGCGTCGTCACGCGCTTGGCGCCGTCCCCGATCGCCTGCGCCATGTCGCTGTGCGCCACGCAGCCGACTCGGGGCAGGTAGGTCGTGCAGTTGACGCCGGCGATCGCGACGACCGACGAGCGGAACGCCTTCGTCTCCGGGTCGAGCAGGTCGTACAGGTAGACGACCTGGGGCCCATGCAGGAACGTCGAGTTGCCGACGTTGCCGTGGCCGGTCGTGTGCGGCGCGATGGTGTCCGGGGCCTGCGGGTCGAAGTGGGTCTCCTCGGAGGTCCACTGGGCCCGCTTGCGCAGGACGTAGTCGGTGTTGTTGACGATGCCGTGGACGGCGTTCCAGTTGAGCCCGTTGGGCTGCTCCTCGGCGTCGTCGGGCAGCGGGTCGCCCGGATCCTTCTCGGCGCCGGAGCTGCCGGAGGCGCTCGGCGTCGTGACCTCGACCTCGGTCTCGAAGCCGTTCTTGGGGTCGCCGCCGTTGTTCCACCAGCGCACGTTGACCGCGCCGCCGGAGTCCACGTCCGCGCGGTTGTAGCGGGAGTAGTCCAGGCACGCCGGCAGGCTCTTGACGGTCACCCGCCATTGGCAGTCGACGCCCGAGCGGACGAGCACGGTGCCCTTGTAGAGGTCGGGGCTCTTGCGGGTGTCGAAGAGGTCGTAGCTGGCGACGACCGCGACGCCATGGCCCGGCGCCCCGTTGACGACGGTCAGCCGATCGGACGCGCCCGGGGCGATCTTCGCGGCCGGCTTGTCGGGGTTCGACGTGAGCTCGGTCGTCGTCATCGAGGTCAGCCGCAGCTCGTACGGCGTCTTGTTCGTGACCTTCTGGCGGATGATCCAGTCGCTCGCCGAGGCGGCGGGGGCGGCGACGGCGGCGACCACGCCGACCGCCGCGCACGCCCATGCGAACCGACGCAGGGTGGGATGTGGTGCGTCCATGCGGTGTCCTCCCGGAATACTGATCACTGTTCGGTATGACCATAGCGGGCGCGCGCCGACGCGTGGGCGACATTCGTCCAGGGCACCGCTGCTATCGTCGATGCCGGCCCTCGGGCCATGCCATGCGTGACCTTCGCTGACAGCCGCCGCGACTGACCGGGCCGTCCTGGAGACGGCGCCGTCGCGGCTGTCGCCCCGTCGCTCGCCCCCGGCTTCACGAAGGAGCACGCATGCCGCCGTCCATCCTCGACGCGCGCCGGATCGTCCGCCAGCACGGCGCGCGCACCGTCCTCGACCAGGTCGACCTGCGGGTCGACGCGACGAGTCGCATCGGCCTCGTCGGGCCCAACGGCTCGGGCAAGTCGACGCTGCTGCGGATCGTCGCCGGCCTCGAGCGGCCCGACGGCGGCGAGGTCACCCGCCAGGGGACCGTCGGCTACCTGCCACAGCTCGCCGACCTCGCGGCCGGCGCATCCTCCGACACGACCGTTCGCGACACGATCCTCGAGCGCGTCGGTGTCGCGGCAGCGGCGCGCGAGGTCGACCGCCACGAGGCTGCGCTCACCGCCGGCGACCTGGACGCCGTGGAGCCGCACGCGGCGGCGCTCGAGCGCTGGCTCGCGTTGGGGGGCGCCGATGTCGAGGCGCGGCTGGGCGCGGCGGCCGCGGAGCTGGGCCTCGAGGCAACGCTGCTCGACCGGCCGTTGCGGACGCTGTCGGGCGGCCAGGCTGCCCGCGCCGGGCTCGCCGCGCTGCGCGTGGCGCGCTTCGACGCCGTGCTGCTCGACGAGCCGACCAACCACCTCGACGCGGACGGCCTGCAGCGGCTGACCGCCATGCTCGCCCAGCGCGCCGGCGGGGTCGTGCTCGTCTCGCACGATCGCGCGCTGCTCGCCGACACCGCGGCCGAGCTGGTCGAGCTCGACGCGCGGAGCGGCGCCGCCACCCACTACGCCGGCGGCTGGGACGCCTACGAGCGCGAGCGCGACGCCGCCCGCGAGCGCGCCCGCGCCGAGCACGACGTCGCCGTGGCACGGCGCGCCGAGCTGGAGGCCGCCGAGCGGGAGATGCGCCGCCGCGCCGCCGCGAGCGCGGCGCGGGTGCGCACGGGCGCGTCCAGCGACAACGACAAGCACGGCCGCGAATGGGTGCGGATGCGGTCCGACGGCGCACAGGCGCGGGCGCGCAAGGTCGGCGCCCGCGCCGCACGCGTCGAGATCCCCGACGCGCCGTGGGAGGACCGCCCGCTGCGCCTGCGCCTCACCGCCGCCGAGCGGCGGGGAGCGCGGGTGATCGCGCTGGAGCGCGCCGTGCTGCACCGCGGCGGCTGGACGCTCGGCCCGCTCGACGTCGTCGTCGCCCATGGCGAGCGGGTCCTGCTCAGCGGGCCCAACGGTACCGGCAAGTCGACGCTCATCGGGGCGCTCGCGGGGCGCGTGGCGCTCGCGGGCGGGACGCGCCGCGTCGCCCCCGGCGCCGTGGTCGCCGAGCTGGGGCAGATGCGCGACGCGCTGGCCGGCGGCGGCGAGCGCTCGCTGACCGCCGCGGTCCGGGCGTTGACCGGGCTGGGGGAGTCCGACGCCCGCGGTGCGCTCGCGGCCTACGGCGTCGGCGCCGAGCGCGCCGATCGCCCGGTCGCCACGCTCTCGCCGGGCGAGCGGACGCGGGCGGAGCTCGCGGTGCTCGCCAACCGGCGCGCGACGTGCCTGCTCCTGGACGAGCCGACGAACCATCTCGACGTCGCGTCGCTCGAGACGCTGGAGGCGGCGCTCGAGGGCTGGCCGGGCGCGCTCGTCGTCGCCACCCACGACCGCCGGCTGCGCGAGGCGCTGCGGATCGACCGGGAGGTGGCGCTGGCGAGCACAAGTGTCGCCCGATGAGGATCGAGGGTTCGCCGGGTCATACCGGTTGACTGTCCCGAGATGAGGAGGAATGCGGATGCCGAACGTGATCTACTCGATGAGCGTCTCGGTCGATGGCTACGTCGTCGGGCCGGACGGGAAGTTCGACTGGTCGATGCCCGACGAGGAGCTGCACCGATTTCACAACGAGCAGACGCGCGCGCTCGCCGGCCACCTGTTGGGGCGTCGCCTGTACGAGACGATGGTCTACTGGGAGACGGCCGACCAGGACCCCTCGGAGATCGTGCGCGAGTTCGCGCTGATCTGGCAGGCGCTGCCGAAGGTGGTGTTCTCGCGGACGCTGGACTCGGTCCAGGGAGCGAACACGACGCTCGCGCGCGATGACCTGCGCGCAGAGCTGACCTCGCTCCAGGAGTCGGTGCGGGGAGACGTGGCGGTCGGAGGCGCCGAGCTCGCTGCCGAGGCCGCCCGTCTGGATCTGATCGACGAGTACCGGCTGTTCGTCTATCCGGTCGCGGTCGGCGGCGGCATCCCGTTCTTCCCGCGAGATCACCGTGTCGACATGGAGCTCGTTGAGACGCGCACGTTCAGCTCGCGCGTCGTGTACCTGAGATACCGCGCGGCCGGCCGATGAGCTCCCCTCCGCGACGATTGGGGAGCTGAATGCGTGTTCCATGTCGAGAAGCGCTGCCCGGCTCCGCTCATCAGGCGACGGGCCGCGAGCGGCGCGGCCCACGACACCAGGAGACACGATGAGGAAGGTCATGGACCCGCAAGCGATCATCGAAGAGCCGCAGGATCGGACCGGCTCGTGGGGAAGCAGGCGCCACGAGTACACGCCGCAGGAGCTGGCCGGAGGCGGTTCATGACCGTCCAGCGCCTGGAGCACATCGGCATCGTCGTCGACGACCTCCCGGCGGCGACCGCGTTCTTTGCCGCACTCGGGCTCGAAGTGGAGGGCGAGGCGTCGGTCGAGGGCGGCTTGGTGGACCGCATCAACGGGCTCGAGGGCGTGCGGGCGGATGTCGTGATACTGCGGACCCCGGATGGCAACGGCAAGGTCGAGCTGGCCAAGTACCGCTCGCCCTCATACGAGGGCGACGACGGGCCGGCGCCGGCCAACGCCCCGGGCATCCGCCACATCCTCTTCGTCGTCGACGACATCGAGGCATCCCTCGCCGGCCTGCGAGCCCATGGCGGCGAGCTGGTCGGCGAGCTGGTGAACTACGAGAACAGCTACTGGCTCTGCTACGTGCGCGGCCCGGCGGGGATCATCGTCGAGCTGGCGGAGAAGATCGGCTGAGCCGCGCGCCCCGGCCTACTTGACCGAACCCGCGAGCAGCCCCTGGACGAAGGACCGCTGGAAGGCGAGGAACACGACGAGCGGGATCGCCAGCGAGAGGAACGACGCGGGGGCGATCAGCTCGATGTTCGTGCCGAACTGGCGCAGCTGGGAGAAGATCGCCACGGTCAGCGGCTGCACGTCACGGCCGAACGTCAGCGCGACGATGAGGTCGTTCCACGTCCACAGGAACTGGAAGATCGCCAGCGAGGCGACTGCCGGCAGCCCGAGCGGGAGGATCAAGCGGAAGAAGATCCGCGCCTCCGACGCCCCGTCGATCCGCGCCGACTCGAGGATGTCCTTCGGGATCCCCGCGAAGAAGTTGCGCAGCAGGAAGATCCCGAACGGCAGCCCGAACGCGACGTGGAAGAGGATCAGCCCGAGCACCGTGTCGAACAGCCCGGCCGAGTTGTAGAGCGAGAAGATCGGGATCAGCGCGACCTGCAGCGGCACGACGAGCAGGCCGATGACGACGACGAACAGCGCGTCGCGACCAGGGAACGGCAGCCACGCGAACGCGTAGCCCGCGAGCGCGGCCACGATCACGAGCAGGAACGTGTTGCCGACCGCGATGATCGCCGTCGTGACGAGCGCGTCGACGAGATCGCGGTTGTCGAACATCGCCCGGTAGTTGTCGAGCGTCGCCATGCTCGGCTCGGCGAAGAGCTTCCACCAGCCCAGCTCGGTGATCTCCGAGGCGGGCAAGAGCGACGTCAGCGCCAGCCCGATCGTCGGCACCAGCCACAGCGCCGCGATGCACGCCATGAGGATCTGCATCGGCACCTTCGCGAACAGGCGCACGATCCGCGCGGCCGGCGACTCCCGCACGACGGGGACGACGGGCGCGCGCTCCTCCACACCGACCGAGGTCGCCATCACGACTCCTCCCGCTGGAAGCGGCGGATGTTCAGGGCCAGCGCCGGGATCACCAGCACGAACAGCAGGACGGCGATCGCCGAGCCCAGGCCGAAGTCGTTGACCCCCGAGAACGAGGTGCGCCACATCGCCAGCGCGATGACGTTCGCGTCGTCCTGCGTCGACCCCGGGGCGACCGACAGCACGATGTCGAACACCTTCAGGACGTTGATGATCATCGTGACGAAGACGACCGCCAGCACCGGCCCCAGCAGCGGCACGGTCACGCGCCGGAACACCTGCCACTCGGTCGCTCCGTCCGTGCGCGCGGCCTCGAGGACGTCGCGCGGGATCGCCGACAGGCCGGCCGCGATCACGACCATCGCGAAGCCCGCCCACACCCAGATGTAGGCGATGATCACCGCGGGCGTGATGAGCTTCGGCCCCAGCCAGGAGACGCCCTCGAACGGGGCCTCGAACGTCTTGGCGCCGACGCCGGCGCGATAGGTCCCCGGTCTCACGTCCCGGAAGCGGAACGCGCCGTCGTCGGCCGTCGTGGTCGTGGCGACCACGCCACCGCCGGCGCGGCGCAGCTCGACGGTTGCGCCGGGGATGCCGAGCTCGCCGCGCTCCACGACGCCGGGCCGCCCGCCGCCTGGTCGGAAGTCCCGCCACACCGTCCCCGCGATCGTGCCACGCTCGCCCGGCGGCACCACGGCCTGCGTCGCGCGCTCGGGCATCTCGGCCGGCGGGACCGCGGTGAGGCCGAGCGGCGCCACGTCGCCGGGCGTCAGCGGCGTGCGCAGCACGAACCCGCGCTCGGGGCTGCCGACGAGCGCCGGCGTCGAGCCCTGGCCGCGCGTCAGGACGCCGCTGGAGCCGAACGCCTCGTCCACCGCCTTGATCGCGGCGTTCACCGCGCCCCGCTCGGGGTCCTTGTCGTCCATGATGTGCCAGATCACGCCGGCGGCGAACATCGAGATCGCCATCGGCATGAAGACCGCCGTGCGGAACGCGACCTTCCAGCTGATCCGCTCGGTCAGGACCGCGAACACCATCCCGATCGCGGTGACGAGCGCGGGCACGACCGCGACCCAGATCGCGTTGTTCTGGATCGCCGTGAGCAGCGTGTCGGTCGTGAACAGCGTCTCGTAGTTGTCGAGCCCGACGAACTCCGAGCCGTCGCGCCCGAAGAAGCTGCGGACGATCGTGCGGACCGTCGGGTAGACGATCCACACGAGCAGCAGCACGATCGCCGGAGCCAGGAACGCCGCGGTGGTGGCCCGCCGGCGCCAGCGCCCCGGGTCCCGACCCCCGAGGGGGCCGGGCGCCGGGGCGGGAACCGCTTCGCTGGCGCCGGCGAGGGCCACCGTGCGCGCCTACTGCTTGTACGCCCGGGCCGCGGCGGCCTCGAGCTTGCGGGCGGTCTGGTCGACCGCGCTCGGGTTCTCGAGGAAGTCCTGCAGGATCTTCCACTCGCCCTGGCCGGGCGTGCCGCCGAACGCGGCCGGCGCCAGGTCGGACATGTCGAAGCGGAACGTCTGCGCATCGGCGATCGCCGTCGCGGTGCGCCGCGTCAGCTCGTCGGCGTACGCACTCTCGGGCAGGTTCTTGTTCGCCGACGAGAAGCCGCCGCGCTTGGCCCAGATCTCCGCCGCCTCGGGGCTGGCGAGGTACTCGACCAGCGCGCGCCCGGCCGGCGTGTCCTTGAACATGACGACGGAGTCGCCGCCGCCGACCACGGCGCCGGTCGTGTCACCGACGTCCGGGAAGGCGAAGACGTCGTAGTCGGTCTGCGGCTGGACCTTCGTCTTCGTGGCGATCACGCCGGGCACGAAGTCGCCCTCGATGACCATCGACGCCTTCGGGCTCGTGCTCAGCACCTGCGACACCGACGTCGGGAAGTCGGTCTGCAGCGCGCCCGATGCGCCGCCGACGATGTTGTCCTCGTCGCCGAGGACCTCGCCCATCGTCTCGAGGGCCTGCTTGACCGACGGATCCGTCCACTTGATCGCGTGGTCGGTCAGCTGGTCGTACCGCTCCGGTCCGGCCTGGCGCAGGTAGACGTTCTCGAACAGGTCGGTGAGGGTCCAGCCGTCGGCCCCGCCGATCGAGTACGCGGGCGTGCCGGCGGCCTTCAGCGTCTCCGCGGCCTCCTGGAGCTCGTCCCAGGTCTTCGGCGGCTCCACGCCCGCGTCCTGGAAGGTCTGCACGTTGAACCACACCGTCGACTTGTTCGCCGCCTTGAAGACGAACGAGTAGAGCTTGCCGCCGATCGTCCCGAGCTCGACGACGTCGGGCGGGAAGTTCTCCTCGATCGTCGCCTTGGCGAAGTCGAGGGGCTGCAGCGCGCCCTGCTCCTGGAACTGCTGGATGAGGCCGGGCTGGGCGACCGTCGCCAGATCCGGCGGGTTGCCGCCTTCGACCGCCGTGCTCAGCACGGTCGGCGTGTTGTCGCCGGCCGGGTTGTACTTCACCCGGACGTTCGGGTACTTCGCCGTGAAGCCGTCGAGCACGGCCTGGAAGGACTTCTGCTCGTCGCCGGTCCAGACGCCGACGAGCGAGACGCTGCCCTTGACGTCGGTCGCGGCCTGGGTCTCGGCGGGCGCCTGCGTGCCGGTGCCGCCGCCCTCGTCGTCGTCGCCGCCGCAGCCCGCGGCGACCAGCGCTGCGCCGGCGAGCACCGCCAGCGTCAGGCGCCGCACTCCTCGCATGGTCACCTCGCTCCTCCTCCGTTGGGACTGTCGTAGATCCCGAGGCCGGTGTCGGGATCGAAGAAGTGCAGGACGCTCGTGTCGACGACCGCCGTCACCGCCTCGCCCGGCTGGACGCGCGAGCGCGGGCTGAAGCGGCCGATGACCGTCGCCTCGGCACCCTCGGCGCCGAGCGCCTCGACGCCGACGTCCTCGGCGAGCTCGCGCACCGCGTCGGCCTCGGCGGCGCGCGCGTCGACGGTCAGGTGGACCATGACCTCGGAGCCGAGCGCCTCGCGCAGCTGCAGCCGGCCGCGCAGCGTGCGCCCGTCCGGCGCGTCGGGGGCGACCGTCGCGTCCTCGAGGTCCTCGGGACGGATGCCGACGATGACGTCGCGTCCGGCGTAGCCGGACAGGGCGGGGCGGGCGGCCCGCAGCTCGCCGGGCACGGAGAGGCGCTGCCCGTCGATCCGGACCGCCAGCCCGTCGCCGGCTTGCTCCAGCCGGCCCTCCAGGAGGTTCATCGCGGGGCTGCCGATGAACCCGCCGACGAAGAGGTTGACCGGGTGGTCGTACAGGTGCTGCGGCGGGGCGACCTGCTGGAGCTCGCCCTTGCGCATCACCGCAACGCGGTCGCCCATCGTCATGGCCTCGACCTGGTCGTGGGTGACGTAGAGCGTCGTCACGCCGAGCTCCTGCTGGAGGCGGGCGATCTCGGCGCGCATCTGCACGCGCAGCTTCGCGTCGAGGTTCGAGAGCGGCTCGTCCATGAGGAAGGCCGCCGGCTCGCGGACGATCGCCCGGCCCATCGCCACGCGCTGGCGCTGGCCGCCGGAGAGCGCGCGCGGCTTGCGCCCCAGGAACGGCTCGAGGTCGAGCACGCGCGCGGCCTGCGTGACGCGGCGGTCGATCTCGTCCTTGGAGAGCCGCTTGACTCGCAGCCCGAACGCGATGTTCTCGCGCACCGACAGGTGCGGGTACAGCGCGTAGCTCTGGAACACCATCGCGATGTCGCGGTCGCGCGACGGCACGTGGTTGACGACGCGCTCGCCGATGCGCACGACGCCTTCGGTGACCTCCTCCAGCCCGGCGACCATCCGCAGCGCGGTGGTCTTGCCGCAGCCGGACGGTCCGACGAGGACCATGAACTCGCCGTCGGCGACCTCGCAGGCGAGCCGTGACACCGCGCGGGTGCCGTCCGGGTAGACCTTGCTGACCTGATCGAACGCGACCTCGGCCACGCACGCTCCTTCTCTCTCCTGATCCCTTAGACGGAGCGCGGCGGCGAACTGACGACGGAGGCGGGTGATCGGCGTAGCCTCGACGTGGGGGGCGGGGTCATGCAGGGGTCCGTCGTCAATCCACCGATCGGGCACGTCGAAGCTGACGAGGGCCCGGCTGCGCCCGACGCCGTCCTGGTGGCGCGCGCGGCCGGTGGTGACGACGAGGCATTCGCGCTGCTGTACCACCGCCACAAGCACGACGCCTGGCGCCTGGCCAGCTTCAAGCTGCGTGACCCGCACGAGGCCGAGGACGTCCTGCAGGAGACGTTCCTGCGCGCCTATCGCGGCCTGGACGGCTTCCGCGGCGACGACTCCGCCCGCGCGTGGCTGCTGACGATCTGCCGCAACCTGTGCCTGGACCGGCTGCGCGCCCGGCGCGCCCGCGCCACCTTCCTCTTGGAGGACGGCGACGGCGCCGAGCCGGTCGCGCCGGTCGACGATCGGGACGGCTGGATCGATCTGCGCCGAGGACTGGCGGCGCTGCCCGCCGACGAGGTGGAGGCGTTCTTCTTCGTCGACGTGCTGGGCTGCCGCAGCCACGAGGCCGCGCAGATCGTGGGGCTGGGTGCGCCGTCGACGCTGCGCTCGCGGCTGACGCGGGCCCGGCGGCAGCTCGCCGCGGCGCTGGCCGAACCGGCGCCGGCGCCCGTCGGGCCGCAGGTGTGGGGCGTCTTCCACACGCCCCCGGAGCGGGCGTTCGTCGTCTCCTACCGGGCGGTGGCGCGGGTGCGATGCGTGGCCGACGTCGCTCCGCCGCGCGGGGCGGGGGAGCTCGTGCGGTTCTTCGACGCGCTCGAGCGTCGGATCCCCGAGGGGCGCAGCGTGCTCGCCGTCATGGGCCCGCCGCCGGCCCGCAGCCTGGACGCGGCCGCGCCGTGGATCGCCCACCATCCGCGCTGGCGGCTGCGGTTGTCACGCAGCCCCGACGCGTGGCTGCGCGACGCCGAGCGGGTGCTGGCCGACGACGCGGCGGCCGGCGCCGGCGCGCTGGCGCGGCTGCGCTCCGCGGAGACCTTCGTGTGGACCCCGGCGCCATGACGCGTCGCCAGGACGAGCGCATCCGGCGCGCCGCGGAGCTGCTGCGCGAGAAGCTGCCGGAGCTGCCGGCGGAGGTCGACCGGCGGGTGCTGACGATGGTGATGGAGGAGCGGCGGGCCCGCGAGCGGGCGCGCCCCGCGGTACGGCGGGCCCTTGCGGCGGCGGTCGGGGAACGACGGGCCCACGCGGGGGCGCCGCCCGCGTCGGCGCCCCCGCGGGCAGGGTGGCGCCGGTTGGGGCTGTTCGCCGCCCTGCTGCGCCCCCGCACGGCGCTGCTCGGGGTCGCCGCGCTGCTCGCGGTGGCGATCTGGGGCCCGAGCCTCGGCCCGCTGACGCGAACGGACACGGCCGCGGCGGTGGCGATCGGACCGCTGCGTGCGGCCTGTCCGCCGCTCGACCGCGACGCCATCGAGGTCGCGGGCGTGTGGAGCGGGCGAGAGGCGCGCAGCTTCGCCCGCGTCCTGGGGCGCTTCGAGCGCGAGACCGGCGTGGAGGTGCGCTACGCCTACGAGACGCGCGACATCGCGCCGAAGCTGCGCGCCCGGGTCGCGCAGGGCTGCCCGCCGGACGTGGCGCTGCTGCCGCAGCCGGGGCTCATGGTTGAGCTGGCGCGCGCCGGCGCGCTGCAGCCGATCGGGACGCTGGCAGGCGACCTCGTCCGCCGGGGCTACGGGGCGGCGTGGCGGCGGCTGGGCAGCGTCGACGGCCGGCTCTACGGCGTGTGGTTCAAGGCCTCCAACAAGTCGATGCTCTGGTACCGGCCCGCAGCGCTGCGCGCGGCAGGCGTCGACGGGCCGCCGGCGACCTGGGATGCGCTGGTGCGCGACGGGCGCCGCCTCGCGGCCGCCGGCATTCGCCCGCTGTCGATCGCCGGTGCGGACGGCTGGACGCTGACCGACTGGTTCGAGAACGTCTACCTGCGCGACGCGGGGCCGCGGCGCTACGACCAGCTCGCGCGCGGCGAGATCCCGTGGACGCACCGCAGCGTCCGGCGGGCGCTGGCGCGCCTCGGCCGCCTGGTGGGCGACGAGGCGCTGGTGGGTGCGCCGTCGGAGGTGCTGCGCACGACGTTCGAGGCGTCGGTGCGGGCCGCGCTGGACGCGGACGCGACCGCCGCGATGGTCGCCGAGGGCGACTTCGTCCGGTCGTTCGTGCGGGCCGGCGCCCCGCGCTTCGCCGACTTCCCGGCGATCGGACGTGGAGACCGCGACGCCCTGATCGTCGGCGGCGACGTCGCGGTGCTCTGCTCACGCGCCGCCGCCGCTCGCCGGCTCCTGCGCTACCTGGCGACGCCGGCCGCGGCCGAGCCGTGGGCGCACGACGGCGGCTTCGTCTCGCCGAACGCGCGGGTGCCCGCGAGCGCCTATCCCGACGCGATGACGCAGCGCACCGCCGCGCGGCTCAGCCGGGCGCGCACGGTGCGCTTCGACCTCTCCGACCTGCAGCCGCCGGCCTTCGGCGCCACGGCCGGACGCGGCATGTGGCGCCTGTTCCAGGAGCTCGCGGTCCGCCCCGACGCCACGCGCGAGCTCGCGCGCCGGCTGGAGCTCGCGGCGCGGGCCGCCCGCCGGGGCGGCTGACCGGCTCGCGTCAGGCCTCCAGCACCTCCTTCAGCGTCGCGACGCGGCCGCGCCAGTACGCCTTCATCCGCTCGGCCGCGGCGGCGTCGGGCAGGCGCTCGTGCGAGACCGTCGCCGTCGCCCGCCCCTCGCCCTTGGCGGCGAACGTGACGTGGACGCGGGTCGCGCCGTCGTCCCAGTCGAAGCGGGCGGACCGCGGCCGGGTGGCCGTCCGCTCGCGCAGCCGCGCGTCGGGAAGCCAGCGTGCGCGCCGGTCCTCGTCCACGAACGCGTCGAAGAGGATGTCGACCGGGACGCCGACGGTCTTGGATGCCGTGACGGCGAAGCCGTCGGGGCGCTCGCCCACCTCCCGCAGCCCGCGGGCGAGCTCGTAGCTGCCCACGACCGCCTGGACGTTCCAGGCCAGCGGGTGCAGGTCCAACTGCCCCGCGACGTGGCGCGCGACCTCGCGGTGGGGCCGCTCGGCCGCACCCCACGCGTCGAGCAGGTCGAACCACGCCTCCCAGCCGCGTCCGGTCCGCTCGCGGATCGCCGCGTCGGACGTGGCGAGCGCCGGCGGCGTCGTCGCCTCGGTCGCCGTGTCCTGCGCCGCCAGCAGCGCGGCGCGCGCCGCGGTGTAGCTCTCGCCCGTCTTCTCCATCCGCCGCCGGACGATCAGCTTGAACGACTTCTGCCTGGTCATCGGTGCTCCTCACGAAGGCGGCGGCCCCGCGACTCACGCTCGCAGCGCCCCGCCGGAAGGGCAACGCATCGACCGGCATCCCGACGGCTCGAGGCCCCCTTTGCCCCCGCTGGGCCGACGGCGTGAGCGCCGGAATCGGAGGTTGGGCGCGGGACGGCGCCAGGGGGGAGGGTAGGACCGCGCCAGGCGGGGCGCAAGGTCTGTGAGGAGCCCTTTCACAGCGCCAGGTAGCGCACCACCGCCAACACCCGGCGGTGGTCCTCGCTGCTCACCGGCAGTCCCAGCTCGTCGTAGATGTGGGAGGCGTGCTTGACGACCGCCTTCTCCGAGATGCTCAGGCGCTCGGCGATGGCGGCGTTGCTGCGACCCTCGGCCATGAGGCCCAGCACCTCGCGCTGGCGCTCGGTCAGGCGGTGCAGCGGATCGTCGTCGCGGCGGGCGCGGCCCAGCAGCGTGGCGACGACCTCGGGGTCGAGCGCGGTGCCGCCGTCGCAGATGCGGCGCACGTCGGCGACGAAGGCGTCGACGTTGGCGATGCGCTGCTTGAGCAGGTAGCCGACGCCGGCGGAGCGCTGCTCCAGCAGCTCGGAGGCGTAGCGGCGCTGGACGTGCTGGGACAGGACGAGCACCGCGATCTCCGGACGCTCGGCCCGGATGGTCAGCGCGGCGCGCAGGCCCTCGTCGGTGTGGCTGGGCGGCATGCGGATGTCCGTCACCAGCAGGTCGGGCCGATGCGCGCGCGCCTTGCGCACGAGGTCCTCGCCGTCGTCGGCGAGGCCGACGATCTCGAAGCCGCCCCGCTCGAGCACGAGCGTCAGCCCGCTGCGCATGAGCGCCTCGTCCTCGCCGATCACGACTCGCATGGGACCTCCGCGATGACGCACGTCCCGCCGCCCGGCGGGCTGGTGATCGTCAGCCGTCCGCCGAGGACGTCGATGCGGTCGGCCATCCCGCGGATACCGGCGCCGCCGTTGGCCGCGGCGCCGCCGACGCCGTCGTCGCGGACCTCGACGCGCAGGCGGCCGGCGGGCCGGGCGAGGCGGACCGAGAGCTCCCGCGCACGGGCGTGCTTGACCGCGTTCGTCAGCGCCTCGGCGACGACGAAGTACGCGGCGAGCTCGACCGCCGGGGGCAGCTTGCGGTCGAGCGCGCCGAGCTCGTCGTCGATGTCCAGCGTGGTGGGGAGGGGCATGCGGTCGGCGAGGTCCTCGGTCGCGGCGGGGAGCCCGCGCTCGATCAGCGCTGCCGGCATGACGCCCTGGACGAGCGCGCGGAGCTCGCTGACGACGCCCTCCAGACCGGTGCGCAGCTGCGTCGCCGCGGTCCGCGCCGCGGCGGGGAGCTGCGGATCGCTGGACAGCCCGTCGGCGCCGATGGCCAGGACGACGAGCCGCGCCTGGAGGCCGTCGTGGAGGTCGCAGGCGATCCGGCGGCGCTCCTCGTCGGCGGCGTCGACGATGCGCGCCCGGGAGCGGCGCAGCGCATCGCGGCTGGCGGTCAGCTCGACCGTGAGACGCTCGTGGTCGAGCGCGATCGCGGTCATGCGCGCAGCGGCCTCGACGAGCGAGCGGTCGGCGATCAGCGTCGCGTCGTAGACGATGGCGCCGATGCGACGGTCGCCGCGCCGGACCTCGGCGACGCCGCGCCCGGCCCGGGCCGCTTCCACCCCGACCGGCTCGCCGGCGAGGTCGACGTAGCCGCCAGCCGCGGGAACCCAGAGCGCGAGCTGCAGCGACGGGTCGCCGAGGGTGTGGGCGAGCGCCTGGGCCAGGCTCGGGCGGCCGCCGGTCTCGGCCCCCAGCCACGCGCCGAGCTCCTCGACCTCGCCCATGCGCGCGAAGCCGCCGCGCAGGACGCTGGCGGCGAAGGCGAGCGGCACGCCGGCCAGGAGCGCCAGCTGCACGACGACGCGCGCGTGATCATGTCCGACGAAGACCGTGTCGGCGAGCTTCGCGCTGACCACGACGAAGACGAGCGCGAAGATGCCGTACGCGTACAGCGGCCCGAGCACCCGCCGCTGGGACGGCGTGGCGGCCCGCAGGCGCCGCGCCAGCAGCACGCCGGTCGCCAGGATCAGCGCGGCGCCCGCGACGTCCTGCACCCAGCCTCCGAGGTCGGCGAGGTCGGGGCGGTCGGCGAGCTGCAGCGTGTCGTAGGGGGCGATCGAGCCCTGGCCGAACAGGTAGATCGGCGCCTGCAGCACCAGCGCGACGCCGTACCCGGCGAGCACCGTGGCGCGGCTGACCGCGCCGCGCAGCTGCCCCGAGGGGAAGCCGTGGAGGAGGTGGAGGACGACCGCCAGCGGCAGCGTCGCGCAGGCCAGCCCGGCCGCGACCAGCGCCGGGGTCTGCAGGTTGGCCATCGCCGCGACCAGCCAGGCCAGCGCGCCGGCGACCAGCAGAGCGCCCGTCCGGTTGTTCGGGCGCCGGGCCGCGGCCAGCACGCCGGCGGCGAGGTAGACGCAGCCCACCAGCGGGAAGAGGACGACGATCCACGCCGGCTGCTGCGGTCCCTCCAGCAGCAGCGCGATCTCCACGCCGGCGAGCAGGAGCGTGGCCGCCGCGAGCTGGACGAGCGCACGCGTGGTGGGCGAGCGGGAGGCCCTCAAGCCCATGGCGACCGTGAGACCAGGAGCGGAGGCGACGATCGTCGGAGCATCGCGCAAGTCTCCCCGAAAGCCAGGGACCGAGGGAGCCGGGTCGAGGGGACCCAGGTCCCTTGCCCGCCGCCGGCGAGCGCCATAGCGTCGCGGCGCATGACCGGCAGGATCCTCGCCCCCATGCTTGCGGCCGCGATCGGCGCGCTCTCGGTCGCCGCCGAGGCCGCGACGGCCCAGGCGCCCGCGGTGCCGCCCAGCGTCCAGCGCGTGCTGAGCAGCGTCATCGACCAGCCGGTCTACGACCACAGCATCTGGGGCTATCAGGTCGCCGATGCGGCGACGGGGGAGGTCCTGCTCGAGCACAACCCCGACAAGCTGTTCGTCACCGGCTCCATCCTCAAGCTCTACGCGTCGGCCACCGCGCTCGACGTGCTCGGCGCCGATCACCGCTTCCGCACGCCGGTGTACCGCCGCGGCCGGCTGGCCGACGGCAAGCTCTCAGGCGACCTCGTGCTCGTCGCCTCGGGCGACTTCAGCTTCGGCCTGCGCGACCGCCGCGACGGCACGCTCGCGTTCAACAGCGCGCCGGAGGTCGACCACAACTACGCCGACACCGGGCTCCCCGGCGCCGCGCTCGTGCCCGGCAGCGACCCGCTGGCCGGCGTACGCGACCTCGCCGCCCAGGTGCGCGCGGCGGGCATCCGCCGCGTCACCGGCGACGTCGTCATCGACGACCGGCTGTTTCGGACGTTCGACGGGTGGCCCGACGGGCTGATGTCGCCGATGTGGATCAACGAGAACGTCATCGACATCACGACGAAGCCGACCCGGGCCGGCCGGCCGGCCGCCGTCGACTGGCGGCCGAAGGTGGCGGGCACGCGCGTCGTCTCGCAGGTGCGGACGGTGGCGGGGGAGGGCGAGCCGCTGGTCGTCGACCGTCCGCGGCCCGGCGTGGTGCGCATCCGCGGCGCGATCGGCGCCGGCAGCGACCCGGTGGTGAGCATCTCCCACATCCCCGATCCCGCGGCCTTCGCCCGCACCGCGTTCATCGAGGCGCTGCGACGGGCCGGCGTCCGCGTGGACGCGAAGGTCACCGGCGCCAACCCGCGGAGGCTGCTGCCCCGGGCGCGGAGCTACCCGGCCGCCACGCGGGTCGCCCAGCGCGTCTCGCCGCCGCTGTCGGAGTACGTGAAGGTGGTGCTGAAGATCAGTTACAACCGCGGAGCCGACGACCTCGTGTGCGTCGTCGCCGCGGCCAAGGGCAGCCGGAGCTGCCTCGACGGGCTGCGCACCGAGCTGGCGACGATCCGGCGCTTGGGCGTCGGGCCGTCGACGACGATCCTGTTCGACGGCGCCGGCTCCTCCGAGTACGACCGCAGCACCCCGCGCGACTTCGTCACGTTCCTGCGCCAGGCCGCCGCGGCGCCGTGGGGCGGCGCGTTGGTCGGTGGCCTCCCGGTCCTCGGCGTCGACGGGACGTTCGCCACCAACCAGCGCGGCACCCCGGCGGCCGGGCACGTGTTCGTCAAGAGCGGCACGCGCGCGCAGATGGCGCCGACCGACACGCAGGGGATCATGTCGGCGCTGACGCAGGCCGGCTACATCGACGCCGCCAGCGGCCGGCGGCTCGTGTACTCGCTGTGGGTCCGCGACGTGCCGTTGAGCGCGGATTTCCACGAGTTCCAGGCGGCCGACATCGACCAAGGACGGATCGCTGCGGCGTTCCAGGAGGGGTACTGAGCAGATGCGACATCTCGCAGCAGCGCTCGCGGCGCTCGTCGCCGCGGCGGTGATGGCTGGGCCGGCGTTCGCCGACGCCGAGCCGCGGCAGGCGGACGGGTCGTTCCCGGTCACGTTCGTCAACCAGACCGACGGGCGCTGGCGAGACGCGCAGATCTACGTGACCGGCCTGGGCCAGACGTCGCCGGGCCAGTGGGCGTACCTGAAGCCCGACGGGACGATGGCGCCGCTGGACCACACGATGGCCGACGCGCCCGGGCACCTGACCAAGGACGGACGGCGCTATCCGGACATGTCGTTCACGCTTGCCGAGGCGTCGACCGTGCGGATCCCGCCGCGGGTCGAGGGCGGCCGGCTCTACGTCTCGGTCGGGGCGCCGATGTACATCGGCGTGTCGCCCGACGACCAGGGCTGGGCGGGCCCGAACCTGCGCTCCCGCTCGGATCCCAACTTCGACACGACGTTCGACTGGTACGAGTTCACCTACGCGTACGGCACGATCCCGTTCGGCGGCAACACGACGCAGGTCGATCAGTTCGGGCTCCCGCTGACGGCGCGGCTCCAGCAGGCCTCCAGCGGCTACGACCGGCGGACCGGCATCACCCTGAGCCGCGCCGAGGTCTTCTCGCGCTACGCCGACCGGGTCAGCAAGCCGTTCCGCACGCTGGCCGGTGCGGACCGCATCCTCGCTCCGCGCACCGCCGCCTCCTTCGACGACGGCGGCACGTACGGCGACCTGCTGGACCCGGCGATCGACCAGGCCTGGTCGCAGTGGAAGGACGGCTTCAAGCTGACCCGCCTGGGCCAGACGTTCAAGGGCGAGGTCGAGAACGGCAGGCTCGTCTTCACGAAGGACGGCAAGGGGCCGTTCTTCGTGCGCAAGCCGTCTTCCGCCGACGTCTTCCAGTGCGCGGGCGCGCTGGCGTCGAGCGGCATGACGGTGACGGCGCTGGAGCTCGGCGCGGAGCTGTGCGCGGCGTTCAACCGCGGCGTGGCCCTCGGCACCGACGACTGGTACCGGCCGAGCGCCTACTACGACGCGAAGCTCGACAACGAGTACGCCGCGTTCTTCCACGCGATCAACCTCGGCCACCGGTCGTATGCGTTCGCCTACGACGACGTCAACGACCAGAGCTCGGTGACGATCCTCCCGAACGCCGAGCCGCCTACGCGCCTGACGATCGGGGTGGGCTGGTAGCCGTCGCCCGGCCGGGCCCGCGCCTCACTGCGGCGCGGGCGGCACGTCCATCCAGCGCGCCGGGTCGCCCGACGCCAGCGCGGCGACGCCGCGGCGTGACAGCGCGAGCCATGGACGTGCGTTCGAGCTGCCGTAGTCGACGTGGATCAGCAGCGAGCGCGAGAGCACGTCGAGCGCCTCCTCGACGAGGAGGTTGATCTGCGGGATCGGGGCGCCCGTGTGCCGCTCGATCTCCTGGATGACTTCGAACGACAGCGGTCGGGCGCCCGGGTCGCGACCGGCGAACGCCGCGAGCAGGACGGCCGTGGCCAGCTGCTCGAGCGGGGCGGCGGTGAGCGCATCCCACGAGGCGAGCGCGGGGTGCGGGGGCGACGGGGCGGCGGCCGCGGGGGTGGGCTCGGGTGGTGCGTCCTTGCGGTTGAACAGTCCCATGCGCGCCATCCTCGCGATCCGTCGGGCGGGCGGCAACCGGACCGCCGCAGCCCTGGCCTCCCGCCCCGCCGGGTAGCAGGGGAGGGCCGATGCGTGCCTTCGCCGTTGTCGTTCTGGTCGCCGCGCTCGCCGCCGGATGCGGCGGGGGCGACGAGCCACGGCCCCGCCTGCCGCCTGAGCCGCAGGGCACCGAGCCGAACCGGGGCACGCCCGGCAACCAGGAGGCGACCGGCGGCAAGGTCGACGTCGCGATCGCCGACACCGGCTTCCGCCCGCCGCGGATGACCGTGCGCGTGGGGCAGATCGTGGTCTTCACGAACGAGGGGTCGGTCGGACACACGGTGCGGCGGATCGGGCGCGGCCTGCCGCGCTCGGGCGTCATTCCGCCCGGAGGGCGCTTCGAGCTCACGCCGCTGCGTCCGGGCCCGATCGCCTATCGCTGCGTGCTGCATCCGCGGATGCGCGGTGTCCTCGCCGTGCGCGTGTCGTCCGCGCCTGCAGGTCCTCGGCGCGGGCCAGCAACGCGCCTCCCGGGGTGAAGGCGCCGACGCGGCCCTGTCCGCGGACAAGACAGAGTGCTGAGGATCGCTTGCAAGGTGCAGACACGTACGAGCGCTCAACGCTAGGGTTCTGCAGCCGCGGGCCGAGCACCCGCTGGTCGAACGATGCTGGTGCTGGCCTTCAAACCAGGGCACGACGGGAGCGTCGCCGCGCTACGCGACGGTCGTCTCGTGCTGTCGATCGAGGCCGAGAAGGACTCGTTCGTCCGCTACTCCACCATCAGCCCCGTGACGCTCCTGGACTTGGCTGAGCGGCTCGACGGGCTGCCGGACGTCGTCGCGTTGGGCGGCTGGGGCCAGCGGGTCGAGGCCGGGCAGCAGGCGATGCGGGTCCGCGGGGTGTTCGGCGCCGGGTACTTCGGCACCGACGTGGTCGACAGCCGAGGATCGACGTTCTTCGGCAAGCGGGTCCAGTACTTCTCGTCCTCGCACGAGCGTTCGCACATCCTCGGAGCGATCGGGCTCGCGCCGCTCGAGGAGCACGAGCTGCAGGCGGTGCTCCTGTGGGAGGGCATCACCGGCTCCTTCTACCTCGTGGACGCCGCCCATCGGGTGGTGCGGACGATCCCGGTGCTCTCGCAGCCGGGCGCGCGCTTTGCCGCGCTGTTCGCCATCTGCGATCCCGGCTTCCCCGCCACGGGGGCCTTCCCGCGGCTGAGCGACAGCGGCAAGCTGATGGCGCTCGCCGCGTTCGGCGACGCCGGCTCGTCGCACCCGGACGTCGTCCGCGCGGTCGACCGGCTGCTCAGCGCCGAGAGCATGTTCCCGGTGCCCAAGCGCGACTTCGCGGACTCGCCGCTGTGCGACTGCGGCGTGCAGTCGGAGCTCGCGAAGACCGCGGCGGCCGTCTTGACGCGGCGCATCTTCGAGACGTTCGCCGACGTCGCGGTGCGCGAGATCCCCGCCGGCATTCCGCTGCGCATCTCCGGCGGCTGCGGCCTCAACTGCGACTGGAACGCCGCGTGGCGCGAGCTGGGGCACTTCTCGTCCGTGTTCGTGCCGCCGTGCCCGAACGACTCAGGCTCAGCGATCGGCACGGCGATCGACGCCCAAGCGTCGCTGACCGGCTCGCCGCACATCGCCTGGGACGTCTACGCGGGGCTCGACTTCGTCCAGGACGTCGAGCCGGACGCGTCGCGGTGGCAGTCGCGGCCGCTGGACGTCCAGGCGCTCGCCGCAGCGCTGGCCGAGGGCCGCGTCATCGCCTGGGTCCAGGGGCGCTGGGAGATCGGGCCGCGCGCCCTGGGCAATCGCTCGCTGCTGGCGGAGCCGTTCCGGGCCGAGACGCGGGACCGGCTCAACGAGATCAAGGCGCGCGAGGACTACCGGCCGATCGCGCCGTGCGCGCGCGTCGAGGATCTCGCCGCCGCGTTCGTGGAGGACTTCGAGGATCCGTTCATGCTCTACTTCCGGCACGTGCGCGACGCGCGTCTGGGTGCCGTCACGCACGTCGACGGCTCGGCGCGGGTGCAGACGGTGTCGCCGCGGTCGAATCCGCCGCAGCATCGGTTGCTCAGCGCCTTCGCCGAGCGCTGCGGCATCGGCGTCCTCTGCAACACGAGCCTGAACTTCAACGGCCACGGGTTCATCAACCGCATGTCGCATCTCGTGGAGTACTGCGAGCAGCGGGGCGTCGACGACATGGTGGTCGGCGACCGTTGGTACACGCGCGTGGGCCAGGGCTCGGTGGGGGCGCCGTGAGCCGCTGGTCGGCACGTCATCGCGCTGTTGTGTAGAGTTTCGCATCGATCTGGGTCGCCGGGTGGCCGGTGCTCCGGGGGATCGATCGAAAGGACCGTGATCATGGACTTCGGCGTGTTCCTGCCCGTGTCGGGCCGGGCTTCCAGTCGCGACGGCCTGATCCATGCCGCCCGCACCGCCGAGGAGCTCGGCTTCACCACCGTCTGGGCCGCCGATCGCATCGTCATCCCGCGCAAGATCCAGACGGCGTACAAGTACAACTGGAGCGGGTCGTTCTTCGTGCCGCCGGACGCGCCGTTCCTCGAGGCGCTCACCGTGCTGGCGTTCTTGGCCGGCGCGACCGAGCGGGTCAAGCTGGGCGTCAGCGTCCTGGTCACGCCGTATCGAGATCCGCTGTACTGGGCGAAGGTCGCCACCACCATCGACCAGCTCTCGCAGGGCAGGTTGGTGCTCGGCCTTGGCGTCGGATGGATGCAGGAGGAGTTCGCGGCCCTCGGGCGGGCGGAGCTGTTCCCGGTCCGCGGGCGCGTCGCGGACGAGCAGATCGCCATCCTGCGCAATCTGCTGACCGAGCAGCACTGCACCTTCCACGGCGAGTTCTACGACTACGAGGACATCGGCTTCGAGCCCAAGTCGTATGACCGCGAGCGGCCGCTGGAGCTGTGGATCGGCGGCGAGGCCAAGGTCGCCCAGCGGCGCGCCGGCCGAGTCGGCGACAGCTGGTTTCCCTACTTCCCGCGGATCACGCCCGAGGAGCTGCGGCGGCGCTACGACGTCGTGCGCGCGACCGCCGAGGAGCATGGGCGCGACCCGGACGCGGTCCCGCTGAACTGCTGCCTCTCGGTCGAGATCACCGAGGAGGAGGTCGCCCAGGAGCCGGACGTGCTCCGCGGTACCCCCGAGCAGGTCGGCGCGGCGTTGTCGCGCTTTCGTGACATCGGCGTCCGCCACCTGGGCCTGCAGTTCCTCGTCGGCCGCTATCCCGAGCGCGTCGAGCAGATGCGCCGGTTCTCCGAAGTGGTGATCCAGCCGGGCCACGGCTAGGTCGTCGCCGCCTTTCGGCAGGGAGGCCGCCGCGAGCGGCGTTTGCTTCCCGCGATATAGTTCCCGCGAACTATTCGCGAGGAGCTATGGCGCCGCCCCAACTCAACACGCTCGCCGTCGTCGTGCTCGACCTGCTGCACGAGCGCCCGATGCATCCGTACGAGATGGCGCGCGTCGTGGCCGAGCGCCACGTCGACGAGATCCTCGGCGTCAAGCGCGGATCGCTCTACGGCACCGTCGAGCGGCTCGAGCGCGACGGGCTTGTGGAGGCGGTGGGGACGTCTCGCGAGGGCCGCCGGCCGGAGCGGACCGTCTATCGCGTCACCGACGCCGGCCGCGACGCCCATGCGGCCCGCACGCACGAGCTGATCACCGGCACGCCCTACGAGCCGCGGCGCTTCACCGCCGGCGTGATGCTGCTCAACGCGCTGGCGCACGAGGACGCCGCGCGACTGCTCGCCGACCGGCTCGTCTCGCTGCGCGCACAGATCGCCGCGTTCGACGTCGTGCTCGCCGAGCACGAGCACCTCCCGCGGGTCTACCTGCTCGAGCTCGAGTACGCGCAGGCGCTGCTGCGCGCCGAGCAGGCGTGGGTCCAGGGCGTGCGCGACGACATCGAGGGCGGCCGGCTCACCTGGACGCCCAGCACGGAGGGCTCGCTGCGGCTGGCTCACGACCCGAAGGACCGCCCATGACCGCCGAGCGTCCCGGCCTGCGCGGCAATCCGTGGGCCGCGCTGACCGTGTTGAGCCTCGGGCTCTTCATGACGCTGCTCGACGTGACGATCGTCAACATCGCGATCCCGCAGCTGCTCGACTCGCTGGGCGCGTCGCTGGACGAGGCCCTGTGGGTCGTCAACGCGTACGTGCTGATGCTCGGCGTGCTGCTGATCACGGCCGGCCGGCTCGGCGACATCTTCGGGCCGCGCAACGTCTACCTCGTGGGCACGGCGATGTTCACGGTGGCGAGCGCCGCGTGCGGGCTCGCGCAGTCGCCCGGCCAGCTCATCGCGGCGCGCGCCGTGCAGGGCGTCGGTGCGGCGCTGCTGACGCCGCAGTCGCTGACGATCGTGCTGTCGCTGTTCCCACCCGACCGCCGCGGCGCCGCCTTCGCGGTCAACGGCATCACGGCGGGCGTCGCGACGCTCGCCGGGCCGACGCTCGGCGGACTGATCGTCACCCACTGGGACTGGCGCGGGATCTTCTTCGTCAACCTGCCGATCGGCCTGATCGCGATCGGCCTGACCCTGTGGCTCGTCCCCGACCTCCGCCCGGGCCGCCGCCACCGGCTCGACGTCACCGGCGTGCTGCTCGCCACGCTCGCGCTGTTGCTGATCTCGTTCGCCCTCATCGAGGGCCAGCGCTACGACTGGGGCCAGGTGTGGTCGTTCGTCTCGATCCCGCTCCTGCTCGGCGCCGGCCTCGTCGCGCTGGGCGCGTTCGTGCTCCAGCAGCGCGCGCGCCAGGTGGGCGACAAGGAGCCGCTGATCCCCTTCGCGCTGTTCGGTGACCGCAACTACACGCTCGCGAACGTGATCGCCTGCGCCATGCAGCTCGGCATGGTCGGGATGTTCCTGCCGACGACGATCTACCTGCAGTCGGTGCTCGGCTACGACGCGCTCGAGGCGGGCCTGTTCAGCGCGCCGGTGTCGCTCATGGCGATGCTGCTCGCGCCGTTCGTCGGCCGCGCCGTCGACCGTGTCGGCGGCAAGTGGATCCTGTTGTTCGGCCTGACGACGTTCGCCGCCGGCATGGGGCTCTTCGATCTCGTCGCCAGCGTCGACTCCACGGGCTGGACGTTCGTCCCCGCGTTCCTCGTCGCCGGCATCGGCGTCGCGTGCATCTTCACGCCGCTGTTCGCGGTCGCGATGGCCAACGTGCCCGTCCAGCTGGGCGGCGCCGCGTCAGGGCTGCTGAACACCATGCGCCAGGTCGGCAGCGTGATCGGCGGCGCCGCGGTCGGCGCGGTGCTCCAGAACCAGCTCGCCGTCGACCTGCGCGACGAGGCGACCGCTCGCGCGCAAGCGCTGCCGGGTGACCTGCGCGGGCCGTTCGTCGACGGCTTCGCCCACGCCGGCTCACACGGCCTGGAGGTCGGCGCCGGTCAGACCGGCGGCGCCCTGCACCTGTCGCCGGGCACGCCCGCCGCCATCGTGGACACGGTCACGCGGGTCGCCGCCGATGTCTTCCAGCACGGCTTCACCGCCGCGATGCGGGCATCGCTGCTGCTGCCGATCGCCGTGCTGCTGCTCGCCGCGCTGGCCTGCCTGGGGATCCACCAGGTGCGCCCGCGCCGGCACGAGCCGGCCGCGGCGCGGGACTCGGTGGCGGCCGTCCAATGATTCGGCCATGCTCGTACGGCGTGCTGAGCACCGCGACCGCGCTGATTGGCACGGCGGACCTCGACGACGGCGCCCAGGGCTGACCGCCACACCGCCGCGGCCCTACGATGGCGTGACGTGGCGGACAGGGCCGACGACATCGAGACCGCGCTGCGGGCGGCGCTGCTCGAAGCGCGGAAAGCACGGAGCTGTCGGGCAACGGGGTGCGCTCGCTCGCGTCCTCGGCCCGTGCGCCGCGAGGCTCGCGGCGGGAACGGGCCATGACCACCGATCCTCGAACCAACCTGCAGCCGCTCTGGTTCGTCGACAGCTTGGTGTACATCCACGTCGATGGCGAGCAGTCCGGCGGCGCGTACAGCCTGAGCGAGACCTGGGCCGCCCGCGACAACATGCCGCCGCTCCACGTCCACCACCGCAACGACGAGACGTTCTACGTGCTCGAGGGCGAGGTGCGGCTGTTCGTCGGCGATCGCGAGGTCGGCCTCGCCGCAGGTCAAGCGGCGTTTGCTCCCCGCGGCGGTCCGCACACCTATCGGGTCGAATCCGACCGAGCCCGTTGGATCGTGATCAACTCGCCGGCAGGCTACGAGCGGTTCCTGCGCGCAGCCAGCGAACCGGCGCCGCGTGCCGAGCTCCCGCCCGCCGGCCGCCGCAGCGACCCAACCGCGCTCGCCAAGGCGGCGGCAGAGCAGGGGATCGAGCTCCTCGGTCCTCCCGGGACGCTTCCCGCGCAAGGGTGAGCGATGACCGTCGCTGGGCCACCTGGGTCCGGTCGCGGACGTGTGAGCGTTGCTGCGCCGTGCGTCGAGGCGCGACGCACGTAGACTCGCCCGCCATGTCACTGCGCCGCGCGCCCACGACCTGAGAGGCCTGTCGCCGTGGAGCTCGTGGTCATCGGCAGGGTCCGTTCGCCGCTCACCGATCGTGCGGCCGCGCCCAAGCAGGGCGACGAGGGCGCGCCCGAGGCGTGGCTGGAGTTCGACCCCGCCTATGCCGACGGGCTGGAGGGCATCGCGGCGGGCGACGACCTGCTGGTGCTCACGTGGCTGCACCACTCGCGCCGCGACGTCCTGCGCGCCCGCCCGCGCAGCGATCCGGCGCGCCATGAACGCGGCGTCTTCAGCACGCGCTCACCGGAGCGCCCGAACCCGATCGGGCTGCACCGCGTGACGGTGCTCGCCATCGAGGGCCTGCGGTTCCGCGTCCGCGACCTGGAGGCGCTCGACGGCACCCCGATCCTCGACGTCAAGCCGCCGCTGCGCAGCATCGCGGAGCGCTGAGCCGTCGAGTCGCCTTGCCGTTTCCCGCTCCGCGACGGTCTCGGAGCCAGATGCGTGATTCCATGTCGAGCAGCGCCGGTCGGCTCCGCTCAGCAGGTGAAGGGTCGCGATGGGCGCGGCCCGCGACGCCAGGAGATCACGATGCCGAGGTGTCTGCTGCTCAAGCATTACCGTGGCGGCCCGGAGCCGCATCGTTCGTTCCCGCCGATGGACCGGTGGGCGCCGGAGGACGTGGAGGCGCATATCGCGTTCCAGCGGCATGTCATCGAGCTGCTGGAGGAGCGCGGCGAGTATGTCGATGCGCAGGCGCTGACGCCGGCGCGTACCTGGGTGCGCTATGGCGGCCCGGACGCGGCGCCGGTGACCACCGATGGGCCGCTGCCCGAGACCAGCGATCTGGTGGCGGGCTGGTTCATGATCGATGTCGAGTCCCACGAGCGAGCGGTCGAGGTCGCGGCCTACGTCTCCTCCGAGCCCGGGCCGGGCGGTGAGCCGATGTACGAGTGGATCGATGTCCGGGAGGTCATGTCCGGGGCGCCGCCCGAGGACTGATCCGGCGTGGTCGACGAGCCGGTGCGGCGGGTGGAGGAGGGCGCGCTGCGCGCGCTCGTCCCGCGGGTGCTCGCAGGGCTGGTCCGGCGGGGTGAGGACTTCGATGCCGCCGAGGACGCGCTGCAGGAGGCGTTGGTCGAGGCGCTGCGGGTGTGGCCCGCGTACCCGCCGCGCGACCCGGCCGCGTGGCTGGCGACGGTCGCGACGCGGCGGCTCGTGGACGCCCGCCGCAGCGAGGCCGCCCGCCACCGCCGCGAGGAGACGATGCACGCCGAGCCGCGGCCGGCCGCCGCCGAGCAGGGCGACGACACCCTGTTCTTGCTGTTCTGTTGCTGTCATCCCGCCCTTGCGCCCGCGTCTCAGGTCGCGCTGACCCTGCGCGCGGTCGGCGGTCTCACCACGCGGGAGATCGCCGACGCCTTCTACGTGCCGGAGGCCACGATGGCGCAGCGCATCAGCCGCGCCAAGCGCACCCTGCGCGGCCGCCGCCTGGACCAGCCCGGCGACCTCGCCGTCGTGCTGCGCGTGCTCTCCCTCATCTACGCCGCCGGCCACGCCGGCCGGGTCGATCTGGCCGGCGAGGCGATCCGGCTCGCCCGCCAACTCACCCTCGCCACGGAGGAACCCGAGGCGCGCGGGCTGCTCGCGCTGATGCTCCTCAACCACGCCCGCCTCCCCGCGCGACTCGACCCCGAGGGCCGCATCGTCACGCTCGACCGCCAAGACCGCGGCCTGTGGGACACCCGCGAGATCGCCGAAGGCGTACGCGTCCTGCAATCGGCGCTGGCCCTGCAGCGCCCGGGCCGCTACCAGATCCAGGCCGCCATCGCCGCCCTGCACGACGACGCGGCCAGCGCCGAGGAGACCGACTGGCCGCAGATCCTCGCTTGGTACGACGACCTCGTCGCCCTCACCGACGACCCCGTGCGCCACGACCCCGCCGCCGTGCTCGCCCGCGCGGTCGCCGTCGGCCACGTCCGCGGTGCCGCCGCCGGCTTGCGCGAGACCGACCGCCTCCGCGAGGCGATCGGCGACCGCCACCGCTGGCACGCCGTCCGCGGCCACCTCCACGAGCTCGACGGCGACCTGCCCGCCGCCGCCACCGCCTACGCCGAAGCCGCCCGACGCGCCACCAACCTCGCCGAGCGCGACCACCTCGTCCGCCAGGCCGCCCGCACGCGCGCCGCCTCATAGACGGGCGAGTCGAGCTGGTGCTCGGGCACCACCTCAGCAGGATCTCACGACCACACAGGGATCGCCATCGGAGGCGTCGGGCTCGGGCCGGACCGCCGCCACGCCCCGGTATGCTCGCGCGCCGCGGCGCGGACGCCGCCGGACGAGCGAACGGAGGGACGATGGGCTCACTGAGAACGCGCGTTGCGCTTGCGCTCGCGCTGACGGCGATCGGCGGGCTCGGAGCGCCCATGACGGCGGTGGCCATCACGCCGGCCGGCGACGGCCGAGTCGACGCGCTGACCGCCCGCATCGACCGGCTGGAGCACCGGCTGGCCGCAGCCAAGGCGGAGAACGCCCGGCTCAAGCGGGTGGCCGTCCGTCAGGCACGCCAACTGGCCCCGCGCGCACGCTCGATCAAGGCCGCGACGCGGACGCTGAAGGTGCGCCTCGGCGGGTCGGGCAACGTCCTCGCACGCGTCGACCGGCTGCTCGCGAGCCGCAGGGCCGCAAGCACCGAGCGCGACGCTGCGCGGTCGGCGCTCGCCACGGCCGGCGCGGAGCGCGACGCCGCCATCGGCGAGCGCGACGCCGCCCGCGATGCGCGTGACACGGCCATCAGCGCGCGCGACACGGCCGTCGCCGCCCACGGCGCCGCCGTCAGTCAGCGCGACGCAGCGCGGGCCGAGCGGGACGCCGGGCTGGCGGCGCTCAGCGCCGCGCAGGCCCTGCTCGGCACGAGCGACGTCCCGCAGGGCATCACCGACCTGCTCGGCACCGTCGACACCCTCGAGGCATCGGTCGCCGACCTGACCGACGAGATCGACGCCGCGGAGGTGCAGCTGGGCGGGACCGGCACGCTCGTCCAACGCGCGCAGGCGCTTCGCAACCTGACCGACCCGGCCGCCCCGGACGTCGCGAGCGGCCTCGCCAGCGTGCGTGCGATCGTCGGCGGCAACCCGGCGCTGACCCTGCGCGACGCGGTGACGGCGATCAGCAACGCGCTCGACGTGAACACTCCGATCTCCGTCGCGGTGAGCGACGTCAACACCTGGCTCGGTGGTGTCGGCTCCACGCGCGACCGGATCGCCAGCATCGACGCGCTCGTCGGCGGCAGCCCGCCGCTCGGCACGGTCAACGGCTTCGACGTCGGCGTGTTCGACGCCGCCGCCGCGATCCGGGACCGGATCGGCGCCTTCCTGACCGTGCTCAACCAGAGCCCCGGGGTCGCCACCTCACGCATCGAGCTCCCAAGCTCGGCGGGCTACGACAGCCTGCGCGCGGTCCTGGCCCAGCTCGGCCACGACTGACGCGGGGCGCCCGGGCCGTTCGTCGTGCTCGCGCGCAGGCCGTCTCGCCGTTCCACCGCGTCGGCCGCGTCCCGCCGTCAAGGGCGGCCGCTGCGAACGCGAGCTAGGACGTCGACGCCGAGCAGCTGCTCGTCTGCCGCGTGGGCGTCCTGGCGATGGGCGTCGGCATCGCCGGTCGACCGGCTTGTCGGACCTCGGTTGTGGCAGCAGTCGTCCTGGCAGCCGGTGTCCGCGCCGCCGATGGCGATCGGGAGCAGGGGGCGCGGTTGCGCAGTCGGCGCGGGCGGCTGCTCGAGCGGCGGGTGTGCTGCGAAGGCGGTGCGGCGCCCGGCGCGCACGCCGTTGGCGATCACGACGACCTCGGCGAGCTCGTGGATGGCCACGACGGCGGCGAGGCCGAGGACGCCGGTTGCCGCGAGGGGGATCAGGGTCAGGAGGATGCCGCCGGACAGCATGAGGTTCTGGCGCATGACGCGTCCGGCGCGGCGGGCGTGGACGAAGGTGTCGGGGAGATGGCGCAGGTCGTCGCCCATCAGGGCGACGTCGGCGGCTTCGATGGCCACGTCGGTGCCCATCGCGCCCATGGCGATGCCGACGTCGGCGCTGGCCAGCGCGGGGGCGTCGTTGATGCCGTCGCCGACCATGGCAACGGGACGCTGCGCCTGCAGCTGCTCGACGGCGGTGACCTTGTCGGTGGGCAGCAGGTCGGCGTAGACGTCGTCGATTCCCGCGTGTCGGGCGAGGGCGTGCGCGGTCCGCTCGTTGTCGCCGGTGAGCATCGCGGTGCGCATGCCGATGCGCTCCAGCGCGGCGACCGCCTCGGGGGCGTCTGGGCGCAGCTCGTCGCGCACCGCGACCGCGCCGAGGGTGTCCCCGTCGCGGGCGACGAGCACCACCGTGGCGCCGTCGCCCTGCAGCTCGGCGACGCGAGCCGTCAGCGGCCGGGCGTCCACGAAGCCGGGGCGCCCGAGGCGCAGCTCGTGGCCGTCCAGGCGGCCGGTGAGGCCGTTGCCGACGATGGCCTCGACGTCGTCGGCAGCCGGCCCGTCGGGCGCAGCGGCGATGATCGCCTCGGCCAGCGGGTGCTCGCTGCGGCGCTCCAGGCCGGCCGCAAGGGCCAGCACCTCCGACGGTGCCGCGCCGTTGGCGCTGACGGTGTCGATCACCTGCGGGCGGTTGCGCGTCAGCGTGCCGGTCTTGTCGAGGGCGACAGCGCGCACGCGTGCCAGGGCTTCCAGCGCGGCGCCGCCCTTGATGAGGACGCCCGACCGGGTTGCGGCGCCGATGGCGGCGACGACCGTCACCGGCACGGAGATCGCGAACGCGCACGGCGCCGCGGCCACGAGCACGACCAGTGCGCGCTCGATCCACGTGGACGGGTCGTCGGCGAGGCTGCCGATCACGGCGATCAGCGCGGCGGCGACGAGCACCCCGGGAACCAGCGGGCGGGCGATGCGCTCCGCCAGGCGCTGGCTTCGGCCCTTGCGCTCCTGTGCGTCCTCGACGATCTGCACGATGCGCGCCAGGGAGTTGTCCGCGGTCGCAGCGGTGACCTCGACCTCGAGCGCGGCGCCGCCGTTGATCGCGGCGGCGAACACCTCGTCGCCCGGCCCGCGCTCGACGGGCACCGACTCGCCGGTGATCGCCGAGAAGTCCAGCGCCGAGCGCCCGGAGACGATGCGACCATCGGTCGCGACCCGCTCACCCGGACGCACGACGAGTCGATCGCCGGCTCGCAGCTCGTCCGGCGCGACCTGGCGCTCGACGCCGGCGCGGATCACGGTCGCGCGCGCCGGCACGAGGTCCAGCAGCGCGCGCAGGCCGCGGCGCGTGCGTGTCAGGGCATAGCTCTCGAGCGCTTCGGAGATCGAGAACAGGAAGGCCAGCGTGGCCGCTTCGCCCCATTCGCCGAGGATCATCGCGCCGATCGCCGCGATCGCCATGAGCGTCCCGACGCCGAGGCGCCCGCGCAGCAGCGCACGCGCCGCCTGCGGGATGAACGTCAGGCCACCCGCGGCGATGGCGACGATGAACGCCACGAGCCCGAGGGTGTCGGCGCCAGCAACCTCGGCGACCGCGCCGCTAGCGAGCGCCAGCCCGGCAGCGACCGACAGTTGGATCTCCCGCACATCGCGCAGTCGCTGCACCGGGGCCGCAGCATCGACCGGCGCGTGATCGTGAGCGCAGCACGCGCCGCTCATGCCGCGGGCTCCGTCGCCGGGGGGCCGAGGTCAGCGGTCAGCGGCGCCGCACCGGGCGAGGTCAACGCGTCGCGGACCATCTTGCAGCCATACCAACACCCTAACGTACGTGAGGATGACGCGGCCCCGCGCGTGGCATGACGAGGTGCGGACGCGGGTCCTGGTGGGAGGGCGCTGCGGACGCGCCGGCGCGCGGTGGACCGCGCGCAGCGGCGTCAGCACGGCACGAGGATCAGCGAACCGCCGGTCTGCCCGCTGAGGTCGGGCTGCCAGCGGTTGCACAGCTGCGTCGAGTCGTCCGGTCTGCCGCCGCCACCCGGTCTCGACGGCGTGTTCAGGTAGAGCGTCTCGATCGCTCGCGTGACGACGTCGCCGGCGGTCGCGGTGATCGTCAGGTCGGTCCGCAGGCGCGCACGGCGATCGAGCGTGACCGTGGCGGACACCGTCCGTTTCCCGCCCGCGGCGATCGGCGGCAGCGAGCGCGTCGCGAGCCTGACCGTCAGGCCGCGCGCACGGGCCGCCTTCAGCCGCACGCGGCGCGTCGGGCCGTCCCCCGGATTCGCGAGCGTGAGCTTGACGCGGTACGCCCGGCCGGCCGTGAACGGGTGCGACGCTCCCTGGATCCGTGCCGTCAGCGCGGGGAGGCCGGCGAGCAAGACGGGGCCGGCCTGGTCGTAGACGACCGCCGCGTTGCCGAGCTCGGTCAGCGTCGCGACGACGCAGTCGACTCGCCGCCCGGCCAGCTGGGGATCGGTCACCTCGAACTGCTGGACGTTCGACAGCGACCCGCTCTTCGACGCGCTCCCGCGCGGGCCGTTGCCGGAGCCGTCGTCGATGCGCAGCCAGCGCGCGCCGGTCTCGTCGGTCACGGAGCCGAAGCCGACCGCCGGGAAGCCGTTGCACCCGGTCGCCGTGCGCGTGCCGGCGAACAGCGAGATGAGCGCGCCGGCCCCGTCCTGCGGCGTGCCGCGCAGCTGAACGGCACCGAACAGGCGGCCGCCGCGCCGGTCGTACGCGAACGCGATCGCCGTGATGTCGCGGCCCGGGCTCGCGTCCGCCGCGTCGCCCGCGGGATCGCTTGCCGTCGCGGCGAAGTCGGCCTGCGCCGCAGGCGCCGCGACGAGACCGGCGGCGAGCGCGACGAGGGAGAAACGAGTGAAGTGGTGCATCGATCGGCGCCTCCTCGGCGCGGTCGGCAACGATACAGCGCGGTCATGCCAGGCTGCTACGCCAGCAGCGCCGCGCCGAGCGCGACGAGCCAGATCGACCAGGCAACGTAGGTGAGCGGGACGATGCGGGCCGCCAGCGGCCAGCCGGTCGACTCGCGCGCGCCGACGAACTCGGGCGAGCCGAGCGCGAACAGCGGACCGAGCCCGATGCCGATCCAGCCGAGCGCGGCCGGCAGCGCGTCGCTCTGAACGATCGCGGCGCCGGCAAGGGCGCTCCAGGCACCGGTCAGCAGGCCGCCGAGATGCTCGCCGATCGCGACGCCGAGCGTGCGGTGCAGCGTCTGGAAGACGACGTCGACCGCCTCGCGCGCGGCGGCGCTCGCGGACGGGTCGGCGTGGCGGCGGGCTAGCTCGGGCACGGCGAACGGCCAGCGGATCAGCCCCAGCAGCTGGACGACCGCGGCGAGCACGCCACACACGACGCCGAGCGTCGCCCTCACCCGCCTCGAGCCCGGCGAGGCGCCCGAGCTGCGCATCGAGGTGCTCGCGCGCGAGCCGCGCGTGCTCGCCGTCGCGAGCGGCCACCCGCTTGCTGGGCGTGGCGAGCTGCGGATGGCCGAGCTGGCGGGCGAGGCGTTCGTGACCCAGCCGCTCGCCGCCAACCCCGCCTGGCGCAGACGCTGGCTCGCCGAGCAGCGCCGCCACGGCCTCCCCGGCCGGATCGCCGCCGAGGTCGAGGACGCCGAGGAGCTGTACGCCCATCTGGTCAGTGGCACCGGCGTCTGTCTGATGCCGCAGACGGCCGCCACGCACGCGGCACGGCCCGGCATCGCCTACGTCCCCATGGCGGACGCTGAGCCCGCGGCGCTGAGCGTGGCCTGGCACCCACGTGCCGAAACCCCGCTCAGCCGCGCGTTCCTCGCCGCCGCGCGCGACGCCGCCCGGTGACGCGCCTCGCCGTGCTACGCATCGATGCTCTGCCGCCACGGCAGCGGGTGGGTCGGCGTGCCGCCGGGGTCATCCCCGGGCGTCGTCAGGCAGCGACCGGCTCGCGGTCGCTGTCCGGCCGCGTGCCGGATTGCGCCCCTGCCCTCGGGAAGCGCAGCATCGCCGCGGCGAGCAGCGCACCGGCGACGGCCACGCCCGCGGCGCCGAGGAACGCTGCGGCGTAGCCGTCGGTGAGCGCTGCCGCGTCGCCCAGGCGGTCGGCGCCCTGGCTGGTCGCGAGCGCGGTCATCACCGCCAGGCCGAGCGCGCTGCCGACCTGGTAGCTGGTGTTGACGATGCCGGACGCCAGGCCTCCCTCCTCGGGCCGGGCCGACGAGATCGCCGTGCCGAGCGACGGGATGAACGCCAGCGCCATCCCGGTCGCCGCGATCAGCGACGCCGGCAGCACGTCGGCGGCGAACGAGCCGTCGGGCCGCACGAGCGACAGGACGACGAGGCCCGCGGCGAGCACGAGCAGGCCGGCGACGATCGGGACCTTCGGCCCGAAGCGGGCGATGACCCGCGGCGCGACGACGACCATCAGGACCATGACCGTGATCGTCATGGGCAGCAGCGCGGCGCCGCCCTCGAAGGCGCCGTAGCCGAGCACCTGCTGGAGGTAGAGGTTCAGGAAGAACCACATCGGGATCCAGGCGGCGCCGAGCAGCAGCTGCGCGACGTTGGCTGCAGCGAGGTTCGGCGTGCGCAGGATGCTCAGCCGCATCAGCGGCTGGCGCACGGTGCCCTGGACGACCACGAACAGCCCGAGCAGCGCGAGGCCGCCGCCGATGGAACCCAGCGTCGCTGCGGAGCCCCAGCCCTCCTCGGGCGCCCGGACGACGCCGAAGACGGTCAGCGCGAGGCCGGCGGTCGCGGTCAGCGCGCCCAGGACGTCGACCGAGCCGCGGCGGGCCGGCGCCGACGGCATGAGCCCGGGCGTGACGGCCAGGACCAGCAGTGCGATCGGGAGGTTGACGTAGAAGACCCACGGCCAGGAGATCCACTCCGTGATCACGCCGCCGAGGAACACGCCGGCGGTGCCACCGGCCGGCGCCGCGGCGCCGTAGATCGCGAACGCCTTCGTCAGCTCCTTGGGGTCGCTGCCGAACAGCATCATGAGGAGCGTCAACGCCGAGGGCGCGATGAGGGCCGCGCCGGCACCCTGGACGGCGCGTGCGGCGATCTCGACGCCGGCGCTGTCCGCGAGACCGGCGGCGAGCGAACCGGCCGCCAGGACGATCCAGCCGATCGAGAACAGCCGCTTCGCCCCGTAGAGGTCCGACAAGCGACCGCCGAGCAGCAGCAGGCCGCCGAGGGCGATGACGTAGGCGTTGAAGACCCAGGACAGCCCGTCGGGCGTGAAGCCGACGTCGGCCTGGATGTCGGGGAGGGCCACGCCGATGATCGACGTGTCCATGATGACCATGAACTGTGCGAGCGCGATGACGGCAAGGGCCGTCCAGCGCCGCCGGTGAGCGGTGGACATGAGCGTGCCTTCCTGAGCCGCGATGGGGCGGCTCGACGGTGGTGGATGCGAGCGGGCAGCCGAGCGCGGGCTCGGCCGGCCGTCCGGCGGCTAGGGATGCCGGACGGCGGTGACGCATCGCCCGCAGCCCGCGGCACCGGTGGCCGCGGCCCAGGCGAGGTAGGTGGCGCTCATGACGTCCTCTCGAATACGGGGAGGGGGTATATCGCTGCACCGTAACACATAGGGGAGGGGGGTATGCAAGGCCGGACGGCGGTCGTGCTCGACAAGACCGGCACCCTCACCCGCGGCAAATCCGAGGTGGTCGCCGTGGCCACCCTCAAGCGGCTGACGCTGCCGGCGCAGGGCGAGGACGGCGACGGGTCGCCCTGCGACTTCCTGATCGAGGCGGAACCCGCCGCGCGAACTGATACGTTCGCGTCCGTGAAAGGGTCCTCGACGATGCTCGCGCGCTTCGGCGTGGCTGCCGGCGCGTACGGCGCCTGGCTCGGCGAGCGGGGAGGCCCGGCCGCGGTGGCCTGTTCGCGCGCGGCACCAGTGACGACACGGATGAGCGTCCGCGGGCGCCGACCACCCGGTCGGTGCGGCGCAGGTAGCGCGAGCGGCTGACCAGCACGTGGGGATGCAGAAGGTGGAAGATCGCGACGCAGCAGGCGCGTATCGGCGCAGGAGCGGTTGGCCGGGTCGCCGCTGGGTGACGGCATCCGCGATGGCGGCGGTCGTCGTGCTGTGCGCCTGGCTGGCGCCGGGCGCGAACGCGGCGGAACCGTCGGGCTGCGGCTATGGCACGCCCGGCAGCGGCGCGTACGCGAGGACGATCTGCTGGTTCGACATGAGCGCGTACAGCAACGCCACGTCGCGCCTGCCGGCCGGCCAGCCGATGAGCGTCGAGCTGGGTGGCGGCTACGTCGCGACGTTCACGGTGAAGACGAGCGACGTCGCGGGTCGCACGCCGACCGCGGTCGGGCCGGTGGCGGTGCCGATCGAGACGCGCTTCGCGTTCGGCACCGTCGGCTACGCCGGCGTCCCCGGCCGGCCGGCGCTGTACTCGGCGAGCGGGGGAACGAACAAGTCGATCCTCATCACGTTCGACGACATCGCGGTCAAGGACGCCGACGGCGTGCCGGTGACCGGCTACTCGTTCGTGGTCGTCGATGCCGAGAACAGCGTTGCGCCGCCGGCCGAGAGCTTCACGTGGACCTCCGACCGGCCGCTCAGCCTGCTCGAGGTGCTCAACCCGACCGCGACGCAGGGCTGCCACAACGCGCTGACGGGCCTGGGGACGACGACCGTCAGCTGCATCGGCCAGGGCAGCGACCCCGTTCCACGCCAGCCCTACGACGCGGTGCTGGTGAAGGCCGACAGTCCGACGCGGTTCGCCATGCAGCTCAACACGAACGCTCGCTCGGGCGCGGCGTTCGGGATCATGACCTCGCGGCTGACGCTCACGAAGCAGGTCGCGAGCCGGGTCCTCGCGGCCGACGGGTTCGACGTCGCGGTGCGGTCGCCGGAAGGCACGGTGCTCGGCTCGGCCAGCACCGGCACGAGCGCGTCCGCGACGACAGGACCGGTGACGGTGCTGCCGCGCAGCACCGACGGCACCTACCGGCTCGTGGAGGCGATGAGCGCCGGCTCGGGCTCGCAGCTCGGCGACTACGCGCAGCAGTGGGCCTGCACGACCAACGGCGCGACCGATCCGGCGCTGACGGGGGCGACGGGGCCGTCGCTCGCGGTCACGCCCAAGCCGGGCGACGACATCTCGTGCACGGTCACCAACACCGCCAACGCGCGGGCCGGGCTCTCGCTCGCGAAGACCGCCAGCCCCGACCCCGCGCGGCCGGGGCAGGACGTCACGTACCGGCTCACCGTGAGCAACGCGGGGCCGAGCACGGCGCGGGACGTGACGGTCACCGACCCGCTGCCGGCCGACGTCACGTTCGTCTCCGCCTCACCGGGGTGCTCGGCGTCCGGGGGGAGAGTGACGTGCACGGTCGGGGCGCTGGCGGCCGGCGCGTCGCAGGCCTTCGAGATCACCGGCCGGGTCGCCGCCACGGCGACCGGCTCGCTCGTGAACAGCGCCAGGGTGACGAGCGGCACGCCCGATCCGGACGGGTCCGACGACAGCGTGACGATCACGACGCCGATCCGCCCGACCGCCGACCTGCGGATCGCCAAGCAGGTCGACCCGCTGGCGGTCCTCCTCGGCGGCGTCGCGACCTACACCCTCACGGTCGTCAACGACGGCCCCTCGACGGCCGAGGACGTGGTGGTGACCGACGTCGCGGGCCTCGGCATCGAGCCGGCGAGCGCCACGCCGAGCCAGGGCAGCTGCGCCTCGCTCACGAGCTGTCAGCTCGGGTCGCTCGCGCCCGGGGCGACGGCGACGATCGTCGTGTCGGCGAGGTCGATCGCGCTGGGCACGGCGGGCAACACCGCGTCGGTCAGCTCGACGACGGACGACCCCGATCCGTCGAACAACACCGCCGCGGCCACCCTCGACGTCCGGCCGCAGGCGGACGTGAGCATCGCCAAGCGGGCGAGCGCGACGACGGTCAGCGAGGGCGAGGACTTCTCCTACACGCTCACGGTCGCGAACGCCGGGCCGGCGACGGCCAGCGACGTCGTCGTCACCGACGCGCTGCCCGCCGGCGTCGCGCTGCGCGCGGTCCGCAGCTCGCGCGGCACGTGCGGCCAGGCCGACCCGGTCGTCTGCCGGCTCGGCGACCTGCCGAGCGGCGCCACCGCGACGGTGCGCGTCGACGTGACCGCGACCGACCCCGGCACGCCCGTCAACGGCGCCGTCGTGACGAGCCCCACGCCGGATCCCAACCCGGCCAACAACCAGGACAGCAGCGCCGTCGATGCGGTCAGCAGGGCCGACCTCGCCCTCAGCAAGGAGGCGTCCAGCGCCAGCGTGCTCGTCGGGCAGTCGTTCACCTACACGTTGACCGTCGCCAACGCCGGCCCCAGCCGCGCGACGGGGGTCGTCGTGACCGATCCCCTGCCGGCCGGCGTGCAGGTCGATGCGATCACGAGCTCGGCCGGCGCGTGCCGCGGCGACGCGGTGGTCGTCTGCGAGCTCGGGACGATCCGCGCCGGCCAGCAGGCAACCGTGCGGATCACGGCCACGGCTCTCAAGGCCGGCCCGCTCGGCAACGGCGCGTCGGCGACCAGCGAGACGTTCGACCCGGATCCATCCGACAACGCGGCGCACACCACCGTGCAGGGCGCGGCCCAAGCCGACCTGAGCGTCGCCAAGGTCGCGAGCACCCGGCTCGTGGCGGCGGGCGGCACGGTCGTCTACGGGATCGTCGTGACGAACAAGGGCCCCGACACCGCGATGGGGGTGACGCTGACCGACGTCGTGCCCGACGGCGCCACCGTGATCTCGGCGACACCGTCGATGGGCACCTGCCAGGCCGACGCGCAGGTCGTCTGCCGGCTCGGCGACCTGCCCGACGGCGCCTCGGCGATCGTGAGCGTCACCGTCCGGTTCGATCGCGCCGGCGACACCCGCAACGTCGCGACCGTGACGAGCGCCACGCCCGACCCCACGCCCGTCAGCAACACGTCGGAGAGCGACGTGACGAGCGAGAAGGCGGAGCTGGCGATCGTCAAGACGGCGTCGCCGCGGACGCCGAAGCACAACGGCGCGATGACCTACCGGCTGCAGGTGACGAACCGAGGGCCGAGCGCCGCCCGCGCGGTCACGGTCACCGACCCGATCCCGCCCGGCCTGCGAGTCACGTCGATCGCGACGACGACCGGGTCGTGCCGCACCGTCGATGCCGCGATCGTCTGCGCCGTCGGCGATCTCGCCGCGAGCGCGCGGGCGACCGTGACGGTCGGCGCGATCGCGACCGGTGAGGGCCGGCTCTTCAACGCCGCATCCGTCGTGGCGCAGTTCCCCAGCGACCCGAACCTCGCCAACAACGTCGCCGGCCTGATGTCCACCGTGCGGCCCGGCTCGGCGAAGCTCCGGCTGTCCAAGCGGGCGTCGGCGGGGACGGCCGAGCCGGGCGGTCGCGTGCGCTTCCGGATCTCGCTGACGAACGTCTCGCACCGCACCGCCGTCGGGGTGCGCGTGTGCGACCGGCTCCCGGCCGGGCTCGCGTTCACCGATCGTGGCGGAGCGCGGCTGAGCAAGGGGCAGGCCTGCTGGACGATCGCCCGGCTCGCGCCGCGGGCCCACCGGACGTTCACGGTCGCCGTGCGCGTCCTCGCCGGCGGAGCGTTGGGCCTGACGAACGTCGCGACCGCTCGCGCGGCCAACGCGCCGGCGGTCCGTGCTGCGGCGACCATCCGTCGCGGCGCCCGCCGGGTCAAGGGCGGGGGCGTGACCGGCTAGCCGAGGCGGCCGCCACGATCGTCGCCCGCGACGCTGCCGAGCCTCGCGCCGCTGACCGGCCAGGATCGCTGGGAGCTGCGCACGCTCAGAACGCCCAGATCAGCGGGACGAGCAGGACCGCCACCGCGACGAACAACACGAGCAGCGGCAGGCCGAGCCGCCAGTAGTCGCCGAACCGGTAGCCGGCCGGTCCCATCACGATGAGGTTGGCCGGCGTCGCGATCGGGGTCAGGAACGAGGCGGCGGAGGCGACCGCGACGGCCATGAGGAACGGCTTGGCCGACACCCCGATGTCGCCGGCGGCGGCAACGGCGATCGGGATCACGATCAGCGCCGTGCCGGCGTTGGAGATCAGCTGCCCCAGAACGACGGTGAGCAGGACGAGCCCGAGCAGGAGGACCCGCGGGCCGGCGCCGCCGAGGAGGTCGACCAGGCCGTCGGCGAGCTGGCGCGCCGCTCCCGTCTCGATCATCGCCGTCGAGAGCGGGATCATGCCCGCGATGAGGATCACCGTCGACCAGGAGACGCCGCGGTAGGCCTGCTCGACGTCCAGCGCCCTGAACACGACGAGCGCCCCCGCGGCCATCAGGCCGGCGATCGCGGCGGGCACGGCGCCGGTGGCCAGCAGGACGATCATGCCGGCGAGGACGGCGATCGCCCGCCCGGCGCCGCGACCGAGCGGCACGACCTGGCGGCGGACCGCGTCGGGCGCATCGACGATGAGGACTCCCGCGTCGTCGAGGTGCTCGTGCAGCGCCGCCCAGCTGCCTCGAAGCAGGAGCGTGTCGCCCACCTCGAGCGCGACGGGGCGCTCGAGCGCCTCGGCCCGGCGCTGTACGGCGAGGACGACGAGGTCGCCCTGCTCGGTGACCATGCCCGGGAACGCCACCTCGCCGGCCAGCTTCGACCGCGGCGGGATCACCACCTCGGCGACACCCGACTCACGGGTCAGCAGGCCGGCGGGATCCACTTCGAGGTCGTACTGCTCGACGAGCGTGTGGGCGTGGGCCCCGAAGTCCGGCGGCATCGTGCGCGGGCGACGCTCGGGCAGCAGACGGTCGCCCAGGAGCACCACGATGGCGATCGTGCCGACGACCAGGGGCACGCCGACGGCGGCGAACTCGAAGAAGCCGAACGAACCCACCCCGGCGTCGCTGGCGGCATTGGAGACGATCACGTTGACCGGCGTGCCGGTCAACGCGAGCAGCGAACCGGCGTGGGCGGCGAACGCCAGCGGCAGCAGCAGCCGCGACAGCGGGCGGCCCAGGCGCAGGGCCAACACCACCACGGCGGGCAGCAGCGCGGGGACCGTCGCGTTGACGTTGACGATCGCGGCGACGATGGCAGAGAGCGCCATGAGGACCACGATGAGCCGGGTGGGGCTCTCGCCCGCCCGCGCGGCGAGCTGCTGGCCGATCCACGCGGTCGCCCCGGTGGCAGCCAGCCCCTCGCTGACGACGAACAGCGAGGCGATGAAGACGACCGCCGGGTCGCCGAAGCCCGCCAGCGACTGCTGGTAGCTGAGCACGCCGGTGGCCCACAGTGCGAGCGCGACGCCGACCGCCACCACCGCGACCGGCAGGTGGTCCCAGACGAAGACCACGACGGCCACGGCCAGGACGACGAAGGTGATTGCGGTGTCGCTCACGCTCGGGCCGGACGCTGTCGGCGCGCCGGCGGCGTGGTGCAAGCCTTGTCGTCTCGTCCACGCCTCGCCGGCGGTCCCCCGGACGTGTGTTTCCCCGTCTTGCGCCGCAGTACCTGCGCATGACGTCATTGGGGAACACGCTGATGGCGACCGGCATCCCCCCGGGCCAAGCGTGGCTCGGCTACCCGGTCGCCACGCGCGACGCGCCGCCGGCGTGCTGGAGCCGCTGGCGCGCCCATCGCGACGCGTCCTGCAGATCCAGCCGGCGCTCAGCCACCCACGCCCGCCGCCGCGCGCCGGGACGCCGACCGCCATCCTGGCGATCGCGCAGCACAGCCATCACGGCGTCGGCAGCCACGGTGCACGACGCGCCGGCCCGACCGCGACGACGATCAGCGGGCCGTTGCGCATCACGCCGCACGAGCCGAGACCTCCCCGTCCTCGCCGCTCAGCATCCCCACGCGGGACGGCCGCCAAGCCGCCGGCGGCGCCACCAGCGCCGCCACGACGCGAGCCGGGCGACCGCCAGAAGCCAGCCCGTCACGAAGGGGGCAGGGGTCGGCGTTTCGCTCACGAGGACCCGTGCGGCAAGGAGATGTCGCGGCTTCACCGTCATGTCGGATCGAGATCGTGTTGCTCATCACAGACCTGGGAGTAGGCCGCGACCGGGTGATCGTCAATCCCCACGACGGCGCGCGTGGCGAACGTCAAGCTCGCGCCGCGCCCCGACGCGGTCGGCTTGCGCTGGACGACGGAGCGCCGCCGCCGCGTCAGGTCAGGACCGACGCCACGGTCCCGGCCAGGCGCTCCGTCAACCGCTCGACCGGCCCGTCGTCGTCCAGGCTCAGGACCAGCGTGGCGATCTCGTCGCGGCGGGTCCGCGACAGGATCGGCTCGGTGAGGCGGTCGAACTTCGCGCGGATCGCCGCGTTGTCGAGCGGACGGTCGGCCCCGCCCGGCGGCGTCGTGATCCGGCGCCGAACCTGCTCGCCGCCGGCCAGGGTGAACACGAGATCGGTCGTGAACCCGCCCGGGCCGCCCGGAGCGTCGAAGCCCTCGTCGAGGTGCACCCTGGTCCGGTCGACGAGCGCCCAGATCGCGTCGTCGTCGAGGCGGTCGGGCGCGAACTGCCGAGCGAGCACCTGGCCGTCCCGGAGCGCGGCCGCGACGACGTAGCCGACGTTCATCTGCGCGCCGATCGCGGTCAGCGGCCGCTCCGGCACCCACCACCCGTGGTGGTAGACGGCGTGGCCGAGGGTGATGTCGATGCGCTCGATGGCCTCGACGGCCAGGCCCGCTCGGCGGGCATCCAGCGTGCCGTCGATCGCCGCCTGCAGTCCGCCCATCGCGGCGAACGGCTTCAGCGCGACGTGCTCGGTCTCCCAGCGCGCGCCGAGGTCGGCGGCCACCTGCGTGGCGTCCGGGTCGTGGCCCTCGCCGAACATCGCCAGCCAGCCGCCGTACGGGCGCTCGAAGACGCGCTTGATGCCGGTGTAGCCGTGCGCCGCGAAGACCGCGGCGTAGTAGCCCGAGCGCGCGGCGAAGCCATGGTGCATGCGCTTGCTCATCGCCTCGAACTGTGCGGCCATCAGGCCACCCGACTGCGTGCCGGCGAGCCCGAGCGCGTCCTCGAACGCCGCGGCGTCCAGCCCGCGCAGGCGCCCGGCCGCCGCCGCGGCGGCGTGCGTGCCGAACACGGCGCCCGAGTGCCAGCCGCGCGAGAGCATCTGCTTGCCGTGCAGCGCGAGGCCGACGCGCGGACCGACCTCGCACCCCAGCACGGCCGCCGTCAGGAACGCCCGTCCACCCACGCCGCCGACGTCGCGCGCGGTGGCCAGCAGCGCCGGCAGCACGAGCGACGCGCTGTGCAGCGGCGCGCGGGGGTGGTAGTCGTCGAGCTCGAAGCCCTGGATGAACGCGCTGTTCAGGACGACCGCGGCCTGGCCGCTGACGCGGCGGTCCCAGCCGATCAGCGCGTGCTCGCCCGGCGGCTCGACGGAGGTCATCGCCTCGACCGCGATCCGCGACCACGGCAGCTGCGCGCCGACCAGGCCGCAGCCGACCCCGTCGAGCAGCAGATGCGCCGCACGCTCGCGCACGCGCGCCGGGACGTCGTCGTCGCCGACGGCGGCCAGCCAGGTCGCCAGCCGACCGGTGGGCCCATCGGGATCGGTCGCAGCCGCGGCCACCGCCGCGACGGGCTTATCGGACACCGCCCGTCGGCGCGCCGGGCTCGCGCAGGTGGCCGGACGGCAGGGCGTCGAGGCCCGGGTCTGGGGGCAGCTCGAGGTCGAAGTGCCGACGCAGGACGTCGGCGATCACGTCGTAGCAGGCGCCGATGCGGACGACCTCCATCGTCGTGAGGTCGAAGAGCGTGGACGAGCGCCCGTACCAGTGGTAGCGCGACAGCCCGTAGTCGACGACGAGATCGGCGATGCCGACGACTTCGTCCTGGACGTCCTCGAGGCGGAACCGCGTGCCGGTGCCGGTCAGGTTCGCCGACGACCCCATGACCGGCAGGTCGTCCGCCGCGGTGCGCTCCGTGAGCGCGTCGATGAGCGGCCCGCCGTTGACGAGGATCGACAGCGTCCCGTTCACCGTGCTGCTCGGCAGCACCGACGGATCGAGGGCGCGGATCAGCGGGTGGTCGTCGCGGTAGGGCGCGATCACGCCCATGGGCAGCCCGAGCTGCCCCGTGATCACGTCGACGATCGCGCGCTCGCGCCGGCCGAGGACGTGGACGTCGCGCTCGATGTCGCGGTTGCCGAGCATCGCGTGGCGCTTGTGCGCGGCGCGCCGCTTCGTGGTGAACATGGTGGCCATGCCCGCGGCCGTGGAGGACATCACCGCGTAGCCGACGTCCCCCGGCACCAGGGCGACGCCGCCGGCGGCGAGCGTCGCGTGCGCGCGCCGCGCGTCGGCAGCCACGTCGATCGGCGCCATCACGCCGCCCGCTCCGCCGGACCGTCGACGTAGCCGTCGGCGACGAGCTTGGCCATCAGGCCGCCCTGGGCCAGGACGTCGAGGACGAGGTCCGGCAACGGCGCGCCGGCCAGCGGCACGCCGTCGGGCAGCGGGGTGATCGTGGCGCCGGCCACGTCGAGCCGCACGAGCTGGCCGTCGGCGACCACGCTCGTGACGCCGGGGATCGTCACCGCGGGCAGACCGTAGTTGATGCTGTTGCGCAGGAACAGCGAGTTGAACTCCTCGGCGACCAATGCGGCGACCCCGAGCACGCGGAACAGCTCGGCGACGGGCCGGCTGGAGCCGATCCCGAAGTTGCGGCCGGCCACGACGACGTCGCCGGGCCGGACGGCGTCCGCCCAGCCCGGTCGCAGCGCGTAGAACACGTGCCGTGCCGCCTCCTCGCGCGGCAGCTTCATGGCGTATCCCGGGTACATGTTGTCCGTGTCGACCGAGTCGCCGAACACCCAGGCGCGGCCCTCGACGGCGCCGCTCATGCCAGTACCCCCCGCGGATCGGTGATCCGCCCGGCCACCGCCGACGCGGCGACCGTGGCGGGCGAAGCCATGTAGATGTCGGCGTCCGGGCTGCCCATGCGACCGCGGAAGTTCCGGGTGCTGGCGGTCAGGCAGACCTCGCCGGCCCCGAGCAACCCCATGTGGTACCCGAAGCAGGCGCCGCAGGTCGAGTTCGTGATGATCGCGCCGGCGTCGGCGAGCGTCGCGAGGTAGCCGCGGTGGAGCGCCTCGGCGTAGACGCCCTGCGAGGCCGGCGTGACGATCAGGCGGACGCCGTCGGCCACCCGGCGACCGTCGAGGAGCTCGGCGGCGATCGCCAGATCCTCGAGCTGGCCGTTGGCGCACGACCCGATGAAGCACTGGTCGACCGCGATCGCATCCAGCTCGGACACGGGCTGCGCGTTGTCGGCGACCCCTCCCGGGCGCGCCACGTACGGCTCGAGCGCCGACAGGTCGACCTCGCGTACGTCGGCATAGCGCGCGTCCGGATCGGGGTCCACCGCCGTGAGCGCGTCGTCGCCGGTGCGTTCGGCGAGGAAGGCGAGGCAGCGCTCGTCGGCCGGGAACGTCGTGAAGTCCGCCGAGATCTCGGCGCCCTGCGTGGCGATCGTCCGCCGGTCGTTCATCGGCACGGAGGCCAGTCCGTCGCCGCCGAACTCGACGTTGTGGTTCGTGGCGTCGCCGTAGGTCCCGGCGAGGTGCAGGAACACGTCCTTGCCCGAGACGAGGTCCGGCAGCGTGCCGACCAGGTCATAGCGGATGGTCGGCGCGACCTGGAACCAGGTCTGCCCGGTGCACATGATGGAGAAGACCTCCGCGGGTCCGAGGCCGCGCGCGGCGGTGTTGTAGGCGCCGGCCGCGCAGGTGTGGGAGTCGGTGCAGGCCAGGATCTCTCCCGGCCGCGCGAGCCCGTTCTCCGCGATGACCTGGTGGCAGATGCCGTGGCGACCGACGTCGAAGAACCGCTCGACGCCGAACGCGCTGGCGAAGCCGCGGGCGGTGACGCCGCCGTCGGCGTCGACGATCGACGGCGCCGGCACGGCGTGGTCCATGACGATCGCCAGGCGATCGGGATCGGCGATCCGCCGCGGCGTCTGCCACATGGTGGCGAACTGCAGGTCGATCAGCACGGTCATGTCGACGTCGCACACGACGACGTCGCCGGGCGCGACGTGCGCGCGACGCGCGGCGCGGGCCAGGATCTTCTCGATGATGGTCATGCTCATGCCACGGCTCCCGCGACGTCGTCGGGGCTGAAGCGCTCGCCGATCGCGGCCCATTCCTCCAGCCCCACGAGCTCGAAGATCCCCTGCGGACCGTCCGCCGCGTCGTCGAGCGGGCGCTCGGCGAGGTCGCCGAGGGAGGCCAGCGCGGCGGCCGCCGCGGGGCCCATGAGCGCTGCCGGGTGGATCGCGACGCGGTAGCCGAGCGCCGCCAGGCGGTCGGCGCCGACGCGGGGCGTCCGGCCGCCGGGCACGATGTTGACGAGCAACGGCGCGTCGACCTCGGCGGCGATGCGCTCGAGCTCGTCCGCGCTCTCCGGCGCTTCGACGAAGATCAGCTCCGCACCGGCCGCGGCGTAGCGGCGGGCCCGGCGGATCGCCTCGTCGATGCCGTGGGGACCGCGGGCGTCGGTCCGGGCGACGATGACCGTGTCGGGGTCGCGCCGCGCCTCGACCGCCGCCTCCAGCGTCACGGCGAACTGCTCGGCCGCGACGACCTCCTTCCCGCTCAGGTGCCCGCAGCGCTTGGGGAACGTCTGGTCCTCGAGCTGGATGGCGGCGACGCCGGCGCGCTCGTACTCGCGCACGGTCCGGACGACGTTGATCGGCGACCCATAGCCGGTGTCGGCGTCGGCGATGACGGGCACGTCGAGGAGGCCGCAGACCAGGCGTGCCCGCGCGGCCATCTCGGTCAGCGTCACGAGGCCGACGTCGGGCAGGCCGAGCGTCACGGACACGCCGGCGCCGGTGAGGTAGGCGGCGGAGAAGCCGGCGCGCGCGACCAGCGCGGCCGAGAGGCCGTCGTAGACGCCGGGCGCGACGAGCAGGCGCTCTTGCGCGAGCAGCTCGCGGAGCCGCTGGGCGGGGGTGGCGGTGGAGGGCATCAGACCTCCACCCGGGGGCGACCGAGGCGCATGGCGCGACGCTCCTCCCAGTGGTAGATGGCGAACGTCGCCACGAAGGCGACCGTGCTGATCAACAGCACGATCCCCAGCAGCGATGGGGTGTTGCTGGTGCTGATGTACTTGCTCAGGCGGGAGCCGAGGCCGTCGTAGGCGGCGAACATCTCGGCGAGCACGAGGCCCAGGAAGCAGGCGCCGAAGCCGATGCGCAGCGACGCAACGACGGTCGGCGCGATCGCGGGCAGCACGATCATCCACAGCCGGCGCCGGAACCCGAGGCGGTACGCGCGCGCGACGCGGGTGTGGATCTCCGGCACGTTGACCGTGGCCGTCGCGGTGAGCAGCATGATGGGGAACACGCCGTGCATGACGGCGAAGACGATCCGCGCCTGCGGCGTCAGGCCCAGGGCCGTCAGCACGATCGGGTACAGGACGATCTTCGGGATCGCGTAGGCGATCAGGAGCAGCGGCGCACAGACCTCGAACCAGAAGCGGCTGAGGCCGAGCAGGAAGCCGGCGAGCACGCCGATGACGGCCGCGAGCGCGAACGACACCGCGAGCGTCCAGAGCGTCACCCCGAGGTCGGGGAGCCACGCGTCGAGGTGGTCGCCGACCGCCCGCACGCTCGTCGACGGCGACGCCAGCCCCGGCTCCCCGACGCGCGCGTAGACCATCTGCCAGAGGACGAGCGCGACGATCGGGACCAGCCAGCGGCCGCCGCGGTCCCACAGCCGGAGATCGGCGGAGCCGCGCCGCGGCGCGGTCATCGGGTCGCCTCCTCGCGGCGCAGCCGCCGCTCGATGCCGCCGAGCGCGACGATGACCACCGTCGCGAGCGCAAGGGCGACGACGATCGAGCCGTACATGCTCTCGAGGTCGAAGTCGTTGTAGGCCTCGGCGATGCTGTGTCCCAGGCCGTGCGTCGACAGGATGAACTGGGTTCCGATGACGATGACGATCGCGTAGCTGGCCGCCAGCTTGATGCCGCTGAAGACGTAGGGCCAAGCCGACGGCAGGTACACGCGCAGCACGATCTGATGTGGTCGCAGGCCGAGCGAGCGGCCGACGTTCCCCAGCACCGGGCGAGTGTGGCCCAGGCCGATGGCGGTGTTGACCGCGACCGCGGGCAGCGCGCCGATCGCCGCGACCGCGATCACCGGCAGGCTCCCCGGCTTCAGCAGCGCGATGAAGACCGGGTAGAGCGCGAAGATCGGTACCGCGTAGACGAGCAGGAGCCACGGCTGCAGCGCGCGGTCCACGGCGCGCCAGCGCCACAACGCGATGCCGAGCAGTCCGCCGAGCAGCGAGCCCGCGGCGAGCGCGGCGACCGCCTGCGCGATGGTGGGCAGCAGATCGTCGCTTCGGTACGAGGACTGCCCGAGGAGCTCCGCGGCACGCTGCACCGCGGTGCTCAGCGGCACGAACGTCAGCGGGTCGAGGACCGTGCGCGCGAGCAGCTCGTAGCCGCCGGCCACGGCGGCGATGACGAGCAGGCGCGCCGCGCGGATGCGGTTGGAGCGGGACGTCAGGGCCGTGGTCACGCCGCCACCGCCCCGGCGTCGTAGGCCCGCTGCGCCTCCTCCTCGAGGCGGGTCCAGACCCGCCGCGTCACCTCGGCGAACGCCTCGGTGGTCAGCGCGGTCGCGTCGCGCGGCTTCGGCAGCGGGTTGTCGATGACCTCGCGCACCGACGCGGGGCGCGCGCCGAGCACGACGATGCGGTCGGCGAGCAGCGCCGCCTCCTGGATCGAGTGCGTGACGAGCACCACCGTCGCGCCGGTCTCGCCGACGATCCGCAGCAGCTCTCCCCCGAGCAGGAGCCGAGTCTGCTCGTCCAGCGCGCTGAACGGCTCGTCCATGACGACGACGCGGGGGCGCGTGACCAGCGTCCGCGCGATCGCGACGCGCTGGCGCATCCCGCCCGAGAGCTGCGCGGGGTATGCGTGGGCGAAGTCCGCGAGGCCGACGGTGCGCAGGATCTCCGCGACCCGGGCTCGGCGCTTGGCGCGAGGCGCGCCGAGCGCCTCCAGCCCGAACGCCGCATTGCGCGTGACCGTGCGCCACGGGAAGGTCGACTCCTCCTGGAACACCACGCCGATCTCGGGCTGCGGGCGATCGACCGGGCGGCCGTCGAGCCGGACGACGCCGTCCGTCGGCCGGCGCAGGCCCGACAGGATCTCCAGCAGGGTCGTCTTGCCACAGCCGCTCGGCCCGCAGATCGCGACGAACTCGCCCTCGGCGACCTCGAGGTCGATCCGCCCAAGCGCCGGCACCGCGCCATAGCGGTGGCCGACGCCGGCGACGTCCAGGAGCGCCGCGCTCATCGCGTGCTCAGCGCGGCCGGGTCGACGTGCTCGACACCGGGGGGCAGGAACTGCTGGTCGAGGATCTTGTCCCATGGGACCTTGGTGCCGGCCTTGATCACGCCGGCGAGCACCATCCCTCGGAGGGCGGCGTTGAAGGCCGGCGCCTCGAGCCCGACGCTCCAGTGCATCGGCTCGATGAGCGACTTCACGAACGCCGTCGTCGCGGCCAACGGCTGCTCGGAGAGCTTGGCCAGCGGCACGGCGGCCTGGTCGGGGTGGGCCTTGATCCAGGCGTTGGCCTGCTGGAGCGACAGCAGGTACCGGCGGACGAGGTCGGGATTGCGCTGGATCATCTGGCTCGTCGTGATCACGACGGTCTGCTGGAAGCTCGGCACGAGCTTCATCGCCGACGGGACGGGTTGGAACTCCCCGCCGCCGCTGCACATGGTGCCGAGGCCGAACGCCTGGTCGACCTGGTGCTGCTTGAGGAGGGTCACGCCCTCCGCGAGGCCACCCGTGGCCCGGAAGCGGAAGCGGTCGACCGGCACGCCGGACGTCGCGGCGGCAAGGCGGATGAAGGCCTCGCTGGCCGAGCCGGGGTTCGAGTAGCTCAGCGTCTTGCCGGCGAGCTGCTTGAGGCTGGTGATGCCTTCCCCCTTGCGGGTGATGACGCACGCGTCGTTGAGGTCGCGGTTGGACCCGGCGATGATCTTCAGCGGGGTGCCGTGCATCGCGGCCTGCACGGTGGCGCCGATGGCGCCGTCGGCGAACGCCAGGTGGCCCGAGAGCAGCAGACGGACGGTGGGGCCGCCGCCGGCGGTGCTCACCACGCGATCGACGGCGATGTGGTTGCGCTTGAAGAAGCCCTGCTCCTGCGCCACCAATTGCGTCAATCCGTACGCGCCGGCACCGTAGTTGCTGACGGCGACCTGGATGTGGTCGACCCCCGACTTCTTGCTGACGTCGCCGCCGGAGCTCGCGCTGCCGCACGCGCCGAGCGCGAGCCCGGCGGAGACGGCGGCCACGACCGCGACCAACGATCGATGGGACATCTCTCTCCTCCTGTCGATGGTGCCCTCTGGCATGCCATCCTGCTCGTCGTGGCGTGCCGTGTCAAGCTGACGCCCCGAAGTGCTCGTCTATCTCAATCCTCTGGCATGCCAAATCCACTGGCATTCCGCCATCTGGCATGCCAAACTGCCGTCCCATGAGCTCGCAGACCGCAACGCAGACGGCCACCGAGAAGCTGCGCACATTGGTGCTCGACGGGGGGCTCGAGCCCGGCCTGCGCCTCCAGGAGCGCCAGCTCGCGGCGACGCTCGGCGTGTCGCGCACGCCGGTCCGCGACTCCCTGCAGGCCCTGGCGGGCGAGGGCCTGCTCGACTACTCGCCGCGCAGCGGCTACACGGTGCGGAGCTTCGGCCTCACCGAGGTCCTCGACGCGTTCGACGCGCGCCTGGCCCTCGAGGGCATGGCGTGCCGGACGGTCGCCGCGCGCGGACTTCCGGCCGAGACCGCGCAGGCCCTGGACGACAACCTGGAGCGATCGGCGGCGATCCTCGACGCGGACGACGGCTCGGACGACGTCTCGACCCGGTGGTACGAGACCAACCTCGAGTTCCACGACCTGATCCTGGCCGCCGCGGGCAACCGCTACCTGATCCAGGGCGTCGCGCAGGCGCGGCGGATCCCGCGGATCTACGACCGCACGCGCCACCCGCGCGGGCACGACGACCTCCTGCGGCTGCTGAGCATCGACACGCTGCGCCAGGCCGTCGCCGACCACCGCCGGATCTTCGACGCGCTCTCGGAGCAGCAGCCCGACCGCGCCGAGTTCCTCATGCGTGAGCACATCTTCACCAACCGCGAGCAGCTGCGCCGCAACTCCGCGGTGGCGTGGGACCGCGTCCCGGCCGACGCATGAGCGCGGACCGCGGCCTCATGCTCGCCGAGCTGCTGACCCACAGCGCCGCCGGCCCTGACCGCCCCGCGATCAGGCTCGGCGCGACCGAGCTCTCCTACGCCCAGCTGGACGACGCGGCTGCCCGCGTGGCCGGCCTGCTGCAAGCCAAGGGCGTCCGGCCGGGCGACCGCGTCGGGATCATGCTGCCCAACGTCCCGGCGTTCCCCATGTGCTACTTCGGCGCGCTGCGCGCGGGCGCGGTGCTCGTGCCGCTGCACGTCCTGCTCAAGGAGCGCGAGGTCGCCTTCCACCTCGGCGACTGCGGGGCGCGCGTGCTGCTCGCCTGGCACGAGCTCGACGGAGCGGTGCACGCGGGCGCCGCGACCGCGGGCGCCGAGGTGGCGGTCGTCGAGCCCGTCGCGTTCGCCACCCAGCTCGACCACGTCGAGCCCGTCCGCGAGACGGTCGAGCGCCGGGCCGACGACACCGCGGTGATCCTCTACACCTCCGGCACGACCGGCACGCCGAAGGGCGCCGAGCTCACGCAGGCCAACCTGCGGCGCAACGCCGCGGTCGCCGTCGAGCTGTTCGGCCTCGAAGCGACGGACGTCACGCTCGGCGCGCTGCCGTTGTTCCACGCCTTCGGCCAGACGTGCGCCCTGAACGCCACGATCGCCGCCGGCGGGTGCCTGACGCTCCTGCCCCGCTTCGACGCCGAAGCCGCGCTCGCGATCCTCGAGGGCGAGCGCGTCACCGTGTTCGAAGGCGTGCCGACGATGTACGCGGCCCTGCTCAACCACCCGCGCGCGCAGGAGGTCGACGCGTCCTCGCTGCGGATCTGCGTGTCGGGCGGCGCCGCGCTGCCGGTCGAGCTCATGCGCGAGTTCGAGGAGCGCTTCGGCTGCGCGATCCTGGAGGGCTACGGCCTGTCCGAGACCTCGCCCGTGGCGTCGTTCAACCGCCGCGACCGCGAGCGCCGGCCCGGATCGATCGGGTTGCCGGTCGACGGCGTGGAGATGCGGGTGGTGGACGACGACGGCGCCGAGGTGCCGCGCGGCGAGCTCGGCGAGATCGTCATCCGGGGCCACAACGTCATGAAGGGCTATTGGAACCGCCCGGACGCCACCGCTGCGGCGATCGACGCCGACGGCTGGTTCCACAGCGGCGACGTCGGCCGCGTCGACGAGGACGGGTACTTCGCGATCGTCGACCGCAAGAAGGACCTCGTGATCCGCGGCGGCTTCAACGTCTACCCGCGCGAGATCGAGGAGGTCCTCTACGAGCACCCCGCCGTCCGCGAGGCCGCGGTCATCGGCGTGCCGGATGCGCTGCTCGGCGAGGAGGTCGCCGCGGCGGTTGCGCTCAAGCCGGGCGCACGGCTCACGGCCGCCGAGCTGCGCGCGTTCGTCAAGGACCGCGTCGCCGCCTACAAGTACCCGCGCGAGGTCTGGATCGTCGACGAGCTGCCCAAGGGGCCGACGGGGAAGATCCTCAAGCGGGAGATCCGCCCGCCCGGCGAGCGGCGTCGACGACGCTGACCGACCCGCACAGAGGATGCGACGATGGCTCCCATGGAATCGTTCTGGCCGCGGCTGGCGGAGCTGCCGCTCGTCGTCGAGGCGTGCGAGTACGACCGGCTGCACGCCGTCCTCGTCCACGACTTCCAGCGCGTGACGACGCACGTACGCCTGGTCGGCGCCGGCGCGGACGGGCTGGGGGAGGACGTCTCGGTCCACGTCGAGGACGGCAGCTCGCTGCACGAGACGCAGCTTGCGCTGCCGCTCGCGGGCGAGTGGACGCTCGCCGGCTTCTGCGATCACCTCGCCACGCTCGATCCGTGGCCCAAGCCGCCGGAGTGGGAGGGGGCGCGGCGCTTTCGCAACTGGGCGTTCGAGTCGGCGGCGCTGGACCTCGCGTTGCGCCAGGCCGGCCGGGCCCTGCACGACGTGCTCGGCCTCGAGCCGCGGCCGGTGCGCTTCGTCAACTCGCTGGGCCTCGGCGAGCAGCCCTCGATCGAGCACGTGCGCCGGCGCCTCGCCCGCGCGCCGCGCGTGCGCTTCAAGCTCGACGCGGAGGCGACCTGGTCGCCTGCGCTCGTCGACGAGGTCGCGGCGACCGGTGCGGTCGACACGATCGACTTCAAGGGCCAGTACGGCTTCGAGGTCAAGGACCCGCAGGCGCTGGGCGCGCTGTACGACCGCGTGCTCGCGGCGTTCCCGGACGCGTACCTGGAGGATCCGCACGACCTGCCCGAGATCGCGCGCCGGCTGCGCGATCACGTCGAGCGCGTCTCCTACGACGCGCCGATCCACAGCGCGCAGGACATCGGCGCGACGCCGCTCGCGGCGCGCGTGGTGAACGTCAAGCCGTCGCGGATCGGCAGCCTGCGCGCGCTCTTCGAGGTGTACGCGCGGTGCGCGCGGGAGCGGCGGCCGATGTACGGCGGCGGGATGGGGGAGCTGGGCGTCGGCCGCGGGCAGATCGAGTTGCTGGCCGCGCTGTTCCACGCCGATGCGCCCAACGACGTGGCGCCCAGCGCCTACAACGAGGACGACCCGACGGGCGAGCTGCCGCCCAGCCCGCTGGCGCCGCGCCCCGACGCGGTCGGCTTCCGCTGGGCGGCGTAGCGTCGCCCCGGGCGACGCGTCGTCGTCGCTCGCGGACGTCGCCGACGAGCAGGAGGCCGCGGCACCGGCCGGAGGCTGGTGACGAGCAGCGGGTCCTCGTAGGGTTCCCTCCGTGGCGGCGGAGGAGGGCAAGCGCGTCTCGTGGGTCGAGCTCTACCTCGACCTCGTCGTCGTGCTGGCCGTCGCCCAGCTGTCGAACCTGATCGTCCGCGCGCCCGAGGCCGACTCGGTGTGGATCGCGCTCGGGCTGTTCGTCGCGATCTGGTGGACGTGGATCGGCTTCGCCGTCCTCTACAACCGCCACGGCGCGGACGGCACGACCCTCCGGCTGCTGTTCCTGGCCGGCAGCGTGCCGCTGGGCATCGCGGCGGTCGGCATCGCGCCTGTCGCGACCGGCGACCCCGCGGCGTTCGCGGCGAGCATGGCCGCGGTACGGCTCGTCCTCGCCGTCGCGCACCGGGGCGGCGGGGCCCGGCGCGATGGCCTGCGAATCCGCACGACGCACGCGTACCTCGTGTCGGCGGCGGTCTTCGCCATCTCGATCGCGGTGGCGAGCCCGTGGTGCTACGTGCTCTGGGGCCTGACGGTCGCCGGGGAGTCGGGCGTCCTGCTCACGGACGACCGCTCCGCCCGTCGGCGCCTGCGCGAGGACCGCGACCTGAGCCGGCTCGCGCCCGCCGACCCCGAGGAGGCCCTCGACGCGCACCACTTCGCCGAGCGCTTCGGGCTGTTCCTCATCATCCTGCTCGGCGAGGTCGTCGTCGAGGCGGGCCAGGCCTCCGCCGACGGGGGCATCAGCGGCGCGGGGCCGTGGGCGGCGCTCGGTTCCGCGATGATCCTGGCCGCCGCGCTGTGGTGGCTGTACTTCGACGGAGCCGCAGACCTGAACCTCCGGGTCCTGAGCCTGTCCGGAGGCTCGCCGACGGTGGCCCGGACGCTCTTCGCGGTCGGCCATCAAGTACCCGCGTTCGGCCTGCTGCTGGCGGCCGCCGGCATCGGACTGCTGCTCGATCATGCGCCGCCGGCCGCCGCCTACTGGCTGCTGTGCATCGGGGTCGGCATGTACCTCGCCGGGACCCGCGTCGTGGTCCTGGCGACGCGGCGCTGGGGCCACCTCGGCCGGCTCGTGGTCCTGGCGACCTTCCTGCTCGGGACGCTGCATGACGTGCTCGGCCCGCACACGTATCTGTGGATCGTCACGGCGTGGGTGGTCGCCGTCGTGGCCACGGCGTCGTGGCGCACGCATCACCTGCGCGCCGATGACCTTGTTCGCCTCGGCGGCGAACCGCGAAGCTAGCTCGCGAGGGGGGACCTGATCCTCAGGTGGGCTGAGCGCGGGCGCCTACCAGCGCCGGATCCGCACGCGGAAGGCGAAGCGCGCGACGAGGTAGGCGCCAAGGAGCAGCACCGTGGCCACCTCCGTGACACGCGAGGCGGCGATCGCGCTGGGGTCGTAGCCGGGCTCGTGGAACCCGAAGAGCGTCGTGTGCTCGCTGACGGCCAGGAAGATGAACGAGGTAGCGGCCAAGGCGACGCCGCCCAGCCCGGCGAGCGCGAGCAGCGCGCCGCCCCAGCGGCGGGACGCGCGCTCCAGCGGGGCCAGCAACGCGAGGCCGAGGACGGTGGCGCCAGCGAAGTTGAGGAGGAACAGCGTGGCGATCGGGTCGATCGCGCGGTAGGGCCCGTCGTACTGCTGGAGGTGGACGGCGCCGACGGCCAGCAGCGCCAGCGCGCCCAGGCCGCGCGCCGCGAGCCAGCTCCAGCGCGGGGGCGGCGCGTCGGTGGCTCGGAGGGGAATCGACATCGTGTCGGTACTACGACGGGGGCCACCACATGGGATTGGCCTCGAGCGGCGAGGCCAAAAGCGAGGCCGCTCGCCTGCCGCACGGCGCGGCGCCGGACAACCGCTGCCGCAGTCGCTTCGCATGCGACCCGAACGCTCGATGAGCAGTTGGGCGAACGCGCGATCATCAGTTCCGCGAGCGTGTCGTGAGCAGCTTGCCGCCCACGACGAGGCTGGCGTGATCACCGGGCAGTGATCGCTCGTTGATCGGGTGTGTCGGTCGCCGCCTGACCGAGCACATCGAGGACGCCATCGGCGACCCACCGCTGAGCCGCGAGGACGGCCCGATGAAATGCTGTCGGCATGAGCCCGAAAGAAGTGGTCGAGCGCTGGGTGGAGCTCTTCAATGCCGGTGATGCCGATGCGCTCGCCGCCCTCTACCACGACGACGCCATCAACCATCAAGTCGCCGAGCGACCGGTCGAGGGGCGGCTGGCGATCCGCGACATGTTTCGCCGGGAGTTCGCGTCCGCCGAGATGACCTGCCTACCCGAAGTCGTCCATGAGGCCGGCGAAGTCGCGATCCTCGAGTGGCGCGACCCGCTCGGACTGCGCGGCTGCGGCTTCTTCACGGTCCGCGACGGACGCATCGCCTTCCAGCGTGGCTACTGGGACAAGCTCTCGTTCCTTCGCATGCACGGCCTGCCGATCCCGACCGAATGACAGCGGCGCGCGCAGCGGCTCACAACCAAGAGCCGGGTCGCCTTGATCGGGGCGCCCGGTCCGTGGCCGGGCTGGCAGTCTCCCGTGCTCGGGAATCAGGGCCCAGTTACGGTCGCGCACGGCGCGCTACGCTGTGCTACATGCGGACCGTTACCCATCGCGAGATGCGCAACCAGAGTGGCGAGATCCTGCGGCGCGTGGCCGACGGCGAGACGATCCAGATCACCAATCACGGCGAGGTCGCCGCGCTGATCGTGCCACCGAGCACCGACTCGCTAGCCGATCTTCTCGCGCGTGGGCAGGTGCGTCCGGCACGGCGCCCGGTCGCCAGCCTCCGGTCCGTCGTGCGGCGCAAGGGCGGCACGCGCAGCGACGCGATCGTCGCGGACGTTCGCGGTCGCTGGTGACGACCGCCTACCTGGACACCTCGGCGGCGATGAAGCTGATCGTCGACGAGCCGCAATCCGATGCGCTCACCCGGGAATTGTCGTCGCGCGATGACCGCCGGCTGGTCGCGTCGTGGCTGCTGCATACCGAGATGCACTGCGCCGCTGGGCGTCATCCCGACGCCGTCGACCTCGCCACGGTGCAGGTTGTGCTGGACGTCGTGAGCCTGGTTGACCTCATCCGCGGCGACCTGCTCGCCGCCGGAACCCACGCTCCGCTGCGATCCAACGACGCCATCCATCTGGCGGTGGCCCTGCGCGTCGGCTGCGACGAGATCGTGACCTACGACGACGAGCTCGCCACGGCGGCACGAGCCGCCGGATTGTCGGTGCTCTCGCCCGATCGGTAGCGGCAGCTCGTCCTGTCGCGCCATTGCAGGATGTCGGTCAGCGGGGCGTCAGCGCTCGGGTGGTGTGATAGCAGCGCGTGGAGTCGGCCCTGCGGGTCTGGTCCCATTCCAGCTGTGGGGCAGGACGAGGTGGCGACGCAGAACTTCGCACGTTGGGTGACGCCCGACCGCGTTCCTCGGCCGTCCGACGCGGTCAAGGCCGTGAACTCCCACCGGAAGGGCGGCCTCTTGCACGCGGTCGACGCTCTCAACGGCGTCCCGTGACGGACGCTCAGCGAGCGGGCAGGCGCGGCAGACGGAGACGGATTGGTGAAGCGCCGGGAGCCAGCTCGAGCGCCGATTCTGAACGCCGGTGCGTCGCATGTACGAGCCGATGCGCCCTGAGCGGCCCCAATCTCCAGCCGTCGACGAGCGTCAGGTAGCCGAGCCTGCGGTCGTAGCGATCGACGCCGTCCGGCGTCGGGTCACTGAGAGGCGAGCTGGGCGATCGGGATCGACGAGGTGTTGGTGGCCAGGAACGCGGCGTGATCAACGGGCGCAAGTGGTGGAGCACCGGCGCCGGCGATCGGCGCTGCGCCGTCGCGATCGTCATGGGCGTCTCCGACCCCGACGGCCCCCGGCACGCCCGGCACTCGATGGTGCTGGTGCCGTTCGACGCGCCCGGGGTCACCGTCGAGCGTCATCTCACCGTGTTCGGCTACGACGACCAGGCGGGTCATCCGGTCGTCAGCTACGAGGACGTCCGCGTCCCCAAGGATCACCTGCTCGGCGTGCAGGGGGCGGGCTTCGCCGTCGCCCAGAAGGAGATCGCCGCCATCAAGGTGGTCGCCGCCCGGATGGCGTGCCGCGTGCTGGACCGTGCCATCCAGGCGTTCGGCGGAGCCGGCGTGTCCGGCGACTTCCCGCCGGCGTCCAGGTACTCCAGCGCGCGCATGATGCGGCTCGTCGATGGCCCCTTCCCGTAGATCCTAGGTCTGGATCGACGGTGTCTCGGTCAAGACCCGGCCGTCGGCCACGAGGACCGGGATCTTCCCCTTCGGGTTGATCGTGGCTGGTTGATGAGCGCGGCGGTCTCACGCATCGCCACGAAGGCCTCGTTGGGGTCATCCCGGCGGCCCAGGCCACAGGCGGCAGCGATGTCGACCTCGCGGCCGACGTAGCCCTCGATGCGGGCGAGCAGGTCCCTGTGGGCCTGGTGGTCGAGCTTCTCGTGGAGGAACCCGGCGATCAATCGCACGTCGTCGGGCAGGTCCAGGTCGCTCAGTGGCGCGTAGAACGCCTCATCGTCGACAGGCGGCTCCGCGGCCGCCGCGAACGGGACGTGGATGTAGTCGAGGGTGCAACCGGAGGGCCAGTTCACCGCGAGCTCGTTGCAGAGCGCGACGAGCGCGCCGGTGTCAGTCATGTTGCCGTAGGCGCGATGGTGGAAGTCGCCGAGGCACAGGTGGATGCCCCAGTGGGTTCCGTCGGGCGCGCCGCTGACGAAGTCGACCAGTCCGCCGGCGAACTGGCGCGCGACTTCTGCCTGGGCGGCGGGATCTGGCTCGCGGGCCGCGGCGACGAGGGCCAGGACCGTCTCGATCTGGAAGACGACATCGTCGCCCGCGATGGCGTGGATCTCGGAGATCTCGCGGAGGGTTGCTGCCGCGCAGGCGCCGACGATCGACGGGTCGCCGAAGGCGGCGGGGCCGAAGGTGTAGACGGCGAGGTCCATCGGCGCCGGGATGCCGACCTGGAACCGCAGGTCGGGCCGTTCGAAGCGCTCGCGCAGGACGCGGAACGCCGGGTAGCTGCGCTCGAACGCGTTGCGGTAGTGGAGCGTGATGTTGTCGGGGTCGAGCGAATGGCCGTCCTTGACCGTCCAGAGCGCCATGTCCTCGTAGGAGGTCCACCCGCCGTCGTGGACCATCTCGACGTCAGGGTTGGCGCGGAAGGTGTCGATGCCGGCGGTGACCCACAGGCTTCGGTCGCCGGTCTCCCCGTCGCTCATCCGGTCGAGGAAGGGCGCCAGATGATTGAGAGCGGTCTCCATCGCGTGTTCCGGGTTGCGGCCGGGCCACGCGCCGACGAGGTGGGCTCTACGGGACATGTGGTTCTCCTCCGTCAGGATGTCGTCGGTGCAGGGAGGCCGAGCAGTCGCGCGGCCTCAAGCGTGGTCGCCGGCTCGCGCTCGATCGCGCGTGCCACCGCGGCAAGACGCTCGACGAGCGAGGCGTTGCCGGTCGCGGGTTCGCCGCGACGCAACATGAGCGTGTCCTCCATGCCGGTGCGGGCATTGCCGCCCATGGCCAGGCCGATCGCGGTCATCGCGAGGTTGCTGCGCCCGATGCCGATGACCTGCCAGACGGCGTCGTCAGGAAGGTGATCGACGAGCGCGACGAGGTTGCGAGGCGTGGCCGTCGCGCCGCCGTGGACACCGAGCACGATCGAGAACTGCAGCGGCGGCGCGAGCAGCCCTTCGTCGAGCAGGCGCAGTGCCATCTCGAGATGACCGTGGTCGTAGATCTCGAGCTCTGGCTTGACGTCGAGCTCGCGCATCCGCGCGGCGAGCCGCCGCACTCCATCGGGCGGGTTGCGGAACTCTCCGGTCGCGAACGTCATCGTCGCGACGTTGAGCGTCGCCATCGTCGGGCGCGCCTCCACGATCCGCATGCGCTCTTCGTAGGGCACCGTCAAGCCGACCCCGGTGGAGAGCTGCACCAGGACGTCGCTGCCTGACGCGGCGATCAGATCGAGCGTCCGCTGCGCGATCGCCAGGTCGGCGGTCGGGCGTCCGTGTTCGTCGCGGAGATGAATGTGGGCGATCGCCGCACCGGCGGCATGGGCGGCGACGGCTTCGGACGCGATCTCCTCGGGCGACGTCGGCAGGTGGGGGTTGTCGTTCTTGGTGGCGATCGGTCCGGTCAGAGCCGCAGTCAGGACCGCCGTGCTCGGCGTTGAGGCAGCCATGCGTCAGCGCTCCGCCGGGATGACATCGTCGGCGATGCCCGCGCGCAGCGACGCGATCAGACGAGGGATGTCGTCTCGGTCGGTCGCAACGCCGAAGACGTAGCGATCCGGTCGCACGAGGGCGGCCACGCAGCCGAACTCGGTCATCCAGCGGGCCACCGCGCCCGACGAGTCCAGCGCGTCGTCGACGAGCACGACGCGCGCACGGAGTGACTTGGTCAGCCAATCGATCTCCGGGCCCGTGACGCCGGCGCGGGTCGAGACCAACGCGAAGCCGTCGCCGAGCAGGTCGTCCATGAGATGCTCACCGCCGTCGGACGTGGTGACGGTCGGCTGCACGAAGAGCAGGCCGGTGGCCTCGGAGTCTCCGTCGTGGTCCAGGACGCCGGCGGTGAGCCCTGGGATGATCTCGCGGAACGCGCGTGCGTCGGCGCCGCGGTTCATCCGCTCGCGCAGCTCAGCGTCGCGGCGCAACGCCGCCTCGGGATCGAGCGTGCAGATGTAGCGGCCGTTGGTGACGGCAGCGTCGATGATCGCTCGCACGTGCGGTTCGCGTTCCTCCTGGTAGGTGTCCAGCAGATCCGGCGGTGCGGACCCGCCCAGGACGGCGGCGATCTTCCACAGCAGGTTGCGGACGTCGCGGATGCCATGGCACATGCCCTGGCCGTAGAAGGGCGGAGTCTGGTGGGCCGCGTCACCGGCGAGAAAGAGGCGGCCCGTCGACCACTGCTCGGCGACGAGCGCGTGGAAGCGGTACACGGCGACCCGGCCCACGTCGAGGTCGTCGACGTCCAGCCACGGTGTGACAGGCCCGACGAGGCGACGGATCGCGTCGGGGCCGCTGACCTCCTGATCCGTCTCGCCGGGCAGGAGCATGAACTCCCAGCGCCGGTGGCGACCCGGGCCGGGGATGTACGTGCCGGGACGCTGCGGATCGCAGTACATGATCGTGTGGTCGGGACCCATGTCCGCGTCAGGCACCTGGCCGTCGACGATCACCCACGGCTCCTCGAAGCCGTAGTCATCGAGGCCGAGGCCGAGCTGCGTTCGCACGCCGCTGGATGCGCCGTCGGCGGCGATCGCGTAGCGGGCACGGGCGACGGTCGTTTCGCCCGGACGCCCGCGGAGGGTGACCTCGACCGCGTCCTCGGTCTCGCGTGCGGTCTCGACCGACCAGCCCAGGCGGACGTCGATCAGCGGGTTCTGCATGGCGGCGTCGCGCAGGAGGCCGTCCAGCTCAGGCTGGAAGAACATGTAGTGCGGCCGCCAGCCGAGGTCCCCGACTTCCGTGCCGACGCGGAAGCTGCGGATCGGCTCCCCGTCGACCCCGAGGTGCACCCCGCCGGTCGTCGCGCGGGTCAGCGGCTCGATCCGGCCGGCCAGGCCGGCCCACTGGAAGATGCGCATGATGTCCGCGTCGAAGTGGATCGCCCGGGGGAGAGGGAACACGTCGGAGGATCGGTCCACGAGCAGGGGCCGCAGACCGTGGCGAGCCGCGAGATGCGCCGCGGTGCTGCCGACCGGCCCCGCGCCGATGACGAGGACGTCGTAGAGCTGGTGGGTCATGCTCGCGCCGTCTCCGCGGTCGGGATCGTGGTGGAGCGGAACTCGGGCGGCGGCAGCTGGCCCCAGCGAATCGCCGACGCCGTGGTGTCGGGCGACCAGACCCCGATCGACCATGAGCCGTCGTCGGGGATCTGCACCATGTCGCTGCAGACCTCGAGCATCGCGCCGGCGGGATCGAGGTGGTAGCTGAACACGTTCTCGCCAAGCCCGTGTCGGCCGATTCCCCAGAGGAAGTTCTGACCGCGTGTCGCGAGCGCGTCTCCCAGGCGCTGGAGCTCGCGGACGTCGCGCGCCGCGAACGCGTAGTGCTGCAGTCCGTCGTCGCCGGCGAACAAGGCGACGGTGTGATGGTTGCTGTTGCACCGCAGCCAGTAACGGGCCTCCCCGACGCGATCCGACAGCCGGAAGCCGAGGACGTCGCAGAAGAAGCGCACGGCGCCGTCCAGGTCGCAGGCCGTGAAGCTCAGGTGATCGATCGCGTCGATCACCGGACCGTCCTGGCGGGCTTCGGTGTTGGCTGTCGGTGCTGCGGCGACCTCGAGCTCGACGACGACGCCGTGCGGCGCCATGAGCCCAAGCGACTGCGGGTCTCGGTGGAGCAACTCGACCCCGTGCCGCGCGGCGCGGTTCGCGACTTCCGCGAGGTTCTCAGGCTCGGTTGCCAGCGTCATCGACTCGATGGACGCGGGCCCTGTGGCCAGCTCCAGGCAGGCGGGCTGCCCGGGCAGCGCCAGCGCGACGGACGTCGCGTCGCGGCGTGTCTCGTGCACGCCGAGGATCGCGGTCAGGTGCTCGACCGAGGCGGCGAGGTCCGGCACGCGCATCCGCGCCGATTGCAGGACGTGGTTCATCGCGTGGCAGCCTCCTGGGAGCTGACAGGGCGCCAGGTGGGCGGCGCCTCGGGGATCTCCGCGGCAACGACGTTCTCGAGGACGCCGATGCCATCGATGGCGACCGTCACGACATCGCCTGCGGCGAGGAACACGGCGGGGTCGCGACGCATCCCGACGCCACCGGGGGTGCCGGTCACGAGCACGTCGCCGGGCAACAGCGCGTGCATCGTCGAGAGATAGTGGATCTGGTACTCGATGCTGAAGAGCAGCGCGCTGATGGCCTCGTCCTGGCGCATGTCGCCGTTGACGCGCGTCACGATGCGATGCCCGTACGGGTCGCCGAACTCGTCCGCGGTGACCAGCCAGGGACCGAGCGGTCCGGTCGCGGCGAAGTTCTTGCCCGGCGCGATCTGTGGCGTGTGGCTCTGCCAGTCTCGGACCGAAGCGTCGTTGTAACAGGCGTAGCCGGCGATGTAGTCGAGCGCCTGGTCGACCGGCACGTGCCGTGCACGACGGCCGATCACGACCGCCAGCTCGCCCTCGTAGTCGAGACGATCGCTCACGGCGGGAATCACAAGAGGCTGGCGGTGCCCGACCTGGCTTTCGGGCACGCGCGGGAAGAACAGGGGATAGGCCGGCGCGCCGCGACCCGGTGCCTCCGTGACGTGAGAGCGATAGGTGAGCGCGGCACACCAGATCGCGCGCGGATCCGGCACGACTGGGGCGAACTCGATCTCGTCGACCGGGATGCCCGCTCCCGCACGCGGTGCGCGCGCCGCCAGACGGGACAGACCATCGGGGAGCTCCAGCAGCTCGCGCATCGTGGAAGGCAGGGACGGGTCGACGTCGGCCACGGCGACGATCCGGTCGCCGGCGGTGATGACGCCGGCGGCGGTGTCGCCGCCGGCGCGGTAGGAAGCGAGGCGCACGGTCAGCTGCCCCGGCTGAAGAACGCGTCCAGCTCGCCGGGCTTCATGTAGCTCCCTGGCGGGCCAGGGGCGACGCCGGTCGTCTGCTCCGTCCACGACGGGTCCGACCAGTCCTTCAGGTTGTCATCGGTGACGACGGGCGCGTCGCCGACCACGTCGGTCGTCCGGATCCCGTCGCCGTCGAGCATGCGCCCGGCGATGTCGGCGACCGTCTGGGCGAAGTCGGTGATCCCGAAGCCCATGCCCACGCCCTGGTACTCCGGCCGGTGCTTCAGCCAGTACGCCGACGACCCCTTCATGACCGTGACGTCCTGGACGGGCGGAACCGGGCGACCGCTCTGCTCGAACGCCGAGAGAATCCCCGGCGCCATCACCGCCGTCTGCAGCACGCCGTTGATCTGCTGCGGGTGCGTGGCGAGGAACTTCAGCGTCTCGGACTTCGCCGTGGCGACGACGAAGTTGCCGTACACGGTCCCCGCCTTCTTGATGCCCGGGCAGTGCTTCAGCACCTCGTCGTACGCACTGGCGGCGGCCTCGTCGGCGCCCACGCCGGGGATGGAGCGAACCTCGAGCAGGTTGCCCTTGCCACCCATCCGGCGGACGAGGACCGAGGCTGAGGCGGCCGGCTGCTGCCAGACGTTGTAGTTGACGTTGACCGCGTACTTCGAGGGAATCGAGTCGACCGGCACGATCACCGGGATGCCGCGTTCGCCGGCTTCCTCGATGACGCCCTCGAACGCGTTGGGCTGCAGCTCTTCGAGGATGATCAGGTCGGGGTTCTTCAGCAGCATGGCGCGTGTCTGCGCGAGCTGCTGGCCGACGTCGAGGTTGTTGCCGGTGCTCTGGAAGATGACGTCGCCGATGTCAGGGTTCTTCTTCAAGTCCTCGACGAGCGCCTTGGACACCTGGACCTGGAAGTCGGTCGACAGCTGGGCCCATTGCACGCCGACGGTGTAGGGCGGGTCGTGCTTGGGCTTCCAGTCGCTCCAGGCGCTCTTGCGCACCGTGTACGGGTAGCCCGCGTAACGCGCGCGCAGGTCGGCCGGCAGCTGCGCGACGATGCCGTCCGGGTCCTTCACCGCCGGCGCGGTGAAGCTGCCGCATCCCGAGTCGGGCGGCTCGACGGGGACGTCCGCGGTTGTGCCACTCGCTGCGGAGCCGCCGGACTGCACCGACCCGCCGCAGGCTGCGAGCACGCACGTCAGCGCGGCAAGGCAGGTGGCCAGCAATAGCGACTTCGACCGATCCATCGTGTCTCTCCCCAGGGGTGCGCAGGACGCGGCGACTGTGCCGCAGGCAGCGAAAACGAACGCGAAACGAGCAGGTGCGACCGTCGCTGCGCGTGTCTACGCTTGGCCGCGTGATCATCAACGGCAAGCTGATCGCCCCCGACCTGCCGCGGCGCTGGGTGCCGCGGCCGCGGCTGGCCGCGCAGCTCGCCGAGTTCGCACAGACGCACCGCGTCGTGTGGGTCTGTGCGACGGCGGGTGCCGGCAAGACGACGGCGGTGGTCGAAGCGCTGTCGAGCGCGCCCATGCCGGTGGTGTGGCTGACGCTGGATGCCACGGACGGCGCGCCTGGGCGGCTGCTCAGCTACCTGGAGGCGACGCTCGGGCGCGTCTATCCGGACCTCAACGGCGTGGCCAGCGGCGCGCTGGTCGCCCGCACGCCGCACGTCGAGGCGGCGGCCCTGCTCGCCGACGCGGTCGCCGACCGCCCGGCCGTCGTGGTGCTGGACCAGTTCGAGCGCATCGCGGAGGCGCCGAAGGCCCTCGCGGTCGTCGCCGCGTTCCTGCGCTACGCGCCCCGCTCGCTGCACACGATCATCTGCAGCCGGCGCGAGGTCGCGCTGGAGACCCACTCGACCACGGCGTGGGCCGACGCGATCCGCGTGGGGGAGTCCGACCTGGCGTTCACGGTCGACGAGGCGCGGGAGGCGCTCGCCCTGCGCGGCGGCGTGGTGCTCGACGCCGAGGGCGCCGTGGCCGCGACGGGCGGCTGGGTGACGGGTGTGCTGTTCGAGGCGTGGCGCTCCGAGCAGCACGTCTACGGGGCGGGCGGCGAGGCCGATCCGCTGCACGGCTACCTGGCGGCGCACATCCTCGCCGACCTCAACGACGCCCAGCGCGACTTCCTGATCCGCACCGCGCTGTGCGACGAGGTGAACGTCCGCCGCAGCGAGGCGCTCGGCGTGAACGACGCGGGCGCGCGCCTCGGCGAGCTCCGGGCGCTGCACCTGCCGGCGACCTGGAACGACGAGCGTCGCTCGATCCGGTTCCACCCGCGCCTGCGGGAGTACTTGCTAGAGCTGCTCGCACGCCGGCCTGACGGCGAGCTGACGCAGCTGCGCCGGCGGTACGTCGCGCTCCTGCGCGACGAGGGGCGCCTGGAGGACGCGACGGACCTGCTGATCGAGCTCGGCGATCTCGACCAGGCCGTCGAGGTCGCCGAGGAGGCGATCGGGCCGGTGCTCGAGCGCCTCGACCTGACCGTCGCCGAGCGCTGGATCGCCGCGCTCACCCCGCACCCGGGAGGCTCGTCGCAGCGCCTGGCCACCGCCGAGCTGATGGTCGCGGTCGGCCGCGAGGACTACGCGCGCGGGACCCGGGTCAGCGACCGGCTCGTGCGCCTGATGGGCGACAGCGTCGGGGACGACCCCGATCTCGCTGCGCTCGTGGCCATGTGCTATTGGCTCGCGGAGCGCTACGAGGACGCCGAGGCGCTGCTGGATCGAGCCCAGCAGGGGCCCGCGGTTCGGGTCCTGCGGTGGGCGAACGCCGTCGAGCAGATCGACTGGGGCGCCCGATACGCCGACGAGCCGCCGGCCTGCGGCGGCCCCGTCGACACCATCCCGCTGCGTCTGCACTGGACGCACGGGCGGCTGACCCGTCTCCTGGAGCGCCACCCGTCCCCGTGGGTCGAGGCCGTGCATCGGCCGTGGCGCATCTCGACGCTGATGGCGCTCGGGCGGATCGACGAGGCCGTCGCCCTGAGCGACGAGGCGCGCGACGTGGGCCTGAGCCCGATGTTCCTGGACTGCTTCACGCGGGTCGAGCTGCTGCTCGAAACCGGCCAGGCCGCGGCTGCCTGGCGCGAGCACATCGCCGGGCGAGAACGCGTGGCCGCGACCGGGTCGGGCTTCTTCAAGGCGATGCACCTTGCGCTGGAGGCCAAGCTCGCCCTCCGGCTGCGCCGCGACCCCGACCAGGCGCGCGCGGCGCTCGACCAACTGGAACGCTATCCCGCAGGGCGCTCGGTGCAGCACGTCATCGACGAGCACGCCGTCTGGAAGGGGCTCACGCTCCTGCTGGAGCGCAACGACGAGGAGGCCGTCGTGCTGCTGCGCGCGACCGCCGAGCGCCTGTCCGAGCGCGACCGGTTGGTGCAGCTTCCGCTCATCGGCGTCTACCTGTCGGAGGCCGAGTGGCGCTTGGGCAACGAAGATCGCGCCGACGCGGCCGCCGACCTGGCCCTCCGCGCGAGCCAGCGCCTGGGCTCCCACCATCGGCTGCTGTCGGCGCTGCGCGACTTCCCGGACGTCGTCGCGCGGCAGATCGACGCCGAGCCGGGCCTGATCAGCGAGTGGCACCGCCTCGGGCGCGCGCTGCTGGCGCCGCCTCATGTGCCCGTCGCCCCGCCGGAGCACCGCGGCTTCCTGCGCGACCTCGGCACGCCGGTCCTCGTCGTCGAGGGGGAGACCGTGCGCCCCAGGATCGCCAAGAGCCTCGAGCTGCTGGCCTTCCTGATCGGGCGCCCCGGGCAGCGAGCGACCAGGACCGAGCTGCTCGACGCGCTGTTCGACGGCCGCGCCGACCTGTCGTCGCGCTCCTACCTGCGCCAGGCGATCAACCGGCTGCGCGAGGTGCTGCCCGACGAGGACATGCTCCACAACGACGGCGATGAGGTGCGGCTCGCGCCCGGCGAGTTCTCCAGCGACAGCCAGCGCCTGGTCTACGCGCTGGCCGCTGCGTCCGAGCTGCCCGGCGACCAGCAGTTGGACACCCTGCGCGAGGCCCTGCGGATCGCCGAGCACGGCGCGTTCCTGGAAGGCGTCGCGTCGGAGTGGGCGACGCTGCGCCGGCGCGAGCTGGACGAGCTCGTCACCGACGCTCGGCTGCTGGCCGCCGAGGCGGCGATCGGCGCCGGTGACTACCGCCAGGCCGACGAGATGGCGTTGCTCGTGCTCAGCTCCGACCCGTACCGCGAGAGCGCCTGGCAGGTGCGCATGCGCGTTCTGAACGCGCTGGGCCGCGCGGACGCGCTGCTGGCGACGTATCGCGCCTGCGAGCAGACGCTCGCGCAGGTCGGCCTGACCGCGTCGCCCGGGACGCGACGGCTGCTGGAGCAGCTGCGCCGCTAGCCCCAGACCGACCGGGCGACCTCCGCCACCAGGCGCAGCTTCGCGCTCTGCGTCTGCGGCGTGATCTTGCGGTCGGCCGCCGTCTCGGCGGCCGACGCGAAGCCGCACTGCGTCGCGATGCCCAGTCGCTCCTTGGGGTGGAAGCGGCTCGCGTCATCGATCCGCGCGATCAGCGCGTCGCGGTTCTCGAGGGTGCGCCACTTCGTCGAGACCAGGCCGAGGACCGCCAGCTTGTCGTCGGGGAGGTGCGACAGCGCGGCGAATGAGCCCGAGCGCTCGTCGTCGTACTCGAGGTGGAACGCGTCGAAGCCCGTCGCGCGGGCGAAGACCATCTCCGCGAACGCGTCGTAGCTGCCCGTCGCGATGAACGACTGCGTGCCGTTGCCCTTGCACACGTGGACGCTGCGCACCACGCCAGGAAGCGGCAGGTCGCCAAGCCCGGCCAGCAGCTCGGTGCCGACGTCCATCATCGCCGCCGGATCGATCCCGCGGGCGCGATAGTCCGCCCGGACGGTCTGGTCGGCGAAGACCTCGGCCAGCTCGGGCGCGTCGATCTGGATGTGGGTGCAGCCGGCGTCGGCCAGGTCCCGCATCCAGCCGGCGATGACCGCCGCGGCGTCGCGCGCGAGGTCGAACGGGTCGGCGTACGCGTCGCGCGACAGCTGCGGGTGCCAGAACGCGTAGACCATCATCGGGCTCGGCAGGGTCACCTTCACCGGTAGCGCGGTTCGCTGCGCCGCGTAGGCGTACTCCTCGCTCGCCGGACATCCGGCCGCGCGCAGCCGCTCGGTCACGACGAACGGCACGTCGACGGCGAACGGCGCGGCGTCGTCCGCGGCGGGCCGGAACGCGACGGTCTGCGCGACGCCGCGGCTGAGCCCCGTCGTCCCGCGCACGAAGTGGTCGAAGAAGATGTCGCGGCGCATCTCGCCGTCGGTGATGACCTCCAGCCCCGCGTCGGTCTGGATCGCGATCGCCTCGTCGACCGCCGCATCCTCGGTGGCCTGCAGGTCGGACGGGTCGAAGCTGCCGGCGCGGGCCCTGGCGCGCGCCGCGACGAGGCTCGCGGGACGCAGGAGCGATCCGACCGATTCGCAGTGGTGGGTGGCGGTGAGGTCCATGCCGGGACGCTGACGCGCCGCCCGAAAACCGCGGCGAAACGGGGATTTCGCACGCGTTTTCACGCCGCGATTCACCGTACGCCGACCCCATCGGAGGAAGGAGAGACCCCCATGAAGCGTCGGCTCATGCTGGTTGGAGCGGCAATGCTGGCCACCGCCGTGGCTGCAGCGCCGCAGGCGGTCGCCGCCAAGTCGCAGCAGGTGACGATCACCGCCAAGGCCAAGCACCCGAGCTCGTTCACGGACATCACGTCGGCGCTCGACGGGACGTTCGGCAAGGGCAAGCAGGGCAAGTGCTGCCTGAAGATCCCCGTGACGAACTACACGTGGACGTTCAAGGGCGGCACCATCATCGCGGTCGGCAACAGCAAGATCTCGGGCTCCAAGGTCCGCGGGACGTGGACCGTGACGAAGGGCAAGAGCACCGGCAAGTTCAAGGGCCTGACCGGTGGCGGCACGTTCACCGGAGACCTTCCCAGCGGCAAGTACGTGTTCAAGGGAACGGTCAAGCGCTAGGCGGGCGCGGGCGACGATGGTCAGCCCGCTCGTCTCGCATCTCGCGCACGTCGAGCTGCTGGCGCCCGACCCGACTGAGGCGATCGACGGTCTCCTCAGCGGTCGGGCGCTGACGTTCGTCGCCGCCGATGGCCGGTCCGTCTACCTGCGCGGCATCGACGATCCGCTCAGCTACAGCCTCAAGGTCACCGATGCCGCTGCGGACGGGCTCGGCCATGTGGCCTGGCGCGCTCGCGGCCCGCAGGCGCTGCAGCTCGCGGTGACGGCGCTGGCCGCGTCGGGTCGCGGTCTCGGCTGGACCCGCGGGGACGTGGGGCACGGTCCCGCGTATCGCTTCCAGGGCCCGTCCGGGCACGTGCATGAGGTGCTGTGGGAGGCGGATCCGCGGCCCGCCCGCTCGCCGGACACGGCGATGACCCGGCTGGACCACGTGACGTTGTCCTGCGCGGCCACGCCCGACCAGGACGCCCGCTTCCTCGTCGAGACCCTCGGGTTCCGCCCGGTGCCGGCGCCGCTCGGTCTGGCACTGACGGTCAGCGGCCAGGGCGTCGACATCGCGTTCGTCGCCGCGGCAGCCGGGGCCAGGAGCGTCCATCACGTCGGGATGGTGCTGGCCGCGCACGTCGCGGCGCCGTTGGCATCCCATCTCCCCATCCGAGGCGCGACCGCTGTTTCGCCTGCGTTTTCACCGCCCGCCACATGATCCGCGGCGCCGTTCCGGCTGGACCGCAGGAGGAGAGACCGCCGTTGCACCCGACTGACAACACGCCCGCGCCCGTCGTCCGCGTCGTGAACGTGGCCAAGGCCTGGGGCCCGACACAGGCGATCCGCAGTGCGTCGCTCGACCTACTGCCGGGCGAGGTGCACTGCGTCGTCGGCGAGAACGGCTCGGGCAAGAGCACCCTGGTCAAGCTCCTGGCGGGCATCCACCGTCCCGACAGCGGCCACATCGAGATCGGCGGCGGGGTGGTCAACGGGTTCGCCAGTCCGCGCGCCGCGCTCGAGGCCGGCATCTCGACCGTCTTCCAGGAGGTGCTGGTCGTCGAGTCGCGCTCCGTCGTCGACAACGTCTGGCTGGGCGTGCGCGGCGGCGCCGAGGAGGCGCGGCGGGACGTGGCGGCCCGGCTGCTGGGTGAGCTGCTGGACAGCCCGCCGCCGCTGGACGCACCGATGGAGACCCTCTCGCTCAGCGATCGCCAGGCCTGCTCGATCGCCCGCGCGCTCGTGCGCGACCCGCGGGTGCTCGTCCTCGACGAGTCGACGTCGGCGCTCGACGTCGAGACGCGCGACCGGCTGTTCGCCATCGTCGCGCGCCGGGCGGCCGAGGGGTCGGCGATCCTCTTCATCTCCCACCGCATGGACGAGATCGCCGCGATCGGCGACCGCTGCACCGTCACGCGCTCCGGCGAGACCGTGGCCACGCTGACGCGCGAGGAGGCGACGTCGCAGGAGCTCGTGCGGCTCATGACCGGCGACGACCACCTCGCGCCCGTCGACAGCCGCAGCGGCCATCAGCGCGCGGCGGGCGTGCCGCTGCTCCAGACCCGCGGGCTGGTCCTCCGCAGAGGAGCCGCGCCGATCGACTTCACGTTGCGGGCGGGGGAGCTGGTCGGGCTCGCGGGCCTCGAGGGCCAGGGCCAGGACGCGTTCATCCGGGCGTTGTGGGGCATGGGGCCACGCAGGGCCGTCTTCCGTGGCGACGCCGAGATCGCGTCGATCAAGGACGCCGCGGGCGCGCGGATCGCCTACGTGCCGCGGGAGCGCCGCGCCGAGTCGATCTTCGCCAGCAAGTCCATCCGCGAGAACTTCGCCCTGCCGACGCTCGACCGCGACACGTCGGGCGGACTGCTGCACCCGGCCCGGTCGCGTGCGCGCCTGGCCCAGTGGGTCGACCTGCTGTCGATCAAGCTGGCCAGTCCCGAAGACCCGATCACGACCCTGTCGGGCGGCAACCAGCAGAAGGTGATCATGGCCCGCTGGCTGGCCACCGACCCGCAGGTCCTCCTGCTCAACGACCCCGCTCGCGGCGTCGACATCGCCGCCAAGCGGGACCTGTACCGGTTGCTGGCCCGGGTCGCGGCCGACGGCGTCGGCATCGTCATGCTCTCGACCGAGGTCGACGAGCTCGTCGAGCTGATGGATCGCGTGCTCGTCTTCCGCGAGCACGCCGTGTTCGCCGAGCTCACCGGCGACGAGATCACCCGGCGCGCGCTCGTCTCCAGCTACTTCGGCGACCGCACCACGACGACGGAGGCGGTCCATGCCTGATCGCGCGCTGACCGCGATGCGCACGCACCCCTGGCTCTTCGCCGCGGCGCTGTCGCTCCTGCTGCTCGTGGCGAACATCGCCGCGGAGCCGAGCTTCGGGGACCCCGACAACTGGCCCCAGCAGCTGGCCACGCTGGCGCCGCTGGCGCTGGTGGCGTTCGCCTCGACGCCTGCCATCGTCTCGGGTGGCGGCGGCCTGGACCTGTCCGTCGGGCCGCTGGCGGTGTTCGTCAACGTCCTGCTCGTCGACCAGCTGCTCACCGGAAGCCTCGGCTCGGCGTGGGTGGCGGTGCCGATCCTGCTGGCCGTCGGCCTCGCCGTCGGCGCGGTCAACGGCGTCCTGACGGCGACGTTCCGCTACGTGCCGGTCATCGCGACCATCTGCATGCTCTTCGTCCTGACCGGCGTGACGCTCGCGGTGGGCGCCGACAGCCGGTCGGCCGGCCACAACTGGACGCAGAGCCTCGGCGACATGGTCGGCCCGGTGCCGGGCGCGCTGCTCCTCATGGGGGCGCCGATCGTCGTCTGGTGGGTGCTGCGGCGCGCCGGGTACCACCGCGCGCTGTACGCCGTGGGCGGCAACGACGTCACCGCCTTCTCGGCAGGGATCGACGTCCAAGCGACGCGGATCGCGGCGTACGCCCTCGGTGGGCTCTTCGCGGCGATCGCCGGCATCGCGTTGACCGCGGTGGTGCAGAGCTCCCAGTCGGGGTCGATCACGTTCTACGTGCTCGTCGGGCTCACGGCGGTCGCGCTGGGCGGCGTGCCGTTGATCGGCGGCCGCGGCGGCCTGACCGGCGCGTTCTTCGGCGCGTGCTCGCTGTACCTGATCCAGTCGCTGCTGGGCTCGCTCAGCGTCGCCGCGAACTGGCTCAACGTCGTCTACGGCCTGATGCTGCTCGTGAGCATCCTGCTCGGGGCGCTGACGCTGCGCTACCGCAGCCGGACAGGGGAGCTGGCCGCATGAGGCCCGGACTCACCCGCTTGGGCGCCCTGCAGCGCCGGGCGCCGCTGCTGCAGATCGTCGCGCTCGTCGCGCTCTCCGCCTACGGCGCGATCGCGATCTCCGGGTTCACCTCCGAGTTCAGCATCCGGTCGATGCTCGTGCTCGCGGCGCTGCTCGGCCTCGCCGCCGCGGGCCAGACCCTCGTGGTGATCGTCGGCGCCCTCGACTTCTCCGTGCCCGGCATGATCGTGCTCGGCGCGACGGTGATCAGCGAGCTGTGCGGCGCCCGCGGCTGGCCGTTCGTCCCCGCGCTCGCCGTCGTGCTCGTCCTCTGCTCGGTGGCCGGCGGCCTGGTCGGATGGGCCTGCCACCGCTTTGCGATCTCCCCGATCATCGCCACGCTCGGCGTCAGCGCCGTCGCCGTGGGCGGCGTCCAGGTCTGGACGCACTCGGAGCTGACCGGATCGGCACCGACCTTCCTGACCGACTTCGTTGCGGCCAACGCCACGACGTTCGGCCTGCCGGTCAGCCCGGTCGTGGTCGTCTGGGCCCTGTTCGCGGTGGTGCTCGCGGTCGTCCTTCACCGGATGCGTGTCGGGCGCTGGATCTACGCGACCGGTGCCAACCCGCGCGCCGCGAACCTGGCGCTCGTCGACACAGGCCGCGTGTGGACGGGCCTGTTCGCGGCCAGCGCGGCGATGTCGGGCATCGTCGGCGTCCTGCTCGCCGGGTTCGCCGGCGCCGATCCCACGCTCGGCGATCCGTACCTGTTCCAGGGGCTGACTGCGGTCATCGTCGGCGGCACCGCGTTCATCGGCGCTCGCGGTGACTACACGCACACCGTGCTCGGGGCGCTCATCCTCACCGAGCTGACGACGATCCTCGTCGGGCTGGGCTACGACCTGCCTCGCCAGCAGATCATCTTCGGCGTCCTGATCCTGCTCGTCGTCGCCGGTTACGGCCGCCAACCCCGTCTCCGCGACCGCGTCTGACAACGAAGGGATCCAGATGACCACGACGACCTCCGTCGTTCGGGCCGACCATGTCGGCAGCCTGTTGCGCCCGGCCGGCCTGATGGGCACGATCGAACGCCTCGGCGCGCACACGCCGGGCATGACCAACGCGCAGCATCGGTTCGACGAGCGGCAGCTCGCGGAGCTGCGCGCGGCCGAGGACGCGGCGATCGCCGATGCTGTGCGACGCCAGGTGGACGCCGGGCTGGAGGTGATCACCGACGGGGAGTTCCGCCGGACGCTGTTCGTCAACTCCTTCTACGACGCGATCGACGGCCTCGAGCCGGCGGTGGCCGGGCGCCACGCGCGGACGTGGCAGAACACGCGCGGTGAGACGCTGTCGTATCCCGGCTCGCCGTTGATCAGGGAGCGCTTGGTCAAGGTCGACAGCCCGGCGGCCCGTGAGGCCCGGTTCGTCGCCGGGCTCACGGACGGACCGGTGAAGGTCACGTTCCCGGCTGGGTCGTGGTTCGTCAGTCCGCTTGCCCGTCGTGCCGACGAGCGTGTCCCGGGCTACGACAGCGTCGAGGAGCTCCAGACGCACGCGCTCGACATCCTCAAGGAGCTGATCCGTGACGCGATCGACGCCGGCGCGGATACCATCCAGCTGGACTTCCCGCCGTACGTGATGCTCGTCGACGAGGGTGCCCGTGCCGGCCTGGTCGCCAACGGCATCGACGCTGACGAGCTGCTGGAGCGCAGCCTGTGGGCCGACCGCTTCGTGGTCGAGGGTCTGCCCGAAGACGTCACGTACGGCCTGCACCTCTGTCGCGGCAACAACCGGTCGAGCTGGCTGTTCGAGGGACCGCTGGATCCGATCGCCGAGCCGCTGTTCTCCTTGCCGTACGACCGGTTCCTCATCGAGTGGGACGACGACGAGCGCGACGGCGGCTTCACGGCCCTCGACAAGGTTCCCGCCGGGCCTGTCGTCGTGCTGGGGATCGTGGACTCCAAGTCCGGGGACCTCGAGTCCGAGGACGAGCTGCTGCGCAAGATCGACGCCGCGTCGGCGTTCCTCGACGTCGGGCAGCTCGCGCTCTCGCCGCAGTGTGGCTTCGCCTCCTCGCACGAAGGCAACCTGCTCAGCGAGGAGGAGCAGTGGCGCAAGCTCGAGCTCGTCGGCCGGGTGGCGCGGCGCGTGTGGTCGCCGTCATGAGCGTTTCGCGCGAGTTTCGCGCCGGACAGGAGGATGGCCGCATGAGCGCCCGCAAGCGAGGCATCACCGACGTCGCCGTGGTCGGCGCGGGTCCGGTCGGTCTCGCCCTCACCAGTCTCCTCGTCCGCCAAGGCGTCCGAGTGGCGCTGCTCGACCGCGGTCGGTTCGGCGTCGTCAAGCCGCGGGCGACGCATCTGGACGACGAGACGGTGCGGGTGATCCAGTCGATGGGCGTCGCCGACGAGCTCGAGCCGGACTTCTACGTGCCGTCGCCGTTCAACCTGTACGACAGCGACTGGAACTCGGTCGCGCACACCACGCTGAGCAAGGACGTCGGCGACCAGGCGTGGCGCTACGACTACATGTTCCACCAGCCGGAGTTCGAGGCGCGGATGCGTGAGATCCTCGAAGCGTCACGGCTCGTCGACGCCTTCTACGGCGTGGACGTCACCGCGGTGACGCAAGACGCCGACCACGCGACGGTGCGCGCGCGGGACATCGAGGCGGGCACCGACATCACGATCGACGCGCGCTACGTCGTCGGCTGCGACGGTGCACACTCGATCGTGCGCGGCTGCATCGGCAGCGGTCTCGAAGATCTGCAGGGGACCCAGCGCTGGGTGGTCATCGACCTGCTGATCAACGAGGGGGAGATGGTCGACGACGAGCTGCACACCTACGCGACGTCGGGACCGGGCCGCACCTACACCTTCGTGCCGACCGGCGAGCGCCGCCGGCGCATCGAGTACAAGGCGCTCGCCCACGAGACCGACGAGTCGCTGGAGCGCGACGACACCGTCTGGAAGCTCGTCGAGAAGTGGGTCACGCCCGAGACGGCGATCGTCGAACGGGCGGACACCTACCAGTTCAACGCACTGCTGGCCGACCGGTGGCGCGACGGCCGGCTGTTCCTCGCGGGCGACGCGGCGCACCAGATGCCGCCGAAGGCGGGGCAAGGACTGTGTTCGGGCTTCCGCGACGCGGCGAACCTCTCGTGGAAGCTGGCGTTCTGCCTGCGCGGGCTTGCGTCGAGCGAGCTGCTGGACACGTACCAGACCGAGCGGGCGCCGCACACGCGCATCTGGATCCAGATCTCCAATGGGATCGCCCGGGCGATCGAGCGCATCGCCGCGGGGGAGATGCCCGAGATCCAGGGCGAGCAGTCACCCGAGTCGCGGCCGCCGATCGGGCCGGGCCTGCACGGCGATGCGCCGCCGCCCGCGGGGCTGCTGTCCTACCAGCCCTTCCTGGCGGACGGGACGCGACTCGACGACCGGGTCGGCCTGCGCTTCTTGGTCGCGGGCCTCGCCGACGTGCTCGCCGGCTGCGACGCTGCGACGCGGGCCACCTGGGACGCGATCGGGGCCGTGGTGCTCGACGCGGTCGATGCCGCCTACGACGGGTGGCTGGCCGACCGCGAGGTGAGCGCCGTGCTGATCCGGCCCGACAAGTACGTGTTCGGTGTCGCGCGCACGTCGGCCGAGCTCGATGCGCTCACCGCTCGGCTCAAGCAGGCGCTGGGGGCCGAGGCGCCCGAGATGGCGGCGGCGGGGCAGGCGTGATGGGCGACATCACGCAGCTGTCGCTACGCCCCGAGGAGTTGCGACGCGTCGGGCACGGCCTCGCCCGCCCGGAGAACGTGCTCGCGTTCCGAGACGGCACGGTGTTCACGTCGTCCAACCAGGGCCATATCACGCGCATCGCCCCGGATGGACGACAGTGGCGCATCGGCCGCGTGCCCCACGACGCGCCGACCACGATGGCGCTGGCCGACGACGACTCGCTGATCGTCAACAACACCGGCGACGGCAACCTCTACCGGCTCTGGCTCGACGGGCGCTCCGAGCTGCTGCTCGACGCGATCGAGGGCCGGCCTCTCGGCAGCGCGAACTACGTGTTCCTCGATTCCCGGGGCCGGCTGTGGATCGCCGTCGCCACGCGCAACGCGCCGCCGCACGGCCCGGCCGACCCAGCCAACCCGCTCGGCTACATCGCCCTGCTCGAGGACGGCGAGGCCCGCGTGGTGGCCGATGGCCTGGCCTGGCCCAACGAGGTGCGCCTCGACGCGACGGAGTCCTACGCGTACGTCCCGGAGACGATGGCCCGGCGGGTCGTCCGCTACCGCGTCTCCGACACCGGCGAGCTGACCGACAAGGAGACCTTCGGGCCGCCCGACCTCGGCGCTGGGATCCTCCCCGACGGCATCGCGCTCGACGTGGAGGGCAACGTCTGGGTCGCCCTGCTGTCGGGCAACGGCGTCGTGGTCATCACGCCCGACGGCGACGCCCACACGCTGTTCGCGGACCGCAACGAGGAGGCGCTGGCCAAGCTGGCGGCCGAGTACGACGCGGGCGCCATCCAGTTCCCGACGATCCTCGCCTGCCGGGGGCCGCACGTCCAGACGCTCACGAGCATCGGCTTCGGAGGGCCCGAGCTCAAGACCGTGTTCATGGGCTCGCTGCTGATGCCGCACCTCCTGAGCTTCGAGTCACCGGTGGCCGGTCTGCCGCTGCGCCACCAGCACCGGGCCGAGGCTCCGCCGCAGCCCGAGTCCGACCTCGCGCCGCTCGACGCGGCATAGATCTCGCCCACCAGGAAGGAAGCGACATGGCTCCCGATCAGGCCATCCGGCCGCCGCTGCATCACATCAACCTCAAGACCGTCCGGCCCGACGCGATGATCGACTTCTACGAGAAGGTCGTCGGCGTCGAGGTGATCTTCCGCAATGACTTCGCGGCCTTCACCAGCAACGACGACGCCCACCACCGGATCGTGTTCATCACGCTCGACGGGATGCGCGACGACCCCGACAAGATCCCGCACACGGGGATGCACCACATGGCCTTCGACTACCGGTCGCTCGAGGAGCTGCTCGCGACCTACGAGCGCCTGCGGGACGAGGGCATCATGCCGCACATGTCCGTCGATCACGGGATGGCGATCGCGCTCTACTACGCCGATCCCGACGGCAACACGGTCGAGCTGCAGGTCGACAACTTCCCGACCCAGCGGGAGGCGCAGGAGTACATGCGCCACTCGCCCGAGTTCGCGGCCGACCCGCTCGGCACCTTCTTCGATCCCGAGCTCGTCGTCCGGGAGCTCGCCGCCGGCCGGTCGCACGACGAGATCCACGTCAAGGCCTGGAACGGCGCTTACGAGAACGAGGTCACCGCCACCTACGACCCCCGCATGCCGGTCCCCGGGGGAGTGCCCTCGTGAGGCTCGCCCGGTACGCCGGCGACAGCGTCGAGCAGGACGCGATCGTCGCCCACGACCGCGTCGTCCCGCTCGCCGAGCTCGGGGCCGAGGCACGGTCGATCGTCGACGTGCTGGCGATGGATGGGGCGGAGCGCGTACGGCTCGGCGAGCGCGCGCGGGCCGCGGCCGCGGTGGGGGCCGGTGTCTCGCTCGTCGGTACCCGGCTTCTGGCGCCGATCCCGCGTCCGCCCAAGTACCTGGCGATGGCCTTCAACTCCGACCACGACCCGGCAGACCTGCTGGCCAAGCCGGATCTGCCCGACGCGTTCCGCGAGCGGCTGCGCGTCGTCGCCGCCACCAACGCGGCGTATCCCAACTCCGCCGTCCCGGTCATCTTCAACAAGCAGACGTCGTGCATCTGCGGCCCGACCGACGATGTCTGGGCCCCGTTCGACGCGCGTGAGCTGGACTACGAGGGCGAGCTCGTCATCGTCATCGCCCGCCGGGGCCGGCGGCTCTCGCCGTCCGAGGCGACCGACGTGATCGGCGGGTTCACCGCCGGCAACGACGTATCGATCCGTGAGTGGCAGTTCGACGCCCCGACGGTCTGGATGGGCAAGAGCCAGGAAACGTTCGGACCGATCGGTCCGGTCGTCGTCACGCCCGACGAGATCGACCCCGACGATGTCGCCATCCGGACCTGGGTGAACGACGAGCTCCGTCAGGACGGGTCGACCTCCGAGCGCCGCTTCAAGGTCTCCGAGATCGTCTCGTGGATCTCCCAGCGATGCACCCTGGAGCCCGGTGATCTGATCGCGACCGGCACCGGAGGCGGACTCGCGCAGTTCACCGGGCACTACATGGCGCCTGGAGACCGCGTCACGGTCGAGATCGCCGGCATCGGGCGCCTCGAGAACCGCATCGTGCCCGAGCCCGCCGTGCGGTCCTAGACCGTGACGCTCGTCGAAGCCGCGACCTGCTGACGGCTCGAGACCTGAAGCCGCCGCACACGTGGCACCGCCCACGCTCTCCATGACACCGAGCTGAGGGCCGCCTCAGGGCCGGCTCGATCGGGGCGCTCGCGAGGGACACGTGATCCCCTGTGGCTCGAGATCGGTCATCGGGAAGCGCCCCCTGCGGCGGTAACCCACCTGCTGAGGGTTCCACGCCAAAGCAGAACTCGCGCGTAGACAGTCGGTTGTCGTGGAGAGCACGGTCGTGTGCGACGCGAGTGGCGGACGGCGTCGGCGGTGACCGCGATGTCCCGGTCGGGGCGCTGAAGCCGTGGTCCGCGTCGTTCTGCAGGTACGCGGGACCTACTCGGCCCGGCGGTCTCGCGGAGGTGGCGCGCCGATCGCGAGGACGTCACCGACCATCGTCGATCTCGCACTCGGCCGCGCGGTGCGGCGCTGATCGCCACGGTGGACGTAGCCGGCTGAAGGCCGCTCCGGAGGTCAAGCGTCCTGTCCTCCGCCATGAGCGCGTTGGGGCGCTGGGCGTTTCGCATCAGGGCTTCGCATTCGGCGTTCGAGCGATGGCAACGACGTGCGTACGGTGCGAAGAGCGGCCCGCGACCTGCTGCGGTGCGTGCGTGCGTGCGCTCGCCCTGATCGACCAGCCCACTGGGTTCGGCGGCATCACCCGCCACCCCGAGTCTGGGCGGGACCGCCGGATCTGCGAGCACGGCGCCTCGGAATTCTGCCCGGAGTGCTTCTGCGCCGAGACGATCCGGTGCCGAGCTGAGCTGCTCGAGACGTCCGGCTGGCCGCGCAACCCTGGAGGAGCTCGACGAGCAGGCTGCTGTACGCGAGCGCGGCGAAGATCCCATGACGGAGCCGCGCCCGCTGTGGCTGAGCTGGGCGAGGGCCGACCCCATCCCGGGCAAGGCGGATCGACCCTAGAGCCCACGAAGCCGCGGGCCGCGACGGGCGCGTTCAGTAGATCGTTGCGGTCCCGCGATCGGTGTGGGGGACGTGCCGCGCTGGCAGCTCAACGCCGGCGTCGTATTCGAGTCGGGTCCCGCCTGAGGCGGTCCTCAGCCGGCCTCGAGTGACCGCCGGGGTCACATCAGGTACAGCGCGACGCTGACGACGACGCCGAACACCACGATGCCCCAGCGCAGGACGCGCTCGCTCAGGCGGCGGGCGAACGAGACGCCGATCCATCCGCCCGCCGTCGTGAAGGCGATCATGACCAACGCCGGCGTCCAGGCCACCGGACCGAAGAGCATCACGCTGCAGGCGGTGATCGCCGAGACCACGAGGCTCAGCAGCACCTTCAGCGCGTTGAGCCGCTGCAGCTCGTCCCCGAGGGTCAGGCCGAGCGCGGCGAGCAGCATGATGCCGAGGCCGGCGCCGAAGTACCCGCCGTAGGTGGAGCAGACGTAGACCGCGACCGCCGATGCGCGCGGCCCACCGGTGTCGCCGCGACGACGCAGGGCCTTGGAGAGCGCGGGCTGCAGCGCGAGGAGCACGGTGGCGGCGAGCACGAGGAACGGCACGAGCGCCTCGAAGACGGAGTCCGGTCCCACGAGGAGGAGCGCGGTGCCGGTCGCCGCCCCCAGGGCGGCGGCCAGGATCAACCGGCGAGCCGAGCCGCGCTGCTGGGTCAGCTCCCGCCGGTAGGCGGCGGCGCCGCTGAGGTTCGCCGGAGCCACGGCCACCGCGTTGGTGACGTTGGCGCTGACCGCGGGCAGCCCTGCCGCCAGCAGGGCGGGGAAGGTGAGCAGCGAGCCGCCGCCGGCCACCGAGTTCACGACTCCGCCGCCGACCGATGCGCCGGCGAGGAGGAGGAACTGGTCCACGCTCAGTGCCACGGGCCCGTCCATTCCATGGGAGTTCTGCGGATCTCGTCGTCCATGAGGCGGGACGCTAGGCCCGGCGCGCTGTGGAACCCGACAAAGTCGTTGGCGAAGTTGTGAGAAGCGCTCAGTTCTCGAGGCGGTTTCGTCGCACCGCCCAGTTCGGCCGACGTAGCGTCCCGTTCCGTCGTGAGGGGAGCTACCTGAGATGAGCGAGATTCGACTCGCGTACATGACCTGGCCCGAGGTGCGAGACGCGCTCGCGCGCGGCATGACGACCGCCGTCCTGCCGTGCGGCGCGACCGAGCAGCACGGGCCCCATCTGCCGCTGCTGGTCGACACGGCAAGCGCCTCGGCGCTGGGGGCGGCCGTGGCCCGCGGGCTCGGCGATGCCCTCGTCGCGCCGACGCTGCAGATCGGCTGCTCCGAGCATCACATGGGCTTCCCGGGGACGCTGAGCGTGAGCCCTGAGACCTTCGAGTCGGTCTGCCGCGATTGCTGCGTGAGCCTCGCCCGCCACGGCTTCGAGACGATCGTGTGCTTCTCCTGGCACGGTGGCAACTTCGCGCCGCTGCAGGCGATGGCGGCGCGGCTCGACGAAGCCGTCGGCGCCGGCTGCCGCGTGGTGGTGTGGGCCGAGCTCATCACCTTCTTCGACGTCGTCCGCGTGGCGATCGAGGACCAGCTCGGGCTCGGGAGCCGGGTCGGCGGGCACGCCGACATCTGCGAGGGATCGGTGATGTCGCATCTCCATCCGGAGCTGGTTCGTCGTGAGTTGGCCGAAGCGGGGCGCGTCGGACCGATCGACGACGCGCTGGCGGCACGCGTCTTCACCGACGGCGTCCAGGCGATCTCCGCCAACGGCATCCTGGGGGATGCGCGGGGCATGGACGCGGACGCTGGGCGCGTCTGCATCGAGCGGCTCGCCCAATGTCTGATCGAGGGGGTCTGGCCGTCCAACGACCGCGAGGCGGTCGAGCGCACGTGATGCACCGGTCCGACCTGCAAGAGGAAGCGCGCATGACCAGCATCCGCGAGCTCCGAGTCGTCGTGGCCGGCGGTGGCATCGTCGGCCTCACCGCCGGCCTGGCGCTCCGTCGGGCCGGTGCCCATGTCGTCGTCTGCGAGCAGGCGCCGCAGATCCGCGCCGCGGGCGCGTCGCTCGGGGTCTGGCGCAACGCGATGGCGGTGTTTGAGGACCTCGGCATCGGCGCCGATGTCGAGGCGCTCGGCAAGCCCAGTGAGATGTTGTTCCACGACCCGGCTGGACGGGTCATCGAGCCGTCCGGGTTCTCCCCGGACGACCACCGCTACCTGCTGGTCGACCGCATGAAGCTGACGAACCTGCTCGCGGACGCCGTCGGACGGTCGCGGATCCGACTCGACAGCCGCGTGGTCGGCTACCAGGAGCGCGCCGATGACGTCGTCGTGCGGTTCGCCGACGGCGGCACGGAGCGGGCGGATCTGCTGATCGGGGCCGACGGCGCGTACTCGGTCGTGCGCGAGCACCTCGTCGCGGGCGCCGCGCCGCAGCAGCACGCCGGCCACTTCGCCTTGCGCGCGCTGCTGCCCTCCTCGCCGGTGCGCGTCGCCGACGACGTCATGGTCCTGGGGAGCAGCGGCTGCCGGGGCGGCTACGCACGGACGTACGACGGCGGGGTGTTCTGGCTGGTGTCCCGGTTCAACGCGCCCGCGATGGCCGGCACGAAGCAGGAGCAGGCGCTGACCATCGCGGGCCACCTGAACGAAGGCGACTGGAACCCGGTCCTCACCGAGGTCATCGCCGCCACGCCGGACGATGACATCCTGCACAACCCGATCATGATCGTGCCGCCGCTGCCGACCTGGACCTCGGCCCGGGTGGCGCTCGTCGGGGACGCCGCCCACGCGATGTCGCCGCACATCACGGCGGGCGCGTCGCTGGGCGTCGAGGACGCGGCGCTGCTCGTCCGCTGCCTGACCTCCTGCGACGGCCTGTCGCTCGCGCTCGCGACCTACGAGTCCGACCGCATGCCGCACTATCGGCACGTGGACAGGCTGTCGAAGGCGGTGGAGCTCGCGTCCACCCCGCAGGAGTTCGCCCGCCACTACGTCGCCTTCAGCCACTGGATGATCAACCAGCACGAGCGCACCGACGAGGCGCCGCGATGAGGTTCACCGTGGACGTCGACGTGCCGGTGCGGATGCGCGACGGCGTCGAGCTGGCGACCAACATCTGGCGCCCGGCGGGGGGAGGATCGCACCCAGCGCTCCTGGTTCGAACGCCCTACGGAAAGGACAGCGCGGAGCTGGTGGGCAGCAGCAAGCTGCCGAGCGTCCCCGCGCTCGTCGAGGCCGGCTACGCCGTCGCCGTGCAGGACATCCGCGGCACCGCTCGTTCACAGGGAGACTTCATCCCGCATGCCGCCGACGGTGAGGACGGCGTCGACACGGTGGCCTGGCTGGCCCACCAGCCGTGGTGCGACGGAGACGTCGGGGCGTGGGGCGGCTCGTTCATGGGCATGGCGCAGTGGCAGATGGCGGCGCACCAGCCTCCGGCGCTGCGCGCCATCGCGCCGGTCATGAGCTCAGGGGACCTCTACCACGCGCCGTGGTACTCGCCCGGCGGCGCCCTGTCGCTGGAGACGCTGCTCACCTGGGCCGTCCGCGCGTGCGTCATGAAGCTCCGCCGCGCGCCCGACGCCGAGGTCCGGCGCGACGCCGACGAGCTCATGCGCCAGCTCGCCGACCCCGGGCCCCTGCTGCGCACCACGCCGGTCGTCGACCATCCGCTGCTGCACCAGCACTTCCCGTGGCTTTCGGCCGTGCTCGACCACCCGTCGCGCGACGGCCACTGGGAGGACCTGGCCGCGATCGAGCGCGCCGGGGCCATCACCGTGCCGGCGCTCAACGTCGGGGGCTGGTACGACGTCTTCCTCGAGGAGACCATCCGCTGCTACACCGCGATGCGCCGGAACGGGGGAAGCGTCGAGGCGCGAGCGGGGCAGCGGCTCGTCATCGGGCCCTGGGGGCATCCGGATGGCGCCGACCTCGGCCGGTTCCCCGACCGCTCGTTCGGTCCCGCCGGAAGCGTCAAGAGCCTCGACGTCACCGATCTCCATCTGCGCTTCTTCGATCGCTACGTGCGAGGCCGCAGCGATGCGCTGGAAGGCGTCAAGCCGGTGCGGATCTTCGTGATGGGCATCGATCGCTGGCGCGAGGAGGACGACTGGCCGCTTCCCGGCACGCGGTACGTCGAGTACCACCTCGCGAGCGGTGGTCGGGCGAACACCGCCGCCGGCGATGGGACGCTCGCCGGCGCGGTGGCGCATGAGGACGCGCACGACGTGTACCTGTACGACCCGCGTCGACCGGTTCCGACGATCGGCGGGGCGACGCTGGCGACGCTGCCGGGCGCGTTCGCGGGGCCGGCGGACCAGTCTCCGGTCGAGACCCGCGACGACGTGCTGTGCTTCACCACGCCGGTCCTGACGCGTCCCGTCGAGGTGACCGGGCCGGTGACGCTGATCCTGCACGTGTCGTCCTCGGCCGTCGACACGGACTTCACCGGAAAGCTCGTCGACGTCCACCCCGACGGCAGGGCGATCATCCTGTGCGAGGGAGCTCAGCGGGCGCGTTACCGATCGTCGCTCTCCGACCCGGCGCTCCTGCGTCGCGACGAGGTCTACGAGCTGACCTTCGGCCTCTCGGCGACGTCGAACGTGTTCCTCCCTGGGCACCGGATCAGGCTCGAGGTGTCGAGCAGCAACTTCCCCCGCTACGACCGCAACAGCAACACAGGAGGCAGCCATGCGCATGTCTCGGAGTCAGACACGGTGGTCGCGGTGAATCGCGTCCACCACGGCCCCTCGCATCCCAGCCGTCTCGTCCTCCCGGTGATCGACCGATGACGGACGTCGCCAGCCGGCTGGAGATCGCCGACGTCGTCGCCCGTCTCGCACACGGCCAGGACGAGCAGGACTGGCGGGCCTTCCGCGAGCTGTTCGACGATCGCGTCCTGCTCGACCTGTCGAGCCAGTTCGGCGCTGCGCCCGTCGAGCTTGCCGCCGACGAGCTCGTGGCCAAGGCACGATCGGTGCGGGAGGGCTTCGCGTGCACGCAGCACCTCAGCTCCAACGTCCTCGTCGAGCTCGACGCCGACCGGGCGCGGTGCCGGGCGCACATCGTCGCCTATCACCATCTGCCCACGACGGGCGTCGACTTCTGCACGATGCGCGGCAGGTGGGAGCTGGGCCTGCGTCGGCGGTCCGGGCGGTGGCTGGTCGACCGCTGGGCGGTGGTGCGCACGGGCCCGTGGGAAGGCGACCCCGGGCTGTACGACGTCGCCGCGGCGGCCGCAGCGGACGCCTGAGGTCCTGGATCGACATGTACTACGAGATCCGTCATGAGCAGGCCAAGCCCGGGCGCGGCGACGAGCTCGCCCGCTGCATGGACGAGCTCGTGATCCCCCTGCACACGGCGATGGGCATGTGCGTCGTCGCATCGTTCACCGACCTCGACGACGACGACACGTTCGTCTGGATCCGGCGGTTCGACAGCGAGCACCACCAACGCGAGGTACTCGACGCCGTCCACCGCGACGCCCGGTGGACGGCGGACATCGAGCCGGTCGTGCGCGAGCTGATCGCGGTCGCGGGTGCGGTCACCGTGCGGCTCACGCCGACGGCGGCGTCGACGTTGCGCTGACAGGTCGTCAAGGCCAACTGGAGGAGAGGCACATGCAGGTCCGAGGAGGACGCGCCCTGACGGGCGCGATGATCGTCGCTGCGCTCGCGGCGACAGGCTGCGGCTCGGGCGACGGCTCGAGCACGAGCGACACGACGACGGCGCCGACGGCGAGCGTCGCGAAGCCCAGCGGGACCCCGATCAAGATCGGGCACATCAGCGACATCACCGCGCCGGGTGGGGTCAAGTTCCCCCACATCGCCGCCGGCGTCCAGGCGCGGGTCGACGCGGTCAACGCGGCGGGCGGCATCAAGGGCCATCCGCTCGAGCTCGTCACCTGCGATTCCAAGGGCGATCCGAACGCGGCGCGGGCCTGCGTGCGCAAGGCGGTCGACGAAGGCGTCGTCGCCTTCGTGGGCGCCGCATCGCAGACCGAGCCGGCGTACGTCCCCGTGCTGGAGGGCGCCAAGGTGCCGGCGATCGGCGCGGTGCCGTTCAGTCCCGTCATCGGCGACAGCAAGGTGGCCTTCTGCTTCAACGGCGGCGTCCAGGCCGCGATGAGCGGACTTGCCGCGGCGCTCCAGGCCGACGGCGCGAAGAAGATCTCGTTCGTCTACCCGTCGAACGTCGGCCCCGCGAGCGCGGCGGCGAAGGCGGCCTTCGAGCACGGCGTGGCCGCGAGCGGCGTCGAGAGCGGCGGCGCGGTCGGGTTCGCGTTCGGCGACACGCAGTTCGACGCGCCGGTGGCGAAGGCGACCGCCGACGGCGTCGACGGCGTCGCGGTGTTCTCTCCGGGCGAGCCGGAGGCGGCGCTGATCCGGACTGTCCGCCAGCAGGCGCCGGATGTGAAGGTGGCCACCGTGACCTCGCTGCTGACGCCGGAGGTCCTGAGCGCGCTCGGACCCGCGGCCGAGGGCGTCTCGGCGGTGGCGGTCGACCAGCCCGCGACGGCGACGCAGGTTCCCGGGATCGCGCAGTTCAACCACGACATGGATGCGTTCGATCCGGATGGCAAGTACGCCCGGACCGACCTCGTGATCAACGGCTGGGCGTCCGTCTGGGCGCTGGAGCGCGTGGCGCGCGACCTGCCGGAGATCGACCGCGCGAGCCTGATGCGGGCGATGGACGAGGTCGACGGGCTCGACCTCGGCGGGATCTTCCCGCCGCTGTCGGCCACCGACAGGGCGTCCAACCCGCCCGGGATCGGCTGCGCGATGAGCACCGGCGACGTGTTCACCAAGGTGAAGGACGGCAAGCCGGTCGCCGAGCAGCCGGGCGAGTTCTTCGACCCGTTCGCTCGCTGAGCCGATGGCCGACGTGCTGACGTTCGCCCTGCTCGGGGTCGGGATCGGGGCGACCTACGCGATCGCCGCGATGGGCATCGTCGTCGTCTATCGCGGCTCCGGGCTCGTGAACTTCGCGCACGTCGGCATGGCCGTGGCCGGTGCGTTCGTCTACGCAGAGGCGCGCGATGGGGGCGCGCCGGAGATCGCGGCGGTGCTCGCGGGGCTGGCGTGCTCGGCGGCGATCGGGCTGGCGACGCACCTGCTCGTCATGCAGCGGCTGCAGCGGGCGTCGACGTTGACACGGGTCGTGGCCACGCTGGGACTGCTCATCGTGCTGCAGTCGGGAGCGCTGCTGATCTACGGCGACGGCATCCGGCTGGTGCCGTCGCTGCTGCCGACCACCACGGTCGACATCGGCGGCGCGTCCGTCGGCGCCGACCGGCTCTGGCTGGCCGCCATCAGCATGGTCGTCGGGGCGGTCCTGTGGGCGGTCTACCGGTTCACCGGCTTCGGCCGGCTCACCACCGCCGTGGCCGAGAACGCACGGGCCGTCGCGGCGCTGGGGCGCTCGCCCCAGCGCGCGGCGATGGTCAACTGGGTGGTCGGCGCGATCCTGGCCGGCGCCGCCGGGATCCTGCTGGCCCCCGTCGTCGGTCTGTCGGTGCCGCAGATCAGCCTGCTGCTGATCCCGGCGCTCGCGGCAGCGCTCGTGGGCGGGTTCTCGTCCTTCGGCCTCGCCTGGGCGGGCGCGATGGCGATCGGCGTCGCGCAGTCGGAGATCACCCGGTACGTGTCGGCGCCGGGATGGTCGTCGGCCGTCCCGATCCTGATCGTCATCGCGATCCTCCTGCTGCGCGGGCGGACGCTGCCGCAGCGGGGCGCGCTGCACGAGCGCCTGCCGGCGGTGGGCAGCGGCGCGATCCGCGCGCCGGTGGTCGTCGCTGCCGTCGGCTCCGTGGTGCTCCTGGTGTCCGTGCTCAACGGCGCGTGGATCGACGCGATCACCACCGCGCTCATCACCGCGCTGGTCTGCTTGTCGCTCACGGTGGTCTCCGGCTACGCGGGCCAGCTCTCGCTGGCACAGTTCGCGCTGGCCGGGGTGGGGGCGCTCGTGGCGGCGCGAACGGCGTCGGCCTGGGACCTGCCGTTCTGGCTGGCGGGCGTGTTGGCCGTGATCGCGACGACCGCGGCGGGCGTGGTGGTCGCGCTGCCCGCGCTGCGCATCCGCGGCGTGACGCTCGGGATCGTCACGCTCGGCATCGCCGTCGTCGTGCAGCAGGTGCTGCTGAGCAACCCCGCCTACACCGGGGGCGCCCTGGGGACGACGGTCGAGCCCCCGTCGCTGGGCGGCCTGTCGCTGGACGCGACCGCGCATCCCGCCCGCTTCGCGCTGCTCTGCCTGGCGATCCTCGTCGTCGCGGGATGGGTCGTGTCGAACCTGCGCCGGGCGACGACCGGCCGGCGCCTGCTCGCGCTGCGCGGCAACGAGCGCGCCGCGGCGTCGCTCGGTCTCGACGTCGTGCGGTTGAAGCTCTACGCGTTCGCGGTGTCGGCGGGCCTGGCCTCGCTCGCCGGCGTGCTCTTCGCCTTCCGCAGCCCGGACGTGGTGTTCGAGAGCTACACGCCGCAGCGGTCGATCGACGTGCTCGGGACCACCGTGATCGGCGGGCTCGGCTACATCGGCGGTGCGCTCATGGCCGGCGCCATCTCGGCCGGCGGACCGGTCGCGTACGCGCTCGATCACGTCACGGGGTCCCGCGAGTGGCTGGGGCTGCTCACCGGTCTGGTGATGCTGGTGACGCTCGCGGTGGCCCCGGACGGCATGTTCGCCCTGAAGGCCGAGCTGGGCCGTCGCGCAGCGGCCCGGCTGCGTCGACGACCGCCCCCGCCCGCCCCGGCGCCCCCGGCCGCCGGCGCTCCGACCATGCATCGCGGGCCGCACCGCCGCCTGAGCGCCGAGCACCTCAGTGTCTCGTTCGGCGGCACCCGCGCCCTCGAGGACGTGTCCCTGCGGGTGCAGTCCGGCGAGGTCCTCGGCGTCATCGGTCCCAACGGAGCCGGCAAGACGACGCTCATCGACGTGATCACCGGGCTCACCCGCGCTGACCGCGGGTCGGTCATGCTCGACGACGCCGAGATCACCGGGCGCTCCGTCAGCGCGCGGGCGCGGCTCGGCGTCGTGCGCTCGTATCAGTCGCTCGAGCTGTTCGACGACCTCACGGTGCTCGACAACCTGCGCGTGCCTTCGGAGTCCGGGGGCGGCGCGGCATGGCTGACCGATCTCCTGCGCCCGCGCGAGCCGGAGCTCGCGCCGGCCGTCGCGATCGCGATCGAAGAGCTGCGCCTCGCGCGCGTGCTCGGCGTCCGGTGCTCGGAGCTGCCCTACGGGCAGCGACGCCTGGTCGCGATCGCCCGCGCGCTGGCCGCCGAGCCGTCCGTCCTGCTGCTCGACGAACCGGCCGCCGGCCTCGACGAGGAGGATCGCGCGGAGCTCGCGGGCCTGCTGCGCCGGCTCGCCGACGATTGGGGCCTGGCCGTGCTGGTGGTCGAGCACGACGTGTCGCTGGTCGTCGAGGTGTCCGATCGCGTGCTGGTGCTCGACGCGGGACGCGTCATCGCCGAGCGGTCGCCCGACGCGGTCCTGCGCGAGCCCGCCGTCGTGGAGGCCTATCTCGGCGGCGCGAGCGACCATCCCATCGCGGCCGGAACGGAGGACGACGCATGACCGCGCTGCTGGAGGCGCGTGGGCTCTGCGCCGGCTACGGCAGCCTGGCGGCCGTGCGGGACCTCGACCTGCAGGTTCACCCCGGCGAGGTCGTCGCCCTGCTCGGGGCCAACGGCGCCGGGAAGACCACCACGATCCTCACGCTGGCCGGCGAGCTGTCGCCCCTGCACGGCGAGCTGCGCTGGGCCGGGGCGCCGGCCCGCGGGTCGCTGGCCCGACGGGCGCGCGCGGGGCTCGGCGTGGTCCTCGAGGAGCGCACGGTCTTCAGCCGGTTGACGACCGCCGAGAACCTCAGCCTGGGCCGGGGCCCGGCCGAGCGAGCGCTCGAGATCTTCCCCGAGCTCGTCCCGCACCTCCGCCGTCGCGCCGGCCTGCTCTCCGGCGGCCAGCAGCAGATGCTGGCGGTCGGCCGAGCGCTGGCGGCGCAGCCGAAGGCACTGCTCGTCGACGAGCTGTCGCTCGGACTGGCGCCGGTCGTCGTCGACCGCGTGTTCGAGGCGATTCGCGATGCCGCGTCGCGCGGGGTCGGGGTGCTGGTCGTCGAGCAGCACGTCCGCCGTGCGCTCGCCGCAGCGGATCGCGCGTACGTCCTGCGCCGCGGCCGGATCGCGCTCGAAGGCCCCGCGGCGGAGCTCGCGGGGCGCGTGGACCACATCGAGCGGATGTACCTGGCCGACGACCGTTGAACTTCACACACCCAAACACACAGCAAGGAGCGGCAATGACGCAGAAGACGCAGGTCAACCCGTGGACCTGGCAGGACCCGCGCGGGTTCAGCCAGGGCTGGCGGGTGGACGGCGCGAGCAGCATCGTGTTCGTGGCCGGCCATGGCCCGCTCGACGACGACGGCGGCATGGTCGGCGCCGGCGACTTCGACGCGCAGACCCGGCAGGTCTTTCGCAACCTCCAGACCACCCTGGAGGCGGCGGGCGCGACATTCGCCGACGTGGTCAAGGTGACGGTGTACCTCACCGACATCACCATGCTCGGTCGCTACGGACGCATCAAGCGGGAGTTCATGGGTGACGTTCACCCGACGTCCACCGGCCTGGGCGTCGCCGGGCTCGGGCTACCCGGGATGATGATCGAGATCGACGCCATCGCGGTCCTCTGAGGGAGCAAGACGATGCCAGCGTATGAGCACAGCGTGGAGGCCGACCTCGCACCGGCGGCCGTGTGGGCGCTGTACGGCGACGATGAGCGGTGGCCGTCGTGGGACGCCACGGTCGAGTCGATCGAGCGCTACGGGCCGCTGATCAAGGGGATCACCGGCCTTGCGACGCGGCCGGGCTGCGGCCCGATGGCGTTCACGGTCCTCGTAGCGGATCCGGGGCACAGCTTCACCGACGAGTTCACGTTCGACGGCGCCGTCCTGCACAAGTCGTACACCCTCACGGAGCTGGAGGGCGGCCGGACGCGCATCACGCACCGTGTCGAGCTCCAAGGGCCGCAGGCGGATGCGCTCGCACCCGAGCTCATGCCGACCGACGGCATCCCGGACGCCATGGCCGCGCTCGTGCGCGCCGCCGCGGAGGCGGCGTCGGCGGCATAGCGGCTTCGCCGAGCCGGCGCCATGTCAGGGCAGGGCGTCGGCTCGGCACGCGAGGTGCAGCATCAGGCGCTGGTCGGGCTCGTCGAGATCGACGTCGAGCGTCTTGAGGATGTTCTTGATCCGGTACGCGACGGCGTTGCGGTGCAGGTGCATCGCCTCGGCGGTTCGGCTGAACGAACTCCCGCTGTCGAGGTAGGCCCGCAGCGTGCGTAGCGCCGTGTCCCGTCGCTTGGGGTCCAGCTTCTCCAGGGGCGCCAACATGTTGCTCACCGCGGTGCGAGCCGTATCCGACGCGTACCACTCGATGAGCGTGCGATGCAGGCTCGCCGGATCGAAGAGGACGGGCTCGCCGAACCGGCCGTTGGCGCGGGCGATGCGCAGCGCGGTCTGCGCCTCGGCGGCCGTGGTGCGGATCCCGTGCGGGCCGGGGTAGGGCGTCCCGATGCCGCAGGTCAGCGCGATCTCGGGCACGAGCGACCCCATGCGCGCGAGCACCTTCTCCGCCGTTCGGGCCAGCAGCGCCGGGGCGCGGTGGCCCGGGTCGAGCCGGTCGCCGCGGAAGAGGAGGAGCGTGGTGCCGACCCGCGCGCGGTACCAGCTTCCGCCGCTGGCCTCGGCGACCCTGAACGCCTCGCGGGTCAGCATGATGCGCAGCTCGTACGCTCGGACCTCGTCACCACCGACGAGCTCGGCGAACCCCTCGGTGTCGATGGCCATGGCGATGTGCCACGTGTCGATCGGGACGCCGAGGGCGCGGGCACGGCGCAGGAGCGGCCCACCGAGGGTGCCGTCGGAGAGCAGCAACTCGGTCACCGTCTCCGCGCTGGAGACCGCCGGCCCTTCATCCGCCTCTCGGCTGGCCGCGGTGACGCGGGCGACCGCGCCCGCGACGAGCGGCAGCGCGATCGGCGCGGCGAGCCGCTCGGCGCCATCGGCGGGGTCGGCGGCGAGCTGGCCTTCGATCTGGCTGCCGACGACGATCGCTGCGGCCACCCGGTCGTCCGCCGGATCGGCCGGCTCGAGCTCGACGATCTCGCATCCCAGCGCGGTGGACGCTCGCTCCAGCAGGTCGCCGGCGCGGGTCGCGGAGGGTGGCAGGTTCTCCACGATCTGGGCGACGGACCGCAGCCGATCGAGCGCGGCGTGTGCGTCGCGCGTGAGCCCATGGGAGAGCGCGACGACGAGCTCCGCGAGCGGAACCGAGACGATCCGGACGATCGCGATGCTCGCCTGCGCGGCGATGTGCGCGCTGGTGCGGGAGATCGGGGCATCGGAGGCGGTGAGGACGAGCGCGACGACGCCCCGGCTGGCCGCAACGCGCAGCGCGCCGTCGAGCCGGTACGTCTCGAGCGACGCGGAGGCTCGCGCGGTGAGCACGGCGACATCGCCCGCGCCGGCGCCGTCCAGCTCATGGAGGTCTTCAATGACCAAGACGCTGCGCGCCGGCTGTCCTGAGACGGAGCCGGCGACGACCTCGACCCGGTTGCGGAGCCTCGGCTCAGCCAACACCTCGTCGAGTGGCGACACGGCGGTAGCCTATCGCCCAAACATCGAGGGGGATTCGTCGAGTTGAACAAGCAGCCCACCGGCGGTTCCCTGGTCGAGGCGGACGTCGAGGCGCTGGTCCACGGGTGCGGGGTCCTGGGCGCCGGAGGCGGCGGCGACACGACCCTCGCGCATGCCGTCACGGCGCTTGCCGTGCGGGACGCGGGCGCGGTGGCGCTGGTGGGCGTCGACGCGCTGGCGGACGACGCGCTCGTGGTGCCGCTGGCGTTCATCGGCGCGCCGGCGGTGCTCGCCGAGCGGATCCTCAGCGGGGCGGAGGCGACCCTCGTGCGCGAGCACGTCGAGGACGCCGTCGGCCGCGAGGTCGCCGCGGTCATGAACGCCCAGATCGGCGGCGGAATCGGCGCGTTCGGGGCGATGTGGGCGGCGCGACTCGGTGTGGCGCTCGTCGACGCGGACGGGATCGGCAGCGCGGCCACCGAGATCACGATGACGTCCATGCACCTGCACGACGTCCCGAGCGCCCCGATCCTCATGGCCGACTCGCGCGGCGTCGTCGTGCGGTTGGCGGTGGGCGACAACCACCAGCTCGCACGGCTCACCAAGGGGGTCGCGGCGACGCTCGGCGGGGCATGCGTCGCCGCGATGTACCCGATGCAGGCGCGGGTGGCCCGTGCGGTCGCGGTACGAGGCACGGTGTCGAAGGCGCTCGCCATCGGGCGGGCGCTGTGCGCCGCAGGCGTCGACCCGATCGCGGCGGCGATGGGGGCGTGCGCCGGCCGCAAGCTGCTGACCGGGCGCATCGTGGAGGTGGAGCCGCGAGGCCTCGGCGCCACGCGAACGGCGGTGGTGATCGAGGGCGTGGCCGACGATGCGGGGCTCCTGCTGCGGCTCGAGCTGCAGAACGAGATCCACGTTGCACAGGTGGACGGCGAGGTCGTCGCCTGCACGCCGGACATCATCACCATGCTCGCGAGCGCCACCGGCCGCGTGATCTCCCGTGAGCTCATCCGGCGGGGTCTGCGGGTGACCGTCGTCGGCATCCCGTGCGATCCGGTGTGGCGCTGCGCCCGCGGACTCGCGCTGCGTGGGCCGGAGGCCTTCGGCTACGACGTCTCCTACGTGCCGGTCGAGTCGACCGGCACTGCCCGATGAGCGCTTCAGCGGCCGTCGACCTGCGCATCGGCGTCGACGTCGGCCAGACCAACACGGACTCCGTGGTCCTCGACGACGTCGGCCACGTGCTGGGCAAGGCGAAGGCGCACACCACCGAGGACGTCGAGACCGGGATCGCCTCCTCGATCGACCACGTCCTGCGCGCCTCCGGGGTCGACCCCCGCCGTGTCGCCCGTCTCATGATCGGCACGACAAGCGTCTCCCGGGCCATCGCGCAGCTGCACGACCTCGAGCCCGTCGCCGTGCTGCGCATCGGCGCACCGTCGACCCAGGCCCTCGTGCCGCTGGCGCTGTGGCCGCCGGCGTTGGCGGACGCGATCTGCGTCGGCACGAAGGTCGTCGGGGGCGGCGCCGAGTTCGACGGCGCAGAGCTCGCTCCGCTGGCCGAAGACGAGATCCGGCGCTTCGCCGCGGAGGTCGGCGGCCGGGCTCGCAGCGTGGCGATCTCGGCCGTGTTCTCGCCGGTGGCGCCGGAGCACGAGCGCCGCGCGGCCGCGCTCATGCGGGCGTGCCTCGGCGAAGACCTCCACGTGTCCCTGAGCCACGAGCTCGGTCATCTCGGCCTGTTCGAGCGCGAGAACGCCACCATCCTCAACGCCGCGCTGGTCACCGTCGCCGCCGAGCTCGTCGCCGGCCTACAGGCCACCCTGCGTGCGCTGCATCTCCGTCCGGTGGTGTCCTTCTGCCAGAACGACGGGACGGTGATGACACTCGAGCATGCGCAGCGCTACCCGGTCCTGACGGTCGGTAGCGGCCTCGCCAACAGCATGCGCGGCGCCGCGGTCCTGACCGGGCTCAACGACGCGCTGGTCATCGACGTGGGCGGCGCGGCCACCACCATCGGCGAGCTCGTGGCCGGCTTTCCGCGCGAGCGCGCCGACACCGGAAGCCTCGGCGGCGTCCCGGCCAGCTTCCGGATGCCCGACTCGATCACGCTGCCGGTCGGCGGGGACACGATCGTGCGGGCAGTCGAAGGGGGCGTCGCGCCGGGCCCGGCGAGCCTCGGCCGCCGGGGGCGGCCGGACGCCTGCGCCGGGCGCGAAGACGTCCTCACGCTCGGCGACGCGGCCGCGCTCGCCGGACGTGGAGCGACGCGCCCGCGGCTGGCGCGGATCACCAAGCGCCACCGGGCGCTGCTGGCGGCGGGCTTGCGCTGCTGGGACGAGCGGCTCGCCCAGACGCTCGACGGCGCCAAGGTGGACTCGGGGCCTCAACCGGTGATCGCCGTGGGTGGTGCGGCCAGCCTCGTGCCCGACGACGTGCGAGGGGCCAGCGAGGTGCTGCGGCCGGCGGACGCGGACGTCGCCAACGCGATCGGTGCGGCGACCGCCACGGTGAGCGGCCACGTCGACCGCCTGTATCCCGCTGGGGCCCCGCGCGGGAGCATCCTCGAGGAGGTTCGCCGGGAGGTCGTGGACCAGACCATCCGGGCCGGGGGCGACCCGGCCGAGGTGAGCGTGGTGGACATCCAGGAGATCGCGCTCGGCTACCTGCCCGGCTTCGCGGTGCGGGTGCGCGCGAAGGCCGTGGCTCCGATGGCGGCGATATGACAGCCTAATAACGGCCGGAACGGTACAGTCGCCAATCTATGGTCCATCGCTACGACAAGGTGTGGGTCGCCGCGCAGCCGTACATGCGCGCGCGCAAGAACGATGTCCACATCCCGATCGCCTTCGATTTCGCCGGACGGCTGCTGGAGCGCCATCCTCGAGCCGATCGCGATGTCGTGCTGCTGGCGGTGCTCCTGCACGACATCGGGTGGGCGGTCGTCGACCAGGCGGCGATCTACCGCGACGCGTTCGGGCCGGGGATGCTGGAGTCCGACGTGCGCATCGCGCACGAGCGCGAGGGCGCGCGGCTCGCGGCGGAGATCCTCGACGCGACGGGATGGCCGCCGGCGCTGCGCGACGAGGTCGTGGCGATCATCGACGGCCACGACACCCGAGCGGACGCGATCTCACGCGAGGACGCGCTGGTCAAGGACGCCGACGCACTCTGGCGCTTCTCCGTCGCGGGCGTCGGCATCGCGTGCGACTGGTGGGGGATGACCCCGAGCGAGTACGCCGATCGCGCCGAGGCGCAGATCGAGGGGCGCCTGTTCACGCAGGCGGCACGGGAGATCGCCCGGGCCGAGCTCGAGCAGACGCGGCGGGTGCTCCAGACCGCGCTGCTGGCCTGAGCTGAGCGAGCCCGCGGACCGAGTGCGGGCCGTCGAGCAGCGCGGTGCGGAACCGGCCCGCGGACTGACGCCGTCCCCCTCGCGCTCAAGGCGTGGTACGACCACGCCTGGAACCGCAGATCCGTCGACGACGCGGCGACCAAGATGTCGGCGCGGGGTGCGGGATCGAGGTCAGCCCTGGACGGGCAGGCGCACGTCGATGACGATCTCGACGTCGTCGCGGACCTTCAGCGCGCCCATGAGTCCCCGGTAGGGCTTGATCCCGTACTGGGTCTGCGTGACGGGCACGCTGCCGTGCAGGCGGCCGTCCGGCTCGGCGTCGAGCTGGGCGGTGACGGGGCGGCTGCTGCCGGCGATCGTCAGCTCGCCCTCGACGGCGACCGGGCCGGCCCCGGCCGGACGCACAGCGCTCGAGCGAAACTCGATCGGCCGGCCCTGCAGGACCTTCTCGTCGATGGTCTTGCGGATTTCGGCGCGATCCTTGTCGGTGAGCGGCTTGACGCCCCGCAGCCCCTCGCGCACGTGCAGCGAGCGCGGATCGGCGCTGAGCTGGATGCTCCAGGCGCCGTCGGCGACCTCGACCGTCGCGCTCCAGCCGGTCACGTCGATCACGAGGTCGTGGCCCGCCTTGGCGGCCACGCCTTCGCGATACGTCTTGACGACGAGCGACCCATCGTCAGGACCGAGGGTGTGCGTACCCGGCGAGACCATCGCGCGGATCGTACCGAGACGTCAACCGGCGCACGGCCGTTCCGCAGTCCGCGAAATGACGCGTCGTGATTGCGCAGGATCGGAGTACTCGCACGCCCGGCGCAGGCGCTGCTCCGCGCATCGGGTCGCCCGGGTGGTCGGGCAGACCGTGACGCGACGCGGCGTCGCCGCGGAGCACGAACTCCGCAGGCTCTTCATCGTCAGCAGTCTGCTGTCTCCTGTAGTCGACATAACCCTGATTAGCGGGCATTGGAACACGACGCGGTCGCCCGGCTTGCGGCAGGCGAGATTGCTCAGCGGTTGTGGTTGACGACCTCGACGTTGTGCCCGTCGGGGTCCAGGACGAACGCGCCGTAGTAGCCCGGGTGATAGACGGCGCGCTCGCCGGGACCGCCGTGGTCCTCGTAGCCCGCGGCGAGCGCGGCGGCGTGGAACGCCCGCACGGTCGCGTCGTCCCGCGCCGGGAACGCGAGGTGGACGTGCTGCGTGAGCGGCCGCTCATCGTCGATCAGCGAGAAGCTGAAGTCCTCGCCGACCATCTGGACGTGGCCCGGCTCGTCCACGCCGATCCGCAGTCCGGCGTACGGGGCGATCGTGGTGTAGAAGCGCTTGGACGCGGCGGGGTCGCGGACGCGGATCCAGAGGTGGTCGATGCAGCCGTCGGGCACGGGATGCTCGCGCTCCGTATGGACCGCCTCCGCGCTGTTGCCGTCCGGGTCGACCAGGAAGCCGCCGTAGTAGTCCGGGCCGTAGACCGTGCGCGGGCCGGGCGCGCCGTCGTCGCGGTAGCCCGCGTCGATCCCCGCCTGCCAGAAGGCGTCCACGGCCTCGCGGGACGGCGCGCGGAAGCCGACGTGCAGGCCGCGGGTCATGGGGTGCTCGCGGTCCGTCGGCCCGATGTCCCAGTCGTCCCACTCGACGAGCTCGGCGTCCGCGTGACTCGGCTCGGCGCCCAGCACGGAGAGCACCGTGCGGTAGAAGCGCTCAGATGCGGCGAGATCCGCGACGGCGATTCCGACGTGGTCGAACATCGGCCGAGGCTACCGTTGCGGCGCAAGCTCGATCAGCAGCCGCAGTGGATTGCTCCGGGCGTTACAGGGCCGTGGCAACGTCCATGTGCTCGGCGACCGGGGAGCCGTCCGGATGGTGTTCGACCTGCCGGCGTCCCGAACGCGTCCGCCGCGCACCCGCCACCACGCGTGTGCCGGACAGGAGGCAGGCGTCCTCCGGTCCGGCGGCTAGCCGAGGTCCGGATCGAACGGCTGGTGCTCGGACTCGCAGACCGTGCCCTTGGGCGGTGTCACCAGCTCGGTCAGGTAGTCGACCATCGCCTGCTCCACGCACGCGCTCGGGTTCTGGAAGAAGAGGTGGCCGTAGCCCTGGTGGGTGAGCAGGACCGCGTTGCCGAGGTAGCGCTCGGCATGCACGGCGTTGGCGTAGCCCGAGTTGGGGTCGTAGCGCTCGTTGATCAGCAGGATCGGGTTCGGGGTCGCGGCGTTCCACGGCCCGCGGTAGGCGTCCTGGGCGCGCACCGGCCAGGACGCGCACGGGGCCCACTCCCACGCGAAGTGCACCGGGCCCTGGAGCGTGCCGGCCCGTCGCAGCTGCCGGTACACCTGCGGCCCCGCCCGTGGCCCCTTGCGGGCCGGTGCGTCGGCGCACTGGATCGCCGCGGAGGTCGACGCCCCGCTCCAGCCGGCGGGCGTGGTGAACCCCCCGGCCGCATCCTCCAGCGCCGATCCGTCGCCCCGGAGGGCGGCGTCGAGATCCGCGGCGTCCTGCGGCCAGGTGCGTGGAGCTCGCATCGGCTCGAACTGCGAGAGCAGCAGGTCGGCGTAGGTGAGCTGCGGGCGCGTCAACGACGTGCCGTCCGCCGCCGGCGCCGCGATCGGCCCGCGCCTGAGCCGTGCCACGAGCTGCCGCCAACGGTCGCCCGACGAGCCGCCACCGCCGGCGAGCGCGCATCGCTGCGGTCCTGCGGTGGCGCACAGCGAGAGGAACTGGCCGAAGACCTCGTCGGCGGCATCGGAGAACATGGCCAGTCGCGCCTCGGCGCTGTTCGCGTACCGGACCGCGTCGACGACGCCGTTGAGCAGCATGGCGCGCACGCGGTCCGGGAACATGTTGGCGTAGGTCTGGCCGAGGTAGGTGCCGTACGAGAGGCCCACGTACGTGAGCTTCTGCTCGCCCATCAGCGCTCGCAGGTGGTCCAGGTCGCGGGCAGTGTCCGCGGTCGAGATGTGCGGCAGCAACCACCCGCTGACCTTCCCGCAGCGCCGTGCCAGGGCGGCGCCCGTGCGCACCGTGCGCGTCGTCTGGGCCGTCGTGGTGGGGATGGTCGCGCCCGCCCAGAAGCGCTGCTCGGCTCGCCGGCTCTGGAAGCACCGCACCCGGGTGCTGGCATGGGTGCCGCGCGGATCCCAGCTGACGACGTCGAAGCGCCCTCCGCCGATGGCATCGACCCCGTCGGGATCGCCGCCGACCAGGCCGACGCCCGTGTCGCCCGGTCCACCGGGATTGATGAACAGCGTGCCGATCCGCTCGTCGGGCTTGCTCGCGAGGTGGCGGATCACCGCGAGGCTGATCGTGCGCCCCTTCGGGCGATCCCAGTCGAGCGGCACCCGGATGCGCGCGCACTGCAGACCGGGCGCCGGCTGCACCGGCGGGTCGCAGGCGCCCCACGCGATCGGGGCGCCGACGGCGCTCGCCCTCGGAGCGCGATCCTGCGCGCCGGCGCTCGCGGCGGCGGCGCAGAGCACGACGACGAGACCAGCGGCCACGGCGGTGGCGACGACGAGAACCTTCCGCACGGCACGCACAGACACCCCCGTCCTTCGATGAGTCGTTGCGACTGCACCGCCCCCCGCCGCCACTGGCGGCTGGAGCAGCCTAGTCGCTGACGCCGCGCCCGGTCAACGCGCCGGGCGGCACACCACCATGCGCGACCCGCACATGGCAGCGCTGCTGGACGGCATGGACGGGCCGCTGGCGCGGGTCGCCGACCGTGAGCTGGCGACCGGACTCGCCGACGCTCGAAGCGCGCGGGCAGACCGCCTCGTGCTCGGCGAGGCGACCGCGCGCAGACGTTTGGAGGTTGAACGCCGCGAGGCGTGGCGCCCTGGGTGCTCTGGCCTCGACTCGCAGGTGGGCTGAGCGTCGACGAGCCACCGGGCGCGGTGTGGGAACTCCAAAGCTCCTCTCGCCCAGCGACTCGCGCGGTCACGTAGGCGGCCAGCCCTCCCTCGGCCGCCGCCTCGGAGGTCTGTTGACGGAAGACCTATTGGCCGACGGGACGCCACGCGGCAGAAGATGTACAAAACCCATGGTCGTATTGTACGATTCGCGTATGGCGACGATGAAGATCAGCGCCGCGCGCGACCACCTGCCTGAGGCGATCGAGCTGGCTCAGTCCGAGGCCGTGTTCCTCGAGCGTTATGGGCGGCGCGCGGCCGTCCTCGTGAGTCCTGATCGGTACGAGGTGATGCTGGCAGCGCTCGAGGATGCCGAGGATGTCTCAGCATTCGACGCCGCGATGGCCGAGGAGGGCCCCAACATCCCCTGGGAGCAGGTGAAGGCCGACCTGGGCCTGGATTGAGCCGCTATCGCGTCGAGCTGCGCCCTGCTGCCGTCCGCGCGCTGCGCAAGCTCGACCCGCCCGCTCAGCGACCCATCCAGGGCGCGATCGCGCTGCTTGCCGAAGACCCCCGTCCCCCATCCACGCGCGCGCTGAAAGGCCGACCAGGATTGCGCGTCCGCGTCGGCGACTACCGGGTCATCTACACGATCGACGACGGCGTACTGCTGGTCGTCGTGATCACCATCGGTCACCGACGTGACGTCTACGACCGCTGATCGACGCACGTGCGGCGCCCGCGATACCTCCGTGTGCTGAGGATCCGAGCTGCCGCCGCGCCGAGGAGGAGGTGCGCGAAGCTGTCGATCATCCCCCGGGTGCACTGCAGACATGCGATACGCATGGAGCATCGGGTGCGACGAGGCCGGTGCCCGCCGACCGCTATGCGCGCCGGCGACGCCGAGGCCTACTCCGCTTCGAGCACGCTGAGCACGGGGCGTCGGCAGTACGCGGTGAGCGCGAAGTGGCGCCCGCCAGGGGCGGCGAGCAAGGGCAGCAGGTCGCAGTCGTCGGTGCGGATGATGATGTGACGCTTGGTGAGACGCCCCCTCGGCGAGAGGGTTGCTGCCCAGAGCTCACGAGAGGTCGGTGCTGCGATATGGGTTCTGCCGCGGGCATCGATTGCGGCCACAGGCCAGGCGTAGCCGGACATCCGTCCGACCCGTACAGGGCGCGACAGCGGTCCGGTCGTGTGACCGACCCGCGCCCACACGCGGTCGAGACGATCCACCCAGACAATCGCCATCCGGCGCCCCACGGCCGCCAGCGACGGTGGCGTGCCATAGCCGTTGATACGCGTGGTGACCACCTCATCGACCGGGCGTCGGCCAGGGCGAGCACGCGCCAGACGCAGGCGGCCACGTGCATCGATCCAGGACCCGAGGACCGTTGCGTCTGACGATGCCTGCACGGCGAGGTAGTTGCCGCCGTTGGCGTATCCGGCGACGCGCTGCTGGTGGGAGCCCCATCGGGCGTGGATGCCGTCGCGCTGCGCCCATGCGGTCACCGTCGTTCCGCGCGGCGTGATCGCGACCGCCGGCAGTGGCTGCTGGCCGGCACTCGGGTAGCGGCGTTCGATCGTTGTGGCTGCGGGATCGAGCGGGTGCGCGAGCACGAACACGGACTGGTCCTCGGTACCGCTGGGGCTCCACATGAGCGCGACCCGGCCACCGCGTCCGGTCGTCAGGGCGCTTCCCTCGATCTCGCCATCCGCCGGCGGCCCAGCCCACGCCAGCTGGCCCGGGTGACCGTCACGCCAGCGACCGAACGCCATCCGACCGCGACACTCCCCACGTCGGCCAGGGCTAGAAACGGGCGATCCATCACACAGCGACACGGCAAGCATCCCTCCCCCACGGCCGGCGGCGCCGACAGCGCCGACAGCGCGATCGCCCCCGGCGACGCGAGCCGCTTCGGGCAGTAGCAGCCGTGTCGCTTTGCCGACCTGTCGCCCCGATGCGGCGACGCGTCGCATCGTCACGCCGCCGCCGGCGGTTGCCGCAACGACCACCTGGCCCGCATCATCAACGCCAACGGCGGTCGCCTCGCCGAGCGCCACCGGCGTCGACCACCGCGCCGTGGCCGACGAGGCAGCAACCAACGACACCAGCACGCAGACGACGGCCACACACGGCACACGCCCGGATAACGGTCGCTCGTCGATGGTGGTCGCCGTTGCTACGTGAAGCGGAGCGGTCAACGGCCCGCTGGTCGCGCTCGGCTCCGGACACGAGGCGGGCCATCCATCGGATGTAGTCGCTGGACGGCAGATGCCCTTCAACAGTCGCCCTCGGCTTCTATCGAACACGGGCGCGCTCGGGTTCAGTCCGCGGCGAGGATGCGCGCCTTCTCCGCGGCGAACTCCGCGTCGGTGAGCACCCCATCGCGGTGAAGCCGCGCGAGGCGCTCCAGTTGGTCGAGGCGATCGGAGGACGCGGCGTCATCGGCGAGCTCGGCGATGCGGAACGTCAGCTTCTCGACGTCGGCGGGGTCATAGGCGACCTCGAGCCGCTCGCCGACGCGAGGGATCGCCAGGCGAGAGACGACGACCTTCCGCTCGGCCTCGAACGGTTCGTCGCCCTCAGGCTCGACGCGCAGCCGCAGCCGCACGCGTGGATCGTTGTTCACGGTCACGCCGGTGTCCTCGACGTCGAGGACCACCGCGGGCGCCCGCCGGCCGGCGTACAGCAGCTCGGCCTGGCCCATCGCGTCCCAGCCCGCGAAGTCCGCCTTCGCGACCTCGCGCCCCAGCCGCCCGCGCGAGCCGTGCGCGCGCTTGAGCCAGGCGCGCGCCGCCGCCTTGTCGTACCGGCGGCGATCGACGGTCCCGTGCACGATGCCGCGCAGCGTGTCGCGCAGCGGGCCGCCGAGCAGGACGAGCTCGCCGAGCTCCGCGGCGTGCTCGCCCTGGTCGGAACGCTCGAGGGCGCCGCGGAACAGGGCGAGGTCTCGGTCGAGGCGCGCACCGACCGCATTGGCAAAGCGCCGGCGACCGAAGGGCACCCGCATGCCGCATCCGCAGAAGCACGTCTTGGCCATGGGCAGCCGACCCTAGCCGAGCCGAGCGTCTGCGCGCCACGACACACCGCGAGACCAACAGCGGCGTCCGCTAGCGCCACCCCGACCGCAACCGCTCGCGCAGCAGCGCGACCGCCGCGTCCCAGACCCGGCCGGTGTCCTCGTCGCTGCGCTGGTATGGGCCGCCGCCCGGGCCGTCGCCCATGAGCGCGCGCACGCCCGCCGGATTCGCCGCCTTCAGCGCCGCCGCGTCCACCACCGGCTTGCGGCCCGGCGGGATGGCGACTCCCTCCAGCCGGACGGCCGGGAAGTTCTCCACCCACGAGGCGTGGCCGACCTCGTCGATCGAGCCCGCCAGCCCCCAGATCTCCGGCTCGATCAGCCAGCCGTGGAACAGGACCTGGCACTCCGGGTGCTCGCCGACCCACTCCTGCGCCAGCCCAGCCGCCGGCGCGTTGCCGCCGTGGCCGTTGACCAACAGGATGCGCCGGAAGCCCTGGTCGCGCAGCGCGTCGAGCACGTCGCGCACGAGCGCGAGGTACGTCGTCATCCGCAGGTTGATCGTGCCCGGGTAGGCGGTGAACGTCGGCGTCAGCCCGAACGGCAGCGCGGGCAGGACCGGCACGCCCTCGGGCTCCGCCGCCTCCACCGCTGCCCGCTCGCAGAGGAGCGCGTCGACGCCGAGCGACAGGTAGCCGTGCTGCTCGGTCGACCCGAGCGGGACGAGCACCCGGTCGTCCTCGCGCAGGTACGCCTCCACCTGCATCCAGTTGCGGTCCCAGAGCCTCACGGCGCACCCGCGTGCACGGCGAGCGGGGTGACCGCCGCGGCGAACTCGGCCGGCGGTGGCGGGTTGCCCCAGCGGTTGACCGACAGCGGCACGTCCGGCCAGACGGCGGGCTCGTTGCGCTCGTCGTCGTCGATGCGCTGGATCCCGGCGGAGTACTCCACGATCACGCCGTCGGCGTCGAGGGCGTAGCAGAAGTAGTTGTCGCCGATGCCGTGGTGACCGGGGCCCCACAACAGCGTCCGGCCGTGGTCCATCAGGTGGTCGCCGATGCGGGCGAACGCGCCGAAGCCGTCGACCGTCCACGCGTAGTGGTGCAGCCCGTCGACGTCGGCCGCGATGACGCTGACCCCGTGATGCTCGTCACCCGCCCGCAGCCACGAGATCGCGTCCTCGGCCCGGTCCGACAGGCGCAGGCCCACCACGTCGATGAGCACGCGCTCGAGCTCCTCCTTGGCCGCCGACTTCACGGTGATGTGCTCGAACTTCAGCGGTCGCGGCGCGACCGTGTCGTAGGCGCGCGGCTGGTCGAGCGCCATCCCGCGGAAGAGCTCGACGACGAACCCGCCGGGGGCGACGAAGCGGATGGCCTCCTCCACCCCGGGCTCCACCGGCGCCCGTTCGACGACGTCCAGCCCCGACGCCTCGACCCGCTCGACGGCGGCGGCGTACGCCGCGCGGCCGAGCACCTCGAACGCCAGGTGGTCGCAGCACGCCGCGTCGCCGGAGCCCTGCAGCAGCACCAGCTCGTGGTGGCGCTCGTTGCACGTCAAGTAGGCGGCGCCGTCGGCTCGCTCGCTCACCCGCAGGCCCAGCATCGTCTCGGCATAGGCGACGGATCGCTCGAGGTCCGGCACGCGCAGCCCGACATGTCCGACTCGCAGCATCGTCAGCTCCTCACCTCGAGCTCGTCCTCGGCCTCGACCGGCGTCGGCGCCTGCCTCCCCACCACCGGGTTGGCGATCGTGCCGACGCCCTCGATCTCCACCTCGACGACGTCGCCATCGCGCAGCAGCACCTGCGGCTCGCGCGAGACGCCCACGCCGGCCGGGGTGCCCGTCGCGATCACGTCGCCCGGCTCCAGGGTCATGAGGCTCGAGAGGAACGCGATCGTCTCGGCGACGTCGAAGATCATGTTGCGGGTGGTGCCGTCCTGCACGGTCTCGCCGTTGACCCGCGCGACGAGACGCAGGTCCTGGATGTCGTCGATCTCGTCCAGCAGCACGAGGCTGGGCCCGCACGGCGCGAACGTGTCGATCGCCTTGCCCGCGGTCCACTGGCTCGTCGCGTGCTGCACGTCGCGCGCGGTCACATCGTTGAACGCCATGACGCCGGCGACGTGTGCGAGCGCGTCGGCTTCCGCGACCTCCTTGCATCGCCGCCCGATGACGACCGCCAGCTCGGCCTCGTAGTCGAACACCTCGCCCCGCGCCGGGAGCACGATCGGCTCCCGCGGCCCGGCGAGCGAGCTGCGGAACTTCGCGAACAGCATCGGCGCGGCCGGCAGCGCCAGGCCCGATTCCTCGGCGTGGTCGCGATAGTTCAGGCCGAGGCAGACGATCTTGTCCGGGTCCGGGACCGGCGGGCCCAGCGGCAGCGTGTCGAGCGCGCCGACCGGCTCGACCGCGGGCGCGGCCGCCGCCAGAGCGTCGAGCGCGCCGGCGCCGGCCGCGAGCAGCGCCCGGTTGGAGGTCCAGTCGGCGGCGTCGTCGAGCCCGGCGGCCCGCGCGGCGTGCTGCGCATCGACGACCTCGGCGCCGACGACGACGCCGGCCCGGCGGCCGGTGGACGGCCCGTAGGTGACGAGCCGCATCAGACCGACACCCCAGCCCACACCTCGTCGGCGACCGCGGCCACGAGCTCGAGCTTGCGCCACTGCTCGTCCTCGGTGATCGGGTTGCCGGCGCCGGAGGACGCGAACCCGCACTGCGGGCTGAGCGCGAGCCGGTCGACGTCGACGACCTGCGCCGCCTCGTCGATGCGCCGCAGCAGCTCGTCGCGGGACTCGAGCGCCCCGTGCTTCGTCGTGACGAGCCCGAGGACGACCATCCGGTCGGCCGGCACGAAGCGCAGCGGTGCGAACCCGCCCGAGCGCGCGTCGTCGTATTCCAGCAGCAGCCGGTCGCAGCGCAGCTCGCCGAACAGCTTCTCGGCCATCGCGTCGTAGCCGCCCTCGGCCAGCCACCGACCGACCGAGTTGCCGCGGCACAGGTGCACCGCGCTCGTCGCACGGTCGCCGACCGCGTCGAGGATCGCGTTCTCCGCCGCGATCGCGTCGTCCAGGAACGTGTCGAGGTCGAAGCCCGCCTCGCGGTAGCCGGCCTTCAGCGTGTCGTCGGCCCAGTGCGTGTAGGTCGGCGCGTCGAGATGGATGTACGGCACGCCCTCGGCGACGAGCGCCCGCGCCTCGTCGGCGAGGATCGCCGCCGCGTCCGCCAGGAAGTCCGACGGCGTGGGGTACGCGCCGTCGCTGACCCCGCGCCGCCACATGAGGAACGCGAAGTTCACCGGGCTCGGCAGCGTGATCTTGAACGGGCCGGGGGCGTGCTCGCGCAGGAATGCCGCCTCGCGCTGGGCGATGCGGCCGGTCGCGCGGACCTTCGCGCCGATGAGCAGCTGGGTGTTCGGCGACGCCCCCTCCTCCCCCGTCCCGCCGCGCCACGGCGTCGCCACGGCCGCGCCGTGGATGAAGCCGCTGACGTTGGCCGGGAAGCCGGTCATGAAGCCCGACCGCCGGAACTCGCCGTCGACGTAGACCCCGATCCCGGTCTGGCGCTGGCGCTCGAGCGCGGCCAGGATCGCCTCGTCCTCGAGGCGCTCGAGCTCGGCGTGGTCGAGGGTGCCCGCCGTCGCGGCGGCGCGGGCCTCCAACAGGCGCGGCGGGCGCAGCAGGCTGCCGATCTGGTCGGCGCGGGGGTCACGAGACACGGGTGGTCGCTCCTTCGTGCTGGGTGGTCTGGGTGCGGGGCTGCCACGCGACGGCCAGGCCCGTCAGGCTCTGGCTGAAGATCGACGGCAGCCACTGGAGCTCCTGGCCCTCGGCCAGGTGCAGGTCGGGCACGCGCGTCACGAGCTCCTCGAGCGCGCAGCGCGCCTCGAGCCGCGCCAGCGGCGCCCCGATGCAGAAGTGGCGCAGGCGTCCGAACGCGATGTGGCGGTTGATGTTGGGCCGGTCGAGCTCGAAGCGGTCCGCGCGCGGGAAGTGTCCGGCGTCGTGGTTGGCCGCCGCGAACACGACGAGCACGGCCGCGCCCTCCGGGAGCGTCACGCCGCCGAGCTCGGTCTCGCACGTCGTCGTGCGCATGAGCGCGCGGATCGACGACTTGATGCGCAGCGACTCCTCGACGACGGCGGGGATGCAGGACGGGTCGGCGACCATCCGGTCCCACACCTCCGGAAAGCGCGTGCGGGTCAGCCACACGGTGTTGGCGATGAGGTGCGCGGTCGTCTCGTTGCCGCCGATCACCATCTGCGCCGCGACGCTGATCACCTGCTCGTCGGTGAGCGTCGGCTCGCCCTCGACCTCGGCGTGCACCAGCCGGCTGAGCAGGTCGTCGCGCGGCTCGACGCGCCGGCGCTCGATCTCCTCGGCCAGGTACTCGCGCAGGTCGGCCAGGCGCGACCCTCGCTCGAGGATCTCGGCGTCCGACAGCAGCGGGTTGCCCATGATGAACGCGTCCTCGGCCCACTGCGCGAACCGCGCGACGGCCTCGTCGGGCGCGCCGAGCAGGCTCGCGATCACCGCCACCGGCAGCGGCAGGGCGAACGCGTGGACGAGGTCGCAGCGGCCATCGAGGTAGAAGCCGTCGACGAGGTCACGGGCGATCTCGCGGATCTGCGGCTCGCGGCGGGCGACCTCCCGCGGGGTGAGCGCAGCCTGCGTCAGCTTGCGGATCGGGGTATGGCCCGGCGGGTCGTGGTTGATGAGCGCCGGAACGCCCTGCGGCCAGCCGTGGGGCAGCCGCGGCCGCAGCTCGTCGGGCACCGGGTTGAGGTTCAGCACGTACGCCGAGCTGAACGTGTCGGTGTCGCGCAGCACCTCGACGATGAGGTCGTAGCTCGTGACCGCCCACATCCCGGCCGCGGGGATGAAGAACACCGGGGCCTCCCGCTGCGACAGCGTCCACAGCGGATACGGGTCGGCCAGATGCCCGGGGTCGAACGGGTCGTAGGCGGCCAGGTGCGGGCAGCGCGCGGCGAGCTCCGCGTGGCTCGCCGCGGCCAGTCCCTTCGGGTCGCAGACCTCGGCCCGGTACCTCGGGATCGGTGCGTCCATCGCTCCTCCGTTGCTCATGCGGTCGCCCTCGCCGCGGCGCCGCGGCGGCGGCGCGCGATCAGGACGGACGTCGCCACCGCGATCAGCAGCGCGCCGCCGTTGAAGAACTCCTGCACGTAGAAGGCGACGCCGAGCTGCTGCAGCCCGGTGATGCCCGCGGCGAGCAGGTACACGGCGAGGACCGTGCCGATCGCGTTGTAGCGGCCGGGGCGGATCGCCGTGGCGCCCAGGAACGCGCCGGCGAACGCCGGCAGCAGCGAGCTCAGGCCCACGACGGGCGACGAGCCGCCGAGCATCATCACCGACAGCACGCCGGCCAGCGCGCAGATGACGCCGGTCGCGACGAAGCACTGCAGCGTGACGCGGCGCGTGTCGACACCGGCGAGCAGCGCGGCGCGCTCGCTGCCGCCGGTCGCGAACGCCTTCCGGCCCCACGACGTGTACTCCAGCATCACCCAGAGCACCCCGGCGACGATCAGCACGTAGAGGAACGCGAGCGGCACGCCCCCGAGCGTTCCGCGCCCCGCCTCCGCGAACCCGTGCGGGACGGCGCCGGTGATCTGCAGGTCCTTCGTGTAGGCCTCGTTGACGCCGAGCACGAGGATGCCGACGCCGAGCGTGACGATGAACGAGTCCAGCCGCAGGTACGCGACGAGCAAGCCGTTGACCGCGCCGACCGCCGCGCCGACGGCCACCACGATGGCGATCGCCGCACCCGCGGGCATGCCGTGCTTGATGATGAACCCGGCGCACAGCCCCTGCGCGAGGCCGAGCTGGAAGCCGACCGAGATGTCGAACTTGCCGACGACCAACGGGAGCATCGCCGCCAGCGCGAGCAGGCAGATCACCGCGTTCGTCGAGGCGATCGTCTTCGCGTTCTGCGCCGTCGGGAAGACGTCCGGGTTGGCGATCGTGCATGCGATGACGATCGCCGCGAAGACGAGCACCAGGCTGTAGCGGCCGGCGACGCGGGACGCGAGCTCCCGGGCCCTGAGCCGCCGCGGTGCGGATCGCGCGGCCACGGCAGCCGAGGCCGGGGACGAGTCGGCGCTCATGACACCACCTCCATCTCTGCGGACACGTGGACGTCCTCGTAGCTGGCTCGGGCCAGCCGGTCGCTGGTCAGCTCGTCACCGGACAGCTCGCCCCACAGCCGGCCCTGGCACAGGACGAGGGCGCGATCGGCCTCGGAGGCGACCTCCTCGAAGTCGCTCGAGGCGAAGACGATCGCCATGCCGGCGTCGGCGGCCTCGCGCATGAGCGCGTGGAGCTCGGCCCGCGACCCGATGTCGACGCCTTGCGTGGGATCCTCGAGGACGAGGAGCTGCGGCCGGCGGCGCATCGCGCGGCCGAAGACGACCTTCTGGCGATTGCCGCCGCTGAGCGTCGCGACGAGACGCTCGACGTCCCCGCCGGGACGCACGCGGAACCGCTCGGCGGCCGCGAGCGCGAGCGAGCGTTCGGCGCGGGGCCGGCGGACGAAGCCGGGGCCGGCGCCCGCCGCCGGCTCGTCGGCGACGAAGAGGTTCTCGCGGATCGTGAGGTCGGCGATCGCCCCCTCGGCGTCGCGGTTGCCGGGGACGTAGGCGACCCCGGCGGCGGCGAGCCGGTGCGGCGCGCCGAGCGCCAGCGCCGCGCCGTCGAGCGTGGCGGTCCCCGCGTCCGGCGCGTCGGCGCCGCCGAGCAGGCGGGCGACGGCTCGCACGCCGCTGCCGACGAGGCCGCACAGCGCGACGATCTCGCCGGGCGAGACGACGAAGCTGATCGGCGCGGCGAGCCCCGGACCCTGCAGGCCCTCGACCGCCAGCCCGCGGCCGCCCTCGCGCCGGGCGGCGCGGTCCCGCGCCGCCGTGCGCGTCCGCGGCGGCACGGCGCGGCCGACGATCCACTCGACCACCTGGTCGTGGTCGAGCTCGTCCACCGCGCCGGTGCCGACGACCCGCCCGTCGCGCAGGACCGTCACGCGGGTGGCGAGGTCGAAGACCTCGGTCAGGCGGTGCGTGACGTAGACGTAGCCGATCCCCGCCTGCGTCGTGCGCCGCAGCGACGCGGCGAGGCGCTCGAACTCCGGTGTCGGCAGGCTCGCGCTCACCTCGTCGAGCACGATCGCCTTCGCGTCGAGCGCGAACGCGCGGGCGACCGCCACCATCACCTTCTCGTCCTGGTGCAGCTCGCCGACGTCGCGGGCGGGGTCGAGGTCCACCTCGAGGTCGGCGAGCAGGCGCGCCGCGCGCGCCCGCGTCCGCCGGAACGAGATGATCCCGCGCCGCGTGCTGAAGTGGTCGGGGAGCGCGATGTTCTCCGCCACCGTCAGCGTGTCGATCAGGCCGAGATCCTGGTGGACGAAGCTGACCCCGGCCTGCTCGACGTCGTGCGGTGTCGCGTGGTCCGGGAGCTCCCGGCCGCAGACGGCGATGTCGCCTGCGGTCCGGGACTCGACGCCCGCCACGATCTTGATCAGCGTCGACTTGCCGGCGCCGTTCTCGCCCAGGAGGGCGTGCACCTCGCCGGCGCGCAGCGCGAAGTCCACCCCGTCGAGGACGCGGTTGGCGCCGAAGTCCTTCACCAGGCCGGTGATGGACAGCAGCCGCGTGCTGCGGTCGAGCGCGCCCATCAGCCCTGGCCCCAGAGCTCGCGGTACTTCGCGCGGAAGTCCAGGTCACCGTCCCAGTTCGCCGCGTCGGCCTTGTTGGCGTCGGTGAACAGCCGCACCGGCAGCGGCGCGTTCTTCACCGGCTCGCCCTGCATGAGCCGGACCAGGTCGTCGACGGACTGCCAGCCCGCCCACGTGTTCGGCACCGCGAGGTCCGCCGCCTGGGTCCCGTCGCCGATCGTCTTCATGGTCGACGGGTCGCCCTCGAACGACGCGACCTTCGCCTTCGAGCCGGCCTGTTGGATGCCTTGGCGCACGAACTGCACGGCGGCGTCGAACGGCACCACCACGTAGTCGATCGTCGGGTCGGCCTGCAGCGCCGCGGCGACCTGGCCGGGCAGCTTCGTCGGCATCGTCGCGAACGTGAACTCGACGTCCTTCGTCTTGCAGTCCGGGCAGATCGTCTGCAGCTCGGAGACCATCGCCTTGTTGCGCTCGTCGGTCAGGACGAACTCGGCGTCGTTGAGCACGAGCGCGTTCGCCTTGCCCCCGGACGCGTCGGCGAGGTAGGCCGCCATGATCTTGCCGCCCTGCTGCGCGTCGGAGACGACGAGCGAGTCGGCCTTCGGCCCGACGTAGGCGGCGACGACCGGCACGCCCGCGGCCTTGGCCTTCGCGACGGCGTCCTTGACGAGCGCCGGGCTGATCGCGAACAGCACGATGCCGTCGGCCTTGGCGGCCACGGCGGCCTGGATCGCCGAGTTCCAGACGGTGGGGTCGCCCTTGCCGTTGACGACGTCGGCCTTCCAGCCGATCGCCTGCGCGGCCTCCTCGGCCGCCTTCGCCCCCTGGACGCAGCCGACGCCGAGCGACGAGCACTCGATGGCGACGATGCGCTTGCCGGCGGGCGGCCGGATCGGCTCGTCGAAGCCGTCCCAGGCGGTGATCGGCTTCGAGGCGTCGGCGACGGTCTTCGCGGCGGCGGACGCCCCGCCGGTGGGCTGGGCGGCGGTGCCGCTGCCCGTGCCCGTGCCCGCGGCCGTCGACGCGGAGCCGTCGTCCGAGCTGCCGCATCCGGCGGCAAGTGCGGCGGTGGCGATGAGCACCGCGCTCCACGCGGTGGTACGGCGCAGACCGAACCCGGCCTTCCGTGTCATGGGTCTCTCCTCCCTGTTGGTGAGCATGGCTACCTCGTGGCGGCGGTCACCGGCTCGAGCAGGCGCCGCGCCGAGCGGCGGGCGCGCGCGACGACGTCGTCGAGGCCCGGGTGCAGCAGCCGGCCGTCGCGCTTGCGGACCCGCCCGGCCACGAGCACCGTGTCGACCGCCCCGGGATGGCCGGCGGCAACGAGCGAGCCGGCGGGATCGGCGGCGGGGGCGAGTGCCGGGTCGGTCGTGCGGACGAGGATCAGGTCGGCCTGCTTGCCGGGCGTCAGCGACCCGATGCGGTCGTCGAGGCCGAGCGCCCGCGCGCCCTCGATCGTCGCGAAGGCGAGCAGGTCGTCCGCGCCGAGCTCGACGCCGCCGCCGGTCAGGCGCTCCGCGGCGAGCGCCGCGCGCATCTGGCCGAACAGGTCGCCCGGCGTGCCGACCTCGACGTCGACGCCGAGGGCCGGGCGGATCCCATGCGCGAGCAGGCGGCCGGTGGCGGGGACGCCGAGGCCGGGCATCGACGCCTCGACCGCCGGCGTCACACAGGCGCTCGCCCCGGCCGCCGCGGCCATCGCGAGCTCGTCGTCGCTCGACGTGCAGCAGTGCACGAAGGTCATGTCCGGGCCGATGAGGCCGGCCGAGTCCAACGCCGCGATGCCGTGATAGCGGTGGCCGTACTCGCCCGTCCCCATGTGCATCGACATGCGCAGGCCGAGCTCGCGAGCGCGCTCGACGTCCGCCCGCGTGACGTCGAGGCTCGAGAGCTCCGGGCCGCGGAGGTGCGCCTGGAGGGTGACGAGCGCGTCGTCGTCGGCGAGCGGGCCGCTGCGGACCCGCCGGACGTCCTCGGGCAGGGGGCGGTCGGAGTCCCACAGCCACCTCATCGCGTCGGTCGACGGCCAGCCGTAGGCGAAGCACGCGCGGATGCCGGCCTCCTGGAGCGCGGCGATCAGCGCGTCGGTGTGCGCCGGGCTGTTCTGGGCGTGCGACTCGTCGCGCAGCGTCGTGATGCCGGCGTCGAGGGCGCTCAGCGCGCCGAGGAGGTTGCCGGTGTGCGCGTCCTCCGGTGTGAGGCGCTCGCCGACCGTCCCCTGGACGTTGGCCTGGTAGGCGGCGAGGTCCCAGCCGACCGCGCAGTGGCGGACCGCCGACTGCCACGTGTGGCGGTGCGCGTCGACGAAGCCCGGCAGGACGACGGCATCCGGGCGGTCGAGGACCTCGGCGCCGGCCGCGTCCAGGCCGGTTCCGACGGCGGCGATCCGGTCGCCGTCGACGAGCACCTCCCCGCGCTCGATGGCGCCGCGGGTGGGGTCCATCGTCAGCACGTGCCCGGCGCGGATGAGCAGGCGGCCGCTCACGTCGCGACCTCGACGGGCGCCGTGACGCCGAGCTGGGCGGCGAGATCGTCGACGACGGCGGGCAGGTCGTCGAGCGACGCCGCCGCCCCGAAGACGTAAAAGTCCGGTCGCGCGACGGTCACCTCGAGGCCGCGCTGCGCGAAGTATCGGGCGTACTCGCCTTCGACATCGCGGGCGTCGACCGCCGGGTCCGCGCCGACGTGCGCGAACACGGTCCCGAGCGCGTCGAGCAGATCGCGCTGGTCGGGACGCAGCACCGCGCGCGGATCGCCGGAGACGCTGACGACCTGCCAGCGCCCGCCCGCGTCGAAGGCGCGGTCGAAGAGCTCGACGCGCCCGTCGCGCTTGACCCGCGCTTGCAGCGACAGCTCGCCCGCGGGCGGCACCGGCGCACCGGATGCATCGCGCTGCAGGATGCCGTCGCGTACCTGCGGGAAGTCCGGCATCGGCGGCCGCCACCCGGCCCGGAAGCGGGCGTCGCGCTCGCGCGCCTCCTCCGGGTCGGTGATGCACGGCACCTTGCCCGCCTCGAGCGAGATGACCGTCCAGTCCAGGACGTACGGGCGCAGCTCGCGCTCGTAGGTGTCGAGCAGCACGTCGGGCGCCAGGCCGCGCAGGACGAGGTCGAGCTTCCACCCGAGGTTCTTCGCGTCCCGCATCCCCGAGCACATGCCCTGACCCATGAACGGCGGCATCGTGTGCGCCGCGTCGCCGATCAGGAACGCCCGGCCCGCGCGGAACGTGCGCGCGGTGCGCGCCTCGAACGTGTAGACGAGCTGGCGCACGATCTCCACGTCGTCGGGGCCCACGCCCAGCTCGCCGAGCAGCCGCCACGCGGTCGCCGGCGTCTCGAACTCCTCGATCGTCTCGCCCGGCAGCAGCGACCACTCCCAGCGGCGGTGGCGCTTGCCGAGCGGCAGCACGCACGTCGGCCGGGCCGGGTCGCAGATCTGACCGCAGTCGAAGGCGAAGGACAGCTCGCGCTTCTTGCGCGCATCGACGTCGAGCCAGCGCTCGTTGAAGCCGAGGTCGTCGCGTTCGATGCCGAGCCAGCGGCGCACCGCGCTGCCCGCACCGTCGGCGCCGATGAGGTAGCGGCCGCGCAGGACGCGCTGCTCCCCGGTGGGGACAGGGCGCGGGCTGCCGGGCTCCAGGCGCGTGCGGTCGACGACCACCTCGATGTGGTCGCCGCGATCGTGGAACGCGACCGCCTCCCAGCCGTTCCAGATCGCGACGTTCGGGTCGCGGCGCAGACGGCCGGCCAGCGCGTCCTCGAGGACGGGCTGGTACTGCATGTAGTCCGAGTTGTAGCCCGAGATCCCGCGGGCGCCCCAGTCGAACTCGAGCAGCGTCTCGCCCTCGGCGTTGACCCAGAGGTACTCCGTCGTCGGATAGGAGTCCGCGAGCGTCGGCCCTTCGGCGTCGAGCGACTGGAGGATCCGCATGATCTCGTGGTCGATGTGGCCGGCGCGGGGCAGTCCGTAGAGCCCCTCGTGGCGCTCGACGACGGCGACGGTGTGCTCGCGCTGGCCGAGCACGGCGGCCATCGTCAGGCCGACCGGCCCCATGCCGATCTGCACGACGTCGTGGATCTCCTCCTGCACGGCGCTCTCCTCGTGGTCGGGGCTCATGTCGGGACCTCCTGGCCGGCGACCGCGATCGCGGTGCGCAGCGCGTGCGCGTCGTAGCCCGGCGCGACGAGCTCGATGACGCCGAGCGCGGTGTGGCCGAGGTGCTCGGCGAGCGCCCGAGCCGCGCCGGACGCGTCGCGCCGCTTGCAGGCGTCGATGATCCGGCGGTGCTCCTGCTGACCGGTCGCCCACGCGAGGTCGACCTGCGTCGTGTACGCACGCCGGTAGCGCAGCGCGTGCTCGGACATCTGGGTGAGCACGAGGCGGGTGCGCTGCCCGACGTGCGCGGTGAACGCCTCGTGCAGCGCCTGGTGCGGGGCAGCCCAGGAGTCGTAATCGCGCTCCTGCGCGTGGTGGGCCATCTGCGCGAAGAGGCCCTCCATCTCCCCGATCTCGCGGGCGGTGAGGCGCGGGACGGTGATCCGGATCGCGAGCGCCTCGAGGGTCACCCGCTCGGCGTAGAGGCTCTCCACGTCCTGGATCGAGAAGCCGGTGACGCGCAGCTGCCGGTTCGGCAGCCCCTCGACGAGCCCCTCGCTGATGAGCATGCGCAGCGCCTCGCGCAGCGGTGTCCGGCTGACGCCGAGCTGACGGGCCAGGCGCACCTGGGAGAGCTCGTCGCCGGCCGCCAGCTCGCCGCGCAGGATCGCCGCTCGCAGGCGGTCGTGGACGAGCCCGACGTTGTCGCCGTCCGTGGACGGGCGGGCGGGCGGCCCGGGGCGGGTCGAGGCGTCAGCGGGCATCGCGGCCTCGCGCACGGCGCATTCGCGGTCTCTCCTCCGGCGTGGTTCGGGAACTGCACGCACCGCGGCGGGGTGTGGACGTTGGCCGCGGCTGTGTGCAGGCAGCATCCGTCAGCCGCAGCGCGGCCTCAACACCTCTTGCGTGGCGATCGATACCATCGCGGCATGGGTCGAGGAGGGGCCGGCGCGCCGCTGGATCTGCGCAAGCTGCGCTACTTCGTCGCGGTGGCCCAGGAGCTGCACTTCGGCCGCGCGGCGCAGCGGCTCTACATCACGCAGCCGGTGCTGTCGCGCCAGATCCGCCAGCTCGAATCCGAGCTCGGCGTCGACCTCTTCGAGCGCACGAGCCGGCGGGTCGTCCTGACCCCGGCTGGCGAGCTGCTGCTCGCGGACGGTCCTGGCCTGCTGGCCGCGGCCGAGGCCACGCGGCGGCGCGTGTCCGGCGCCGGCGACGGCCCGCGGACCCTGACGGTCGGCTTCTTCGTCGGGGACACGTTCACGGCGGCGCTGCGCGCCTTCGGGCAGGAGTGCCCGGACGTCGACGTGCGTCTGCACCGCCTCTACTGGCAAGACCAGGTGACGGCCATCCACGACGGCACGGTGGACGTCGCGTTCGTCCATCTGCCGATCGACGACGACGGGCTCGAGCTCCTGCCGGTGCGCACGGAGCCGCGGGTCGCGGTGCTCGCGTCGACGCATCCGCTGGCGGGCCGCGAGACGGTCTCGATCGCCGAGCTGGCCGACGACCCGGTGCTCGAGCATCGCGGCGCCAGCGCCGAATGGCAGGCATTTCACGACGTCGACCCGCGGGCCGACGGGCGCCGCCCGCGCCGCGGACCGGCGATCGACAACATCGAGGAGAAGCTCGAGCAGGTCGCGGCGGGGACCGCGATCAGCTTCGTCCCGGCGTCGGCCGCCGCCGCGGTCGTGCACTCGGGCGTCCGGTTCGTCGTCGTGGACGACATCCCGCCGACCCAGGTCTGCCTGGCGTGGAGCCGGCAGCGGCGCTCGACGGTCGTCGACGCGTTCGTCCGCGCGGTCCGGGCGTCGCGCACCGGTACCCGCGGAGGTGCCTCACGCGGTGCTGGTGCGGCGTCTCACCAGCCCGCTGTCAGCGTTGCTCGCTGACGTGCTTCCTGACGGGTGAGGACGACCTCGTCGCCGCCCTTGACGGTGCATCGCACACCATCCGCGTCGTCGCAGACGACGGTGTTCGTCACGGGACGGGTCGAGCGGTTGACCCACTGCCGCAGCACGACCGACCCGGCCGACTCGCCATCGGGCCCCTTGGGCCAGCTGATCCGCCACCGCACCCCGCCGCCCCCGCCCTGGCAGGGGTTGTCGCGCACGACGTCGCGGGTGAGCGCGACCCACAGCGCATCGACGTCCGCCTCGTCGAGATCCTTGCCCGCCGGCGTGTGGCTGACGACGCAGCCGTGCACGTACTCGGCCTCGAGCCTGAAGGTGACGCCCTCGAAGCCGCGGTAGTCGACCGTTGCCACTTGGCACGGCGACCGCTCGCCGCCGCACCCGGCCGGTCGCGCCGCCTGCGCCGGTGCGCTCGCGAGCGCACCGGCGGCGACCACCGCGCCGACCGTCGCGATCCATCGCATTCGCGTGCTCATGACGGACTACCAGGCGCCCGGCCGGCGGATCGGCCCGCTGCGAACGACCTCGCCGCATCGGCCGCGCACGCGGTCGCCCTTGTCCGCGACCACGGTGCTGTCGGCGGTCTGGCAGCGCACGACGTCGTCACCGCGACCATCGCGCACGTACACGTAATCGCCGCGCGAACCTGTCGCCGGTCCGGTGGAGATCGTCGAAGGCCCGAACAGGTCGACGATCCGGTCGGCGCCGGGCCCGCCGTTCAGCCGGTCTCGCCCCCGGCCGCCGGTCAGGACGTCGTCGCCGCCCTGGCCGAGCAGCGTGTCGTTGCCGCTGCCGCCGACGAGGACGTCGTCGCCGCGCTCACCGCGCAGCGTGGTGCTCTCGGGGCCGGCCTGGAGCAGGTCCGATCCACCGCCGCCGCGGCGCTCGACCTCCACCTGCGAGGCGTTGACGCGGGTGACGGCGTCCGTGTCGCGGCACAGGCGCTCGAGCTCGTTGGTGGGCAGCTTCTCGGCATGGGTGCTGAAGAAGCTCTTGCGATTGAAGTGCTCCGCCGCGCGCGGGTCGGGCGTGTCGAAGGAGACGCCCTCGAGCTTCCACGTCGTGTTCCCCACGTTCATCGTGAACGTCCCGAAGTAGCGGATGACGGGAGCGGTCAGGCGCATGTAGGCGATGTGCCCGGGCTTGAGCTTCATGCCGACCTCCGTCCCGAACTTCTTCTCGTCGGTCCACTCGCGGCCGTACTTGGCCTTCACCGCGACCTTCGCCTTCTCGAAGATGAAGTTCGTCGTGAACGAGTACTCGAGGCTCGCCTCGATGCTGTTGGTCACGCCCGTCGTGTGCTCGGCCGTGTATCGGACGTCCTTCTCGTCCTTCTCGTCGCAGTTGACCACCGGCTCCCCCACGAGGACCGTCGGGGCCCACGCCTCCTTACGATCGAGCGCCTCGAACGCGCACTCGGCCTTGGTGTCTTCCTTGCACAGCTCGCGCAGGGCGTCGGCCTGCTGCTGGCGCTGGCTCGCCGGAACGGTGTTCACCGTACCGGGCGGATCGATGAACGTGAGCGTGTCCTGGCTGGCGTGGTCGATCACGCATCCCTGGGCGCCGTAGCGGCTCGTGCTGCAGTCCGAGTAGTAGCCGCCCTGGATCGCCTGCCAGTTGAACAGGAACGCGCTGAACATGACGCCGCGCGAGTTCACGAAGCGCAGATCGGCCCGGTAGGTGTCGCCGAGCAGGTCGGCCTTGAGCTCGACGTGCATCGGCCGCCCGCCGGGCTCGAGCACGTAGCCCGGGCGCGGCCTGACCGCCACGCCGTCCACCTCCTCGAACGGCTGCTTGCCGAACGGGTCGACGCTCGTGAGCTTGATCGAGCTTCCGCTGAGGTTGTAGATCTGGAAGCCCTTGGTGCGCGCGCTCGCGACCGCCGGCGCCGCGAGCGCCACCGCGATGGCGCAGGCCAGCACGGTCGTCGTCCTGCGCGGCAGTCCCCTGCTCTGCTTCATCGCCTCGAATCCCTTCCCTGTTTGCGTGCCGCTAAGGCGGGCAGCCGGTGGCGCGCCGCACTCCGTCGGGCCAGATCGTGTTGACGCACCGGGCGAACTGCAGCATCACCCAGCTGGTGTCGACGCCGGTCAGGTTCGCCCCCTCCAGATTCGCGCGCAGGAAGTTCGAGCCGGCGATCTTGGCGTGCGAGAGATCCGCTCCCTGCAGGTCGGCGTCCGTGAACCTCGTGAAGGTGAGGTCCGCCCCGCTCAGCTTCGCGTCGCGCAGCTTGGCCTGCGACACGTCGGCGCTGCGCACGTAGGCCTGGCGGAGGTCCGTGCTCGAGAGATCCGCCCCGATCATCTTCGTCCCATGGAAGAACGCGCCGGTCAGCGTGGACCGCCGGAAGTCCACCTCCGGGAGCTCCGCGTTGACGAAGTTGGCCTTGGGCGCCTCGACGTCGTAGAACCGCGTCTCACGGAACTCGGAGTAGCCGAAGTTCGCGTTCGTGAGGTCAGAGCGATCGAAGTAGACGTGCTTCCCGGTCGCGCGCTCGAACTTGGCCCCGCGCAGCTCCACGCTCGTCATGGCCTCGTCCTCCAGGCGCGCGCCGCGGAGATCGGCGCCGACCATCTCGGCGCGGTAGAAGCCGCTGTCGACGATCTGCGCCCCGCGGAAGTCGGCGTCGTGGAGCTTGGCCTCGCGAAACCGGGTGTGGTAGGTCGTGACATCCCGCAGATCGGCTCCGCGCAGGTCATCGTCCAGGAAGTCGGCGTCGCGCAGACGTGCGCCCCGCAGGTTCGCGCCCTGCAGGTTGGCCCACTTGATCTCTGCGCCCTCGAGGTTGGCTGCGGACAGGTTGGCCCCGCGCAGGCTCGCCTTCGGCCCCTGTGCGTTGCGCAGGTTGGCCCCGCTCAGGTCGGCGTCCTTGAGGTCCAGCGACGTCAGGTAGATCCACGTGAGGTTGCACCCGCTCCACGCGTAGGGCGACGAGAACCGGTCGAGGTCGACGACATCCCGTTGCATGAAGTACCCGCCATCCGGTGCCCGCTGATTGCGGAGCGTCGGGCATCCCCCATCGGCGCGCGCGACCGGCCCGGATGCCGCCAGCGCCGCCGTCGCCACAGCGACGAGGCCAGCAATGGCGAGGAGCCGCGGGCGAAGCCTGGTCATGCCGATCGATTCTGCGCGTCCGCCCATCCCCCGGGCAAGGGACCTAGGTCCCTTGTGCGGGATGTCGCAGCCGATGCGACATCCCGGCCTCGCGGTTGCGGTCTGCCCTCTGCTGTCCGCCTCAGCCCACGTGTGCGGGAGCCGAAGACTCGCTCAGCGCTGCGGAGAACGCGTCGAGCGCCGCGATGGCGCCGCCGTAGCTGGTGAGGTTCAGGCCGTCGATGGGCAGGATGCGGCCGTCGCGCACGGCCCGCAGGCGCCGCATGGTCGGCAGCTCGAGGACCGCCGTGGTGGCATCTGCGATGCCGCCACTCCCGTCGCCCTCGACGACGATCGTGGTGGCTGTCTCGAGCGCACCGGCACGCTCGGCCGACATCTCGATGTAGCCGGAGCTGCCGTCGCCGGGCTTCATGGCCGGGATGAAGCGCGCTCCGCCACGGGCGAGCGTCGCCGCCCCGGGCACTTCCGGGCGGAACAGATAGAACGTGCCCGCCTCTCCCCCGACGATGACGGCGTACCGCTCAGCGGCGAGGCGGTCGCGGTGCGCGGCCGCGACCTCGGCCGCGCGCGCCTCGTAACGGGCGCGCAGCGCGTCGAACTGCGCGGTGCGCCCGATTGCGTCCGCCAAGCGCCTGACCGTCGGAAAGAGGTCATCGTCGCCGGGGGCGGCGTTCTGCCAGCTGTAGACCAGGGTCGGCGCGATATCGGCGAGCCGGCCGATCGGCGCGTCTAGGCCCTGCGGCGCGACGATGAGATCGGGACGCAGCAGCGCAACCCGCTCGAGCATCACGCTGCCGGCCTCGTCGGTGACCGCCTCGACGGCCTCGAAGCGGGCGATGTCAGCCGGCGCGATCCCGCGCACGCGCGGGTCGTCGACCGCCACCCGCCCGATCATCGGCGCTCGCAGCTCGACGAGCGACGCGGGCAGGTAGGGGTCGACGCAGACGATCCGCCGCGGCTCCACGGGGACGCGCACACGCCCCCGATCGTCACGCACGATCAGCGACGTCTCCGTCGCAGTTGCCGTCGGCTCTTCGCCACCGCATGCCACGATCGCCAGGCCGAGGCCGGCGCCGACGGCGCCGCCCAAGAAGCGGCGACGCGTGAGCTCGGCCACGATCGCGGCCCACTGCTCGTCGAGGTCGTGCGGAACGGGAATGACGGTCACAGGCGCCCTTTCGGTCATGAATTAGGGAAGCCTAATGGTTTGGTTCTCGACGCTGCTGGTCAGGTGACCGCGACGGAACCCCAGGCCGCCCGCTCGAGCAGCTGGCGGCGCAGGATCTTGCCGGACGGCGACTTCGGGATCGCGTCGATGAACTCGACGGCGCAGCTTCTTGTACGGCGCGACCCGCTCGACCACATAGACCGCTCGCCGCGCCGCCCGACCGGCACGTCGACCCCGGTCTTCGGATCGACGATCCGGCACTCGGTATGGGGAACCGCCGGGCCGATCTTCCCCGGCATCTGCCCCGCGTACCGGTCGGTGACCCAGTGGGTCACCGGGCTCGCCTCGGTCATGCCGTAGCCCTGGGTCATCCGGACGCCCAGGCGCTCGCCGCAGGCGATCTCCAGATCGGCCGACAGCGGCGCGGCGCCCGAGTTGATGACTCCAGGCTCGACAGGTCGAACGCGTCGACGAGCGGGTCCCTGGCGAGCACCTGGATGATCGGCGGCACCAGCCAGGCGCGCGTGATCCGCTAATCCTGGACGACCCGCAGGAACTCCCCCAGCTCGAAGCGCGGCATGGTCACGACCGTGGCGCCGCGCAGCAGGGTGAGGTTCATGACCATCGACATGCCGCAGACGTGGAAGAGCGGCAGCACGGCGATGACCCGCTCCTGGCGCAGCTCCGCGTCGCTCTTGGTGGTCGCGCCGCGATGGGCGCACCGGGTTCACGGTCGTGTTCACGCCGCCCGCGCTGGCGACCCCATGGAAGGCGATCGCGTACTCCGGCCGGTTGGGCGCGTCGTGCGCGACGACCGTCCCCTTGCGCAGGCCCCGTCGGACGAGCCCGGCCGCGACGGCGCGCACCGAGGCGCGCAGCTGGATCATGCCGGCGGCTCGGCGTCCTCGGCGGCCACGGGCACGTACGGCGCCCCGTAGTCGGCGCCGTTGGGCGTGCGCACGATCGTGTGGACGTGGTACGGCTTGGGCTCGTCGTTGTCGAGGAAGATCCCCGGGTGGTGGTCGAACTCGATCCACAGCACCGGGCTGTGGACGCGGTAGTAGAAGGGCGGGGCGCCGCCCGGGTCCCCGATCCACGCGAAGTGCGTCTCGTCGAGGTGGTCGACGATCTCGCTGCGCCAGTGCGCGGCGTGCACCTCCGGGAACCGATCGAGGTACGTGTCCACCAGATCCAGGAGCGCGTCGCGCCGCCGCTCGGCGAAGCCGCCGGCGCACACGCCCTCGTAGGGCTGGACGCGGTTGTCGCGTCCCGCCCCGCCGACGTGGCGGCCGTCGACCGGGCCGGCCAGCTCGGCAGGCAGGACATCAGGGTCCATCGAGTCGAACAGCACCGCGGCGGCGCGCTCCTCGTCGGTCAGCGCGGCCAGCAGTCGCGGTCCCACCTCCGACTCGCGCTCGAAGACGGACACGCCCTCGACCTGGTTGAACTCGCTGCCCAGGAACATCGGCGTCAGGACCACGTGCTCGGGCAGGACCAGGCAGTTGAGGTCGAGATGGTGCCCCATCAGCTGCCAGGCCCATGGCCGGTCGGCGCGCGGCTCGCCGAAGATCGTCAGGAAGTACGTGTACTCCCGCAGCGAGTCCTCGTAGTTCTTGACGAACTGTCCCAGCAGGCCGTTCAGGCGCATCACCTTGCGCACGGCGGCGTACCCGTCGGCGCTGAGGCTCTCCTCGACGACGCGCATCGCCGCCGCGCGCTGGCCGTCGTCGAGGTCGTCGAGCAGGACGCCCGCGGGCGCCCAGTCCGGGAACGCGTTGAACCACCGCCGGCGATACGGGCTGTCCACCGGGAGCACCGCCTCGGCGCGGTGATCGGCCCGCTCGAGCGCGGCGAGGTACGCCTGGGCGGCGTCGGCGATGGGCTGGGTCGAGCGCCCCGCCGGGGCCAGCGACGTGAGGCCGCCACGCGCCTGGCCGTCGGTGGTGATCCCGACGAACGGCTCCCGGAAGCTGGCGTTGACCGTCGCGTAGGCGTCCGCGGCGATGTCGGGCAGCGACAGCACCACCCCGTGGAACAACCGCAGGCCCGAAAGCGGCGACCGCGGCGCATACCCGCGGTCCACGGATCGGTCGCGCGACGTCAGCATGCTCTCTCCTCCACCCCTTCCGGCCCCAGATTTTAGACGATCGTCTAGAGCAACCTGACATGCCGCTGGCGCCGTGTCAACCCGTACGCTTCACCGATGACGACTGACACGTTCGACCGCGCCGATGCCTAGTCCCGGGTCAGACGACGAGGAGCGCCCGGAGCGCGGCCGGCGCGCCGTCGAGGAGCGGCTCGTCAAGGCGGCGATGGAGCTCCTCGCCGACGTCGGTCCCAAGCAGCTCTCGATCCGCACGGTGAGCAGCCGGGCGCGGGTGAACTCCGGGCAGGTCTACCACTACTTCGGCTCCAAGAACGCCCTCCTGCAGGCGGCGATGCAGCGCCTGTTCGAGAACCACCACGAGCACATGCGCGGACGCGAGGCGATGGGGCTCGTCGAGGACGAGCGCTACTGGCGGGCCATGGGCCATGCGGTGCTCGACGGCGCCGAGGACCTGTTCCGCCTCGAGATCGAGGCCGACACGTCCGAGCCGCTCGAGTACATCAAGCGCGCCCGCGCGCAGGCCGGCGGCTCGCTCGACGCCCAGCAGAGCGCCTGGGTGCTGGCCAACATCGCGCTCGCGCTCGGCTGGGCGACGTTCGAGCCGTTCCTGCTGGCGCTCATCGGCGAGATGCCGAACCCGCCCGAACGCGACGACCTGCGCCGGTGCATCGCCGCGCTGCTGGAGGAACGGATGTCGACCGTGCCCTAAGGGTGCCGTCGATCCCCCGTGTGCGGCGCTCAGGGGACGAGGACGAGCTTGGCGCCCGGATGCCCGTCGCGGCTGAGACGGTGCGCCTCCGCGGCGTCCTCGAGCGCGAACGCGCGGACCGGGAGCCGCAGGCCGCCGCGCCCGGCGAGCTCGGCCAGCTCGAGCCGCGCAGCGGCGCGGATCTCGGTGCCCGGGTCGGCGCCGGGAGCGCCCCCCAGCAGTTGGATGCCGGCCTCGCGTTCCCGCGGCCCGACGACGATCGACGCGATCCGGCGGCGGTCGGCCACGAGTGCCAGCGACGCGTCGAGCGACTCGTCGCCGCCGGCGGCGTCGATCGCGGCATCCACGCCCGCCGGCGCCAGCGCGCGGATGCGCGCCTTCAGACCCTCGCCGTAGGCGACGGGCTCGGCGCCCAACTCGCGCAGGGCGTCGTGCTGCGCGGGGCCGGCCGTGCCGATCACGCGGACGCCCCGCCCGACGGCGATCTCCGTGGCCAGCCGCCCGACCGCGCCGGACGCCGCGTGCAGGAGCAGCACCTCGCCTTGCGACGCGCCGACCGCGGTGAGCGCGTGGACCGCGGTCACGCCCGCGAGCAGCAGGCCGGCAGCCTGGTTCCAGTCGAGCCCCGCGGGGCGCGGCACGACCGACGAGGCTGGGATCACGACGCGGTCCGCATAGGCCCCGCTGATCGGGTAGGCCATGACCTCATCGCCCACCGACACCGGGCCCGCCGGCCCCTCGGCATCCTCGCCGACGGCGACGACGACGCCCGCCGCCTCGAACCCGAGCGCCATCGGCAGCGCAGCCGGGTCGGTCCCCCGCGCCCCGCTGTAGCGCTTCCAGTCGATCGGGTTGACGCCCGCGGCGCGCACCTCGAGCACGACCTCCCCCGACCCGGGGTCGGCCACCGGCGCGTGTCGCAGCTCGAGGACCTCCGGTCCACCGTACGCCCCGGCGACCACGGACTTGGCATTCGACATGGCCGTAGCCTATCCGGCCGTATAGCTCACCGGCGCGTGTCAGCGTCAGCCGCTCGCGCCGCGCCCCAGCTCGCGAGGAAGTCCAGCGAGGCCGCGGCCGAGCTCCCGGCCGGGGCGCTCAGCGTGAAGATGAGCAGGCGCGGATCCGACGGCAGGTCGAGCTGCTCGTAGTGCAGCTCCAGCTCGCCGACGAGCGGATGGCGCAGCCGCTTGCGGCCGCTGAGCTTGCCGTGGACGTCATGGGTGGCCCAGCGCGCACGGAACGGCTCGCTGCGCTCGCGCAGCTCGTCGATCAGCGCGGCGAGCCGGCGGTCGTTGGGGTTGCGCCCCGCCGAGGCGCGCAACCCCGACACCACGCGCGAGGCGCCGCCATCCCAGTCCACGAACAGCTCGTGGGCGCGCTGGTCCAGGAACGTGAACCGCGCGACGTTCGCCGTCCTCGCATCGCTGGCGAACACATCGGCGAACAGCGCGTACCCCAGCCGGTTGGCGCCGAGCACGTCCTGGCGGTCGTTGCCGACGAAGGCCGCCGCCCCCGTGATCGCATCGAGGATCTCCCAGATGACCGGCCGTACCGGCTGGCCTTCGGCGTCATCAGCGCGCGTGGCGGCGAGCGGCCTGGCCGCCCGCGCGAGGTCGAAGAGGTGCGCGCGCTCGGCGTCGTCGAGCTGGAGGGCGCGGGCCAGCGCCTCGAGGACGGTGTCCGAGGCGCCGCTCAGGTCGCCACGCTCGAGGCGCGCGTAGTACGGGAGGCTGATGCCGGCCAGCACCGCGACCTCCTCGCGGCGCAGCCCCGGGACGCGGCGCGCACCGTAGCTCGGGAGGCCGGTGCTCTCCGGCGACAGCCGCGCGCGGCGCGACATCAGGAACTCGCGGATCTCGCTGCGGACGTCCACGCCGCGTTCAGGCTACGCCGTGCCACGAGCGCGAAGGGCACCCTGCTGGGGTACCCCTGACGAGGTCTCTCGCCCTGCGCGAATCGGTGGTTTGGTGGGCCGTATGAAGGCGACCTACCTGTACGGGGCAGGCGACGTGCGCGTCGTCGACGCCCCCGATCCCGTGGTGAGCGAACCGACCGACGCGGTCATCCGTGTCGCCCGCGCCTGCGTGTGCGGCAGCGACCTCTGGCCGTTCGCCGCGATGCCGGCCAGCGAGGCCGGCCAGGCGATGGGCCACGAGGCGATCGGCATCGTCGAGGACATCGGGGCCGACGTGCGCGGCGTCAAGCGCGGCGACCTCGCGATCATGCCGATGTTCGCCTCCGACGGCACCTGCGACTTCTGCCAGGAGGGCCTCCCCTTCGGCTGTGCGCACATCAGCTTCTTCGGCCGCGCGGGATTCCCGGGCGCCCAAGCGGAGGCCGTGCGGGTGCCCTTCGCCGACGCGAACCTCGTCGTGGTCGGCGCCGCAGCGGACGCGTCGCTGCTTGGGTCGCTGCTGACCTTGTCGGACGTGATGAGCACCGGCCATCACGCGGCCGTGGTGGCCAACGTCAAGCCCGGCACATCGGCGGTGGTGATCGGCGACGGTGCCGTCGGCCTGTGCGCCGTGATCGCCGCCAAGCGCCTCGGCGCAGAGCAGATCGTCATCCTCGGCCGCCACGCCCGCCGCACGGACCTCGCGGTCGAGCTCGGCGCCACGGACGTCGTCGCCGAGCGCGGCGAGGAAGCGGTCGAGCGGGTCCGCGAGCTCACCGGCGGAGCCGGCGCGCACTCGGTCCTCGAGTGCGTCGGCACCGAGGAGGCCGCCCTGACTGCGATCGCCGCCGCCCGTCCCGGCGGCGCCGTCAGCCGGATCGGGGTCCCGCACTACGAGGCGGTGCCGTCGGCCATGCCCGCGTGGGTCAAGAACGTCACCGTCGGCGGCGGTCCGACGCCGGTGCGCAACTACGTCCGCGAGCTGCTCGCCGACGTCCTGGAAGGCGCGATCCAGCCCGGTCGCGTGTTCGACCGGACCGTCGGACTCGACGACGTCCCGGACGGCTACGTCGCGATGGCCAACCGGGACGCGCTCAAGGTCATGATCGCGCCGTAGGACCCGGCCGGGACCGTCCCCCGCGGCGCTCACCGCTGCAGCGTCTCGGGGACGATCCGCCACAGCACCGCGGCGATCGACACCCCGACCGCGCCGACCGCGACGGCGGCGCCCGCCAGCGACGAGACGGCCGTCAGCCCGGCCAGCGCGAGCGGGCCCGCCGCGGTTCCGACGTCGCCGATCACCCGCCAGACGCCCAGGAACTGCGCGCGGCCATCGGGCGGCGCGAGGTCGGCGCCGAGCGTCATGTTCACGCCGCTGGAGATGCCGTTGGCGGCCCCGAGGAACATCGCGACCAGCAGGAGCACCCAGACCGACTGCGCGATCGGCAGGAGCCCGATGCCGATCGCCGTCAAGGCGATCGACGGGATCGCCACGGCCCGTCGCCCGTGGCGGTCCATGACGCTGCCGCCCGGGTAGACGAGCAGCAGCTCGATGGCCACCGACAGCCCGATGATCGCGCTCGCCGCCTCCGGGCTGAGTCCGATGTGGTTGGCCCACAACGGCAGGACCGCGATCCGCACGGTGCGGTAGGCCGAGATCGACAGCGACACGGCGCCGACGGTCAGCAGCGAGCGGCTGTGGTGGTGGGCGATGTCGCGCAGTCCGGCCAGCGTCGGCCCTGCGGCGTCGCGGCCCTCGCCCGGCCGCGCAAGCCGCAGGACGCACGCGGCCGACACCAGCGCCAGCAGCAGGGCGAGCACGTACACGGCGCGAAACCCGCCGACCGCGAGCGCCGCTGCACCGAGGAACGGTCCGACGAACCAGCCGGCACGCGCCACGCCGCCGAGCAGCGACAGCGCCCGCCCGCGCAGCGCAGGGCCGGCCACCCCGGCGACGTACGACAACCGCGCGAGCTGCCACACCGACCAGCCGCAGCCCTGGACGAACGCGAGCAGGGCGAACACGGCGGGCGAGCGCACGAACACCCAGCCGATCAGCGAGATCGCCATGCACGCGGTCGCGAACGCGACCGCGGCGCGCTCGCCGTGGCGGGCGACGATCCAGCCGGCCGGGAGGTCGAACGCCAAGGACCCCAACGAGCGCAGCGCGACGACGAACCCCGCGAACGCGGCCGAGGTGCCGAGGTCGCGCGCGGCGATGGCGATCACCGCCAGCAACGCGCCGTCGCCGAGGAAGAAGAGGAAGACCGGCACGTACGCCCGCGCCAGGAGCGGGCGCAGGTCCGCGGGCAGGCGCCCGATCGCCGGCGCGAGGAGCGCCCGGCCGGCTACCACGGCCACCCGTGCGCTCGGTCGGTCGCGTCGACGTCGACTCGGTACGTCACCGGCACGTCGTCCGGGACGCGCGCGACGACGGCCCGGGCGCGTTCCTCGACGCGCCGGATCGCCGCCGCCCGTTCGGCATGCCACGAGATGTGCATGAAGTGCGCGGTCCAGCGAAAGAGCCACGGTGGCTCGATCGCGATCGCGACGACGTCCAGCCGCCCGCGGTTGGCGCGCGCCGCTTCGATCGCGGCGGCGACCCGCCCTTCGTCCCCATCATCTTCACGGACGTACAGGACGACGCTCATGGCGTTGCCGGCCGAGCCGTCGCCCGGCCGCGACAGGCATCCCTGTCGCGACCGGGCCGCCCCGAGCAGCCGAGCGGGTAGCCGACCCACGCGACTGACCGGGTTACTTGAGCGTGACCGTCCCGGTGTAGGTGTAGTGACCGTTGGTGATGTTGCCGACGATCTTCCCTCCGCCGGTCGCGCCCTTGAACGAACCGGTGCCGGAGCCCTTCACGAGCTTCCACGTCCCGACGGTCTTGGTGCCCTGGAGCTTCGCCGTGGTGACGCCCTTGACCTTACCCTTGAACTTGCTGTTGCCGAAGGTCCAGGTCCAGTTGACCGTCGGTAGCTTGATGCAGCACTTGCCCTGGCTGCCACTGCCGAACGAGCCGGTCAGCTTGGCGCTGACATCCTCGAAGTCCTTCGGGTTGTTGGCGATGCCCTGGATCTTCACCTGGACCGTCTTGGCCGACGCAGCCTGCGGGACCAGCGCCACGCTCGCCAGCACCGCACCCGCGAGCAACGTGCATCGCCTCACGCTCTTCATCCTTCTCTCCCCCTCATCTGGTGACGGATCGCGTCTATACGATCGTCTAGATTGACTGCACGTTACCGGCACACTGCGGTGAATGTCAAGCATTCACCGCAGTGTCATCTCGGTGCTACGAGCCCCAGACCTCGCGGGCGACCGAGCCGATCAGAGTCAGCTTGTCGACCTGCGTCTGCTCGGTCACCTTGCGGTCCTCGGCCGTCTCCGACGCCGACGCGAAGCCGCACTGCGTGCACAGCCCGAGCGTCTCCTTGGGGTGGTACTTCGCGGCCTCGTCGATCCGCGCCTTGAGCACGTCCGGGTCCTCCAGCGCCGTCCACTTCGTCGACACCAGACCCAGGACGGCGACCTTCTCCGGAGCCAGGTTGCGCAGCGGCTCGAAGCCCCCGGAACGATCGTCGTCGTACTCCAGCAGGAACACGTCATAGCCCGCCGCCCGCTGGAAGACGTGCTCGGAGAACTCCTCGTAGCCGCCCTCGCCCAGCCACGACTGCGTGCCGTTGCCGCGGCACACGTGCATGGACATGGTGACCCCGTCCGGCGCGGCATCTCCCAGCGACGCGACGAGCTCCGTGCCGATGTCGCGGAACTGGTCCTGGTCGATGCCCGGGAGGATCCGGGCGAAGTTGGGATCGCACCACGCCTGCACGAGCTCGGGGCAATCCACCTGCATGGCAGTGCATCCGACGTCCGCGAGCTGCTGCATCCAGCGGACGATCACGTCGCGCGTCTCGGCGCCGAGCTCGAACGGATCCGGGTAGGCCCGCTTCGAGTGGTTCGGGTCCCAGAAGCTCGTCATCATGATCGTTGGGCTGGGCAGCGTGATCTTCACCTGCCGGTCCGTCTTGGACAGCGCATACGAGATCTCGTTGAGCCCCGGGCAGTCCTTGGCCTTGATCTTCTCCGTGATCGCAACCGGGATCAGGTGCTCGTGCACGACTTCCCCGGACGCGTCGTGGAACTGGATCATCGGCCGGCCCTCGACGAACTCCATCCCCCGCTCCAGGCCCGAGAAGAGCCAGTCGAAGTAGAAGTCGCGACGATGCTCGCCGTCGGTGACGATGCCGAAGCCCGCGTCCTCCTGGATGCGGATCGACCGGTCGACGGCGGCGTCCTCGACCTTGCGGTACTCCTCGTAGGACAGCTCGCCGGCGCGCAGCTTCGCGCGCGCGTCGATCAGCTCCGGCGGGTTGAGCATCGAGCCGACGACGTCGGCGTGATGCACCTGTCTTGCGGTGTGCATGGTGGTTCCCTGGTCGCTACTTGGCGAAGTACGCGTCGGTCTGGGCGTCGGTCAGGTAGGAGTCCCTCGGCGGCCCGAGGACGGTGCCGGGGGTCTTCAGCGTCCACCCCGGCTCCGACCACGCGTCGAGGTTCTCGTCGGTCACCGTCGGCATGTTCCCGAGGACGTCAGAGAACTGGACGCCGTCCCCGGCGAGCATGTTGCCCGTCACCGTCGCGACGTGGTGCGCGAAGTCGATCAGCGGGAAGCCCGTCCCCGCGCCGAGGTACGTCTCGCGGTGCTGGCGCCAGTATCCGGCCGACCCCTTGAGCATCGTCATGTCCTGGACGATCGGCATGGGTCGGCCCGCCTGCTCGAAGGCCTCCATGATCCCGGTCGCCATGCCGCCGGCCTGCAGGACGCCGTCGATCTTCTGCGGATGGGTCGCGAGGAACTTCAGCGTCTCGGACTTGGTCGTCGCGTTGACGAACATCCCGAAGACCTCGCCCGCCTTCTTGAGGCCTGGACAGCTCTGGAGGATGGCGTCATACGCCTCGAAGGCCTGGTTGTCCGAGCCGACGCCGGGGATCGAGTGGACCATGAGCAGATTGCCCTTGCCGCCCAGCTGACGCACGGCGACGGACGCCGACAGCCCTGGCCCCCGGTAGTAGTTCTGGGTGAGGTTGACCGCGCCCTTGATCGAGTCGAGGACGACGAGGACGGGGATCCCCGCCTTGGCGGCCTCGTCGACGATCGCCTTGAACGCCTGCGGCTGCGTCTGCTCGAGGATGATGATGTCGGGCTTCTTGAGGATCATCGATCGCGTCTGCGCCAGCTGTTGGCCGACGTCGAGATTGGCGCCGGTGCTCTGATCGATCACGCTGCTGATGTCCGGGTTCTGCTTGAGGTCGGCGATGATGCGCTTGTAGAGCTGGAGCTGGAAGTCGCTGCCGAAGGCGCCCCATTGGACGCCGACCGTGTACGGCGGCGCGTGGCTCGGCTTCCAGTCGGCCCACTGGCTCTTGGTCACCTCGTACGGGTAGCCGCCGTAGAGCTCGCGCAGCTCCTGCGGGAGCCCCGCGACAAGACCGTCGGGATCCTTGGGCGCCGGCGCCGGGAAGCTGCCGCACCCCGACTCCGGAGGCGTGGCCGAAGCGACCGTCCCGGTCTGGGTTGATCCTCCGGTGCTGCTGGACCCGCACGCGCTCAGCGCGCACGCCGCAACGAGCATGCCGGCTGCCAGCAGCAGCCGCGTCGCACGAACCATCGAACTCTCCTCCTCGTCCGTCCGTCTGGAACAGGGGTGATCGGGTGGGTGCGGGGATCGGGGCTCATGTGCTGCCCACCGCCCGCATGAGGATCTCGCTGACGTCGACGTGCGCCGGCTGGGACACCGCGTACAGCACGGCGCGGGCCACGTCCTGGGGCTCGAGCGCGCCTGTCGGCGGGATCTCGAAGAACGGCGTGTCGACGCGACCCGGCTCGATCAGGGTCACCCGCACGCCGGCGCTGGTGAGCTCCTGGCGCGCCGACTCCCCCATCGCCGTGACCGCCCACTTCGTCGCCGAGTAGACGCTGCCCTCGATCGCCCGGCGGCCGGCCACGCTGCCGGTGAGCACCAGGTGGCCCTTCGCCCGCTGCAGCTCCCGGATCGTCGCCCGGATCGTCAGCGCGGCGCCGTAGACGTTGGTCAAGATCATGTCGCGCCACAGCTCGGGCGACTCGGCCAGGAAGCCTCGCTTGGCGCCGAAGCCGGCGTTGGCGAACGCCACGTCGAGCCGACCGAAGCGGCGCAGCGCTGCGGCGACCATCGCCTGCTGCTGCTCCCACTCGGTGACGTCGCAGCGCACCGCGAGCGCCCGGTCCTCGCCGAGCTCGCCGACCAGCCGATCGAGCTGGTCGACCGACCGCGCGGCGAGCACGACGTCGAACCCCGCGCGCACCGCATGGCGGGCCGTCTCTGCGCCGATGCCCGAGGACGCGCCCGTGATGAGGAACACGCGGCTCATGCGCTGATCCGGGCTACAGCGCCTCGGCGTCCGCGGCGAGGTCGTCGAGCAGGCTGCCGATCCGCTCCGCGTCCTCGCGCCCGTAGCCGCAGAAGTGCGCGATGCCGAAGTCCTCGACATGCACGCGGGCGGCGACGGCGCGGCGCCGCAGCGCCGCAGCGCCGTCGCCGCACTCGATCCCCAGGAACGGCTTGGGTCCGCGGGTCAGGTCGCGCAGCGGCGCGAAGTACGACGCGTCCGCGTCCGCCATCGCGGGCAGGTGCAGGAAGTCGATGCGGCGCGGGGTGCTGTCGATGAGCCGGTTTGCCAGCTCGACGACGAACGAGAGATCGTCCTGCGGGTTGCGGGGCCAGGATGGCCACGTGCCCAGGCAGATGTGATAGCCGAGCGTGACGGTGTCGGGCAGGCCGGCCGTCATCGACTCGACGTACGCCCGGCCCGTCCACCGGTCCAAGAGCTCTTCGCGCGTGCCCTCGGGCTGGCTGGGCATCTCAGGGTCGCCGAGGACCTCCGACAGCTCGGTGCAGTAGTCGAGCTGGATCACGAGGTCCTCGCCCGGGATCTCCTCGAGCATCCGCTCGTAGCCCGTCCGCATGGCGTGCGCCCATGCCTCGATGACGAGCGGCCACACGCCGCGGTCCACGAAGTACGAGACGATCGCCGCGTGCGGGGTCGGCAACGACACCTGGAACCGCGCACCCGCCGGGATGTCGCCGGCCTCGCGCAGCTGCGTGAACGTGCGGTAGGACTCCAGCGCGAAGTCGGTGTACGGATAGACGTCGTCGAACGAGATGCGTTCGATGCCGTCACGCAGGGCGTACGCGCCCCACGGCATCTGCGTGTCGAGGCGCACGAGGTCGGGGTGCTTGGAGAACGCCAGGTCGCCGAGCCCGAGGATCCACATCTGGCGGGGTCCGACCTCGCCGTCGGGGTACGCCCAGGCGTGGCCTCCGACGGCGCTCGCGCATGCCTTGAAGACTTCCTCGGTGCTGCTCAGGGGCACGCTGCCGACGAAGAGAACGTCCTGATGGCTCATCGGCCCATCGGCTCCGGGAGGTCGATCATGGGGAACCCGTCCTGGAAGCTGTCGGGCCAGGGGATGTCGGGCGTCCAGTACGACAGCGCCCGCGCGCCCGTGTGGCAGACCGGCTGCCAGTCGGGCACGGCGTTGACCCAACCGCCCGAGAACAGCTCGACGCGCAGCCCGCTGGGCTCGCGCACGTACAGCAGCGTGTTCTCGCCCACACCATGGCGCGCCGGGCCCCACTCGAGCTCGAAGCCGGCGTCGATCAGCACGTCGGCCGACCGCAGGACCTCCTCGCGGGTGTCGAGCCAGTAGGCGATGTGGTTCAGCCGGCCTTCGACGCGGGGTTCGGTGCGCAGGCCGACGAAGTCGAGGATGAGCCCGAGCTCGTGCGAGTTCACATGCGGCGTCACGAACGCCGCCACGGTCTTGGACGGATCGTGGTCGAGCACGCCGTACTCCATGAACCGCAGCCCGAGGGTGTCGCGGAACCACTCCGCCTCGCCGAACGGGTCGAACGAGTTGACCGTGACGTGGTCGATGGAGCGCGCCGACACGCCGCGCGGCACCACGCGCTGCGGACGGGAGGGCAGCACGGGCTCCATGCCCGGCGGCGCGACGTACGCGTCGATCTCCCAGAACAGCTCGTGGACGTGGCCGCTGGGGCCGCGGAAGCGGTAGGCGCGGCCGTGCCCGGTCGTCGGCTCCTCCCAGCCGAGCCCGGCCCCGTCGGCCTCCAGCCGCCGTGCGGCCTCCTCGAGCGCCTCGGCGCTGACGGTGCGCCAGCCGATGTGCCCGAGCGCCGGGGCCGGACCCTCGGTCAGCTGCAGGCTATGGAAGTGGTGCTCGCCCCAGCCGCGCAGGTACACGGAGGTCGCGTCGCGGGCGGACTCCTCCAGGCCGATGACGTCGCGGTAGAACGCGAGGGACGCCTCGGGTACCGGGGTCGTCACCTCGACGTGGGCGAGGTGGGCGATCAACGAGTCGAACACGTCTGTGTGCCTCCTGAATGGACGAGGGGGGTCAGTGCGTCGAGGTCCAGCAGCACGTCGTCGACGGGGTGGTTGTCGCAGTGGTGGAGGTCGACGGCCAGCAGGGTCGCGGTGCTCGGGCAGTAGTAGGCGGTGAGCTCGACGTCCGGGTGCAGCGCCGGGTTGCCGGGCGGCATCGTGAACGGGCGGCGGACCGCGTGCTGCCGCCACGCGGTCGTGGCCTCGGCCAGCACGCGACCCTTGCAGGCGAGCTGCCACCCGGCGTCGGTCCGCACGAGCTCGAGCGCGCCGCTGAACGGCCGCCGCTCCGCCTCGGGATCGCACAGCGGCAGCTCCCGGCGCTCCGCGCCGAGGCGCTGCGCCCGGATCGCCTCGCGGCGCGCCTCCGTGGCGGCGTCGTCGAGGGCGTCGTCGGCGATGATCACGCCGTAGACGTCACCGGCGAGCTGCACCGACACGATCCCGTCGCGGACGTCCTCCAAGACGGCTGCGGGGTCGCGGTCGAGCGGGTCGCCGAAGCCGCCGCCGCCCTGCCAGCTCAGCGCGATGACGTCGGGCCCGTGCATGGGGATCAGCCCAGGCTTGGGGCCCAGCTCCTCCCACTCGCCGCCGAGCGTGTCGACCGCCTCGAACCGGCGCACCGAGGCGAACGCGCGCCCCGCGAAGACGCCGCGCCCGATGCGCTGGCGGATCTGCGAGCCCGGCGTCCCGCCGCCGAGGCCGTGCCCGCTGGGCACTTCCTGTCCGTAGGTCATGAGCAGCGCGTCGACCTGGTCGACGCCGCCCAGGGTGAAGGCGATCTCGCCGCTCGCTCCCCCGCGCGTGCGGCCGTGGCCGCAGCTGTCGCGCGACAGCCGGCGATAGAGGAAGCGCATCGGCGTGACCTGCTCGTTGCGCTCGACGTCGGCGATCGCCGGCATCGGGCCGTAGTACGGGCCCCCGGTGTGGATCCCGTCCTTGCTGGCGTAGGCGCCGGACCCGCAGGCCAGCGAGTCGAGCATGTGGAAGCCGAACCACTCGCCGGCGCGGTTGCGCCCGCCCATGTTGAACGTCGCCATCGAGCCGCAGCTGACCCCCTGCGCGCGATGCACGTACGCCGGGGTGGCCGCGACCATCTTGTTGAACGCGAGCGTGACGATGTTGCCGGTGAGCCACAGCGCCTGCACGGTTGCGGCGCCGACGGGCGACGGGTGCATCGCGGTGATCAGCGTCCCGTCGGGACAGGTGATCTCCACCGGCGCCATGACGCCCTCGTTCCACGGCAGGTCGTAGGCCAACGTCGACATGAGCGAGGCGGCGACCGCGCCGATCAGCGACGGACGCGTGCAGTTGATGAAGCCGGGGGCCTGCGGGCTGGTGCCGCTGAAGTCCAGCGTCATCGCGTCGCCCCGCTTGGTGACGACGAGGTCGATCTTGTAGAGCACGTCCTCGTGCCCGTCGTGCTCGAGGAAGTCCCAGGCGCGGTACACACCATCGGGCAGCTCGGCGATCCGAGCGCGCAGGCGCCGCTCGGTCTGCTCGAGCATCCGGTCCATGACCGCCGACAGCGTGTCCTCGCCGTAGTGTGCGGCCGCCTCGCGAAAGCGATCGCCGGCGACCGTCAGCGTCGCCGCGAACGCGCGGATGTCGAGACCGAGCGGGCCCGGCAGCCGCGACGCCGCGAGGATCAATCGCAGCACGTCGTGGCGGAGCTCGCCCCGGTCGACGAGCTTGACCGGGGGGATCAGGATCCCCTCCTGGTAGATCTCGCGCGCTTGCGGCGACCAGCTCGCGAACGCCATGCCGCCGACGTCGGTCTCGTGCGCCATCACCGCCGCCCAGCCCAAAAGCCGATCCTCCTCGAAGATCGGCGCGACCATCTGCACGTCGTTCTGATGCAGCGCCGCGATGAACGGGTCGTTGGCGATGAAGACGTCGCCCGGACGGACGACGTTCGTCTCGTCGGCCTGGATGTAGCGCACGAGCTCGGCCAGCGGCGCCGAGGTCACGGTGCCCTGAAAGCCCATCGAGATGAACGTCCCGTCGGGCCGGAACAGACCAGTGAAGAAGTCCGACGCCTGCGTGACCGTCGGCGACCCCGACACGCTCTGCAGCGTCACGCGCATCTCGTCCGTGATCGCCAGCAGCCGGTTGCGGACGACCTGGTAGGTGACGGGGTCCACGGACGTCATCGCCCCTCCTCTGCGGTGATGATCAGGTTGCAGTGGTCGTCGCTGCGCGCCGTCGCGCCCGGAGGGACGACGACCGTGTGGCCCGGGTACTCGATGAGCGCCGGACCCTCGACCACCTGGCCGGGCGCCGGCCGCTCCACGTGGTAGATCGCGGTGTCCTGCGGCGCCTGCGGGTCGTCGAAGATCACGCTGCGGCGCCCGACCGCCACCAGCTCATCGCCGTCGGCCGCGACCGCGGGCGTGGCCAGGACGCCGATCACCGTCGCGCGGGTCGACGCGATCATGAAGCCCGCCTCCGGGAACGCGGCGCCCTTGCCGAACAGCTGCTCGTACTGGTCCTCGAAGCGCTGCAGGCAGGCGGCGATCGTGGCCGGGGTGACCTCGTCGTCGGTGACCTCGATGTCCAGCGTCGAGACCTGGCCGCGGTAGCAGATGGCCAGCGTGCGGACGAGCCGCACGTCGCCGCTCGGCGCCGCCGCGGCCATCTCCGCCTCCGCGATCGCGGCGGCGGCGCGAATGGCGCCCGCCACGGCCTCGGTCTCGGCGGCGGTCGGCGCGCTGCCCGTCTTGACCACGACGCCGATCGTGCGCTCCGCGTTCATGCGGATGTCGCTCGTGCCCGTGCCGAAGGCCGACTGGCCGGTGGCGACGGCCGGGACGATCACCTCGCGGATGCCCAGCTGCCGCGCCAGCACCCACGCGTGCGAGGGGCCGCCGCCGCCCCCGGCGACGATCGCGAACTCACGCGGGTCGCGACCGCGCGCGATCGTCACCTGGCGCAGCAGGCCGGCCATCCGGTTGTCGAGCACCTCGCGGATGCCCCACGCCGCCTGCTCGACGCCGATGCCGAGCGGCTCGGCGACGTGCTCGGCGATCGCCTGGCGCGCCGCCGCGACGTCCAGCGCGAGGCGGCCGCCGACGAAGTGGTCGGGGTCCAGCACGCCGAGGATCAGATCGGCGTCGGTCGCCGTCGGCCGGGTGCCGCCGCGGCCGTAGCAGGCGGGCCCCGGGTCGGCGCCCGCGCTGTCGGGCCCGACGAGCAGCTCGCCGAGCTCGACCCGCGCGATGCTCCCACCGCCCGCCCCGATCGAGCGCACGTCGATGCTCGGCACCCGGATGTCCGCGCCGGCGAGCGAGATCTCCGAGGTCATGAGCGGCTCGCCGTCGACGATCAGGCCGACGTCGAACGACGTGCCGCCGAGGTCGACGGTCAGCAGATCTCGGCGGCCGATCGCGGCGCCGATCTCCTGCGCGGCCATCACCCCGGCGCTCGGGCCGGAGAACAGCGCCATCACCGGCCGCTCGCCGAGATAGCTGCCGGGAACGACCCCGCCGGCGCTGGTCATCATCAGCACCGGCGACGGGATGCCGCGGTCGCGCAGCGTCTGACCCAGCCGCGCGACGTAGTGGCTGGCGACCGGCTTGAGCGCCGCGTTGGCCGCGGTCGTCGACATGCGCGCGTACTCGCCCACCGTCGCGGCGACCTCGTGCGAGACGCTCACCGCCGCGTCAGGAAGGTGCTCGTCGAACAACTCGCGCAGGCGGTTCTCGTGCGCCGGATTCGCCGTCGCCCACAGCGTGCAGACGGCGACCGCCTCCACGCCGTCACGACCCAGCGCCGTGATCTCCTCGATCGCACGAGCCTCGTCAAGCGCCTGGATGACCTCGCCGGCCACGTCGATCCGGCCGACGACCTCGCGGATCCGCCGCCGCGACACCAGCGGCGGCCATTGGCCGCGCAGGTAGTAGTCGCTGACCTCGAGCTCGGTCAGCCCGGAGTACTGGCGCCGCAGGCGTCCGATCTCCAGCGTGTCGCCGAAGCCCTCGTTCGTCACGACGGCGGTCTTCGCGTAGCGGCCCGTCAGCAGCGCGTTGAGGCCGACCGTGGTCCCGTGGCCGAAGCGCTCGATCCGCGCGCAGAGCTCCTCGACGGGGAGGTCGAAGCGCTCTGCGGCGAGCTCGAGGGCTTCGAGCAGACCGCCGATGACGTCGGCCGTGGTGGGGGCCTTCAGCGTGGCCGAGCGGCCGTCGTTGGCCAGGATCCACAGGTCGGTGAAGGTGCCCCCGACGTCGGTGCCGACGTGGAACCGCAGCTCGGGTGAGACGGTCGTCACAGCTCCTCCTTCAGCCGCGGCACCGCGAGGTAGGCGTCCGCCCCCGGCCCGGTGTGCAGCGTGTACTGCCCGCCGGCCGTCAGCTCAGGCCGGTCGCGCGGGTCGTCATGGCCCATCGGCCGGGCCAACTGGTGTGCATCGGGGTCCACGCCACCCGGCCGCGGCCGCTGGAAGTCCTCACCGGCGATGGTCAGCCGCAGCTCGGCCCCCGCCGGCAGCGACAGGCTGCCCTGCCACAGCTCGACGTCGACGTCGTAGCTCTCGCCAGGGACCAGCGGCTCGGCCCGGTCGTGCCGGTGAAACGGGCGCAGAAACCCCGACCTCGCCGGGTCGACCGCGCGGTGGCTGGCCCGCAGCCACCCCTGCGACACGACGGCCGGCTCCAGCGTCGAGTCCTCGAAGCAGGCCTCCACCCCCTCGGCGCCGAACGCCTGCAGCGTCGCGAACAGATCGGCCTCCTGCGTCGTGCTGGAGACCCGCAGGCGCACGAGCATCGAGCCGGCGAACGTCAGGTCCTCCTCCAGCGGGCCGGTCGAGAAGACCGCGGCGCCGCCCCGCACGTCGAACGTGATCTCGCTCGGCTGCGATGGCGGCACCTGCGAGAGCGCGCCGGTGGCGGCGTCGAGGTGGAAGCGCTGCTCGACGGCCTGCGGCAGCGGCCAGCGCTCAGCCGTCACGGTGCGCGCGACCCCGTCGTCCATGCTTCGCACCTCCACGTGGACGGTCGGCTCGTCGCGCCACGCGCCCTCGTCGCCCTTGAGGTAGCGGTCGAAGAAGCGCCGCTGCAAGTCGATGCTGTCGGGGCGATAGAACGTCTCGAAGTACGAGCCGCGCTGCACCCGCAGCCACTTCTCCTTCGACGCGATGCCCTCAAAGCCGAGGATCGTGCCGCGCAGGTGCAGTTGCAGTCCGCCCCAATTGGCCACGACGAGCGTGGGCAGGTCGATCTTGCTCAGGTCGGCGCTGCGTGCCTTGTACCAGTCGTCCTCGAGCGGATGTGCGAGCAGATCGCCCGGATAATCGGCGCGATTGGCGGCAAGCTCCTCGGGCGTGAGCGCCGGGCCCGTGTTGCGCTCACCGGTGAAGTAGTCCGTGAAGCGCGACGCCCCGTTGCCGTGCTGGTTCTCCAGCACGCAGAGGTTCCACCACATGTCGATGAAGCCGCTGCTGAGCATCCCGCCCTGACGCGTGCGATCGCGATAGAAGTCGCACGTGCCCTGCCAGGGGATCAGGGCCGCCAGGTGGGGCGGGCGCAGCTGGGCGACCATCCACTGCCCACAGGCGTAGTAGGAGATGCCCAGCATCCCGACCTTGCCGTTGGACCACGGGGCCGTGCCCGCCCACTCGACCGCGTCGTAGGCGTCGTCGAACTCCTCAGGAGCGTTCACGTTCAACAAGCCCGGCGACTTGCCCGCACCACGCGAATCGACCCGCACCACGACATAGCCGAGCTTCGTCCACACCTCCGGATCGGGGCTTTCGAACGCGATGTGACGCGTGCTCGAGTTGGCAGCGATCTCCGGCAGGCCGCGCGTGATGCGCTCCCACACCGCCGGGAAGAACTCGCTGAACCGCACATCCTTGCCGTACGGGCCGTAGGTGAGGATCACCGGCCACGGGCCGTCGCCGGTGGGGCGAAACACGTTGGCCATGACCGTCGACCCATCTCGCAGCGGGATCGCGACGTCCTTGTCGACGAGCATGTCGTGCTCGACGTCCTGCCTCATGCTCCACTCCTTGAGCCATCGATGTCATCGATTACGATCGGGGCATGGACCTGCGTAACGTCGATCTGAACCTGCTCGTGGCCTTCGACGCGCTGGTCTCCGAGCGCCACGTGACTCGCGCCGCGGCGCGGATGGGCATCGGCCAGTCGGCGATGAGCTCCACGCTGGGCCGGCTGCGCCGGCTGCTGGACGATCAGGTGCTCGTGCGCGACGGCGGCGGCCTCGTCGCCACGCCGCTGGCCGAGTCGCTGTTGGAGCCGATCCAAGCGATCCTCGTCGACGTCGAGCAGGTGCTGGACCAGGGGCGAACGTTCGACCCCGCCACCGACGCCCGCACCTTCCGCGTCCTGCTCACGAACTACCACCTGGCGCTGACCTTCCTGCACCCGCTGCTGGCCCGGCTGGGCATCGAGGCGCCCCGCGTCAACCTGCACATCGAGCCCGCCTGGGAGGACTTCGCGACCCGGCTGGCTCGTCATGAAGCCGACCTGTTGATCGTCCCGGCGGACGCCTACGCCGACTACCGGCGCCTGCCCCATCGCGAGCTCTACAGCGACCGCTACGTCGTCGCCGTCGATCGCAACCATCCCGAGATCGACGACGCGATCACCTACGAGCAGTTCTGCACGTTGCCCTACGTCGCCACGCTCACCGGCCGCTACAGCTCGCCCTTGGAGACGCAGCTCGACCTGCTCGGCGTGCCGCGCAACGTCGAGATCACGACCGAGTTCGGCATCGCGCCGTTCCTCCTGCGGGGCACGCGCTTCATCACCGTCATCCACGAGCGCATCGCGACCGCGCTGGTCGATCAGGCCGACCTCAAGCTCCTGGAGATGCCAGTCGAGCGGCTCATGCCCACGACCGAGGTCATGGTCTGGACCGCCCGCACGGACGCCGACCCGGCGCACCAGTGGCTGCGCCAGCAGCTGCTCGACCTCGCCGCGCAGATCAACGACGGCGCCCGCGCCTGACGACGACCGCCCCATCTCACGTCCCGTCCTGGCGGACGAGGCCGGTCAGTTGCGGCCGGTTCAGCGCGCCCTGATCGAAGAGCAGCGTCTGCCCGGTCGCGATGCGGTTGTGCCGCGACGCGAGGAAGGCGTACACCGGCGCGTAGTCCGCGGGCGCCGGGAACTCCGCCATCAGCCCCAGCTTCCGGAACGCGTCCACCATCGTCTCCTTCGGCACGTCGGACTGCTGGAAGCTCTCCAGGCCGAGCGCTGCGGGCCCGCGCAGATGGCTGTCGCCGATCGCGCCGGGGGCCACGCCGTTGACGCGGACCTTCGGCGCCAGCTCGAACGCCAGCTGCCGTACGGCGCTCAGGACGGCGCCCTTGCTGGCCGTGTACATCAGCCCGCCGCCGTCGGCCGCGTAGGCGGCCACCGACGCGGTGAGGACGATCGACCCCTCGCTCTCCTCGAGCAGGTCGAGGAAGACGCGGATCGGGAGGAGATAGCCCAGCACGTTGATGCGAAACAGCTCGTCGAACAGCGGGGCGACGCGGTCGACGGAGACGTCGCGCAGCGGGATGTTGCCGTCGAAGATGCCGGTCGACCCGACGAGGGCGTCGAGCCGGCCGAAGCGGTCGGTCACCGCCGTCCGGCAGCGCGCGAGGTCCTCGACGCTGGTGACGTCTCCCTGGACGACGAGGACGTCATCGCCGAGCTCCGCCTCGAGCGCGGCGACCCGGTCCTGGACCACCTCGATGATCGCGACGCGGGCGCCCTCGGCGACGCAGTGCCGGGCGATGCCCAGCCCGAGGCCCGACCCGCCGCCGGTGATGAGGACCACATCTCCGTTGAAGACCTGCATACGACTCCGTTTCACTGTGGGAAGGACCTGTCACCCGCGCTGCCGGTCGGCGAGCGCGCGAGCGTCCGAGAGCGCCGCGCCCTGCAGGAGCGACTTGCGATAGGTGCGCAGCGATCGGTCGCGCCCGCAGGCAGTGACGGCGTGGAACGCGTCGCCCGCGCCGTGGACGACGAGGAACTCGCCGCTCGCCGCCTCGCCTTCGACGGTCTCGTCGGTGTCACCGGGCCGACGCGTGCCGATGGACCGGATCGTGTGCCCGTACTGCTCGGTCCAGAAGGACCGGATGCCGTGGTAGGCGGTCGCCTCGCCGCGCGCGATGTTCAGCCCGACCTGGCGGCCGTGCTCGACGGCGTTGGTCCAGTGGCCGAAGCGCAGCGGCTCCACGGCGCCGTGCTGGACGCGCGCGACGTCGCCGGCGGCCCACACGTCCGGCACGTTCGTCCGCCCGCCGGCGTCGCACAGCACGCCGTCGCGCAGCGCGACCCCGGACCCGACGAGCCACCGATCGGACGCGACGACGCCGATCGCGACCAGCACGACGTCGCAGCGCAGCGACGAGCCGTCGCCGAGCGTGATCTCGTACGCGCCCGGCTCGCCGCCGACCGACGACACCGTGGTGCCCAGCCGCCCATCGACGCCATGGGCCTCGTGCAGCCCCCACAACCAGGTGGCGACCTCCGCGCCAAGCTGGTCGGCCAGCGGCAGCGTCGGCGTCCCGATGACGGTCACCGGGATCTGCCGGGCCCGGAGGGTGGCCGCGATCTCCAAGCCGATGAGCCCCGCCCCGATGAGCGCGACGCGCTCGGTCGCCGCCGTCAGGTCGCGCAGGCGCACGAGGTCGCCGAGGTTCCGCAGGACCGGCAGCGGCACGCCCGCGGTCGTCGTCATCGCCCGTGGCCGGCTCCCGGTGGCGACGACCACCGCGTCGTAGGGGATCGCGTCGCCGTCGCTGGTGACGACGAGCCGCCGATCGATGTCCAGCCCGCGCGCCGCGACGCCGGGCAGCAGCGTGATGTCGCGCTCGGCCAGCTGCTGCTCTGTGCGGAGCATCAGCGGCCGGGCGGCTCCGTCGGCCAGGAGGCCCTTCGACAGCATCGTGCGGTCGTAGGGCGGGTCCAGCTCCTCGCCGAGCACGAGGATGCGGCCCTCCCAGCCGCCTTCACGCAACCCATCGGCGGCGGCCATGCCGGCTGCGGACGCGCCGACGATGACGGCTTGCCGCATCGACGTCATTCCTCCGCGACGGACCGCAGCGCGATCGCCTGAGCGGGGCAGTTGCGCACCGCCTCCTCGACGTCCTCGCGGTCGTCGGCATCGATGACGTCGCGCAGCACGACGGCGGTGTTGCTGGTCGGCGAGACCTCGAACACGTCGGGGTCGATCGCGACACAGACGCCGTAGGCCTGGCAGCGGCTGGCGTCGACGGTGACCTGCGCGTGCTCGCTCACACGAACACCCCGAGGTTGGGCGTCATCAGGCTGGTCTCGGTCGTGATCACCTCGCGCTTCACGAGCCGCAGTCCGTCGTCGGTGCGCCGCAGGAGGTCGTTGCGCCGACACGGGATCAGGTCGTAGTGCTTGTCGATGCCCCGTTGACGGAACATCAGCAGCGCGCTGGACGCCTCGACCAGGTCCGGCTGCGGTCCAGGGCGGACGACGATGCTGCCGACGACCCGCAGGGTGCGCGACGGAGGAACCTCGGAGTACGCGTGCCCGGTGGACGTGCGTGCCAGGCGCGACCGGACGTCGGCCTTGTTGTCGCGGAAGCGGTAGGTCGTGCGCGTGACCTCGTCGGCGCGCGGCAGCGTCGCCTGGCGGATCGGCACGCCGTAGTCGAGGTCGTCGGCCAGCAGCTTCAGCCATTCCTCGTCACAGCCCTCGTCGAGGAGGAGCGCCTCGCGCGACAGGAACTGCGCGACCTCGGCGTACAGCTCGGCGTCCACGGTGCTCATGCGCCGAGCCCCCCGTCGGCCTGCATCGCGGCCAGCCAGGCGCGCCACCAGTTCGGCTGATTGTTCTCCCCGTAGCCGGTGAGGCGGCGGATGCCCGGCCCCGTCCACGTCGGGTCGGGGGCCTCCAGCTCGGAGCCGGTGCCCTGGCGGTAGTGGAAGACCAGCCCGGCCTTGCGGGCCCACGGGCTGGCGCCGGCCTGCGCGGCGCCCTCCCAGGCGACCGTGTCGTCCTGTTCGGCGATGCCGGCGGAGCCGAACGACTGCTGGCCGATGACGGCGTAGCGCTCGGCCTCCTCCTGGCTCTGGAAGCTCCAGGCCAGCTGCCAGCTCCACACCTCGAGCTCCCCGGGACCGACCGGCTGCCACTGGCGGATCGACGTGGGCGTCAGCATCTCGCCGCTGTCGTCCAGCGCCGCGGACGGACCGCGGAAGAAGCTCAGATTCGGAAACAGGGTGCCGACGATCGGTCCGTCGTGCTCGGCGACCTGACGCTGGGCCTCGTCCAGGTGTGACAGGTCGAAGCGGTCCTTGACCTCGGGCGCGTAGCCCCAGAAGGTGAAGTACGGGTTGATCTGCGTCCAGGCGATGCCGGCGAAGGTGTGCCCGCCGTCGAACTCATACGGACGGCCGAACTCCATCCCCATGTCGAGGCTGGGCGCCTTGCCGATCTCCGACATGCTGCCGTGCAGGGTCGGAACGTGGTACGTGTCACCACTGAAGTTGTCGGCGCCCGACTTCCAGTCCGCTTTGATGTGAAAGCGATCCGGCGGCCCGACGACGCGCATGCCGTCGGGATGCAGCGCCGTCATGGCGTCGAGCATCCAGCCGCCGCCGCCGAGGAACTCGGTCAGCGACGGCGCGTCCTGCGACAACGTCGCGAAGATGAAGCCGTTGCGGCTCTCCACGTGCGGCGCGCGCAGCAGCGACCACGCCGCCGGATCCACGCGCCCGCCGTAGGCCTTGTGCATGAACGGCGTGCCGACCAGCTCGCCGGTGTTGCTGTACGTCCAGCCGTGATACGGGCACTGGAAGAACCGCGAGTTGCCCTGGTCGGTCTGACAGACCTGCGTGCCGCGGTGGCGGCAGTAGTTGGACAGCGCGTGGATCTTGCCCTCACCGTCGCGCGTGACGATGACCGGATCGACGCCGATGCGCCGCTGCACGAAGTCACCGGCGTTCGCGATCTCACTCTCATGCGCAAGGAAGACCCAGCTGCGGGTGAAGATCCGCTCGATCTCCGCGCGGAAGACGGCCTCGTCGTTGAAGACGTCCACCGGCAGTATGTCCGTGGCGAGGTCCCGTTCGACCCGTGCGAGGAGCTCCTCGAGCTCACCGGAGCCGGTGGTGACTGCTTCGCTGCTCACCTTCTCTCCTCTCCTGACTCCATCGATCTCGCCGTTGGTACGAGCGTCGACGCCAACGAAGCTATCGATCGTTGACCATCATGGGAAACAATATTTTTCAATATCCGCTACCGATCCCATCGATGCGGTGGCGGTCATGAACCGAAGGTCACGACGTCCCGGGCCGCAGCTCCTTCGCGGAGCCGATCGAAGCCCTCGTTGATCTCCTCGAGCGCCAGCGTGCGGCTGCGCAGCTTCTCCACGGGCAGCCGGCCGGAGCGGTGCAGGCGCACGAGCGCGGGGATGTCGCGCGCCGGCGAGCAGCTGCCCATGTAGGACCCCACCACCGACCGCTCGTCGGCCACGTGGGAGGCCAGGGGAATCGGGAACGTCGCATCGGGCGGGTGCAGCGCGGACACCACGACGCTGCCCCCACGACGGGTCATCGCGTAGCTGGACGTCATCGACGCCCCCACACCGGCCATCTCGAACGAGAAGTCGACGCCGCCACCGGTGATCTCCTGGACCTCGCCGACCACGTCGGCGGACGCGGCATCGAGGACGTGGGTCGCCCCGAGCTGGCTGGCCAACCGCAGCTTCGACGCGTTGACGTCGATCGCGATGATCGTGGAGGCGCCCGCGATGCCGGCCCCCATCAGCGCGCTGAGGCCGACGCCGCCGAGCCCGCTGATCGCGACCGCCGCGCCCGGGCGCACCTGGGCCGTGGTCAGGACTGCACCGACGCCGGTGACGACGGCGCAGCCGAGCACCGCGGCGTCGAGCAGCGGCATCTCGGGGTCGATCGCGACCAGCGACGCCTCGGCGGTGACCGCGTACTCCGCGAAGGCGGACACGCCGCTGTAGTGGTGCAGCGGCGCGCCGTCCTGGCTGAGCCGCCGCGCGCCGGTGACAAGCGTGCCGTCGCGGCGCGCATCCCACGACGCCGCGCACAGGTTGGGCCGGCCTCCGACGCAGAACGCGCAGGTGCCGCAGCTGGCGATGACGATCATCACGACGTGGTCGCCGGGCCTCACCCGGGTCACGCCCGCGCCGATCGCCTCGACGACGCCGCACGCCTCGTGGCCGCCCACCGTGGGCAGTGCGCGCGGTCGCTTGCCCTCGATGACCGACAGGTCGGAGTGGCACAGGCCGGCGGCCGCGACCCGGACCAGCACCTCGCCGGGACCGGGGCCGTCGAGGTCGACCGCGCCGACGTCGAACGGCCGGCTGTCGGCGTACGGCGGGTCCTGCCCGACCGCCCGCAGGACCGCGGCCTTCATGCGCACGCGCGTCACCCTCCCCCGCGCTCACGGCGCCTGACGTTGTCGTCGTGGATCGCGAGCACTCGGTAGATCCAGTGCATGAACTTCGTGTAGGGCGCCAGGGCGAACGCGACGATGACCGCCCCGACATGGACCACCAGGACGGGCGCGAACAGCGCGGTGTTGCGCAAGCACAGCACCGCCAGGCCGGTGACCGAGAGCATCACCAGCGCCCAGAGGAGACCGAGATCGGCCCGCCGCATGGTGCTCGTCGTGAGCGCCGGCGCGGCCCGCCGCTTGAGGACGAGCAGGGCGGCGCAGCCGATGGTCATCGCGATGCCGCCCAGCGTTCCGGTGATCACCGGGACGCTGAGGTAGCCATGGGGCGCCTCGTCGCCCAGCAGGTACTCGCCGATCGACGCCGACACCGTGGAGACGAAGGTCGACGCGAAGCCGTACGCGACGAAGTGGTGCCAGCGCCGCCGGCTCTGCGACGGGAGCTCCGACGGGTAGGTGCACCCGGTCCCGCCGCCCGTCTGGTGGCGCAGCGTCGCGGCCTGGCGCGCCGTCGACAGCCATGCGGCGGCGTCGAGCAGTCCCGAGCGATCGCCGTGCGTGGTGATCCAGAACCTCCACGCCGACGCGGCGAACGCGACCAGCGCCCAGACCGACGGGACCATCACGACGGCGACCAGCGCCCAGTGGCCGATGACGTCGTAGGCAGACCCCGACGTCGCGCCCGGCAGGACCGCGTCGGTCGTCAGGTAGCCGATCGCCGCCAGCAGCACGCACACGGCGGCGAAGGCGCAGGCGATCAGCAGCGGGCCGCGCAGCCACGCCGGCCGGCGGCCGGGCCAGGCGAACTCCTCGTAGGTCTGCTCGCGCACCGCGGCGAAGAGCGCCGGCGGATTGAGATCGAACTCGTGCGGCGCCGTGTACATGCAGGCGTCGTAACAGTCGCGACAGTCGTGGCACAGGTTGGCCAGGTCGACGACGTTGGCCGTCGACAGCTCGGTGTGCTCCTCGAGTGCCGGCCAGACCGGGCAGTAGGCCGCGCAGTAGCGGCAGGAGTTGCAGATGCTCAGCTGGCGCCGGGCCTCGACGAAGAGCTCATCGGAGAGCATGCGCTGCCGCCTCCGTTCCGGCGATCCGTCCCCACACCGTGCCGATGGTCATGCCGAAGCCGGCGAGGTATCCCGTGGAGAGGATGTTTCCGGACATGAGCTCGCCCGCCGCGAACACGTTGCGAAAGCGGCCGTCCTCGCGCTGGACGCGCGCCTGGCGATCGACCGCGACGCCGAGGTACGTGAAGGTGATCCCCGGTCGGACGGGCACGCCGAAGAACGGGGGCCGGTCCAGCCGCAGCGCCCAGTTCGACTTGGGCACGTCGAGGTCCCCCACGGCCGCGACGCCATCGAGCGAGCCCGGGTCGAAGCGCTCCGGACCGTCGGCCGGCGCGGCCTCGTTGAACTGCGCGACGGTGGCTCGCGCCCGACCGGGATCGAGATCCACCGCCTCGGCCAGCGCCTCGATCGTGTCGGCGCGGAGCTCGCCGTACATCGGCGGCAGGAAGCGCCCCTGCACCTTGGCGTCCCACACCACGAAGCCGATCTGGTCGGGCTGCAGCGCGATGTTGCGCCCCCAGATCGCGTAGCGCTTGGGCCACAGGTCCTCGCCCTCGTCGTAGAAGCGCTCGGCGCGGTTGTTCAGCACGATGCCGAACGGGATCGCGTCGATCCGCGTGGCGATGCCGCCGTCGAACTTCGGGCTGCGCGCGTCCACCGCGACGGAGTGGAAGCCGCGCTCCTCGCCGGCCGACTGCGCGCCCGCGTCGAGCAGCTGCGCGAGGATGTGGCCGTCGTTCGTGCGCGGCCCGCGGATGTGGTAGTTCGACGCAGCGTCGCCCCAGTAGCGGCGCAGCCACTCGATGTTGCCCTCGAACCCGCCGGCGGCGCACACCACCGCCGCCGCGCGGGTCCGGTACGTGGCGCCGTCGTGGCGCACGACGACGCCCTCGCACGTGTCGCCGGCCCAGATCAGCTCCTCGACGTCGGCCTCGTAGACGACGGTGATCCCGTCCGCCGCGGCGCGCTGGTGGTAGGCGTTGATGAGCGCCTTCCCGCCGCCGAGAAAGAAGCTGTTGGTCCGCCCCAGGTGCAGGGTGCCGGCCAGCGCGGGCTGAAAGCGCGCGCCGTGATCGATCATCCAGTAGGGCGCGGACTCCGACTCCGCGACGGTCAGCGCCGCCAGCTCCTCATTGCTGGGGCCGGTCCCGACGCCCCCGAGGTCGCGCCACAGCTCCTCGTACGAGTAGGGACCGGTGTTCCAGTCGTCGGTGCCGTCGTGGACGCAGCGGCAGTTGCGCGTGTGGCGGCTGTTGCCACCCCGGAACACGCGCGGGGCGCGCTCGACGACGAGGACGCGCGCGCCGCGGTCGCGCGCCGCCATCGCCGAGACGATGCCGGCGTTGCCCGCGCCGATGACGACGACGTCCCACGCGCCCTCCAGAGGCCGCGTCGCGCTGAGTGCTCGTTCGGCCATCCCGGCGACGCTCAGAACAGCTGGCTCGTCGGGCGCACGAGGATCTCGTTGAGCGACACCGTGGCCGGGCGCCCGACCGCGAAGGCGATGATCTCGGCGATCTCGTTGGCCGGGATCGCGAGCTCCGCCGCCGCCTGCTTGGTGGCTTCCCTGGCCGTCGCGTCCGTGATGTGGTCGGTGAGCTCGGTCGCGACCATGCCGGGCTCGACGACCATGACCCGGATGTCGGGCAGCAGCTCTTGGCGCAGCGCGTCCGACCAGCCGTTCATCCCCCACTTCGTCGCCGCGTAGGCGGAGTTGCCCGCTCGGCCCTTGCGACCGGCGACCGACGAGATGTTGATCAGGTCTCCTCCGCCGTTGCGCAATTGGTCGAGGAACACCTCCGTCGCGGTCATCGCTCCGAGCAGGTTCACCTCGACCATGCGCCGGTGCTCCTCGCGCTGCTCGGACACGAACGGCCCGAGCATCATCACCCCCGCGTTGTTGACGAGGATGTCCGCGCCGCCGAGCTCGGCCTGGACGCGGTCGGCCGCAGCAACGATCGACGCGCGGTCGGTCACGTCGGCGCCGATCGCGAGCGCCGCGTCGCCCAGCTCGGCGGCGAGCGCCTCCAGGCGATGGAGGCGGCGAGCGAGCAGGGCGACGCGATGCCCCTCGGCCACAAGCGCGCGAGCGGTGGCCTCGCCGATGCCCGAGGACGCGCCGGTGATGACGGCGACGCGTCCGCTCACGCGACGGCCTCCGCGACCGGGGCCGCGCTGGCGATCGCCCACTGGCCGAGCGCGTCGTACGAGGTGTCGGCCACGAGGATGTGCTGCTGGGCCACCAGCACGTCGCGCAGCACCCGCTGCAGCGGGCTGTCGAGGCGGGCCGCCGAGGCGCCGGCGTACCTGTAGGCCATCGCGGCGACGTCGACGGCGACCTCCTGCGAGTACGCGCCCGCGCCCTGCAGCTGCGCCGCCAGCGCGTCCTGGTCGGGCTGTTCGACCCACGGCGTCGAGCCGAACCGGTCGAGCAGGTCGATGACGTACGTGCGCGCGGACGACAGCTTCAGGTACGCCTGCCCGAGGTCGCGCTGGAACGCGCCGCGGTCGGCGATCGTGGCCTTGGAGGTCAGGCGCCGCTTGGTGGCGGCGAGCTCGGAGACGACCTCGAGCGCCCGTTCCGCGCCGCCGAGCGCGAGCGCGCTGTGCACGGCGATCGGCTGCAGCGGCGCCGGCGCCGCGTAGCGAGCGCCGCCGCGCTTGACCTCCGGCACCGGCCAGGAGAACCAGTAGCCGTCCGGGATGAACAGGTCCTCGACCTCGTAGTCGAACGAGCCGGAGCCCGACAGGCCGGTGATGAACCAGTTGTCGAGGACCCGGACGTTGCCCTCCTTGGGCGCGACCCAGATCAGCATGCTCGGCGGGCCGTCCGACGACGTGTCCAGCAGGCCGGCGTCGGCGACGGCGCCGTCAGACACCATGCAGCCCCCACCGACCCAGTCGGCGTGGTTGATGCCGCTGCCGAACCCGTAGCGGCCCGAGACCTTGATGCCGCCGTCGACGATCTCCGACGTGCCCAGCGGCGCGAAGTTGCCCGCGACCACCGGCCACTGGTCGCCGCCGAACATCTCGGCGACCGCCGCGTCACCGAGGTAGGCGGCGGGCAGCGACGTGTGGAACGAGCCGATGAAGGCAGTCCAGCCCGCGGCGGTCGAGATCCGGCTGATCGCCTCGGTGATCTCGAACTCGAGCACCGGGCTGGCCTCCCAGCCGCCGAGCACGGCGGGGACCGCCGTCTTCCACACGCCGGACGCGCGGATCGCCTGGACCGCCGCCTCCGGCATGCGGCGCTCCTGCTCGGCCTGCACCTCGGTCGCCTCGAGCACTGGGCGCATCGCCTCGATCGCCGCCGCGGTCGCGTCGCCGAGGGCGTAGCGCCGCCACTTGAGGTCGGACATCGGAGTTCTCCCCTCCCAGCTCAGGCGACGGCCTCGCCCGCGCCGAAGCTCACCGGGATGTCCCACTCCTCGCCTGCCTCGGGCTCGGGGAGCAGCGTGACCAGATGGCGCTCCGTGACGGACCCCTCGTTGCGCTGGCGATGGGGCACGCCCGCCGGCAGGAACACCAGATCGCCGGGCGTGGCGACGAACTTCTCCAGCGCCACCTCGACGGTCAGCTCGCCCTCGAGCACGTAGTAGAACTGCTCGAAGCGGTGGATGTGCCAGTCGGGACCGCCGGAGCCGGGGTCGACCTCGCCGATGTAGAGGCCGATGATGTCCGAGCCGTCCTTGCGCTGCAGGATGCGCGCGGTGCGGAAGCCGGGCAGCGGCTCCTCCCACTCGACGTCGGCGAGCTTCTTGATGAAGGGCTTCTTGGGCCCCAGCTCGGTCGAGTCCGTGAAGGTGAGGATCTCCTCGCGGATGCCCGGCGACGGCGCGATCACCTCGTAGTGGAACTCGTCCTCGTCGCCGTGGTTGATGTTGTGGTGCGGCGTGTTCTTCGGGATGTAGATGAGCTCGTTGGCGTTGACCTCGAACTCCTCGTCACCGAGCGTGATCGTCGTCTTGCCGCGCAGCACGTAGTAGATCTGGTCGCTGTACTGGTGCAGGTGCTGCTCGGGCCCGCCGAAGCCGGGGCGGATCGTGCTGCCGACGATGTGCGCCGCTTCGCCGTTGAACAGGACCTGGCCGTCGTAGCCGGGAACGATGTCGGTGTCGACCGGGCGGTCTTTGGACCGCAGGAACTTGCTGAGGCTCACGAGTTTCCTTGCCTTGTTCAGAGCTTGATGGTGACCGTCTTGAGGTGCGTGTAGGCGATCGCGCCGGCGATGCCCTTCTCGCGGCCGTAGCCGCTGTTCTTCACACCGCCGAACGGCGTCTCGACACCGCCCGCGAGGTACTGGTTGACGAACACCTGGCCGCACTCGAGCTGTGCGGCGACCTTGTGCGCCCGGGAGAGGTCGCGGGTCCACAGGCCGGCGACGAGGCCGTAGTCGGTGTCGTTGGCGATCGCGATCGCCTCCTCGTCGGTCTTGAAGCGGATCACCGACAGGAAGGGACCGAAGATCTCCTCCTGCGCGATGCGCATGTCGTTGGTGACGTCGCTGAAGATCGCCGGGCGCACGAAGGCGCCGTCGGCGGGCGGCTCGTTGGCGCCGCCGACCGTGACGGTCGCGCCCTCCTGGCGAGCCAGCTCGAGGTAGGCGTCGACCTTGCGCTTCTGGCCGAAGTTGGCCAGCGGCCCCATGTCCGGGTTGTCCGCGCCGGCGCCGATCGTCACGCCTTGGTTGAGCTCGACGAGCTGCTCGACGACCTGGTCGTGGATGGAGTCCTCGACGAGCAGGCGCGACCCGGTCGAGCAGACCTGGCCGGCGTTCATGTTGATGACCGCCCAGGCGCCACGGACCGCCGCCTCGACGTCGCCGTCGGCGAAGACGATGTTCGCGGACTTGCCGCCCAGCTCGACCGTCTGGGGGATCAGCCGGCCCGCCGCCTTCGCGGCGACGACGCGGCCGGTCGCGACGGAGCCGGTGAACACGATCTTCCGGGTCAGCGGGTGCTCGACGAGCGCCATCCCCGCCTCGGCGCCGAGGCCGGGGACCACGTTCAGGACACCGGGCGGCAGCCCGCACTCGATCGCCAGCTCGGCGAGCGCCAGGCACGTCGCCGAGGTCTGCTCGGCCGGCTTGAAGACGATCGCGTTGCCGGTGACCAGCGCCGGGGCGCCGGACCGCGCGGCCTGGTTGAGCGGCGCGTTCCAGGGGATGATCGCGCCGACGACGCCGTACGGCTCCATGCGCGTGTAAGAGAGGTAGCCCTCGCCGAGCGGGATCGTCTCGCCCTGGAGCTTGTCGGCCAAGCCGGCGTAGTACTCGAAGTAGCGGATCGCGACACGGATGTCGCCCTGCGCCTCGCGCAGCGGCTTGCCGGCCTCGCGCATCTCGATCTCGGCGAACCGGTCGAGCTGGTCGGTCAGCGCGTTCGCGATGCGCATCAGGACGCGGCCGCGCTCGGCCGGGACCGTGTCACGCCAGATCGGGAAGGCGTCGGCGGCGTTGCGGACCGCGGCGTCGACGTCCTGCGCCGTGCACTGCGCGACGCGCGCGTACTCGCTGCCGTCGGCCGGATCGATCGACGCCATGTACTGCCCACCGGACGGCGGACGCCATGCACCGCCGACGAAGGAGTCGAACTGCAGCGTCTCGGTGGTTGTCATGAGCTCTCCTCGCGTTTTAGACGATCGACTAAGATCACCGTACAACGTCCTCCGGGACTCCGTCAATCCGTCGCCCGACGAGGTGCACCAATGAGCGTGACCGTCACCGCCCATCTCAACTTCCATGGCCAGGCGCGCGAGGCGCTCGACTTCTACGCGTCCGTCTTCGGCGGCGAGAAGCTCGCGTTCCGCTACGAGGACATGGGCAACGTGCAAGACCCCGCCGATGCGCAGCTGATCATGTGGGGCCAGGTCCAGGCCCCCAACGGCTTCCGTGTCATGGCCTACGACGTGCCGACCGGCGTCGCGTACGACCCGGGCGTGTGGCCGTTCTTCGTCTCGATCCGCGGGGACGACCCCGAGGAGATCAAGGCGTTCTGGGCGGGGCTCTCGGACGGCGCCGAGATCATGCAGCCGCTCGCCGAGGCGCCGTGGTCGCCGCTGTACGGGCGGCTCACCGACAAGTTCGGCGTGATCTGGACCCTCGACGTGATCGCCGACGGCGCCGGCTAGACCCGGTCGCGCAGGCGCGTCTCGCGTCCGTAGCCGGCGACGACGACCAGGATCAGCAGCCCGAAGATCATCTGCTGGACCGCGACGCTCCAGCCGAACCCGACGAAGATCGTGGTCAGCACCGTGAGGATCAGGGCGCCGACGGCGGTGTAGGTGTAGTCGCCGGTCGTGCCCATGAACGCCGTGCCGCCGACGATGACCGCCGTGAGCCCCTGGAACAGGTACGGGTCGCCCAGGCTGGCGTCCGCGCCCGCGAACCCGGCGAGCAGCACGCCCACGATGCCCGACAGCATCGCGCTGGCGCAGAACAGGCCGGTCCACACCGCGCGCGTGTTGACGAGCGCGAGCTCGGCGGCGCGCGGGCTGGCGCCGGTGGCGTAGATCCGCCGCCCCACCCGCGTGCGGTGCAGCACGACCGCCATGACGAGCGTGAAGGCGATCCAGATGACCACGATCGGGCTGATCGACAGGCCGAACGTCGTGCCGTTGGCCGCCACGAGGTCGGAGAGGAACGCCGGCGCCGTGCCGGTCAGCTCCCCGCTCGTCCAGACGAGCACGCCGCCGGACGCGAGCACGCCGGTGGCCAGCGTCGCGATGATCGGCGTGATGCGGAAGCGGTGGCAGATGTAGCCGACGAACGCCCCGGTCAGCCCGCAGATGGCGAGCACGACGAGGAACGCCGGGAGGAACGCCCAGCCCTTGCTGCCGCACAGCTGGCTGATCACTGTCGCGCCGAGCACGATCAGGCCCGGGACGGAGAAGTCCAGGCCGCCGATCAGGATCACCAGCGTCTGCCCAGCGGCGGCGAGGCCGAGCAGCGACGCGAGGACGAGCATCGACCGAATGCTCTGCTCCTGGGCGAACCCGGTGATCGTCGCGGCGCCGTAGACGAACAGCACGACGAGCGCGATGAGCTGCAGGAACGGTCCGCGGCGCTGCCAGGTCCGCAGCCTCGTGATGATCGCGCTCATGCGAGCAGGCCTTTCCGGCGCCGCGGTCGGTACAGGACCACGGTCGCTCCCAGCAGCACGCTCAGCAGCAGCATGCCGCCATAGACGACGTTCACCCAGTTGGGCGCGACGTTCGACGCATTGAGCAGCGTCTGGATCAGGTACAGGGACAGGGCGCCGAAGAAGGCGCCGGTCATGCCGCCACGGCCGCCCAGCAGCGGGATGCCGCCGAGCGCGACCGCCGTCAGCCCGGCGAGGATGTAGAAGGTGATGGTCGACGGCTGCGAGCTCTGGACGTTCGCGGTGATCGCGAGGCCCGCGATCGCGGCGAACAGCCCGCCCAGCGCGTAGGCGATGATCCGCGTCGCCCGGACGTCGACCCCGGCCGAGAACGCGGTGACGTCGTTGCCCCCGACCGCGTACAGCGCGCGGTGGTAGCGCGTCCGCGACAGTGCGAGCCAGACGATGACCGGCACGACCATCAGCACGAGCGCGCCCGGGATCGGGCCGATCTGGTCGCCCAGGCTCTGGGTCCAGTTGTCACCCGCGGCGCGGCTCGTCGCGCCGATCTGGAGCGTCAGCCCGCTGAGGACGAAGAACATGCAGACCGTCGCGATGATCGGCACGTAGCGCAGCACCGCGACGAGGACGCCGTTGATCGCCCCGACGACCATGCCGACGATCAGCAGGACGGGGACGCAGACCCAGGCCGAGTCGGTTCCGCGCGTGAGGAGCTCCTGGACGAGCAGGACGTTGCAGAAGACCGCCAGCGGCCCGACCGACAGGTCCAGGCCGCCCGACACGATCGAGGGCATCGTCGCGAACGCGACGAGCACGAGCGGCGACAGGGTCGCCAGCTGGCGCGGCCAGTTGCCGGGGTCGCCGAAGTCGGGCTCCGCGGCGATGTTGGCCGCCAACAGCGCCACCGACAGCAGGGCCGCGAACAGCCACGGCCGGGCGCGCAGCGTCAGCAGTGCACGGTCAAGCATGGGTGGCTCCTGCCTTCGACTCGGTGTGACCGAAGTACGCCGCGACCAGTGACTGGCGCGACAGCTCCGCCCGCGGGAGCTCGGTGAACACCCCGTGCTCGCGGAAGACGAGCACCCGATCCATGAGCTCGACGTGCTCGTCGACCTCGGTCGACAGCATCACGACCGCGACGCCCGTCGAGACCAGCTCGGCCAGCAGCCGGTAGAGGTCGCGCTTGGCGCCGATGTCGACCCCCCGGGTCGGGTCGTTGAGGAGCAGGATCTTCGGGTCGGTGGCCAGCCAGCGGGCCATGATCACCTTCTGCTGGTTGCCACCCGAGAGCGTCGTGATCGCGTCCTCGGCGCTCCCCAGCTTGATCGACAGGCGCTCGACCCAGCGCGAAAGCCGGGCGCGCGTGCGGCCCGGATCGAGGAGGCCGTGGCGGAGGTCGCGGTCCATCGTCGGCAGGCCGAAGTTCTCGCGGATCGACTTGCTCGGGAAGATGGACTCCGCGCGGCGCTCGCGCGGCACGTAGCCGATGCCGTGGGCCGCCGCGACGCGCGGCGACGTGACGGCCTCCTCTCCGCACGAGATCGAACCGGATCCACCGATGCCCCACAGCGCCTTGATGAACGCGTCCTGCCCATGACCCTCGAGGCCCGCCAGGCCGACGAGCTCGCCGGCGCGCAGCTCGAAGTCGATCGGCGCGGCGCCCGCAGCCAGCGTCAACGCCTGGGCGCGCAGGACCACGTCGCCGGCCTGGTGGCGGGCGGTCGCCTCGCGGGCGTCCTCGGGCGCGAGATGGTCGGCGCCGGTCATCAGGCGCACGAGCTCGTCGTTGGTCGCCTCGCCCTTGGCGAGCGTCGCCACGGTGGCCCCCGAGCGCATCACCGTGCAGCGATCGCCGATCTCGGCGATCTCGTCCATGCGGTGGGAGATGAACAGCACGGCGACGCCGCGCGCGGACAGCTGACGGACCAGCACGAACAGCCGATCGCGGGTCTCGACGTCCAGCGCCGAGGTCGACTCGTCGAGGATCAGGACCTTCGGCTCGCGCACGAGGGCGCGGGCGATCGAGCAGGTCTGGCGCTGGCTCAGCGAGAGCGCCTCGACCGGCACGTCGAGCGGCAGCGGCGCGCCGAGCAGCTGCGTCAGGAGCGCGCTCGTGCGCTCCCGGCGCGCGGCCTCGTCGTCGTCGCAGAGGAACAGGCCGTCGGCGCCGAGCCAGATGTTCTCCATCACGGAGCGCGGCTCGACGACGAGCACCTCCTGGAAGACGGTCGAGATGCCGGCCTCGAGCGCGGCGCGCACGGAGCCGAGCCGGAGCATCTCGACGCCGCCGAGCTCCAGCCGGCCGCTGTCGGGGCGGTGGATGCCCGACAGGATCTTCACCAGCGTGCTCTTGCCGGAGCCGTTCTCCCCGACGATGCAACAGACCTCGCCGGGCAGCAGCTCGAGCGCCGCATCGCGCAGCGCCTGCGTCGCGCCGAACGCCTTCGCGATGCCGGTCGCCCGCAGCACGGGCGTGGCGTCGTCCCTCAACTCTCTCCTCCGGTTTCCTATACGACCGTATAGAACGGTACCGGCCCAGCGGTGTGCGCGTCAAGCGCGGAGGCGCTCACCCAACCAGCCGGCGATCACCTTGCGGATCCCGGGCATGTCGTTGCCCATGTGACCCCCGGGGTACAGGCGCACGGTCTTGGGGTCGCCGTGCTCGAGCGCGAGCAGCAGGTCCTGGGACGCGTTCTGCAGGTCGTCCTTGCCGTTGAGCATCAGCAGCGGGCAGCACGGCAGGTCGAGCACGCCCTGGTCGAGGAGCGAGAGCTCCGGACAGCGAGCGACGTACTCCTCGAACGTCGTGCCCCCGAACATCCGCGCGCGGGCGCCGGGCAGGTCCATCAAGTACGACGACGCGTTGCGCGACTTCGCCTGCCACTCCGGGGTGAACGTGAGGTGGATGCCGCCGCCCCAGTTGACCGCCGCCGCCAGCCGATCGCGGTGCGTGTGGGCCAGCTTGGTCGCCCAGTAGCCGCCGAACGACCCGCCGAAGACCGCGACGCGCCGCTCGTCGTAGTCGTGCGCCGCGATCCAGTCGAAGACCGGATCCCACAGGCGCTCGGCGTCCGGGCCCGCGACGACGGGCGCCTCCCCGGTGCCCGGCATGTCGATCAGGATCGTGGCGATCCCGCGCGCCCAGAACTGCTCGCTGCCGACCAGCACCTCCTCCTTCCAGGAGTCGATGCCGCCCCACGTGATGACCACCGGCGGGTTCGAGACGCCCTGGGGCCGGGCGACGTAGAAGGCGACCGTGGCGCCCTCGCCCTCGCGGCCGGCGAACGGGACCTCGACGCGCTCGACGGGCGGGTCGTTGAGCGCGCCCGCCTTGAGGAAGTACTCGCGCTGGATCTCGTAGGCGGCGTCCTTGGCCGCATGGTTGGGCACCGGGTAGCGGCCCATGAACGCGAACAGGTAGGCCTGGTACCAGGCGTCGCGCTCGGCCTGGGCGTCGCCGGCCCGCTGTGCCGTCTCGGCCCGGGCCGCGAACTCGGCGGCGGTCGCCAACCAGGCCGCGGCCCACGGCTCGGGCTCGATGCCCTCCAGCGCGTCGATCGTGCGCGCCGCCGCTTCGGCGTCGATGCGGTTCAGCGGATGACGCCGCACCTCGAGGTGGTGGCGCAGGTACTCCTGCGCGCCTGCGAGCGTCTGGTTGTCGGGGTCCGACGTCTCGTACGTGGTCTTCAGCTCCATGGCCGTCTCTCCTCTTACGGGTTGAGCGTGATGAGCCGCTCTTCGCTCATGTCCTTGACCGCATAGGACGGCCCCTCGAAGCCGTGGCCGCTGGCCTTGACACCGCCGAAGGGCATGCTGTCGGCCCGGTGGCTGGAGGCCTCGTTGAGGTGGATCGCGCCGAAGCGCAGGCGCCGCGCGGCCTCGAGCGATCGGTTGAAGTCGGCCGAGAAGAACCCGGCCGAAAGGCCGAACTCGGTGCTGTTGGCGCCGTCGATCGCCTCGTCGAGGTCCGTGAACGGGAGGATCGACGTCACGGGCCCGAAGATCTCACGGTTCATGACCTTCATGTCCGGCGTCGAGCCCCGCAGGATCGTCGGCGCGTAGACCGAGCCCTCGCGCGTGCCGCCGGTCAGGACGCTCGCGCCGCCGGCCACCGCCTCCTGGACCCAGCGGTCGACGCGGATCGCGGCCTCCTCGGAGATCATCGGGCCGACGCGGACGCCCTCCGCGCGCGGATCGCCGGCCTTCATGGCCTGCGCCGCCGCGATCATCCGCTCGGTGATCTCCTCGACCGCGGGCTCCTCCACGTACAGGCGCTGCACCGAGGTGCAGACCTGGCCGGCCTTGCGGAACGCGGCGTTGGCGATGCGCTGAATCGCCTTGTCGAAGTCGCCGTCGGCGCACACGATCGTGCTCGCGATGGAGCCGAGCTCCAGCTGCGTCGGCCGCATGCCGGCGCCCCGCTGGACCGCCTGTCCGACGGCGGTCGAGCCGGTGAACGTGTAGTAGGCGATGTCCTGGTTGGCCAGCAGCGCCTCGCCGACCGCCGCGCCCGGTCCGTTGACCAGCGCGATCAACGCCGGCGGCAGGCCGGCGTCCAGCAGCGTCTGGCACAGCAGCGCCGCGCTCAGCGGGGTGAAGTTCGACGGCTTGACGATCACCGCGTTGCCGGCCGCGATCGCAGGGCCGACCTTGTGGATGACCAGGTTCAGCGGCGAGTTGAACGGGGTGATGGCGCACACGATCCCGCGCGGGACGCGGATCGTGAACCCGAGGCGCTTCTCCTGGCCGGCGGCCGCGAAGACCGCGGTCTCGCCGACGAGGCGGGTCGCCTCCTCGGCGCAGAGCCCGAGCGTGGTCATGGACCGGTCCAGCTCGCCGGACAGGTCGCTGGCGGTGAAGCCGACCTCGGCGATGAGCAGCTCGATGAAGGCGTCGCGGCGCGCGTCGAGCAGCTCACCCGCGCGGCGGAGGATGGCGGCGCGCTCGAGCGGCGTCAGCAGCGCCTCGCCGGGCACGCCCGCGAGGCTGGCCACCGCCGCGTCGACCATGGCGGCCGGCGTCTCCGGGACCTCGGCGATGACCTCGTGCGTGTACTTGTCGAGCACCTCGAACGCGCTGCCGGCGTCGAGCCACTCACCGTTGACGAGGGTCCCACACGGCGCGAGATCCGCGATCTTCGTCCCCGTTGCGCTTGCCATCTCGACTCTCATCCTTTCCGTCCTGGCGCGAAACTAGACGATAGACTAAATTGGCGGCCCGTCCCACCATCCAGGAGAGAGCCAGTGCGCATCGTCAACTACTTCAGCGACGCTTCGAGCCTCACGACGGGCCTGGTCGCCGGTGACGTCGTGGTCGACGCGGCCGCCGCGATCGAGCGGGCGGGCGCCAACGTCGCGGCCGAGCCGATCGCGCTCGTGGCGCTCGACGCCGCCCACTGGGGCAGGCTCGACGCCGCGGCCAAGGAGCTCGCCGGCGCCGGCAAGCCGCTGGCGTCGCTGCGCCTCGGCCCGCCCGTCGCCAACCCCGACAAGATCATCTGCCTGGGCCTCAACTACCGCGACCACGCGGAGGAGTCCGGCGCGCCGATCCCCGAGCACCAGATCCTGTTCATGAAGAACACCCGCTCGCTCATCGGCAGCGGCGAGACGATCGTGCCGCCGGTCAACGGGACGGAGAAGGTCGACTACGAGGCCGAGCTCGGCGTCGTCATCGGACGCGGGGGGCGCAACGTGTCGGAAGCCGATGCCCTCGACCACGTCGGCGGCTACATGAACTTCAACGACGTCTCGGCGCGCGACCTGCAGCTGCAGACGCCGCAGTGGGTCGCCGGCAAGGCGATCGACACGTTCGGACCGTGCGGCCCGTTCCTGGTGACCGCCGACGAGGTCGACGACCCGCAGGCACTGCGCGTCGTGTGCCGCCGCAACGGCGAGGTCCTCCAGGACGGCAACACGAAGGACATGATCTTCGACATCCGCCAGCAGATCGCGTTCATCAGCTCGCTGATGACCCTGCTTCCGGGCGACATCATCGCCACCGGGACGCCGGCCGGCGTCGGCATCACCCGCAACCCGCCGATCCTGCTGCGCGATGGCGACATCGTCGAGGTCGAGATCGGCGATCTCGGCGTGCTGACCAACCCGGTCGGCGCTCCGCGGTAGCCCACGCGGTCCGCGCCGCGGGGTGACGAGGTGCCGCCATGATCGATCAGCCGATTGCCGTGATCGGGATCGGGGCGATGGGCGGCGCGATCGCGACGCGTCTGCTGGAGTGCGGTGTCCCGGTCGCGGTCTGGGACACCAGCGACGCGGCGGTCGCATCCCTGGTGCAGCGCGGCGCGACGCGCTTCGACCCGACAAGTCCGGCCGTCGCGGCGGTCCTCGTCAGCCTGCCCAGCGACGAAGCCGTCGCCGAGGCGCTCACCGACGAGGTGCTGTCGCGCATCCCGGGCACGCTCCTGGTCGAGCTCAGCACGGTGCTGCCGTCGACCGTCCAGGCACTCGCCGAGCGCGCCCGACCGCACCGCGTCGAGGTCGTCGACGCGCCCGTGAGTGGGAGCCCGTCCGACGCGCTGGCCGGCAGCTTGGTGCTGATGGTCGGCGCCACCGAGGCCGCGCTCTCGCGCGCGTCGCCGATCCTCGAGCTGCTCGGCGCCGTGCAGCACATCGGTGACGTCGGCACCGGCAAGGCGATGAAGCTCGTCAACAACGCGATGTCGATGGGGAACATGGCGGTGGCAGCCGAGGCGTTCACGCTCGGGCGGCGGCTCGGACTCGACGAGCAGACGATGTACGAGGTCATCAGCCGCAGCGGCGGGCGCTCCAACCAGTTCGAGAAGCGCATGCCGCTGGCCCTCGACGGCGACTACGCACCGCGCTTCGCCCTGCGACTCGCCGAGAAGGACCTTCGCCTTGCACTGGCCAGCGGCCACGAGGTGCGTCACCCGATGCCGATCGCCGCGACCGTCCACCAGCTGTACGAGGCCGGCGTGGCCCGCGACCTCGGCGACGAGGACGTCGTCGCGATCTTGAAGCTGTACGGCGGTGTGCGGTGAGGCTCGCGGCGCTGCCAGGTGACGGCATCGGACCCGAGATCGTCGACACCACGACGTCGGTGCTCTGCGCCGCCGCGGCGTCGTACGGCGTCGCGCTGGAGTTCGACACGTTCGACATCGGACACGCGGGGGTCGAGAGCAGCGGGTCGACGATCAGCGAGGCGCTGGTCGATCGCCTGCGAACGTACCCCGGGATCCTGCTCGGCCCGGTCGGTCACGCCGGCTACCCGCTGGGAGATCCGCGGTACCGCAACCCCAGTGGCGTGCTGCGCAAGGAGCTCGAGCTCTACGCCAACGTCCGTCCGGTCCGCTCTTTTGCGGGCATCGCTTCACGCTGGTCCGGCGTGGACCTGATCGTCGTCCGGGAGAACACCGAGGGCTTCTACGCCGACCGCAACATGCTCGACGGTCCCAGCGAGTTCCGCCCCGACCCCGACACCGTCATCTCGATGCGGCTCGTCACGCGGCGAGCCAGCACCGCGGTCGCGCGCGTCGCCTTCGAGCTCGCCGCCGCACGCCGGGGGCGCGTCACCGCCGCCCACAAGGCCAACGTGCTGCGCCGCGGCGACGGGCTGTTCCTCGAGGCCTGCGCGGACGTGGCCGCCGACTTCGCGGACGTGTCGTTCGACGACCGGCACGCCGACGCGCTGGCGCACGACCTCGTCCTGGACCCGTCGCGCTTCGACGTGATCGTGGCGACCAACATGCTCGGGGACATCCTGTCCGACGAGGCGGCCGGGCTGGTCGGCGGCCTGGGCCTGGCGCCCGGGCTGAACGTGGGCAGCCGTCACCTCGTCGCGCAGGCGGTCCACGGCTCCGCCCCCGACCTGGCGGGCCGCGGAGTGGCGAACCCGATCGCAGAGATCCTGTCCGGGGAGCTGCTGCTCAGGCGCCTGGCCCAGGTCACGCAGTCCAGCGACCTGGCCCGCGCGGCGAGCGCTGTCCAGAGCGCCGTCGAACGGCTGCTCGCCGAGCGCGTCGTCCGCACAGCGGACCTCGGGGGCGACGACTCGACGGCGGACGTCCGCGACGCACTCATCGAGTCCATCCGCTCGGCCAGGTGATCGCCCCCTGTCCAGCGCCCGCCGGAGCGGCTGGCCGGCCGCCAAGCGCTCCGCGACAGGCTGTCGACCACCCCCGAGCAGGCGTCCCTGGAGTTCGAGGGCAGCTCCCCGGTGTGGTGGCGGCTGCGGCCGCTACCGCAGGTCGGCGAGTCGCTGCGCCACCGCGTCCGCGCCCGGGACCTGGGCCTCCTGGCCCTCATGCAGCAGCGCCCGCACGGCCGCCGAGAGAGCGCTGCGCAGCCGCTCGGGCTGCAGGGAGCCAACGTGCGTTGCGTGGAAGCCGGCGAGGACGTCGGCAGGGAGATCGTCGTAGCCGCGTGCTTGCACCGCAGGAAGCCCCCGTCGGAGGCAGGCGAGCGAGAGCGCGTGGTCGCGCACCGCGCCGACGTAGTGCTCGGCCTGCCATGCACGCCCACGTTCGATGCATGCGCGCGCGTGCACGCCGTAGACGACGCCCCAGCCGAAGAGGTCTCCAGCGCCCGGCGGGTCCGGCGCCGCGTCCGCCTCCCCCGCAGCGATCTCACCGAACAGCAGCCGAAACCGGGGACCCGCGGCGGCAAAGCGCGCCGCCGGCGTCAGGGAGAGATCGAATTGCAGCGCGTCCGGCAGCAGGAACACGCGGTAGATCGTCGGCCCGCGCTCGAGGTCCACGAGCCGCACCGCGGCCACCTCGTCGCTCAGCGTGCACGTCCAGTCGTCGAGCACCTCGGCAACCGGCACATCGTCAGCGATGGCGAAGGTGAGGTCCAGGTCGGAGAAGCGATCGCCGTCGGCGACCGCCAGCGAGCCGACCGCGGCTCCAGCAACGACCCGTCGATCCTGCTCGGCCAGGGCCAACACGCGTTCGCGTAGTGCATCCCGCTGCGCAACGGTGAACACGACCGCGGGGATCGTATCGGCCGCTGGGGAAGCACCGCATGGGCTCTGGGGCAGAGCTCAGCTGCGGCGGCCGTCGACTCCTTCATCCCGGACGCAGGGACATCGCGGCTTCCTGATCAGCGTGCTCCGCGCTCGTTGCTCGGCCGCAGGAGGCATCCGGTGGCGCGATCGTAAAGGCTGCCCGTCCGGTCGGCGAGGCGATGCAGCGGCCGGCGGATCGGCGGGGCCCACAGCGCGATAGCGCAGAGCCCTCCGAGCACGGCTCCCCCGAGGACGTCGGTCGGGTAGTGCGTGCCGAGCGCCACGCGGGAGCTCGCGACCAAGGTCGCGAGGATCAGCGCGAGGATGCCCGCTCTGCGATGGCGCAGCAGGATCGCCACGGCGATAGCGTAGGCGGCGGTCGCGTGGTCGGAGGGAAACGACGGGTCCGGCGATCGGCCCAGCATGAGGTGCGCGGCGGTCGGGTGCGCCTCGTACGGGCGAGCGCGATCCCAGAGCGAGCCGATGATCTGCGCGATCCCGAGCGCGAGCAGCGCGCTGAAGCCGGCCGCGGCGACGGCGTGGCGTCCATTGCGTGAGCGCCACGCGCCGCGCGCGAGGAACAACGCTGCCAGCAGCACCACGAACAGCACCTGTCCGTCGTCGGCGATGAAGCGAAATGCCTCCTGCAGCAGTTGGTGGCGGTGCGTGAGTCCGTTGAGGTGCTCGTAGAGGGAGAGGTCCACCGTGGGTCGACTCTACGCCTCGTTTCAGCCTATTGCAACGTTCGTTACAGTGTCGTGCAGCGATGGCTTGGGTCCTGCTCACCTACAAGCTGCCGAGCGACAGCTCGAGCGCTCGCGTCGCGGTCTGGCGCGAGGTGCGGCGCTCGGGCGCGCTCGCCGTGCAGCGCTCGGTGGTCGCGTTCCCCGACGATCCCTCGTTTCGACGCACCGTCGATCGGTTTCGCCTGCTGGTGAGCGAGGTCGGCGGCGAGACGCTGGCGGTGCGGGCGCAGCCGCTGGGAGCGCTCGATGCCGACCGGTTGACCGCCTTGTGGAACGAGGCGCGCGACGCCGAGTACGCCGAGCTGACCTCGGAATGCGGCAAGTTCCTCGCCGAGATCGAGCACGAGTTCGCGATCGAGAAGTTCACGCTGGCCGAGCTCGAGGAGGAAGAAGCCGAGCTGGACAAGCTGCAGCGCTGGCATGCGCGCATCGACGCCCGCGATGTCCACGGCGCGCCCGGTGCCGCAGCCGCGACGCAGGCCCTCGCACACGCGCGCGAGGCGCTGGAGCGCTACTCGGCGGCCGTGTTCGAGCGCACGCAGCTGTGACCCTGGTGGTCGGCCTTGCGGCGTTCGCCGGCGGGCTGTGGCTGCTCGTCGAGTCCGCCGAGGGGCTCATCAAGAGCCTCCGCGCATGGGCGCTGGCGGCTGGCTTGTCGGGCGTGCTCGTCGGTGCGCTGGTGCTCGGCTTCGACGTCGAGTCGACCGCGGCCGGGGTCGCTGCGACGTTGGACGACCTCCCGGGCACGGCGCTGGGCGCCTCGGTAGGCGCGGCGATCTTCCTCGTCACGGCAGGGCTGGGAGCAGCGGCGCTCGTCGCGCCGTTCACCGTGCGACCACCTGTCGCGCTGCTTGCCGCCGCCGCGGCGGCGACCATCGTCTCGATCGCCCTCGCCGCCGACGGTCGCCTGACCCGACTCGACGGCGGGCTGCTGCTCGCGTCGTTCTTCCCGCTGGTCGCGGTCGTCGTGCTGCGCACCCCGCGCCTGCGCCGACCGGCCGATGACCCCGTCGCCCGCCCGAGGCTCCTCGCACCCAAGGTGGCCGCCGGGCTCGTCGGGCTCGTCCTCGGCGCCGAGCTGCTCGTCTTCGGCACCCAGCGCATCGTGGCCGTGCTCGGACTCTCGGAGACGATCTTCGGCCTGCTGGTGGTCGGTGCCGCCGTGTCCTTCGAGGAGGTCATCCTCGAAGCGCTCCCCGCCGTTCGCGGGTTTCCCGAGCTCAGCGTCGGCAACGCGCTGGGCACCCTCGTGTTCCTCCTGACCGGGTCGCTGGGCATCATCGTCCTGGCAGGCCCGATCGACGTGCCCGCCGGCGTCACCAGCTACCACCTCCCCGCCCTGGCGCTGTCGGTCCTGCTCGCCGGCGGACTGCTCGCCCGCGGCCGCCTCGGCCGCGTCGAAGGCGCCGTGCTCCTGGCCGCCTACCTCGCATACGCGCTGGCGGCGCTGCTTCGATGAGGCCCGGTAGGCGCGCTCGGGATGGTCTCACCACACGCGAGCCAGGCGCGCCAGCCGCTCGAGGTCGCGCGACGCGGCCTCCTCGCGATCGAGCGCTGCGCGGTAGGCCAGGTGCGCCCGCGCGCGGTCGCCCGCCGTGCCGTGGAGCCACGCCGTGAGCGCGTCGTGGGACTGGAACGCCGCCGCGCGCCAGGCGAGGTAGGCGTCGTCGAGGAGCCGGATGCCGACCCGTGCCGCCTCGCGGACCGGGTCGGGCTGGAGCTGTGGAGTGTCGTGCATGGTCTTGCCTCGCACGGAAGCTGACAGTGCACGAGTTCTACGCGGCGGAGGGTTGCGTAGACGTTACGTCTCGCCACCGCGGCTCAGACCGGCGACGACGGGCGCGCCAGCCCCTCGGCGAGGTCGCCGAAGCCGGGGGCGACGATCGCGCCCGGCTGGGCGACCAGCTCCTCGGCGACGACCGCCTCGGTCGTCAGCAGCAGCGCCGCGACAGAGGCGGCGTGCTCGAGCGTGAGCCGCGTCACGCGGACCGGGTCGACGACGCCCTGCGCGAACAGGTCGCCGAACGCGCCGGTGAGGGCGTTCAGCCCCTGGCCGTCGGGCATCGCCCGCACCTGGTCGATCGTCGCCTGCCCGTCGTAGCCGGCGTTCGCCGCGATCCAGAACAGCGGCTCGCTCAGGGCCCCGCGGACGATCCGGGCGCCGAGCGCGTAGTCGCCCTCCAGCTCGAGGTCGTCGAGGGCCGTCTGCGCCCGCAGCAGCGCGGTGCCGCCGCCGGCGACGATCCCCTCGGCGACCGCCGCTCGAGTCGCCGACAGCGCCCCCTCCGTCCGCCGCCGCTTCTCGTCCAGCTCGACGTCGGTCGCGGCCCCGACGCGGATGACCGCCAGCCGGCTGGCCAGCTTCGCCAGCCGCTCCTGGGCGACCTCCACGTCGCGCTCGTGCGTCGAGCGGGCGATCTCGGTGCGGATCTGCCCGATCCGCGCCTCGACCGCCTGTGCGCTGCCGCCACCCTCGACGAACGTCGTCGACTCCGCGGTGACGACGACACGCCGCGCCGTGCCGAACCAGGCTCGCTCGGCGTGCTCGAGCGACAGGCCGGTCTCGTCGGTGATGACATGGCCGCCGGTGAAGACCGCCAGGTCCTGCAGATGGGCCAGGCGCCGGTGCCCGAAGCCGGGCGCGCGGACCGCGACCGCCTCCAGCGTGCCGTGCGTCGTGTTCTGGATCAGCATGCCGAGCGCGGCGCCGTCGACCTTCTCGGCCAGCACGACGAGCGGGCGCGGCGCCTGCATGACCTGACCGATCGCCGGCATGAGGTCCTGCGGATGGCTGATCGGCTTGGTCGTCATGAGGACGTACGGGTTCTCGAAGACCGTCTCCATGCGCTGCTGATCGCGCGCCATGTACGGCGAGACGAAGCCGTTCTCGACGACCATCCCCTCGACGAACTCGACGGCGATCCCGGGCGCGGGCGCCTCCTCCACGGTCACCACGCCCTCCTCGCCGACGCGGTGCAGCGCCTCGGCCACCGCGCCGCCGATCCGCTCGTCCTCCTTGGCGGCGATCGTCGCGACGTGGAGCAGGTCGTCGCGGCCCTCCACCGGCCGCGCGGCTTCTGCCAGCGTGGCCACGACCCGCGCGACCGCGTCCTCGATCCCCCGGCGCAGCAGCATCGGGTTGGCGCCCTCGTCGATCGTCCGCATGCCCTCCCGCACGATCGCCTGCGCGAGCAGCGTCGCCGTCGTCGTCCCGTCGCCGGTCAGGTCGCTGGTCTTGTTGGCGACCTCGCGCACCAGCTGCGCGCCCATGTTGCGAAACGCATCGTTCAGCTCGATCTCGCGGGCGATCGAGACGCCGTCGTTGGTGATCGTGGGCGGCCCGGTGAGTCGCTCGAGGACGACGTTGCGGCCCTTGGGTCCGAGCGTCACCTTGACCGTGTCGGCGAGCTCGTCCACGCCGGCCTGCAGGCGGCGGCGCGCGTCCTGGTTGAAGTGCAGGATCTTGCCCATGTCGGTGACCTCCTGGCTACGCGGCGCCGGCCGGGACGAGGATGCCCCGTCCGCGGAGTCGCCCTTGGTCGAGATCGGCCATCGCGTCGTTGACCGCATCGAGGGGATACGTGCTCGTGTGCAGGCTGACCCGGCCCTGCGCGGTCAGCGTCATGAGCTCGGCGAGATCGTTGTAGGTGCCGACGAGGTTGCCGACGAACGCGATCTCGCGGGAGATGATGTCGATCGTGGGGACGTCGACGTGCTCGCCGTAGCCGATGACGAGGTACGTCCCGGCCTGGCGCAGCATCGCGACCCCGTCGGGGATCGCGCCGCGCTCGCCGACGAAGTCGACCACGACCTCGGCGCCGGCGCCGTCGGTGCGCTCGAGCACCTCGTCGACATGGCGGCCGTCCGCGCGGACGGTCACGTCGGCCCCCAGCTCCCCGGCGAGCGCGAGCGCCCGCTCGGACGGGTCCACGACGACGATCTCGGCCGGCGTCAGCGCCTTCAGGCACTGGATGCCGATGTGACCCAGGCCGCCGGCGCCGATGACGACCGCGCGCGTGCCCGGATGCAGCAGCGCGACCGCCTTCTTGACCGCGTGGTAGGCGGTCAGCCCGGCGTCGGCCAGCGCCGCGATGTCCTTCGGATGCAGCGTCGGCTCGAGCTTGACGACCGCGCGGGCGGTCGTCTTCAGCAGATCGGCGAAGCCGCCGTCGACCGAGATGCCCGGAAACGCGCTGGCTGCGCAGTGCATGTCGTCGCCGGCGCGACACGCCCGGCACAGCCCGCACGTGATCAGCGGGTGGACGATGACGGTGTCGCCGGGCGCGACGTTCGTCACCGCCGAGCCGACCTCGTGCACCCAGCCGGCGTTCTCGTGGCCGAGCGTGTACGGCAGCGTCACGCCGGACTTCTGCGCCCACTGCCCCTCCTGGATGTGGAGGTCGGTCCGGCACAGGCCGGCGCCGCCGACGCGGACGATCACGTCATGGGGATCGGTGATCCGCGGCTCGTCGAGCTCCTCGACGCGCAGCGGCTCGTGGTAGGCGTGCAGACGAGCGGCGATCATGCGGGCGCCTCCTCCGCGAGGCCGTAGCGGGTGCGCAGCAGCGACCGGCACAGCCCGGCGTTGCCTTCCACGCTGACCCGGACGAGGCGGCCGACGCGCAGCGCGCGCGCCAGCCCCTCGGCCTCCAGCGCCCACCCGTTGGGCAGGACGAACGCGGGCGCGGCCGGGCCCGCGTGCAGCCCGAGCCGGCGGCGCAGCTGCGCGCAGCGGGCCGCCTCGGGGTGCCCGTCCAGCGCGCCGAGCCGCAGCTCGGCGAGCTCCTCGATCGTGCGCCCGTCGCGCAGCAGCTCGTCGGCCAGCCGCGCCTGGCGGGCGACGAGCGCCTTGCGCGCGAACAGGTCGCGCAGCCGCGGCAGCTCCCCGGCCGTCTCGCCCGGAAACGCCGCCTCGAGCCCGCCGCCGCCGGCCGCCGCCGCGCTGATCTGCGCCGCCGCGAAGTGGTCGTCGAGGGTCACGTCCACCCGCCCGACGCCGTCGAGCGCCGCCACCGCCTCGCGCGCGTCCTCGACCATGAGGTACGCGAAGCTTGGCGCGCAGAAGTACGTGGGCAGGCGCAGGCGCACCGCGACGTCGTCGCCGTCGACCCGGACCTCGCCGACGAACCCGAGCGCGGTGAGCGGCTCGTCGATCTCCGGGTCGCGGACCGTGGCCAACGCACCGAGGACGGCTTCGCGCGCGATCATGCCGGGCTCACCGGCTCCGAGCCGATCGCCTCCGAGCCCGGCCTGCCGGCCGCGACCGGCGCCACCTCGGCCGGGACCTCCAGGTCGTACAGCCTGGCCGCGTTCAGCCCCAGGATCTTGCGCTTGACGTCGGGCGTCAGCTCCGCGTACTCGCCGAGCATGTCCTCGGGGATCTGGAAGTCGACGAACCGCTCGACCAGCCACTTCGGCTGCCAGATCGCATAGTCGGACGCGAACAGGATCCGGTCCTCGCCCAGCCAGTAGCAGAGCTCGCCGACGATCTGCGCGAAGTAGCGCGGCCGCGTGTGGATGAACGGCATCGCCACCGCGAGCCCGCCGTAGACGTTCGGCTCCTGCGTGGCGATCCAGCAGAAGTCCTCCAGCCGCGGCAGCCCGACGTGCTCGACGATGAAGTTGAGGTCGGGGAACTCGGTCGCAGCCTCGTCGACGTCGGCGACGTCGAACGCGTCGCGGTCCAGCGGCCAGATCGTCGGCCCCTTGTGGACGTGGATGTTGCGGATGCCGAGCTCCCGGCACTTGGCCAGGTAGCGGTAGGACTGCGGGCTGTCGAGCTTCCAGCCGCGGGAGTCGCCCTTCCACTCCGCCGTGTAGAGCTTCACGCCCCGCAGGCTGTAGCGGTCGGCCAGCGCCTCCAGCTCGGCCAGCCCGGCGTCGCCGTCACGCGGGTCGAACGCCCCGTTGACGATGAACCGGCCCGGGTGCTTCTCGGCCACCGCCGCGTCCTGCTCGGTCGTGTTGAACCCGTCCACGTAGAAGTCGCGCAGGTACGTCGGCTGGAAGATCGCCACGTCGACGTAGCCGACCTCGAACAGGTCGTGAACCAGATCCTCCTCGCGGTAGCGCTCGAACTTCTCCTGCGGCCACACCCACTCGGGCGGGCTGAGGTTGCGGTGGTAGTCGTAGAAGCAGTTGATGAAGCCCGTGCCGTACTGGTTGGCCTGATTGGCCGGGCTGCCGTCCCAGAAGTGGACGTGCCCGTCGACCACGAAGTACCGCTCGCCGTCCTTCTCGTACATGGACGCCCACCCCCTACTCGACCGGCTGCAGGTCGAAGCCGATGTACTGCGCCGCGTCCTCGGGGTTGGCGAACAGCAGCACCCGGTCGTCGAGCACCACCATGCGGCCGTAGTGCGTCGACATGATCTCCTCGAAGTCGTCGTTGCCGAAGTCGTCCCAGCCCAGCGCCTCGGCGATCTCGGCGAAGTCGAAGTCGATCGAGCCCTCCCCGTCGACGCGGATCATCGACGGCAGGTCCTCGACCGTCACCCCCGGCTTGGCGGCCATGACGCGGGCGACGACGTAGCCGACCTGGTTGTTCATGAGCGTCACGCCGGCCTTGTTGGACGACGTCGGATCGGCGGCGAAGCGGGCATTGCTCATCGGTTCAGCTCCTTGGGGGTGGTCAGGCCGAGCTCGGCGACGATCGCCGCGAAGCGCTCGCGCGAGCGGTCGAAGGACTCCTCGAAGCGGACGACCTTCTCGCCGACCTGCGACCAGATCGGCTGCAACCGACGAGCGGCGTCCACGCTGCGCGGCACCCACGCCTCCAGCCAGGCCTGCAGCCGGGCCCGGTTCTCCGCGCCGTGGCGCTCGTCGGTCGCCAGCAGGTCGAAGAGGTGGCGCGCGCCGCGCTGCTCGCGGTGCGCGTCGGCCTCGCCGGTGCCCATGAGCGCCGGCGTGACGTAGTCGCCCTGCGGCGCGGCGACCTGCATGACGAAGTGGCTGCGCAGCAGCTCGCCCACCAGCGGCTCGAAGACGACCGCGGTGGCGAAGAACGCCTCGGCCCAGTCGCGCGTGGCGGTCAGCCGCTCGACGTTCTCGCGCACGCCCTGCCAAGCCGGGTCCTGCTGCCAGGCGATGCGGTGAGCGCTCCCGTCGAACTCGGCGATCTCCTCGCTGAGCTCGAGGTTGTAGAGGATCAGGTCCTGGGCGAAGCGCAGCTTGTGCGCGGCGCCGACCGCGAGCGCGTTGTTGATCATGTTCGTCGGCGCGTCGCGCTGGGCGGGCGTGTAGACGTGCAGCCCGAGACCGTGCTCGGCGTGGGCCCACGCGCCGACGTGGCGCTCGACGACTGTCGTCCAGCCGCGGTTCCAGCCGGCGAACGCGTGCGCCGCCTTCGCGTTGGCGATCGTCTGCTGGACCTGGCGCACGACGTTGGCGCCGTTGCGGTAGATCGTCTGCTCCCACTCCTCGTTGGGGTCGAGGAACGCGTGCCAGTTGGACGACGTCAGCGCCGTCCACTCCTGCGGATAGCCCCCGGCGCCGTCGGAGAAGCCGTAGATCCAGCCCTGCGTGAGGTGGCGCTCGGGATCGGGCTGGACGTCGACCGTGACGTCCTCGTACAGCGTCGCCCGCCGTTTGCGGGGCGTGTAGTAGTTGTAGCTGCGGCTGGTCCACGAGGGGAACTGCAGCGCGCCGGCCTCCGCGTCGGTGAAGACCGGCCGCGGAACGCTACGGCCCGTCTCGGTCGTCGTCGTGCTCATGTCCGACTGCTCTCCTCCGTGTCGGCGGTGGTGGTGAACTTGTCGAAGTGGATCTGCGCCTCCGGCGCGCCGCGGGCGACGAGCAGCTCGATCGCCGCGTCGACCATCGGCGGAGGGCCGCACAGGTAGGCGTCGACCTCGGCGAGATCGCCCTGCTCGCAGCGATCGACGACGTCGGTGATCAGGCCGGTCTCCCCCGCCCAACCCCGCGCCTCCGAGAGCGCCGGGACGAACCGCAGCCCCGGGAGCCGCGCGCCGAGCGCGGCGAGCTCGTCGAGGTGGAACAGGTCGGCCTCGGTGCGGGCGCCGTAGTAGAAGGCCACCGGCCGTGACGCGTCGCGCTCGGCCAGGGCGCGCAGCAGCGACAGCAGCGGCGCCATGCCCGCGCCGCCGCCGATCAGCAGCAGCGGGCGGGTCGAGCGCTCGCGCAGCGTGAACACGCCGTACGGACCGCGGATCTCCAGCGCGTCGCCGATCGCCAGCCCGCCGTCGCCCAGCAGCCCCGAGAAGCGCCCGCCCGGGTACAGCTTGATCATGAACTCCAGCCGGCCGCCGTCGGCCGGGGTGTTGGCCATCGAGAACGAGCGGTGCTCGTCGGTGCCGGGGATGCGGACGTCGACGTACTGGCCGGGCTGGAACGCGAGCGGCTCGCTCTCGTCCACCACCAGCACCAGGCGCCGGATGTCATGGGTGAGCGGCTCGATCGCGGCCACGCGCGCGGCGACCGTGCGCAGCGCGACGCCGCTGCGCAGGATCTCCTCGTCGTAGTTGACGAGCTCGATCTCGAGGTCGCTCAGCGCGTGCGCCTTGCAGAGCAGCGTCCATCCCTCGTCGAGCTCGTAGTCGGGCAGCGCGAAGGTCGAGTACCGATCGAGATCCACCTCCCCGTCCAGCAGGAACGACTTGCACGCCGCGCACTGCCCCTCCTTGCAGCCGTGCATCAGCATCAGCCCCTGGCGGAAGGCGCCGTCGAGGATCGTCTCGTCCTCGTCGACCTCCATCTCGATGCCGACCGGCTCGAGCCGGACCGTGTACCGCTCACCCATGTGATCGCCTCCCCGGCCGCGGTCAGGCGGCCGCGGGCTCGGGCGCAGGGCGCCCGGCCGGGCCGCCGGCCTTGTAGCGCGCGATGTGCTGCTCGCGCTCCTGCGGCGACATCTCGTTCAGCAGCACGTTCGGGCTCTGGAGCGTGTTGCCGCGGACGTCGTCCAGCGTCCACATCCGCTTCGGGTCGAGCTCGAGGTGCGGCTGCGGGACGAGCGTCTTGCCGTCGTCGCGCACGTAGCCGAGGTCCTGGACGATGTCGGCCAGGTCCTGCCCGTGGTAGAGCGTCTCCCACTCGCGCTTGCCGGTCAGGCGACCCATCGCCGGCGTCGGGCGCCCCTCGTACTCGGGGCGGAACGCGACCGCGTCGGTCCAGTGGCAGGTCTCCGAGCAGTACGTGCGCACCTGCCCGTCGACCTCGTCGACGACGGTGTCCTCGCGGATCAGGCACGGCACCATGCAGCTCCAGCAGCGGTGCGGATACTCGTAGTCGGCGAGCGCGCCCTCGAACGTGATGGGGCCGTGGCCGTTCTTGCGGCTCAGCTCGCCGTAGCGCTCCCACCACGTGCCGTACTTGTCGTACCAGCCCGGGTACTTGTGCTCGAACCACTCGAAGTCGTCGTCGTCCATGGCGTCGATCCGCCAGTAGTTGACGGGCCAGCCGGTCGCGAAGAACTGGGCGACCTCGTGGACGTAGCCCTTGTTCCAGATGCGGTTCCACGACTCCTCGACGAGGTCGTGCGGAACCGACAGGCCGTACTTCTCCAGCGGGACGAGGTAGCTGCGGTAGTAGTCGTCGTAGATCCAGCGCCGCCACGACTCGGCGTAGCTGTCTCGGTCCTTGCGCCGGTCCTTGGTCCCGTACTCGATGAACGTGCCGATCGCCGCGTCGACGACGGCATGGTTGTTCCACCACGCGTACCGCAGGTCGCGCTCCAGCAGCTGGCGGTTGCGCTCGTCGGAGAGCGCCATGAGGATGATCGAGTAGCCGTTGGAGATGTGGCGCGACTCGTCGGACTGCACCGAGTGGAAGACGGTCGGCAGCAGGTAGTCGCCGTTGGCGGCCGCCTCGCCCGGCATCGCGACGAAGAGCACGTTGGTGAACGCGGTCTCGGCCACGATCGTCAGGTAGACGTTGGCGGCGGTGATCGCGTCGCCGGTGATGAACCCCTCGCCGAACTGGCGCCCGATCGTGCCGGCGTAGCAGTTGGCGAACGCCTTCTCGGTGATGTCGAACCCGGCGGGATCGATGTAGTGGTTCATGTACAGCCGCTTGAGGTTCATCTGGATCGTCGAGTGGCGCACCTCGTCGATCATCTGGATCGCCAGCCCGTTGTGGAGCTCCGGGTTGGGGACCGCGTCGATGGCCAGCGGCATCGCCCGAGCGGCCGAGATCTCGGGGAACGGGATGATGCTGAGGAACAGCTTCTGCCACTCCATCCAGCGCTGTTGGACCTGGCGGAACATGTTGCCCCGGATCGCGCCGTCCATCGCCCCGAAGACGCGGTTGTCCTTCTCCTCCTCCATCGGGAAGTAGGACCGCAGGACCTGCTTGAGCGGGTCCTTCTTCGGCGCCTTCTCGAACGTGTAGTCGGTCGCGTACTTCTCGACCGGGCTCACGAACGTCGGCTCCCAGGACAGCTCCTGGATCTTCTGGTGGGACTTGGTGATGCTGGCGCGACTCACAGCCCTGTCTCCTCGCTCGGGGTGGGTGCGGACGGTGCGGAGGTGTAGGCCCCCGCGCGCCGCGACGGCAAGAAACCGCTGGTTTTCCGCACGTGGTTGGAAGCGACGGCCCGAACGGCGTCCTCGAGGGCCGCGCGCTCGGCGTCGAAGGCGCGCGTCGTCGCCGACACGCCGAGTGCGGCGACGAAGCGGCCGCGCTCGTCGTGCAGCGGCGCGGCGACGCAGCAGAAGTCCGGCCGGAACTCCTCGCGCTCGACCGCGACGCCGCGGCGGCGCACGTCGTCCAGCTCGGCCAGGAGCGCATCTGGGCTGGTGATCGTCGCGTCGGTGAACGCGGTCAGCCCACGGTCGATGTAGCGCCGGCGGGCCGCGGCCGGCAGCAGCGCGAGGACGACCTTGCCCATCGCCAACGCGTGGGCATCGGCGCCGACGCGCGACCCCAGGCCCGGGATCCGCGGCATCCCCTGGCGGCCGCGGACCGACACGATCTCCAGTGCGCCGCCCTCGATCCGGCCCAGGTAGGTGCGCTTGTGCGCGCGGCGGAAGAGCTCGTCGACCGCGCCCTCGGGGTCGTCCGGCGGCGCCCCGCCGCACGGCACCGCGGCACGCGCAAGGCGATAGCGGCCGCCGTGGGGGTCGCGGACCGCGAACCCCTCCTCGCAGAGGCTCGTCAGCAGGTAGTAGGCGGTCGAGAGGCTCTTGCCGATCAGATCGGCGACGGCGCTGGCGCGCACGCCCTCCGGGTGATCGCGCAGATGCGCCAGCACCTTCAGCACGGCGCGCGCGGTGGACAGACCGCGCCCCTCCGATGGCGAGCAGACCGCTGACCCGTCTTCCACGACCGGTGACCTCCGTCGGCAGCGAATGGCTGCGCCGGTTCTAGTCCCGCAGGCGTTACAACCGCGTTACCGCCGGATTGCGGCTCGCGCACGCGCGGCGTAGGGTCCGCAGCGGAGGAGAGAGAGCTATGCCCGGGAACCCCTGGCTCGCCATCGACGCGACCACCCCGCCCGCTGTGCGCGCGAGGGAGCTGCGCCAGGCCTGGGAGGACTTCGTCGTCGATGGGAACGTCGCCTCGGTGCGGCCGCCGATCGCCCACTCGTGGCAGCGCTCCCACGCAGCGGGCGTCGACCCGTCCAAGGCAGGGATCGCCCCGATCGCCGCGGACGCCGCCGAGGCCTCCGCGCGCTGGGGGATGCACCCGCTGGCCAGCGCCGCGCCACTGATCCGCGACTGCCTGGGCCCGATCGCCGAGGAGGCGGCGCATCTGATCGTCGTCAGCGACGCCGAGGGGCTGCTGCTGTGGGTCGAGGGCAGCGCGCGCGTGCGCCTCGCCGCCGCGGACGCCATGAACTTCACCGTGGGCGCGATGTGGAGCGAGGGTGGTGCGGGCACCAACGCGATCGGCACGGCGCTCGCCGCCGACCACGCGGTGCAGGTCTTCGCGGCCGAGCACTTCAATGAGGTCGTCCAGGAGTGGACGTGCGCGGCCGCGCCCGTCCACGACCCCGACACCGGCGAGGTCCTGGGCATCATCGACCTGACCGGCCGGATGCGGACCGTGCACCCGCACAGCTTCGCGTGCGCCGTCGCGACCGCGCAGGCGGTCGAGTCGCACCTGCGCTGCCTCGCGCACGAGCGGCACGACCGGCTGCGCTCCCGCTTCGGGGAGCGGATCGCGGGCCGCGGGCGCCGGGCGCTCGTCGCACCCAACGGCCGGGTCCTCTCCCAGAGCGGCAGCGGCTGGCTCGGGGACGAGCGGATCGCGCTGCCGGCCCGCGGTGGCGAGCTCGTGCTGCCCTCCGGGATCCGAGCGATCGCCGAGCCGCTGGGCCACCGCGAGGCCTTCATCGTCCGCGAGCTCGAGCCGGCGCCGGGCTCGAGCCGCCGCGCGGGCCTGACGCTGCGGCTCCTGGGGCGCGACCACGCCGAGGTCGAGCTCGACGGGCACGCGATCCGGGCCAGCCGCCGTCAGGCCGAGATCCTTGCGCTCCTGAGCGGCCGCCCCGAGGGAATGACGAGCGAGGAGCTGGCCGCCGACCTCTACGGGGATCGTGGGCAGCCCGGCACGGCGCGGGTGGAGGTCTACCGGCTGCGCAAGCTGCTCGGTCACTGGGTCGACACCGATCCGTATCGGCTGGCGCTCGAGGTCGACAGCGACGCCCTGCGCGTGCGGGCGCTGCTCGACCGCGGGGCGGTCCGGCGCGCGGCCGAGGCCTACAAAGGTCCGCTGCTGCCGCACTCCGAGGCGCCTGGCGTGGTCCGCGAGCGCGACGCGCTGGAGGCCTGGCTGCGCCAGGCCGTGATGACCAGCGACGACGACGCGGCGCTGTGGGCGTGGGTGCAGTCGGGATCGGGGCAGGATGACCTGATCGCCTGGCGGCGCCTGCTCTCCCACCTCGACTTCCGCGATCCGCGGCGCGCGCTGGCGGCGGCACGGGTGACCGCGTTGCGGGAGGCCTGGGCGGCGTAGGCGCCGCGCGCGCAGTTCCTCGCGCGAGTCCGAGACAGAGCCTGGATCGACTGGTCGGGCGGTCGCACTCCGCGCTTCGCCGTTATCTTCCACCCGCCGGAGCGCGCCGCCCGGCGTGCAGAACCAACCGGATCGCAACGAGGAGGACGGATGCCTGGCGACGTTCGCGACGACCCGCGATCAGCACGGCGGCGGTGGGTCGCCGGGATCCTGGCCGGGGTGCTCGCATCGATCGGTGCGGCGCTTGCGCCGCCGGCGCACGCACAGTTCCTCGACGGGCCGGCCTACGCGTTCCCGGTGCCCGACTACGGCAGCCAGCTGATCGCCGACGCGGCGATCGAGGCGGCCAAACGCGGCGGCGACGGGCAGCACGGGCGCAAAGGTCACGCGAAGCGCCAGAAGCGACCGACCGCCCGGCAGCGGGCGACCCTGCGGTTCCGACCGTCCGAGCAGGTGACACGGGAGTTCGATCAGCGCTTGATCGAAGCGTTCGACCTGTCCGACCCCTCCCTCCTGCAGCGCCTGCTCGACGCCGGCCGCCGCGAGTTTCGCGCGATGCTCACCGCCAAGCCGGATCCCTGGGACCCCAACAACGCCGGTGACGTCGCCGCCGGCGTGATCGTGCTGGGCTATCGGGAGGTCAACGGCAAGGTCAGCGTGCCGCGCGCCGGACGGCGCGCGCTGCGCCAGGTCGTGCACGACGCGCTCGCATCGAGCCCGCGGATACGACGCCAGTCGGATGCCGAACAGCAGGAGTACGCCGAAGGCATCCTGCAGATGGCGATGCTGCACAGCGGCGGCATCCACCTGGCGCTGCAATCGGGCGACGCGGCCGCGGTGGCGGAGCGCCGCGAAGGGATGCGAGCCTGGATCGAGGACATCCTCGGTCTCGACGTCGCCGAGATCGAGCTGACCAAGCGCGGGTTCGACGCCGGCTAGCGAGCGGGCGGCTCATCGGCAGGCCGCGGCCGCGCCGGCGCCGTCAGCTCCGTGACCGTGTGCTCTGCAACGAGCGGGGCCGTGACTCGAGGTCCGGCGTGCATGCTGGTCGCGGAGCGGGCGTCGTGCGCGGCCGGGTGAGGAACATCGGAACTGCTTCGTCGGTGACGTCATCACCTCCCTGGTTGAGCGTCCTCGTGCGGAGGCGCTCGCGGTCGTGTGGTGGTCGGAGCGTTCGGGGTCATGACGCGGACGCGTGGCCCTCGATGGTCTGCGGCTGCTGGCGACCGTCGCCGGCGATCTGGACGCGGTGGGGCTTGCGCTGCTCGGGCTTGGGGATGCGGATCGCGAGGACGCCCTTGTCGAACGAGGCGGCGACGCTCGCGGGGTCGATGCCCTCGGGCAGCGAGACCACGCGGCGGAAGGCGCCCCGGGCACGCTCGACGCGGTGGTAGGTGTCGCGCTCGGCATCGGTCTGCTCGGCGCGCTCCCCGGAGATCGACAGGGCGTTGTTCTCCAGCTCGATGCTCACCTCGTCCTCGGCGACGCCGGGCAGGTCGACGCGCAGCACGTAGTCGTCGGGCTGCTCCACGAGATCCATCGCGGGGATCCACGGCTGCGCCGCCGTGGCCGCCGTCGCGCCGCTGTCGAAGAAGGTGTTGAACAGGCGGTTCATCTCGCCCTGCAACGTGGCCAGCTCGCGGGCCGGCTCCCAACCGATCAGTGCCATCTCACATCACCTCCCACTGGAACGACGTGCCTGTGGCGGCCGGGATCCGGGACCCGCGTGCAGCCCCGGTCCCGGCACCCCTTCCTCTAGGCCGCAGCGCGGGCCGCGTCAACCCCGGCTGGTCGCTACGCCTGCGAGAAGCCGCTCGCGCCGAGCGTCAGGCCAGCGAGGTCGACACCGAAGGCCTTGCGGGCGCCCTCGCTGACGGTGAGGGTCAACTCGCCGAGCTTGGCCTGGTCGCCGGCCTTGAGGTACTGGATGCGCTGGGCGATGACGATCATCGCCAGTGTGGCCGCCATCTGCGCGGTGCGCTGCTTGTCGGCGTTGCTGAGCCGTCCGGCGGCCGGCAGCCGCTTCAGGCGCGCGCGGAGCTTGCAGCGAAACGCGTTGGCCCCGGCCTGCTGGGCGGCGTCGAGCCCGTCCACGCCGTGCACGACCATCCACGAGAGCACGAAGTTGCCGGCGAGCACGTCGCCGAGATCGCGATCCGACCAGCCCATCGGCCGCGCGAGCTCCCGGAACGCGCCCGTGAACCAGCCGGCATCGGCGGCGCGCAGGAACGGCGCGCGCTGGAAGCCCGGCACGGACTTGGCGAAGGCGGCCGCCATGGTCCGGTTCACCTTGCGCGTCGGGCTCGGCGAGACCGTGAACCGCAGCGAGACCGGCCGCCTCGGAGCGGGCGTGGGCTTCGTCGACGTACCCCCGCCCCCGCTCTCGCTAGGGCCGCTGGAGCCCGCCCCGCGGCTGGTCGTGTCGATGAGCGGCTGAAAGACCGGGGGCGGGAACGGCACCGGGTCGAAGGTCGGCGTCGGCGCCTCCTTGTGGTGCGTTCCGGGCGGGAAACCTAACAATCAAGCTCCCGTGTCCGATCCTCCTGTCGGTTCGGTTCAGCTGGCCTGGAAGGCGCCGATGTCCACCGGCCCGGTGGCGGGCAGCGGGACCCCGGCGTAGTCCTCGGCCAGACCGAGGTTGTCGCCCCGCGACGAGCCCCAGTTCGTCGAGGTCACGCGCCGGTCGGCGTCGAACTGCGGTGCCCAGGACATCAGGCTGCGGGCGTCCTCGCCGGAGCTCGCGCGCCACCCCGCCAGCGTGGTGCGGTGGCCAGCCCACGCCGCGTGGCGCGAGTTGGCATCACGTGCGCAGAACCAGTTCGTGTCCGAGACGAGGTCGCCGAGCCTGCTCGGGTCGTTGACCCAGACCGCGACGCCGAGGGAGTCGGCGCCGTCGTAGCAGACGAGGTTGTCCCGGAGCTCCAGGAACGCGGCCGCGTTGACGAACAGCGCCGAGGCGTCGCCGGACGTGGTCGAGCGGCCAGACTGGACCACGGTGTTCGCCCGCAGGCGCCCCCGAGCCGCTGCCGCGCCGGCGGTGAGGAACACCAGGTGCTGGGCGCGGCCGGCGATCACGTTGTGCTCGACGTCGACCGGCACCCCGTTGTCGGAGAGGATCAGGCCGTAGCGGCCGTTGGTGAGGTGGTTGCGCCGGACGACGCCGGGCCCGCCGGCGGCCTTCAGGTTGGCCCCCGAGCTGTCGGCGATCGTGTTGCGCTCGATCGTCCAGCCCGACGACGCGGCGCCCGTGTAGATCCCGTGCTCGTACGTGCTGGAGCCGTTGCCGGTGATGACGTTCCCGGAGACCTTGGCGCCAGTGCCGCCGAGCTGGATCCCGTCGCCGTTGTACGTCGCCGTCGCGATGCCGTTGTCGCGGATCTCGTTGTCGACATACCGCGCGCCGGTCGTGCCCGCGAGCTCCATGACGCCGGCGCCGCCGTTGCGTTCCGCCGTGCTGTCCTCCAGCGTGAGCGCCGCGGCGCCCCGGATCGTGAGCCCCGTGCCCGCGTTGGACACCAGTTGCAGCGCCGTGAGGCGCACGCCGGATCCGCCCTGGACCCACACGCCTTGGCCGGCGCCGCCGGTGACGGTGAGCCCGGACACCTCCAGGTCGCTGACGTCCATGATCTTGAGCGCCTGGGCGGCGCCGGCGGCGTCGACGACGACGCCGGGCTCCGCGGCGAGGAATCGGATCGGTGCCGCCGGCGTGCCGGAGCGGTCGAACCGCACGGTCTCGCGATACGTGGCGGCGAGCGCGTGGACCGTGTCCCCCGGACCGGCCTGCGACGCTGCCCGACCGAGGGTGCACCACGTCTGCGCCGGCGTCGACACTTGGCTGCGCAGGAGCGCGTCCGAGCACCCGGCGCGCCCGCCGCCGACCCAGAGATCGGCCGCCGAAGCGGGCGAGGAGACGACCGTGGCGATCGAGAGGGCGACCAGGAGCGCTCGCGAGAGCATGTCCCGGTGATCGGTCAGGGACGGCCGAACTGGAGACCGCGCCCCGGCGCTCCGCGTGGAACCGCTCGACCCGCGACGCACCGGGCCGACGAGCCGCTGGTTCCGCGTCCCGAGGTGAGGGCCGGGCGAAGCGCTACCGGGCGTGCGGGGCGTCGAACGCCACGCTGCCGTTGCCCTTGGTCGTCCCGCGCGCGAGCCGGCGTCGGGTCGCGTCCTGCACGTCCGGTCACGGTGACGAAGCTGGGGTCGTCGCGGTCGGTGGCCTCGCGGGCGGCGGGATCGGGCGTGCTGCTGACCTTGACGGTGCCGTGCTGCCTGGCGGTGGCGCAGAACGGGCACGGCTGGCGGCCGAGGCCGGGCGGGAGGGGGCGTTGACCTTGCCCGCGGACGACGCGCTGGAGGTCCTGGAACACCCCGGCGAGGGAGCCGGTGAACAGGCGCAGCGCGGTCACCGACATGCCGTAGCAGTGGCCGGACAGAACGTCGAATCGGCGAGCAAGCCGTCCTGGGCCTGCGCCGTCGCGCCGGGCACGACCGCCGCGGCCGCGGCGAGCAGCGCACGACACACGGCGGCGCGGGATCTGGACGAACTGAGACACGAATGTTGCGGGTCGACCGGATCGCGCCGGCCGCCGTTAGCCTGATGTCATGAGCGTCGCCGCCCGGTCGCTGCTGGCCTTCGAGCACACCTACGCGCGCGAGCTGCCCGGGCTGTTCGAGCCGTGGCAGGCCGCGCCGGTCCCCGCGCCCCAGCTGCTGGCCCTCAACGAGCAGCTCGCCCGCGAGCTCGGCGTCGACCCGGAGGCGCTGCGCACGCCCGAGGGCGTCGCGCTGCTCGTCGGCCACTCGCTGCCCGAGGGCGCGCAGCCGATCGCGCAGGCCTACGCCGGCCACCAGTTCGGCGGCTTCTCCCCCCGCCTCGGCGACGGCCGTGCGCTGCTGCTCGGCGAGGTGCTCGACCGCGACGGCCGCCGCCGCGACCTGCACCTCAAGGGCTCGGGCCGCACGCCGTTCGCCCGCGGCGCCGACGGGAAGGCCGCGGTCGGCCCGATGCTGCGCGAGTACGTCATCGGCGAGGCGATGCACGCGCTCGGCATCCCCACCACCCGCGCGCTCGCGGTGGTGGCGACGGGCGAGCGGGTCGTGCGCGACCGCGTGCTGCCCGGCGCCGTGCTCGCTCGCGTAGCGGCCAGTCACCTGCGGGTCGGGACCTTCCAGTACGCAGCGGTGCACGTCGGGCCACAGGCCGTGCGGCGGCTGGCCGACTATGCGATCGCCCGCCACCATCCCGACGTCGCGGAGGCCGACGACCCCTACCTCGCGCTGCTCGAGCGCGTGCTGGACGTCCAGGCCGCGCTCGTCGCGCAGTGGATGCTCGTCGGGTTCATCCACGGGGTGATGAACACCGACAACATGACGATCTCCGGCGAGACGATCGACTACGGCCCATGCGCGTTCCTGGAGGCCTACGACCCGGCGACGGTCTTCAGCTCGATCGACCACGGCGGCCGCTACGCCTACGGCAACCAACCGGCGATCGCCCAGTGGAACCTGGCCCGCTTCGCCGAGACGCTCCTGCCGCTGCTCGACGAGGACGCCGACGCAGCGGTCGCACGCGCGACCGCGGTGCTGAACGCCTTCCCGGAGCGCTTCTCCCGGGCGTGGAGCGCCGGCATGGTCGGCAAGCTCGGCCTGACGGAGCCACCGCCCGACGACGGCGCGTTGTTCGACGACCTGCTGCGGCTGCTGCAGGAGCACGGCGTCGACTGGACGTCGCTGCTGCGCGGCCTCTCCTCGGTGCTGCGCGGCGCCCCGGCGCCGGCCCGCGACCAGTTCGTGGACCGGTCCGCGTTCGACGCATGGGCGCAGCGCTGGCGCGGCGAGCTGGCCGCCCAGGGGCGCGACGAGACCGCTGCCGCCGCGGCGATGGACCGGGTCAACCCCGTCTACGTCCCGCGCAACGAGCGCGTCGAGGAGGCGCTGGCCGCGGCGACGGCCGGCGACCTCGAGCCGTTCCGTCGCCTCGTCGACGTCGTGACCCGGCCCTACGACGAGCGCCCGGGGCTGGAGCGCTACGCAGAGCCCGCCCCGACGAGCTTCACGGGCACGTACCGGACGTTCTGCGGGACCTGAGCGCCGCGGTCGACGTCCTGCGGAACCTGCATCCCCGCCACGACGGGACCCAGGTCCCTCGACGCCGCCGCGGCCACGGGTACGGTTGCGCCATGCGCCGGCATCTCACGCACGTCACCGTCGCGGCCACGATCGCCCTCCTGCTGGCGGTCGGCGGATCCACCGCCGTCGCCGCTACGCACACCGCCACCTGCCGAGGCTCGGGCGACCGCTGCACGGCGACGTTCGCGCTGCGCGGGACCCACAGCGGCGATCGCCTCGTCGTGCGAGTCACGGACACCGACCTGCAGCTGCGCTCGATCGTCCCGTCGTCCGCGTCGCTGACGGCCAAGTACGGCTTCGGGGGCTTCTCGACGCAGGTCGGGGGCTCGCAGTTCACCGCGCGCCTGCTGCGCAACGGCCGGGTGCCCCGTGGCGCCACCATCGCCTTCACGTTCTTCGTCCCGCCGACGATGCGGTCGTGCGGCGATGCCCAGGTCACCGCCGGCGGAACGAACGTGCGCGTCGCCGACGTCCAGGCCCACGGGGTGGGCTGCGGCCAGGCGCGGCGCATCGCCGCCGGATGCGTCGCGGGCACCGGGCCCAGCACGACGGGCTGGACCATCTTCCAGGTCGACGACCTGGTGACCTTCCAGCGCGTCGGCCGGCGCGTCTCGTTCGTCGCCGGCGGCGCCGGCGCCACCTGCGTCCCGGTCGGCTAGGCGCGCATCGCCGGACCCGGCTTGCTCACGCCGGGTCGGGCGGCCGGAACGATCCGTAGCGGCCGCGGAAGAACACCAGCGGCTCGAGCTCGTCGACGCTCGATGCCGCTTCGATCGCCACGACCTGCGCCACCACGATCGTGTGATCGCCGGCGTCGTGCTCGTCGCGGATGCGGCACTCGATCCACGCGACCGCGTCGGCGAGCGCGGGACCGGTCGGTCGCGACTCGTACTGGATGCCCGAGAAGCGATCGGCCTCCTTGGCGGCGAACTGGCGCGTGACCTCCTCGTGGTGGCCGGCCATGACGTTGACGCAGAACGCCCCGGCCGCCCGCAGCTTGGGCCACGTGGACGACGACTTCGCCGGGCAGAACAGGATCAACGGCGGGTCGAGCGACACCGACGTCACGGAGTTGGCCGCCATGCCGATCGGACCGTCGCCGCCGTGGGACGCGATCACCGTCACGCCGGTCGGCAGGTGGGCGAGCACGTGGCGGAAGTGCCCAGGGTCGATCTCCACCATGTCGCCCATCGCGGTATGCGCCTCGGTCATCAGCGCGCCACCGCCCCGTGCGTCCGCGCGCCCGCGAGGGCGCCGAGGTGCTCCTGGGCCCACGCGTCGACGACCGCGTCCATCTCGCCCATCTGCGACATGAGGAAGAACAGCCCGCGCGTCGGCACCGAGGCCCCCAGCTCGACGAGCACCGGGCGCAGCGCGGTGTCGATCGCCATCGCGTGCGCCAGGGAGCCGCCGGTCATGACCGGGATCGCGGTCACCCCGGCGAGCCCGTTGTTCGGGTAGCGGTCGAGGAACGCCTTCAGCAGGCCCGTGTACGCCGCCTTGTAGGTCGGCGAGGCGAACACGACGACGTCGCTGGCCGCGACGGCATCGTTGAGCGCGGCGAGGTCCTCGTGCGGCCACACGAAGAGGTGGTCGGCGTGGTCGCACAGATCGACGATCCGGGCGACCGTGGCACCCGTGGCGGCGGCCACCCGCTCGGCGACCGCCTCCGCGACGGCCAGCGTGCGCGAGCGCGGCTTCGGATTCCCTACGACAATCGACAACTCCACCCTGTCCAACCTCCGCGGTCCACACGACACCTGCTCGAGCCGCCTCCGGGTCGAGACGACTCGCCGATCGGACTACGGTCTTTTGTCGTAGCGCGCCGCCGGCGTCTTACGCCGCCGTCGTTGCATGATGCTCGATCGGCGCCGTGCCTGCAAGCGACGGCTCGGTCAGGAACCCTTCCCGCTCGGGTAGGCTTGCGCAATGGCTCTGCTCGCGGCCCGGATCGCCGCCCTCTTCGTGACGTCGGCGGCGGTGGCAGCCGCGGCGCCGGCCGCCCACGGCGCTTCGAACCGCATCGTCGGCGGACAGATCGTGGACGCCCCGAGCTCGGCGCCGTTCACCGCGCTGATCATCGCCGCGTCGGGCTCCGCGTCGTCCCTGTGCACCGGCAGCGTGATCGACGCGACGCACCTGCTCACCGCGGCGCACTGCGCGGTCAACGACCAGGGACAGGCGTTCGCGCCCCAGGACTTCGTGTTCGTCGTCGGCGCCTCGGTGCTCACGCGACCGGAGGGCCTCGTCGGGCCCGTGCTCCGGGTCCGCGTCCATCCTGCGTACGACCGGTCCACCGGCCAGGCCGACGTGGCCGTGCTCGAGGTGCCGACGCTGCCGCTGAGCAACACGGTCTCGCCCGTGCCGCTGGTCGGGGTCGGCAGCGGGCCCGCGGCAGGCGCGCCGGTGCGCGCGTTCGGCTGGGGCGAGACCGGGGCCGACGGCGTCGAAGAGGCCGAGCGGATGCTCGACCTCACCGTCGGGACGCCGACCGACTGCTGGTCCGGCGTGGCCGCGGCGGGGTGTGCTCGGACGACCGTCGGTGGGCCGTGTCCTGGCGACAGCGGCGGCCCGATCGTGCACGACGGCGTGCAGATCGGCGTGACGAACATCCGGATCGGCAACGACTGCGTCCCCGGCAGCCAGCTCGGCTTCGCCGACCTGTCGGCCCCCGGCATCGCCGAGTTCGTCCGCGGCAACGACGCGCCGCCGGCGATGCCCTCCGCGTCCGGCCCTGCCACGCTCGTTCCGCCGCCGCTCACCGGTGGCGCCGTCACCTGCACCGCGCCCGCCTGGGCCAACGCCGCGACGACCACGTCGGTCTTCTTCCACCGCGACGGCGGCGCCGTCGTCCAGGCCGGCCCGGCGAGCACCTACGCGCCGAAGCGCTCCGACGCCGGCCACGAGCTCGGCTGTCGCTCGGTCGCCCAGAGCCCAGGCGGCACCGCGATCGCCCCGGCGTCGGCGGGCCTGAAGGTGCTCGCGCCGCAGCTGTCCGTTCGGGCGGGCCGGCGCGCCGCAGCCGTGAGCTATAGCGGCGCCGGCGAGCTGCCGTTGACCGCCACCCTCTCCACCGCCAAGGGGCGCACGGTCTGGACGAAGACGATCGGCGCCGCGCGCACGGTCCGGCTGCCCAAGGCCGCCGCCGGCGTCTACCGGCTCTGCGTCACGGCGCCGGCGGCCGGCCAGTTCGCGGGCGACCAGGTCTGCGAGCGCTGGCGCTCCCCGACGAAGGTCAAGCGAGGCGCATGACCGTGAAGGACGCTCCCTGCGGGTCGATGAGCCCGGAGAAGCGCCCGATCGCCATGTCCATCGGCTCCACGGTCACGGTCGCGCCGAGCTCCCGCGCCTTCGCCGTCGTGGCGTCGCAGTCGGCGACCGCGAAGCAGACCGCCCAGTGCGGCGGGAGCTCGGGCGGGAAGAGCTCGTCGGTCATCTCCATCATGCCGGCGACTGGATGGCCGGCGACCTCCCAGATGGTGTAGCTCTCCGGCGCACCCTCGAACGACGGCCGGCCCGCCTCCCAACCGAAGACGGCCGAATAGAACGCCCGCCCGCGCTCGACGTCGCGCGTGAGGACCTCGTTCCAGCACAGCGAGTTCGGCTCGTTCACCAGGTCGGCGCCCGCGAAGGCCTTCGGCTCCCAGATGCCGAACGCGGCGCCCGTCGGATCGGCGAAGAACCCCATCCGGCCGAGGTCCATCACGTCCATCGGCTCGACGAGCGTCGTGCCGCCCGCGGCGCCGACCTTCCGGGCCGTCTCGTCGGCGTCGGCGACGCTGACGTAGGTCGCCCACACCGTGGGCTGCCCCTCCTGCATGTGGCCCATCAGCCCGGCGACGGTCCTGCCGTCCTGCTGGAACATGCGGTACCCGCCGGTCTCCTCCGCCGGCCCGGGCTCCACCGCGGTCCACCCCATCACGTCGCGATAGAACGCCGCGGCCGCCGCGGGATCCGGGGAGGACAGCTCCACCCACGAGGGAGTTCCGGGTGCGTAGTCGGGCATGCTGGACACCTCCGATCGCCTCGGTCCTGCGCGATGGTCGCATCCCGGGGTGGGCCGTGGCAAGGTCGGGCCGCCCGTCGCCGGTAGCCTGCCGCGACCATGCGCCGCCTCCTCGCGCCCATCGCGCTGCTCATCGCCGTCGCCCTCCCCACGTCCGCCGGCGCGGCGCTGCCCGCGGGGGACGTCCGCATCGGCGCCGCCTTCTCGCTCTCCGGCGCCGGCTCCACCTACGGCGGCCAGCAGGAGGACGCCGCCGAGCTGGCGGTCGACGAGGTCAACGCGTCGGGGCTGCTCGGCGCGGCCAGGCTCGTCCTCGACGTGCGCGACGACGGGTCCGCTCCACGGCCGGCGACCGAGGCGTTCACGCAGCTGATCGACGGGGGCGCCGTCGCGCTGCTCGGCCCAACGCTCTCGACCGCCGCGTTGGCGGCCGATCGCGTGGCCCAGGCCCGCGGGATCCCGGTCGTCAGCGTCTCCAACACCGGCGACGGCGTGCTCGACGTCGGCGACGGCATCTTCGGCGTCGCGCTGCCCGAGCGCGTCGTCCAGCCGGTGACCGTCGCCGTCTCCCATCGCCGCCTGCGCTACCGCCGTGCCGCGATCGTGTGGGCGACCGGGGACGCGTACTCCAAGAGCGCCCACGACGTGTTCCGCCGCTCGCTGCGGCGGCTGCGCGGCGTGCGGGTGGTCGCCGACCGGTCCTTCGCTCCCGGCGCCCCCACCGGCTATCGCACCGCGCTGCGCACGATCGCCCAGCGCCGGCCCGACGTGTTGTTCATCGCCGCGCTGGCGCCGAGCGTCGTGGACGTCATGACCGCCGCGCGGCGCATGCCGGCGCTGCGCCGCGTGCCCTTCGTGGGCGGCGACTCGTTCAACACCCCGGGCCTCATGGACCAGGCGGGCGACGTGGCCGACGGTGCGATCTCCGGCACCGCCTGGATCGCTACCGGGGACACGCCCGGCAACGCCGCGTTCGTGCGCACCTACCGCGCGCGGCTCGGCTACGAGCCCGACCAGTTCGCCGCCCAGGCCTACACCGGCGTCAACCTCCTGGCCCTCGCGATCGCCCGCGCCGGCTCGACCGACCCGCGCGCGATCCGCGACGCCCTCGCGCGCCTGCGCGACGTGGATACCGTCCTCGGACGCTTCTCCTTCGACGCCGATCGCCGGCCGGTCTACGACCCGGTCATCCAGCAGATCCGCGGCTACCGGTTCGTCGACATCGGCCGTTGAGCGACCGGCGCTCCTAGCGCATGCGCACGAGGGTCATGTCGAGCGGCAGCTCGGCCCGGCGCTCACGCGTGGACGCCAGCCAGTGGAACTGCTCGTCGATCACGCGGCCCTCGAGGCCGAAGCGCTCGAACACGTACGGCAGCCCGTCGGCGCCCAGCGGCGACGGCGCGTCGGTGACCTGGAAGTGCAGGTGCGGCGCGTCGGAGTTGCCCGAGCTGCCGACCAGGCCGATGACCTGCCCCTTGCGCACGCGCTGGCCCGGCTTCACCCGGACGCTGCCGGGCTTGATGTGGGCGTACATGCCGTAGCGGCCCCCGCCCAGCGACTGGATGACGTGGTTGCCTGCCGCCAGGCCGGGCGTGACCGTCGTCGTGGTCCGCTGCAGCGCCGGGGTGTCGGGCGCCCCGTCGGTGGCGACGAGCACCCGCCCGTCGGCCACGGCGCGGATCGGCAGCCCGTAGACGAAGTAGTCCTCGTTGCGCGTGCCGTCGCCGGTGCTCAGGCGGTTGTGGCGGTCGGCCTTCATCCAGTCGATCGCGAAGCGCTCGGACGAGCGGGCGCGGCCGCCGACCGACAGGATCGTGCGCACGTGGCCCGGGCTGGCACAGCAGCCGTTGAAGGCGACGAAGCCGTCGCCCCGCAGCGGCGACCCGAGCACGATCGGCGGTCGTCGATCGACGCGAGCCGCCGGTCCGACGACCTCGCTGCCGTACCGCGACGCGAACGTGGCGGCGTCCGCGCCGGGCGCCGGCGCGACGCGCACGACATGCTGCAGGCGCGCCGGCACGCGGCGCAGCGACGAGAACGTCGGCGCGAGATAGACGACCCCGGCCTGGCCCGGTCCCAGCGTCGTCGTCGGGTGGACGTCGAACGGATCGCCGAGCGTCGCGTCCGCCAGCAGTCGCGGCCCCGACAGCGTCTCGACGGTGCGGCGCGTCGCGGCGTCGCGCACCTCGACGGCCTCGACGACGACGCCGGACACGGTCGACAGGTTGTGCAGGCGCAGCTGGTAGACGAGGTGCTGGCGTCCGTCGCTCCCGCGCACCGGTTGCAGGTGCCCCGACACCGTCGTGTCCAGGACGTCGAAGCGATCGGCGGCGGTCGCGGGCGCCGCCAGGGCCAGGGCGGCCGCCAGGGCCGCGACGAAGAAGCTCGGTCTCATCTCCCACCGGTCATCGACCGGTCCGGCGCCGGACGCGAGTCGCGGTGGCGACGCTGCACGGATCTCCGGGGCGGCTACCGGGCGCGGATGCCGTCGAGCGCCATCTGCAGGACGTGGGCGCGCTGCTCGTCGCTGACGTAGGTCGCGGCGGTGATGCCGGAGAGCATGCGCAGGACGTCGTCGAAGTCGGCGTCGGCGCGGATCTCACCGGCCCGCTGCGCGCGGCGGAAGAGCGGCTCGCTGGCGGCGACCATCGCGGCACGGCAGTCGCGCAGCGTGGTCGAGTCCTTGTTGAGGCCCTCCTTGATCGCCATCTTCGTGGCGACGTAGCCCGCGAAGCGGTCGACCCAGGCCGCGAAGGCCTCCCACGGCGGCAGCTCGGACAGGCCCCGGGCCGCGCCGCACAGCTCCTCGACCTCGCCGACGTACACCGCGTCGAACAGGTCCTGGCGGCTGGGGAAGTTGCGATACAGCGTCGCGATGCCCACCCCCGCGCGGCGCGCGATCTCCTCCAGCGACGCGTCGGCGCCGTCCTCGGCGAAGACCTCGCGCGCGGCGACGAGCAGCGCGTCGAAGTTGCGACGGGCATCGGCTCGCTGGGGCCGGCGCACCGAGACGGAGGTGGCAGCTGGATCGGACATCGTGAGACCCAGTCTAGTGAACTGGAGGCATACCTCCGCTATAGTGGAGGCCATCCTCCGCATCACCGACATACCAACCGCTCCCGCCGCCCCGCGCAGCGCGCGCTCGGCCCGCGGCGAGCAGGCCGTGATCGCGCAGTGGCTGCGCGAGCAGGCCACGCCCAAGCCCACTCCGACCCCACCGATCGACCTGCTCGCCGCCGCGGCCGAGCCGCGGCTGGAGCGCCCCCGTATGCAGGCGGGCCGTCAGCGCAGCCGCGCGGCCGCGTCCAGCACCGCGGCGGCGTGTCGTCGCACGGACGGCGCCGGGAGCGGCCCCGCGGGCAGCTCCACCACGAACGCGGTCGCGGCCGGGAACGTCGCGTTCTGCCAGCCCGTGAGGATCCCCGGGAGGGCGATGCCGTATCGCCGCAACGGCAGACCGACGCGGCGCGCGTAGCGTCGCGCGATCGGCCGGTGCCGGCCGGGGTCGTCGACGAGCGTCGCGTGCTGGTGGTACCAGATCGTGATCGCCGGGCGCAGGCGCCGCACGAGCCGCAGGATCGCGCGGGTCTCGGGCTCCGAGCGCGGGCGCGGGCCGGCGAAGTACGTGCTCCCGGGCGGCCCGGTGGGGCGCCAGCGCCACGGAGCGTTGCGGTTGAGGTCCACCCCGCGCGCGTTCTGCCGCGTCCCGGCGCGGCACCCGTCCGGGTTGGCCTGATCGACCAGCCACAACGCGACGCCGGGCGCGAGCGCCGCTCGCCGCAGCCGGCGCGTCACCGCCTCGCCGGCACGCTCGGTGCCGTGCACGCAGCCGACGACGAGCACCCGCCGCGGAGCCCGCCGATCGCCGACGACGTCCGCGCGGATCGGGACGCCGCGGACGGATCGCCCGATGATCTCGCGGTCCACCGGCGAGGCGGCCGCGGCAACCCGATCGACGCTCGCGCCCGCGAACACACTTGCGATGCACCCGAGCACCGCGCGACGCGTCAGGTGAGCTGGAAGGATGCGGGCAGTCTCCCAGGTCCTGCGACCTCGATGGGAAGCCATGAGCACCTCGATCGAGCGCGTCAAGCGCGCCCTGCATGCGTCCGGCCTGGACCCGGACATCCGCCACTTCCCGGCCGGCACACGCACGGCCGAGGACGCGGCCCGCGCCATCGGCGTCGCCGTGGGCCAGATCGTCAAGTCGCTGGTCTTCGTCACGGCGTCCGAGGAGACCGTGCTCGTACTGGCCTCGGGCGCCAACCGCGTCGACGAGACGCTGGTGGCGGAGCTCCTCGGCGAGCCGATCGCCCGCCCCGACGCCGACCACGTCCGCGCCGTGACCGGCTTCGCCATCGGCGGCGTGCCTCCGGTCGGCCACGAGCCGCCGCTGCGAACGATCGTCGACGAGGACTTCTGGGCCTACGGCGAGGTCTGGGCGGCCGCGGGCACGCCGCGCGACGTGTTCGCGATCACGCCGGATCGGCTGCTGGAGGCGACCGCGGGACAGCGCGCGGCGATCAAGGCCGGTCGGTAGCGTCCGCCGCCGATGGAGGAGCTGCCCGACTGGCCTGACGGCACCGTCGCGATCCTGTCGACGGCGGCCGGTGCACCCCATGCGATCCCGGTCTCGACCGCGCTGCGCAGCGGGCCGCGCACGATCCACCTCGCGCTGGCGCGTCGACGCGACTCGCTGCGCCGCCTGCGCGAGGATCCGCACGTCGCCCTGGCGATCGCCGCCGCCGACGTCGCCTGCACCGCCGACGGCATCGCGGTCGTCGTCGAGGAGCGGCTGCGCGAGCTCGACCGGGTGGCCGCGGTGCGCATCGACGTCGTCGCGATCCACGACCACCGCGCGCCGCGGTTTCGCCTCGACGGCGGCGTCGCGTGGCGCTGGACCGATCCGCAGGCCGAGCGCGACGACGCGGCCGTCCGCGCCGGCCTGCGGCGCCTCGCCGGGCGCTAGGACTCCGTCGTCACGACGACCTTGCCGGCCGCCCGGTTGGCCTCCATGTACCGGTGCGCCTCGGCGATCTGCTCCATCGGGAACACGCGGTCGAGGTTGAGCCGGTAGCGCCCCGCCTCGACCCCGTCGACGATCTCCTGGAAGACGTCGCCGTAGCGCTCGCGGTCCAGCACGAAGCTGCCGAAGCGGGCGAACGCGACGCCCAGGCGCTGCGCCTGCGCCTCGGCGTCGTCGACCTCCCAGCGCTCCTCGAGGTAGCCGGTGATGCACGCGCGCCCACCCGGCTTCACCGCCTCGAGCGCCTCGACCATGGCGTCCGGGCCGACCAGCTCGCACAGGCCGTCGACGCCGTCCGGCGCCGCCTCGCGGACCGCCGCCGCGATCGGGCCGTCGGCCACGACCACGTGGTCGGCACCGTTGGCCGCCAGCGCGGACCGCTTGGCCTCCTGGCGCGTCGTGGCGACCACCGTCACGCCGCGCGCCTTGGCGAGCGTGGTGCCCGCCATCCCGACCGACGACGTCGCGCCGTGCACGAGCAGCGACCGGCCGGGGCCCAGGTCGAGCTCCGCGAGCGTCCCCCATGCCGTGCCGAAGCTCTCGGGGATCGCGCCGAGCTCCTCCCACGGGAGCGTCGTGCGCACCGGGACCACGCGCTCGACCGGCAGCAGTGCATGCTCCTCGTAGCCGCCGTCGAAGTCGCGCCCCATCCCGCCCATCGCGGCGACGAACGCCTGCCCGGGCGCCAGCCCGCCGCTCGGGTCCTCCACGACCTCCCCCACGCACTCGATGCCGAGCACGCGCGGGAACCGGACCGCGTCGCCGGAGTGCCCGGCGCGGGTGCCCAGCTCCGAGCGGTTGAGCCCGAACGCGCGAATGCGGACGACGACCCATCCCGGCCGCGCCTGGGGCACCGGCCGCTCCTCGAGCTGCAGGACCTCCGGGCCACCGGGCTCGTGCACGACGATCGCTCGCATGAGGCGAGGGATATCCGGCCGGCGACGGTCGAAACGTCGTCCCGCGTAACGCTCCGGCACCCTGGGCCCAAGAGCAGGCATGGCGCAACCACGACCAAGACCGCCCGGGCCCCAGCCACGCCGTGTCGATCCGCGGCGCATCGCGACCGATCCGGACGCCTTCGAGGCGTTCTACCGCGAGCACGTCGAGGCCGTGCAGCGGTTCGTCGCCCGCCGCGTCGACGACCGCGAGCGCGCGGCCGACCTGACCGCCGAGGTGTTCCTCGCGGCGATCGCCTCGGCCGACGGCTATCGCCCCGGCCGCGGCAGCGCGATCGCCTGGCTGTTCGGCGTCGCCCGCAACGTCGTCGCCGCCGACCGGCGCCTGCAGGGCCGAGAGCGCCGCGCGACCGGCGAGATCGTCGGCCGACGGCTGCTGGGCGACGACGATCACGCCCGCATGGACGAGCGCCTGGACGCCGCGGCGCAGGCGCGCCGGCTGTACGCCGCGATGGACGAGCTGTCCGAGCGCGAGCGCGCCGTGCTGGAGCTCGTCGCGCTCGACGAGCTGTCGATCGCCGAGGCCGCCGGCGCGCTCGGCATCCGCCCCGTCACCGCGCGCGTGCGCCTGCACCGAGCCCGGCGTGCGTTGCAGGCCCGGCTCGACCCGCGCCTCGACGACGAGACCCCTGCTCCCTCGACCGCCCTGGAGGTCGCCCCATGACGACCGAGACCGACCGCTTCGAAGACCGTCTGCTCGCCGAGCTGCGCGCCCATGTCGCCCAGCGCGCCGCCGCCGACCCGCGGCCGGAGCCCCCGCGGGGCCGCCGGGTCCGACCTGCGGTCCGCCTCGGGCTCGCCGGCGCGGGCATCGCCGCAGCGGCGGCGATCGTGGTCGTCGCGACCGGCGGCGACGGCGCTCCGCCTGCCTACGCCGTGCAGCCGCAGTCCGACGGCTCGGTGACCGTCACCATCCGCTCCTTGCGCGACGCCGACGGGCTCGAGCGCCAGCTGCGCGAGGCCGGCGTGCGCGCGGAGGTCGACGACCTGGAGCCCGGCAAGGCGTGCAAGGCTCCGCGCGGCCGGCCGGCGTCGGGCGGCGGCGCGATGTCCAGCGCCATGCGGCAGTCGACCGACGGCACGACCACGTTCACGATCGACCCCGGCGACCTCCGGGCCGACGAGACGCTCCTGATCACCACGAGCACGACCGCCGGACCGGACCGCGCGGCGGGCGCGACGATGGTCTCCGTCGGCGTGGTCGAGGGCCCGGTCGCGCCATGCGAGCCGGTCGACGCGCCCGCGGTTCCGACGCTGGGCGCGGGCTGACCGCGGGGTCGCGCGCCGTCGTCGGTCGGCGTGACGTCGACCGGCGCCGACGCGCGACCTGCTCAACTGGTGGGCGCATGTCCACCCCGGCTCGCCTCGCCCGATGAGCGCCCGCCAGGCGCTGGCCACGCTGCTCGCCGTCGTCGCCGCGCTCGCGGCGGTCGGCGGCGCCGCCGCATGGCTCCTGCGCGACGCCGTCGTCGAGCGGCGGGGCTTCACCGACCGCGCGCTGCAGACCCTCGAGCACGAGCCCGTGCGCCGCGCCGTGGGCGACGAGCTCACCGCCCAGGTCCTCGCGCGGCTCCCAGACGGGGTCGTCCCGGCCGATCAGGTCGCCGCGGCCGTCGATCGGGCGATCGACACGCGGGCGTTCCGGCGGGCGTTCCGGCGCGGCGCCGCGGACGTCCACGACGCGCTCTTCACCGGCGGCGACGGCACGACGACGTTGCGGATCGACCTGGCGGGCGTCCTCGCCGAGCTGGATCCGCGCCTGGCGGCCATCGCACCCGCCGCCGGAGACGGGCGGCTGATCACGGTGTCCACCGACCGCCTGCCGATCGAGACCGCCCGCGCGGGCGACCTCCTGCGGACCCTCGCCGGCGTGCTGCCGCCGCTGGCCTGCTTCGCCCTGGCCGCCGCGCTGGTCGTCGCCACGGACCGCCGCCGCGCGCTGCTCGCAGCCGCGCTCACGGCGATGGTCGCCGGCGGGGTGTTGCTCGTCGCGCTGCTGCTCGCCCGCTGGCGGGCGATCGACGACGCCCGCGCCGTCGAAGGCCTGGGCCAGGGCGCCGCGCGCGACGCCGTCGGCGCCGTCTGGGACGTCTACGCCGGCGGGCTGTGGACGACGAGCCTCGTCGCACTCGGCGCCGGGCTGGTCGTCGGCCTCCTGACGCTCGTGCCGTGGAGCCGATCGCCGCGGCGCGCCGGTCGACCGCCGTCGCCGCCTAGATTCCGGTCATGACCAATCCCGCATCGCCCCCGCTGAGCTCGTTCCGTCGCTCGGGCGACCTCGTCCTCACCGCCGGCCAGGTCGGCATCGACCCGGCGACCGGCACCGCGCCGGACGGCTTCGAGGCGCAGATGCGCCAGGCGCTGGACAACTTGCGCGCGGTGCTCGCCGACGCCGGCTCGTCGCTGGATCGCGTCCTGAAGACCACGGTCTTCGTCGTGCGCCGCGAGGACGTCGGCGAGATGAACCGGATCTACCGCGAGGCGTTCGGCGAGCCCTACCCGTCGCGCTCGACGATCGTCTGCGACCTGGTCGACGAGCGTCTCCTCTTCGAGATCGAGGCGATCGCCGAGGTCTGAGCATCCCGATCCGCGGCGCCCTCCGGTTCCGCCGTCGCGGGCGCTACCGTGCCGCCGCACCCACGATCGGATGGAGGCCCGATGACGTCCACTCATGCGCTGCGCCGGACCGCCGGAGCGGTCGGCGCCGCAGCGCTCGCCGCGCTCGCCCTGGCCGGTGGCGCGCACGCCGCCGACCGCGCGCCGATCCGCGACTGCGGCGACATCTCGATGAACGTCTCGGCGATCACCGCCCAGGGTGCCTCCTGCTCGCTCGCCCGCCGCATCGCGACCGCGGTGCCCCGCAACCGCACGTGCACGAGCCGCGAGTTCTGCACCGTGCGCGCCTACAACTGCCTGCTGGGTCCGGTGGGCAAGGAGCTGACGCTGGTCCGCTGCGAGAACGCCACGCAGACCCGGTTCGTGCGCTTCGAGTTCGGCGCCTGATCGCGTCCGGCGGACCCATCCTCGCGCGCAATCGTATAAGCGGCGACTGACATACTCTGGACGTGCACGCGTTCGACGTCCTCGGCGACCCGGTCCGGCGGCGGATCCTTGAGCTGCTCGCCGACGGGGAGCGCGCGGCCGGCGACGTCGGCGCGGTCGTCCAGGCCGAGTTCGGCATCTCGCAGCCGGCGGTCTCCCAGCACCTGCGCGTCCTGCGCGACCACGGGTTCGCCCGCGTGCGCGCCGATGGCGCTCGCCGCCTGTACGCGGTCGACCCGGCGCCGCTGCGCGCGGTCGACGAGTGGCTGGGCCCGTTCCGGCGCTTCTGGACCCAGCGGCTCGACGCGCTCGAGACGGAGCTGGCGCGCGGCCGGCGTCAGCGGCGCGACCGCTAGCGCCACCCGTCGTGTGACGGTTGCTCGACTATCGTGCCGGCAGTGACGAACGAGCCCGCGAGCATCACCATCCGCCGGCGCGTCGAGTGGATGGACACCGACGCCGCCGGGATCTACCACTGGACCACCGTCTTCCGCCTGGCCGAGGCCGCCGAGGCGGCCCTGCACACCGCGCTGGGGATCGCCGACCGGACGTTCGGCGCGGTTCCGCGGGTCTCGGTCGCGGTCGACTTCCGCCGCTCGCTGCGCTTCAACGACCAGGTCGACGTCCGCCTCGCCGTCGCCGCGGTCGGCCGCAGCTCGGTTCGCTACGAGCTGACGATCGCCGACACGACCGGGCTCGTCGCCGCCGGCCAGCTCACCGCCTGCCTCGTCGACCGCCCCGGCGGACGCGCGACCGCGTGGCCGGAGGACCTGCGCGTCGCGCTCGCCGAGGGCGGCGAGCAGGTCCCGGTCCACTGAGGGCCGACCACGGCGTCCTCTAGGCTGCGCCACGGTGCAGATCGTCGAGGGCCTCTCGTTCGGCTACGTGCTCCACGAGCTCCCGCCGGGGCGCCTGCCGTTCCGGCGCTGGCGCTGGGAGCTCTGGCACGGGGCGACGCTCGAGGCCGCCGGCTGGCGGCTCAGCGAGCGCGACGCCGCGCGGGCGCTGCGCCACCACGGCACGCGCGTCGGCCATCGCATCTTCGGCCTGCGCGCACCGGAGCCGTCCGACGCGCGCAGCGTCCCCGCGTTCCGGCCCGGCACGGCCGTGCGCGTCCTGCAGGGCGCGGTCGCGTTCTCGCTCGTGCCGCGTCACCTCGAGGCGCCGGCCCCGCTCGCGGCGCTCGCGCGCGACTGAGCCGCGCGCCTCGACCGAGCGTCCAGGCCCACGCCCCGGGGCTGCAGCTTTCGGCGCCGATCGCTCGTCAAGCTTCCCCGAACTTGCGCAGAACCTCCATCGCCCCACCGCGGGCGCGTGCGGCGGCGAACCTCACCGCACCATGGACGTTCGCCGTCTCCTCTCCTTCGCCGCCGCCGCGCTGGGCGCCGGCGTCCTCGCCGGCCCGGCCGCCGCCGCACCCTCCACCGGCGGCGCCGCCTACGCGCCCCCGGTCCCCAAGACGCGCCAGGCGCAAGCGCAGCCGGCCGGCGGCTCCGTCCCGACCAGCCCCACGGCGACGACCACCACCCCGGCCACCCCCACCGCCGTCGCCACCCTCGCCCCCGACGGCACGGCCATCGCCCCCGCCGGCGCGCCTCCCGAGGTGGTCGCGGCGATCGAAGCCGCCAACCGGATCGCCAAGCTGCCCTACCGCTACGGTGGCGGCCACCGCTCCTTCGACGACCGCGGCTACGACTGCTCGGGCTCGGTCTCCTACGCCCTGCACGCCGCGAACCTGCTCGACAGTCCGCTGACCTCGTCCGGTCTCATGACCTGGGGCCGCTCCGGGCCGGGCGCGTGGATCACGCTCTACTCCAACCCCGAGCACGTCTTCGCGGTCATCGCCGGCCTGCGGTTCGACACCAGCGGCCAGAAGGCGCGCGGCTCGCGCTGGCAGCCGATGGACCGCTCGACGAAGGGCTTCGTCGTGCGCCACCCCGACGGTCTTTAGCTGCGCCGAGGGGAGCACCGGTAGCGTTGTCGGCGATGGCCACGTCGCCGCATCCCAGCCTTCCCCGCACCCGCTCCGCAGCGCCCACGCGCGTGGGCAGCGACCGCGAGCAGGGCCTGCTGCTCGTCGCGGCCATGGCCGCGCTCATGTGGCTCGCGGAGGTCGTCGACCTCGCGCTCGGCGGCGACCTCGACCGCTACGGCATCCAGCCCCACGACGCCGACGGGCTGCCCGGGATCGCCGCCGCGCCGTTCCTGCATGCCGGCTTCGGCCACCTGATCGGCAACACGATCCCGTTCCTCGTGCTCGGCGCGACGATCGCACTCAGCGGGCTGCGCCGCATCGCCTGGGTGACGCTCATCGTCGCCGTCGTCGGCGGCCTGGGCGTGTGGCTCGTCGCGCCGGCCGGCACGGTGCACCTCGGCGCCAGCGGCCTCGTCTTCGGCTACGCGACGCACCTCATGACCCGCGGGTTGTTCAGCCGCAGCCTCGCCCACCTGGCGATCGGCGTGGTCGTGCTCGGGCTCTACGGCACGACGCTGCTGTTCGGCGTCGTGCCGCGCGACGGCATCTCGTGGCAAGGCCATCTCTTCGGCGGGATCGGCGGCGTGCTCGCCGCGTGGTGGCTCGATGCGCGCACACGCGCCACGTCGCCGTCGCACCCGCTGCGTACCTAGGGTTTTCCTAGGCACGATGTGCGAGCATGTGGCGCATGCCGCGTCACCGCCTCATGCTCGCCATCGCCCTCGCCGCGCTCGCGCTGGCAGCGGCCGTCGCGGGCTGCGGCGACGACACGAGCACCGGCGCGAGCGCCAGCTCCGAGGGCGGAGCCCCGCTGACCGTCTACGCCGCCTCCTCGCTGCGCGACGCGTTCCCCGCGATCGAGCCGGACGCCCGGTACTCGTTCGCCAGCTCGGGCACGCTGAAGACCCAGATCGAGCGCGGCGCGCCCGCTGACCTCTTCGCCTCCGCGAGCCCCGAGCAGGCCCGCGCGCTCGCCCGCGACGGTCACTGCTCACCGCCGGTGGCGTTCGCCACGAACACGCTCGTGCTCGTCGTCCCGCGCGATGACCGTTCGACCGTGCGATCGCTGGACGATCTGCGCGCCGGCGGCCACCGGATCGCGATCGGCGGCACCGGCGTGCCGGTCGGCGACTACACCCGGACGCTGCTGGAGCAGCTCGGCCTGAGCAGCGTCCTGCGCGACAACACGGTCAGCGAGGAGCGCGACGTCGCGTCGGTCACCGGCAAGGTCGCGCTCGGCTCGGCCGACGCCGGCTTCGTCTACCGCACCGACGCACGCGCGACGGCCGACCGCACGCGCGTCGTCCCGCTGCCCCGCCAGGAGCCGGCCCGCTACGAGATCTGCGCCGTTCGCGACACCCCGGCCGCACGGGCGTTCATCGACCGCGTGCGCTCCGCCGCCGGCCAGGCCGCGCTGCGCCGCGCCGGGTTCGGCACGCCGTGAGGCGCCCGAGCGCGTTCGATGCGGCCCTGGCCCTGTGCACCGGCCTGGCGCTGGCCTTCCTCGCCGTCCCGCTCGTCGCGTTGTTCACGCAGGTGCCGCTCACCGACGTGCCCGGCCTGCTCGACGACCCGGCCGTCACCGATGCCCTCGTCGTGACGCTGCGCACGAACGCGATCGCCAACGTGCTGATCGTCGCGATCGGCACGCCAGCCGCCTACCTGCTCGCCTCACGCCGCTTCCGCGGCCGCGCCGCGCTCATCACGCTCGTCGAGCTGCCGCTCGTGCTGCCGCCCGCCGTCGCCGGCATCGCCCTGCTGGCCGCCTTCGGCCGCGGCGGCCTGCTCGGCGACGCGCTCGCCGACGCCGGGATCATCCTCCCGTTCACCGAGTGGGCGGTCGTCCTCGCCGTCACCTTCGTCGCCTCGCCGTTCTACGTGCGGCAGGCGATCGCCGCGTTCCAGGCCGTCGACCCGCAGCTCGTCGCCGCCGCGCGCACGCTCGGCGCCTCCCCCGCGCGCGCGTTCGGCCGCATCGTCCTGCCGCTCGCCGCGAGCGGGCTCGCCGCCGGCTGGGTGCTCGCGTTCGCCCGCGGCCTGGGCGAGTTCGGCGCGACGATCGTCTTCGCCGGGTCGGTCCGCGGCGAGACGCAGACGCTGACCCTCGCCATCTACGACCAGCTCGAAGCGAGCCTCGACGTCGCGATCGCCCTGGGCATCCTGCTCGTGGTGCTCAGCGCCGGCGTGCTCGCGTCGTACAAGATCCTCTCCTCGTGGCGCTCCTCGAGCTCGAGATCACCCTCGCCCTTCGCAGCTTCGCCCTCGGCGTCGAGCTGACCGTCGGCCAGGAGACGGTCGCGCTCGTCGGCCCGTCGGGGGCCGGCAAGTCGACGGTCCTGCGCGCCGTGGCGGGGCTGGTGGCGCCCGACGCCGGGCGGATCGCGCTGGACGGCGAGCCGTGGTTCGACGCGGCCGCGCGGATCGACCGCCCGCCCGAGCGCCGGCGGGTCGGCCTCGTCTTCCAGGACTACGCGCTCTTCCCGCACATGACCGTGCGCGACAACGTCGCCTTCGGCGGCGCCGCGCGCGCCGACGAGCTGCTGGAGCGCCTGCGCGTCGCGCACCTGGCCCACGAGCGGCCCGGCCGCCTGAGCGGCGGCGAGCGCCAGCGCGTCGCGCTGGCCCGAGCCCTGGCGCGCGACCCCGGGGTGCTGGCGCTCGACGAGCCGCTCGCCGCGCTGGACCCCCACACGCGCGGCGTCGTGCGCGGCGAGCTGCAGGACCTCCTGCACGAGCTCGCGCTGCCGGCGCTGCTGGTCACCCACGACTTCGGCGACGCTGCCGCGCTGGCCGACCGCGTCGGCGTCCTCGTCGACGGACGGCTGCGCCAGCTCGGGACCCCGTCCGAGCTCGTCGAGCGCCCCGCCGACCCGTTCGTGGCCTCGTTCACCGGGGCCAACGTCCTGTGGGGCGAGGCCCGCGGCGGCGCGGTGCGCCTGGACGGCGGCGGCACGCTGCGCCTCGCCGAGCCGGCGGCGGGGCGGGTCGCCCTGGCCGTCCAGCCCTGGCATGTCGCGCTGCACCCCAGCGAGCCGTCCGACGGCGCGGCGATCGCGGTCCGGGTCCTGGCGATCGCGCCCGAGCACGGCCGCGTCCGCGTGCGCACCGACCGGCTCGTCGCCGACGTCGCCGCACTCGACGGGCTGGAGCCCGGGCAGGTGGCGTGGGCGGTCGCCGAGCCGGCGGCGGTGCGGGTGCTCAGTCCACCACGCGGCTGAGCAGCACCGACGTCACGCGGCCGCTGCGGCCGATGCGGAAGTCGGTCACCGTCCGGCCTGGCGCGAAGACCCCGCGCCAGCAGTGGTCGAGCCCGAACTCGACGGCGCAGCGCACGCCCCGCACGCCGCGGCGCACCTGCTTGCGTGTGGAGCCGACGCCGACGCCGCGCGCGGTGCGCTGCGCCCGACCCGTCACGAAGATCGACAGCACCTTCGAGCTGGCCACGTTGCCGTCGAAGCCGATCCGCAGCCCGCGATACCGGTACGTCCGCTGGTTGCCCAGGATGTCGTCCTGCTCGACGGTCACCTTCACCGGCTTGCCGAGCAGCGCGCGGACACGCGCCTGCGAGTCGCCGAGCTTCACCCCGGCGACCGAGCGCTGCGGGACGATCGTCGCACCCGCCGCAGCGGCGAGCAGGAGCGCGGCGGCCGCGGCCGCGAAGAGGATCGGGAGGCGCATGGCGCGACCCTACCGGCCGCATCCGCCGGACCGGCGGCGAACCGGGGGACGACCGCTGAACGGAACGGTAGCGTTCGCGCCATGTTCCGTCCTCGCGTCGCGGCGGCGCTCGCCGCGGCATCCCTCCTCGCGCTGGCGCTGACCGGCACGGCCGCCGCGGCCAAGCGTCCCGCGCCCCAGCTCTACGTCTCGCTGGGCGACTCGTACGCGAGCGGCTACCAGCCCACCGCGAAGGGCGTCGGCTCCAACACGCGCAACGGCTTCGCCTACCAGGTGCCTGCGGCCGCCGCCAAGCGCGGCCACCGGCTGCAGCTCGTCAACTTCGGCTGCGGCGGCGCCACGACCACGTCGATCCTGCAGCAGGTCGGCTGCCCGCCCGCCGCGAGGGGCCCGGGCGGCATCGCCTACCCGAACGCCACGCAGGCCGCGGCGGCGGCGAAGTACGTCCGCGCGCATCGCAAGCGGCTGGGGCTCATCACCGTGTCGATCGGCGGCAACGACGTCACGTCGTGCGCCAAGCCGGGCGTCGAGCCGATCGCGTGCGTCGGCGCGGCGATCACCGGGATCAAGACGAACGTGTCGGCCCTGGTCAAGCAGCTGCGCGCCGCCGCCGGGCCGAAGGTGCCGATCGTCGGCATCACCTACCCCGACGTGATCCTCGGCGCCTGGGTCGACGGCACCGAGAACACGCTGCCGAAGCTGTCGGTGTTCGCCTTCAAGGAGCTCATCAACCCGGCGCTGCGGGAGACCTACGCGTCCGTCGGCGGCAAGTTCGTCGACGTCACCGCGGCGACCGGCGCGTACGGCTCGCTGGAGGAGACGACGACCCTGGCGCCCTACGGCACGATCCCGGTCCCGGTCGCGAAGGTCTGCGAGCTCACCTACTACTGCGAGTTCCAGGACATCCACGCCAAGACGAGCGGCTACCGCATCATCGCCGACCTCGTCGCCGGCACGCTGCCGCGCAAGCGGCGGTAGGAGCGCGCTACCAGCGGCCCTTCGGCGGCAGCTCCCCCAGCGGCGAGATCGCCAGCGGATCGGCGTCGCGGCCGCGGGGGAGCTCGGCCTCGACGGTCACCGCCGCGTCGGGCGCATGCGCGGGCGGCGGCTCGAGGCCGACGCCGGTGCGCTGCGCCAGCCACGGCGCGAGGTAGCGCCCGACGACCTTGGCCGGCGGCCACCACAGCGGCTCGGTGGAGGCCTCCGCGCCCGGGGCGCCGTCCTCGCCGCTGAGGTACCGCGGCCGCCCCCCGGTCAGAAGCACGCCGCGCAGGATGGGCCGAAACGGCTCGGCCGCGACGGGCGCGCCGGCGGCGGCGAGGACCGTCGTGGCGGCCGCGTCGGCCTGCTGGGCGGCCAGACCGCCCTGCTTGACCGGGAAGTCGGCGCCGTCCCCGACGGCGAAGACGTCGGTCAGGCCGGGCACCCGCGCATGATCGTCGACGGGGATGAAGCCGTCGGGGCCCGCCGGCACGCCGTCGATCGGCCGGCCGACGACGAGCGGCAGCGCGACCACCCGCGCGACCTCGAGCGGCTCGGCCCCGTCGCCCAGCTGGATCCGGCCGCGCTCGACCGCGGCCCTCGCGCCCGTGTGCAGCGTGACGCCGGCCTCGGCCAGCAGGCGCGCCACCGCCGCGCTGGCCGCCGCGCCGAAGATCACCAGCGGCGCCGGCTCGGGCGTCACGAGGTGCACCGGGAGCTCGGCGAACCCGGAGGCGTGCGCGTGGCGGGCGACCATGAGCGCCAGCTCGTAGGCGGGCAGCGCCCAGGACGCCCCGGGCGGCACGACCACGGCGACGGAGGGCGTGTAGCCCTGCTCGACGTCGCGCAGCAGGCCGCTGAGCGCGGCGGGGTCACGGTCGTCGAAGGTCAGCGCGTCGGCGAGCGCCGGCGCCTCGTCCGCACCGGTGGCGAGGATCAGCGTGTCGTACGGCAGCTCCTCGCCGTCGGCCAGCCGCACCCGCCGTGCCTCCGGATCGACCGACGCGACGGCGGCGGCGCGGCGCTCGGCGCCGAACTCGCGGCAGACGTCCGCGAGCGGCACCCGGGTGACGTGCCCGGCCGAGAACGGGACCGCCACCGACATCGCCCGCAGGACGAAGTCCTCTGCCGGCGCGACGAGCGTGATCGCGACCGCGTCGCCGCCGAGGTCGCGCAGCGCCATCAGCGCCTCGAGCGCGCCGACCCCGCCGCCCGCGATGACGACGCGGCGGGGCGTGGTGTCCGATGCCGGGGCGGAAGTCATGCAGGTCATGATGGCGCGTTGCCGCCGGCCCCGCGGCGCGCGGCGCCCCGCGGCTCAGCCGACGGCGGCCGCCGCGGCGACGGCGAGCTGGTCGGCGCGGTCGTTGCGCGCCTTGTGGGCGTGCTCGGCGCCGGTCTCGTGGCCGCGGACCCAGTGCCAGCGCACGGCGGCGTGGCGGGCGATCTCGGCCTCCAGCGCCATCACGAGGTCCTGGTTCTTGACCGGGTCGCCGCTGGCGGTCTTCCAGCCCTTGCGCTTCCAGCCCGCCAGCCACTTCGTCATCGAGTTCAGCAGGAGCTGGGAGTCGGTGACGATGCAGACCGCGCTGCCGGACGGCAGCGCGCGCAGGCCCTCGATCGCCGCGGTGTACTCCATGCGGTTGTTCGTCGTCGCCGGATCGCCGCCCGAGAGCTCGACGTCCGCGCCGCCGTCGGCCGGGACGACGATCGCCGCCCAGCCGCCCGGTCCCGGGTTGCCGCGGCAGGCGCCGTCGGTCCACACGACCGCCTCCCCGGGACGGGTCTCGAGCGGGACCTCGGCGACGGGGGCACGACGGCGGCGGCGGTACGGCGTGGAAGCGGGCATCGGCCGGCGATGGTAGGGCCGGCGTCCGATAGAACCCGTGCGTGGAGCTGCCCTACCCCTACACCCTGGCGATCCCGACCCGATGGGACGACAACGACGTCTACGGCCACGTCAACAACGCCCGCTACTACGCGTTCTTCGACACCGCGATCAACACGTACCTCATCGAGCGCGGCGGCCTGGACATCCATGGCGGCCCGGTGATCGGCGTCTGCGCGGAGTCGCACTGCGCCTACCACGCCGCGTTCACGTTCCCGCAGACCGTCCACGCGGGCCTGCGCGTCGGCGAGCTGCGCACGCGGGCGGTCCGCTACGAGCTGGGGCTCTACGCCGCCGGCGCCGGCGAGCCCGCCGCGACGGGCTGGTTCGTCCACGTCTTCGTCGACCGCGAGACGCGCCGCCCGGCGCCGATCCCGCCAGGCGTCCGCGACGCGCTGGGGCGGCTCGCGTAGCGTGCTATAGTTGCATGCACAACTACTTCCTCGGGAGGCTGTCATGCGACTGGAGGGCCTGCACCACATCACGATGATCACCGGCCACGCCCAGCGGACCGTCGACTTCTACGCCGACACGCTGGGCCTGCGGATGGTCAAGAAGACGGTCAACTTCGACCAGCCCGAGGCCTACCACCTCTACTTCGGCGACGAGACGGGGGCGCCCGGCTCCATCCTCACCTGGTTCGAGTTCCCCGGCGCGGCGCCCGGCCGCCCGGGCCAAGGCATGATCCACACGATCCAGCTCGGCGTCGCCGACGCCGCCGCGCTGGACTTCTGGGCCGCGCGACTGGCCGACCACGGCGTGACCACCAGCCGCGACGAGCGCTCGCTGCGGTTCGCCGACCCCGACGGGCTGGCGCTCGAGCTCGTCGTGGCCGACGACGGCAACCCGCCGCTGCGCGCCGTCCACCCCGACGTGCCGGCCGCGCACGCGATCGTCGGGATCGAGGGCGCGCGCGCCTACAGCGCGGACGCCGAGGTCGAGGAGCGGCTGCTGACCGAGGTCCTCGGCTTCACCCACCTCCGCGGCGGCGCGTACCGCCTCGACGGCCAGGAGCGCCACGTCCACTGGGCCTACGACCAGGCGCCGCAGCAGCCCGGCTTCCCGGGTGCCGGCACCGTGCATCACATCGCGTGGGCTTCCCAGGACGCCGACCACCTCGGCTGGCAGGAGCGCGTGCGCGCCGCCGGCGGCGCCGTGACCGACGTCCGCGACCGCGACTACTTCCAGTCGATCTACTTCCGCGAGCCGCGCGGCGTGCTCTTCGAGATCGCCACGCTGTCGCCCGGCTTCGCCGTCGACGAGGACCCCGAGCGCCTCGGCGAGGAGCTGCGGCTGCCCAAGCAGCACGAGCACCTGCGCGCCCACCTGGAGCGCTCGCTCACGCCGGTCGTCAACCCGCGCGCCGCCCGGCGCGAGGCGGTGCGGCGATGAGACCCCGCGGGTCCTCACCCACCGGCGCCGCGACCCGCAGGGGGGCATCGTCATGAGCGCGATGCTCGCCGCCCGCGAGCGGCCGGCGGCGGAAGCCCCCGCCGGCCTGCTCGTCCTCCACCACGGCCGGGGCGCCGACGAGCACGACCTGCTCGGGCTCGGCGACGCGCTGGACCCGCACCGGCGTCTGCACGTCGTCACCCCGCGCGCGCCGCTGACGCTGCCCGGCTGGCCGGGCAACCACTGGTACGTCGTGCCGCGCGTCGGCTTCCCCGATCCGCAGACCTTCCACGACGCCTACGCCGCGCTGGCCGCCTTCCACGACGGCCTGTGGGAGCGCACCGGCCTGACCCCGGCGCAGACCGTCTTCGGCGGCTTCTCGATGGGGTCGGTGATGAGCTACGCGCTGGGCCTGGGCGGCGACCGCCCGGCGCCGGCGGGGATCCTCGCGTTCTCGGGGTTCGTACCGACCGTCGAGGGATGGGAGCCGCACCTGGCCGACCGTGCCGCGACGCGCGCGTTCATCGCCCACGGCCGCTACGACCAGGTGATGGACGTCGCGTTCGCCCGCCGTGCCCGTGAGCTCCTCACCGCGGGCGGCCTCGACGTGGCGTACCACGAGTCCGACGCCGCCCACCACATCGATCCCGCGCACGTCCCGGCCGCGCGCGACTGGCTCGACGCCACGCTCGCCGCACCGGGCTGACCTACGGCTCGCGCCCTCGCCAGCGGTCGAGCAGCCGCTCGCGCAGCCGGTGATGACGGACGCGGACGTCGCCGAAGACGGTGCCGCCGGTGAGGGTCACCCGCGGCGCGCCCGGCGCGCCGACCTCGCCGGCCTCCTGGCGCACGTCGCCGAACAACGTGCGCGCACGGACGTCGACGACGATGCCCTCGGGCACCAGCAGCTCGATGTCGCCGAACACGGTGCCCGCGTCGATCCGCATCTCGTCGGCCGCCACCTGGGCCTCCCGCAGGTCGAGCTTGACGTCGCCGAACAGCGACTCCCAGCGCCCCTCGGCGGGGACGATCCACGCACCTGAGCGGCGCTGGTCCCCGAACACCGCGGAGTTGCGCACCCGCGGGGTGGTCGCCGCCACGCGCCGCGGCCCGGGCGCCGCCTCCGGCAGGTCGCGCGTCAGCTCGGCCAACTGGCCGCGCGTGCGGGCGGCGCCGACCGCGTCGAGCCGGTCGGCCAGCTCCTCGAGCGTGAGGCGCCCCTCCCCCGCCGCGTCGCGCAGCCGGCTCATCGCCGCGTCGCGCTCGGCGTCGGAGGCGAGGATGTCCGCAGACGCGCCCGCGTCGCTCATGCCGGCGCCTTCCCTTCGTCGACCACCGACAGCACGATGGCCGACGGATGGTCGGCGTCGTGGAAGAGCTCGACGTCGGCCGCCACCAGCCGCGTCGCGGTCGCCGGGTCCTCGCCCGTGCCGGGGTTGCGCGCGTAGCGCGGATGGGCGCCGCTGGCCACCTGGACGCGGATGCGGTGGCCGCGCTTGAAGCGGTAAGCGGTCGGCCACAGCTCGATCCCCACGCACCGCGTCCCGTCCGCCGCCGCCGGGGGATCGCCAGGCCGCAGGCGCACGAGCGCGTCGCAGACGTTCAGCGACGGGCCGGACGGCAGCACGTCGCAGAGGCGGACGAAGACGTCGGTGTGCTCGAGCGACGAGCGCACGTGGACGTCGGCATGCACCGGTCCCATGACGAGCACGTCGCGCTCCAGGGGCTCGGTCGTGTGGACGACCACGTCGTCGCGGGCCTCGAGCTCGCGGTTGTCGACCACCGGCGTGCGGGCGAGCAGGACCGGCCCACCGACTGCCGGCGTCGGGTGGGCCGGGTCGTAGCGGTAGCGGTCGGGCTCGGCGCCCGCCGGCGGCAGCTCGGGGGCGAGGCCGCCGCCGGGCTGGAGATGGAGCGTCCAGGGCCGTCCCGGCGGCGGCCAGCGCTCCAGGCGCCGCCAGACGTCCTCGCCGCCGATCCACACCCGCACCGGCGCCGGGTCGAGCAGGCGCCGATCGTCGAGCAGGTGCGCGCGCAGCCACGCCAGGCCGTCGCGGGTGCTCGTCGTCATCAGCCCGGTCGAGGTGTGCGCCCACGGCCCGATGACCAGCTGCGTATCGCGGCCGGCGTCGCGCAGCGCGACGTGATCGGCCAGCAGCCACGGCAGGAAGATGTCGTACCAGCCGCCGGTCAGCTGGACCGGCACGGTGACCCGCGCGACGTCGGCCGAGTAGTTGCGCGACGCCCAGTACGGCTCGTCGGGCGCCGTCGAGACGAACCACTCGCGATAGAACGGCAGCTCCTCGCCGGCGATGAGCGCGTCGAGGTCGCCGAGCGGCAGCTCGTCGAGGATCTTCGGCAGCCGCCGGCGCAGGCCGAGCATCATCCGCAGCGGCGCCAGGCGCTGCTCCTGCGCGGCGAGGATGAACGTCCACGACAGCGCCGTGGCCAGCGAGATCGAGCCGCCGCCGTAGGCCTGCGAATGGAACTCCGACGCGGTGATCGACGGGGCCAGCGCTCCCAGCTCCTCGCTCGCGTCGGCCGCGACCGCCCACTGGACGAGCCCCATGTAGCTGGAGCCGATCATGCCGATCGGTCCGTCGCACCACGGCTGCGCGCGCAGCCAGCGCAGCGTCGCGAGCCCGTCGGCGCGCTCGTCGAACGGGGCGAACGTCCCGCCGGACCCGAACGTGCCGCGCACCGACTGGACGACGACCTGGAAGCCGCGCTCGGCGATCAGCCGTCCGTAGACGAACCCGATGAACGACCGCCGCCCGTACGGCGTGCGGACCAGGACCACGGGCGGAAGGCCGAGCCCGCGCGGGACGTAGCGATCGGCGAGCAGGATCACGCCGTCGTCCATCGCCGTCTCGAGGTCGCGCTCGACGGCCACGTCACGGGTCTGTGCGCGCGGCAATCGCAGCGACCGCCCCGCGATCTCGCTCCACAGCGTCATCGCGGGGCCATTGTGCCTGGTGTCAGCGCTGGGCCAGGATGAACCCCACCTGGTCGCCTTGGACCTGGGCGTCCAGGACCTTGTCGTCGAGCTCCTCGGCCGACTCGGCGGCGACGAAGACCGGCACCTCGCCGGTCCCCTCGACGACCTGGTCGTCCGGTTCCGGCTCGCCCGCCAGCACGAGCGTGAAGCCGGGTGCTCCGTTCTCCCGGGCCGCCGGCGCGATGCGCAGGCCGACCGACTCCGGCGCCTCCGGCGTCGACTTGACGATCGAGTCGATCGCCTCGGCGGCGGTCTCGGTGATCGTGAGCATGGGCTCACTCCCTTCGGTTGAGGCCGAACCTGGGAACTACCCGATCGAGCGAAGGCCTATCCGGTGTTGCGCATCCCGGCCGCGATGCCGCTGATCGTCAGCAGCAGCGGACCCTGGGCCGGGCCGTCGCCGGCGCGCGTGCGCCGCAGCAGATCGACCTGCATGTGCGAGAGCGGATCGATCCACGGGTTGCGGTGCGACAGACGCGCCAGCAGCGCGGGCGCGTTGGCCAGCAGCGTGCCCGTGCCCCAGATGTCGAGGACCGCATCGACGACGCGGACGTGCTCTGCCTCGATCGGCTCCCACAGCTCGCGGGCCGGGTCGTCGTCGGCGAGGAGCGCCAGGTAGCGCTCGGCGACGCCCAGGTCGCTCTTGTAGAGCGCCATCTCCAGCGTCTGGCAGAGCATCCGAAAGAACGGCCAGCGCCGGACCATCTCGCGCTGCAGCTCGCGGTCGCCCTCGGCCAGCGCGGTTCCCGCGCCGTACCAGCCCGGCAGCAGCAGCCGGTTCTGCATCCAGGCGAACACCCATGGGATCGCGCGCAGCTCGGCCAGCGTCTTGGTGGCCGAGCGCGACGACGGCCGCGAGCCGATGTTCAGCTGCGTGAGCGCGTCCAGCGGCGACGCGCGGTTCAGCAGCGCCTCGAAGCGGTCGTCCTCGTAGATGAGCGCGCGGTAGACCTCGCGCGAGCGGTCGGCCAGGCGCTGGGCCTCGGCGCGGTAGCGCTCGTCGACGCCGTCGTCGGGAGCGAGCGTCGCGAGGATCACGGCCGAGAGCGTCTGCTCCAGCGAGCGGATCGCCAGCTCCGGATGCGGGTAGCGCTGCGAGATCACCTCGCCCTGCTCGGTGATCCGGATCCGCCCGCGGATCGACCCCGCCGGCTGCGCCAGGATCGCCCGATGGGCGGGTGCGCCGCCGCGCGAGGTCGAGCCGCCGCGGCCGTGGAAGAAGCGCAGCCGCACGCCGCGCGCGTCGGCGCCGCCCATGAGCCGCTCCTGGGCGGTGAACAGCTCCCACTGGCTGGCGACGAAGCCGCCGTCCTTGGCCGAGTCGGAGTAGCCGAGCATGATCTCCTGACGGCGCCCGAGGGCGTCGAGCTGGCAGCGGTAGAGCGGGTCCTCGTAGAGGTCGGCCATCGTCGCGTCGGCCCGCTCCAGGTCAGGCACCGTCTCGAAGAGCGGGACGATCGGCAGCGTCGGCAGCTCGCCCACCCCGAGCCCGGCGCGGCGCATGAGCAGCAGCGCCGCGAGCACGTCGGACGGGCGCTCGACCATCGAGACGATGACCGAGCCCAGCGCCCGCGGCCCGTGCTCGCGCACGCCGGTGGCGATCGCCGCGAACGCGTCGGGCGGCGGCGCGCCGTCGTCGTCGGGCGCCTGGATCGCGGCGGCCAGCAGCGCGCGCCGCTCCTGCTCGCCGGCCTCCTCGAATCCGGGCAGCGACGCGGTGATCGCTGCGCGCAGGTCGCGCGAGGAGAGCCGCACGTCGAGCGCGGCGAGGTGGAAGCCGAACGTCCGCACCTGCGTGAGCAGCCGGGCGATCGCGCCATCGGCCACGCGCCGCGACGACGTGGACTCGCGGATGAGCTCCAGGTCGGCGTCGAGCTGGCCCGGGTCGGCGTAGCCGTGCGGGAGGCCGCGGCGCGCGCCGTCCAGCCGCGCGGCGACGAACGCGAGCTTGCGCCGGAACGGCTCGTGGCGGTTGGGGCGGCGGGCGTCGACGTCGGGCATCTCGTCCGCGTCGGCCTCCAGCGACGCCGCGAGCGCCGGCGTGACGAAGAGCCGCTCGTCGGCCTGGGAGAACTGCTCGGCCAGGCGGTCGACCCGGCGGCGCAGCAGCCGCAGCGCGGTCGCCCGGTGCAGCTCGAGCGTGCGCCCGACCGCGTCGGGCGTGACCTCCGGGTTGCCGTCCATGTCGCCGCCCGCCCAGCTGCCGAAGCGCACCGACGGCTCGCGCGGCGGCCACGGGGTGTCGAACGTGCGCGCGATCTTCTGCTCGATCTCGGGCGCGGTGTCGAACAGGACCGACTCGAAGAAGAACAGCGTGCGGCGCACCTCGTCCTCGACGAGCGGGCGCACCCGCCGTACCGCGTCGGTCTGCCACCAGATCGTCAGGACCTCGCGCAGGCGATCCTCGATGAGGATCCGGCGGCTGCGGCCCAGGCGCGGGTCGTCGATCGCCTCCATCGCCCGCCACACCGCCTGCTGGTGGTCGAAGATCGAGCGGCGCGTGGCCTCGGTCGGGTGCGCGGTCATGACGAGCCGGACGTCGAGGCCGTCGAGCGCGTCGGCGACCTCGGCGCGCGCCCGCCCGGCCAGCGCGCCCGCCGCGGCCGCCAGCGACTCGCGCTGCGGGACGCTCGTGTCGGAGTCATAGGCGCGCCGGCGACGCAGCCGCTCCAGCTCCTCGGCGATGTTGGCGAGCTGCAGCTGCATCGAGCACGCGCGCACGTACGGCTCCAGCCGCGCGTCGCCCTCGCGCTCGACGAAGGCCAGCAGCTGGTCGCCGGCCGCGACGTCGCCGTCGCGGAAGCGCGCGGCGGTGTCGCGCAGCCAGAAGACGCGGTCGCGGAACGCCCGCCCCTCCTGCTCCTCGAGCACGTCGCCGAGGAGCGCTTCGAGCAGCTGCGTGTCGCGGTCGAGAGCGCCGTCCATGGCGCCCCATTGTGACCGCCTCAGAGGTGCGACTTCCTCCCGCCCAGCGGGAAGAAGTCGCACCGATGTCCGTCAGGCCGCCGCGACGAGCTCGCGGGCCGCCTCGAGGGTCAGGCCGTCGGGGCCGTCGAAGGCGCGGACGTGGTCGCCCTCGGCGATCCGGCCGTCGAGGATCGCGCGCGTGAGCTCCTTCTCCAGCGTCCGGCGCACGTGGCGCTGCAGCGGGCGGGCGCCGTACTCGGGGTCGAACCCCTCGTGCGCCAGTCGCGCGACGAGCGCCTCGTCGACCGCCAGCTCGATCGCCCGCTCGGTGCGCAGGCGGTCGGCCACCCGGCCGACGATGAGGCCGGTGATCCGCTCCACCTGCGCCTCGTCGAGCGGCTGGAACGTGACGATCTCGTCGATCCGGTTGAGGAACTCGGGCAGGAACGCGCCCTTGGCCGCGGCCAGCATCCGGTCCTCGGCCGGCGCCTCCTGCGCGGCGGCGAAGCCCAGCGACCGGCGCGCCTGGCCGGCGCCCAGGTTCGAGGTCATCACCACGACCGCGTTGGTGAAGTCGACCGTCCGGCCCTCGCCGTCGGTCAGGCGACCGTCGTCCATCAGCTGCAGCAGCACGTTCCACACGTCCGGGTGCGCCTTCTCGACCTCGTCGAGCAGCACCACCGAGTACGGACGGCGCCGCACGGGCTCGGTCAGCTGGCCGCCGTCGCCGTAGCCGACGTAGCCGGGCGGCGACCCGATCAGCCGCGCCACCGTGTGCGGCTCGCGGTACTCGGACATGTCGACGCGCACGAGCGCCTTCTCGGTCGCGAACAGCCGCTCGGCCAGCGCCTTGACCAGCTCGGTCTTCCCCACGCCGGTCGGGCCGAGGAAGAGGAAGCTGCCCAGTGGCCGGTCGCCCTCCGACAGGCCGACCCGCGCGCGGCGGATCGTGTCGGCGACGACCTCGACGGCATGCTCCTGGCCGACGACCCGCTCGTGCAGCTCGTCCTCCAGGCGCGCCAGCCGCTCGGTCTCGCCGGCGACCAGCTCGCCGACCGGGATCCCGGTCCGCGCGGCGATCACCGCCGCGACCTCGGCCTCGCCGACGTACGGCCGAGCGGCCTCGCCGTCGTCGCCGGCGGGCTCGCCCAGCGCCTCGAGCTGCGCCCGCAGCTCGCGCGCGATCTCCTTCAGGCGCCCGGCGTCCTCGTAGGCCTCGGCGTCGACGGCGGCCTGCTTGTCGGCCTCGGTGCGCTCCAGCTGCGCCCGCAGCTTCGCCGCCTCCGACGGGCCGCCCACGCCGCCGCGCATGCGCACGCGCGCCGCCGCCTGGTCGACGAGGTCGATCGCCTTGTCGGGCAGGTGGTACTCGGTGACGTAGCGATCCGACAGCCGCGCCGCGGCGACGAGCGCCTCGTCGGCGATCTCGGCGTCGTGGTGGAACGCGTACACGTCGCGCAGGCCGCGCAGGATCTCGATCGTCTGCTCGACGGTCGGCTCGCCGACGGTCACGGGCGAGAAGCGCCGCGCCAGCGCGGCGTCGCGCTCGATGCGCCGGTACTCCGACAGCGTCGTGGCGCCGATCATCCGCAGCTCGCCGCGGGCCAGCAGCGGCTTGAGCATGTTCGCGGCGTCCATCGCGCCCTCGGCCGCGCCCGCGCCGAGCACGGTGTGCAGCTCGTCGACGAACAGCAGGACCTTGCCGTCGCTCTCGGCGACCTCGGCCAGCGCGCCCTTCAGGCGCTCCTCGAACTCGCCGCGGTACTTGGCGCCCGCGACCATCCCGGCCAGGTCGAGCGCGACCAGGCGGGTGTCGGCCAGCGCCTCGGGCACGTCGCCCTCGGCGATGCGCCGGGCCAAGCCCTCGGCGATGGCGGTCTTGCCGACGCCGGCCTCGCCGATGAGGACCGCGTTGTTCTTGCGCCGGCGCGAGAGGATCTCGATCGTCTGCTCGATCTCCTCGTCGCGGCCGATGACCGGGTCGATGCGGCCCTCACGCGCGTCGGCCGTCAGGTCGCGGCCGTACTCGTCGAGCACCGACGGGCGCTGCGGCGCACCCGCGGCGGGCTGCAGGCCGGCGCCGGCGCCCACGGTCTGCTGCGCGCAGACCTCGCACAGCACCGCGCCGCGGCGCTGAACGCCGTTGGAGACCATCACGCGAACCGTCCCGGGGCGCTGCCCGCACAGCTCGCAGACGTGGGTGTTCTCGGGGTTCATGTGATCCGTTCCAGTAGAAGATCTCAGTTGCTACGACTGAGATTCTAGCGCGGATCAGGTTGCGTTGTCAACGAGACGGTCGCGCCTCAGGACTGCGCCGCGAGCGAGGCCTCCACCGCCTCGTCGAACGCGGCCGCGAGCTTGTCCGCCGCGCCGCGCTCGTCGGGGAGGATCCGCTGGGCGACCGCGTCGGTCTCGGCGTCGCCGGCGCGCCGCGCGACGCGCGACAGCAGCTCGTAGGAGGCGATCTCCAGGTGCTCGAAGGCGTAGGAGAACGCGATGAGCTTGCCCGGCGTGTCGGGGTGCGCGGCGAAGAAGCCGCCCCAGTTCAGCCCGCCGAGCCCCATCGCCGCGTCCTTCAGCCACGACGGCTTGGAGCCCAGCGCCTCCAGCCGCGCCCGCACGAGCTGCTCGTGGGCGCGCGTCTCGACCAGGTGCTCGCGCGGGAGGGCGGCCAGCGGCGAGTCGCCGAGCAGGCGCTCCCCGCCTTCCAGCAGCTTGATCGCCTGCTCCTCCACGGCGTGCGCGTCGGTGAGGTAGCGCGCGGTCTGCTCGCGCAGGTCGTCGGGCTTGAGGTCGCGCAGCGACGCCTGGACCGCCGCGTCGAAGTGGTCGGCCAGCCGCTGCCCCATCGCCCGCTCCTGGGCGCGGATGCGCTCGGCGACGGCCACGGTCTCGTGGTCGCCGACTCGCACCGCGACCCGCTCGAGCATCTCGTAGGAGGCCAGCTCGAGATGCTCGTAGGAGTAGGCGTGGGCCGTCAGCTTGCCGGGCGTGTCCGGGTTGAGCTTGGCGAAGATCAGGAAGCCGGCGCCGCCGGCCTTCATCACCAGCTCCTTGAGCTTGGACGGGTCGGCGTCGTGGGCGTGCATCCGCCCGCGGATGAGGCGCTCGTGCTCCTCGGTCTCGCGCTCGTGCTCGCGGAAGATCCGCTCGAGTCCGGGCTCGCCGACGATCTTCGGGGCGCGGCGCAGCTGGACGAGCGCCTGCTCCTCGATCGCATGGGCGTCGGACAGGTAGGCGACGAGTTGCTCGTCGATGGTCTTGGTGGTCATGGCCTCAGCTACCCCGCCGGGGCTGCTTGACTCTTGCCCTCGTGGCCCGCATCGCCGTCGACCTCACCGCCGTCCGGCGATCGCGCGACCTGCGCCTGCTCACGATCGGCCAGGCGTGCGCCTCGCTGGGCACGCAGGCGGCGCTCGTGGCCATCCCGTACCAGGTCTTCGTGCTGACCGACTCGGCGTTCCTGGTCGGCGCCGTCGGCGCGGTCGAGCTGGTGCCGCTCGTGATCGGCGCGCTGCTGGGCGGCGCCTGGGCCGATCGCACCGATCGCCGGCGGCTCATGGTCGGCGGGCAGGTCGCCGCCGGCGTCGTCTCGGCGCTGCTGGCGGTGCTCTCGCTGCTCGGCGATCCCCCGGTGGCCGCCCTCTTCGTCCTGGCGGGCGCGCTCGCCGGCGCCGGCTCGGTCGTCAGCGTCACACGCTCGGCGGCGGTCCCGGCGCTCGCCGGCGAGTGGCTGCGCTCCGCGCTGGCGCTGAACTTCAGCGTCTCCGCGTTGGCGTCGATCATCGGCCCGGCGCTCGGGGGACTGCTCATCGCCGGGCTCGGGGTCGCATCGGTCTACGTGCTCGACGCGATCGCCTTCGCCGTGCTCACGGCCCTGACCGTCCCCATCCGCCCGCTGCCGCCCGCGCCGACCGACCAGCCCCACGAGCCGATCCTGCGCTCGATCGGCCAGGGCCTGCGCTTCGTGCGCCGCAACCGCGCGCTCATGGGGTCGTTCGCGATCGACGTCGCGGCGATGACCTTCGGGATGCCGCGGGCGCTGTTCGCCGTCCTCTCGCTGACGGTGTTCGACGCCGGCGCCGCCGGCACCGGGCTCCTCTACGCGGCCGTCTCCTTCGGGGCCGTGCTGGGCGCGGTGACGACCGGCTGGCTGGAGCGGGCGCGGTGGCTGGGGCGGATCACGATCGTCGCCGTGCTCGTCTGGGGCGCCGCGATCGCGGCGGCCGGGCTCGCCCCGACGCTGTGGGTCGCCGCCGCGCTGCTCGCGGTCGCCGGCGCGGCCGACAGCGTCAGCGCGGTCTGCCGCTCGGTCATCAACCAGACGGTCACGCCCGAGCACCTGCGCGGGCGGATGTCGGCGGTCTTCACGCTCGTCGTCACCAGCGGGCCGCGGCTGGGCGACGTCGAGTCCGGCGTCGCGGCCTCGCTGCTGCCCGTCGGCGCCGCGATCGCCTCCGGCGGGCTGCTGTGCATCGTCGCCGCGGGGCTGGTCGTGCTCGCCTACCCGCAGCTGGCCGCCTACGACGGCCGTACGGCACGGGCCGTGGAGGCGACGTAGCGCGGCGCCGCCCGCCGGTGCGGCATCCTGGCGCGATGCTCGTCCGCCTCCCCCGCCCCCAGGCCGACGCGGTGCTCGGCGCCATGAAGGCGATCGCCCTCGAGCACGGCGCCGGCGCCGTGACCGACACGGACCGGGCGGCCATCGCCTCGGCCGCGACGATCGTCCTCGGCCTCGACGGCGAGACGCCGTTCGACGCGCTCGCGCCGGTCACGCCGCAGCAGCTCGCCGCCGCCACGCTGGACGCCGACGGCGCGGCCCAGGCCGTGCGGTTCCTGGCCATCATGTCGGTCGTCGACGGCGTCGTCGACCCGGAGAAGACCGCGCACGTCCAGGCCTACGCCGACGCGCTCGGCGTCCACGAGGACTACCTGACGATCCTCACCGAGGTCGCGGCCAGCGAGATCGTCCAGGCCGCCGCCTGCATCATGCGCAAGAACGTCGCCTCGTTCCCGCGCCTGGACCACGCGAAGTGGCGCGACGGCGCCGTCGCCGCGTTCTTCCCCTACCGCGACGCCGAGCAGCCGGAGCTGGCGGCGCGCTACGAGACCCTCGGCGAGCTGCCGGAGGGCACGTTCGGACGGGCGTTCTTCGACCACTTCCAGCGCAACGGCTTCGCCTTCCCCGGCCACGCCGACGGCCTGGCCGAGGGCTTCACGACGCCCCACGACTCCTCGCACGTGCTCAGCTCGTACTCGACCAGCCAGGCCGGCGAGATCTGCGTCTCGACGTTCATCGGCGGCATGCACCCGGACCACCCGATGGCGGCCGAGATCCTGCCGGTCCTCTACAGCTGGCACCTCGGCGTCCAGATCACGCCGGTGGCCGGCCACTTCGAGGGCGCCTTCGAGCCGCGCCGCTTCTGGACGGCCTGGGACCGCGGCCATGCCACGACCGTCGACGTCGTCGCCGACGACTGGGACTTCTGGGGCGCGACCGAGGTCGACCTCGAGGAGCTGCGCCGCGCGTACGGCGTGCCACCCGTCGATCCGGCCCTGGTGGCCTGAGCGCCGACCTGGGAAGATCGGCCGCCGTGGCCATCCGCACCTACGACGAGCTGCCGTTCGGCTTCAGCTGGGTGATCGACGAGCCGATGACCCGCACGTCCCACGCGCTGGTCGACGCCGGGCGCGTCTGGCTGGTCGACCCGGTCGACGACGGCGACGCGATCGAGCGGGCCGCCGCGCTGGGCGCCCCCGCCGCCGTCGTCCAGCTGCTCGACCGCCACAACCGCGACGCAGCCGCGGTCGCGCAGCGGCTCGGCGTGCCGCTGCTGCGCCTCCCGGCGGCGGTCGAGGGCAGTCCGCTCGAGGTCGTCCCGGTGGTGCGCAACCGCTTCTGGCACGAGCTCGCGCTGTGGTGGCCGACCCACCGGGCCCTGATCGTCGCCGAGGCCGTCGGCACGAACCGGCTGTTCACCGGCGGCGGCCCCGAGCGGATCGGCGTCCACCTGTTCCTGCGCCTCACGCCGCCGCGCCGGCTGGCCGCCTTCGCTCCCGAGCACCTGCTCGTCGGCCACGGCGCCGGCGTCCACGGTCCCGGCACGGCCGCAGCGCTGCGCGAGGCGCTGGATCGCTCGCGGCGCGACCTGCCCAAGGTGCTGGTCAAGCTGCCGACCGCGATGCGCGGTTAGATGCGCGCCATGCACCGACGCCTGCTGGTCCCGGCCGCCGCGCTGACCGCGCTCGCGCTCTCCGCGACCCCCGCCGCCGCGAAGACGATCGCCGTCACCGAGGCCGCCGACGGCACGACCGTCGTCGCCCGCGCCGGCGACACGATCCGCATCGCGCTCGCGTCGAACCCGACGACCGGCTACGACTGGGCGATCACCCGCCGGCCGGCGCGAGCCGTGGCGATCCTGCGCTCCGCGCGCTACGTGCCGCCCGCCGCGAGCATGCCCGGCGCCGGCGGCGTCCAGCGGTACGTCCTGCGCGCCCGCGGCGCGGGCACGACCCGCTTCGCGGCCCGCTACGCCCAGGCCGGCTCGGGCGACGTGGGACAGACGTTCTCGATCCAGTTGCGCGTGAGGACGCGGCTATCTTGAGCGCCGCATGCGCCACCAGCTGAGACCGCTCTTCGACCGCGTCGTCATCAAGGAGCTCGAGCCGGACCGCGTCCGCCACTCGGGCCTGCTCGTCCCGGCGGGCACGAACGAGCCCCCGCCGCAGCACGGGATCGTCCTCGCCGTCGGGCCGGGCATCGACTGGTGGCAGCCCGCCGGCGTGGAGATGCCGGTCCGCCCGGGCGACCACGTCGTCTTCCCGGCCAGCGCCGGCGCGTGGGTCGAGGTCGACGAGGAGCGCCTGCTCGTCTGCCGGGTCGCCGAGCTGCTCGGCGTCCTCGAGGAGGCGCAGGTCCCCGCCCAGAGCGGCTAGGCCGGCGCCGCTTCGATCGCGCCGGTCGCCTCGTCGACGAGCTCGGCGACCGACTCCACGATCCGCATCGGCCGGTACGGGAAGCGCTCCGTCATCGCCCGCGTCGTCACGCCGGTGAGCACGAGGATCGTCTCCAGCCCGGCCTCCAATCCCGCGACGATGTCGGTGTCCATGCGGTCGCCGATCATCGCGGTGGTCTCGGAGTGCGCGTCGATCGCGTTCAGCGCCGAGCGCATCATGAGCGGGTTGGGCTTGCCGACGTAGTAGGGCTCCACGCCGGTCGCGCGGGTCACCAGCGCGGCGACCGAGCCCGTGGCGGGCACCGGGCCGACCGTCGTGGGCCCGGTCGGGTCCGGGTTGGTGGCGATGAAGCGCGCGCCGCCGACGATGAGCCGGATCGCCTGGGTGATCCGCTCGAAGCTGTAGGTGCGCGTCTCGCCGAGCACCACGTAGTCGGGGTCGCGCTCGGTCATCGTGTAGCCGACCTCGTGCAGCGCGGTGGTCAGCCCCGACTCGCCGATCACGAACGCCGACCCGCTGGGCCGCTGGTCGTCGAGGAAGCGCGCGGTGGCCAGCGCCGACGTCCAGATCGCCTCCTCCGGGACCTCCAGCCCGCTGGCCCGCAGCCGCGCGGCGAGGTCGCGGCGCGTGTAGATCGAGTTGTTGGTGAGGACCAGGAACGGCGTCCCGCGGTCGCGCAGCCCGCGCAGGAAGCGGTCGGCCCCCGGGATCGCGTGCTCCTCGTGGACGAGGACGCCGTCCATGTCCATCAGCCACGATCGGATCGCGCGACGAGTCACCGCCGGCATCCTAGTTCGCGATACCCTTCGGGGACCGGCGGATCGCCCACGCGGCCGCGGGAGCCTGCGGGCCCCCAACCGTGGCAACGCGCCCTTCGGGGCGGCCTGTCCAGGTGGTCGCGAGTGTCCAGCCGCCCAGGCAGACACACACCCTGGGACGTAGTAGTTCAGCGGTGATCGCTGCCGGACACGGCGCGGGGCGGGCTTCGGGCCCGCCCCCGCCGCTCACCGTTCCTCGAGATCCAGCGCCAGCGAGTTGATGCAGTAGCGCTGGCCGCCGCGATCCACGGGGCCGTCGTCGAAGACGTGGCCGAGATGCGAGCCGCAGGCGCGGCAGCGGACCTCGGTGCGGACCATGCCGTGGCTGCGGTCCTCGAGCAGCTCGACGGCCTCGGCCACGGCGGGCTCGGTGAACGACGGCCAGCCCGAGCCGGAGTCGAACTTCGTCGTCGAGTCGAATAGCTCGGCGCCGCAAGCGGCGCAGCGGTAGGACCCGTCGGCCTTCTCGTTCACGTAGCGTCCGCTCCACGGGCGCTCGGTCGCGCCCTCGCGCAGCACCGCGTACTGCTCCGGCGACAGGCGCTCGCGCAGCTCCTGCTCGTCCATCACGTCACCTCGATCAGCTTCAGCCGGCGCTCCCCGCGCGGCGTGGACACGATCCCGACGTCCCCGGCGCGCTTGCCGCTCAGCGCCGCGGCCACCGGCGATTCCGCCGACAGGCGCCCTTGGGCGAGGTCCGCCTCGCCCGACGAGACGAGCGTGTACGTGGTGCGCTTGCCGGTCTGCTCGTCCTCGACGTGGACCGTCGAGCCGAAGCCGACGACGTCGCCCCCGGCGATCTCGACCACGTCGGCGTGCTTGATGCGGTCGCGCAGCTTGAGGATCCGCGTCTCCAGGTGGGCCTGCGCCTCCTTGGCGGCGTGGTACTCGGCGTTCTCCTTCAGGTCCCCCCACTCGCGCGCCGTCTTGATCTGCTTGGCGATCTCCTGGCGCCGTGGTCCCTCCAGCTCCGCGAGCTCGGCCCGCAGCGCCTCGAGGCCCTCGGCGGTGATGGCGTTCTCCATCCGGACAGTGTGGCAGGACGCGTCAGCGCCGCCGCTTGGGTGCGAAGGCCGCGGCGAGGTCCGCCTGGTCGAACCCCGGCGCCGCGGGCGCCTGCACCGCGAAGCGGTACAGAGCGACGCGGAAGACCTGGGTCAGCGCGTTGGCGAGCACGCAGGCGGCGAGCACGATCAGCACCGCGACCGCGATGAGCGCGACGCCGCCCGGTCCGCCCAGCGCGACGCCGGCCACGCCGATCGCGATGCCCGGCAGGACGCCGAGCACCATGGCGATGCCGCCGATCGAGGCGGTGCCGACGACACCCTCGCCCCAGCGCTCCTTGATCAGCGCCGCGGAGCGCTTGAGCGCCGCCTTGGGCCCGACGCCCTCAAAGGCGAGCAGCGGGACGACGAAGAAGGTGGCGATCGACCACGCGACGTTGAGCAGTGCGACGAAGATCGTCCCGACGAGGCGGACGAGCCCGTTCTCGCTGTCGGCCGCGCCCTGGAGCAGGTTGAGGATCAGGCCGACCGTCGTCTGGACGAGCGCCCACTTCGCGATCGCGCCGCGATGGGGTCGCGCGGCGGCCAAGCCGCTGCGAAGCGTCACCTCGCTGCCATCCATCACCGCTCCCGCCGACGCGGCGAGCGCGACGCCGACGTAGATCGTGACGAACGTCGCCAGGTACAGCGCGACGACGAGGAACGGCACCGCCGGCCAGAAGCTGTCGGCCGCGGCGGCGATCCCGGCGCCCGGGAGGGCCACGAGGAGGAACGCGATCGCCGCCGCCACGAACCCGACGATCGGGAACGCCAGCAGCGACCGGTCCGTCTTGAGGACGCGCCAGCTGTCGCCCGCCAATCGCCAACCCCGCTTCCACCGCGAGCCGCTGCCCATGCTTTCGCTCCTAGTAGTCGACCATCCCGGCACAGTCCCAGTTATCGGCACCTGCGCCGCCGGCCCACAGCTGTGCAGCGAGCCGGTCCTGCTCGGCCTTGGAGGCCTGGTAGGCGTGGGGGGTCGATCCGCCCAGGCCGCGCCAGGTCGCGGGCATGAACTGGTAGTAGCCCGAGGCCCCCGCCCAGTTGGGCGGCACGTTCTGGCCACCGGACTCGCACTCGACGATCGCCCACGGGATCGCCCACGGGCCGCCGGGTCCGGCGGTGGTCGACGCGGCCCGGGCGCGCTCGGCGAGCAGCTTGCGCAGCTGGCGCTCGGCGCCGCGCCGGACGCTGCGGATCCGCGACAGCGCGGCGATGCGGGCGGCGCGGGCACGCCGCAGGCTCGCGCGGCGCGATTGCAGCGCGGCGTTCATCCGCTCCAATGCCGCCTGACGGCTGCGGATCGCCAGCACGGCGTCGCGCTGGCGCGCCTCCAGCTTGGCCAGCCGCGCGGCCTGGGCCTTGGACGCGGCGCGCGCGTCGCGGACGTCGCCGACGATCCGCTCGTCGCTGCGCTGGATGCGGCGCAGGAACTCGGCGCGCTCGAGGAGGTCGGAGAGGTTGCGCGAGGCGAGCACGACGGTGACGAGATCGGGCTCGACCGCGGTGTAGCGCTCGCGCAGACGGCGGGCCAGCAGCGCCCGGCCGCGCGCGAGCCGCTCGGTCAGCCGCTGGGCGCGGGCGCGCTCGGCGCGCAGCCGCTCCTGGGTGTCGCCGAGCTCGGCCTCCGAGCGAGCCAAGTCCTCGCGCACCCCCGCCAGCCGCCGCTCCAGCAGCGCGACCTGGTTGCCGAGCTGGCGCTCGATCGTCGCGAGGCGCTCGGCCGCCGAGGCCAGCGACCGCTCGCGCGACTTCTGGCCCTCGATGCGCGACTGCAGCTGCTCGGGCGTCTGCGCGCCGCCGGCCACGAGCGGGCTCGCCGCCCAGAGGGCGAGCGGCACGAGCAGCAGGGCCGCGGCGAGCGCGGCGAGACGTGGCAACGGGCGGCGATCCATCCGAAGGGACGGCGATCGACCGTAGCAACGGGCCTGCGCGCCGGCGACCGCTGCACGAGACCGTGCGCGGGATCCGGCCCGACCGGGCCGCGACAGCGTGCACGCGCCAGCCTGGTGTGAGAGGCGACACACGAGCGCCTGGGTGCCCGATCCGACGCGACGATGGGGCGGTGTCGCCTTCCTCCCGCGGCGCCGTCCGCCGCGTGGCGGCCGCGCGCCTCCTCTCGCTGCTCGGCAGCGACGCCACCGGTGTCGCCGTCGGCTACGCCCTCTACGCCCAGACCCGCTCCCCCGCCTGGCTGTCGTTGTCGCTGCTGCTCACCATCGGCGCCGGCAGCGCGCTGGCCCCGCTCGGCGGCTGGCTCGGCGATCGCCTGCCGCGCAAGCGCCTGATCGTCGCCGGCGAGCTCGCAGCCGGGGCGCTGCTCCTCGTGCTGGCGTGGTGCCACGCGCCGATCGCGATCCTCGCCGTCGGGCTGGCGGCCACGGCGCTGGGCGCCGCCTGCGGTCCGGCCGCCGGCGCGGCGATCGCCCACCTCAGCGGCCCCCGCGACCTGGCGCGGGCCAACGGGCTGATCGCCGCGAGCGCCAACGTCGGCAAGACGGCCGGTCGGCTCGGCGCCGGCGTGCTGATCGCCGTCGCCGGCACCGGGGCGGTGTTCGTGGTCGACGCGATGACGTTCGTCGCGTCGGCCCTGCTCATCGCCTCGGTCCGCGCCGACTTCGGGGGCGGTCGTCGCGCCGCCGGCGCGCCGCGCGAGCCGCGCTGGGCCGGCGCCGCGCTGGCGCTGCGCGAGCCCCGCGTGCGGCTCGTGCTCGCGTCGGCGTGCGCGTCGGTCTTCGCGACCGCGTTCTCGATGACGGCCGAGGTCCCGCTCGTCTTCGAGCTCGGCGGCGGGCCGGTCGCGCTCGGCGCGCTGACCGCCTGCTGGGGCCTGGGCATGGTCGCCGGCTCGGCCTACGGCGGCCGCGTCCTGCACGCCGGCAACGAGGCGACCGGCGTGCTCGTGGGCCGCCTGGCGATGGCGCTGGGCATCGGCCTGGTCGGCCTGACCGGGGCGCTCGCCCCGGCCCTGCTCTGCTACGTCCTCGGCGGGGTCGGCGGCGGGTTCATGGGCGTCGCCGCGCAATCGCTCGTCCTGCGCGCCGTGCCCGACGACCAGCGCGCCCGCGTCCTGGGGACGATGGACGCCTGCCGCAACTTCGCGTTCGGGCTCGGCGTGATCACCGCCGGCGCGGTCGTGGCGCCGCTGGGGCCCGCGCCGACGTACATCGTCGTCGGCGTCGCGCTGCTGGCCGGGTGCCTGCCGATCGCCGCGCTGGTGCACCGGCTCGGCGGGCTGCGTCCGTTGCGGCCCGCGCCCGCCTAGGCCGCGCGGCTCAGCGCGCGACGAGCGTGGCGAACAGGTGGTCCAGCATCGCCTGCGGGTCGTCGCACAGGCCGGTGTGGACCGGTGACGGCTGGATGATCGTGGACGAGGGCGCGACCAGCCAGCCGAACCGCTCGGGCGGATCGAGCAGCGCGATCGGCCCGGCGCCCGGGTCGCCGGCCGCGATCCGCTCGATCGCCTCGAGATACGGGCGCACCGTGGCCGGCGCCAGGCCGGGCGCGAGCGCGCGCAGCAGCCGCTCGTCCAGCTCGGTCCGCGCGGCCAGGAAGCGCCGCTGGCGGGCGTGGACGATGACGCCGGCGTTCATCCGCTCGCCGCGCTCGACGCGCGGCACGATCCGCACGATCGCGTAGGCGAACGGGCTACGACCGGGCACCCTCGGCCTCCGTGGCGATCTCCGCCGAGCGAGCCACGCGCCGCGCGAGGTAGTCGACGTAGGTCTCCGGGGCCTCCCCCACGAGCCAGTCCGGCGGCACGAGCGCGACGATCGCCTCCAGCAGCGCCCGATCGACGCGCGGTGCCAGCCGCTCGCCGGCCTCCACGATCGAGCCGGCGCACGGGAGCAGGACGTGGTCGGCGATCTGCGGGAACGGCCGCTGCGCGTCCTCCGCGGGTCGCAGGCCCGCGTGCTGGCGGTACAGGGCGGCGCCGTGGTCGATGAGCCAGAGCCGGTCGTGCCAGACGAGCAGGTTCGGGTTCTGGCCCGTGCGGTCGACGTTCGTCGTGACCGCGTCCAGCCACACGACGTCGGCGGCGAGCTCCGGGCTCGGCCGCCAGCCGACCGCCGGGGAATAGGGCAGCGCCCCGGGCAGGAAGTCCACGCCGAGGTTCGTGCCGACCGACGCCCCGATGAGCTCCTGGATCTCCGGGTCGGGCTCGGCGCGGCCGAGCGCGGCGTCGACGTCGGCGAGGACCAGCTCGGGCACGGGCAGGCCCAGGGCGCGGGCCAGCTCGCCGACGACGATCTCGGCGGCGAGCGCCCGCGGCCCCTGCCCGGCGCCGCGGAACTTCACGACGTAGAGGCCGTCGTCGTCGGCCTCCACGAGCCCGGGCATCGAGCCCCCTTCCCGCAGCGGCGTCACGTACCGGGTGGCGGCGACGGGCCGCAGGAGGCTGGCGATGGGCACGCGCGGACCGTAGCGGCCGCGCGTGCCGGATTCAGGCGCCCAGCCCGGTCAACCGCCGCGACAACGGCTCGCGACGCGAAGGACTGTGCAGGTGCCGGGTCGGTGGCTGTGCACCGATCGGCCGCTTTGGCGGCCGGACGAGCAGCTCCGACTTGCAGGCTGGACAGGTCGCGGTGCTGAGCGACCACGGGTCGAGAGCGCGCGCGTTGAACGCGCGACCACACGAGGCGCAGGCGAGCATGTGACGAACCGTACAAGCTGTGGCGCGCGAGCGCAAGCCCGCCGGGTCCTGGCGCGGACGCCGACGGCGCGACGGGCGGACGCCCGCGCGTCGTCCTCGCGCCGGCCGGCGGCGTCGCTCAGCCGCCGAGCGCGTCGCGCAGCGCCGCGAGCTCCGCCCGCAGCGCGGCGACCTCGCGCTCGAGGCGGTCGAGGCGCTCCTCGCCCGGCGCCGGTCCGGCGGCGGCCTCGGCGCGCAGCGCGGCGACCTCGTGCTCGAGCCGATCGAGGCGGGCGTCGGCGCGCGGCGCGGGAGCCGGCGCGGGTCCGGCGTCGGCGCGCGGGGCGACGACCGGAGCGGGTTCGGCGTCGGCGCGCGGGGCGACGACCGGAGCGGGTTCGGCGTCGGCACGCGGGGCGACGACCGGAGCGGGTTCGGCGTCGGCACGCGGGGCGACGACCGGCGCGACATCGCGGCTGGGCACAGGCGCGGGCACCGGTGCGGCGTCGGCCTCCTCCCCGCCCCCGAGCAGCTGCACGTAGCGCTCCTCCTTCTGCCCCGGGCGCCGTTGGAGCCGGGCGACGATCTCGCGCTCGACCATACGATCGAGCGTCGCCTGCACGTCGGCGATCGAGTCGAAGCGGTGCAGGCGCTCGACGCGCTGGTTGAGCTCACCGGGCGTCTGCGGTCCGCGCAGCAGGAGCACCGCGAGCAGCGACAGCTCGTCGTCGCGCAGCCCGAGGGCCTCGTCCAGCAGGTGGCGGTACTTCGCCGCCCGGCTGCCCTGCGAGCTCGTCAGGCGGGTCCAGCGGCGGCGGTAGAGGCGCTGCAGCGCGTCGCGGATCGTCGGCTCGTCGTAGTCGACGACCGGGTCGCGGTTCGTCGACTGGTTGCAGGCGAGCCGCAGCGCGTTGAGGCTCAGCGGATAGGCGTCCGGCGTCGTGCGCTGCTTCTCGAGCAGGCAGCCGAGGACGCGCAGCTCGATCGCGTCGGGCTCCATCAGGCGGGCACCGCCGGCAGCCCGTCGATCGAGGTCGCGTTCTCCTGCGCGCGATAGACGTCGAGCGCGCCGTCGCCGCCGGCCCGCAGCTTCTTGTCGATCCAGGCCGGCATGTGCTCGCGCTCGCCCACGTGGTCCATGAGCGGGACCGTGTAGCCGCAGGAGCGCGACACGCGCGCGACGTCGACGCGGACGATCGAGCGCAGCGAGGCGGAGGCGAACGGCCGCGGCGTCGGGAAGCCGTCGAGCAGCGCCGCGAACCGCTCGTCGCCCGGCAGGACCGCCTCGCCGCGGCCGTGCAGCCGCACGATCCGCGGCGGGCCCTCGAACGCACACCACATCACGACGATCCGCCCGTTCTCGCGCAGGTGGGCGATCGTCTCGGCGCCACTGCCGGTGTAGTCCAGGTAGGCGACCTCGTGGCCGCCGAGGACCTGGATCGTCGACCCCGGCCCCTTCGGCGACACGTTCACGTGGCCGTCGGCGCCCAGTGGCGCGGTCGCGACGAAGAACATCGGCTGGCGCCCGATCCAGGCGGCCAGCGCGTCGTCGATCTCGTCGAGCGTGCGTCCCACGGGCCTGGGACCTTAGCCGCCGCGCGGCCGCAGGCGGTGGACCTGCAGGCGCGGGCCGGCCGGGTCGGCGGTGGAGCGGATCTCGAAGCGCTCCGCCGCCCGCTCGAGGAACCGCTGGGCGGGGGCGCGGCCCGGGTCGGAGATCCAGGCCTCGCCGCGGTCGCCGACCAACCGCGGCAGCAGCGCCAGCAGCTGCGGCACGTTGCGCGCCTCGTAGAGCAGGTCGGAGCCGAGCACGAGGTCCCACGGCGCCTCGTCGAGGAGCACACGCGGTCGGCTCCAGGCCTCGACCGCGGTCCGCAGCGCCACGCCGTTGCGCTCGGCGTTGTCGGCCGCCGCGGCGACGGCGTCGGGCGACCAGTCGGTGGCGAGCACGCGCCCGCCGGCCAGCGCGGCGGCGATCGCCGGCAGCCCGAGTCCGCAGCCGAGCTCCACGACGCGGGCGCCGTGCAGCGCGCGACCGGCGACGGCGCGGGTCAGCGCGAGGGCGCTCGGCCACAGCTCGGCCCAGTACGGCAGGAACTCCTCCTGCTCGAAGGCCTCCTCGTCGAGGAGCGCCTCGCTGTCGCGCGGTCGGCGGACGACGAGCTCGCGGCCGTCGACGGCGATCGTCTCCTCGATCCAGTCGTCGCGGGCGGCGCTCATCGGGTGACCGTCCACGAGCGGGCGCGCGCGTGCCGGCGCAGCGTCACGCCGCCAGCCGGCCGCGGAGGTGGCGAACCGCCGCGTCGGCCGTGTCGGGCGGCAGGTCGGCGAACGCGAACCGGCGGCCGCGGCGGTCGCGCAGCCGCAGCGTCGCGGTGCGCCGGCGCGGCCACGCCGCGCGCTGCTCGACCTCGCTGATCGCCTCGAAGCGCAGCGAGCGGACGCGGTCGCCGATCGCGTCCTCCTGCAGCCACAGCAGCCGCCGGTCGGTCAGCGCCAGCCGGGCCCGCGGGCTGGCCCACGTCGAGGTCGGCGCGACCAGCACGACGTCCTCGCCGTCGTGCAGCGCCCGGGCGAGCTCGAGGCCCAGCGCGCGCCGCAGCCGCTCGTCGAGCCAGTCGGCCACGACGCGGGCGCCGGGCGCCGGCGAGGCCGGGCTCGCGCCGCCCGCCTCGCCGCCACGGCCCGCGTCGCGCTCGGCGAGCAGCGCTCGCGCCCGGTCGTAGGCCGCGTTCACCCGGGCCATCCGCGCCGCCGCCTCCGGGCCGCCGCCGCGATCGGGATGCCACTGCTTGGCCAGGCGCCGGTACGCGGCAGTCAGCTCGTCGGGGCTCGTCTGCGGCGAGACGCCCAGCACGGCGAAGGGGTCGTCCACGCGCCCCATTGTGGCGTGCGCCGCGCCGGCGCCTACCTCCGCGGCGCCGCCGGCTCGCGCACCGCCAGCTCGCGCAGGTTGCGCACCGCCCGCCCGACGAGCAACGCCACCATCACGGCCGCGATCGCGGCGCCGATGAGGTCCAGCGGCGTGAGGTCCAGCCCGATCGCCCGGAACTCCAGCCCGCCCCAGAGCGCCAGCGCGGTGTTCAGCGCGATGAGGATGACCCGCACCTCGGTCGGGCCGATGAAGCCGTAGCCGATCGAGAAGCGCCCGAGCGCATAGCTCTCCAGGTACACGTTGATGGAGAGGATCAGGTACGCGACGACGATCACCGCGCCGACCGAGAGCAGCATGTACGGCGACAACCCGAGTCCGATGCCGATCAGCGCGGTCGAGATCGCGTCGACGAGGTGGTCGAGGTAGTAGCCGTAGCGCGGCCGTTGGATCCCCCGCACGCGGGCCAGCGTCCCGTCGAGCGAGTCGCCCAGCCAGTGCACGACGAGCAGCGCGCTGGCCACCCACAGCCACACCGTCGCGTGGTTGGACAGCAGGTAGCAGACGCAGATGCCCATCGCGGCCGCCACGCCCAGCGCCGTGAGGTCGTCGGGCAGCACGCGGCGCGGCAGCCGCGCGGCGATCCACCGCAGCGCGCGCTTCTCGGCCTTGGCCAGCAGGAAGTTCGGCTCGCGCGTGGCCTCGACGGCCTCGCCCATGCGCTACTTCGCCGCCACGCCGTCGATCAGCGTCGTGATGAGCAGCTGGGGCGCATCGCGCTCGCGCACCTCACCGTCGATCAGCGCGACGGTCACCGCCTGCAACTGGGCGCCGAGGGTCGACGCCATCCAGCGGGCCGGGAGGTCGCTGCGGAACTCGCCCTCGCGCTGGCCCCGCTCGAAGATCGCGGTCAGCGGCGCGCCGACCTCCTCGGCCCGCTGGCGCATCTGGGCGTCGTGCGGGGCGATCGCGCGCACGAGGCGATAGCGGTCGGCGACCTTCAGCAGGCTCTGCACAGCGCGGTCGAGCGCCTCGCGCGCGGTGCCCTCCTGCGGGCGACTGGAGAGGACGGCGTCGCGCGCGTCCTGCAGCGCCCGTTCGAGGATCGCGCGCACGAGGTGCTCGCGGCTGGCGAAGTGGCGGTAGACGGTCGCGCGTCCGACCCCCGCGGCGGCCGCGACGCGCTCCATGCTGGCATCGGGCTCGGCGGCCAGGAGGACGATCGCCGCGTCGATGATCGCGCGGACGTTGCGTTCGGCGTCAGCCCTCAAGTGCCCGCTGCGCGTCATTTCGTGCCGACCATACCCGGCTAGCGTGTCCCAGCGCCAATGAGTACACGCACCGACCTCCGCAACGTGGCCATCGTGGCCCATGTCGACCACGGCAAGACCACGCTCGTCGACGCCATGCTGTGGCAGTCGGGCGCCTTCCGCGCCGGCCAGGACGTGGCCGAGCGGGTCATGGATTCGATGGACCTCGAGCGCGAGAAGGGCATCACGATCCTCGCCAAGAACACCGCGGTCCACCACGGCGACGTCAAGCTCAACATCATCGACACGCCGGGCCACGCCGACTTCGGCGGCGAGGTCGAGCGCGGGCTGTTCATGGTCGACGGCGTGCTGCTGCTCGTCGACGCCTCCGAGGGGCCGCTGCCGCAGACGCGCTTCGTCCTGCGCAAGGCGCTGGAGGCGCGGCTGCCCGTCGTGCTCGTCGTCAACAAGATCGATCGGCCCGACGCCCGCATCGCCGAGGTGGTCCACGAGGTGGAGGAGCTGTTCCTCGACCTCGACGCCGACGAGGAGCAGATCGACTTCCCGGTCGTCTACACCAACGGCAAGGCGGGGACCGCGACGCTCGACCTCGACGTGCCCGGCAGCGATCTGCAGCCGCTGCTGGATCTCCTCGTCGAGACGATCCCCGCCCCGTCGTACGACCCCGACCATCCGCTCCAGGCCCAGGTCACCAACCTCGATGCGTCGCCGTACGTGGGCCGCCTGGCGATCTGCCGCATCCACCAGGGCACGCTGCACCGCGGGCAGAGCGTCGCGTGGTGCCGCGCCGACGGGACGATCGTCGCGGGGAAGGTCGCCGAGCTCTACGTCACCGAGGCGCTCGACCGCGTCTCCGCCGACGCCGCCGGTCCCGGTGAGATCGTCGCGGTCGCCGGCTTCGAGGAGATCACGATCGGCGAGACGCTCGCCGACCCCGAGGATCCGCGGCCGCTGCCCGTGATCTCGGTCGACGAGCCGTCGCTGAGCGTCACGATCGGCATCAACACCTCGCCGCTGGCCGGGCGCGACGGGGACAAGCTCACGGCGCGGCTGCTCAAGAACCGCCTCGACGCCGAGCTGGTCGGCAACGTCGCGCTGCGCGTCCACGACACGGAGCGGCCGGACGCCTGGGAGGTCCAGGGCCGCGGCGAGCTCCAGCTCGCGGTCCTCGTGGAGGTCCTGCGCCGCGAGGGGTTCGAGCTGACCGTCGGCCAGCCGCAGGTGGTCGTGCGCGAGCTGGACGGCAAGCGCCACGAGCCGGTCGAGCGGCTGACGATCGACGTCCCCGACGACTACGTCGGCGTCGTCACGCAGCTGCTCGCCCTGCGCAAGGGCCGCATGGAGCAGATGGTCAACCACGGCACCGGATGGGTGCGGATGGACTACCTCGTCCCGGCCCGCGGCCTCATCGGCTTCCGCACCGAGTTCCTCACCGAGACGCGCGGCACCGGGATCCTCCACCACGTCTTCGAGCGCTGGGAGCCGTGGTTCGGCGAGCTGCGCACCCGCCCGACCGGCTCGCTCGTCGCCGACCGCGCGGGCGCCGTCACCGCCCACGCCTGCTTCCTCATGCAGGAGCGCGGCACGCTCTTCGTCGAGCCCGGCGAGGACGTCTACGAGGGCATGGTGGTCGGCGAGAACAGCCGCGCGGACGACCTCGACGTCAACGCCGTGCGCGAGAAGAAGCTGACGAACATGCGCTCGTCGACCGCCGACGAGCTCGTCCGCCTCGTGCCCAAGCGGCTGCTGTCGCTCGACCAGGCGCTGGAGTTCCTGCGCGAGGACGAGTGCGTCGAGGTGACGCCGCACGCCGTGCGCCTGCGCAAGGTCGTGCTCGACGCGGTCCAGCGCCAGAAGGCCGCGCGGCAGCGGGCCCGCGCGTCCTAGCCGCGGTCCTCCCTAGACTGGCGCGCGTGATCCGCCGCGTCCTCCTCCCCGCGCTCCTCGCCGCCCTCGTCGTGCCGCCGCTCGCCCACGGCCAGGCGCCCGCGCCGTCCGGCGACCAGACCGCGGCCGCCTCGCCGGCCGGGTCGGGGTCCTCGAGCTGCCCCTCGTTCCAGGTGCTCCACGACGACCGGATCGGCACGCTCTCGCTGCCCGCCGGCGCGTACCAGATCACGATCGGCACGCCGTCGACGCTGTCGTGCGCGCAGGCGTCCGTGCTCTTCCGCGAGTTCCTGCTGGACTTCGACGGCAGGCTCTCGGGCGGCTGGGCCGTCAACGCGACCGCGTCCTCCTTCTCACGCGCCAAGCCCAAGCAGTCGTTCTCGGTCAAGCGCACCGGCGCGTCGCCGCCCAGCGGCGGGTCCTCGGTGCAGCCGATCGCCGCCAGCGTCTGCCCGGCCGCCTTCCAGGTCCTCCACGACGACCGCGTCGGCGACCTCGCGATCCCTGCGGGCAAGTACACCCTCAGCCTCATCTCGACCCAGCGCATGACGTGCGACCAGGCGGCATCGAGCCTGGCGCAGTTCCTCCAGGACTACGACGGCGTGCTGCCCAAGCCGTGGTTCGTCGATCCGGAGACCGCCACGTTCCTGAAGGGCACGGTCAACGCCGGCTTCCAGCTCGAGCCGCTCGTGGGCAAGGCCCCGTCCTCGGTCACCCTGAAGCTGCCCGGCGACGGCGAGCCGTGCCCGGGGACGTTCCAGGTCCTGCACGACGACAAGGTCGGCAAGCTCTCGGTGCCCGCCGGGCACTACCTGTTCGTCCCGCTGGCCGGCTCGTCGCTGAGCTGCGATCAGATCGTCAAGCTCATCCGCCAGTTCCTCGCCGCGCCGGGCAACGCCGTGCCCTCGCCCTGGGTGCTGGACGCCAAGACCGGGACGTTCCGCAAGGGCAAGGGCAGCAAGGTCGCCTTCCGGCTCAAGCCGGCGTCGTCGAGTTGAGCGGGTCGCGCTGCGGCGCCTTCGCGGCGCCCACGCCCGCCTCGCGCGGGCGGCTCATCGCGACCAGCTCGTCGACGAGCGACAGCATCTCGGCGTGCTCGGCGCCGTCGATGCGCCCCAGCGCGCGCACCGCCAGCACGCCCGGCGCGTCCTGACCGAGATGGGCGGCCAGCGCGGGGACGCGGCGGCGACGGCGCCAGCGACCGCGACGCTCGTGCGAGGTGGCGAAGGCGAGGCAGCGGGCGGCACGTGCTCGCTCGATGTCGGGCGTCGACGCGGTGCCGACGACCAGCGACGCGACGGCGTACAGGTCCTGGCGACGCTCACCGTCGACGGTGTCGTTGTAGGCGCGCAACAGCCCGCCGATGATCGGATCGACGCACGCGGGGCGATCCGAGAACGGCTCCCCGGCGAGCATCGAGGCGAGCTCCATCACGCAGACGCCCTGCGATGGCGAGCTGTGCTTGCCCCGAGAGAGACGAACGGTCTGGTACGACGGCTGGGTGCTCATGGCGACCTCCTGGCGGACTCTCGATGCAGGTGTACCCACAAGCGGCCGCCGCGCACCAGCCGGGTAGCGTTCACGTGCCGATGGCCGACGATCCGATCCTCGACGCGGCCCACGCCCAGGTCATGGCGGTGGGCGTGCGGCGCGCCACGCTGACCGACATCGCCTCGCGCGCCGGCGTGAGCCGGATGACCGTCTACCGCCGCTATCCCGACGTGCGCACGGTGCTGCAGGCGCTCATGACCCGCGAGTTCGGCAAGCTCATCGAGCAGGCGTCGGCGGAGGCCGGCGTGGGCGCGACGGGACGCGAGCGCGTGGTCGGCACGGCGGTCCACGGCGCCGAGCTGCTCGCCGCGCACCCGCTCTTCGTGCGGCTGCTCGACGTCGATCCCGAGCTGCTGCTGCCGTACGTCACCGAGCGGGTCGGCGCGTTCCAGCGGCTGGTCATCGACGGGCTGGCGGCGCAGCTGGCGGCGGCGATGGAGGAGGGCTCGGTGCGCCGGGCCGACCCGCGGCGCCTGGCCTCCGCGATGGAGCTGGCGATGCGCGGCTACGTCCTCTCGGCGCACGCGGACGCGCCCGAGGACGAGCGCGCGCACCGCGAGGACCTGCGCACGATGCTGGACGCGTTCCTGCGGCCGTAGCGCCCACGCTGCCGGGTCCGGCGCGCCCATGAGCGCGCCCTGTTACAGTGCGCCGTGAGATGTCACACCGTCTCGGCAACGCCTCGCTCAACGCCGCACGCCGGGCCGCCGACCTCGAGGCGCTGGCCACGGGCGAGCGGGTGGACGTGCTCGTGGTCGGCGGTGGGATCACCGGGGCCGGCGTCGCCCTCGACGCGGCCTCGCGCGGGCTGAGCGTCGCGCTCATCGAGCGCGGCGACCTCGCGCAGGGCACGAGCCGCTGGTCGTCCAAGCTCGTCCACGGCGGCCTGCGCTACCTCCCCCAGGGCCAGCCGGCGGTCGCCTGGGAGTCCGCGCGCGAGCGGGCGATCCTCCTGCGCACCGCCCCGCACCTCATCGCGCCGCTGCCGATGCTCACGCCGTTGACGGACGCGCTTGCCGGCCCGGTCGCCGCCGGCACGATGGGCGTCCTGCGGGCCGGCGATGCGATGCGGCGACTGGCCGGCACCCCGCGCTCGCGCCTGCCCAACGCCCGCCGCATCGACGCGCCCGAGGCCCGCCGCCTCGCCCCCGCCCTGGCCGCGGCGGGGCTGCGCGGCGCGCTCATGAGCTGGGACGGCCAACTGGAGGACGACGCGGCGCTCGTGGTCGCGGTCGCCCGGACCGCCGCCGCGCACGGCGCCCGGATCGTCACCTACGCCCGCGCGCACTCGGTGGACGGCGACGGCGCGGTGGTGCGTGACGAGCTGCCCGCAGGCGGGTGCGGCCCAGTCTTCCGCGTCCGCGCGCGCCACGTCGTCAACGCCACCGGCGTGTGGGCCGGAGGGCTGGTGGACGGCATCCGCCTCCGGCCCAGCCGCGGCTCGCACCTGCTGATCCCGGCCGGCCGGCTGGGCCATCCGACCGCCGCGCTCAACGTCGCGCTCGAGGGCTCGCGGTCGCGCTTCGTCTTCGCGCTGCCCCGCACCGACGGGCTGGTCCTCGTCGGCCTCACCGACGTCCCGGTCCTCGGCCCGATCCCCGACGCGGCGCACGTGACCGACGAGGAGGAGCGCGGCCTGCTGCGCACGCTCTCCGGCGCGCTCGACGTCCCGCTCACGAGCGCGGACGTCGTCGGCCGCTTCGCCGGCATGCGGCCGCTCGTGGCGGGGGACGCCGACGCGACCGCCGATCTCTCGCGCCGCCACGCGCTCGTCGAGGATCCCGCGACGCGCGTGCTGACGATCGTCGGCGGCAAGCTCACGACCTATCGGCGGATGGCGCAGGACGCCGTGGACGCGATCGCCGCCCGGCCGCGCGTCGACGCCGGCCCGTGCGTGACCCACCGCCTGCCGCTCGTCGGCGCCCAGCCGCGCGAGGCCCGCGGACACGGTATCCCCGCCCGCCTCGCCCGCCGCTACGGCGCCGAGGCCGCGCGCGTGCTGGCGCTCACGGACGCCGCGCCGTCGCTGGGCGAGCGCATCGCTCCCGACGTCGCCGTGACCGCCGCCGAGCTGCGCTTCGCCGTCGAGCACGAGCTGGCGCTCACGGTCGACGACCTCCTCGACCGCCGCACGCGCGTCGGCCTCGTCCCCGAGCGCCGCACCGCGGCCGTCGAAGCGGCCCGCGAGGCCCTCGCAACGGCGCTGGCGGGGGCGCGATGAAGGGGCGGACGGCCCCACGCCTGCGCTGGTTCGGGTGGGGCCCGCCCGGCCTCGTCGACGTCGAGCTGCCGGCGGCGGCCGCGCCGCTGCTCGAGCAGCTCGGCGCCGCGGACCGCCACACGCCCCCGGTCGCGCTCGAGGACGTCCGCCTGCCCGAGCCGACCCTCGATCCCGCGCCGCTGGCCGCCATCGTCGGCGACGCGTTCGTGCGCACCGATCGCCTGGCGCGCGTCTCCCACGCCGCCGGACGCAGCTACCTCGACCTCCTGCGCCTGCGCGCCGGAGACGCGCTCGGTGCGCCCGACGCGGTCGTCTACCCGGCCGACGGCGAGGAGATCGCCGCGGTCGTGCGCACCTGCGCCGCCCAGGCGATCGCGGTCGTCCCGTTCGGCGGGGGCACGAGCGTCGTCGGCGGCCTGACGCCCGCGCCCGGCGCGCCCCGTCCCCACGTCGCCCTCGACCTCGCCCGGCTCGACGCGCTGCTCGCCGTCGACCCCATCTCGCTGACCGCCACCGTCCAGGCCGGCATGCTCGGGCCCGCGCTGGAGGCGGCACTCGCCGATCACGGCCTCACCCTCGGCCACCACCCGCAGTCGTTCGAGTTCAGCACGGTCGGCGGCTGGGTCGCGACGCGGTCGGCCGGCCAGGCCTCCACCGGCTACGGGCGGATCGACGAGCTCGTCGTCGGGCTGCGCTGCGTCACCCCCGCCGGCGAGCTCGTCGCGCGCACCGTCCCGGCGACCGCCACCGGCCCCGATCTGCGCCAGCTCCTCGTCGGCTCCGAGGGCGCCCTCGGCGTCATCACCGAGGTCACCCTCCGCGTCCGCCCCGTCCCCGCCGAGCGCCGCTACGAGACCTGGTCCTTCCCCACGTTCGCCGCCGGCCTGCAGGCCCTGCGCGCGCTCGAGCAGGCCGGCGCCGGGCCGGACGTCGCGCGCCTGTCCGACGAGGACGAGGTGCGACTCAACCGCGCGGTCGCCGCCCACGCCGCCCCGCCCTCGGGCGACGGCGTGACCGCCGTCGTCGGCTGGGAGGGCGCCGCGGACCGGGTCGCCGAGCGGTACGCCGCCGCCGCGGCGATCGCGCGCGCCCACGGCGGCGCACCCGAGCCGGGCGACGGCGGCGCGCAGTGGGCGGCCGGCCGCTACGCCGCGCCGTACCTGCGCGACGTGCTGCTCAACCGCGGCCTGCTCGTCGAGACGCTCGAGACGGCCGCGCCCTGGGCGCGCCTCGAGGCGCTGCACGCCGCGGTGGCGAGCGCGCTGCGCGAGGCCCTGGCCGCCCGCGGCACCCCGCCGCTGGTCCTCTGCCACGTCTCCCACCTCTACGCCACCGGCGCCTCGCTGTACTTCACCGTGCTCGCCGCCCAGCAGCCCGGCGCCGAGGCCGAGCAGTGGCACGCCGCGAAGGCCGCCGCGCTCGAGGCGATCCTCGCCGGCGGCGGCACGATCACCCACCACCACGCGGTCGGCCGCGACCACGCGCCATGGCTGGCCCGCGAGATCGGCGAGCTGGGCGTCGCCACCCTGCGCGCCGCGAAGGCGCAGCTGGACCCGGCGAGCGTCATGAACCCGGGCGTGCTCGGCATCTGACGCCGCCGGTAGGTTCCGGCGCGTGTCGCTCTGGCTCGGCATCGGGGTGGTGCTCGCGACGAACGTCGTCGCCGTCGTCGTCATGCTCCTGCTGCGCGGGCGTGCGCCGGCCGGCGGCTATTACCACGACACCCAGCAGGCGGGCTGGGTGTACTCGGTCGCCGGCACCGCGTTCGCGGTGATCCTCGCGTTCGTCTTCCTGCTGGCCTTCGAGAGCTTCGACCGCGCCCGCACCGCGGCGACCGAGGAGGCCGAGGCCACTGCCGCGCTCTTCCACACCGCGGAGCTCTTCCCCCCGGCCGAGCGCGACGCGCTCCAGGCCCAGCTCGTCTGCTACGCCCGCGGCGTCATCGCGCTCGAGTGGCCCGCGATGGACCACCGCCGCTCCAGCCCCGAGGTCCAGCGCCGGGTGCGCGAGATCGAGCGGACCTTCCAGCGCGCCCCGTCCGACGACGTCGGCGCCAAGGTGAGCGCGGCCTACGACGCCTGGTTCGCCCAGATGCAGGACCGCCAGGACGGACGCCAGGAACGGCTCGACCAGGCCGCGCGGTTCGTGCCCCCGTTCGTGTGGATCTTCCTGCTGACCGGCGGAGTGCTCGTCGTCGGCTTCGTCTGGCTCTTCGCCGACCGCTCCGAGCGGCGGTTCGCGCAGGCCGCGCTGCCGATCGGCGTGGCCACGATGGTCGCCTCCGGCCTCGTGCTCGTCTCCTTCTTCGATCGTCCCTACCAGGACACGCCCGGCGCGGTGCGGCCGACCTCGCTGGAGCGATCGCTGGCGGTCCTGGAGGCCGAGCGGGCGACGAACGCGCCGGGCGCGCCGCTGCCCTGCGACGCCTCCGGACGTCCCACCTGATCGCCCCTTCGCAGGGCAGCCTCGGCGTGGTTGACTTCAAGGCGTGACCACCGATCCCAGCACGCGCCCCACCGCGGCGGTCGACAAGCGCGAACGCGCCCGCCGCATCGCCGCCGTCGTCGTCGGCGCGCTGATCATCGCCTTCGCCGCGCTCAACCTCGACGAGGTGAAGGTGAACTGGATCCTCAGCACGTGGCAGACGCCGCTCATCCTCGTCATCGCGGTGAGCTTCGTCCTCGGGCTTGCCGCCGGGTACCTCGTGCGCGGGCGCCACGCGCGCGGGAAGTCCGCGCACCAGCGCTGAGCGGCGCCGCTCGCCCATGGCCGAGCTCCGCCAGTTCCCGATCCCGCCGGAGCTCGCGCTCGAGACGCTCCAGCTCGCGCTCGAGGGCACGGAGACCGGCGTCTGGCGCTGGGACGTCGTTGCCGACCGCGTCACCTGGTCGGCCAACCAGGGCCCGCTCCACGGCCTGCGGCGCGGCGACGCGCCACCGAAGTACGCGGACTGGCTGGCGCTCATCCATCCCGACGACCGCGACCGCGTCCACCGCGCGGTGCAGGCGGCGCTCGCCGACGGCGCTCGCTACGAGTGCGAGTTCCGTGCGGCGGAGGCCGACCCGCCGCGCTGGGTCCACGCCCGCGGCCACGTCGAGCGCGACGCGCAGGGCCGCCCCGTCGCTCTGCTGGGCCTCGCGATCGACATCACGCAGCGGCGGCAACGCGAGCTCGCGCTCGAGAAGCTCACCGGCGAGCTGCGCTCGCTGCAGGCGTTGACGGACGTCGCGCTGGACCACCTCGAGCTGACGGCCCTCCTCGACGAGCTGCTCGCGCGGATCGCCGAGCTGCTGGACGCCGACATCGCCAAGGTCCTGCTGTACGACGAGGATCGCTCGACGCTCCACGTGCGGGCGGCGCGCGGGCTGCCGGCCGAGGCGGTCCAGCTGCTGCGCATCCCCTCCGGCGCCGGCGCGGCGGGACGGATCGCCGCCGCCGGACGGCCGCTGATCCTCACCGAGACGGCCGATGCCGACGTGATCCTCGACGACCTGCGGGAGCCGGGGCGCTCGCTGGCCGGCGTGCCGCTGCGCCTGGGCGACGAGACGATCGGCGTGCTCGTCGTCTCCAGCCGCGAGCGCACGTACCGCGAGCGCGACCTGCTGCTGCTCGAGCTCGCCGCCGACCGCGCCGCGCGCGCGATCCGCCAGTCGGAGCTCTACGAGGCCGCGCGCGACGCCGCGCTGTGGCTGCAGCGCTCGCTGCTGCCGGAGGCGCTGCCGGCGATCGGCGGCCTCGACGCGGCCGCGCGCTACCTGCCCGGCCAGGCCGGCACCGAGGTCGGCGGCGACTGGTACGACCTGTTCGCGCTGGCCGACGGCCGCGTCGCGATCGTCGTCGGCGACGTGGTCGGCCGCGGACTGCGTGCGGCGACGCGCATGGGCCAGGTCCGCACCGCGTTGCGCGCGTACGCGCTGGACGCGCGCTCGCCCCGGGAGGCCGTCGAGCGCCTGGACCGCTTCGTCGCGGCCGACGCGTCGGAGCGGTTCACCACCGTGCTCGTGGTCTTCCTGGACCCGCGCACCGGCGTGGCGACCGCCTGCTGCGCCGGGCACCCGCCGCCGCTGGTCGTGGCCGACGGCCGTGCCGAGCTCGCGGCGGTCGTCGCCGACCCGCCGCTCGGCGCCGCGCTCGAGCCGCGCCGCGACGCGAGCCTGCGCCTGCCACACGACGCGTCGCTCGTGGCCTACACCGACGGCCTCGTCGAGGATCGGGCGATCGGCATCGACGCCGGCCTGCGGCACCTGCTCGCCGCCGCGCAGGCGGGCGGGGCGGCGCGCGACCTCGTCGACCGCCTCGTCGAGGCGTTGCGAGCCGGCGAGCGCCCCGACGACGTCGCGGTCGTCGTGGTGCGGCGGCTCGGCCCGCGGCTGCGCCGGACGTACCCCGCCGAGCCGGCGGCCGTCGCCGCCGCCCGCCACGAGGTCACCTCGTTCGCCGCGGCCCACGGCGCCGGCGAGGCGCTCCTGCGCGACGTCGCCCTCGCGGTCAGCGAGGCGTGCACGAACGTCGTCATGCACGCGTACCGCGATCGCCCGCCGGGCGCGATGCACGTCGGCGTCTCGCAGGTCGCGAACGGATTCGAGGTGCGGATCGCCGACGAGGGCGTCGGCGTGCGGCCACGCGGCGACAGCCCGGGCGTCGGCCTCGGCCTGCAGATCATCGCCCGCACGACGGCGGACTTCGAGATCCGCGACGCTCCAGGCGGCGGCGCAGAGCTCGTCCTGCGCTTCGCGGGCGGCCTACGATGAGCGCGTGAGCAGCGGACACGCCCACGACCACGCAGCCGGCGGGCACGGGCACAGCCACGGCGTCAGCGCCGATGCGGACACCGGCAAGCTCACCCTCGCGCTGGTCCTCATCGCAGGCTTCATGCTCGTCGAGGTCGTCGTCGGCGTGGTCGCCTCCTCGCTGGCCCTGCTCTCCGACGCGGCCCACATGCTCACCGACGCCGCCGCGATCGCGCTGTCGATCGTCGCGCTGCGGCTGGCGCGCCGGCCGGCCGGCGGGTCCATGACCTTCGGCCTCAAGCGCGTCGAGATCCTCAGCGCGCACGCGAACGGCCTCACGCTGCTGATCCTCGCGGCGGTCATCCTCCTGGAGGCGATCCGCCGGTTGGTCTCGCCGCCCGAGGTCGAGGGCACGCTGGTGCTGGTCGTCGCGCTCGTGGGCATCGTGGTCAACATCGCCGCGACGATGGTGCTGGCGCGCGCGAACCGCCAGAGCCTCAACGTCGAAGGCGCGTTCCAGCACGTCCTCACCGACCTGTACGCGTTCATCGGCACGGCCGTGGCCGGGCTGATCATCATGCTCACCGGGTTCGAGCGGGCCGACCCGCTCGCCTCGATGGTGGTGGCCGGGCTCATGCTGTACTCGGCCTACGGCCTGCTGCGGGCCTCCGGGCGCGTGTTCCTCGAGGCCGCGCCGAAGGGGACCGATCCCGACGACGTCGGCCGCGCGATGGCCGCGGTGCCCGGCGTGGTCGAGGTCCACGACCTGCACGTCTGGGAGGTCACGTCCGGCTTCCCGGCCTTGTCGGCCCACGTCACGGTGGGCGCCGACGCCGACTGCCACGCGACGCGGCGCGAGGTGGAGGCGATGCTGCGCGAGCGCTTCGCGATCGACCACACGACGCTCCAGGTCGACCACGACGCCAGCGAGCTGCTCGCGCTCGAGGTCGCCGACGGCCTCGCCTCGCCGCCGACGCGGTGACCGCGTCCGCGGCGACGCCGTCGGCCTGGCGGACCGACGTCGCGCGGCTCGCCGCGGTCCTCTCGGGTGCCGCGGCGGCCGTGCACCTGAGCGTCGCGCGGCTGCACTTCGACGAGTACTGGGTGTTCGGCGTGCTGTTCGTCACCGCCGGCGTCCTCCAGGCCGCGTGGGCGATCGCCGCCTGGCGGCAACCGTCCGCGCGGCGCCTGCTGTCGGCGGGCGCCGCACTGCAGCTCGGGATCGCCGCGGTCTGGGTGATCTCGCGCACGGTCGGCCTGCCGTACGGACCGCAGCCGTGGACGGCCGAGTCGATCGGACCGCTCGACGCGCAGTGCACCGCCGACGAGCTGCTCATCGCGGTGCTCATCGCCGTGTCGCTGCGCGCGGCTCGGCGGCGGCGGATCCTCGTCGACGGCCTCGAGGCGCTCGCCCTCGTCGCCACCGCGGCCACGTGGTTCATGCTGGCGGCGGGCGCCGGCCACGGGCATTGAGGGGATGTTCAGCGCGCCGGCCGGCCGGGTATCGAACAGGCAGATGAGCGCCCTCGATCTCACGAACGCCATCCCTGGGCTGGGCACCCGTACGGGGGCGTTCCCGGTGCATCGGCTCGGCGAGCACCTCGCGATCATCGGCGCCGGCAGCCGCCTCGACGAGCGTGCGGCGCGCGCCTATTCGCACGCGGTGATGCAGGCGACGAAGGACGGCGTCTGCGAGCTCGTCCTCGATCTCTCCGCCGTCCGCCACCACGCCTGGACCGCCGTGTACGCGCTCTGCGAGCTGGAGGCGCACCTCGTCGAGGCGTGCTGCGAGCCGGTCGCGGTCGCCGCCGAGGCCTCCCTGGTGCGCGACCTGCGCGCCGTCGGGCTGGAGCGCGCCTGGGCGCTGTGCGAGACGGTGCCCGACGCGCTCGCGACGCTGCTGGCGCGGCCGGTCACCGCGTGATCGGCGACGCGAGGTTCCACGCGGCCTCCTGCGGCACCACCTGGAGCTCGTCGGCGAGCATGAGGAACGCGCGCGCGTAGGGCGACCCGGCGGTGGCGCGAGCGAGCGCCGGCCAGTCGACCTGCTCGCGCACCGAGCGGGCCAGCGCGAGCACGCCGGTGAAGTCGAGGTAGTGATCGTCGAACGCGAGCAGCTTCGCCGTCAGGACGTCGGCGATCGTCAGCACCGGCATCTCCACCGCCGCGACGGTGAGGACGTCGGCGCGGGCCAGCGCGGCGGCGACGTCGACGCCGTTGAGCTCGAAGATCAGGTCGACGAGCACGTCGCCGTCGTAGGCCTTCAGCAGCCAGTCTTCCGGCGGGCGCTCGCCGCTCAGCCCGCCGGCGACGAGCGCGTCCTGGGCGCGCTGGACGTGCTCGGGCAGGACGACGAAGTCGAGGTCGTTGGTGGGCTCCGGTCCGCCCCGAGCCCAGGCCGCCATCGATCCGCCGAGCGCGTAGGGCACGTCGGCGTCGCGCAGGAGGGCCGCGCAGCGGCGCATCGTCTCCTTGATCTCGGCGAATGCGGCGCTCACGCGCGAGGCTTACCCAGCCGGGCGACGGGTAGACCGTCGCCATCGACGACGCTTCCACCACCGTGCGGGTCGCGGCCGCCGGCGACCTCCACTGCCGCGAGGCCCAACGCGACCTGGTGCGCGACGCCTTCGCGGCCGTGCGCGACACGAGCGACCTCGTGCTGCTCGCCGGCGACCTGACGACGCACGGCGAGCCCGAGCAGGCCGCGGTGCTCGCCGACGCGTGCCGGGAGCTCGAGCTGCCCGTGTTCGCCGTGCTCGGCAACCACGACTGGCACGCCGATCGCGTCGACGAGCTGCGGCCGATCCTCGCCGACGGCGGCATCACGCTCCTGGAGAGCGGCTGGGCGATCTGCGAGGTCGCCGGCGTGGAGATCGGGGTCGTCGGCACGAAGGGCTTCGTCGGCGGCTTCCCCGGGTCGCACTTGCCCGACTTCGGCGAGCCGCTGCTGCGCGAGGTCTACGCCGAGTCCGGCCGAGAGGTCGCCGCCCTCGACGCCGGCCTGCGCGAGGTCGCCCACTGCCCCCTGCGGTTGGTCGTCCTGCACTACGCGCCGACCGCCGCGACCTTGGTCGGCGAGCCGGAGGGAATCTGGGCGTTCCTGGGGACCGACCGCCTCGCGGCGCCGATCGCCCAGCACGAGCCCGACCTCGTGGTGCACGGCCATGCCCATGCGGGGGCGTTCGAGGCCCAGATCGGCGCGATCCCGGTGCGCAACGTCTCCGTGCCGGTCATCGGCCGCGACTTCTGGACGTTCGAGCTGCCCTGCCCGGCCCGCCCGCCCTCGGCGGTGCACTGAGCCGCGGCGCCGCGCCGTCCGCCGACGGTCTGCGAGGCTGGACGAGTGCCCGACGCCGAAGCGCTGCTCTCCGTTCGCGTCCAGCCGCGCGCCAAGCGCACGGAGGTGGTCGGCGAGCGCTCCGGAGCGGTGGTGATCCGCGTCGCGGCGCCGCCGGTGGACGGGAAGGCCAACGCGGCGCTGTGCCGGTTCCTGGCCGAGCGGGCCGGCGTCCCCAAGGGTGCGGTGGCGGTCGTGCGCGGCGAGGGCACGCGCGACAAGCTCGTGCGCGTCAGCGGGCGCTCGACCGCCGAGCTGCGGGCCGCGCTGCTGGGCTGACCGCCGCGATCAGGGCTCCCCCACCAGCGGCACGAACCGCACGCCCTCGCGGATCTCGCGGGTGAGGCGGTCGCCGTGACGGCGCAGCACGACGAGGCGGTCGGCGACCGGCGCCACGAGCCGCCCGCCGTCGCCGAGCTGCTCGCGCAGCGCGTCGGGCACCGCCCGCCGTGCCCCGGCGGCGACGTTGATCGCGTCGAACGGCGCCTCCTCGGGCAGCCCGCGCGTGCCGTCGCCGGTCACGAGCGTCACGTTCTCGATCTCGGCGGCCGCCAGGTTGCGAGCCGCCAGGCGCGTCAGGATCGCGTGGCGCTCGATCGACCACACGTGCCCGGCCAGCCCCGCCAGCACGGCGGCATGCCAACCGGACCCGGTGCCGACGTCGAGCACGCGGTCCTGCGGGCGCAGCTCCAGCAGCTCGCACATCCGTGCCACCACGTACGGCTGCGAGATCGTCTGGCCGGCCGGCAGCGGCAGCGGCTCGTTGAGATACACCCGCTCGCCGAAGCCGGGCGGGCAGAACAGCGCTCGCGGGGCGCGCGCCATCGCCGCGAGCACCTGCTCGCCGATGCCACGTCGGCGCAGCTCGTCGTACAGCTCTCGCTCAGCCCGCTCCATCCCCATGGAGGTACCCCACCGGGACGGACCCACCCGTCCGCGGCGTCCGCGTTAGCGCGCAACCACGCGGAAGGCCCCGCGCATGAACGGATGCACCCGGCAGAAGTACGTGTAGGTGCCGGGCTTCAGGGTGCGGGGCGTTCGCCAGGTCACGCGGTTGGCCGCGGCGGTGGCCCCCGCCGGCCCGGTCCCGAGCTCGCCGGAGTCGAAGTCGACCGGCCCGTCGGCGAGCGGGTACGCGATCCCGGCGCGCCGGTTGCACGGCGCCTTGCACGCGGTGATCGTGTGCCAGATCGTGCGACGGTCGTCGAGGTTGCGGAACGCGATCGTCCCGCCCTGGCGCACGGTCGGCGGGCGGCCGGCCGCGCCGACGTTCGACAGGTCGCCGCGGCGGTAGAGGAAGTCCTTGATGAGCACCGGCCCGCCCGCCGCGGTCACGGCCACGCCATCGCGCAGCGAGCGGGCATCGGGCAGGCCACCCGGCCCGCCGCCGTGGTTGTCGTTCTCGGGCAGGTGCCCGTGGTTGAGCACGCCCTTCCTGTTCAGCGCGCCGCCAAACGGGTCGACGCCCGTCGTGTCCCCGGGCGAGAACGCGATCGGCATGATCGCCATCGACTCGTACCACGACGCCCGCGAGGTGTCGTAGGTCCCGGTGACCGAGAGCTTGTCGCCCTTGCGAACCGCGACCCGCCAGTCGGGCGGCGTGTTCGTCATCGCCACGTCCCACGACACCGCGCCGGCCGGCTCGAAGTACTTCGCCTTCGAGCGGAACAGCCGCGTGGTGCGCCCGTCGCGGGTGAGGTACAGATCGGTGTGCAGCCCGCCCGGGTGCAGGTGGCCGGCGGTGTAGACGAGCGTGCCATCCTCGTCGACCGTCCACTCGTTGCGCCGCGGCCCGCCGGCGTAGGCGTCGCGATCGTCGGTCGGGTACGTGTAACGCCCGTCCTTGCCGCCGTCGCGCCGCAGCGCGTCGAAGACCGGGTAGACCTTGCCGAACTCGACGTCCATCCACACCGTGCGCACGGTCTTCAGCGCCGCCGCCTCGGGCGTCCCGTCGGGCACGAAGTCGAGCTGATAGGTCAGGTAGACCTTCGTCGGCGTCGGCGTGAGGTTGTGGATCATGTAGTTCATGATCCAGCCCTGCTTGGGGTCGTAGCGGTAGCCGTAGCCCGCGGGCAGCTCGACGTTCGTCTTCTCCTCGCCGGCCGCGTACGTCGGGGCGAGGTCGACGAGCCAGACGCCGTGATGGAGGTGCACGACGTCGACCTGGGGCACCTTGCCGTCGAGGTAGGTGAGGTTCGGCCGGAACGCCGTGATGTAGCCGGGCACCGTGGGCCGCAGCTGGTTGGGCTTGAACTCGATCGTGTTCTGGCCCGGCGCGATGTCGATCGGCCCGAACCGGTAGGTGATCGTCTGCGCCGACGACGCCGCGGCCAGCACGGCCGACAGGACCAGCGCGGCGAGGGCGGCGAGGACGAGGCGGGACATGGTCGTCGCAGTCTGGCGCAATCTCCGCTCCACCGCGCAGGTCCTTCAGCGCCGCCCGCCCGCCAGCAGGCGCCGCAGCGCCAGCGCGTTGCGCGGCGCGAACGCCTCCCAGTCGTTGTTGAGGTACACGAGGACCTCCGCGTGGCGGCGCAGCGCGTCGATCCGCTCCGCCCAGTCGCGCAGCTCGGAGGCGGCGTAGTTGCCGCGCCGCCCGCGCGCCCCGTAGTGCAGGCGGATGAGCGTCCAGTCCGCGGTCAGCGGCGTGTCGGGCAAGGGACGCCGGGCGTCGTGGCCGATGACCGCCGCGGCGCCGTGGGCGCGCAGGAGATCCCAGACCGGATCGCAGAACCAGCTGGCGTGGCGCAGCTCGAAGGCGTGGCGGCCCGGCGGCAGCGCAGCCAGCGCGCCGGCGAGGCGGTCGTCGTCGCGGCGCATCGTCGGGGGCAGCTGCCACAGCCACGGCCCCATCCGCTCCGCCTCGGCGATCGGTGCGATCCGCTCGGCCAGGCGGGCGCTCGAGTCGGCGACCGTGGTGAGCCGCTTCATGTGCGTCGCGTAGCGGCTCACCTTGATCGTGAAGGTGAACGCGGGCGGCGTCTGCTCCACCCAGTGGGCGACCGCGTCGCGCTTGGGCAGCCGGTAGAAGGTGCTGTTGACCTCGACGACGTCGAAGCGGCCCGCATAGTGCTCCAGCCAGCGCCGCTGCGGCAGGCGCACCGGGTAGAAGATGCCGCGCCAGTCCGCGTACTGCCACCCCGAGCAGCCGACGTGGACGGGCTGCAGCCGCGTCTGTCCCATCGCAGGCTGACCGTACACTCCGATGCACCATGGCGAAGCAGCGACAGGTCCGCATCGAGCAGCGCAGCGCGCTGGCCGCGATGCAGCAGCTCGAGACGCGCTCCGACGAGGAGCTCGAGGCGGAGACGAAGTTCCGGGCAGCGGCCCAGGCGATCCTGGGTGCCCGCGCCGCCGAGCGCTACGACGCCAAGGCCGCCCGCGAGCACTTCCGCAAGGCCATCGCCGCCGCCCGCCCCCAGGAGCGGATGCAGCTGCGCCGCATGGCCGACGCGTCGCTGGCCCTCGCCGAGCGCCGCGCCGGGGACCTCAAGACCGCCGTGGAGAAGCTCGGCCAGGCGCCGCCGTCCACCCGGCAGCTCCTGCTGCTGCGGTTCATGGGGCTCGTCGCGCCGCCGCCGGGCTCGTCGATCTTCCTGCGCCTGCGCGGGATCCTCATCATCCTCGGCCTGATCGTCGCGCTCATGGCGATCGGCCTGGGCATCGTCGAGCTGATCGCGCTGCCGTTCGGCGGCGTCTCGCTCGGCGGCGGGATCCTCCTCGGCGTCCTGCTGGTGGTCGCCGTGCTCGGGGTCCTGGCGCTGCTCGGACGCCGGCGCCAGAAGCGCGCACGGGCCAAGGCCGCCGCGGGCTGACCGCCCGCGCGGCCGCTCAGCGCTCGCGCAGCGTCGCCTGCTCGATGACGACCGGGCTCGTCGGCGCCTCCTCGGCGTTCGTCGGCACGGCCGCGATGCGGTCGGCGACCGTCATGCCGTCGCCGACGACGCGGCCGACGATCGCGTAGTCGGGCGGCAGCTGCGCGTCCTCGCCGGTGACGATGAAGAACTGGCTCCCCGACGTCCCGGCGGGCTCGACCTGGGTCTTGGCCATCGCGACCACGCCACGGGTGTACGCGGCGTCGCGCGGGGGTCGCTCGGTGATCGTGTAGCCGGGGCCGCCGGCGCCGGTGCCCTCCGGGTCGCCGCCCTGGATGACGAAGCCCGGGACGATGCGGTGGAACGACAGGCCGTCGTAGACGCCGTCGCGCACGAGCTGGGCGAACGACGCGGCGGTCCGCGGCTGGCGGCGCTGATCGAGCTCGATCGGGATGTCGCCGCAGTTCGTCCGCAGGGTGACGGTGACGGTCGCGTCGGCCGGGAGGCGGGTCGTCGGCGGCTGCCGGTCGACGGACTTGGCCGCGGCGGCCGCGACCGTCCGGCAGCCGTCGGTCGGCGGTGCGTCCGGCGACGCGGCGGCGGGGGCCTCGGTGGCCGTGGCGGTCGCCGTCGCGCCGCCGCCGTCGTCGCCGCCGCATCCGGCGAGGACGGCGAGCGGCAGGCAGCAGAGCGTGGCGAGGAGGCGACGGCGCATGGCCGGCCAGGGTAGTCCGAGCGCGCGGCCGCCGCCGGGGCGGGCGCTCCGGCGCAGGTCTACGCCGCCGCCTGAGCGGGCCGCGTCCGGGTGCCGGCGTTGCGCCGCGGCGGCGCCGGGATCAGACCGCATGCGAGCAGCGCCACGAGGGCCGCCGCTCCGCTGAGGAGGAACGCGTCGGTGTAGGCCGACTCCGCGATGACGCCGCTGGCGAGCACCTGCGAGGCCAGCAGCGAGGCGACGATCTGCCCGCCGACCGCGCCGCCGATCGAGCGCATGATCGTGTTGATCCCGGTGGCGATCCCGGTCTGGGTCTGGTCGACCGCGGCGACGACCAGGTTGGCCATCGCGGCGAAGGCGAGCGAGATGCCGACGCCGAGGACGGCGCCGCCCAGTGCGACGGTCCACACCTCGCCGTGCGCGAGCGCAAGCAGCACGTAGCCGAAGCAGCAGATCGTCGTTCCCAGCGCGAGCGGCAGCCGCGAGCCGTAGCGCTGCCCGAGCCACCCGGCAGCCGGGCCCGCCGCGAGCATGACGATCGAGCTGGGCAGCATCACGAGTCCCGCCGACGTCGCGCTGAAGCCGAAGCCGTAGCCGCTGGACTCGGGCGTCTCCACGAGCTGCGGGATCAGGATGTAGGAGCCGAACATCGCGAAGCCGACGGCGAACGCGGCCAGGTTCGGGCTCCACACGGCCCGGCGCGCCATGAGCGTCATGTCGACGAGCGGCTCGGGCACCCGTCGCTCGTAGGCGACGAACACGGCGACGAGCACGAGCCCGCTACCGATCAGGCCGATCACCCCGCCCGAGCCCCACCCCCAGGTCGGGCCCTGCGAGACGCCGAGCATGATCGAGCCGACGGAGACCGCGAGCAGCGCGCCGCCGCCCCAGTCGATCCGCGCGGGCGCGCGCACCGGCGACTCCGGCACGTAGCGCCAGGTCGCCCACGCCGCCAAGGCGGTGGCGATCACCGACAGCCAGAACAGCCACGCCACCGACAGCTGGTCGACGCACAGCCCGGCGACCACGAGACCGACGCCCCCGCCGATCCCGAACGTCGAGCTGATGATGCCGATCGAGCCGGCGACGCGCTCGGGCGGGAACTCGTCGCGGATGATCCCGAACGAGAGCGGGAAGATCGCGCCGCCGGCGCCCTGCACGACCCGCCCGAGGATCAGGATCTCGATCGAGCGGCTGCCGACGGCGCAGATCGCCGAGCCCAGCCCGAAGAGCAGCAGCGCGACGAGCAGCATCCGCTCCTTGCCGAACATGTCCCCCAGCCGGCCGAGCAGCGGCGTCGCCACGCTGGCCACGAGCAGGAACGAGGTGACCAGCCACGTGGCCGTCGCCTCCGACGCGCCCGTGTCCTCCTGGATCGCCGGCAGGGCCGGGACGATCATCGTCTGGGCCAAGGCGTACGCGATCGCGCCGCCGACGAGGATCAGAAGGGTTCGGGACGGGTGCTGACGCGCCGCATCGGCGGGCGGATGAGGGGACGGCATCGGTTGAGAGCCTAGACCATGAGATAGCTAGAGAACCGCACGCGCCGCCCGGGCCGCTAGCGTCGGTCGGCCGCATGTCCCGTCGCCTGCGCCTCATCGTCAACCCGTCCTCGGGCGGTGGTCGCGCGCTGCGCGCGCTGCCGCGCGCCGAAGCGGCGCTGCGACGGCTGGGACTGCCCTACGACGTCCATCCCACCCGCAGCCTGGAGCACGGGCGCAAGCTGGCGATCGGCGGGCTGGAGGCCGGCCAGACGCTCGTCACGCTGTCGGGCGACGGGCTCATCGGCGCGGTCGCCGGCGCCGTCGCCGGCCGCCCCGGCGCGGTGCTCGGCATCCTCCCGGGCGGCCGCGGCAACGACCTCGCGCGGGTACTCGGGATCCCTCGCGACGACGTGGACGCGGCGTGCGCCGTGCTGCGCGACGGCGTCGAGCGCTGGCTCGACGTCGGCATGGTCGGCGACCGGCCGTTCGTGGGGATCGCCTCGCTGGGCTTCGACTCCGACGTCAACCGGATCGCCAACGCCGCGCCGGCCTGGCTGGGCGGCGCGGTCTACACCTACGCGGCGCTGCGCGCACTGGCCTCCTGGAGGCCGGCCCGCTTCGAGCTGGAGGTCGACGGCGAGCCCACGCGCGCCCTGCGCGGCTACAGCGTCGGGCTGGCCAACAACCAGGCCTACGGCGGGGGCATGCTCGCCGCGCCCAACGCCGAGCTCGACGACGGCCTGCTCGACCTCGTGACGGTGCGCGACGTCTCCAAGCGCCGCTTCCTGACGCAGCTGCTCCCGCGCGTCTTCCGGGGCACCCACGTCGAGCTGCCCGAGGTGGAGGAGCGGCGCGTCGAGCGCGTGCGCGTCGCGGCCGACCGCCCGTTCGTCGTCTACGCCGACGGCGATCCCATCGGGCAGCTGCCGGCGGACTTCACGATCCGACCGCGCGCGCTGCGCGTCCTGGTGCCCGGCCGATGAGCGACGCCCTGCTCCAGGCCCAGGCGGCGCTCGCGCGCACCGTCGGCACGCTGTCGCGCCGCACCGGCCGCGGCGGCACCTCGCTGCCCGGCAAGCTGCTGCTGCGCATGCGCCCGGACGCGATCGGCCGCCTGGCCGGCGAGCTGCCGCGTGGCAGCGTCGTCCTGTCGGCCACGAACGGCAAGACGACGACGGCGGCGATGGTCGCGTCGATCCTCGAGCGCACTGGCATCCGCCTGGTCCACAACCGCTCCGGCGCCAACATGGCCGGCGGCGTGGCGACGGCACTGCTCGACGCGCGCGACGGCGGCGACCTCGGCCTCTTCGAGGTCGACGAGTTCTGGCTCGGCGGCGTCGTCGACCAGCTGCGCCCCCGAGCACTGCTGCTGGCCAACCTGTTCCGCGACCAACTGGACCGCTACGGCGAGCTGGAGACGATCGCCGACCGCTGGGCCGCCGTCGTCGACGGCGCCGCCGTGCTCGGCACGCGGCTCGTGCTCAACGCCGACGACCCGCTCGTCGCCGACCTCGGCCGGGGCCACGACGACTCGGTCCTCTTCGGCGTGCAGGACACGGCGCTGGCCCTGGCGGGCCTCCAGCACGCCGCCGACTCCAAGCACTGCCGCCGCTGCGGCGCCCCCTACGTGTACGACGCGGTCCTGCTCGGCCACCTCGGCCACTACCACTGCCCGACCGGCGACGCGCGGCGGCCGACGCCGACGATCGCCGCCGACGCCGTCGAGCTGCGCGGCGTCCGCGACGCCGCGTTCACCCTGCGCACGCCGGCGGGCGAGCGGCGCGTGACGGTGCCCCTCCCGGGTCTCTACAACGTCTACAACGCACTCGCCGCCGCGGCGCTGACGACCACGCTCGGCGCCTCGCTGGACGACGTCGCCGCCGGCCTGGCCGCGGTGGCGCCGGCCTTCGGGCGCGCCGAGACCGTCGCGCTGGGCGACCGCGACCTCACGCTGCTGCTCATCAAGAACCCGGCGGGCGCCAACGAGGTCCTGCGCACGCTGCTGCTCGAAGCGGGCGAGCACGACCTGTTCGCCGTCCTCAACGACAACATCGCCGACGGCCGCGACGTCTCGTGGGTCTGGGACGCCGACTTCGAGCTGCTCGCCGGCCGCGTGCGCCGCGCCACCTGCTCGGGCACCCGCGCCGCGGAGCTCGCCGTGCGGCTGAAGTACGCCGGCGTTCCCGCGGATCGCATCCACGTCGAGCCGGAGCTGGAGCGCGGCCTGGACGCCGCGCGCGCCGACGGCGCCGGCCCGCTCTACGCCCTGCCCACCTACACGGCGATGCTGGCGCTGCGCGACCTGCTCGCGCGCCGCGGCGTGGCCCGGAGCTCGTGGGCGTGACCGCGGCGAGCGTGATCTGGCACGACGTCGAGTGCGGCGCCTACGACGCCGATCTGGAGCTGTGGCGGATGCTGGCCGCCGAGTCGGCCGGGCCGGTGCTCGACGTCGGCGCCGGCACGGGGCGCGTGTCGCTCGACCTCGCCCGCCGGGGCCACGCGGTGATCGGGCTCGACGCCGACCCAGAGCTCGTCGCGGAGCTGCGCCGGCGGGCCGGTGACCTGTCGGTCGAGGCCGTCTGCGCCGACGCGCGCGACTTCGACCTCGGCCGCGAGGTCGGCTTGATCATCGTGCCGATGCAGACGCTGCAGCTGCTCGGCGGTCCGGCCGGCCGCGCCGCGTTCCTGCGCTGCGCCGCGCGCCACCTGCGCCCCGGCGGGCTCGTCGTCGCGGCGTTGGCCGACGCGTTGGAGGGCGAGCTCGAGGAGGGCGGAGCGCCGCCGCTGCCCGACATCCGGGAGGTCGACGGCACGGTCTACGCCTCGCACCCGGTGGGCCTGCGCCGCGAGGAGGGCGGCGTGGTCATCCAGCGCATCCGCGAGACCGTCGACCCGGCCGGCGTGCGCCACGCCGAGGGCGACGAGATCCGCCTCGACGACGCCGATGCGGCGACGATCGCCGCCGAGGCGGCCCCGCTGGGCTTCACGCCGCAGGAGCCGCTGGCGGTGCCGGCGACCACGGAGTACGTCGGCTCGGAGGTGGTGGTCCTGTGCCGGAGCTGAGGGTCTGCGCGCTCTACCCGGACCTCATGAACATCTACGCCGATCGCGGCAACCTGCTCGTGCTCGAGCGGCGCTGCAACTGGCGCGGGATCGGCTTCCGCCTCACGGGCGCGGGCTTGCGCGACGCGATCGACCCCGACGCGCACGACCTCTTCTACATCGGCGGCGGCCAGGACCGCGACCAGGCGCTGTGCGCCGACGATCTGGTGGCGACCAAGCGCGAGGCGCTCGCCGCCGCGGCCGCCGCCGGGAAGGTCCTGCTCGGGGTGTGCGGCGGCTACCAGCTGCTGGGCCACGCCTACGAGCTCGGCGACCGCAAGATCCCGGGGCTGGGCCTCGTCGACCTGCGCACCGTCCGGGCGCCGGGGCCGCGGCTCATCGGCAACGTGGCGATCGAGGTCGCGCTCGACGGCGAGGGCGGCGAGCGCCGCGTGCTCGCGGGCTTCGAGAACCACGCCGGGCGCACGCTGCTGGGCGCCGGCGAGCAGCCGCTCGGCCGCGTGCTCCACGGCCACGGCAACGACGGCGCGTCGGGCTTCGAGGGCGTGCGGCGCGGCAACGTCCTCGGCACCTACCTCCACGGCCCGCTGCTGCCCAAGAACGCCTGGTTCGCCGATTGGCTCATCGCCACCGCGCTCGGCCTGGACCGCGACGGGCTGGCGCCGCTCGACGACGAGCTGGAAGGCGCCGCGCATGCGCTGGCGCGCCGCGTCGCTGGCATGTGAGAGGCTAGGGCCGGCGTGACCGACCCGACCACGCTCGAGTTCCGCGGCGTCACCAAGCGCTATCCCGGCGCCGACGCACCCGTCATCGAGGACCTGTCGTTCTCCGTCCCCGCCGGTGAGATCTGCGTCCTCGTGGGTCCGTCGGGCTGCGGCAAGACGACCGCGATGCGGATGGTCAACCGGATGGTCGACATCACCGCTGGCGACATCCTCGTCGGAGGGCGCTCGGTGCGCGAGCGCAACCCCGCGCAGCTGCGTCGCGAGATCGGCTACGTCATCCAGCAGATCGGCCTCTTCCCCCACCAGACGATCGGCCAGAACGTCGCGGCGGTGCCCAAGCTGCTGGGCTGGGACCGCGCGCGGATCGGGGCACGGGTCGACGAGCTGCTCGCGCTCGTCGGCCTCGACCCGCAGCTGCGCGACCGCTACCCCGCGCAGCTGTCGGGCGGCCAGCGCCAGCGGGTCGGCGTGGCCCGGGCGCTGGCGTGCGATCCGCCGCTGATGCTCATGGACGAGCCGTTCGGCGCGATCGACCCGATCAACCGCGAGCGCCTGCAGAACGAGTTCCTGCGCCTGCAGGGCCAGCTGCGCAGGACGGTCGTCTTCGTCACCCACGACATCGACGAGGCGATCAAGATGGGCGACCGCATCGCGGTCATGCAGGTCGGCGGCCGCCTCGCCCAGTACGCGACGCCGGCCGAGCTGCTCGTCCACCCCGCCGACCCGTTCGTCGAGGACTTCGTCGGCGCCGACCGCGCGCTCAAGCGCCTGGCGCTGCTGCGCGTGCGCGACGTCGACCTGTGGGAGGCGCCGCTCGTGCGCGAAGGCGAGCCGACCGCCGCCGCGCGCGCCCGCGCGGCCGAGTCCGAGGTGCCGTTCCCGCTGCTCGTGGACGCCGACGGACGGCCGCTGGGCTGGCTGTCGGAGCGCGATCTCGCCCGCGACGTCGTCCAGGCGCCGGCCGACTCCTCCCCCGATCCGATCATCGACCGCGACGACGTGCTGCGCGACGCGCTGGCCGAGCTGCTGCAGGCCGGGACCCAGTACGCGCCGGTCGTCGACCCGCGCGGCGGCGTCGCCGGCGTCCTCTCCGTCGAGCTGGTCAGCCACCTGCTGGCCGAGCGCGGCACCGACCAGGAGAGCGCCGTCGACCGCGCCGGGGTGCAGCCGTGATCGCCCAGCTGGAGATCCACGATCGCGGCGGCGACCAGAGCTGCGTGGCCGACAACGGGTTCTGCCCGGGCTGGATCGCCGACAACTTCGACCGCTACCTCCATCCGTTCTGGCAGCACGTCGAGCTCTCGATCGTCGCGGTCGCCTGCGGCTTCGTCATCGCGTTCGCGCTCGCGCTGCTCGCGCGTCGCCGTCACTGGCTGGTCGGACCGATCGTCGGGGTGACCGGTGTCCTCTACACGCTGCCGTCGATCGCCGTGTTCTTCCTGCTGCAGCCGATCACCGGGCGCGGCGCGCTCACGGCGCTCATCGCGCTGACCGCCTACACGCTGCTGATCCTGTTTCGCAACATCGTCACCGGGCTGGAGAACGTGCCGGCCGACACCATCGACGCCGCGCGCGGCGTCGGGTTCACCGACCGCCAGCTGCTCTGGCGCGTCGAGCTGCCGCTGGCGCTGCCGGAGATCGTCGCCGGGCTGCGGATCGCGGCGACGACGACGGTCGGCCTGGCCACGCTGGCGTTCTTCGCCGGCGCCGGCGGCCTGGGCGGCGAGATCTTCGCCGACATCACGTTCAAGTCCAACGTCGTGGTCGCCGGCGCGCTCTGCCTGCTGCTGGCGCTCGTCTTCGACCTCGTGCTGCTCGGCGCGCAGTGGCTGCTGACGCCTTGGCGCCGCGCGGCCGCGGGAGCTCGCGCATGAGACCCCGCGGGTCCTCACCCGCGACGGCCCCGACCCGGCGGGAGAGCTCGTCGTGAGCCAGTTCGGCGACGCGATCGACTTCATCCTCCACCAGCGCGAGGCGCGCAGCGGCGGGACGGAGGTCGGCGGCGCCGAGCTGCTGCCGATGCTGTGGAAGCACCTCGAGCTGACCGCGGTGTCGGTCGGCATCGCCGTCGCGATCGCCGTGCCGATCGCGCTGTGGCTCGGGCACATCGGACGCGGACAGCTCCTGGCCACATCGGTTGCCAACGTGGGCCGCGCCGTGCCGAGCCTCGCCCTCATCGCCTTCTTCGTCGCCTATCTCGGCGTCGGGTTCACCAACGTGACCCTCGCGCTCGTGCTGCTCGCGATCCCGCCGATCCTCACCAACACGTACGTCGGCGTCCGGCAGGTCGACCGCGACACCGTCGACGCCGCGCGCGGGATGGGGATGACCGGCGTGCAGGTCGTGCGGCGCGTCGAGCTCCCGCTCGCGTTGCCGCTCATCTTCGGCGGCCTGCGCACGTCGGTCGTCAACGTGATCGCGACGGCGACGATCGCACCGCTGGCCGGCGTCGTCACGCTCGGCGACCCGATCATCGCGGGCGGCGTCTACGGCGAGGATGGGCGCCTGGGCGCCTCGATCCTCGTCGCGTTGCTGGCGATCGGCGCCGAGGTGCTCTTCGCCCTGCTCCAGCGCGCCGCCGTGCCGCGCGGCATCCGCGTGTCCCACCAGCCCATCAGGAGGCAGAACGCCATGAGACGGATCACCCTGGCCGTCGTCGCCGTGCTCGCGCTCGCCATCGTCGGCGCCGGCTGCGGCTCCGACGACGACGGCGGATCGACGACGGCGGCGGGCGGCGCGACGAGCACCGCCGCCCAGACGACCGCGTCGAACGCCGCGATCGTCGCCAACCCCGACAACGCCAAGACGACCGTCGTCGTCGGCTCCAAGAACTTCACCGAGCAGAAGGTGCTCGGGGAGATCTACGCGCAGGCGTTCGCCGCCGCCGGCTACCAGGTGCGCACGGAGCTGAACCTCGGCGACGAGAAGACCGCGCTGAAGGCCCTGGAGGACGGCCAGATCGACGGCTACCCGGAGTACACCGGGACCGCGCTGCTGTCGTTCTTCGACGTGCCGACCGACCAGCTGCCCAAGGACCCGACCGAGGCCTACGACCAGGTGAAGGCCGACTTCGCCAAGGACGGCATCGAGGCGCTCCCGCCGACGCCGTTCACCTCGTCCAACGAGGTCGGGCTGACGCAAGCCAAGGCGCAGGAGCTCGGCGGTATCACGAAGATCTCCGACCTGAAGGGCAAGTCTCAGGACCTGACGCTCTACGGCACGCCCGAGTGCCGCCAGCGGATGGACTGCCTGCTCGGGCTGCAGAAGGTCTACGGGCTGAAGTTCCAGAAGTTCGTGCCCGTCGACCCCGCGCTGCGCCACGAGGTGCTCGAGAAGGGCCAGGCCGACCTCTCGATCGTCTTCACGACCGACCCGCAGAACAAGCGCGACAACCTGGTGCTGCTGGAGGACGACCAGGGCATGTTCCCGCCCTACAACTCGACCTTCCTCGTCAAGCGGTCGTTCGCCGAGCAGGCCGGGCCGGACCTGGCGAAGACGGTCGAGCTCGTCAACCGGGGTCTGACCGCCGAGGCGATGCAGGAGCTCAACGCGCGCGTCGACCTCGACAAGCAGACGCCGGCCAAGGTCGCCAAGGCCTACCTGCAGGAGTCCGGCTACGTCTCGTAGCCCGCGGCCAGCCGTTCGGGCGGTGGCGCGGCGCTACCGCCCGGACGAGCCGAAGCCGCCGGCCCCGCGCGCCGTCTCGTCGAGGTCGTCGACCTCGACGACGGCGGGCGTGGCGACCGCGATCAGCACGAGCTGGGCGATGCGGTCGCCGGGCGCGATCTCGAAGGCCGCGTGGCGGTCGGTGTTCAGCAGCAGCACGCGCAGCTCGCCGCGGTAGCCCTCGTCGATGAGCCCGGGCGCGTTGACGAGCGCGATCCCGTGGCGAGCGGCGTTGCCCGACCGGGGCAGCACGAGCCCGGCGTGGCCGGCGGGCAGCGCGATCGCGATCCCGGTAGGCACCATCGCGCGCTCGCCCGGCGCGATCGTCGCGGGCTCGACCGCGGAGAGGTCGTAGCCGGCGTCGCCCGCGTTGGCGCGGGTCGGCAGGATGGCGTCGTCGCGCAGGCGGCGGACGGCGAGCGGGGCGGAGACGGAGACGGAGACGTCGGCGAGCGCCATGGCTCGCACGCTATCTGCTCAGGCGGCGTACACGGCGAACCGCTCGGCCACCGTCACGGGGACGCTGGCACGGATCCGCACGCCCTCGGCGGTGTCCTCGCGCTCGAGGTCGCCGGCGACGTCGTGCAGCTCGGCCAGCCGGCCGCCCTCGGCGTACGGCAGGAGGACGTCGATGCGCCGCAGCGTCTCCTCGAACGCACGCTCGACGCGGTCGCGCAGCTCGTCGAGGCCCTCCCCGGTCACCGCGCTGATGAGCACGCCGTCGGGATGGCGGAAGTCGAGCTCGCGGCGGCGCTCCTCGTCGAGCGCGTCGGCCTTGTTGAGGACGAGGATCCGCGGCCGGTCGCCGGCGCCGATCTCCTCGAGGACGTCGTCGACCGCCCGCAGCATCTCCTCCAGCTCCTCTTCGGGCGCGCTGGCGTCGACCACGTGCAGGACCAGGTCGGCCAGCCGCGTCTCCTCCAGCGTCGCGCCGAACGCCTCGACGAGCTGGTGGGGCAGCTTGCGGATGAAGCCGACGGTGTCGGTCAGGAGGTAGCGCCGGCCCGCGATCTCCATCGAGCGGGTCGTCGGGTCGAGCGTGTGGAAGAGTCGGTCGCGGATCGCGACGTCCGCCCCGGTGAGGGCGTTGAGCAGCGTCGACTTCCCCGCGTTCGTGTAGCCGGCCAGCGCGATCTGCGGGAGGTGCGCGCGCTCGCGCTCGGCGCGCATCGTGGCGCGCGACGCCTTCACCTCGGCCAGGCGCCGGCGCAGCGCGGTGATGCGGTTGCGGGCCAGCCGGCGGTCGGTCTCGATCTGCGTCTCGCCCGGGCCTCGGGTGAGGGTGCCGCCGCCCGCCGCGCTGAGGCGCTCGAGGTGCGTCCACAGCCCGCGCATGCGGGCCATGTTGTACTGGAGCTGGGCCAGCTCGACCTGCAGCTTGCCCTCGGCGGTGTTGGCGTGATCGGCGAAGATGCCGAGGATCACCGCGGTCCGGTCGACGACCGCGACGCCCAGCTCCTTCTCGAGGTTGCGCTCCTGGCGCGGCGTCAGCTCGTCGTCGCAGGCCGCGAGGTTCGCGTCGAGCTGCTTGATCTGCGCCTTGATCTCCTCGAGCTTGCCCTGGCCGACATAGGTGTTCGGATGGGGCTGCTCGCGGTGCTGGACCTCCTGGCCCACGACGGCGACGCCCGCGGTGCGCAGCAGCTCGCGCAGCTCGGAGAGGTCGTCGCCGTCGGGCAGGGCGGCGATCATCAGGGCACGCTGCCGCGCGCGCCTGGTCGGCGCGGCGCCGTTGCTCGAGGGCGTCTGCGCGATGCGCCCGTGTCGGCCTCGTTCCATCTGACTCCAGTCTAGAGACGCAGGGGGCGTCCGGCGCGGGCCTCTAGGCTTCGCGCCCGTGCCGCCGACCGACCTCGCCGACCGCCTCGCCCGCCGCACGCTCGAGCTGATCGACGTGCGCTCGGAGTCGCGGGGCGAGGCGCCGCTGGCCGCGCACCTCCTCGCCGCGCTGCGCGCGGCGGGCGTCCAGGCGCGCGACGCAGGCGACACGTGCGTCCTGGCCGGCACGGCGCGGCGCGGCGATCGCCCGTTCCTCCTGCTCGCCGGCCATCTCGACACCGTGCCCGAGCAGGGCAACCTGCCCGGGCGGATCGAGGACGGTCGCGTCCACGGGCTCGGCGCCAGCGACATGAAGGGCGCCGACGCGGTCATGCTCGAGCTGGCGATCGCGCTCGCCGGGCGCGAGACGGCGGTGGATGTCGGCTTCGTCTGGTTCGGTCGCGAGGAGCTCCCGGTCGCCGAGAGCGCGTTCACGCCGCTGCTGGCACGCGAGCCGGGGCTGCAGGAGGCAGACCTCGCCGTGGTCATGGAGCCGACCGCCAACGCGCTGCAGCTCGGCTGCCTCGGGAACCTCAACGCGACGTGGACCTTCGCCGGACGCGCGGGCCACTCGGCGCGACCGTGGCTGGCCGACAACGCCATCCACCGCGCCGCCGAGGGCGTGCACGCGCTCGCCCAGCTCCCCCACACGGTGCATGTGTTCGACGGCCTGGAGTACACGGAGGTCGTCTCGGCCACGCGGATCGAGGGCGGGATCGCGATGAACGTGATCCCCGATCGCGCGGTCGCGCACGTGAACTACCGCTACCCGCCCGGGCTGGCCGCCGATGCGGCCGAGGCGCGGCTGCGGGGGTGGTGCGAGCCGTACGGGCCGATCACGATCACGTCCAACGCGCCGTCGGGGCCGGTCCCGGTCGGCAATCCGCTCGTCGACGCGCTGGCCGCCGCCGGCGCGGGTCCGACGCAGCCCAAGCAGGCATGGACGCCCGTCGCCGAGCTCGGTGTGGTCGGCGTCGACGCAGTCAACTTCGGCCCCGGCGACCCGGCCTACGCGCACCGGGTCGACGAGCAGGTCGAGATCGCCGCGCTCGTGCGGTCGTTCGAGGTGCTGGAGCGGGTGGCGTGCGCCTGAACCCGGCCGTCGCCGCCACGGGCACGTACCCCTTCGTGCGCCTCGCCGAGGCCAAGGCCCGCGCGGCGGCGGCCGGCGTCGAGCTGATCGACTTCGGCGTGGGCGAGCCGCGGGAGGAGACGCCGGCGTTCATCCGCGCAGCGCTGTGTGCGGCCGTCGAGGCGGAACCGGTCTCGGTCTATCCGGCCGCCGTCGGGATGCCCGAGCTGCGGGCCGCGATCGCGGGCTGGGTCGGCCGTCGCTTCGGCGCGCCGCTGGACGCCGACGCGGAGGTCGTGCCGACCCTGGGCTCCAAGGAGGCGATCTACGGCCTCGCGCAGGTCGTCGCCCGCGCGGGCGAGGCGGTCGCGGTGCCGACGCCCGGCTACCCGGTGCCGAGCCGCAGCGCCGCGATCGCCGGTCTCGACGTCGTGGAGCTCCCGCTGGACGCCGCGCACGGCTGGCTTCCGGACCTCGATGCCGTCCCCTGGGAGCGCCTGGCGATCCTCTGGCTCGCCTCGCCCGGCAACCCGACCGGCGCCGTCGCCCCCCTCGCCTACCTCGAGCAGGCCGCGGCCCGCTGTCGTGCGCACGACGCGTGGCTGGCCTGCGACGAAGCCTACGTCGAGCTGTGGTTCGACGGCGAGCCGCCGCCGTCGGCGCTGCAGCTCGCCGACCGCCGCAACGTCGTGGTGTTCCACTCGCTGTCCAAGCGCTCGTCGATGCCCGGCTATCGCTCCGGGTTCGTCGCCGGCGACGCGGAGCTCATGGCCGTGCTGAAGCGGATCCGCCCGAATGTCGGCACCGCGCCGCAGCGCTTCGTCCAGCACGCGTCGATCGCCGCGTGGGAGGACGACGCGCACGTCGCCGAGGTCCGCGCCCGCTACGCCGCCAAGCGCGCCGTGCTGCTGCCGGCCCTGGAGGCGGCGGGGCTGACGAACGTCGGCGGCCCGGCCTCGTTCTTCCTGTGGCTCGCCGTCGGCGGCGACGGCGACGACGAGGCCTTCGCCGCACGCTGGCTGGAGCGCGGGATCGTCGTGACGCCCGGCTCGTATCTCGGCGCCGGCCACGGTCACGTCCGCGTCGCGCTCGTCCCGACGCTCGCCGAGTGCGAGCGCGCGGCGGAGCTGCTGCGCGCTGGCTAGTGTCCTTCGCGATGTCCGCCCAGTCCGCTGCCGCCCATGGCCTGGCCACCGTCGACGCCGCATCCGGCGCCGTCCTCGAGGCCTTCTACCCCTCGCCCGTCCTCGCCGCCGAGCCCGTCCCGGTCGACCTCCCGGCCGAGCCGGTCGACGACCCGCTGCGCGGCGTGCGCACCGAGCCGGTCACCACGGTCGTCGCGGACCTCTCCGCCCCGCCGGCCGACGCCGCCGACGCCTACCTGCGCCTCCAGCTCCTCTCTCACCGGCTCGTCCGCCCGCGGTCGATCAACCTCGACGGCATCTTCGGCGTGCTCGCCAACGTCGCCTGGACGTCGCTGGGCCCGGTCGCGCTCGACCGGCTTCCCGCCGTGCGGCTCGCCGCCCGCGCCCAGGGCTTGCACCTGACCGTGTTCGGCGTGGACAAGTTCCCGCGGATGGTCGACTACGTCGTCCCGTCGGGCGTGCGGATCGCCGACGCCGACCGCGTCCGTCTCGGCGCCCATCTCGCCGAGGGCACGACGGTCATGCACGAGGGCTTCGTGAACTACAACGCGGGGACGCTCGGCGCATCGATGGTCGAGGGCCGCATCAGCGCCGGCGTCGTCGTCGGCGACGGCACCGACATCGGCGGCGGCGCCTCGATCATGGGCACGCTCTCCGGTGGCGGCACCGAGGTCATCTCGCTCGGCGAGGGCTGCCTGCTCGGCGCCAACGCCGGGATCGGCATCTCGCTCGGCGACCGCTGCGTCGTGGAGGCAGGCCTCTACGTGACGGCCGGAACCCGCGTCACGCTGCCCGACGGCGCGGTCGTCAAGGCCCGTGAGCTCTCCGGCGCCTCCGACCTGCTGCTCCGCCGCGACAGCGAGAGCGGGGCGGTCGTCGCGGTCCCCCGCTCGGGCAGCTGGGGCGGCCTCAACGCCGCCCTGCACGCCAACGACTGACCGCGGCGGACGCGCTCCCGTCTCCGGCTGCCCGCTTGGCGCGCGAGGAGCCCGGCGGTCACGTTCGTCCAAGACGGCCGCGGCGCGCACCGGTAGCGTCGCGGCCATGGACCACGACGACGTCCGGGCGCTCGCGCTGGCGCTGCCCGAGGCCGAGGAGCACGACCACTTCGGGCGGCCGTCGTTCCGGGTGCGCGGCAAGATCTTCGTCACGCTGCCGGCGCCGGGCCGCGCGAACCTCAAGCTGCCGCGCGACGAGCACGAGGCGCTGCTGGCCGAGCGCCCGGCGGCGTTCACCGACGTGGTGTGGGGCTCGCTGCACCGGACCGGTGTCGCCCTCGAGGCGATCGAGCGCGACGAGCTGGCCGAGCTCGTCGAGCTCGCCTGGGCCGAGGTCGCGCCGAAGCGCCTGGTGCGCGAGCGGCTGGGCTGAGCGCTCAGTCCGCCAGCTCGATCTCGCCGCGGAAGACCGGCACGGCCCACCCGGTGAGGTCGACGTGGAGGTCCTCCTCGACGTCGACGAGCAGCTCGCCGCCGTCGAGCTTGACGGTCACCGGCGAGTCACCGCCGCGCAGCACGTGCGCGATCGCCGCGCCGCTCGCCCCGGTGCCGCTGGAGAGCGTCTCGCCCACGCCGCGCTCGAAGATCCGCGCGCGGATCGTGGCCGGGTCGATCGGCGCGTAGAACGAGACGTTCGTGCGGTTGGGGAACAGCGGCGAGCGCTCGATGAGCGGGCCGAGCGCCGCCAGGTCGACCTCGTCGGGGTCGTCGACGCGGATCGCGCACTGCGGGTTGCCGATCGAGACGAACTGGAAGCGGAGCCCCTCGACCTCGCCCTGGCCGTCGGCGTCGCCCGACGGGAAGTCCTTCTCGCTGCGCAGAGCGGCGCGGCCCATGTCGACGCGGCAGCTGGTCTCGTCGAGGATCGTCGGGCGGATCTCGCCGGCGATCGTGCGGATCGAGAACTGCCGCTGGTCGGTCCAGCCGCGGCGGTGCAGGTACATGATCGCCTCGCGCGCGCCGTTGCCCGAGAGCTCGGCCTCCGAGCCGTCGGGGTTGAAGATGCGCAGGTCGGCGACGAAGCCGGGCTCGTGGGTGCGTGCGAGCACGAGGATGCCGTCGGCGCCGACGCCGAAGTGGCGGTGGCAGAGCGCGCGGACCTGCGCCGGCGTCAACGGTTCGGACAGGCGATCGGCTTCGAGCACGAGGTAGTCGTTGCCGAGGGCCTGCCACTTCTCGAAGGCGATCGTCGTCATGACGCGGCGGACAGTAGCCGTGCGGCGGCTTCGTCCGGCGTGCGCTCGGTCAGGTCCACGAGCTCGACGCCCGGCAGCTTGCGCATCCACGTGAGCTGCCGGCGCGCGTAGTTGCGGGTGCGCCGCTTCATCGCGTCGATGTCGCCGGCGAGGAGGTCGGCGAAGCCCAGCGCCTTGCGCGCCGTCTCCGAGGCGCCGGCGGCCGCGGCGGCGCGCACCTCCTCGACGGCGCCGGCGGCGACCATCGCGTCGACCCGCTCGTCGATGCGGGCGTACAGCGCCGTGCGCTCCATCGTGACGCCGATGAGGCGCGTCGGGTGGCGGGTCTGCGCCGTCCACAGCTGGTTGGGACGCGGCTCGTCGGCGTTGGGCGGCTCGAGCTCGCCGAGGTCGGAGAGCTCCAGGAGGCGCACCAGCCGGTGCGCGTCGTTGGGGCTGACGTCGTCGGCCGCCCACGGCGCGCGACGGCGCAGCTCGGCGTGCAGCGCGGGCGCGCCGTCGCGCAGCAGCGCCTGCGACCAGTGGGCGCGGATCTCGTCGGGCGCCGCGGGCCGCAGGTCGAGGTCGGCGAGCGCCGCGCGCAGGTAGAGGCCGGTGCCGCCGACCACGATCGGCGTGCGGTTGGCGGCCAGGAGCTGGTCGATCTCGGCGTGCGCGAGGCGGGCGTGCTCGGCCACCGAGAAGCGAGCGTCGACCGGCACGAAGGAGACGAGGCGATGCTCGAGGCGCGCCTGCTCGGCCGGCGACGCCACGCCCGTGAGGATCTCCAGCCCGGCGTAGACCTGGAGCGCGTCCGCGGAGATGGCGACCGGATCGTCCCCTTGTGCGCGCAGTCGATCGGCGAGCGCGATCGCCAGCGCCGTCTTGCCGACCCCGGTGGGGCCGAAGATCGCGAGCACGGTCCGGGCGGACATCGAGAGCAGTATCGCCGGGCCGCGACCGCGTACGCTGCCGCGCCATGGACGTCACTGGCAGGACCGTGCTGCTCACCGGTGCGACCGGTGGGCTCGGGCAGGCGATCGCCCGGACCTTCGCCGGCCGCGGCGCGCGCCTCGTGCTCACCGGGCGCCGGAGCGACGTGCTCGAGCCGCTCGCGCAGGAGCTGTCCGCGCGCGTGCTCGCGGTCGACCTCGCAGACCGGGCGCAGCTCGACGGCCTCATCGCCGACGCCGGCGACGTCGACGTGCTCATCGCCAACGCCGCGCTGCCGGCTTCGGGCCTCGTCGAGCAGTTCAGCATCGAGGAGATCGACCGTGCGCTCGACGTCAACCTGCGCGCCCCGATCCTGCTCGCCCGCGCCTTCGCCCCCTCGATGTCGGCGCGCGGCGGCGGCCACATCGTGCTCATGTCGTCGCTGTCCGGGAAGGCGGCGACCGCGGGGTCGGCGCTGTACTCCGCGACGAAGTACGGGCTGCGCGGCTTCGGCCTCGGCCTGCGTGAGGATTGGCGCGACCGCCAGGTCGGGGTGTCGACGATCTTCCCCGGCTTCATTCGCGACGCCGGCATGTTCCACGACGCCGGTGTCGACCTGCCGCCGGGCGTCGGCACGAAGAGCCCGCAGGACGTCGCCGACGCGACGCTGCGCGCCGTGCAGCGCAACAAGGCCGAGGTCGACGTCGCGCCGCTCGGGCTGCGCGGCGGCGCCCTCCTGTCGCAGATCACCCCCGAGGTCGCCGGCAAGGTCGCGCGCCGGCTCGGCGCCGGCCGCGTCGCGCGGAACCTCGCCGCGGGGCAGCGCGAGAAGCGCTAGCCGTCTTCGGCCTGCCCGTCCGCGGACGGGTTCCCACGCCCCCGCCGCCGCGCGGCGCGTCGCGACCGGCCCACCGCGCCAAGTGGCCCGCCCCGTCAGCCCCCGCGCACGCCCGACACCCGCCGGGACCACACCGCCGCGACCGACGCCGCGCCAGCCCAGCCGTCACGCGCCGGGCCCACACCGCCGCGACCGACGCCGCGCCAGCCCAGCCGTCACGCGCCGGGCCCACACCGCCGCGACCGACGCCGCGCCAGCCCAGCCGTCACGCGCCGGGACCACACCGCGGCGACCGACGCCGCGCCAGCGCAGCCGTCACGCGCCGGGCCCACACCGCCGCGACCGACGCCGGGCCAGCGCCACCCCATCAGGCGCCGGGCGCGCCGTGCCGCGACCGACGCCGCGCCAGCGCCGGCCCGTCAGGCGTCGGGCCAGCGCCGCTCGTAGGTGCGGGTGGGCTCGTCGGCCTCGGTCTCGTCGAGCGCATCGCCGTCCGTCGTCGCCGACCGGCGCTCGGCGACGCGCGGCGGGCGCCGGCCGTCGGCCGGCTCCCGCGCCCCGTTCGTCTCACGGGAGACGACGGCGAGGATCTCGCTCGCCAGTCGGGGGCCGTCGTTGGAGGCGATCGGCGTGGCCCGGATGCGGACGACGACCTCCTGGCCGTCGAGCTCCTCGAGGATCACCTCGGGGCGGTCGAGCAGCGGCACGTCGACCTCCTCCTCGAGCAGCCGCTGGATGTCCGTCGGCGTCACCCCGGGACGCAGCCGCGCGCGCATGTCCACGGAGTCCGGCTCCCGCAACGGCACGACCGCCACGTTGAGCACGACGTTGTTGGGCACCATGATCTCGTCCTCGCCGTCGGCGAAGACGGTGTAGAGCAGGCCGAGCTGGCTCACCACGCCCTCGATCTGCCCCGCGATGCCGCCGCCCTGCAGGCGGACCCGCTCGCCCACCCGAAACGGACGCGCGCTCAGGAGCACGAGCCCGGCGAAGAGGTTGCCGAGCGTCTGCTGGGCGGCGAGACCGAGGATGACCGCGGTGAACGCGCCGCCGACGGTCAGCGAGCGCGTCGACAGGCCCGCGATCCGCAGCGCCACGAGCGCCGCGACGATGATCGTGGCCAGCCGGATGAGGAAGCCGACCGTGCCGGCCGTGGCCGGGTCGAGCCGGCGAAAGAAGATCGGTCCCAGCGACCGCCCGACCGAGCGCGCCAGCGTCCACCCGAGCACCAGCAGCGCGACGACCGTCGCCCAGCGGATCGGGATCGCCAGCGACGACCCGAAGATCTCGTCGCGATAGCTGTAGAGCACCACGACGCCGACGATCACCGGGAGCATGAGCAGCGTCTCGATGCGGGCACGCTTGACCGCCGCCCGGCTCAGCTGGCGGGCCAGGCCGACGTCGGCCCAGGACTGCGACCGGGTCTGCAGCATGTTGCGCATGCGGTCTCGTGGCATCGTGGTTCGCTGGCGTGGCATGGCGGGACGTGCACGCGCCCTCGTCGGCGAGCGAGCGGCGCGACACCTCTCTCACCCTAGAACGCAGCAACCCGCGTGCGGTTGCAGGCGCCAGCGCACCCATCCCCCGTTCGCGGGACCTCAGAACAGCGCCTCCTGGATCGGCGCGGGACCCGACTGCGGCGCTCGCCTGGGCTCCCGCCGGCGCGCCGGCGCGCCCCAGCGACCGGTGCGCACGTCGCCACCCCGGCGTACGCCCCGATGGTCTCGGGTCGGCGACGGGAGCGTCGGGACCCGCCCGTCGCGCACCAGCCCCATGAGCCGCTCGCGCTCGCCCTGCGGCGCATAGGCGCTGCGCGCGTAGAGCGCCTCGTAGCGCGGCACGAGATCCGGGCGAGAGGAGCGCAGCCAGTCCATGAACACCTGGCGCACCTCTCCCCGCAGGTGGAGGGCGATGCCGCTGACACCGGTCGCGCCGTGCTCCGCGGCCAGCTCGAGGATGCGCTCGACCTGGGCCGGCGCATCGTTGATGCCCGGCATGAGCGGCGCGACCAGGATCCCGCACGGGATCCCCGCGCGGTTGAGCTCGCCGACCGCCTCCAGCCGCGCCTTCGGATGCGGCGTATGCGGCTCCGTCGCCCGCCACGCCCGCTCGTCGACCGTGGGGACCGAGAAGTTGGCGCTGACGTCGGTCACGGCCGCCACCTCCTGCAGCAGCGCCAGATCGCGCAGCACGAGCGGCGACTTCGTCAGCACCGAGCACGGATTGCGAGCATCACGCAGCGCCTCCCAGATCCCCGGCATGAGCCGGTAGCGCCCCTCGACCCATTGGTAGGGATCCGTGTTCGTCCCCATCGCCACGTGCTCGCCCTGCCACGACGGCCGTCGCAACTCGGCGCGCAGCACCTCGGGCACGTTGACCTTCACGACGATCTCGCGCTCGAAGTCGCGCCCCGCGTCGAAGTCGAGGTACTTGTGCGTGGGCCGGGCGAAGCAATAGACACATGCGTGAGTGCAGCCCCGGTACGGGTTGATCGTCCAGCGAAACGGCACCTGGGACGCCTCGGGGACGCGGTTCAGGGCCGACTTGGCCTGGACCTCGTAGAACCGGATGTCCAGCGCCTCGGGCGCGTCGAAGCGGCGGACGACCGCGCCGTCGCGATAGCCGGGCAGGCGGGCCTGCGGATCGGTCCCGAGGGTCAGGTTGCTCCAGCGCATGCGAACACATGTTCGCACGCGCGCGGGACGGAAGGCGAACGCCCTGGCGCGCTGCCGCTCGCTCAGCGCCCGGCGACCGCCAGGAGCGACATCTCGCCCTGGAGCGTCTGCGAGGTCGCGCTGACGACCTCGACCGCCACGATCTGCCCCGGCTCGGCGATGCCGGTGAAGTTCACGACCTTGTTGTGCGGCGTGCGGCCGCGCAGCCGGTCGGGATCGTGACGCGACGGTCCCTCGACCAGCACGTCGACGGTGCGGCCGACGAAGCGCTGGGCGCGCTCGTGCGCGCGGCGCTGGACGACGTCGACGAGCCGCTGCATGCGCTCGACCTTCTCCTCGTGCGGGACGTCGTCCTCCAGCAGCGCCGCCGAGGTCCCGCGCCGCGGCGAGAAGATGAACGTGAAGGCGCCGTCGTAGCCGACCTCCTCGACGACGTCGAGCGTCTCGCGGAACTCGGCCTCGGTCTCGCCCGGGAAGCCGACGATGATGTCGGTCGTCAGCGCCACGTCGGGCACGTGCTCGCGGATCAACGCGACGCGATCCAGGTAGCGCTCGCGCGTGTAGGTCCGCCGCATCGCCTTGAGGATGCGCGAGTTGCCGGCCTGCAACGGCAGGTGGATGTGCGGGCAGACGGAGCGCAGCTCCGCGTGGGCGAGGATCACGTCCTCGCGCATGTCCTTCGGATGCGGGCTCGTGTAGCGGATGCGGTCGAGACCGTCGATGCCGTCCAGCTCCCGCAGCAGCTCGCTGAACTTGACCGGTCCTCGGCCACCGCGGAGGTCGCGCCCGTAGGAGTTGACGTTCTGCCCCAGCAGCGTCACCTCGCGCACGCCGTCGGCGGCCAGGCGCCGTGCCTCGGCGACCAGCTCCTCCAGCGGCCGCGAGACCTCGCGCCCGCGCGTGGACGGCACGATGCAGTACGAGCACGCGCAGTTGCAGCCGACGCTGATCTGCATCCACGCCTGGAAGTCGCGCGCGCGCTTCATCGGCAGGTGACCTGTGAAGCCCTCGAACTCGAAGTAGCCCTGCGCGGAGAGCGACTCGCTCGTGAGGAACTCGGCGAGCTTGTGGACTTGCCCGGGTCCGAACGCGACGTCGACGAACGGGAACTGGCGGAAGACGTCGTCCTTGACCGACTGCGCCCAGCAGCCGCCGACGCCGATGATCCGATCGGGATCGGTCGCCTTCAGGCCCTTGGCCTGGTTGAGGTGGGCGATGAAGCGCTCGTCGGCCTTCTCGCGGATCGAGCACGTGTTGAAGAGGATGAGGTCCGCGTCGGCGGCGGCGCTCGCCTCCGCGTAGCCGAGCGACTCGAGCATGCCCTTCATGCGCTCGGAGTCGTGCTCGTTCATCTGGCACCCGAAGGTGGTGACGTGGTAGCTCCTCATCGCCTACGGAAGGCTAGACAATGAGCCGCGGCACGCGATCGACGTTCCCTCCACGCGCTGTGCGAGCATCGCCCGCCATGCCGGATACGCGACGCCTTCGAAGCCGCACCCCTGAGTCGAGGCGGTTCGCTGAGCGGGTCCAGGCCGTGATGGAGCTCACGTCACGCCTCAACGCGTTGCCGTTCAGCGAGATCGAGATGCGGAGTGCGCTGCTCGGAGAGATCCTTGGCAAGCCGCTCCCTGCCACGGTCACGATCTACCCGCCCTTCTACTGCGACTACGGCCTCGGGATCGAGTTCGGGGAGCGGGTGTTCGTCAACCAGGGTTGCTTGTTCTCAGATGTCGGCGGCATCGACATCGGCGATCGCGTGATGATCGGGCCGATGGTCACCCTCACCACGTCCGGGCATCCCGTCCAGCTTGCCGAGCGATATGACGGCATCACGATGGCCCCGATTGCCATCGAAGCTGACGTCTGGATCGGAGCGTCGGCCACGATCTGTCCGGGCGTGACGATCGGTCACGGCTCCGTGGTCGGAGCAGGAACGGTCGTGGCGAAGGACGTACCGCCGCTCAGCGTGGTCACCAGCACCGGCTTCGTCGAGCGCAAGAGCCTCGGCCCTGCGTAGCGCCGATCTGCTGGTCGGCTACCACGGGCGTGACGTGGTAGCGCTTCATCCGCGCCTCAGGCTCGCCCGCCGCGGTCACCGCGCGTACTCGACCGCCCGCGACTCGCGGATCACCGTGACCTTGATCTGGCCCGGGTACTCGAGCTCCTTCTCGATCTCGCGCGCGATCTCGTGGGAGAGGACGACCGCGGCGTCGTCGTCGACCGCGCCGGGCTGGACCATGACGCGGATCTCGCGCCCGGCCTGCATCGCGTAGACCTTGTCGACGCCGGGGTGACGGGTGGCGATCTGCTCCAGCTCGCGCAGCCGCTTGACGTACTGCTCCAGCGACTCGCCGCGGGCGCCGGGCCGCGCGCCGGAGAGCGCGTCGGCGGCCTGGACGATGACCGCCTCGACGGTCTGGGGCTCCACCTCGTTGTGGTGGGCCTCCATCGCGTGCGCGACCGCCTCGGGCTCGCCATGGCGGCGCGCGAGCTCGCCGCCGACGAGCGCGTGCGGCCCCTCGACCTCGTGCGAGACCGCCTTGCCGATGTCGTGCAGGAGCGCGGCACGGCGGGCCGTCTTCGCGCTGGCGCCGAGCTCGTCGGCCATCATCGCCGCCAGGTGGGCGGTCTCGACCGAGTGGGCGAGCACGTTCTGGCCGTAGCTCGTGCGGAACTTCAGCCGGCCGAGGAGCCGGATGAGCTCGGGGTCCAGGCCGCCGACGTTGGCCTCCAGCACCGCCGCCTCGCCCTCCTCGAGGATGTGGCTCTCGAGGTCGGATTTGGCCTGGTAGTAGGTCTCCTCGATCCGCGCCGGGTGGATGCGACCGTCCTGCAGCAGCCGCTCCAGGGTCATCCTGGCGATCTCCCGCCGCACGCCGTCGAATCCGGAGAGGACGACCGCGTTCGGCGTGTCGTCGATGATGAAGTCGACGCCGGTGAGGTTCTCCAGCGCGCGGATGTTGCGTCCCTCGCGGCCGATGATGCGGCCCTTCATGTCGTCGGCTTGGAGCTGGACGACGGAGACGGTCGTCTCGGCCGCGTGGCTGGCGGCCAGACGCTGCATCGCGACCGAGAGGATCGATCGGACGCGGCGCTCGGCCTCGCGCTTGGTCTCCTCCTCGACCTGGCGCAGGACCTTGGCGTGCGCGTGGCGCGCCTCCTCCTCGACCTCCTTGAGCAGGATCGCCTTGGCCTGCGAGGCGCTCAGCCCGGAGACGCGTTCGAGCTCGCGCTGGAGCAGCGCGCGATCGCGGCCGAGCCGCTCACGCGCCTCCGCCAGCTGATGGCGGTCCTCGTCGACCTCGGTCGCGCGCTTGTCGATCTCGGCGGCGCGCCGCTCGAGCTCCGTGCGCTGGCGTTCGAGGTCGTCGGCGCCGGTGCGCCGGGCCTCCTCGGCGGCGACCCGGGCGCGCGCCGCCGACGCCTCCGCCTGCGCCGCCGGCTGGCCCGCCCCCCGCCCGCGGCTGACCAGTGCGGCCGCGACGACGATGCCCACAGCGAGCACCGCAGCCGCAATCAGAATCTCCATCCCCGTTTCACTCCTTTCGCCCAGCACCGGGCGTCAGGTTCACATCAACGTATGGAGCGTTCGACGGGCCCGGGCGGGCACGACCGACACGACGGCGCAGCACGGGGCTGCGGATCAGCAGACGGCGTGGCGGGGGTTCGCCAGGTGCGGGAGCCGGGTCCTCGGTCCGGTGGAAGGTCGGGAATGCATCGTCGTCTCTGTGCCGTTGGGTCAGAACCTGCGGATTTGCTGGGATTTCATGCCCGCTCGGGGCCCAATTCGTTCGCTGACCGGCATCCTAGCCCTGAAGGAACTTGTGCGCAATCCAACGAGCGCCGTCGGGGCAGCGCTCGTCGATCAGTGCGGCGCGTGGTACCAGGGACCGTCGTCGATCGCCGCCCGCAGCGCCGCGCGGCCGCCGGCCAGGACCGGAGTCCCGTGGGTCACGAGCACCCGCTCGACGTCGTCGCGCACGAGCGGCTCCAGCGTCGGCGCCAGCCGCTCGCGGTACCAGCGGCGGCGCTGGTCGGTCAGCTCGCGTTGGATCCAGACGCGCAGCCGGCCGCCGTGCTCGACGATCGCGTCGCCGAGCAACAGCGCGCGATGCTCGGGCACGAGCAACGGCAGCTCCTGGCGGCGGGGACTGCCGATCGCGAACGCCTCCATGCGGTGCGGGAGCGCGTCGCCGGCGGCGATCGCCGCGAACGGCGCGTCGGCGGGCAGCCGGCGCGCGCAGACGGCGTGCCCGAAGATCCGCACGCGACGCTCGCCGCCCCACCGGCGCCACAGCGGCTCCGTGGAGCGCACGTGGTACGGGATCGTGATGAGGATGAGCAGCTCGCGTCCGGCCGCGACGATCGCATCGAGGGCAGTGTGGACCGGGTCCGGCCCGGAAGCGGCCTCGGGCTCGGCACGGGACGCGGCGCGGCGCGATGGGCGGGTCTCGAGAGCGGGGGGCGCCGATCGAGCGGGCAGGAGCGGGTCGACGAGCAGCGTGTCCTCCCCCACGCGCAGGGCATAGGAGCCGACCGCGGCGCCGAACGCGCCACGCGGATGCCACTCGGGATGGCGCGCGGTCCAGCGCCACAGGCCGTCGGCGAGCTGCGTGACGCCGCTCACCCGCCTGCCCTCAGTCGCGCGCGGAGGCTCCGTCCGAGCGCTCGAACGCCCGGACCGCGTCGTAGGCCAGCTCCAGCGCGTACCCGCGCCGGACGAGCATGCCCAGCGCCCGCTCGCGCCCACGGTCGTCGTCGGGCGCCACCCGCAGCTTGCGCGCCAGCAGCGCGACCGCCGCGTCGAGCTCGTCCTCGGGCTCGCGCTGCGCCAGCGCCGCCTCGATGTGCTCGGGTGCCACGCCGACCTGCGCGAGCTTGCGCGCGATCCGGTCCGGCCCCCACGCGTCGAGCGCGCGACGGTCCTCGGCGAACGTCTGCGCGTAGCGCGCGTCGTCGAGGTAGCCCTGCTCGCGCAGCTCGGCCACCGCCTGGTCGATCGCGTCGGGCTCGACGCGCCGTCCCTCGAGGTGGCGGCGCACCTCGCACACCGTGCGGTCGCGCCGCCCGAGGTACTGGTAGGCGGCGTCGAGCGCCCGCTGCAGCCGGACCGCCGGATCCTGCGGCGGCTGGAGCTCCGCGTCCATCTCGTCGGTCACGGTGCTCCAACCGAGGGCCGCCATCAGGCGAGCGCCTCCTCGGGCATCTCCGGCGCGAGCTCCTCGCCTGCGTCGATCGGCTGGATGCCATCGCGGTCGATGCCCAGTGCGAGGTAGATCTTGTTCTCGATCTCCTCGGCGATCTCCGGGTGCTCGTCGAGGAACCCCTTGACGTTGTTGCGCCCCTGGCCGAGCCGCTCGCCGTCGTAGGAGAAGAACGAGCCCGACTTGCTGACGATGTCGTGCTCCAGGGCGAGGTCGAGGATGCAGCCCGACGTCGAGATGCCGGTGCCGAACTCGATGTCGAACTCGGCCTGGCGGAACGGCGGCGCGACCTTGTTCTTGACGACCTTCACCCGCACGCGGTTGCCGACCGCCTCGGTGCCGTCCTTCAGCGTCTCGATGCGCCGGATGTCCAGGCGCTGCGACGCGTAGAACTTCAGCGCGCGGCCGCCGGGCTGCGTCTCCGGCGAGCCGAACATGACGCCGACCTTCTCGCGGATCTGGTTGGTGAACAGGCAGAGCGTGTTCGTGCGGTTCAGGTTGCCGGCGAGCTTGCGCATCGCCTGGCTCATCATCCGCGCCTGCAGGCCGACGGTGGTGTCGCCCATCTGACCCTCGAGCTCGGCCCGCGGCGTCAGCGCCGCGACCGAGTCCACCGCGATCACGTCGACGGCGGCCGACCGCACGAGCATGTCGGCGATCTCGAGCGCCTGCTCGCCGTAGTCGGGCTGCGACACGAGCAGCTCGTCGATGTCCACGCCGATCTTCTGCGCGTAGAGCGGATCCATCGCGTGCTCGGCGTCGATGAACGCGCACACGCCGCCGAGCTTCTGGGCCTCGGCGAGGATGTGGTACATCAGCGTCGTCTTGCCCGACGACTCCGGGCCGAAGACCTCGACGATCCGCCCGCGCGGCACGCCGCCGATCCCGAGCGCGAGGTCGAGCGACAGCGCGCCGGTCGGCACGGCCTGGACCTTGACCTGGGCGCCCTCGTCGCCCATCCGCATGACGGAGCCCTTGCCGAACTGCTTCTCGATCTGCGCGAGCGCCCCTTGGAGGGCTGCGTCGCGGGCCTTCGCGGCCTTCTCCTGGTCGGTGACGCTCATGAACAAGCCTTTCCGAAATCGTCGAGCGGACTGGACACATCGTGAGCATGCCGCCGGACGGATCGCAGGGAAACACCTGTTCGTGTCGATTCAGTCACGCCTCCGCGTCAAGTTCCACGCGCGCCAGCGCCTCGTAGCGGGCGCCGTCCGGGTCCGTCCGGGAGCGCATGAGCGTCAACGCGGGCGCAGCGAACGGCCCCATGCCGTCGACCGGCGGCAGCTCGCGGCGCGCGGCGCGAGCCGCCAGCGGCGCCCGGCCCCGGACCCGCGCGACCGTCACGTGCGCGAGGTACTCCGGGTGCTCGGGCACGTAGCCGATCGCCGCGCCCAGCGCGGCGACGAGCGCGGCCTGCAGCGCTCCCAGCGCCCCGTCGCCATCGACGACGTCGACCGCCAGCACCCGCGGCCGGCGCGGCGGCAGCCAGCGCGCCGCGCCCAGCGAGAGCGCGACGACCGGCCGGGCCACGCCCGCCAGCGCCGCGCCGACCGCGGCCGCGTCGTCCTGCGAGCGCTCCCCCAGGAACGCGAGCGTCAGGTGCAGCGACGCGTCGGGCACCGGACGCAGCGCATCGTCGCGCGGGCGCCACGCGGTCAGCGCCGCGCGGACGTCGTCGGGGAGCTCGAGGGCGACGAAGAGGCGGATGCCCCGCCCCTACCCGCCGTCCCTGCCCGCCGACGCGTCGCGCTCGCCGAGCAGCACCCGCCGCAGGAGGTGCATCGCCACCGTCGTGGTCCGCTCGCGGATGTCCGCGCGCGTCCCCGGCAGCAGCACCCGTCGCGTGAGCCGCCCGCCGTCGCGGTGCGAGACCGAGAGCCACACGGTGCCGACCGGCTTCTCCTCGCTCCCGCCGCCCGGCCCGGCGATGCCCGTCACCCCGACGCCGACGTCGGCCCCCAGCGCCGCCCGTGCGCCGTCGGCCAGCGCCTTGGCGACCTCCTCGGAGACCGCGCCCACGCGCTCCAGCTCTCCCGCGTCCACGCCGGCCAGCGCGACCTTCGCCTCGTTGGCGTACGTCACGAGCGCGCCCGGGAAGTAGTCCGACGAGCCGGCCAGGTCGGTCAACCGGCCGGCCAGCAGCCCGCCGGTGCACGACTCCCCGCAGGCCACCGTCAGCCCGCCCTCGCGCAGCAGCCGTGCGACCTGCACGTCGACCGAGCTGCCGTCGTCGGAGAACAGCACCTCGCCGTGACGCTCGCGCACGACGGCGGCGAACGCGTCGTAGATCGCCTGCGCGTCGGGCTCCCAGCGCGTGACGACCTCGATCTCGCCCCCGCGCAGGCACGTCGTGATCTCCAGCGCGTCGAGGTCGATGCCGGCGGCGCGCGCGGCGCGCAGCGTCGCGGCGATCTCCGACTCGGGGATGCCGAAGAGCCGCAGCATCTGCTGGCGGTACTCGGTCGCCCGCGCGAGCACCCGCCGCATGCCGCCCGTCGCCACCGCCGCCTCCCACATCGCGCGCAGTTCGCGCGGCGGCCCCGGCAGGACCACCACGACCGGGCCGGCCGCGCCATCGCTCGGCTCGACGACCAGCCCCGGCGCCGTCCCGACCGGCGCCAGGATCTCCGCCCCGCGCGGCACCACGGCCTGCTTGCGGTTGGAGGCCCGGATCGCCACCTCGTCGAGCTCCGGCCAGCGCGCGCGCAGCGCGCTGACGATCTCCCAGATGCGCGCCTCCGTCGGCTCGTCGAGCACCATCTCGCGGCCCTGGAAGCGGCCGACGACCTCCGCGGTGCGGTCGTCCTCGGTCGGCCCCAGCCCGCCGCTGGTGATGATCAGGTCGACCCCCGTCCCGGCCAGGAACCCCAGCGCCGCGAGCATGTCGTCGTCGCGGTCGCCCACGACGAGCGTGTGCGCGTGGTCGATCCCCAGCTCGCGCAGCCGCTCCGACAGCCACGGTCCGTTGCGATCGGTCACGCGCCCGGTCAGGACCTCCGTCCCGGTGACGACGATGCCCGCGCGCGCCGCCATCAGCCGCAGGTCGGTCGCTGCGCCTCGGTGAGCTCGGTGCGCCCCTTGGACGTGAACCGGTAGCCGAGCGGGTTGGCGGAGTCGGGGACGTCGAACGTCTTGCCGTTCACGCGCAGGTTCGCCGAGCCGTTGCCGAGCGTGATCTCGAAGCGCTTGGCGCGGTACGTGCGCGATCGATCGCCCGCCTGGAGCACCTGCTGGCTGATCACCGGCTTGCCGTCGGCGACCAGGCACACGTACACCGGGGCCGTCGGCACGACCTGCAGCCGCACTCGACGGGCCGTCGCGGCCCGGCGCCGGCGGTTGCCGCGGTCCGAGGTCGTCTTCGCCGGCTCCTCGGCGGCCGTCGTGGCCACCGTCGAGCCGCCCCCGCCGCCGTCGTCGTCCGAGCCACGGCCGAGGAAGTACAGCGCGGCGACCAGCACCACGAGCGCGGCGCCCGCGAGCAGCAGGCGCGACGGGCCCCGGCTGCGCGGCGGCTCCCCGCGCCGGCCGGGCGGCGCGATCGGCTGCAGCTCGACGTCGCTGAGCCGCTCGTGCTGGAGCTTGTACTCCTCGACCAGCCGCTTGCCGTCGAGATGCAGCGCGTCGGCGTACGTGCGCAGGAACGACTTCACATACGTCGGACCCGGGAGCAGGTCCCACTCCTCGTTCTCGAGGGCCCGGAGGTACTTCGCCCGGATCTTCGTCTGGGACTCGATCTCCGAGATGTCGATGCGGGAGCGCATGCGAGCCTCCCGCAGCGTGGCGCCGATCTCGGGCATGGCTGGCAGGCTACTCGTCGCCCGGTACCGGGACCGGGTCGGCGCTTGCCGGCTCGGGCGCCTCGCGCAGCGCGGCGATGAACCGCTCGGCGTCGGCGGGGCTCACCAGCACCTGGCGCGGCTTGGACCCCTCGTAGCCGGAGATCACGTTGCGCCGCTCGAGCATGTCGATGAGCCGCCCCGCGCGCGTGTAGCCGAGGCGCAGGCGGCGCTGCAGCATGGACGTCGACGCCGTGCCCATCTCGGCCACCAGCCGGATCGCATCCTCCAGCAGCGGGTCCTCGTCGGGATCGAACTCGTCGGGCCCGGCGTCGGCGGCCGCCTCCTCGGGCTCCTCGACCTCCTCGAGCAGGTCCTCGCGCAGCTCCGGCTCGCCCTGCTTGCGCCAGAACTCGGTGATCGTCTCGATCTGGGGCTCGTCGATGTAGGCGCCCTGGATGCGCTGCAGCTTCGACGAGCCGACCGGCGAGAAGAGCATGTCGCCCTTGCCCAGCAGCGACTCCGCGCCGTTCTGGTCGAGGATCACGCGCGAGTCGGTCTGCGAGGAGACGGCGAAGGCGATCCGCGACGGCACGTTGGCCTTGATCATGCCCGTGATGACGTCCACGCGCGGGGACTGGGTGGCCAGGACGAGATGGATGCCGACCGCGCGCGCCTTCTGTGCCAGGCGGATGATCGAGTCCTCCACGTCGGCGGGCGCGACCATCATGAGGTCGGCGAGCTCGTCGATGACGCAGAGGATGTACGGCAGCGGCGGCTCGCCCCGCTCCTCCCGGCGCCGGTTGAGCTCGGGGAGGTTGCGCGTCTTGGCCAGCGACATCGTGCCGTAGCGGTCCTCCATCTCCTTGACCAGGTTCTGGAGCGCGTTGGCCGCCACGCGCGGATGCGTGATGACCGGCGTGAGCAGGTGCGGGATGCCCTCGTAGTGGTTGAGCTCGACCTGCTTGGGGTCGACGAGCACGAGGCGGACCTCGTGCGGGTCGGCGTTGAGCAGGATCGAGCTGAGCATCGCGTTGACGCAGCCCGACTTGCCGGCGCCGGTCGTGCCGGCGACGAGCAGGTGCGGCATCTTGGCCAGGTCGGCGCCGATCGCACGGCCGGCGACGTCCTTGCCCAGCCAGACGGTGAGCGGCGACCAGTCGGCCGGCTTGTCGCTCATCACGTCGCCGAGCTGGACGATCTTGCGCCGCTCGTTGGGGACCTCGACGCCGACCGCGGTCTTGCCGGGGATCGGCGCGAGGATGCGGATGTCGGTGGCGGCCAGCGCGTAGGCGAGGTCGTCCTTGAGGTTGGCGACCTTGCTCATCTTCACGCCCGGCGCCAGGCGCACCTCGTAGCGGGTGATGTGCGGACCGGCGACCGTCCCCACGACCTTCGCCTCGACGCCGAAGTGGCCGAGTGCCTCGATGAGCGCGCGGGCGGTCTTCTCCTGGCCGGCGGTGTCCGGACGGATCTGGTCGGCGCTGGAGCGCGGGAGCATCCGCATGCTCGGGCGCTTCCAGACGAAGTCGGGGCTGTCGGTGACCGAGGCGCGATAGCGGCCCTGCGGGGTGAGGTCCTCGGGGCGGACCTCGAGGGTGACGTCGGCTGCGGGCTCGTCGACCGGCTCGGGCTCCTCCGCGACCGGCTCGTCCGGCGCGAACGCGTCGGGCTCGGCGACGGGCTCCGGCTCGCCCATCGCCTCGGCCTCCGGCTCGGGCGGGTCGAAGAAGCCGGCGGCCTCCGGCGGCTCGGCGATCGCCTCCGGCTCGTCGAACACGTCGGCGTAGCGCTCCTGGAGGTCCTCGACCTTGCGTCCGCGCTTCACTCGCGGCTCGACGTCGGCGTCCTCCGGCACCACGACCCGCTCGCGACGCGCCTTCGCGCCGGCCGTCGCGGGACGCGGCGTGCGCAGCGAGCGCGTCGTGTCGGCGACGTGCGACCCGGTCGCCTTGAGGATCCCCGCGACCGACGCGCCGGTCAGCAGCAGCGCTGCGGCGAGGAACAGGAAGAGCGCGACGATGTGGCTGCCGACGCTGCCCAGCAGCGTCGAGGTCGCCCAGTACAGCCCCTCGCCGAGCGCGCCCCCGCGCTCCTTGATCCAGTCGGCCTCCCAGGAGACCTGGGAGCCGCCGGGGCCGAGGCCGAGCGTGCCCGCGGCGAGCGCCAGCGTCGAGCCGGCGAGCAGGCAGATCGCCCCGGAGCGAAAGGGCCGCACCGCCGGCAGGACCGGACGCAGGATGACAAGCGCGCCGGCGACGACGATCGCGATCGGCGCGAGGTAGCGGACCTCGCCGATGGCCAGCGCGAGGCCGTCGACGAGCGCCTCGCCGACCTTGCCGCCCTGCCAGTCGCGGTAGAGGACGAAGCCGAGGAAGATGCCCAGCGCGACGAGGCCCAGGCCGACGAGGTCGAGCTGCCGCTGATCGACGACGGGCTTGCGTGCGGACGAGCGCCGCGCACGCGCCGGCGGCTTGCGCTTCTTGGTCTGCTTGGTCTGGGCCATCAAGCGCGTGTCTTCGACGCCCGTGCGGTTTTGCCTTCCGTTGAGGATCGGCCGTACCATCGCGCCATGGTCGAAGGCCGCTCTCCCCGCGTGCTCGTCGTCGAGGACGACGAGGACATCGCCCTGGCGCTGCAGCGCTCCCTGCGACTGGAGGGCTACGACGTGCGCATCTCCCGCGACGGCGAGGCGGCCCTGGAGGACTTCAAGCAGTTCCTGCCCGACCTCGTGCTGCTCGACCTCGGCCTCCCGCGCGTCGACGGCATCGAGGTCGCGCAGAAGATCCGCGCCGACGGCGACGTGCCGATCCTCATGCTCACCGCGCGCGACGCGCTGGAGTCGCGCGTCGAGGGCCTGGACTCGGGCGCCGACGACTACCTCGTCAAGCCGTTCGAGCGCCAGGAGCTGCTCGCCCGGATGCGCGCGCTGCTGCGCCGCCGGCCGCCGCGCGGCGAGGCCAACCTCGTCGTCGGCGACCTGCTGCTGAACCCCGACACGCACGAGGTGCGCCGCGGCGAGCGCGACATCGAGCTGACCCAGCGCGAGTTCGAGCTGCTGGAGTTCCTCATGCGCAACGAGCGCATCGTCGTCTCGCGCCAGCGCCTCCTCGACGAGGTCTGGGGCTACGACCCGTTCTCGACCACCAACACCATCGAGGTGTTCGTCTCCAACCTGCGCCGCAAGCTCGAGGCTGGCGGCGAGCCGCGGCTGCTGCACACGATCCGCGGCGCGGGATACGTGCTACGTGCTTGAGCGGATCCCGATCCGCTGGCGTCTGGCGGGCACGACGGCCGCGCTCACCTTCGCCATCCTCTGCACCTTCGCGCTCGTCGTCGGCGAGCTGACCCAGAGCCGCATCCGCTCGGACTTCCAGCACGACGTCGCCGCCGGCGCCGACGACCTGCGCGACCGCGTCACGATCCGCATCGAGGACGGCAAGCTCGTCAAGCCGTCGCAGGCGACGCTCGACCTCTACGCCGGCTCGGGCCACGCCGTCATCCGGCTGCTGACGCCCGACGGCCGGGTGGTGAAGACGACGAAGAGCGCGCCGCGCCTGCCCACCGACCCGCAGCTGCGCACGCAGAACGTCAACGGCTACCGCGTCGAGACCCGGCCGGTGGCGCTCGAGCCGTTCGGGACGATGCTCGTCCAGTACGCGCGCAAGGTCTCCGACATGGAGAAGACGCTGGAGCGCGTGCGCCTCTTCCTCATCTTCGGCGTGTTCGGCGGCGCCGCCCTGGCGCTGCTCGCCGGCCTGGCGATCGCCCAGCGCGCGATGGCGCCGATCGCGTCGCTGACCACGCGCGCGGAGGAGATCCGCCGCACGCGCGACCCAGGCCGCTCGGTGCCGGTCCCGGACGCCGACGACGAGATCGCCGAGCTGGCGCGCACGCTGGATCGGATGCTGCGCGCGCTCGACGCCGCCCAGCACGAGACCGAGGCAGCGCTGTCGCGCCAGCGCGAGTTCGTCGCCGACGCCTCGCACGAGCTGCGCACGCCGCTGACCTCGATCCTCGCCAATCTCGAACTGCTGGCCGACACGCTCGACGGCGACCAGGGCGATGCAGCGCGCTCGGCGCTGCGCTCGTCGCAGCGCATGCGCCGGCTGGTGGCCGACCTGCTGCTGCTCGCGCGCGCCGACGTGGGTCGCGAGTCGGTGCGCGAGCCGTTCGACCTCGGCCGTGCCGTGGTCGCGGCGGCCGGCGAGCTGGAGCCGGTCGCGGGCGAGCACGAGATCGCCGTGGACGTGGAGCCGGTGACGGTGGTCGGCGCCCGCGACGACCTCCATCGCGTCGCGCTGAACCTCATGGAGAACGCGGTCAAGCACACGCCCGCGGGCACGCACGTGCGCGCGACCGTCCGCCGCGCGGGCGACGAGGCGATCCTCGAGGTCGTCGACGACGGCCCGGGCATCCCGGCCGACGACCGCGAGCGGATCTTCGAGCGGTTCGTCCGCGGTGGCGGCGAGGTGTCGGGGTCCTCCGGCCTGGGCCTGTCGATCGTGCGCGCGGTCGCCCGCAGCCACGGCGGGAACGTCACGGTGCAGGATGGCGACGATGGACGCGGCACGCGCTTCGTCGTGCGGATCCCGGCCCGTGCCCCGGCGCCGGCGGACGAGCCAGCCGCGAGCCCCGCCGTCCGATCCTGATGCGAAACGGTAGCGTAGGCGCCTCCATATCGGTAGCGTAGAGGCCTGCACTGCGGTAGCGTAGGGCGGTGTCTCCGCCGCCCTACCACCCGCGGATCGTCGACCGGGAGCTCGACGAGCTCATCAGCGATCTGCCCGCGATCGCGATCGAGGGCGCCAAGGGCGTCGGCAAGACCGCGACGGCGTCCCGGCGCGCGAGCACCGTGCGGGCCCTCGACGATCCCACCCAACGCAGCGTCGTCCGCGCCGATCCTCGACGCGTCGTCGAGGGCATCCCACCCGTGCTCGTCGACGAATGGCAGATGCTGCCTGAGGTGTGGGACCTGGTGCGCCGCGCAGTGGACGCCGGCGCGCGGCCGGGACGGTTCCTCCTCACGGGATCCGCGCTGCCGGCGGACCTCGGCATGCACTCCGGCGCCGGCCGCATCGTCAGCGTGCGGATGCGGCCGCTCGCGCTTGCGGAACGGTGGCCGACGCCGGAGGCGGTCAGCCTGCGCTCGCTCCTGTCCGGCGATCGGCCGGCCATCGGCGGCGCGAGCGACCGCGGACTCGAGGACTACGTCGCGGAGATCGTGGCGTCCGGGCTGCCGGGCCTGCGCGGGCTGTCGGGCCGACCGTTGCGAGCCCAGCTCGACGGCTACCTCACACGCGTCGTCGACCGTGACTTCCCACAGCTCGGCCACGACGTGCGCAATCCGGCCGCGCTGCGGCGGTGGATGACCGCCTACGCGGCGGCCTCGTCGACCACGGCGTCGTTCGAGCGCATCCGCGACGCGGCGGCGAGCGGCCACGGCGACAAGCCCGCCAAGACGACCACGATCCCGTATCGCGACGTCCTGGAACGGCTCTGGATCGTCGATCCGGTCCCCGCGTGGCTGCCGACGCGCAACCACATCTCGCGGCTCTCCTCGCCGCCGAAGCACCAGCTCGCCGACCCAGCGCTCGCCGCGCGCCTGCTGGGCGTCGATGCGGACGCGCTGCTTGCCGGCCGGCCGTCCGACCCGCCCGCGCCCGGCGACGGCGTGCTGCTCGGAGCGCTCTTCGAGTCGCTGGTGACCCTTTCGATCCGGGTCTACGCCCAAGCCGCGGAGGCCACCGTCAAGCATCTGCGCACGGCGGGCGGAGCGCACGAGGTCGATCTGATCGTCGAACGCGCCGACGGACGCATCCTCGCGGTCGAGGTCAAGCTCGCTCGCAACGTCACCGACGACGACACCCGCCACCTCGCGTGGCTTGCCGATCGGGTCGGCGACGACTTGCTCGATGCGGTGGTGGTCACCACCGGCGCCGAGGCCTACCGTCGCCGTGATGGCATCGCCGTCATCCCGGCGGCGCTCCTCGCGGCGTGAGCGCTCGCGGCGCGCGCTAGCCTCTCTCGACGTGCGCGAGCGCGATCCGGGCCTCGTCGGGATCGACGTCGCGGTCGCCTCGCTCGAGTGCCGCGATCACCTCGGCGAGGGTACGGCCGGAGCGACGGAAGACCAGCCGTCCGCGACGCGAGACGAGCGCCGGAGCCGCCGATCCGCACACGCCTCCCGGCGCGTCTGACTTATCCGAGTGCATTGGTAGGATTATTGCCGTGATCTTCACCACGAAGGCGGAATACGGCGTGCGGCTCCTCGTGGAGCTCGGACGCCAGGACATCTCCTCCCCCGTGTCGCTGAAGGCGATCGCCGAGGCCGAGAGCCTGCCGTTGGGCTACCTCGAGCACGTCGTGGCGCTGCTGCGCAAGGCGGAGCTGGTCGAGTCGACGCGCGGCGCGCGCGGCGGCTACCGGCTCTCCCGTCCGCCCGAGGAGATCACCATGGACGAGGTCGTGCTCGCGCTGGAGGGGACGATCGCCCCGATGGACTGCTTCGTCGGCGAGTGCGAGCACCGCGTCTCGTGCTCCCACCTCTCCGACGACGGCGCCGGCTGCGCGACGAAGATGCTGTGGACGAAGGTCCAGGCTTCGATCGTCCACACGCTCAAGAGCACCACCCTCGCCGAGCTCGTCCTCTTCGGCGTGCCGCGCGAGCGCGCCCTGACCACTCTTTCGAACTAGGCACACCTCAGGAGACCATGGCCCACCTCGAGATCCGAAACCTCCACGTCTCAGCCGGCGACAAGCAGATCCTCAAGGGTCTGGACATCGACGTGCACAGCGACGAGGTCCACGCCCTGATGGGGCCCAACGGCTCCGGCAAGTCCACGCTGGCCAACGCGATCATGGGCCACCCCGGCCTGGAGGTCACCGAGGGCCAGATCCTGCTCGACGGCGAGGACATCACCGAGGCCGATCCCGACGAGCGCGCGCGCCTCGGGCTCTTCATGGCCTTCCAGTATCCGGTGGCCATCCCCGGCGTGACCATCACGAAGTACCTGCGCATGGTCATGAACGCCCATCGCGAGGCCGCCGGCGAGCCGGAGGTCTCGCTGAAGGACTTCCGCAAGACCGTCGAGGAGGCCATGGCGCTGACCAACGTGCCCAAGGAGTTCTCCTCGCGCTACCTCAACGAGGGCTTCTCGGGCGGCGAGAAGAAGCGCCTGGAGATCCTCCAGCTCGCGCTGCAGCAGCCGCAGATCGCCGTCCTCGACGAGACCGACTCCGGCCTCGACATCGACGCGCTCAACGTCGTCGCCCACGGCGTCAACACGGTCGCCAAGGGCAGCGGCATGGGCACGCTGATCATCACCCACTACCAGCGCATCCTGCACCTCGTCCAGCCGGAGCGGGTCTCGATCATGTTCGAGGGGCGCATCGTCAAGGAGGGCGGCCCCGAGCTCGTCGAGCAGCTCGAGCAGAAGGGCTACGGCTGGATCCGCGAGGAGGTCGGCGCGAGCGCCTGACCGACATGTCGGTGACGACTGACACCCTCGACGTTCGCGGCGAGTTCCCGGTCCTGGAGCGGGACGGCCTCGTCTACCTCGACAGCGGCGCGACGGCCCAGAAGCCGCGCGCCGTCATCGAGGCGATGGACGACTTCCTGCGCCACCACAACGCGTCGGTGCACCGCGGCGTCTACCCGCTCGCGGTGGAGTCGACCGACCGCTTCGAGGACGCGCGCGCCCGCGCCGCCACGTGGCTGAACGCGCCGACGCGCGGGACGGTCTTCACGAAGAACGCGTCGGAGGCGATCAACCTCGTCGCGTACACGTGGGGCCTGGACCACGTCGGGGCCGGCGACACGATCGTCGTCACCGAGATGGAGCACCACTCCAACGTCGTCTCGTGGCAGCTGCTGGCCCGCCGCGCCGGCGCGACCCTCGAGTACGTGCCGATCGACGACGACGGCAAGCTCCGCCTCGACGTCCTCGACGCGCTGCTGGAGCGGGAGCCCAAGCTCGTCGCGCTGGCCCACGTCTCCAACGTGCTCGGCACGATCAACCCGGTCGCCGAGGTCGTGGCGCGCGCCCGCGCCGCCGGCGCGGTGACGCTGGTCGACGGCGCGCAGGCCGTGCCGCAGATCCCCGTCGACGTGGGCGCGATCGACGCCGACTTCTACGTCTGGACGGCCCACAAGGTCTACGGCCCCACCGGTCTCGGCATCCTCCACGGCCGCACCGAGCTGCTGGAGGCGATGCCGCCGTTCCTCGGCGGCGGCCACATGATCTCCTCGGTGGCCGAGCAGGAGTCGACGTGGGCCGAGATCCCCGCCAAGTTCGAGGCCGGCACGTCACCGATCGTCGAGGCGGTCGGGATGGGCGCCGCGATCGACTGGCTGGACGGGATCGGCATCGAGCGCGTCCGCGCGCACGAGCTGGAGCTCGTCGCCTACGCGCTGGAGCGCCTCGCCGAGGTGCCCGGCATCACGATCTTCGGCCCGCCCGACCCGGCCGACCGCGGCGCGGTGATCTCGTTCGCGCTGGACCACGCGCATCCGCACGACGTCGCCGAGATCGTGTCGCGCCGCGGCGTCTGCGTGCGCGCCGGCCACCACTGCGCCCAGCCGCTCATGCGCCGGCTCGGCGTCGGCGCGACGACCCGCGCCTCGTTCGCCGCGCACAACGACCGCTCCGACGTCGACGCGCTGATCGACGGCCTGACCGACGTCCACGACCTGTTCGGGAGCGACTGATGGACGAGCTGTACCGCGAGCAGATCCTCGAGCACTACAAGCGCCCGCACAACTGGGGCGAGATGGACGCCCCCGACCTGCAGGCCGAGGACCACAACCCGCTGTGCGGCGACGAGCTCAAGGTCATGCTGCGCGTCGATGGCGCCGGCACGATCGAGGACATCCGCTTCTCCGGCCACGGCTGCGCGATCAGCCAGGCGGCGGCGTCGCTCTCGTCCGACGAGGTCAAGGGCATGAAGGTCGACGAGCTGCTCAAGCTCGACCGCGACTTCGTGCTCGACCTGCTCGGCATCGACATCTCGGCGACGCGCATGAAGTGCGCGCTGCTCTCCCTCAAGGTCCTCAAGTCGGCCAGCCTCGGCGCCCAGGTCGACTGGGAGCCCGAGACCCCGAAGTCCGAGGCGGAGGCGCGGGGCTGATGCCCGAGTTCGTCGACGTCTGCCCGCTCTCCGAGCTGCCCCCCGGCGCACGCAAGATCGTGACGTGGGAAGACCTCGAGATCGGCGTCTTCAACTGCGATGGCGAGCTGCTCGCCATCGAGGACCGCTGCTCGCATGACGACGGGCCGCTCGCCGAAGGCGAGTTCGACATGGCGGCGTGCACCGTCGAGTGCCCGCGCCACGGCTCGCTCTTCGACCTGCGCACCGGCAGGCCGAAGACGCTCCCGGCGTACGTGCCCGTAGACACCTTTCCCGTCCTCGTCGAGGACGGCCTGATCAAGCTGGAGGTCGACTGAACCCATGGCCACTCCCGAAGTGATCGCGGAGCAGGAGGCCCTTGCGCACATCAACGCGGACTACGCGGAGCGCTACGGCTTCCACGATCCCGAGAACTACCTCTACAAGGCCCCCAAGGGCATCAACCGCGAGATCGTCGAGAAGATCTCGGAGTTCAAGAACGAGCCGCAGTGGATGCGGGACTTCCGCCTGAAGGCGCTCGAGCACTTCCTCGCGCGCCCGATGCCGACGTGGGGCTCCCCCATGCTCGCCGAGGTGGACTTCGACGACATCCACTACTTCGTGCGCGCGTCCGAGAAGGCGGGGCGCACGTGGGATGACGTGCCCGAGGACGTCAAGAAGACGTTCGACCGCCTGGGCATCCCCGAGGCCGAGCGCAAGTTCCTGGCCGGCGTCGGCGCGCAGTACGAGTCCGAGGTCGTCTACCACCAGGTGCGCGAGGACCTCGAGCAGCAGGGCGTGATCTTCCTCGACATGGACTCCGGCCTGCGCGAGCACGAGGACATCGTGCGCGAGTACTTCGCCACGGTCATCCCGCCCAACGACAACAAGCTCGCCGCGCTCAACAGCGCGGTGTGGTCGGGCGGCTCGTTCGTGTACGTGCCGCCGGGCGTCCACGTCGAGATGCCGCTGCAGGCCTACTTCCGCATCAACACGGAGAACATGGGCCAGTTCGAGCGGACGCTGATCATCGCCGACGAGGGCTCCTACGTGCACTACGTCGAGGGCTGCACCGCGCCGACGTACTCGTCGGACTCGCTGCACTCCGCGGTGGTCGAGCTGATCGCCAAGCCGGGCGCGCGGATCCGCTACACGACCGTCCAGAACTGGTCGGGGAACGTGTTCAACCTGGTGACCAAGCGGGCGATCGCCCAGACCGACGCGACGGTCGAGTGGGTCGACTGCAACCTCGGCTCGAAGCTCACGATGAAGTACCCGTCCGTCTACCTCATGGGCGAGCGGGCGCACGGCGAGATCCTCTCGATCGCGTTCGCCGGCACCGGCCAGCACCAGGACGCGGGCGGCAAGATCGTCCACGCCGCGCCGAACACGACGAGCAACATCTTCGCCAAGTCGATCTCCAAGGACGGCGGGCGCTCCTCCTACCGCGGCCTGCTCGAGGTCGCCAAGGGGGCGCACGGCGCCAAGTCGAAGGTCGTCTGCGACGCGCTGCTGCTCGACGAGGACTCGCGCTCGGACACCTACCCGACGATCCGCATCGGCGAGGACGACGTGGACGTCGGCCACGAGGCGACGGTCTCGAAGGTCGGCGAGGAGCAGCTGTTCTACCTCCAGGCGCACGGCATCCCCGAGGAGGAGGCGTCCAAGCTGATCGTCAACGGCTTCATCGAGCCGATCGTCAAGGAGCTGCCGATGGAGTACGCGGTCGAGATGAACCGCCTCATCGAGCTGCAGATGGAGGGCTCGATCGGATGACGGACGTGGCAACGGACTTCCTCTCCGCCCGCCGCACTCGGGCGCTGGACTCGCTCGGCACGATCGTCATGCCGGCGTTCCGCGGGACGCCCGGCTGGGAGTTCACCCCGATCGACAAGCTCGACCTCGAGGCCTACGAGCCCGCCGCCGGCGGCGAGGGCTCCGGCCTGCTGGAGCTCGAGAGCGCGATCACGCCGTCGGCTGACCTCGACGCCGAATCCGATCCCACCCGCCCGATCGTGCTCCCGCTGGCCGTCGCGGCCGAGCGGCTGCCCGACGTCGTCGAGCAGCACCTCGGCTCGCTGGTCGCCGGCGACTCGCCGTTCTCGGCTCGCAACGACGCCCACTGGACCGACGGTGCGCTCGTCTACGTCCCGCGCAACGGGCGCGTGGTCGAACCGATCGTGCTGACCAACGTCCACGAGCAGGCCGGCAGCGCGCTGCACTGGCGCACGCTGGTCGTGCTCGAGGAGGGCGCCGAGGCGACGATCTTCGATCAGATGGCCTCAGCGTCGGGCGAGGGCGACGGGCTGGTCAACGGCGTCGTCGAGCTCGTCGTGGGCGCCAACGCGACCCTGCGCTACGTCGGCATCCAGGACCTCAACGAGCAGACGTGGGTGTTCGGCAACGAGCGCGCGACCGTCGCCCGCGACGGCAACCTGGAGTGGATCACGCTCGGGTTCGGCGGCGCCAACGGGAAGATCTTCCTGGAGACGACGCTGACCGAGCCGGGCTCGACGGCCCGGGTCACGGGCGGCTACGCCACGCGCGGGCGCCAGCACCTGGACTTCGACACCCGCCAGGAGCACGCCGCGGCCGACACGATCTCCGACCTCGCGTTCCGCGGGATCCTCGGCGATCGCTCCAGCGCGGTCTGGCGCGGGATGATCAAGGTCGACCCCGGCGCGCAGCGCATCGACGCCTTCCAGGAGTGCCGCAACCTGCTGATCTCCAAGAAGGCGCATGCGGACGCGATCCCGGGGCTGGAGATCCTCGCCAACGACGTGCGCTGCACGCACGCGGCGGCGATCGCCCAGATCGATCCCGACCAGCTGTTCTACCTGCGCTCCCGCGGGCTCACGGAGCCCACGGCCAAGCGCCTGGTCATCGAGGGCTTCCTCGGCGCGCTGCTGGAGCGCTTCGAGGAGGGCGAGCTGCGCGACGCGCTCGCCGAGGCGCTCGACCATCGGCTCGAGGCGGTGCTGGGGGCGTAGTCGCCCCCAGCTGGGCGCGATCGCCCAGGATCGGGGGCGCAACTCTGGGATCTTGGCGCGGTTGGCGTCGTTGAACCAACCGCGCCGTTCCGCTTGTCCCCCAGTCCTCCGTTGCACTCCCGCGAGTCCCTCGATCGCCGGCGCGCCCGTGCCCGCGCCCGCCGGCGACGGACGCGCCAGCGCCTGGCCGCGGCTGGGGCGGTGGTCGCCGCCGCGATCGTCGCGGTGGCGCTCGGCGCCCTCGACGGCGGAACGCCGACGAGCCCCAGCGGCGCGCTGGGCGGCGAGCAGGAGGCCACGACGCCGACGCCGCCCGCGACGGCGGCCGACCGACGGGCGGTCGCGGCCCGTGCGGACGCCCGGGCCGTCGACCAGACGCTCGACCGGCTCCCGTTCGTCGCCGCGGCCGGCCGCCAGCATCGCCAGATCGCGCTGACCTTCGACGACGGGCCGGGCCCGTACACGCTGAAGGTCATGCGAACACTGCGGCGCCTGAACGCGCCTGCGACGTTCTTCCAGCTCGGGTTCAGCGAGCATTGGTTCACCGACGCCGAGCGCGCCGGGATCCAGGACGACCGCTTCGTCCTGGGCGACCACACGCAGTCGCACGCCAACCTGAGCCGGCTGACGCCCGAGCAGCAGGCCGCGGAGATCGACCAGCAGGCGGCGGTCATGACCGCCGCCGGGGCGCCGTATCCGCGGCTCTTCCGCCCGCCGTACGGCCGCTACGACCAGGCCACGCTGGACCTGCTGCGCGACCGCCGGATGCTCATGGTCCTCTGGTCGATCGACAGCCAGGACTACCTGCGCCCCGGGGTGGACGCGATCGTCCGGCGCGTGCTGGACCAGGCGCGGCCCGGCGCGATCGTCCTCCTGCACGACGCCGGCGGCGACCGCAGCCAGACCGTCGCGGCGCTGCCGCGGATCGTCAAGGGCCTGCGCAAGCGCGGCTACCGGCTCGTCACCGTCCCGCGCCTGCTGCGCGACAACCCGCCGCCCGAACGCCAGGAGCGCCCCGCCGAGGGCGTCGGCTGACCCGCTAGACCTCGACGACGACCGGCAGCACCATCGGGCGCCGCTTCAGGCGGTCGTAGACGAACGTCGCGAGGTCGTCGTGGAGGATCTCCTGGAGCAGGTCGATCTCGCGGATCTCCTCCTCGGCGGCGCGCTCGAGCGAAGCCTCGACCGTGTCGCGGATCTCGTCGAGCAGCCGGTCGGCCTCGTCGCGGAACGGCACGCCGCGGAAGATGACCTCGGGGTCGGCGACCGACGAGCCGTCCTGCTCGGAGATCGTGGCGACCACGACGAAGATGCCGTCGGCCGACAGCATCCGCCGGTCGCGCAGCGCCACGTCGGCCACGTCGCCGATGTCGACGCCGTCGACGAACACCATCCCGCTGTGCTCCTTCTCGGCGAACCGCGCGCCGCGCTCGTCGATCTCCAGCGGCAGCCCGTTGGCGGCGCGGAAGATGCGGTCCGCGTCGACGCCGACCGCCTCGGCGAGCTGACCGTGCAGGCGGATGCGCTTGTAGTCGCCGTGGAACGGCATCACGTAGCGCGGCTTGACGAGGTTCAGCAGGAGCTTCATCTCCTCCGCGTAGCCGTGGCCCGACGCGTGGATCGGAGCGTCGCGGGTGGTGATGACGTCGCAGCCGATCTGGAAGAGGCGGTCGACCGTCTCGTTGACCGCGCGCTCGTTGCCGGGAATCGGGGTCGCCGAGAAGACGACGGTGTCCCCCTGGCGCAGCTCGACCTGCGGGTGGTCGCGGTGGGCCATGCGCCGCAGCGCGCTGAGCGGCTCGCCCTGGGATCCGGTCGAGATGATCACGAGCTTGTGATCGGGGAAGTCCTCGATCTCGCGCGCCTGGATCAGCATCCCCTCGGGCACCTCGATGTGCCCGAGCGAGCGGCCGATGTTGACGTTCTTGCGCATCGAGCGGCCGATCAGCGCGACCTTGCGCCCCAGCGCCGCCGCCGCGTCGACGACCTGCTGGACGCGGTGGATGTTCGAGGCGAACGACGTCACCACGATCCGCCCGTCGCAGCGCGAGAAGACCTCCTCCAGGCGCGGACCGACCCCCGACTCGCTCGGCGACCAGCCGGGCCGGTCCGCGTTCGTGGAGTCGCCGCAGAGCAGCAGCAGCCCGTCACGGCCCAGCTCGGCCAGGCGCGCGACGTCGGCGGGCCGGCCGTCGACCGGCGTCTGGTCGAACTTGTAGTCGCCGGTGACCAGCATCGTCCCCAGCCCGGTCGTCAGCGCGACGCCGCACGAGTCGGGGATCGAGTGCGTCATGTGGATCAGCTCGAGGTCGAACGGGCCGAGCTCGAGCTTGTCGCCGGGCTCGACGTCCTCGAGCTCGACGTCGCGCAGCTTGTGCTCGTCGAGCTTGGAGCGCGCCATCGCCATCGTCAGCCGCCGCCCCAGCACGGGGATGTCCTGGCCGAGCTGGCGCAGGACGAACGGCAGCGCGCCGATGTGGTCCTCGTGGCCGTGGGTTATGACGATCGCCTCGATGTCGTCGGCCCGCTCGCGCAGGTACGAGAAGTCGGGCAGGACGAGGTCGATGCCCATCATGTCGGCGGTCGGGAAGCGCAGCCCCGTGTCCACGACGACGATCCGGTCCTCGTACTCGACGACCGTCATGTTCTTGCCGATCTCGCCCAGGCCGCCGAGCGGCAGGACGCGGAGGGTGCCGGGGCTCATGCCTCCGAGGCCGCGCCCCTCAGCAGCCCGTGGCGATCGAGGACGGCGCGGATCTGCGCCTTCTCGTCGTCGCTGGCCTCGATCAGCGGCAGCCGCAGGCCGCCGGCGCGCAGGCCGATCATCTCCAGCGCGGCCTTGACCGGGATCGGGTTCGTCGTGACGCCCATCGCGGCGTAGACGTCGCGCAGCGAGGCGTCGAGCTCGTCGCGGCGCTCGGGCTCGTCGACGAGGCGGCGCATCTCGTCGCCGATCACGTGGCTGGCGACGAGGATCCCGCCGGCGCCGCCGAGGTCGAGCGTGCGGGCGAACACGTCGTCGTTGCCGGCGTAGAGCTCGAGCCCGTCGATGAGCGCGAGGTTGTCGTTGTTGGCCTGCTTGACGCCGATCACGTGCTCGAGCTGGCCGATCTCGGCGAGCAGCTCGCTGGGGACGTCCAAGCCGGTGCGGCTGGGGATGTTGTAGAGGAGGATCGGCTTGTCGGTCGCGCGGTCGATCTCGCCGTAGTGGGCGAGCAGGCCGCGCCGGTTGGGCCGCACGTAGTACGGCGTGACCGACAAGGTGGCGTCGACCCCGAGCTCCGTCGCCTTCTCGGTCAGCTCGACCGCGTGACGGGTGTCGTTGGAGCCGGTGCCGGCGATGATCGTCATGTCGGCCGGGCGCTCCTGCACCGCCAGCTCGACGACGCGCAGATGCTCCTCGTCGTTGAGCGTCGCGGCCTCTCCGGTGGAGCCGCAGACGACGACGCCGTCGCTGCCGTGCGCGGCGAGGTGGCGCAAGAGCGCGACGAACGCCTCCTCGTCGACCTGCAGCTGGTCGTCGAAGGGCGTGACGATGGCGGTGATGACTGTTCCGAGACTGCCCACGATGTGCAGTATCTCAGCGTAGGGGGTCGGTTGGTCGCCGGGTCGCCGTCTACCGTCGTGGCGATGCAGCAGGAGGTCCTGACCGTCGAGGTCTCGCGCGTGCGGTTCGTCACCGACGACGGCGGCTTCGCGGTGCTCGACGCGGTGTCCGACGACGGCGAGCCGGTCGTCGTCTGCGGGCCGCTCGGGCACGTCCACGCGGGCGACGCGATGGAGGCGCGCGGCAGCTGGCGCGAGCATCCGCGCCACGGCCGCCAGTTCCAGGCCAGCGACGTGCGGATCGCGGAGCCGACGAGCGAGGCGGCGCTGCTGGCGCTCCTGAGCGCGGTGCGCCACGTCGGCCCGACCGGCGCGGCGTTCCTGCTGCAGCGCCACGGCGCCGACGTGCTGGAGGTCGTCGACGCCGACCCGCACGCGCGGCTGCGCGAGGTCCCCGGCATCGGGCCGATCCGCATCGGTCCGGCGGTCGCGGCGTGGCGCGAGGCGCGCGCGCTGCGCGCGGTCCGCCTGTTCCTCGACGCCCACGACGTGCCCGCCGCGGTGGCCGGGCGGGTCATCCGCGCGCTGGGGGCCGACGCGGTGGACGTGCTGACGGTCGATCCGTATCGCCTCACCGAGCTGGAGGGCATCGGCTTTGCGACCGCGGACGCGCTGGCCCGCGCGCTGGGCGTCGAGGCCGACGACCCGCGCCGGCTCGCCGCGGGGGTGGTGTTCGTCCTCCACGAGGCCGAGCGCGACGGCCACTGCCATCTCCCCCGCGCCGAGCTGCGCGAGCGCGCGCAGCGCCTGTTGGGCGCCGATCCCGATGCCGCGCTCGAGCAGCTGGCCGCCCGCGGCGTCGTCGTGGTCGAGGACGACCGCGTGGCCGACGCGCGGCTGCACGCCGTCGAGGCGCGGCTGGCCCGGCGGGTGCGCCAGCTGCTCGACGGCGATCCGGTCCACGAGGGGCCGCCGCCGGAGCGCCCCGCCGACGGCCCGTTCACGCCGACCGATGCGCAGTGGGACGCCGTCGGCCGCGCGCTGCGACACCGGCTGTCGATCCTCACCGGCGGGCCGGGCGTCGGCAAGACCGCCAGTCTGCGGATGCTCGTGGAGGTCGCGAGCGCGCAGCGGCTGACCGTGAAGCTCTGCGCGCCGACGGGCAAGGCGGCGCGGCGGATGGCGGAGGCGACGGGCGCGGAGGCGTCGACGATCCACCGGCTGCTGGGCTGGCAGCCCGGCGAGGGGTTCGTCCACGGCCCTGGGGACCCGATCCCGGGCGCCGACGTGCTCATCGTCGACGAGGCGTCGATGCTCGACGTGCGCCTGGCGGGTGCGCTCTTCGGAGCGGTCGGTCCGCGGACGCACGTGGTGCTGGTCGGCGATCCGGATCAGCTCGCGCCGGTCGGCCCGGGCCGCGTGCTGGACGACCTGCTCGCCTCCGGGGAGGTCCCGGTGACGCGGCTGACCGAGGTCTTCCGCCAGGCCGCCCGATCGCTCATCGTCCGCACTGCGCACGCGATCAACGACGGGCAGCCGCCGCCCCGGGAGCTGCCCGACGACGTCGTGCGCGACTTCTACTTCGTCGGCCGCGGCTCGGCCGCCGCGATCTTCGAGGAGGTCGTGTCGCTCGCCGCCGAGCGGCTGCCGCGCCATCTGGGCGTGGACGCGCGCGCCGACGTGCAGGTCCTGGCGCCGATGCACAAGGGCCCGGTGGGGATCGACGCGTTCAACGATGCGCTGCGCGCCCGGCTGAACCCGGACGGCGAGCCGATCCCGGGCACGGCGCTGCGCGTGGGCGACCGCGTCGTGCAGACCCGCAACGACCACGAGCGGCAGCTCATGAACGGCGAGATCGGCGTGCTGCTCAGCTACGACCGCGAGGAGGCCGAGGCGATCCTGGCCACCGACGACGGGCGCATGCTGACGCTGCCGGGCGGCGCGCTGGACACGCTGCGCCTCGCCCACGCGATGTCGATCCACAAGGCGCAGGGCAGCTCGGCGCCGGCGGTCGTCGTGCCGCTCTTCAGCGGCCACCGGATCATGCTCACGCGCAACCTCGTCTACACGGCGCTCACCCGCGCCGAGCGGATGGCCGTGTTCGTCGGCGAGCCGCCGGCGCTGGACCTCGCGCTGCGGCGGATCGACGCCCGGCGGCGCCACACGCGGCTGGCGGAGCTGGTGGCGGGAGTGCAGGAGCGCTGAGCGTCACCGCCGGTCAGCACGACGGCGCCGCCCGACGTCCGAGCGGACCGGGTCGGCCTCGTCGGCGACGTCGACGACGACCGTGCGGGCGAGGCGGTCGTGGAGCGCGCGGCGGCGGTTGTCGACGAGGATCAACAGGTAGCCCGCGCACAACGGGATCGCCGACAGGATCAGGCCGAAGAAGCGCAGCAGCGCGCGCCGGGGGCGGATCGGACGGCTGCCGGACCGATCCTGCACACGGATGCGCATGAGGCGGTTGCCGGGCGTCTGGCCGGTCGTCGACCAGAAGAAGACGAAGTAGGCGACCGTCCAGCATCCGCCGATGAACGCACCGATGCCCACGATGGTGTCCTCGACCTCGGAGGGGATGTCGAGCAGCGACAGCCCGAGCGAGACCACCAGCGCCACGAACCAGCCGACGACGTTGATGACGACCGCATCGGCCGCGAACGCGAGCACCCGTGTGGCGAGCCCGCCGTACGACGCGGTGGCGGGCGCGGCGGGCGCGGCCTCGGCACCGCCTGCAGCGGGCCGTCCGACGGCGGATGGGGCGCCATCGGACGCGGGCGGTCGGACCGCAGCGGGCCGCTCGTCGGGCCGCGCGGCGTCGTCGCGCGCCGGCGGTCGGACCGCAGCCGGCCGCTCGGCACGCGGCGCGGCGTCGTCGCGCGCCGGCGGTCGGACCGCAGCCCGCCGCTCGTCTAGCGACGCGGCGTCGTCGCGCGGGGGCGGTCCGCTTGCAGCGGGCGGCGCGGCGCCGTCGGGCGAGGGCGGGCCGGCCGGAACCCGCCGCTCGGTGGACGGGCCGGCATCGCCCGGGGCGCCCGGCGGCGGCGGCTCGGGCGGGTCGAAGCGGCCCGCCGGGGGCCCCGCGGTCACCCAGCCTCCGGAGCGGCGGGGCGGCGGCGCAGGAACCGGCGTGCGACGGTCTCCATCCACGCGTCGGCGTGGCGCGAGCGGTCACGGACCTCGTCGGCCACCTGATCGGCGAAGCCGACGCCGTGCTGGGTGATGGCCGCGGTGATCGCCGGGCTGGCGGCGACCTCGTCGATCAGCTCCCACATGCCCTTGCTGGCGGCCAGCCGGGCCGTGGCCTCCTCGATCACCCGGGTCAGCGTCTCGTCGCCGAGCCTGCTCTCCAGCGCGCGGTTCACGAGCCGCTCCATGGCCGGGGAGTCCAGCGCGCTCGCCACGACCGCCTCCGCCCGCTCGCTCTCCAGCGCGACCTCCACGATCCGCTCGATCTCCGGCCCCCGCAACACGCGCTCGGCCGTGCGCTCGACGAGCGGGCTCGCCACTACCCGGTCGACGACCGCGAGCGTGAACGGCGCCGCGAGCACGCGGTCCAACGCGGCCAGCGTGAGCGCCTGCGACGACTGGACCGTCGTGTCGACGACGGTGGCGGCCGTCCGTGCGAGCGGTCGGGCGGCGGCGTTGATGAGTCCCATCCCTGGCAGCATGTCGGCCCTATTCCACCAGGCGTCGATCACGCCTGCACGGACGCGGGCACCGACCGCGTCTCGATGTGGCGGACGAGCGCCCCGGTCACCTGCGCCGCCCGCTGCGGCAACCCGCAGCCCAGCCAGCGCGACAGGTGCTCGGGCAGCGTCACCACGACGATCTCGTCGTGGCGCGTGCGGTCGTACGCGTCGAGGATCGCGTGCAGCGCATCGCCATCGCCCGCGACGACCCCCGCCACCGGGATGCCCGCCGCCGAGATCCGCATCACGCCGCGCTCCATCCGCGCGCGGGCCGCGTCGCGGCCTCCGAGGCCCACGGGCACGAGCAGCGTCACGTCCAGGGGTCCGGCGTGGGCACGCTCCTCCAGGTAGGCGACGAGCTCGTCGGACACCGCCGTGCGGCTGGCGACGACGAGCAGATGGGTCGTCCACGGCATGGCTGCCTCCTCGCGTGACCGGTGGTCACGGTCGAAGATACTCCTCCGCCGACGACGCGGCGACCGCTCGGCCGCTACCGCTCGCGCCGCCGCCCGCGAGGTTCCAGGGCGTCGGTGAAGCGCTTGGGCACCCGGGCCTCGTCGCCCTCCTCCCACAGCGTGATGACGACGAGCTCGCCTCCGCGGGCGTCGTGGCGACAGACGAACACGAGCCCGCGGTCGTCGAGATCGACGACCCGGACCGCGCCGCGCTCGCCCCGCTCGATCGCCCCGGCCGCCCACGCGCGCGCCACCCGCGCGGCAACGTCGGTGCGCGCGTCGAGCGTGCCCCGCACCCGCTGGCGGTAGCGGTCGGCCGCGTGGTCGGTCACCGCGACGGTCACGCCCGGCGGGCGCGCGTCGGTCACGATCCCGGCGTCCTGCGCGTCGTGGTCATGCCCGATCGGGCGCCGCGGCGGCGGCGTCGAGCGCCTTGCGGTAGCGCACGCACGGGCCCCAGTCCCCATACGGGCAGCGTCCCGGCCGGTCGTCGAGCTTCCAGCCGTGACGCTCGTAGAACCGGCGGGCCCGCGCGTTCTCGCGCAGGACCCACAGCGTGCCGCCGGCGAAGCCGAGCGCCGCCAGCCGCGCCTCGCCGTGCTCGAGCAGCGTCCGGCCGTCGCCGCGGCCGACCCGCTGCGGGTCGACGTAGATCGCGCGCAGCTCGCCGTCGCCGTCGCGCGCGTCGCGGTCCCGGGACGGCCCGATCCCGACCCAGCCGATCACCCGTCCCGCGTCCTCCAGCACCCAGCACTCCCCGTCCACCCCGCGGGCCAGCGTGTCGCGCCACGCCTGCGGCACCCGTGTCGCAGCGGTCGCGAGCGTGTCGTGATCGACGAAGTCGCCGTAGGCGAACCACCAGGCGCGGACGTTGATGTCGGCCAGCGCCTCGGCGTCCTCCGGGCGGGCAGCGCGGATCACGGGAAGAGCAGGTGCTCCAAGCCGACGACGGGCGACGACGTCAGCTCGCCGACCTTGCGGATCGCCAGCAGCACGCCCGGCATGAACGACTCGCGGTCCAGCGAGTCGTGGCGGATCGTCAACGTCTGGCCGACGTCGCCGAGGATGACCTCCTGGTGGGCGACGAGACCGGGCAGGCGGACCGAGTGGATCGGCACGTCGCCCTCCATCATCTCGGCGGTCCGCGCCGCGGTGCCGCTCGGCGCGTCGAGCTTGGCGTCGTGATGCAGCTCGATGATCTCCGCGCGCGCCATGATGCGCGAGGCCTCGGCGGCGAAGCGCATCATGAGCACGGCGCCGATCGCGAAGTTCGGGGCGAAGAAGACGTTGGCGCCGGTGGCGCCGCGCAGCGGCTCCAGGTCGAACGACGAGGTCCCGATGACCACATGCACCCCGGCCTCCACGCACGCCAGCGCGTTCGCGGTCGCCTGGTCGGGCGCCGTGAAGTCGACGACGACGTCGACGTCGCTCAGGATGTCGGCCACCGTCGTGTCGAGGACCGGGTCGGCCTGTCCGGCCAGCACCATGTCGTCGGCCGCCTTGACGGCGGCGCAGACCGTGTGTCCCATGCGTCCAGCGGCGCCAGCGACGCCGACGCGGATCGGCATGCTCATGTCCTCACCTCCAGCGGCTCCAGGGCGGCGTGGAACGCGTCCTCGTCGGGCCCGATCCCGGCCACGGCGAACGCGCCCGGCTCGAACAGCTCGGCGGCCAGCGCACGGACGTCGTCGAGCGTGACCGCGTCGATGCGCGCCAGCACCTCGTCGTCGGTCAGCAGCGGCAGCCCCGCCAGCACCGAGGAGCCGAGCCGGTTCATCCGCGCCGAGTTGGACTCCAGCGACAGCACGTAGCGGCCCTTGGCGTTCTCCTTGGCCCGCGCCAGCTCGGCATCGGTGGCCGGATCGGTCGCGAACCGCTCCAGCTCGCCGGCGACGACCTCCAGCGCGGCGCGCAGGTTGTCGCCACGGGTCCCGACGTACAGGCCGACCTGCCCGCAGCCCGCGTACAACGACGTGAACGAGTACACCGCGTACGCGAGGCCGCGCTTCTCGCGCACCTCCTGGAAGAGCCGCGACGACGACGTGCCCCCGAGGATCGTGTCCAGGACGCGCAGCGCGAAGCGGCGGTCGTCGTCACGCGCGATCCCGCGCCCACCGAGGCAGACGTGGACCTGCTCGGTGTCCTTGCGCGCGAACACCGTCCGCCGCTCGAACGGCGGGGGCGCCGTCAGCCGCGCGGCCAGGCGCCCGTCGCCGCGCACCTGGGGCGACTCACCGGCCCGCACGAGCTCGACGACGTGGTCGTGGTCGACCGCCCCCACCGCCGCCACCACGACCGGCGGCGCGTGGTAGTGGCGGTCGTGGAACGCGGCCAGGCCGTCGCGGTCGATCGACGAGATCACGTCGGCGCGGCCGATGATCGCCCGCCCCAGCGGGTGGTCGCCGAACACCGCCTCCCCCAGGACGTCGAAGACCTTGTCCTGCGGGTCGTCCTCGTACATCGCGATCTCCTCGAGCACGACCTCGCGCTCGGTCTCCAGATCGCGCAATGCCGGGCGCCAGACCATGTCGGCCATCACGCCGAACGCCTCGTCCAAGTGCACGTCGAGCACCCGCGAGTAGACCGACGTGGACTCCTTGCCGGTCCCGGCGTTCAGCTCGGCGCCCATCCCGTCGAAGAGCTCGTCGATCTCGTGGGAGGCCAGCCGGTCGGTCCCGCGGAAGAGCATGTGCTCCAGCAGGTGCGACAGGCCGGCCTCGCGGTCGGCCTCCAGCCCCGAGCCGGCGCCGATGAAGAACCCGAGCGCCGCGGACCGCACGGAGGGCATCTCCTCCGTGACGACCCGGACGCCCGAGTCCAGGGTGGTGGTGCGGATCGTGCTCAGCTGCGCTCGGGGTCGCGGTTGGCGCCCCGGCGGGGACGGCCGGAGCCGCGCTCGCCGCGGCCGCCGCGCTCACGCCGGGGGCCGCCGCCGTTGCCGCCGCCCGAGCCGATCGACGCGAGCTCCTCGGCGGACTTGCCGGCGATCTCGGGGTCCTCGGCCAGACGCAGCCCGATGCGGCCGCGCTCACGGTCGACCTCGACGACGCGCACCTTGATCTCGTCGCCGCGGTTGAGCACGTCCTCGACGGTGTCGACGCGCTCGCCCGGCTTCACGTTGGAGATGTGCAGCAGCCCGTCGGTGCCCTTCGTCAGCTCGACGAACGCGCCGAACGTCGTCGTCTTGACGACCTTGCCGTCGAACTCGTCGCCGACCTCGACCTCCTTGGTCATCGCCCGGATGCGGTCGAGCAGGGCGTTGCCGAGCTCGCCGTTGGCCGAGTAGATGAGCACCTGGCCGTCGTCGTTGATGTCGATCTGCGACTCGAACTCCTCCTGGAGCCCGCGGATCGTCTCGCCGCCCTTGCCGATGATCATGCCGATCTGCGACGGGTCGATCTGGATCGTCTCGATCCGCGGCGCGTAGAGCGACAGCTCGCTGCGCGGCGCCTCGATGACCTCGGCCATCTTGCCGAGGATCGTCATCCGCGCCTCGCGGGCCTGGGCCAGCGCGTCGCGCAGGATGTCGAAGGTGACGCCGGTGATCTTGATGTCCATCTGGAGCGCGGTGATCCCGCGGTCCGTGCCGGCGACCTTGAAGTCCATGTCGCCGAGGTGGTCCTCGACGCCGGCGATGTCGGTGAGGACGATGTAGTCGTCGCCCTCCTTGATGAGGCCCATCGCGATGCCGGCGACCGGCCGCTTGAGCGGCACGCCCGCGTCCATGAGGGCCAGCGTCGAGCCGCAGACCGACGCCATCGACGACGACCCGTTGGACTCCAGCGTGTCGGAGACGACCCGGATCGTGTACGGGAAGTCGTCGATCGACGGCACCATCGGCACCAGCGCGCGCTCGGCGAGCGCCCCATGGCCGATGTCACGGCGCTTGGGACCGCCCAGGCGGCCGGCCTCCCCAACCGAGAACGGCGGGAAGTTGTAGTGGTGGAAGTAGTACTTCTTCGTCTCCAGGCCGAGCGTGTCGAGACGCATCTCCTCCTTCAGCGTGCCGAGCGCGGCGACGCTGAGGACCTGGGTCTGCCCGCGGGTGAAGAGGCCCGAGCCGTGGGTGCGCGGCAGCAGGCCCGCCTCGATGGTGATCTGGCGGATCTCCTGCTCGGCGCGGCCGTCGGGACGCTTCTTCTGGACGGCGATGCGCTCGCGGATGATCTGCTTCTCGAGCTTGTCGAACGCGGCCTGGACCTGCGCGCGGCGCTCGGCGTAGCCCTCGGCGGCCGGATCGCCGGCGTGCTGCTCGAGCACCTCCTCCTCGACGCGCTTGGTCGCGTCCTGGCGCTCCAGCTTGTCCTCGACCTGCGTGGCGGCGTCCAGCGCGGCGAAGTGCGAGGCCTTGACGAGGTCGTACAGGGCCGCGTCGACCTGCGGCGCCTCGAACGCGAGCTTCGGCTTGCCGGCCTTCTCGGCCAGCTCGCGCTGCGCGGCACACAGCTTCTTGATTGCCGAGTGGGCGATGTCGAGGGCATCGAGGATCTCGGCCTCGGGCACCTCGTTGGCGCCCGCCTCGACCATGAGGATGGCCTCCTCGGTGCCGGCCACGATCAGGTCGAGGTCGGTGTTGTCGAGGAGGTCGGCCTCGTCGGGGTTGACGACGAAGTTGCCGTCGACCTTGCCGATCCGCACCGCGCCGACGGGCGTCGGCAGCGGGATGTTGGAGACCATGAGCGCGGCGGACGCGCCGTTCATGGCGAGGATGTCGTACGGGTGGACGTGGTCGATCGACAGCGGGATCGTCACCAGCTGCGTCTCGTAGCGCCAGCCCTTGGGGAACAGCGGGCGGATCGGACGGTCGATCATGCGCGCGGTCAGCGTGCCCTTCTCGCCGGCACGACCCTCGCGCTTGAAGAAGGAGCCGGGGATCTTGCCCGCGGCGTACATCCGCTCCTCGACGTCCACGGTGAGCGGGAGGAAGTCGACGTCGCGGAGGTTGCCGGCGACGGCGGTGCTCAGCACCATGGTGTCGCCCGCACGGACGACGACGGCGCCGGAGGCCTGCTTGGCCATCTTCCCGGTCTCGAACGAGATCTCGGTCCCGGCGATCTCGACGGAGACGCGGGTCACGGCGTCACTGCTCATATGTTCTGCCTCTCTGATCCGCGTTCGGTCGCGGACCGCTTCTTTGCTTCAGCTCTCTGTCCGAACCAGGTCATGGTACAGCGCCGGATCGGGCTTTCCCTCGCGGAACAGGGTCGGCGTGGTCATGGCCCCGGCCAGCACCGCCTCGCGCGTGTCGCGCTCGACCCGCTCGGCCACGGCGTCGGAGCGGCGGTCGGCCTCGAAGCGGTCCAGATCGAGCCCGAGGCGCTCGACGATGGCCCACAGATGCGGGTCGTCGATGCGCCCCTGGTCGGCGTACACGGCGTCGTGGAAGTCCCAGAACGCCCGCTGCAGCGCCGCCGCCTCGGAGGCCCGCGCCACGGCGATCGCCCGCGGGTGCTTGGCCTTCAACGCGAGATGGCGGAAGACGCGGCGCACCGGGCGGCGCGACAGCCGCTCGTGGGCCAGCGCGCAGTACGGGCAGGTGAAGTCGGCGTAGATGACGACCAGCGGCGCGTCGTCGGGGCCGCGGACGTGGTCGTCGGGTCGCAGCGTTCCATCCATGTGGGGCACATCTTGGCGGGCGGGCGCCGGAAGCGGCGCAAGGACGATCTGCTTCCCTGAGACGAGCGTGCCTCTTCGCATCGCCGCCGTGATCGTGGCCGGCCTGCTTGCCGGGCTGGGCGCACTGTGGACGTACTCAGCCGAGCGGGACCTGTCGGTCGGTCGCATCGCCGTGTCCGTCGAGCCGTTCCACCACGGCGCGCTGGACGTCTACGTGCCGGTCGTCGACTGGGGCGCGCGATTCCCCGGCGTGCGGCTGCCGGCGCGGCTGAAGGTCGAGGTCCGCGCCGTCGACCGGTCGGCCGCGAGCGCCGTCGCCGGCGGGGACCGCGAGCGTGCGAGCGGCGTGCGCGCCGAGGCGCGCGACGCGATCGCCTCCTACCTGCGCTGGCTGGCCGCGGTCACGGCGGGCGCCGCGCTGCTGGGGAGCGCGCTGATGGTGCTGATCCTGCGCGCCCCGCTGCGCACGCTGGCGTTCGCGGCGATCCCCGCGGTCGCCTGGGCGGCCGCCGTCGCCTTCCTGCTCGCGCCGCGCGGGTCGCTCGACCAGCCGCAGTACTACGCCCACGGGCCCGACATCCCCGTCGCGCTGAAGGCCGTCCAGGAGGCGACGCGATCGTCGTCGAACCTCAGCCAGTTCGTCGACCAGCAGCTCGTCGGGCTCGCCCGCCTGGTGGCGCCGGGACGGCGCGAGCCGATCCACGGCCTCCCGCGCCTCACCGTCGCCTCCGACCTGCACAACAACGTGCTCGCGCTCGAGGCGCTGCGCAAGGCGGCCGACCGCGGCCCCGTCCTCTTCCCCGGCGACCTGACCGACTCGGGCACGCCGCTGGAGGTCAGCGTGCTGCGCCAGGCCGTCGACACCGGCGACCCGTTCGTCTTCACGACCGGCAACCACGACTCCGACACGCTCTCGCTCGACCTGGCCCGCCGCGGCGCGCTCGTGCTCACCCAGTTCGGGCGCCTGCTGCCCGACGGCCGCTACGGGCGCATCGTCAACGAGGTCGCGGGGCTGCGGATCGCCGGCTACTCGAGCCCGAACGAGCGACTCGCCACCACGGACTTTCGCGACAACGGCGCCGGCGTCGACCTGACCGAGCAGGCTGCGTTCGAGCGCTGGCTGCTCGGGCTCGCCGGCAAGGTCGACGTGGTCCTCGTCCACGAGCCGGCGCTGGCCGCGCCGGCGATCTCGGCCTGGCGCGCCCGCTACCCCGATGAGCGGCTGCTCATCGTGAGCGGCCACACGCACCAGCAGGAGGTGAGCGACGAGGACTCCGTCGTGACCGTCGACGGCGGCACGATCGGCGCCGGCGGGACGGGCAACCTGGACGAAGGCCAGGACATCGGCCTCGCGGTCGTCACGGTGCGCCCGAAGCCGTTTCGCCCCGTGGCGGTCGACCTGGTCCAGATCGACCCGGGCAGCGGGTCGGCGACGGCGAGCCGTCAGCTCCTGGGAGCAGACGGCAGCCGCAGCGACTAGGCGTCCAGCGCCTCGAGGATCAGGTTCGCGCCCGGCAGGTCACCGGGAGAGTCGGCGACGTAGCTCCACGTCACCACGCCGTCGGGTCCGAAGATGACGATCGCGCGGTTCGTCATGCCGGCCGGCTCGAAGTAGGTGCCGAGCTTCTTCGACGCCGCGCCCTTCGGCTCGAAGTCCGACAGCTGCGGGATCGAGACGCCGAGCTTCTCCTTGAACGCCGCCTGGGCCCAGGTGGAGTCCGTCGAGACGCCGTAGAGCTTGGCGCCGCGCTTGGCGAACTCGTCGCCGACCTGCTCGTAGATCTGCAGCTGGTCGGTGCACACGGGCGAGAACGCGAACGGGTAGAAGACGAGCACGGTCGTCTGCCCCCGGAGGCTGTCCTGGGTGAAGGTGTCGCCGTCCTCGGTGGCGAGCGAGAACTCGGGCGCCGGCGTGCCCGGCTGGATGAGCTCGGTCATCGAGTGGCCGCCGACAGGGTCGAAGCGTCGCCGGATGACGACCCGCAGGGCCTCACCGACGCAGACCGAGCTCGCGGATGAGCTCGCGGTAGCCCTCGAGGTCCTGCTTCTGCAGGTAGGCGAGCAGGCGGCGCCGCTGGCCGACGAGCATGAGCAGGCCGCGCCGCGAGTGGTGGTCCTTCTTGTGCTCGCGCAGGTGCTCGGTCAGGTCGTTGATGCGAGCCGTGAGCAGGGCGACCTGGACGCGGGTGTTGCCCGTGTCCTGCGGGTTGGCGCCGAACTTCTCGACGATCTCGGCTTTGCGTTCAAGCGTCAGGGTCATGTGCGGCCAGACACGGTAGCAAGCGCGGCCTGCACGTCCCGGTTCATCTGCTCCACGAGCGCGTCGACGGACGGGAAGCGCCGCTCGCCCCGCAGGCGCTTGAGGAAGTCGACCCGCAGCTCCTGGTCGTAGAGGTCGCCCTGGAAGTCGATGAGGTGCGCCTCGATCAGCAGCCCGCGGCCGGTCTCGAACATCGGCCGCACGCCGACGTTCACCGCGGCCGGGCGGCCGTTGGCCAGGCACGCGTAGACGCCGTGGCCCGGGACGACGTAGCCGTCGCGGGGCAGCAGGTTGGCAGTCGGGAAGCCGAGCGTCCGTCCCCGCTTGTCGCCGTGGACCACCCGCCCGGCGTGCTGGAACGGCCGCCCCAGCAGCTTGTCGGCGTACTCGACGGCGCCGCCGAGCACGAGCCCGCGGATGTGGCTGGACGAGACGATCTCGCCGTCGACCTCGAGCAGCGGGACGATCCTCGTCTCGAAGCGGTCGTCGGCGAGCAGCAGGGCGGTGTCGCCGGCCGCGTCGTGGCCGAAGCGGAAGTTCTCGCCGACGCTGAGGTGGGTGGCGCCGAGCGCGCCGACGATCACCTCGTCGACGAACGCCTGCGCCGTGTGGTCGGCCCACCCGCGGTCGAACGGGACGACGACGAGCTCGTGCACGCCGAGCCCGGCGATCAGCTCGGCCTTGCGCTCGAACGTCGTCAGCAGCTGCGGCTCCCGGCCCGGCGCGACGACGGACAGCGGGTGGGGATCGAACGTCAGGACGGTGTCGTTGGAGGCGATCACCTCGCGGTGACCGAGGTGAACGCCGTCGAACGTCCCGACCGCGATGCGGCGCGGGCGCGGCTCGACGTCGGGCAGGCGGGTGACCTTCATGCGGCCCGGAAGCCTACGACGGGCTTGAGGACGCCGCCCTCTCGGGGCTCGGCGACCGCGATCGGACCGGCGTCGTCGCGCAACAGGACCTCGCCCCCGGGCGGCGGCGACGAGGCCGCGCCGGCCGCCGCGGGCGGGACGGCCACCGCCTCCGGCGCCGGCACCGCGACGCCGTGGGATGCCCGGCGCGCGGCGGCGCCGGTCAGCTCCACGACCGGCAGCACCGCGGCAAGCGCGTCGCCCAGCGGCACCGCGCGGGCAAGATCGGCCTGGTCGGGCGGGAGCGCGTCCTCGACCGCGAACGGCCCGATCCGCGTGCGGCGCAGCTCCAGGCAGTAGGCGTCGCCGAGATCGGCGACGAGCGAGCGCACGTACGTGCCGCTCGAGCAGTCGATCGCGAAGGCGGCCCGGTCGCCGTCGCGCCACAGCACCTCGAAGCGCGCGACCTCGACCTCGCGCTCGGGCAGCTTGACCGCGGCGCCGCCGCGCGCCAGCTCGTAGGCCCGGCGGCCCTCGACGTGGACCGCGGAGTAGGCGGGCGGACGCTGGCGCAGCCGGCCGGTCGGCAGCGGGCGGTCGAGGTCGGGGATCCGGCCGGTCTGCGCCAGCTCGCCCTCGGGGTCCCCGGTGGTCGACGTCCACCCCAGCCGCGCGACCGCGTCGTAGGCCTTCGGCTGGGCCATGAGGAAGCGCTGCGCGCGCGTGGCGCGACCGACGAGCACGAGCAGCAGGCCGGTCGCGAACGGGTCGAGCGTCCCGGCGTGGCCGACGCGCGGACCGCGCCGCCCGCCCAGCTCGCGGCGCACGGCAGCGACCACGTCGTGCGAGGTCTTCCCCGCGGGCTTGTCGATCAGCAGGACGCCGTCCACGGCGCCAGCCTCAGTCGTTGGGCTCGTCGAGCGACGCGGGCCCGGCCAGGTCGAGCTGCTCGGCGACCGCGGCACGCAGGAAGGCCGCGATCTCCTCGATCGGCAGATCGGTCGAGAAGCCGGCCGCGCGGCGATGGCCGCCACCCCCCTGCGCCCGGGCGATCGCGCTCACGTCGACCGCACCGTCGGTCGAGCGCAGCGAGGCCTTGCGGCCATGCGGCCGCTCGCGGACCACGGCGGCGACCTTCGTCCCCTCGACGGCCCGCAGGTGGTCGACGATGCCCTCGGTGTAGCTCTCCTCCGCCCCGGTCTCCTCGAAGTCGGCGAGCGTGACGTGGGTGAAGGTCAGCGCGCCGTCGTCGAAGCGCGCGACGCGCTGCAGCGCGCGCCCGAGCAGCTGCAGCTTGGCGAACGGCGTGCCCTCGTAGAGGCGCCGGTAGATGCCCTCCACGTCGACGCCCTGGTCGATGAGGTCGGCCGCCATGATGTGGGCCATCCGCCCGGTGCTCTCGTACATGAAGCGGCCGGTGTCGGTGACCAGGCCGACGTAGAGCGCCTCGGCGATCTCGCGCGTCGCCGGCACCCCGAGGCCGGCCATGAGGTCCCAGACGATCTCCGCCGTGCACGACGCGTCGTCGACCACGTGGTTGACCGTGCCGAAGCGCGTGTTGTCGTGGTGGTGGTCGAGGTTGAGCACGTGGGCGCCCGACGCGTCGATCGGGCTGCGGTCCACGTTGCCGCAGTCCAGGAAGATCATCGTGCGCTCGGCGACGTCCGGCGGTGCGGCGGTGACGAGGTCGTCGAAGCGGAAGAAGCGGTATTCGTAGGGCAGCGGGAAGTCCCGTTCGGCCAGGAACATCACGCAGTCCTTGCCCAGCGCCTGCAGGATCGCGTGCATGGCGACGAGCGAGCCGAGCGCATCGCCGTCGGGGTTCTCGTGGGTGACGAGCAGGAAGCGCTCGCCCGTGCGGATCTCGTCGATCACCCGCTCGCGGGTGGTGAGGTCCTGGACACTCACTCCGCGCCGACCTCGCGCTCGATCAGTCGCTCCAGCCGGAAGGCGTTCTCGCTCGTCTCGTCGAGGACGAAGTCGAGCTCGGGGGTGTTCTTGAGGCGCAGCTCGGAGGCCACGCGCCGCTGCAGGAAGCCGTGGGCCGACGCCAGCCCGGCGAGCGACGCCTGGCGCTCCTTGCGGTTGCCGAGGACGCTCACGTACACACGGGCGCGGCGCAGGTCGGGGCTGGTCTTGACGTCGGTCACGGTGACGAACCCCACGCGAGGGTCCTTGAGATCGTGCGCCACGGCATCGCCGACGACCTGGCGGACGGCCTCGTCGACGCGACGCATGCGGTCGCTGCTCATCCTATGTCCTCGGCAGACGTCACGAATCTCTGAACGGTCGCACCGTCCGGACACCGGGCCAGCAGCCAGCGCTCCACCGCGTCGACCTGCCGGTCCAGCTGCGCCAGCGAGCCGCTGGTCAGGGCGGCCGAGAGCTGCGACCGCTGCCAGGTGTCCTGGTGGTCCACCTCGGCGACGGCGCAGCCCAGTCGCCCGTGCAGCTGCGCCTTCAGCGACTGCAGCTCCTTGCGCTTGGCCTTCAGCGAGCCGGCCTCCGGGAAGTGGAGGTCGATGAGCAGCAGGGCGACGTAGGCGCTCACGGCGCGGAACGGATCGGATCCCTAGGACAGCTCGCGCTCGACCCGCTTCGTCTCGTACGCCTCCACGAGGTCGCCTTCCTTGACGTCCTGGAAGTTGCGCAGCACGATGCCGCACTCGAAGCCCGTCTGGACCTCGCGCACGTCGTCCTGGAAGCGGCGCAGCGACTCGATCTCGCCGTCGTACACGACCGTGCCGTCGCGCACCAGGCGCGCCTTGGCGCCGCGGCGGATGAAGCCGTCGGTGACGTAGGAGCCGGCGATGACGCCGATCCGCGACGCGCGGAACGTCTGGCGTACCTCGGCCTTGCCGATCGACTCCTCGACCTCCTCGGGCTCGAGCATGCCCTCCATCGCCGCCTTGAGCTCCTCGATGGCCCGGTAGATCACCGAGTACGTGCGGATCTCGACGCCCTCGTGATCGGCCAGCGACGCCGCGTCGCCCACCGGGCGCACGTTGAAGCCGAGCACGACCGCGTCGGACGCGGCGGCGAGCATGATGTCGGACTCGTTGATGCCGCCGACGCCGCGGTGGATGACCTGGGCGAAGACCTCGGTCTGCGGCAGCTTGGCGATCTCGTCCTCGATCGCCTCCAGCGAGCCGGCCACGTCGGCCTTGACGACGAGGTTGAGCTCCTTGGACTCGCCCTCCTTGACCCGCGCGAAGACGTCCTCGAGCGAGACCTTGCGGCCCGAGCGGCGCGCGATCGCCTCGGTCTTGAGGCGGTTGGCGCGCTCGGCGGCCAGGGTGCGGGCGCGCTTGTCGCTCTCGACCACGTGGACGAACTCGCCTGCCTCGGGGACGCCGTCGAAGCCGAGGACCTCGACCGGGTCGCCCGGGCCGGCGGACTTCAGCCGATCGCCCTTGTAGTCGGTCATGGCGCGGACCTTGCCCCAGTCCGCGCCGGCGACGAGCGCGTCGCCGACCTTCAGCGTGCCGCGGTCGATGAGGATCGACACCACGGGGCCGCGGCCCGGATCGAGCTTGGACTCGATGACGTGGCCGGACGCGTCCGCGTCGGGGTTGGCCTTCAGCTCCTGCAGCTCGGTGACCACCTGGATGGTCTCGAGCAGGTCCTCGAGCCCGTCCTTCGTCTTGGCCGAGACGTCGACGTACTCGGTGTCGCCGCCCCAGTCGGCCGGCTGGAGGTTGCGCTGCGTCAGCTCGGTGCGCACCCGCGTGGGGTCCGCCCCCTCCTTGTCGATCTTGTTGACGGCGACGACGATCGGCACCTCGGCGGCGCGGGCGTGGTCGATCGCCTCCTCGGTCTGCGGCTTGACGCCGTCGTCGGCGGCCACGACGAGGACCACGATGTCGGTCACCTTGGCGCCGCGGGCGCGCATGGCGGTGAACGCCTGGTGGCCCGGGGTGTCCAGGAAGGTGATCGCCTTCTCGTTGTGGTGGACCTGGTAGGCGCCGATGTGCTGGGTGATGCCGCCGGCCTCGCCCGCGGCGACCTCCGTCTGGCGGATGGCGTCCAGCAGCGACGTCTTGCCGTGGTCGACGTGGCCCATGATCGTCACGACCGGCGGGCGCTCGACGAGGTCGGCGTCGTCGTCCTCGTAGACCGGCTCGGCGTCGACGTCGTCGGCGGCGTGGACGATCTCGATCTCGCGATCGAACTCGTCGGCCAGGACCTGGATCGCGTCGTCGGACAGCGTCTGCGTGAGCGTCGCCATCTCGCCGAGCGTCATGAGCTTCTTGATGATCTCCGGGACCGCGACGCCGAAGTACTCCGCGACGTCCTTGACCGTCGAGCCCGAGTTGACCTTGACCTTGTCGATCGCGCCCTGGGCCTTGACGTCCAGCGGCTGGACCGTGTCGTCGTAGGTCCCGCGGCGGCGGCGTCCGCGGCTGCGCGGCGGACGGCGCGGCGGACCGCCGCCCGGGCCGCCGGGGCCGCCCGGACCGCCGGGGCCGCCGGGGCCGCGGCGCGCGGCCTGGGAGTCGATGACGACGCGGCGACGCCCGCCCGCCTGGGCCGGCGCGCGCTCGCCGGTGCGCTGGTCGTCGCGGGTCGGCCGCGCCGAGCGCGAGCCGCCGCCGCCACCACTGGCGCTCGGGGTCGGGGTGCCGCCGACGATGCGCGGACCGCGGCCGGTTCCCACCGAGGGCGGCCGTCCGCTCGGGCCGCCGGGGCGCTGACCACCGGGACCCCGCTGGCCGCCCTGGCCGCGCTGGCCGCCGCCCGGGCCGCGCCCGTCGCGACCGCCCTGGCGCTGGCCGCCGCCGCCCTGGCCCTGGCCCTGCTGCTGCTGCGGGCGGCGCCGCTGCTGGTCGGGCGGCAGGTCGCCGATGCGCTGCGGGTGGTTGGCCCCGTTGGTGGGCTCGTTGGCCTTGACGACGCTCAGCGCGAGCTTCTCGTCGATGGTGGAGTTCGGTGAGGGGACGCTGAAGCCGGCCTCTTGGAGCTGCCGGGAGAGGTCCTTGGCGTTGAGGCCGTGCTTTTCGGCGATGTCCGCGATGCGCTTCTTTGCCATGGGCTATTCCGAGTCTAGATGGTTGGGCGCCGACGACACACGAGTCTTGAAGGCTCGCGCGAGGCCGCCGCGCGCGACCGCGCGGCGCAGGCACGCGGGGTCGGGGTGGACGTAGGCGCCGCGACCGCCGAGGCGCCGCTCGCGGTCGAACACCGCGCGGCCGCCGTCGACGAGCGCCAGGCGCAGCAGGGCGCGCTGCGGGGCGCGCTCGCCGCACCCCGCGCAGCGTCTGATCGGCTCCGTCAGGAGGCCTCGGCCTCGCCGGTCGGCTCAGCCGACTCCGGCGCGGGCTCCAGCCCGCGGTCCTCGGCCGCGATCGGGGCGACCTCGGCGTCCTCCTCGGTCTCGATCTCCACCGGGACGGTCTCCTCGGCCTCGCCGGTCGCCTCCTCGACTTCGACCTCGTCCTCGTCGTCGCCCTCGCCGGTGAGGACCGTGACGTCGTCGGTGTCGTAGTCCACGAGCGCCTGGTGGGCCGGCAGGCCGCAGTAGCGCGAGCCGGCCAGCGCGGCGTTCGGGCAGCGGCGGCCGTTGGCGAGGATCGCGTGGCAGCGCCCGTCGCCGACCTCGTCCTCGCCCTCGTCGCCGCCGTGGTCCTCGGTGGCGAACTCGGTCTCGGACTTGATGTCGATGCGCCAGCCGGTCAGGCGAGCGGCCAGGCGGGCGTTCTGGCCCTCGCGCCCGATCGCCAGCGAGAGCTGGTCGTCGGGGACGATCACGGTGGCCTGCTTGGCCTCGTCGTCGACGAGCACCTCGCGCACGCGGGCCGGGCTGAGCGCCTTGGCGACGAACCGAGCGGGCTCGTCGTTGTAGGGGATGATGTCGATCTTCTCGCCGCGCAGCTCGGAGACGACCATGCGCACGCGCGAGCCGCGCGGGCCGACGCAGGCACCGACCGGATCGACGCCGTCGGCGTGCGAGACGACCGCGATCTTGGAGCGGTAGCCGGGCTCGCGGGCGACGTTCTCGATCTCGACGAGGCCGTCGGCGATCTCGGGGACCTCGAGCTCGAAGAGCGACTTGATCAGCTCGGGATCACGACGGCTGACGATGATCGACGGCCCCTTCGTGGAGGGCGAGACCTCCTTGATGACCGCCTTGACGCGCTGGTTGTGCTCGTAGCGCTCGCCCTCGACCTGCTCGGACTTGGGCAGCAGCGCCTCGACGCGCTCGCGCAGCTGGATGAGGGTGTAGCGCGCGTCCTTCTGCTGGACGATGCCGGTGACGAGCTCGCCGACCCGGTCGCGGTACTCCTCGTACATCATGTCGCGCTCCGCCTCGCGGATGCGCTGCAGGATGACCTGCTTGGCGGTCTGCGCGGCGATGCGGCCGAAGTCGTCGGGCGTGACGTCACGCTCGTCGATCTGGTCCTTGTACTGCTCGAACTTGATCGGGTCGATCTCCGGGTCCTCCGGCTCGCGCAGCTCGCCGGTCTCGGGATCGACGACCGTGCCCTCGTCGATCGTCTCGACGATGAGCTGCGCCTCCAGGCGCTCGGGGATGATCAGCTCGATGACGCGGAAGTCCGCGGTGTCGGGGTCGAGCTCGACGCGGGCGTACTTCGCCGAGCCCGGCTGCTTCTTGTAGGCGGCCAGCAGCGCGTCCTGCAGCGCGAGCATGAGCTTCTCGTGCGAGATGCCCTTCTCACGCGCGAGCACGGTCATGGCCTCAACGACTTCTCGGGACATGCTGGCTACTCCTCGACGAGGTTCGAACGGGTGATGTCGTCGTACGGGATCGCGACGACCCCGGTGCTCGCGGCGATCGTGACCTCGCTGTCGGAGGCGCCGACCAGCTCGCCGGTGAAGGACCGGTGCCCGTCGCGCTCCTCGCGCGTGCGCACGCGGGCGCGGCGGCCGAGGAAGCGGCGGAAGTGGGCGGGCTTGGAGAGCGGACGGGCGCTCCCCGGGCTGGAGACCTCGAGCGCGTACCGCTCGCGGACGTCGGGCAGGAGATGCGTGACCTGCTCGCACAGGTCGAGCGAGACCCCGTCCGGATGGTCGATGAAGAGGCGGACCGTCTCACCGGAGACCTCGGCGAGCAGCACCTCGACGTCCGGGGCGGACGTGGCGAGCTTCGCCTCGATCTGGCTCTGGATCGGGTGCATTCCTTCCCTCCTTCCTCGCTGCATCAGGGTCCAAGAAACAAAAAAAGCGGGCGATCGCCCACTTTCGGTACGGCTCCGGCCCCCAGGGCCGGCATACGAAAGCTGTGCATTGAGCCTAGCACTCCCTCCGTGGGCCACAAGCCCTGCAACGATGGCCGCATGACCGCCGCCACGATCGACGCGTACCTCGCCGAGGTGGACGCCGAGACCCGCCGCGTCGCCCCCGACCAGTGGGGCCTCAGCGCCGCCGACGTGGCCGGCTGGCCGCTGCATGTCGGCCTCCGTCTGCGCCAAGGCCTGCTGCGCGCACAGGCCGAGGTGCTCGGCCCCGGGCAGGTCGACGAGCACGAGCTGCTCGTCCGCAACCGCTCGCTGGCGATCGTCCGCTACGCGCAGACCGGCGCCGGGGCGGTGTGGGTCGTCGGCGACCTCCCCGAGCGGGCCGTCGACGCACGCGAGCTCGACCGCCTGCTCGGCATCCTCGTGGCCGCCGCGGCGGACCTGCGCAGGCTCGCCGCCACCGGCTGAGGCGGGCGCGGCCCGGGAGCCGGTCAGGCGGCGCGGCGGCGGGCCTGGTCGCGGTAGCGGCGGTAGTCGCGCCGCTCCGGGCGCAGCTGCGCGGCCAGCGCCAGCGGCCGGCGCGCCTCGCGATGGCGGCCGAGCTGCTGGAGCGAACGACCCAGGCAGAACAGCGCGAAGTCGTTCGTCGGCGCCCGGTCGACCACCGCCTCGAACTCGGTGGCGGCCTCGTCGTAGCGGCGGGCGTGGAACAGCGCGCGGCCGAGCGCCTCGCGGATCGAGGTCTTGTCGGGCTCGAGGTCGCGCGCGCGGGCGAGCGGGATGGTCGCCGCGTGGTAGTCGCCGCCCTCGAGCAGCGCCGTCCCGCGCTGGAAGAGGTCGTAGACGTGATCAGCCATCTCGTCTGCGTCAGTGTAGGCGCCGCGGCGGCAGCGCCCAGAGGGCGCGCAGCCGGCCGCTGACGCCGAGCCCGCGCGCCAGCGCCGCCCGCAAGGCCCGCCGGTCGCCCGCCGTCGGGCCGCGTGACGCGCCGGCGTAGCGGCGCGCGGCGAGCGCCCGGACGTACCCGGCCGCGCCGGGATCGTGGCGGAAGCGACGCTCGAGCTCGCGCAGCGTCGTCGCGGTCTTCGCGGGCCGGCCGGTGCGCTGCAGCGCGCGCTCGAGCTCGGCGATCTCGGCCTCCAGCGGGTCGGGCCGCGCGACCGCGCGGCGGCGCCGCCACCACCCCCGCCCCACGAGTCCCGCGAGCGCGGCGCACGCCGCCGCGACGAAGGCGAGCCACGGCACGCCCGAGCCACCCTCGCTCGGGACCGGCGCCGGCGACCCGCCGCCCGGGCCGAGGTCCGCGCCGCGCCCGACGATGCTGCGCAGCCCCGGGCCGCCGGGGATCACGCCGGGGCCGAGCGCGCCCGCGCGCGTGGACTCGCTGCGCGCCGGCGCCTGGGCCGGCGTCGGGTCGAACGTCACCCAGCCGATCCCCGCGAACCACACCTCGACCCACGAGTGGGCGTCGAGGTCGCGGACGAGGTACTCCCGGCGCTTGGCGTCGAACTGGCCCGGTGCGAAGCCGGCGCTGACGCGCGCCGGGACGCCCGCCATCCGCAGCAGCAGGGCCATCGCGCCGGAGAAGTGCTGGCAGTACCCGGCGCGGTCCTCGAAGAGGAACGCGGGCACGGCGAGCCGGTGGCTCGGCACCTCCTCCTGGTAGACGAACCGCGAGGACGAGAGGTGGCGCACGACGCGCTGGACGACCTCGTACTGCGAGCTGGCCCCGGCCGCCAGCCGCTGCGCGAGGTCGTAGGTCGGCCCATAGCCGGTGCGGCGCAGGATCGCCACCGCCTCGTCGGGCCCGACGCCCGGGCCGGCGGAGTACGCCAAGGCGCCCGTGCCGAACGGCGCGAAGCGGATGAGCGTGCGGCCCATCGACCCGTCGGGCGGCGCGAGCATCGAGAGCTCGTCGCCGAGGAAGCCGGGCGTGATCCCGGTCGCGGCGCGCAGCTCGTCCGGCTTGGGACGCGCGACGTAGGACTCGGCGAGGTACGCGTCGCCCTGGTCGAGCTCGCTGGCGCCGGCGGCGACCGAGAACCCGCCCGGCCGCGTGCCGACCGGCCGGCGTGGCGAGCGGGAGATCGAGAGGGTCTCCCCCGGCGCGACGAACTGCGACGTCGACAGGCCGCGAACCGTCACCCGCACCTCCTCGCGCCATTGCGGATGCGCGGGCAGGCCCTCGGCGATCGGCACGAGCGGGTTGGCGGCCGGCGCGGAGCGCCAGCGCAGCCCGTCGAACAGGTCCAGGTCCTCGGCCTTCCAGTACGCCGGGCGCGTCGCCCGCACGCGCAAGAGGGTGCGGCCGTCGCGCGGCCAGTCCAGCGGGCCGTAGCCATGGCTCCAGTCGAAGCGGTCGGGCTGGGGCGGCTCGAAGGCCGACGCGAGGTCCTGCACATCCACGATCGGGCCGTCGCCGTCGAGCCGCGGGGCGACGACCATGGCGAGCAGGACGGCCGCGACGACCAGCGCCGCGCCGAGGCCCGCCAGCCGGACCGGGACCGCGTCGACGAGCACGAGGACGAGCAACGGCAGCGCGAACGCGGCGCCGACGAGCCACGGCTGATCGGCAGACATCTGGATCGCCGGATGGGCGAAGACCACGCCGAGCGCGACGAGCGTCCAGCCGCGCCGCCCGGTGCCGGCGGCCAACGCGGCGAGCGCGACGAGCAGCGCGCCGCCCGCCGCGATCGTGATCTGCACCCACGGGTCGATGCCGCGGTAGGGCACGGTGACCCCGGGCAGCGCGCCGATCCCGTCGATCAGCCCGCGGGCGAGCTGCCCCCAGTCGCGCGGGTCCAGCAGCGCCGCGGGGACGCCGGCCGCGAGCAGCGCCCCTGCGAAGAGCGCGACGGCGGCGGCGAGCGTGGCGGCCGCGCGACGGCGGGGCACGAGGCTGAGCGCGGCGGCGACGACCGTCGCGGCGAGCGCGAACGCCACGGCGCGGCCGGCGGGCGGCTCGTGCAGCAGCTGGAACCAGCGCACGAGGCTGAGGACGAGCAACAGGCCGAGCGCGGTGAAGCGGACGGCCTCGCGGGCCCAGGCCTCGGTGGTGCGAGCGACGGGCGCGGCGGGCGGCGGGCCGCCGGCGGCGGGCGCGCGCGCGGGCCGCGGCGGCCGGTCCGCGGGCGGGCGCGGCGGGGCGGCGACGCTCATGCCGCGGCCTCCATCCCGGCGCGCGCCAGCACGTACCCGTGGCAGCCGCCGACGGCGAAAGCGGTGCGGCGCCCGGGCATCGGACCGGGCACGACGAGGACCCGATGCGACGAGGGCGACGCCGCGAGCAGGCGCGGCGCGCGGGCGGGCACGCGCGCCAGGACGAGGAGGATCGGTCCCCGCCGGGCCGAGAGCGCCGCGGGCAGCGGGCCCTGGCCCGCCTCCAACAGCGCCAGACGCACGTGCAGCGCGGTCCAGCCGTGCAGCTCGGCGTCCAGCGTCACCGCCCGCCGGTCCCCCGGCAGCAGCAGCGCGCACCCGCCCAGGCGCGCCAGGTGGACGGCCAGCGACGCGGTCGCCCGCACCGCCGCGTCGAGCGCCGCCTCGTCGGCGGGCGCCCGTGCGTCGAGCGCGACGAGCGGGCGTGCGTCGGCCTCCGGGCGCAGGCGCCGCTCCATCAGCCCGGCGCCGCGCGCCAGCGCCGGCCAGTGGATCCGCGAAGCAGCGCCACCCGGCGGCGCCGGGCGCAGGCCGTCGAGCTCGACCTCGGCCGCGCCGTGCGCCACGCCACGGCCCGCCGCGCCCGTCCCGTCGCCGCCGCCACCGCCGCGCAGCGCGACGACCGGCTCCAGCCGCGGCAGCACGAGCAGCGACGCCGGTGGACCGGCCGCCTCGCGCCGGGCGCGCACGAGCCCGAGCGGATCGGCGAAGAGGAGCGCCGGCGGCGGGAGCGCACGCGGTCCGCGTCGCTCGAAGCGCGCGTCGACGCGCAGGCGCACCTCGCGCTCGGCGGCCGGCAGCGGGCGCGGCGCCGCGAGCAGCGGATCGTCCAGCGAGGCGCCCACGAGCCCGAGCGGCCCGCCCCGCGCGCGCAGGGTCGCATGGACCGGCTCCCCCTCGGTGACGCGTCGCGCCGTCAGCTCGCGTCCGACGCGGGACCCGGCGAACCCGAGCCCGACCCACGCTCCGGCGACGAGCGCGACGAGGAGGAACGCCGCCGCCGGCACGAAGAGCGGCTCGCAGTCGAAGATCGCCGCGGCGGCCAGCAGCGCGACGCCGAGTCCGAAGATGCGCAGGCCGCCTGCCGCGTCGATCGGCTGCAGACGGGCGCGCATCGCGAGTCGGCTCCTACAACGCGGGCGTGGCCGCCACCGCGTCGGCGACGACCGCCTCGGCGGTCTCCCCGACCGCCTCGGGGCCGAGGAGGATCCGATGGGCGAGCACGGGGGACGCGAGCGCCTGGACGTCGTCGGGAAGCGCGTGGCTGCGGGCGTCCAGCAGCGCGCGGGCCTTGGCCGCGCGCAGCAGCATGAGCCCCGCGCGGGGCGAGGCGCCGAGCTCGACGCGCGGGTCGCTGCGCGTGCGCGCGATGAGGTCGACGACGTAGGCGCGCAGCGCGTCGGACGCGTGGACGGCCGCGGCCGCCTCCTGGACGGCGAGGACCTCCGATGCCGTCGCGACCGGGTCGAGCGCCGCCAGCCGGTCGCCGCGCTCGTGGTCGGCGAGCATCGCCATCTCCGATCCGCGCGACGGGTAGCCGAGCGAGACGCGGACCATGAAGCGATCGACCTGCGCCTCGGGCAGCGGGTAGGTGCCCTCGAACTCGACCGGGTTCTGGGTGGCGAAGACCAGGAACGGCCGCGCCAGCTCGTGGGTCGTGCGGTCGACGCTGACGTGGCGCTCCTGCATGCACTCCAGCAGTCCAGACTGGGTCTTCGGCGACGCGCGGTTGATCTCGTCGACGAGCACGACGTTGGCGAAGATCGGGCCGGGGCGGAACGAGAACGAGCCGTCGCCCGCGTTGTAGACGTTGACGCCGATCAGGTCGGCCGGGAGCAGATCGGCGGTGCCCTGGACGCGCGCGAAGCTGAGGTCGAGCGAGCGCGCCAGGGCCCGCGCGAGCGTCGTCTTGCCCACGCCGGGCAGGTCCTCGACCAGCACGTGGCCCTCGGCGGCGAGGGCGACGAGCACCGCGTCCAGCACGTCGTCGCGGACCTCCACGGCCCGGCGGACGTTCTCGGCCACCCGGCGCAGCGCGTCCGCCGCGTCGGCGGCCTCGCCGGGCGGCAGGCGCTCCGCCGTGCTCACGACGGGACCGCTCGGCGGGCCGAAGCCGTCGTGGGTGAGGACCCGCGGGGTCTCATGGCCGCTTCGTACCCGCGACGGAGGGCGTGGACGCGCCGCGCAGGGCGAGCACGGCGTCGAGGATCGCGCCGGCGATCTGCTCCTTGGCGGCCAGCGCCACATGCTGCTCGCCGTCGGCCGTGACGATCGTGACCTCGTTGGTGGCCACGTCGAACCCGGCACCGGGCGCCGCGACGTCGTTGACCACGACCGCGTCGAGGCGCTTGGCGGTGAGCTTGCGCCGGCCGTAGGCGACGGCCTCGGCGCCGGTCTCGGCGGCGAAGCCGACGAGCGTCTGCCCGGTGCGCCGGCGCGCGGCGAGCCCGGCGAGCACGTCGGGCGTGCGCTCCATCGCGATCGCCAGCTCGTCGCCGACCTCGTCCTTCTTCAGCTTGCGCGGCGCGACCTGCGCCGGGCGGAAGTCGGCGACCGCCGCGGCCATGAGCAGGAGGTCGCAGGCGTCGAAGCGCTCCTCGCACGCGGCCTGCAGCTGCGCGGCGGTCTCGACGGCGACGACCTCGACGCGCGGGTCGACGGCCAGCGCGACGTTGGCGGCGACGACGGTCACCTCGGCGCCGCGGGCGGCGGCGGCCTCGGCCAGCGCCAGCCCCATCCGTCCCGACGAGCGGTTGCCGACGTAGCGGACGGCGTCGATCGGCTCGCGCGTGCCGCCCGCGGAGACCAGCACGCGCAGGCCCTCCATCGGTCCGCTCGCGGCGGCCGGGAGCACCGCTTCGACGGCCGCCAGCAGCTGCGCCGGCTCGGGCAGGCGGCCGGTGCCGGCCTCGCCCTTGGAGGCCAGCCGGCCGACGCCGGGCTCGAGCACGGTCGCGCCGCGCTCGCGCAGCGTCGCGACGTTCGCCCGCGTGGCGGCGTGGGCCCACATGCCGTCGTTCATCGCGGGCGCCACGACGAGCGGGCAGCGGGCGGCGAGCGCCGCGCTGGTGAGGAGGTTGTCGGCCAGCCCGTGGGCGAGCTTGGCGATCGTGTTCGCGGTCGCCGGCGCGATCAGGAACGCGTCCGCGTTGCGGACCAGCTCGAGGTGCGAGAGCGGGTCGTGCTCGGGCGCGGCCTGGTCGGGGAACGCGCCCCGGGCCGGGTCGCGCTCGAACTCGTCGGTGAGGACGGGCGCGCCGGTGACCGCCGCGAAGGAGGCGGCCCCGACGAACCGCTGGCTCGTCGGCGTCTGCACGACGCGGACGGCGTGGCCTGCCGCGGTGGCCAGCCGGACCAGCTCCAGCGCCTTGTAGGCGGCGATGCCTCCGCTGACCCCGAGCAGGATCCGGGCCACCGCGCTTCCCCTCCTCCGGCTTGCGCCCCTACCGGTACTGGTACTTGAGCTTGCCCTCGGCCACTTCCTCGAGGGCGATCGTCAGATAGTTCTTCGACGCCGTGTCGACCATTGGCGGCGGGAACTCGTCGAACGTCCCCTCCCCGAGGTTGTGGTAGTAGGAGTTGATCTGGCGCGCCCGCTTGGCGGCCACGATCACCGAGGCGTAGTTCGAGTCGACGTTCTCGAGGAGCCGGTCGATGCGGGGGCTGATCATGGGCTTGAGGGTACCGCCTCGCCGAGCTCGCCCCGCACGATCGCCACGAGCTGGTCGACGGCGTCCTCGAGGCGGTCGTTGACGACGACGTGGCCGAACTCCCCACGGGCGGCGAGCTCGCGCTCGGCGACCCGCAGGCGGCGCTCGATGTCGTCGGGCGAGTCGGTCCCGCGACCGACGAGGCGCAGGCGCAGCGTCTCCGGCGACGGGGGCGCGATGAAGACCTGGACGGCCTCGGGCACGGTCCGGCGGACCTGACGTGCGCCCTGGAGGTCGATCTCCAGGACGACCGGACGACCGGCGCGGACGCGGTCCTCCAGCTCGGAGCGCAGCGTGCCGTAGCGGCGGCCGGAGTACTCGGCCCACTCGACGAACGCGCCGGCGTCGATGCGCTGCTGGAACGCCTCGTCGGAGAGGAAGTGGTAGTCCACGCCCTGGGTCTCCCCAGGGCGCGGCCGTCGGGTCGTCGCGCTGACGGCGAGCTCCAGCTCGGGGACCCGCTGCAGCAGCGCGCGGATGAGCGTGCCCTTGCCGACCCCTGAAGGGCCCGTGATGACGAAGACGGCGCTCAGCGGTGGAGCATCCCGACGAGCTCGGCGCGCTGGCGCTCCGAGAGCCCGCCGATCGTCTTGGACGGCGAGATGCGGCACTGCTGGAGGATCTTGTTGACCTTCACGCGCCCGTACTTCGGCACCGCGAGCAGCATGTCGAAGACCTTGGCGGTCTCCACCCAGTCGGGCGGGTCGAGCAGCAGCTGGTGGATGGACTCACGCCCGGCGCGGAGGTCACGCTTCAGCTGGGCGCGGCGGGTGCGAATCTCGTTCGCACGCTGGAGGGCCTCCATCCGCTGGACCAGGGAGCGTTCCGGGGCCGCCGAGGGCTTGGAGGCGGTGTTCGAAGGGGTCGGCGGCATGAGCGGCGAGTCTACATAGGAGCGACGGCCGATCAAGGCGTGACCGGCAAATCTGTCTGGACCTCAAGTTGAGGTCGACAGCTGTGGAGGCTGGTTGACCCCCGAGCCCCCAATTTTGCAGGCGTTTTCGCGGCGAAGCTGGGAGACTGTCGCGGACATGGCGTACCGTCGGCTCCTCCGCCCCCTCCTCTTCCTCCTGCCCGCCGAGGCGGCCCACCGGCTCGGAGCGCTCGCCTTGCGAACGATCGCGTTCGTGGCGCCGCTGCGCGCCGCGGTCGGCGCCCGGCTGACGCCCACCGACCCGGCCCTGCGGACGAGCGCCCTCGGCGCCCAGCTGCCGAGCCCGATCGGCCTCGCCGCGGGCTTCGACAAGGAGGCGCGCCTCTTCGACGGGCTGCTCGCGCTGGGCTTCGGCTTCGTCGAGGTCGGGACGGTCACCGCCGTACCCCAGCCCGGCAACGAGCCGCCTCGCCTCGCCCGCCTCCCGGGCGACCGGGCGCTGCTGAACCGCTTCGGGTTCAACAACGACGGAGCGGCGGCCGCGGCACGGCGGCTGGGCGCGCGCGACCGCGCTGCCGGCCTGGTCGGCGCGAACGTGGGCAAGTCCAAGGTGGCGCCGCTGGAGGCGGCCGCCGACGACTACCGGCGCTCGACCGCCGCGGTCGCGCCGGTCAGCGACTTCCTCGTCGTCAACGTCAGCTCGCCGAACACGGTCGGGCTGCGCTCGCTGCAGGACCCGAGCGCGCTGCGCCCGATCCTCGACGCGGTGGTCGAGCAGGGCGCCGGCCGGCCGGTGCTGCTGAAGGTCGCCCCCGACCTCGCCGACGAGGAGCTCGACGCGATCGCCGATCTGGCGCTCGAGCTGGGGCTCGCCGGCATGATCGCGACGAACACGACGAGCGACCGCGGCGCGCTGCGCCACGACCGCCCCCGCGCCGCCGCCGCGTTCGAGGGCGGCGGCATCTCGGGCGCGCCGCTGAAGGAGCGCTCGCTGGAGGTCCTGCGGCGCCTGCGATCGCGCGTCGGCGATCGGCTGCTGCTCGTGTCCGTGGGCGGCATCGAGACCGCGCAGGACGCCTGGGAGCGGATCCTCGCCGGAGCGACGCTGCTCGAGGTCTACACCGCGTTCGTCTACGAGGGCCCGACCTTCGCCGCGGACCTGGGCCGGGAGCTCGCGGTGATCGCGCGGGCGCAGGGGTATGCGCGGGTGCAGGACGCGGTCGGCGCGGGGATGTGAGCGGCGGCGCTACGCCGCCGGCACCACCCGCGCGTGGATCTCCTGCAGCGACCGCACCTCCGGCTCGCCCTCGCGCGCGGCGCGGATCGCGCGGGCTGCCGCGTAGCCGCCGGAGAGCGTCGTGATGCACGGGATCCCGCGCGCCACGGCGGCGCGGCGGATCTCCCAGCCGTCGGAGCGGGCGCCGGAGCCGGTCGGCGTGTTGATGACGAGGTCCACGCCGCCCTCGAGGATCCGGTCGACCACGTGCGGTGAGCCCTCGGCGATCTTGTTCAGCGACTCCACCGGGACGCCGTAGCCGCGGATCGCCTGCGCGGTCCCGCGCGTGGCGACGATCGAGAAGCCGAGGTCGCTGAGCAGCAGCGCGATGCCGATCACCGCGGCCTTGTCGGAGTCGGTCACGCTGAGAAAGACCGTGCCCGCCTGCGGCAGCGCCGAGCCGGCCGCCGCCTGCGCCTTCGCGAACGCCGACGGGAAATCCGAGGCGACGCCCATGACCTCGCCGGTCGAGCGCATCTCCGGCCCCAGGAGCGCGTCGGCGCCGCTGAAGCGGTTGAACGGCATCACCGCCTCCTTGACCGAGACGTGCTCGCCCGCCATCGGGTCGTCGGGCAGCCCCAGGTCGCCGACCTTCTCGCCGAGCATGAGCCGACAGGCCATCTTGGCCAGCGGCACGCCGATCGCCTTGGAGACGAACGGCACGGTCCGCGACGCGCGCGGGTTGGCCTCGATGACGAAGACCTCGCCGCCGGCGACTGCGAACTGGATGTTGATGAGCCCGACGACCCCCAGCCCGAGCGCGATGCCCTCGGTCTGGCGCCGGATCTCGGCGAGATCGTCGGCGCCCAGCGAGTGCGGCGGCAGCGCGCAGGCCGAGTCGCCGGAGTGGATGCCGGCCTCCTCGACGTGCTGCATGATCCCGCCGATCCAGACCGTCTCGCCGTCGCAGAGGGCATCGACGTCGACCTCGATCGCGTTCTCGAGGAAGCGGTCGAGGTAGATCTCGCCCGAGGGCTGCACCCGGTCGAAGTAGGCCGCGAGGCCGTCGAGCGAGTAGACGATCTCCATCGCCCGCCCGCCCAGCACGTACGACGGCCGCACCAGCAGCGGGAAGCCGACGCCGGGCGCCGCCGCGATCGCCTCCTGGACGGAGTGCGCGGTCGCGTACGGCGGCGCCTGGAAGCCGAGCTCGGCCAGCAGCGCGCCGAAGCGGCCGCGGTCCTCGGCCCGGTCGATCGCGTCCACGCTCGTGCCCAGCAGCGGCACGCCCGCCGCCTGCAGGCCGGCGGCGAGCTTCAGCGGCGTCTGGCCGCCGAACTGGACGATGACGCCCTCGGGGCGCTCGACCTCGACCACGCCGAGCACGTCCTCGAGCGTCAGCGGCTCGAAGTACAGGCGGTCGGAGGTGTCGTAGTCGGTGGAGACGGTCTCCGGGTTGCAGTTGACCATCACCGCGTCGCGGCCGGACTCGCGGACGGTCATCGCCGCGTGGACGCAGCAGTAGTCGAACTCGATCCCCTGGCCGATCCGGTTCGGCCCGGAGCCGAGGATCATCACGGAGGGCTTCTCACCGCGCTCGACCTCGTGGTCGGCCCGCCGCTCCCAGCCCGAGTAGAAGTACGGCGTGCGCGCCTCGAACTCGGCCGCGCACGTGTCGACCGACTTGAACGTCCGCTCGCCGGCGAAGACCGCGTCCGGGTCGATCGCCGGCTGCTGCAGCTCCCGCAGGAACCACGGGTCGATCCCGGTCCGGCGCTGCAGCTCCTCGACGCTCGCGCCGCGGCGCAGCGCCTCCAGCAGGATGTCGTAGCGGTCCCAGCCGGGGGCCTCCAGGCGCGCCAGCAGCTCGTCGAGCGTCCCGTCCAGCTCGGCCGGCGTGTCCAGCTCGCGCGAGCGCATCGCCTTCAGGAACGCCTGGCCGAACGTGCGCCCGATCGACATCGCCTCGCCGACGGACTTCATGTGCGTCGAGAGCTGGGCGTCGACGCCCTGGAACTTCTCGAACGCGAACCGCGGCCACTTCACGACCACGTAGTCGATGGTGGGCTCGAACGCCGCGGGCGTCAGGCGGGTGATGTCGTTGTCGATCTCCTCCAGCGCGTACCCGACCGCGAGCCGCGCCGCGATCTTGGCGATCGGGAAGCCGGTCGCCTTCGAGGCCAGCGCGCTCGACCGCGAGACGCGCGGGTTCATCTCGATGACCAGCACCTCCTCGGTCGCCGGGTGCACCGCGAACTGGACATTGGAGCCGCCGGTCTCCACGCCGACCGCGCGGATCACCGTGAAGGCCTGGTCGCGCAGCTTCTGGTAGAGCCGGTCGGGCAGCGTCTGCTGCGGCGCGACGGTGACCGAGTCGCCGGTGTGCACGCCCATCGGGTCGACGTTCTCGATCGAGGCGATGATCACGCAGTTGTCGTTGCGGTCGCGCATCACCTCGAGCTCGAACTCGCCCCAGCCGATGACCGACTGGTCGAGCAGGATCTGGGTGATCGGCGAGGCGGCCAGCCCGCGCGCGGCGATCTCGGCCAGCTGCTCGCGCGTGTGGGCGATGCCCCCGCCCTGGCCGCCGAGCGTGAACGCCGGGCGGACGATGATCGGCAGGCCGATCTCGTCGGCGGTCGCCAGCGCCTCCTCCAGCGTCGTGGCGATCGCGCTGGCCGGCATCTTCAGGCCCGCCGCCTCCATCGTGTCGCGGAACAGCTCGCGGTCCTCGGCGCGGGCGATCGCGTCGTAGTTGGCGCCGATCAGCTCGACGCCGAACTCGGCCAGCGTGCCATCGTCGTGCAGCGTGCGCGCGAGGTTCAGCGCGGTCTGGCCGCCGAGCGTCGGCAGCAGCGCGTCGGGGCGCTCCTTGGCGATGATCTGGGCGACCGGGCCCGGGAGCAGCGGCTCGACGTACGTGGCCGTGGCGAACTCCGGGTCGGTCATGATCGTCGCCGGATTGGAGTTCACGAGGACGACCTCGTAGCCCTCCTCGAGCAGGACCTTGCAGGCCTGCACGCCGGAGTAGTCGAACTCGGCCGCCTGCCCGATGACGATCGGGCCCGAGCCGAGGACGAGGATCTTCTTGAGGTCGTCTCGTCTAGGCATGGGCGATCTGCTCCAGGAAGCGGTCGAACAGGTACAGGCTGTCGTGCGGCCCGGGCCCGGCCTCGGGGTGGTACTGGACCGTCCCGCCGGGCACGTCGAGCAGGGTGAGGCCCTCGACCGTGCGGTCGTAGAGGTTGAGGTGCGAGAGCTGGGCGGCGCCGAAGTCGGTCTCCCAGCGCACCGGCGCGTCGGTGTCGAGCCGCTGCTGGCCGCCCGGGCCGACGACCGCGAAGCCGTGGTTCTGCGAGGTGATCTCCACGGTCCCGGTCGCGAGGTCCTTGACCGGGTGGTTGGCGCCGCGGTGGCCGAACGGGAGCTTGAAGGTCTCCAGCCCGACTGCGCGCGAGAGCAGCTGGTGGCCGAGGCAGATGCCGAAGGTCGGCTTGGCGCCGATCAGCGCGCGGAGCGTGTCGACGACGTAGCCGAGCGCAGCCGGGTCGCCCGGGCCGTTGGCGAGGAAGTACGCATCGCCACCGCGGGCGGCCAGCGCGGCCGCCGGCGTCGTGCACGGGTGCAGCTCCACCCGGGCGCCGCGGGCGACGAGGTTGCGCACGATCGAGCCCTTGATGCCGGTGTCGATCGCGACGACGAGCGGCCCGTCGTTGCCCGCGCCGTGGACGACCACCTCGCGCGGCGTGACCTCGCGGGCCAGGTCGAGGCCGGTCATCGGCTCCTCGGCCTGGACGAGCTCCATCGCCTCGCGCTCGCTCGTGGCCTCGGGGAAGATCCCGCCGCGCATCGAGCCCTTGTCGCGGATGTGGCGCACGACCGCGCGCGTGTCGACGCCGGTCAGCGCCGGGATCCCCTCGCGCTCCAGCCAGTCCAGCCAGCCGGCCTCGGCGCCCGCCGCGTCGGCGTGGTTGATCGCCGAGCGCATGACGACCCCTCGCGCGTGGATCGCGTCGGATTCCATCGCGGCGGAGCTGACGCCGTAGTTGCCGATGTGGGGATACGTGAAGACGATGATCTGCCGGCGGAACGAGGGGTCGGTGACCGACTCCTGGTAGCCCGACATGCCGGTGGTGAAGACGACCTCGCCGGTGACGTGGCCGGCTGCGCCGGTCGCGTCGCCGTCGAAGCGGGTGCCGTCCTCGAGCAGGAGATACGCCATGGCTACGCCGCGCTGAGCGCGAAGGAGCGCTCCCGGTAGGCGACCGCACCGGCGGCCACGGTGAGCAGGACGCGGGCGCGCAGCGTGCGCCCGGCGAAGCAGCAGTTGTCCGAGCGGCTCTCGTAGCCGCTCTCCCCCACCTGCCAGGTGGCATCGAGGTCGACGAGGCAGAGGTTGGCCGGCGCGCCGACCTCGATCCGCGGCGTCGGCAGCTCCATGAGCCGCGCCCCCGCGGTCAGCCGCTCGACCACGAGGTCCAGCGCGAGGACGCCCGGCTGCACCAGCTCGGTGTAGACCGCGGCGAACGCGGTCTCCAGCCCGGTCGTGCCCATCGGCGCTTCCTCGAAGGGCCGGTCCTTCTCGTCGTGGGCGTGCGGCGCGTGGTCGGTGGCGATGCACTCGATCGTCCCGTCGCGCAGGCCGGCGATGACCGCCTGCCGGTCGCGCTCGGTGCGCAGCGGCGGGTTCATCTTCAGGCGCGTGTCGAGGCCGAGGACCGCCTCGTCGGTGAGCAGCAGATGGTGCGGCGAGGCCTCGCCGCTGACCCGCGCGCCGGCCGCCTTGGCCGCCGCCAGCGCCTCGACCGACTGCCAGGCGCTGAGGTGCTGGAAGTGCACGCGCGCGTCGTCGTCGAGCGCGAGGGCGGCGTCGCGGGCGACCATCGTCGACTCGCTCACCGACGGGATCCCGGCCAACCCGAGCCGCGCCGAGATCTCGCCCTCGTGCATGACGCCCTTGCCGCTCAGCGTCGGATCCTCCTCGTGCAGCGCGATCACGCCGCCGCAGAGCCGCTGGTAGCGCAGCGCCTTGCGCAGGAGGCCCGCGGAGGCGACGGGCTTGCCGTCGTCGGTGAAGCCGACGGCGCCCTCGGCGCGCAGCTCCGCCATCTCGGTGAGGTCGGCGCCGCCCATGCCGCGGGTGATCGCCGGCATGAAGCCGACCGGGATCCGCGCCTCGCGGGCGGCCGCCTCGCGCAGCGAGCGCAGCAGCGGCGCCGAGTCGAGGACCGGATCGGTGTTCGGCATCGCGACCACGGCGCAGTAGCCGCCGGCCGCCGCCGAGCGCGTCCCGGTCTCCAGGTCCTCCTTGTACTCCTGGCCCGGCGTGCGCAGGTGGACGTGCGGGTCGACGAAGCCCGGGAAGAGGTGGCGGCCGGCGCCGTCGAGCACCTCCGCCCCGGCCGGCGCCTGCGCGCTGCCGGGCGCCGCGATCTCGGCGATCTCGCGGTCGCGGACGATCACGTCGTGCGGGGCGTCGATGCCCGTGTTGGGGTCCAGGACGTGGGCGTTGCGCACGACGAGCGTCGCCGCGGGCGCGGCGATGGAGGTCAGCTTGGCCGGGTTCATGCCAGCACCGGGGCGGTCGGCTCGGTCGCGCCGGAGCGCGCGCCGGCGAGCAGCTCGTAGAGGACCGCCATGCGCACGACGACCCCGGCCTCGACCTGCGCGGTGATCACCGCCTGCGGCGAGTCCACGACCTCGCCGCTCAGCTCGACGCCGCGGTTGACCGGGCCGGGATGCATCAGCACCTGGCGCGGGCCCAGGCGGCGGCCGTTGACCTGGTAGGTGGCGACGTACTCGCGCAGCGAGGGGACATAGGCGTCGGTCATGCGCTCCTTCTGCATCCGCAGCGTGTAGACGACGTCGGCCTCCCGCAGCTCGTCGAGGGTGAAGCGGACGTCGCAGCCGAGCGCCGCGATCCCGCGCGGGATGAGCGTCGGCGGGCCGCACACGGTCACGTGCGCGCCCATCGTCGTGAAGGCGAGGATGTCGGAGCGCGCGACGCGCGAGTGCTCGATGTCGCCGACGATCCAGATGTTCTTGCCCTCCAGCGAGCCGAGGCGGCGCGCCAGCGTGTAGACGTCCAGCAGCGCCTGCGTGGGGTGCTCGTGCTTGCCGTCGCCGGCGTTGACCACCGCGGCGGGCGTCCAGCGCGCGACCATCGCGGCGGCGCCCGCGTGCGGGTGGCGGATGACGATCGCAGCCGGGTCGTAGGCCGAGAGCGTCTGGACGGTGTCCTTCAGCGACTCGCCCTTCTCGACGCTGGAGCCGCTGGCGGAGAAGTTCGTGACGTCCGCGCTGAGCGTCTTGGCGGCGATCTCGAAGCTCGACCGGGTGCGGGTCGAGTTCTCGTAGAAGAGGTTCAGGACGCGGCGGCCGCGCAGCGTCGGCAGCTTCTTGATCTCGCGACCCGAGGCCTCGGCGAACGAGGCCGCGCGGGCCACGATCCGCTCGATCGCCTCGCGGTCGAGATCCTCGATCGACAGCAGATGCCGCATCACACCAGGGCCTCCTGGACCTCGGAGATCGCTACTTCGTCGATCCCGTCCAGCTCCTCCAGGCGCACGTGGACGTGCTCGGAGCGCGCGGTCGGGAGGTTCTTGCCCACGTAGTCGGGGCGGATCGGCAGCTCGCGGTGGCCGCGGTCGGCGACGACGGCCAGCTGGACGCGCGCCGGGCGGCCGTAGTCGAAGAGCGCCTCGATCGCCGCGCGGACGGTCCGCCCGGTGAAGAGGACGTCGTCGACGACCACCACGGTGCGTCCGCCGACGTCGAAGTCGAGGTGCGACGCATGGACCTCGGGCTCGGCGGCGCGGGTCTCGACGTCGTCGCGGTAGAAGGAGATGTCGAGGTCGCCGAGCGGGACGTCGGCCTCGAGGAGGTCGTCGACCAGGCCCTTGAGGCGCGCGGCGAGGAAGGCGCCGCGGCGGTGGATCCCCACCAGGGCGAGCCGCTCGGGCTCGGCGTTCTTCTCGACGATCTCGTGGGCGATCCGCACGAGCGTGCGGCGCATGTCGTCGCGATCGAGGACGATCTTCTCGTCTGCCATCTGTTCCGTCCTTCCTGGCCTCACGGGACCGGGTTAAAGGAGCCGCGGATGACTGTACCAACGGGTCCGGCGCCGACCCGCTTGACGCTCCAGCGACCGGAGGCCCGAGGAGCTATCCAGCTCGGCGTGGTGCACGGCTGGCCGCCGGTGCCGGCGACCGTTCCGGCGTGGACGTGGTGCGCCGACGCGCTGCGGGCCAGCGCGGCCTAGCCGACGTCGACGGTGACCGTCGCGCCGCCCGGGAGGACCGTGCCGGGCGCGGGATCCTGGCGCTTGACCGTGTCGCCGTCCGACGGGCCGTCGAAGAAGCCGCCGCCGGTCGCGTTCACCTGGTAGCCGGCGGCCCCGAGCTTGGCGCGCGCGTCGCCGAGGGTCATGCCGACGACGTCGGGGACCCGCGGCTGCTCGATCACCGTCCTCGTGCGCGTGTGGGTGACCGTGCGGACCTCGTCGTGGACGACGCCCCGCGCGATGACCAGCACGACCACGCCGAGCAGAAATCCGGCGGCGCCGGCGATGCCGAGGGTCAGCCAGCCTGGCCCCCAGCGCTGGCCGGGTGTCACGGCCCGGCCTCGGCGGGCTCCGCCGCCGGCGGCGCCTCGGCGCGCGGGCCGTTGCCCTGCCAGCGGACGAGCTCCGGCGCGCCCTTCTCGGGCAGCGGCACGTCGATCGCGTCGAAGTCGCGCGGCACCTCGGTCCGCTCGAACACGGCGCGTGCCTCGTCGCGGATCTGGCTCGGCGGGTAGCGCGACGAGACGTGCGTGAGCGCGAGCAGGCCGACGTCGGCGTCGCGGGCCAGCGCGGCCGCCTGCGCGGCGGTCGAGTGCGCGGTCTCGTCGGCGCGCTGGGCGTCCTCGGTGATGAACGTCGCCTCGTGGACGAGCACGTCGGCCTGGTGGGCGGCCACGGCGACCGCCTCGCACGGGCGGGTGTCGCCCGAGAGCACGATCTTGCGCCCGGGCCGCTCGGGCCCGATGACCTGCTCGGGGGTGACGCCGTTGACGGTCTCGCCGCGCTGGAGGCGACCGAAGTCGGGACCGAACGGGACGCCGAGGCGCTGCGCGAGCTCCGCATCGAAGCGCCCGGGACGCGGGTCCTCGACGAGCGCGTAGCCGAACGCCGGGCCGCGATGGCGCACGGGGATCGCCGCGATCACGTAGCCGTCGCGGCGCACCGTCTCGGTCGGCTCCAGCTCGACGAGCTCGATCTCGTAGCCGGTGCCGCCCCACACGAAGCGCAGCGCGTGGAGCAGCTTCTTCGTCCCGACGGGACCGTGGATCGTGAGCGGCCGATCGCGGTCGCGCAGGTCGAACGACTTCAGCATCCCCGGCAGCCCGAGCCAGTGGTCGGCGTGGAAGTGCGTGAGGAAGATGTCGGTGACGTCGGCCAGCCCCACCGAGCGCAGCAGCTGGCGCTGGGTGCCCTCGCCGCAGTCGACGAGGATCCGGTCGGCGCCGCGCCGGATCAGCGTCGCCGGCAGTCCCCGGCGCGCGCTGGGCACCGACCCGGCGGTGCCGGCGAAGAAGAGCGAGAGGTCCATGGCCGCTGGTCAAGGTACCGGCGCGCGCACGGATCGTCTCGCGCGCACGCTGCTCGTACCGCTAGGCTTCGGTGCGCCCGCGCCCGTAGCTCAGTGGATAGAGCGCTTGCCTCCGGAGCAAGAGGTCACAGGTTCGAATCCTGTCGGGCGCGCTGACGGTTTGCCTGCCTTGCTCGGCTTCGTCCCGAGCACTTGGTGCCAGACGTAGCATCTTGTGCTCCAGAGGCCCCTCGGTGTGCCCCAGCACCCACCCCGAGGAAGGAAGGATCCGATGGCCCATCTACCGCGCGTCAGCGGTCACATTCGCGACCGGCCGCTGCGCGATCGTCTGGCGGGCCGCGAACGGCTCCAAGCCCGACGAGACGTATCTGGCCCCTCGGCACACCGAGGACGCGCGTCGGGCGCAGGTGAAGTGGCACGCCGCTAGCGAGACAGCGCGCGGGATCGATGAGTCCGGGCGGGGTGCCCGGTCTATAGGTGCACATCCGGGCGGCATCCCCGCCGCGCACCTCATCAGCAAACCAGGACCCCGCCAAGGAAGAAGAGCGATGTCTCAGGTGTACGTGTCCATGGCGATGTCGCTGGACGGGTTCATCACCGGACCGCACGACGACGCCCAAAACCCGGCCGGCCTCAACGGCATGCGCCTCATGGACTGGCTCGGGGGCGGCGACGCGAGCGGCGTCGACGCGATCCGACCCCACGACCATCACAACGGCGTGCCGATCTTCGTTCCGACCCACCAGGCACCGACCGAGAACCCGTTCGAGCAGGTCCACTACGTCACCGATGCGGGGTGCTCGACGCCATCGAGATCCAGCTCCGGCCTGTGCTGCTCGGCGAGGGCCGGCGACTCTTCGACGACCTTCCCCCTGAGCACATCGAACTCGACCTGGTCCGCGCGCTCCAAGCGCCCGCGACCCTGCACCTGCGCTACGAGGTCCGAGACGCGTGACTGAGGATGACTGCTGGCACTTGCAGGGTCTCTGGAGAGAGTGCCCTGCGGTGCTCCCGCGCCACCGATCCCCGACGCGATCCTGGAGGTCGACGATGCATCCGAAGGTCCATTCGCTCCGCACACCCGCCGGCGTCATTGCGCCGGCGTCGGTCTCATGACGACGGTCGAGGCCAACGGCGTCACGCTCGGGGTCGAGCACTTCGGCGACGCGGCGGCGCCGCTCGTTCTGCTCGCGGGCGGCACGACCATGCTCTCTTGGCCTGACGTGCTCTGCGAGGCGCTGGCTCGCGGCAGACGTCACGTCGTGCGATACGACCTGCGCGACAGCGGCGCGTCGACCACCGTCGATCCCGGGGCTCCGGCGTACACCCTGCGCGATCTCGCAGCCGACGCCGCCGCGCTGGCCCGCGCGCTCGACGACCGGCCGGCGCATCTGGCGGGCATCGGCGTCGGCGGGATGGTCGCCCAGGTCGCCGCGCTCGACCACCCGGACGCGTTCTCGGCGCTCACCCTCGCCGGGACGCGGCCCGTCGCACCGGGCCCGGTCGACGACGACCTGCCTGACCATGACGCGGCGACGGTGGGTCGGCTGTTCGCGCGCCCGATGCCCGACTGGTCCGACCGGGATGCCGTGGCGGAGTTCGCCGCCGCCGGCGCGGAGATCCTCGGCAACGACCCCGTCGCCGCTCGCACGACTGCCGAGCGCATCTGGGATCGCACGCCGGGCACGGAGCCCGCAGTGCAGATGGCCAATCAGATGGGCATCGTGTTCGCCAAGCTCGACTGCAAGCCGCGCTGGCGCGAGCGGCTGACCGAGCTCGCGATCCCGGCGCTCGTGGTGCACGGTCGCCGGGACCCGTTCTTCCCGGTCGGCAACGGCGAGGCGCTGGCGCATGAGATCCCCGGCGCGCGGCTCCGCGTGCTCGAACGAGCCGCGACGGTCATCCCCGACGCGGCCGCCGAGGAGGTCGCCGCGGCGATGCTCGAGCGCGGTCCGCGCCGTGCATGCCACTCGACGGCTCAGAAAGCGCCGCCGTGATGCCTCAGACGGTGCGGGGTCGCCATGGCTCGTGCTCGTGCGCGAGCCACACGAGCTCGGGGTCGAGCGCACGCACCCGCAGCTGGCCTTCGGTGTGTGGCTCGTCGAGCTCGCCGAACCACACCGCGACGTCGCCGCCGACGACGACCGGACGCCCGCCAGTCTCGACGACGACCACCTGCATGCCGCGTGTGTGGCCCGCAGCCGGGACGAGTCGGAGCCCGGGAAGCAGCTCCAGCTCGCCGTCGACCGGCACGTACTGCACGCCCGGCGCCTCGACCCACTCGCGAATGGTGTAGCCGTCCTCGCTGCGTGCGTCGTCGAGCTCCCGACGCTGGACGTAGATCGGCCTGGCGGCGAAGAGGTGGTTGCCCCCGCAGTGGTCGAAGTGCAGGTGTGTGTTGACGACGATGTCGATGCCGGCGAGATCGAAGTCCTGCTTGCTCAGTGGCCGCAGGCGGGGATCGAGGTCGGCCGCCGCCGGATGCAGCTCCGTGATGCCGGTGTCGACCAGCACGCGCGCATCGGGATGGTGGATGACGTGCACGTAGACCGGCATCCGCTCGCCTTCGGCGAGCAGGTCGGCAACGAAGACTGGCGTGACGGTGACCGCGTCCGGGGCGTTCATCTCGTACCGTCCGCCGCGCTGAGCGTGGCCGGCAGGTCGAAGTGCTCGAACACCACGGCGTCGAAGGTGACGATCTCGGTGACGACCCCGTCCTGCACCCGCAGGACGTCGATCGCCAACGGTTCGTACGCGGCGTCGCCCGGCTTGCGCACGTAGACCGCGACCGCGGGCTGACCGTTGGCGCGGGTGACCACGCACCGCAAGCTGCCGAACGCCTCCGATCCGAACCCGCCGTCGATCCAGCCCTGCACGACCGTGCTTCGCCCGGTCCAGACGCCAGGCGTCGGCGGCATCGAGAAGCGGACGTCCTCGTGCATGAGCGCGGCCAGGCCCTCGGCGTCGGCGCGCTCGCTGCACTCGACGTAGCGGGCGAGCAGCTCCCGCTCGGCGGCGGTCGGCTCGGCGGCGTGTTGCCACGCCTCGCGGTCCTCGGGCAGGCTCTCCCGCAACCCAGCCCGCGCGCGCTGCAGCGCGGAGTTCACCGACGCCTCTGTCGTCTCGAGCAGCCGCGCGGTCTCCTTCGCCGAGCAGCCGAGGACGTCGCGCAGCACGAGCACGGCCCGCGGCAACGGCGCGAGGTGCTGGATCGCGGCGATGAACGCCAGCTCGACGGTCTCCTTGGCGAGCGCCACGTCCTCCGGGCCCTCGCGCCGGTCGGGCAGCTGCTCGAGGAGCTCGTCGGGATAGGGCTGCAGCCACGCGACCTCGCCGCTCGCGCTCGGCCGCTGCGGGCGCTTGTCGAGCGCGTCGAGGCAGGCGTTCGTCGCGATCCGGTACAGCCACGCGCGAACCGACGCGCGGCCCTCGTACGTCTCGCGCCGGCGCCACGCGCGCAGGAACGCCTCCTGGACGAGGTCCTCGGCCTCCTCGAACGACCCGAGCAGGCGGTAGCAGTGGATGTGCAACTCGCGGCGGTGCGGCTCGACGCGGGCGCCGAAGGCCTGCTCGTCGAGCGGCCGGAGATCGTCGGTGATGGAGCTCATGGTGTGTGTGACGGCGAGCGGCCCGAAAGCTCATCACCCGGCATGCCGCGAGGCTCTCGACCGGGACTCAGACATGCAGGGTGGGCCGGTAGACGAGCTCTTGGATGTGGCGGTCGAGCGTCCGGTGCTCGGTGCGCCGTAGCCGTCGAGGCTGGAAAAGACGGCGAAGGTGTAGGTAGCGGTCATGCTGCTCTCCTCCAGTGGGTGGTCGCCTGTTGGAGAGACAGGGAGCCACGGCGAAACTCATCGCCCTCGGACCCCTGGAGTCCGGCCGCCCCGGAGGCGGCCCACGCTGAGCCAGTCCCTGTAGGCAGGTCCGTGGGCGGCTCACCGGGCGGCGGAGGACTCGTTGCGTGCCACGGCAGCGCGCACGAGCGCCTTGAACGCCTGTTCGTCGATCTCGTCGCCCTCGTGGAAGTCGATGGCCCGCCTGGTGTTGCCTTCCAGGCTGGAGTTGAAGAGACCGGAAGGGTCCTCCAAGGACGCTCCCTTGACGAACGTCACCTTCACGACCTGCTTGTACGTCTCGCCCGTGCAGACCATGCCGGCGTGCGACCACACCGGAACGCCTCTCCACTTCCACTCCTCGACGACGTCGGGGTCGGCCTGCTTGACGAGCGTGCGGATCCGCGCGAGCATCTCGCCCCGCCAGTCGCCCAGCTCCTCGATCCTCGCATCGATCAGCTGAGAGGGAGAGCCTCCCCCGCCTGCCCGCTTCTCCATGGTCCTGCCCTCCTCGTGGCGGCTGTCGCTCGCCCGTCACGTGACGGGTCGTCGCCACTGAAGCAGCGCCGGCCGGACGGCGCAAGATCCCCGAGGGGATCCGGCCGCGACGAGATCGACGTTGCCCTGCCGCGCCCTGGCCACATAGGATCGCCCCCGACCGCGGGAAGGAGCGCGCGATGTGTCGTTGGATGGCGTGGATCGGGCAGCCGGTGCTGCTCGAGGAGCTGCTCTTCAAGACCCAACACGGGATCGTCGACCAGAGCCTGCACGCCCGCATGGGCGCCGAGCCGACCAACGGCGACGGGTTCGGCCTCGGCTGGTACGGCGCGCGGGAGACCCCGGGCGTCTACCACGGCGTCACGCCGGCCTGGGGCGACGCCAACCTGCGCGAGTTCGCCGGGCACATCGAGTCGCCGCTCTTCTTCGTCCACGTGCGCGCGGCGATCGGCTCGCCCGTGCAGCAGACGAACTGCCACCCGTTCCGCCACGGCCGCTGGCTGTTCGTGCACAACGGCTTCGTCGGCGACTTCCAGGCGATCCGTCGCGACCTCGTCCTGGCCGTCGATCCCGGCCTGTTCACCGAGATGCGCGGCTCGACGGACACGGAGGTGCTGTTCCTGCTCGCGCTCACGCTCGGGCTCGAGGACGACCCGCTCGCCGCGCTCGAGCGAACGGTCGGGCTCGTCGAGGCGACCGCGACCCGGCACGGCCTCGCGCCGATGGTGCAGGCGAGCTTCGGCGTCGCGGACGGCACCCGCCTCTGGGCGGTGCGCTACGCGACGACGGGCGACGCCCGGTCGCTGTACTCCTCGGCCGACGCCGACGCGATCCGCCGGCTGCACCCCGAGAACCCCCGCCTGCAGCGGCTGAGCCCCGACGACCGGCTGATCGTGTCCGAGCCCTTCTCCGACCTCCCGGGGCTCTGGCACGAGATCCCGCAGCAGACGGCCGTCGTGGCCGGCCCGGACGGCGTGCTCGAGCACCGGGCGTTCCGGCCGCAGGCGCCCGCGTCGATGGCGACGCTCCGGTGATCGGGCGGGCCCTCAGGCCGCCGCGGCGCTCGGCACTCCGAACGACAGCTGCGCGGGCGCCAGCCGATCGGCCACGTCGCCGACCAGCGTCACGTCGCGCGGGTCGAGCGACAGGACCGGCGCGCCCTCGGCGAAGTCGAGCGCGTCGAGCTCCAGCCACGTCAGGTTCGGCGACCGGGTCGACTGGAAGCAGAAGACGCGCTCGGTCAGGTCGGCGACGGTCATCCACCACGTCGGGTAGGTCTCGAACCGGTTGTCGGGCGCGCCGTAGGGGATCGCCACGTTGCGGGCGAGGCCGAGCACCCCGGCGATCGCCTCGAGCCGGTTCTCCGGCTCGGGCAGCTGCGCGAGGAAGTACGACGCGCGGACGAAACGCTCGGCGGAGACGATGTCGCCCGGCAGCGGCTCGGTCCCTCCGAAGCCCCGGTAGCGCCGCAGGTTGGCCAGCTGCTCGGTGTAGCTGGGATCGTTCGCCATGACGTTGTGCTGCGGGCCGTGATGCACGACCGGGCGGCCGTCCAGCATCTCGACGATCGCCGCGTCGCCCGACGGGTCCTCGAGCGCCAGGTGCAGCGGCAGCGCCTGCCCGCGGACGACCGCCGGGACGATGCGCACGGCCGCGATACCGGCCAGCGCCTCGGCGACCGTCGTGAAGTGGTCCAGGACGTACTGCGTCCACATGACCGCGGACACCGTCGGGCGGTCGTCGGGCGGCTCGTAGCCGGCCGCCCCCAGGTACAGGGCGTGCGCCGCCAGCCCGTGCTCGTTGACCCCCTCCCCCGTGCCGGCTCGCCAAGCGCTCGGCGCGACGCTGCCGTGGCGCGACACCCACATGCACGCGCCCTCGCCGTCGTCGCCGGTGCGCGTCAGCCCGCGCGGCAGGACCCACAGGTCGGGCTCATCGCTGGTCTCCCAGTCGAACGTGCGGGCGACGACCTTCGCCACCGGGTTGCTGTTCCAGAAGATCCGCGTGCACATGCCCCGGTCATCGGCCGCCAGGTCGGCGGCCTTGACCGGAGCCGAGGGCGCTCAGCCGCGCCCGCTGAGCCGCGCGGTCCGCGAACGCGCCACGTTGCAGACGTCGCCGCTCGACAGCGTCGCCGCGTTGGCCACCGCGCGGTAGCGGCCGTTCGCCCGCCGGCCGGGGATGCGGTAACCGCCCGCGGGCCCGGTCAGGTCGCGCGCGACCGTCCGCCAGCGGCCGCCGGCGCCGCGGCGCTGAAGGCTGACCCGCACGTTGGCGGCGCACTTCGAGAAGCCGTCGACTGCGGTCACGGTGCCGGCCGCCCGTCGGCGCGAGAGCGTCAGCGAGACCCGACGCGGATGCGAGACGACGAACGGCGTCGGGCTCGTGCCCGTCCCGCCCGGCGTCGTGACGGTGATCGGGCCCGCTCCCGCCCCGGCCGGGACCGTCGCGGTCATCGTCGTCGGCGACGTCACGCTGAACGTCGCGACCGGCGTGCCGCCGAAGCTGACCGCGGTGGCGCCGGTGAGGTTCGCCCCGGTGATCGTCACCGACGTCCCCACCGGCCCGCTGCCCGGCGTGAACGACGCGATCGTCGGCGGCGGGCTCACCTGGAACGGCGTGGTGCTGCTGGCGATGCCGTTCGGCGTCGTGACCGAGATCGGCCCGCTGACCGCGTTGGCCGGGACCGTCGCGGTGATCGTCGTCGGCGAGTTGACCGTGAACGCCGCCGCCGGGATGCCGCCGAACGTCACGTTCGTCGCCCCGGTGAAGTTCGTGCCGGTGATGACGACCTGCGTGCCGCCCGGGCCGGTGTTCGGCGCGAAGGACGTGACGGTCGGGCCGTTCGTCGTGATGTCGAGGCTCCAGCCGCCGTTGATCACCCCGAGGTCCCCGGCCGCGTCGTCGAACGCGAACAGCCGCCACGTGCCGTTCGGCACGGTCCCGTTGAAGACGGCCAGGGTGGCACCGTACGGCCCCGGCGGCGCCGGCGCCGGCCCGGTGAACGCGCCACCGTTGGTCGGGCGGAACGTGCCGCTGACGATCGGCGACGGCACGCCGGTCGGCGCTGCGTCGGAGAACGTCAGGTTGACGTTGGCGATGTTCGTGGCGCCGCCGGTGTCGGCGAGCAGGACGACCGTCTGCCCGGACGGTCCGACGAGCAGCAGATCGACGTCGTTGGGGAACGTGTGGGTCAGGCCCGTCACCGTCGCGGTGACGTTCGTGACCGCGCCGGTCAGCCCGCTCACGGCGATCTGCGACGGGTAGGGATTCGCCGGTCCCTGCGTGCCGGTGCCCGGCACGCGGATCTGCGCGGTGTTAGAGAACACCGCCGCATGGGCCGGCGCCGCGAGCGCCAGCGACGCGAGCACGAGCGCCACGCACGACACCAGACGTCCGACTCCGAACCGACGACGCATCCTGCCACCCCCTGTCGAGTGGCGCCATTCTGCGCAGAATCCCTCGTCCAGGTCAAGCCGGCCGGACGATGATCGGCTCGCACGGCGGCGCGCCGGTGGCGCACCGCCGCGGATCGATCAGCTGGGCCGCCGCGGCGCGTCGACCAGCCGGTCGCGCGCTCGAAGGGCCTCGACGAGCCGCGAGACCTGCTGGGCACGAGCGCCACTCCGACCGCGATCGGTGCTCAACCGCGCCGACGCCGCCGATCGGTGCAGCTCGGCGGCGCTGGCCCCTGCCCAGCGGCTCGCACGGAGCTCGTCGCTGCGGGTGCTTCGTTCATGGTGGTCCATGATGGACCTGCTTCCTGGTTGCGGCTGGCGCTTCAGAGCGTCGAGACGTCGACCGCTCGGGGGCCCTTCGCCCCGTCCTCAGCGGTGTAGGAGACCTTCGCGCCCTCGGGCAGCGACGCGAAGCCCTCCGCGTTGATCGAGCTGTGATGCACGAAGAGATCCTTCGCGCCCGGGTCGTCGGGCGTGATGAACCCGAAGCCCTTGTCGTCGCTGAACCACTTCACGGTTCCCGTTGCCATGTTTGACCTCCACGGCGTCAGTGCACGGCGGACGCGGCGGATGCGGAGAGGCAACGACTGCGGCGCTGAACACGCGTCGTCGGGCACGTTCGCCCGACCTGATCCTCAAAGGCTAGCACCGGTGGGCGTGCGCGAACGAGATCCTCAGCCGCGACGACGCCTCGGCTTCGCCTCCTGCTCGGTCGCCCGGCGCCGCTCGGCCGCCGCGGCGCGGCGCTCGGCGGCGTCCTGCTTCATCTGGGCCTGCTCGGCCTTGAACCGCTCAGCGAGCTCGGCCGGCGTCGCCCGCTTGGCGGGACGGAGGGTCGACCTGATCGGCGGGGCCATGACGGCGCTCCTCAATCCGCCTCCTGCGAAGGGACGTCGGCCACGTGGTGGGAGGAGGCGAAGCGACCAGAACGTGACGGCTGTCGCCAATCACACTAGCCACCCGACGATCGCCGCCTGCTGATCACTCGGAGTACGTCCGCAGCTGCCCCCGGATCTCCCCGGCGGGGAACCTCGCCGTGTGGATGTTCACGTAGGTGCGCCCCGCCCGCATCGCGCGCACGGCCTGGGCGAACGTCCGCACGTTGCCGACCGCGCTGAACTGCCGCGCGGTGAGCGTCCCCTCCCGCGGGAGCGAGAACGGCCGCAGCGCGATCGACAGCAGCACGCCGCCGGCCCGGCCGGGGCGACCGAGATGGACGTGCGCGGCCTGCGCCCGCCCGGACAGGCGCCGCGCACGCAGCTCGTAGTGGATCGAGCGACCGTTGGCGGCGATCTCGAACTCGGCGGTGCCCGTCGCCCGCGTGTTGGCCCGCGGGACCTCCGAGCTCCCGCGCATGGTCGCCCGGAGCTCGGTCGTCGCCGCGCTCGCGACCCCGACCGGGACCGCGGCGACCGCGGCGGCGACGGCGATGAGCGGCTTGTGACGCATGGCGCTACCTCCCAGCAGTCGAGGGCCTCGTTGGCCAAGACGCCGGGAGGCGGCCGGTCCTTCCCGCCCGGTCAGCTCAGGTGTGCTGACGGCACGGGATGTGGCAGTTGCAGTCGTCCTCGCTGCCGCGCCCCACGTCGTGGAACAGGCAGCGGTCGTCGCAGCGGCAGCGCGCGACGAAGCCCTCGGGGTCCTCGTCGGGCCACGGCAGGTCGCCGTCGACGTACGCCTTGAAGTCGGGGTCGGACTGGTGCAGCTTGAGGCGCATCTCCGACGCGGCACGAGCGACGCCGATGCGCCGTACGAGCGGCTTGAGCTCCTCCAGCAGCTCGCCGACCTCGTCGTCGAGCATGCGCCGCTGCACCGACTCCAGCGCGGTGAGCATGTTGACCGCGTAGCGGCTTGCGTCGTTCAGGGTGACGGAGTGGTGGATCTGGACGCCGACGATGCGACGCCCCCAGGGTTGTTTCATCGAGACTGCTCCAAGATGGGTGAACCGGACTACGGTTCCGCCACAGGATGGCGGCGTCTTAGGGCGCAACCGCGATCTTGGCGCGGACCCGCTCGCCCTCGCGACCGCCGCGGGCGGCCGGCGCGGCGCGCATGGCGCCGTCGACACCGGTGTCCGCGCCCGCGAGCCGCCACAGCTTCAGCGCCACGTGCACGGCCAGGCGCCGATCGGGATCCTCCATCGCCACGCCGAGCACGCTCGTCGCCTGCGCAAGGCGGTGGCGGAAGGTGTTGCGGTGCACGAAGCACCGACGCGCCGCCTGGTCGTGGCGGGGGAAGTCCAGCGCTGCCTCGAGGATCCGCGCGAGGTCGGTGCGGTGCTCGCGATCCCAGGCCAGCAGCCGCCCGATCTGGTCGCGCACGAAGCGGTCGGCCACACCGGGCGCGATCTGCCCCGCCAGCAGCTCGTCGAGCGCGAACTGTGAGGCCCACAGGATCGGCCGATCGTCGTCCACGCGCGACGGGAGGCGGGCGAGCTGCTCCAGGTGCGCGACGTCGGCGCTCAGCCCACCGGGGTCCACCACCCGCTCGCCGGCGATCACCCGCGCCCGCGACGAGGGCGCGAGCTCCCGCGTGCGCCGGACGACCTGGCGCAGCCATGCGGCGGGATCCCGTCGCCCGTCCGCGCCGGCGGGATGCAGAAGCACGAGATGCCGGCCCAGGAGCACGACGAGGCTGCCGTGCGCGAGCCTGCGCGCCTCGCGCTCGATCGCCTCGAGCGTCTCGGCGCGGGCCGTTCCGGCGTGCCAGTCGAGCACGGCGGGCCAGTAGGCGTCGGCCAGGTTCAGCCCGAGCTCGGCCGCCTCGCGCCGCGCCACGTGGGCGGTCAGCGGCGGATCGCTGACCAGACGGCGGACGAACGCGGTGCGCTGCAGGCGGACGAGCATGCCCCGGCGCAGCTGGTCGGCGACCAGCAACGGCAGCAGCTGCAGCGCGGTGTGCCCCTCCGCATCCGCCGGCTCCCCGGGACCGACGGCCAGGAAGCCCAGCCGGGCGTGCTGCTCGACGAGCGAGAAGACCCGCCACCCCCCGGGCGTGGCCGCGATGTGGCGCGCGGCGGCGCCGGCCACCGCGAGCGCCCGCTGACCCTGCTCGCCGGGCGGCCCGGCTGCCACGGGCGAGCCGACCGCGTCGACGAGCCCGATCGGCCGGCGCAGGCGTTGGCTGGCCGCCGCGACCAGGCGCGTCGCGTCGTCGCTGGCGACCGCGAGGTCGACGAGCGAGGTGAGCGTCTCGTGCGGATCGTGGGCGATGGTCATCCGCGGGCCCAGAGGAGCCTGCCTGCGAGCCTACGTGTCTGCGCCGAGGCGGACAAGCGCTGTGCGCGACGCATCGTCCGCACGCCGACCGCCGCCAAGATCCATGCGCGGCGCACCGTTCCCCACCCCGGTCCTTGCGACCGCGCACGCCGTCTGAGACCACCCAGAGGCAACCGATCCGTGCCCGCACGAAAGGGAGGGGCGATGCCCGAGGTCGTGTTCAGCGTCGACCAGTCCAAGCCGATGGCGGAGCAGGCCGTTCCCGGCCACAACCGCTGGCACCCGGACGTGCCGCCGGCGGCGTCGGTCTCGCCCGGGAGCGAGTTCCGCGTCGAATGCCGCGAGTGGACGGATGCCCAGCTCGGCAACAACGACTCTGCCAACGACGTGCGCGACGTGGACCTGACCCGCGCGCACATGCTCAGCGGGCCCGTGGAGATCCAGGGCGCGCAGCCCGGCGACCTGCTGGTCGTCGACATCCTCGATCTCGGCCCCTGCCAGCCGCCGCAGGAGTACGGCGACGCTCCCGGCCAGGGCTGGGGCTACACCGGGATCTTCGCCAAAGTCAACGGCGGCGGGTTCCTGACCGATCACTTCCCCGACGCCTACAAGGCGATCTGGGACTTCCACGGCCAGGACGCCACGTCGCGTCACATCCCCGGCGTGCGCTACACCGGCATCACCCACCCGGGGCTGTTCGGCACGGCGCCGTCGGCCGAGCTGCTGGCGGAGTGGAACCGCCGCGAGCAGGCGCTCATCGACAAGGATCCGGAGCGGGTCCCGCCGCTGGCGCTCCCGCCGATCCCCGACAGCGTGCTCGCCGGCACGCTGACCGGCGACGAGCTGGACAAGGTCGGGCGCGAGGGCGCCCGCACGGTCCCCGCCCGCGAGAACGGCGGCAACCACGACATCAAGAACTTCACGCGCGGCAGCCGGGTCTTCTACCCCGTGCACGTCGACGGCGCGAAGCTCTCCGGCGGCGACCTGCACTTCTCGCAGGGCGACGGCGAGATCACGTTCTGCGGCGCCATCGAGATGGGCGGCTTCATCGACTTCGGAGTCGACCTGATCAAGGACGGGATGAACAAGTACGGCGTCACGACGAACCCGATCCTCATCCCCGGGCGCGTCGAGCCGCGCTACAGCGAGTTCCTGACGTTCATCGGCGTCTCGGTCGACGAGACGACCGGCGAGAACCTGTACCTCGACGCGACCGTCGCCTACCGGCGGGCGTGCCTGAACGCCATCGAGTACCTGCGCAAGTTCGGCTACTCGGGCGAGCAGGCGTACCTGCTGCTGGGCTCGGCGCCGATCGAGGGGCGCGTGTCCGGCGTCGTCGACATCCCGAACGCGTGCTGCTCGCTGTACCTGCCGACCGCGATCTTCGACTTCGACATCCGGCCGACCAAGGACGGACCGAGCAGCGCGGACCGTGGAAAGGCCGCGGTGACCAGCTGATCGTGGCGCTCTACGCGTTCACCTGCGCCGCGTGCGGGCCGTTCGACCTCATGCGCCCTATGGAGCAGGCGTCGGCGACGGCCCGCTGTCCGCTGTGCGGGGCTGAGGCCCGGCGGGTGTTCACCCCGCCGGGCCTGCGGCTCCTGGCGCCCCCGCTGCGCCGCGCCCTGGACGGCGAGGAGCGCAGCGCGCACGAGCCGCAGGTGACGACCGTCAAGCGCGGCCGCCCGTTGCCGCATGGCCACGGGCCCGCGCCACCGTGGGTCCTTTCGCACTAGGAGGGTCTGCATGCTGCTTGGTCTCGTCCTGCTCTACGTCGGGGCCGTGCTGGCGGTGAACGGCATCTGGCTGATCGGCCAGTCGCGCGTTCCCGCCATCCGCGAGCCCGCGGAGCCCCCGGCCCCCGGGCCGCCGGCCTACGAGGCGCAACCGACGTTCATCCAGGGCCGCGAGGTCGCGGTCCTCAACCTGTTCACCGGCTTCGTCGGGGTCCTCGCGGCCGTCACCCTGGCCGTGCAGGGCAACGCCGACGCCGACCTCTCGTTCATCCGTGGCGGGTCGTTCATCCTGCTGTTCGCCTTCACGTACCTGTGGGTGGCCTACAACGCGTACGTGAACGCCGGCGGCCACGCGTTCGGCTGGTACTGCCTGTTCGTCGCGATCACCGCCGTCGCGGCCGGCGGCTACACGCTCGATCAGGCCAACGGCGACGACGCTGCGATCTGGCTGGCGATCGACTGGTTCGCCTGGGCGATCCTGTGGGCGATGTTCTGGGCGCTGCTCGCGCTCGACCGGCCGATCGGCCGCATCACCGGCGTGGTCGCGCTGCTGGAGGGCATCGGGACCTCGTGGGTGTTCGGCTTCTTGCTGCTCTGGGGGACGGTCGCCTTCGACTGAGCTCGGCTACACCCCCGCCGCCTCGGCCTCGGCGACGTACCGGCGCAGCTCGCGCCGGGCGATGGAGAGCTTGTGCACCTCGTCGGGGCCGTCGGCGAGCCGCAGCGTGCGGATGTGGGCGTAGGCCCGGGCGAGCGGGAAGTCGTCGGACACCCCGCCCCCGCCGTGGACCTGGATCGCGCGGTCGATGACCTGCAGCGCGATGTTCGGCGCGGAGACCTTGATCGCCGCGATCTCCGTGCGCGCGTGCTTGTTGCCGACCGTGTCGATGAGCCAGGCGGTCTTCAAGGTCAGCAGCCGCGCCATCTCCAGCTCGATCCGCGCCTCGGCGATCCAGTCCAGCACGTTGGAGCGAGTCGCCACCGGCGCGCCGAACGTCTCGCGGGCGAGCGCGCGGCGGCAGAGCGCCTCCAGCGCCCGCTCGGCCGCGCCGAGCGTGCGCATGCAGTGGTGGATGCGCCCCGGGCCCAGCCGGGCCTGGGCGATCATGAACCCGTCGCCCTCGCCGGCCAGCAGGTTGGTGGCCGGCACGCGGACGTCCTCGAAGTGGACCTCGGCGTGGCCTTCCTGGTCGACGTAGCCGAACACCGGGAGGTTGCGCACCACCGTCACGCCCGGCGTGTCGCGCGGCACGAGGATCATCGACTGCTGCTTGTACGTGGCGGCGTCCGGATCGGTCTTCCCCATGACGATGAAGATCCGGCACGAGGCGCGCATCGCCCCGGACGTCCACCACTTGCGCCCGTTGAGGACGTAGTCGTCGCCGTCGCGCTCGATGCGCAGCTGGATGTTCGTCGCGTCCGAGGAGGCGACGTCGGGCTCGGTCATCGCGAAGGCCGAGCGGATCTCGCCGTCCAGCAGCGGCCGCAGCCAGCGCTCCTGCTGCTCCGGCGTGCCGAACTGGGTCAGCACCTCCATGTTCCCGGTGTCCGGGGCGGCGCAGTTGATCGCCTCCGGCGCGATGTGGCTGCGGCCGGAGATCTCGGCCAGCGGCGCGTACTCGAGGTAGGTCAGGCCGGGCCCGTACTGCGGGTCGGGGTGGAACAGGTTCCACAGCCCGCGCCGGCGCGCCTCGGCCTTGAGCTCCTCCATGACCGCCGGCTGGGCGTGCGGGTCGCCGCCCGCGCGCAGCTGCTCCTCGTAGACGGCCTCGGCCGGGTACACCCGCTCGTCCATGAACGCCTCCAGGCGCTCCTGGAAGTCCTTGCAGCGGTCGCTCAGCTCGAAGTCCACGGGTCCTCCTCTGCGTCGTCGGGAATGCCGAGGGCGTTGGCCCACAGGCGGGTGAGGGTGGCGACGAGCTCCTCGAAGTCGGAGCGGTCGCCCAAGACGAACTCGCCGTACGCGGTGCGCGAGACCATCACCGAGAGCGCGCGGCTGGCCTGGTGGGGATCGAGGCGCCGGTCGGCCAGCCCCTGCTCCTGGAGCCGCGCGATCGCGCGGGCGTTGCGCTGCGCGAACGCCGTGGCGCGCTGGAGGCGCAGCTGGCGAAAGCCGTCGTCGATCGTCGCCACCTGCTCCAGCAGCGCCATCAGCCGCGCGTTGCGCTGGTAGGCGTGCAGGTAGGCGCGGTTGGCCGCCTCGAGCCGCGCGATCGGCCCGCGCTCGCCGTCGGCCTCGGGCATCTGCGGGTGGAGCATCTCGTCCTGCACCACCTCGAGCACGGCGGCGAAGACGGCGTCCTTGTCGGCGAAGTACGTGTAGAAGGAGCCGGTCGCCACCCCGGCCGCACGGGTGATGTCGACGATCCGCGCGTCCAGGAAGCCGTCGCGCTCGAAGATCGCGCGCGCCGCCGCGACCAGCGCCTCGCGGGTCCGCTCGCCACGGCGACTGCGCGGCGTCACCCGCTCGGGCGCCCGTTCGGCGGCTCGCGTCCGGCGCGGTCGGGTTGCGGCCATGGCCCTGATCCTAACTTGACGTTGGATTCAAGTTCAAGTCTGCTCGGTCCGCACCGACGCGTTCGTCACCGCCACGCCGCGGGTAGGCGGACGTCCATGGGCAGCGACACCGGGACCGATCGTGTCGAGGCGGCCTTCGCGCAGCTGCGCGTCGCCGCCGGCGATGAGCACGTGACCGTCTGCGACGTCGACCGCGTCGCGCGCGAGGCCGGGTTGGAGACCGACGGGGTCGCGGCCCTCCAGGCGCGCCTGGACGAGGCGGGCATCGAGGTCGACGACGACTGCGACCGCGATCCCGCCGAGCAGCCGTCATACACGATCGCGACCCTCGCCCACTCGACGAGCGACGCGCTCGCCCAGTTCCTCGACGGGATCGGCCGCCACCGGCTCCTGCGCCCCGACGAGGAGCTCGAGCTCGCCCGACGCATCGAGCGCGGCGACCTGGTGGCCAAGGATCGCCTGATCAACTCGAACCTGCGCCTCGTGGTCTCGATCGCGCGCCAGATGCAGGGCAGCCACGACCTCGGCCTGCTCGACCTCATCCAGGAGGGCGTCATCGGGCTGATCCGCGCCGCCGAGAAGTTCGACTACCGCAAGGGGCTGCGCTTCTCGACCTACGCGACGCTGTGGATCCGCCAGGCGATCCAGCGCGGGATCGCCGACCGCGGCCGCACGATCCGCCTGCCGACGAACATCGCCCAGCGCGAGCGCAAGGTCGGCGCGGTCCAGCGGCGGCTGACGACCGAGCTCGGCCGCGAGCCGACGCCCGACGAGATCGCCGCCGCCGCCGACCTGCCGCCCGCGCAGGTGCAGCAGATCATCGACGTCTCCCGCGTGGTCACCAGCCTCGACCTGCCGCTCGGCGAGGACGGCGACGCCTCGCTGGGCGACCTCGTCCCCGGGCAGGATCCGGCGGTCGAGGAGACCGTCCACGTGACGATGACCGAGGACCTCGTGCGCCGCTCGGTCGAGGAGCTGCCCGAGCCCCAGCGCGACGTCATCAAGCTGCGCTACGGGCTCGACCACGGGCAGGATCCGCTGCCCCTCCAGCGCGTCGCGACCCAGCTGGACATGGCGCCCAAGGACGTGCGGCGGTTCGAGGAGCAGGGGCTGCGCGCGCTGTCGCTCAGCCGAGAGCTCGACGCGTTGCGCGAAGCGGCCTGAGCAGGCATTCGCCCAGCCACGGCGAAGCACCCCGGTACCGTGGATCCCGTGCCCCGGCACCGACGCCTTCCGCGCTCGGTCCCGCACGCGCACAGCGACGACCAGCTCGTGGCTGCCCTGCGCGCCGGCGACGACGACGCGATGACCGCCATCGACCACCGCTATCGCGGTCGGCTGCTGGCCTATGTCCGCCGCATGTCCGCGGGCGCCGACGCCGAGGACGTCGTACAGGACGTCCTGGCCCGCGCCTACCTGGCGCTGCGGGCCGACGACCGGCCGATGACGCTGCGGCCGTGGCTCTACCGCGTGGCGCACAACCGCTGCCTCGACCTGTTGCGCCGCCCCACCCCGGTGCTCACCGACGAGGTCGAGCTCGGGGCCGCCGCCACGACGCTCGGCGAGCAGGTCATGGGGCGCGAGCGGCTGCGCCAGGTGGTCGCCGACATCCAGGACCTCCCCGACCAGCAGCGCTCGGCGCTCATCATCCGCGAGCTCGAAGGGCTCTCCTACGACGAGCTTGCCCAAGCGCTGGACACGACGGTGCCCGCGATCAAGTCGCTGCTCGTGCGCGCTCGCATGAACCTCGCTCGCGCCGCGCAGGAGCGCACGGCCGCCGAGGACGCGGCGCTGGCCCGGGCGCTGCCGGGCGGGTCGGCGGCGCCGTCGCCCTCGCCGGCCTGAGCCACGCGACCGCGCGCCGACGCGCGCTCAGCGCCGCGCAGGGGCGCCGAGCACCGCCGACGGGCGCCGGACCCCGATGCTCGCGTCCATGCGGGCCAGGGCGCTGCGGTCGTCCTCGTCCGGGACGAGGAACTCCAGGCCACCGCCGCAGCGCGGGCAGCTGCCCACGATCCGCAGGCCGTGCGACGCGGTCGCACCGAACCACTCGAAGGCGCAAGCGCCACAACGGACCCGAGGAGAAGGAGCCATGGCTGCGCAACCCTAGGGCGCACTTACGTCGAGGGTGGATCGTCCATTCGTTGAGAGCGGCGCTCAGAAGGCGCCGCCGCGGGCCACGGCGCGGATCGCGGCGGCCAGGCGGGCCGGCGTCACGTCCTTGTCCAGGCGCCCGGCGGCGCCGGACAGGTCGACGGGTCCCGGCCAGCCCGACAGGATCAGCACCTCCGTCCCGGGGGCCGCCGCTCGCAGCCGTCCCACGAGCTCGACCCCGAGATCCGCGCCGCGCAGGTCGAGCAGCACGACGTCGGGAGAGACGGCGCTGACGCCGGCGATCGCCGCCGCGGCATCGGCCGCCTCGCCGACGTGCTCGACGCCTGGCTCGTCGGCGAGCAGCTCGCGGACGAGCATCCGGTAGGCGTCGGAGTCGTCGCAATGGAAGACGCGGGCCACCATCGGCGGGTCGATCCTACGAGGTCGGTAGCCTGCCGGCGGCCATGGCCCGCCTCGCCCTCCTGCTCGCCCTCGCGGCCGCCCTGCTCGTCGCCGCACCGGCCTCCGCTGCCCTCCAGTACGGGATGGGCGACGAGGAGCCGACGATGTTCTCAGCGCCGAAGTTCAAGGCCTTGCATCTGAAGAAGGCGCGCTACGTCGTCGCCTACGACGCGGCGCTCAGCGACAACTTCGAGCGCCAGCAGGCGGATGCGTTCCTCGGGGCGGCGCACGCGGCCGGCTACGAGCTGCTGGTCTCCTTCGAGCACTCGCGCGTGCCCAGCCGCGCCAACCGGCTGCCGTCCAACGCCGCCTACCAGAAGGGCGTGCGTGCGTTCCTGCGGCGCTACCCGTACGTGCGGATCCTCAGCCCGTGGGACGAGATCAACAACTGCTCGCAGCCGACGTGCCACAACCCGAAGGCGGCGGCCGGGTACTTCCTCACGTTGAAGAAGACGTGCGGCGGCTGCACGGTGATGGCCGCCGAGGTGCTCGACACGACCGACCCGTCCGCCACGGTGGCCTACCTGCGGACGTACCAGCGCTACGCGGCGCCCGGCAAGCCGACGCTGTGGGGGCTGCACAACTACTCCGACGTCAACCGCTTCACCGACGCCGGGACGAAGGCGGTCCTCGGCGCGGTGAAGGGCACCGTGTGGCTGACGGAGACCGGCGGCCTGTACTCCTTCGGGCGCGACTTCCCGCCGTCCGCCAGCCGCCAGAAGCGCGCCGAGCAGCACATGTTCCAGCTGGCGAAGTCGAGCTCGCGGATCAAGCGGCTGTACATCTACAGCTGGACCGGCGGCGGCCAGTTCGACGCCGGGCTGACGAACCCGAACGGCACGACGCGGCCCGCCTACTCCGTGGTCCGCGACGCCGTGACCTAGCGTCGCAGGAGCCCGCGCAGCGCCTCCACGCTCTCCGCGGCGCCGGCCAGCGACCACGGGACCTCGGCGTCGTCCACCGTCGTCGCCACGCCGCCCGCCTCGGCCACGAGCAGGGCGCCGGGCAACCAGTCCCAGTCGGCGGCATCGGGCTGCATCCACCCGTGCAGCCGCCCGGCCGCCGTCCAGCAGAGCTCCAGCGTGCCGGAGCCGGGGATGCGCACGGCGCCGACCTCGTCGACGATCCGCCCCACGACCCGGCGCGCGCCGGGCAGCGCGAGCTTGCCGAAGCCCCACTGGCAGGACACCGCGGCGCGATCGAGCGGCACGGCCGGGCGGACCGCCAGCGGCCGCGAGCCGGCAGCGGAGCCGAGCGCGGCGTCCCGCTCCACCGTCGCGCCCTCCCCGCGCGCGGCGCTGAACAGCTCGCCGCGCTCGGCGTCCAGGACGGCGCACGCCAGCGGGCCGTCCGCGTCGACGAGCACGACCGCCGAGCACCAGCCCGGCAGGCCGAGCGAGAAGTTCAGCGTGCCGTCGACCGCGTCGATGATCCACCGGCGCGCGCCGCGCCCCGGCCGGTCCGTGCCCTCCTCGCCGAAGATCGCGTCGTCGGGCCGCGCCGCGGCGATCGCCTCGACCGCGGCCGTCTCGGCCGCGCGGTCGGCGACCGTCACGACGTCGGTCGGAACCGCCGACTTGACCTCGACGTCCAGCGGCCCGCCGTGATGGGCCGATGCCGCCGCCCCCGCCGCGCGGGCCGCGCGGCGGGCGACCTCGCGATCGCTCAGCAGCCGCCGGCGACCGCCGGCAGGATCGTCAGCTCGCCGCCCGCGGCGACCGGGGTCTGCAGGCCGTCGAGGAAGCGGATGTCCTCCCCGCCGACGTACACGTTGACGAAGCGCCGCAGCTCGCCGTCCTCACCGCAGAGGCGGTCCTTCAGCCCGTCGTGCTGGGCGTAGAGCGCGTTCAGCGCCTCGCCGACGGTGGCGCCTTCGACCGTCGCCTCGGCCTGCCCGCCCGTCGCCGCGCGCAGCTGCGTCGGGATCTTGACCGTCACTGCCATCAGGCGTGCACCCCCTGCTCGACCGTCGCCTCGAAGTCGTCGAACGACGGGTTGATCTCGTAGGACTCGAACGTGCCGCGGACCGCGTCGAGCGTCTTCAGCCCGTCGCCGGTGATGACGAGCACGACCCGCTCGTCGGAGCCGATGTCGCCGCGCTCGGCGAGCTTGGCGAGCGTCGCGGTCGTCACGCCGCCCGCGGTCTCGGTGAAGATGCCGGTCGTCTCGGCCAGCAGCTTGATGCCGGCGCGGATCTCGTCGTCGGTGACCGCGTCGATCGAGCCACCGGTCTTGCGGGCCAGCTCGACGGCGAACGGGCCGTCGGCCGGGTTGCCGATCGCCAGCGACTTGGCCATCGTGTCCGGCTTGACCGGGCGGCAGACGTCGGTGCCGGCGGCGAACGCCTGCGCGACCGGAGAGCACCCCGTGGCCTGGGCGCCGTTCATCGTCGGGATCTCGCCCTCGACGATGCCCAGCTCCAGCCACTCCTGGAAGCCCTTGCCCAGCTTCGTGAACAGCGACCCGGAGGCGATCGGCGACACGATCCGGTCCGGCGTCTCCCAGCCGAGCTGCTCGGCGATCTCGTAGGCGAGCGTCTTGGAGCCCTCGGCGTAGTACGGCCGCAGGTTGACGTTGACGAACGCCCAGCCCTCGCGCTCGCCCGACAGCTCGGTGCAGAGGCGGTTGACGTCGTCGTAGTTGCCGCGCACCCGCACGAGCTTGGTGTCGAAGACGCCGGTCGCGAGGATCTTCTGCTCCTCGAGGTCGGCCGGGATGATCACGTAGGACGGCAGCCCGAGCGCAGAGGCCTGGGCGGCGACCGCGTTGGCGAGGTTGCCGGTCGAGGCGCAGGCGAGGGTGTCGAAGCCGAGCTCGCGGGCGCGCTGCGAGGCGACGGCGACGACGCGGTCCTTGAACGAGTGCGTGGGGTTGTGGGCGTCGTTCTTGACCCACACCTCCCCGATCCCCAGCCGCTCCGCGAGCCGGTCGGCGCGGATCAGCGGGGTGCAGCCGGCCGGCAGGCCGACGCGCGACAAGATCCGGCTGGACGGCCCGGGAGCGGCCTCCAGCGGCAGGAAGTCGCTGTAGCGCCAGATGCTCTGCGGACCCGCCTGGATGCGGCGCCGCAGCGCGGCGACGTCATCGCCCAGGCCGCTGTGGTCGTAGGCGACCTCGAGCGGGCCGAAGCAGAACTCGCACACGTAGCGCGCGTCCAGCGGATACGTGGCCGCACACTCCCTGCACCTCAGACTTGTCGCTGACATGAAGAAACCTCCGCCGGTCAGGTGGCGAAGGTCTCTGAGAGCATCCGCCACATCTCACAGGAATTGGCACCTTTCCCGCGTGGCTAGCGCGGGGGGTTGCCGGGGCTTCGTCGGGCCAGTCCCTCCACCCCTCTGGATGTGTCCAGCTATGTGGTCGGCAAGGATACACTCTCCTGAACCCGAACGGACGACTGACCCATGCCGACGACCGACGAGCCGCGAAGTCCGAATGCCGAACCTGCCCCGCCTGCGCAGGGGTGCTCGCGGCCGCGTTGCGCCGGGTCGGCCGCCTGAGCAGCCCGACACCCCGAACGTCGAGGAGATCGAGGCCGGCGGCCTGCGCTGGATCAACATCGAGCGCCCGCGCGCGGTCGACCGCGCATGGATGGAGGAGCGCTACGAGTTCCATGCGCTGGACTACGAGGACGTCTTCTCGCGCAACCAGCGCCCGAAGGTCGACGAGTACGTCGACTACCTCTTCGTCGTCCTGCACTTCCCCCGCTTCGACAAGCAGGTCGGCCGCCTGAACGCCGCCGAGCTGGACGTCTTCGTCGGCGCGGACTTCGTCATCACGCTCCCCAACGAGCCGATCCAGCCGTTGGAGTACCTCTTCGACCGCTGCCGGCGCGACGACGAGCTGCGCGAGCAGCTGTTCGCCAAGGGCGCCGGCTACCTGCTCTACAAGATCGTCGACGACTGCGTGGACGCCTCGTTCCCGATGCTGCGCAAGATCGGCAACAAGCTCGAGCGCCTCGAGGAGGACATCTTCGAGGGCCGCTCGGAGGAGATCGTGCGCGACATCTCCAACGCCAAGCAGGAGATCATCAACTTCCGCAAGATCGTGCGCCCGCAGCGCGCGGCCCTGCGCGACCTGGACCGCACGCGCCGCTACGTCCCCGAGGACCTGGAGGTCTACTTCGATGACATCGTCGACGCCTCCGAGCGCATCTGGGACATGCTCGAGAACTTCAAGGAGGTCGCCGAGGCGCTGGAGGACTCCAACGAGTCCGTGCTGAGCCACCGCACGAACGACGTCCTGCGCGTGCTGACCGCGATCAGCGTCGTCGTGCTGCCGCTGACGCTCGTCGCGTCGATCTGGGGCATGAACGTCGGCGTCCCCGGCGAAGGGAACATGACCGCGTTCTGGGCGGTCATCGCGACGATGGTCGCGATGCTCGGCGGCATGCTCGGGTACTTCCGCCATCGTGGCTGGCTCTGACGCACCGGACGACTCCACGCAGGCGTTCCGCGAGCTCTCGCTCGCGCTCGACGGGCCGATGTTCATCGTCACCACCGCTGCGCCCGACGGCGAGCGGGCCGGCTGCCTCATGGGCTTCGGCACGGTGAGCAGCGTCGACCCGCAGCGCTTCGTCGCCTGCGTCTCGCGCGCGAACCACACCTACGCGGTCGCGCTGCGCGCCGCGCACCTGGCCGTCCACGTCGTGCCGGCCGGCGAGGAGCGGCTCGCGGAGCTGTTCGGCGGCCAGACCGGCGACGCGGTCGACAAGTTCGCCCGCTGCGCGTGGACCGCGGGCCCACACGGCATGCCGCTGCTGGACGCGTGCCGCACCCGCTTCGTCGGCGCGATCCTCGACCGCTTCGACGTGGGCGACCACGATGCGTTCCTGCTGGCGCCGGTCGCCGCCGAGCACCGCGACCACGATCCGGCGCTGCGCTTCGGCCGCGCGCGGACGATCGAGCCGGGGCATCCCGCGTAACCCGCGCGGCGGCCCGGGTGTAGCTTGCGTGAACCTCGTGGCCGCCTCCTCCCCGTCCCTCGTCCAGCTCGAGGCGCTCGCCGCCACCGCGCAGCGCGACGCCGCCGTCGAGCGCCGGCGCATGCTGGTGATCGTCAACCCGTACGCGACGACGGTCTCCGAGCGGCTGCGCAGCCTCGTCGTCTACGCGCTGCAGGGTCGCTACGAGGTGACCGCGATCGACACCGAGCGCCGCGACCACGCGACGGTCCTGTGCCGCGAGGCCGCCCACGAGGGCTACGACGTCGTCGTCACCTTCGGCGGCGACGGGACGGTCAACGAGGCGGTCAACGGGCTGCGCGGCTCCGACACCCCGGTCTTCCCGCTGCCCGGCGGCAACACGAACGTCCTGTGCCGGATGCTGGGGATCCCCAACGAGATCGTCGACGCCACCGAGCACCTCCTCGGCCTGGCCGATCGCTGGCATCCCCGCCGCATCGACCTGCCGACGGTCAACGACCGCGCGTTCACGTTCTCCTCCGGCGTCGGCCTCGACGCCACCGTCGTGCGCCGCGTCGACGCCCGGCCGCAGCTGAAGGCACGCTTCGGCCCGTACTTCTTCACCTCGGCGGCGGTCGTCTCGTTCCTCAAGGACTACCTCATGCACCCGCCGCGGATGGAGGTGGCGACCGACGACGGACGGCGCACCACGGGCGTCACCGCGGTGGTGCAGAACGGCGACCCGTACACCTACTTCCGCGACCGGCCGATCACGCTGGCCGAGGGCGCCACGCTCGACTCCGGCACGCTGAGCGCCGTCGTGCTCGAGCGCGCGACGCCGCTGGACGTGCCGACGATCGCCGCGCGCGCGTTCCTGCCCCGCGCGCACGTCGTCAAGCACCGCCGCGTCGCCGACCTCCGCGACGTCGGCGCGGTGACGGTCCGCTCGCTCGACGGCCGCGAGATCCCGCTCCAGGTCGACGGCGACCACGTCGGCTCGGTCACCGAGGCGCGCTACGGGATCGTGCCCGGCGGCCTCGCCGTCGTCAGCTGACCGCGCGGTCGGCGCGCTGCGCTCCGCCGCCCAGCCACGCGAGCAGCGCGTCGCGGTGGAAGCGCCACTCGTCGCCGAGGCGGCGGCCGGGGACGTCGCCCGCGTCGGCCCGCGCGCGCAGCGCCTGCGGGCTCACGCGCAGCAGCTCGGCCGCCTCCTCCAGCGTGAGCACGTCGGCCGCCGGCGCCGGCGTGAACGAGGCGTGGCCGAGCGTCATGCCACGCGGATCGTCGTCGACGACGATCCGCCGCGGGCGGGCGACGAGCACGTCCTCGCCGTCGGGATCGAGATGGTCGGCCAGCAAGGTGGCGATGACGTCGCGCTTGGACGCGCGCAGCCGCTCGGCCGCGCGGTCGAGCTTCTCGGCCTCGGGCAAGGGGATGCGGACGTAGATGGCGCGCGTGGCCTCGGACTCGCGGGGCGGCACGGCTGCTCCCTCCTTCGGGTGGATATTCGAATAGCTATCTCGACGATATCACGCTGCCCGAGTATGGTCCCGCGCGATGTCCCACTTCCTTCTGGCCGCGGCGGAGCTCGTCGGAAAGCTGGGCCAACCCGACCAGGAGCACCTCCTGTGGGCACGCGAGCTGCAGGCGATGTCGCTCGCGTTCCACATCCCGCTGGTCTGCTTCGGCATCTCGTTCCCGGCGATGGTGCTGTTCATGGAGGGGCTCTACCTGCGCACCGGCGACCCGACCTACAAGGCGCTGGCCAAGCGCTGGTCGAAGGTCATGCTCATCCTCTTCGCCGTCGGGGTCGTCACCGGGACGATCCTCTCGTTCGAGTTCGGCCTGCTGTGGCCGAACTTCATGGCCACCTTCGGGGACGTCTTCGGCGTCGCCTTCGCGCTGGAGGGCGTCTCGTTCTTCATCGAGGCGATCTTCATCGCGATCTACGTCTACGGCTGGGATCGCCTCCCGCCGCGCGCGCACCTGCTGGCGGGCGTGCCGATCGTCATCACCGGCATCACCGGGTCGATGATGGTCATCGCGGTCAACGGCTGGATGAACGACCCGGTCGGCTTCGACGTCGTCAACGGCGCCGTGACGAACATCCGCCCGTGGGAGGCGCTGTTCAACGACTTCTTCTGGCACGAGCTCGCCCACATGTACCTGGCCGGCTACATGGTCGCGGGCTTCCTCGTCGCCGGCGTCTACGCGGTCGCGTGGCTGCGCGGCCAGCGCAGCCGCTACGTGCGCGCGGGCATGGTCGTGCCGCTGACCGTCGCCTGCCTGGCCGCCCCGGTCCAGGTCATCGTGGGCGACTGGGCCGGCCGCACGGTGGCCGACAAGCAGCCCGTCAAGCTCGCGACGTTCGAGGGGCTCCCGCAGACGCAGAGCGGCGCGCCGTTCCACATCCTCGGGTGGTACGACAAGCAGACCCAGGAGGTCGAGGGCGCGATCGAGATCCCGGACCTGCTCTCGATCCTCGCCTACCACAACCCCGACGCGACCGTCCAGGGCCTCGACTCCGTGCCGCCCGACGACCGGCCCGGCCCGATCAACGTCGTGCGCTACGCCTTCCAGACGATGATCGGCATCGGCACGCTGCTGGCGGCGATGGGACTGTTCTACGCGGCGGTCTGGTGGCGCAAGCGGCGGCTGCCGCGCTCGAAGTGGTTCTTCCGGCTCGTCGTGGCCGCCGGCCCGCTCGCGGTGATCGCGATGATCTGCGGCTGGATCACGACCGAGGTGGGGCGCCAGCCGTGGATCGTCTACGGGGTGATGCGGGTCGAGAACGCGGTCACCGACGCGAGCGGCCTCCCGATCGCGTTCTTCGTGGGGCTGGCCGTCTACCTGTCGCTCGCGGGCGCCGTGGCCTGGCTGCTGCGACGGCTGGCCCGCAACCCACCGGCGGTCGAAGTGACCGGGAAGGTGGACGCGGGCTGATGGCCGAGGTCTGCCTCGCCCTCACGATGCTCGGCCTGACCGCGTACGCCGTGCTCGCCGGCGCGGACCTCGGCGGCGGGTTCTGGGACCTCACCGCCGGCGGCGATCAGCGCGGCGGCCGCGTGCGCGGCCTGATCCAGCGCTCGATGAGCCCGGTGTGGGAGGCCAACCACGTCTGGCTGATCTTCGTGCTCGTGCTGTTGTGGACCGCGTTCCCGGTGTTCTTCGGGTCGATCATGTCCACGCTGTACGTGCCGCTGTTCCTGGCGGCGATCGGGATCATCCTGCGCGGCGCCGCGTTCGCGCTGCGCGGCCAGGCCGCGACGATCCGCGAGGCGCGCGGGCTCGGCGCCGTCTTCGCGCTGTCCTCGGTGCTCGTGCCGTTCTGCATGGGCGCGGCGCTGGGCGCGATCGCCTCCGGGCGCGTCCCCGTCGGCAACGCGCTCGGCGCCCCGTTCGACTCGTGGCTGAACGAGACCTCGATCCTCATCGGCGTCCTCGCAGTGGCCACCGGCGCCTATCTGTCCGCCGTCTACCTCGCGGCCGACGCCGTGCGCGCCGGCCTGCCGGACCTCGTCCAGGCGTTCCGGACCCGCGCGCTCGCCGCGGCGGTCGTCGTCGGCGGCCTGGCGATCGGGGGCTTGTTCGTCCTGCGCTCGGACGCCCGCGACCTCTACGACGGGCTGACCTCCGGCGGCGGGCTGGCGTGCGTGATCGTGTCCGCCGCGTTCGGGGTGGTCACGCTCGTCCTGCTGTGGACGCGGCGGTTCGGGCTCGCGCGCTGGACCTCGGTCGGCGCCGTCGCGGCCGTGGTCGTCGGCTGGGCCGTCGCGCAGAGCCCGTACCTGCTGCCCGGCGAGCTCACCCTGGACGAGGCGGCGGCGTCGGACGCGACGCTGACCGCGCTGCTCATCGGCGTCGGGATCGGCCTCGTCGTCCTCGTCCCGTCGCTCGTCCTGCTCTACCGCCTCGTGCTCCAGGGCCGGCTCGACCAGCAGTTCGAGCCGCTGGACCAGCGCTTTCGCCCGCTGACCGCCGACGACCATCCGGAGAAGACGCCGTGACCCTGCGCCGCCTGTGCCCCGTCCTGCTCGTGCTCGGGGTCGCGATCATGGTGCCGTTCGAGGAGTGGTACACGTTCCTGCTCGGCATGGCCTGCCTGCTCGGCTTCATCGTCACCGGCGTGTTCCTCATCGCCTCGCCGACGTACTTGGCCGAGCAGAGCGACGACGGAGGCTGAGCGCGTCAGCCGTCGAGCACGGCGAGGTCGAGCTCCTGCAGCCGCTCGGGATCGGCGAGGATGTCGATGGCCGCGATCCTCCCGTCGGCGACCGTGAACGCCACGACGGAGAACGGACGTCCCTGCCGCATCACCACGCCGCCGGCGACGCCGTTGACGAGCGCCGGCCGGACGAACGGCGCCAGCCCGCGGCCGAACCGCACCGCGCCGCTGGCGACGGCCTCGGCCCCGCGCACCAGCGCCGACGCCCCTGGTCGACGCGCACCGCCGTCGGCGCGCAGGACGACATCGGGGTCGAGCACCGCCACGAGCGCGTCGAAGTCCCCGTCGCGGGCGGCGGCGAAGAACGCGTCGACGACCTCGCGCTGACGGCTGCGGTCGGGGTCCGGCGCCGGCGCCTCGCCCTGCACGCGGCGACGCGCCCGGCTGGCGAGCTGGCGCGCGGCCGCCGGCGAGCGGCCCACGATCGGCGCGATCTCGTCGAAGGGGACCGCGAACATGTCGTGCAGGACGAACGCGAGCCGCTCCGCGGGCCCGAGCTGCTCGAGCACCACGAGCAGCGCGAGGCCGACCGCGTCGGCCAGCAGCGCCTCGTGCTCGGGATCGACGCCGTCCTCGCGGCTGACGATCGGGTCCGGCACGTGCACCTCCAGCGGCTCCTCGCGCCGCGCCCGCCGTGAGCGCAGCATGTTGAGGCAGACCCGCGCGACGACGGTCGTGAGCCATCCGCCGAGGTTCTCGACGTCGCTGGTGTCGGCCCGGCTCAGCCGCAGCCAGGCCTCCTGCACGGCGTCGTCGGCCTCGCCGACCGAGCCGAGCATGCGGTAGGCGACCGCCCGCAGATGCGGGCGATGCTCCTCGAAGCGCTCGGCCAGGAACTCGCTGTCTTGCATGTCACATCCCTTCGTCACGGCGTGTCATAGCAGTGACCGACCAACCACCACCGATGTGACAGGAGACAGCCTCATGCAACCTCGGATGACCCACCCCGTGACGCTGGTGCCGGACGCGATGAAGGCGCTGATCGCGTTCTCGACGGCGACCAACGGCGTCCTGCCCAAGCGGACGATCGACCTCGTCTACCTGCGCGCGAGCCAGATCAACGGGTGCAGCATCTGCGTGGAGATGCACGCCCGCGACCTGCGCCAGGCGGGCGAGAGCGACGAGCGGCTCTTCGCGGTCGCGGCCTGGCGCGAGACCCCGTACTTCACCGACGCCGAGCGCGCCGCGCTGGCGCTTGCCGAGGCGGGGACCCGGCTCGCCGACCGCCCCGACCCGGTGCCCGACGACGTGTGGCAGGAGGCGGCCCGCCACTACGACGAGGCGCAGCTCGCCGCGCTCGTCCTCGCCATCGCCGGCATCAACACGTGGAACCGGCTGAACGTGACGACCCGCCAGATCGCGGGCGCCACCGTCGGCTGAGCGGCATCTCCCCCGCCCGCCGCGACGCCGCGCTTCGGCCCCGACCGCGTCGGCGGCGGGCCGGGCGCGGCGCGCGAAGAGGGCGGCCGCCGCGGCTCAGCCGCCGGCGCCCGGCGTGATCCGGTAGGCGTCGAAGACGCTGTCGATGTTGCGCAGGCGCGTGATCGTCGTCCGCAGCGCCTGGGTGTCGGCGACCTCGACGACGAAGCGGTTCTGGACCATCGGCGGGACGACGACGCAGCGCGCCTCGACGATGTTCAGGCCGCCCTCGGCGATCGTGCGCGACAAGTCCTCGAGCATCCGGTGGCGGTCGAAGCCGTCGACCTGGAGCTCGACCTTGAACGCGTTGCGGTGCTCGCCCTCCCACTCGACCGGCACGAAGCGCTCCGGGTCCTTGCGCAGCGCGACCGCGTTGGGGCAGTCCTCGCGGTGGATCGTGATGCCGCGCCCGAGCGAGACGTAGCCGACGATCGGATCGCCGGGCACCGGCCGGCAGCACTTGGCCAGGCGCAGCATGACGTCGTCGACGCCCTCGACGCGGATGCCGTACGAGGTCGCGCTGCCGGTCGGCTGGCGACGCTGGCGGCGGCCGGCGACGAGGGTCTCGACCGGCGTGGACTCCTCCTCGGCCGCCTCGCCCTGCTTGAGCCGCTGGAGCACCTTGTTGACGACGACCTTGGCCGAGATCTTCGCGCCGCCGAGCGCGATGTAGAACTCCTCGGCCTTGCGGAAGCCCATCTCGCGGATGACGTCGGCCAGCAGCGCCGAGCCCGCGATCTTCTGGGCGGGCAGGCCGGCCTTGCGCAGGTGCTCCTGCAGCAGCTCGCGACCGCTGTGCTCGGTGTCCTCGCGCGTCTCGGCCTTGAACCAGGCCTTGATCTTGTTGCGCGCCCGCGTCGTGCGCACGAGCGCCAGCCAGTCGCGCGACGGGCCGCGCTCCTGCTTGGCGGTGAGGATCTCGACGATGTCGCCCGAGCGCAGGACGTAGTGCAGCGGCACGATCTTGCCGTTGACGCGGGCCCCGACGCAGCGGTGGCCGATCTCCGTGTGGACCTCGTAGGCGAAGTCGAGCGGCGTCGATCCCGACGCCAGCGACTTGACCTCCCCCTTCGGCGTGAAGACGAACACCTCGTCCTCGAAGAGGTCGACCTTGAGGTTCTCCATGAACTCCTTGGGATCGGAGAGCTCCTGCTGCCAGTCGAGCATCGACCGCAGCCACTTGAGCTTCTCGTCCCCCGAGGCGTTGGCCGGGACGCTCTGCTTGCCCTCCTTGTAGATCCAGTGCGCGGCGACGCCGTACTCGGCCATGTCGTGCATCTCGCGCGTGCGGATCTGGATCTCCAGCGGCTGCCCCTCCGGCCCGATGACCGTCGTGTGCAGCGACTGGTACATGTTGAACTTGGGCATCGCGATGAAGTCCTTGAAGCGCCCGGGCAGGGGCTTCCAGAGGCTGTGGATGACGCCCACCGCCCCGTAGCAGTCCTTCACCGAGTCGACGACCACGCGCATCGCGGTGAGGTCGTAGATCTCGTTGAACTCGCGGCCCTTCTTCGTCATCTTCGAGTAGATGGAGTAGAAGTGCTTCGCGCGCCCGGCGATCTCGGCCTCGATGCCGAGCGCCTCCAGCTCCCGCGCGAGGTACTCGCCGGCCTCGCGCACGTAGCGCTCGCGCTCCTCGCGCTGCTGGGCGACCAGGCCCTTGATCTCCTGGTACTTGCGCGGGTGCAGCGCCTGGAAGGCGAGATCCTCCAGCTCCCACTTGATCGCGTGGATGCCGAGCCGGTGCGCGATCGGCGCGTAGATCTCCAGGGTCTCCTTGGCCTTGTCGATCTGCTTCTGCTTGGGCATCGCCGCGATCGTGCGCATGTTGTGCAGGCGATCGGCGAGCTTGATCAGGATGACCCGGATGTCCGAGGCCATCGCGACCATCATCTTGCGGTAGTTCTCGGCCTGGGCCTCGTCGCGCGACTGGAACGTGATCCCGGTCAGCTTCGTGACGCCGTCGACGAGACCGGCGATCTCGTCGCCGAAGCGGGTGCGGACCTCGCCGAGGCTGGCGGCGGTGTCCTCGACGGTGTCGTGCAGCAGCGCGGCGCACAGCGTCTCGGTGTCGAGGCGCAGGCCGGCGCAGATCTTGGCCACCGCGGCCGGATGCGTGATGAAGTCCTCGCCCGACTTGCGGCGCTGGTCGGCGTGGTGCTCGCAGGCGAAGACGAACGCGTCCTCGACGCGCGAGCGGTCGATCTGGACGACCGAGTCCGCCGCATGTTCCTCGACGATCGCGAACAGGTCGCCCAGCAGCTCGCGCTCGGACGCGTTGAGCTCGGGACGGGTGCAGACCGTGTGCTCGTCGGGGTGGGCGACGCGGTCGATCGGCTCGCGCCGGACGGGCGCGTGCGCGTTGCCGTCGGCGGCCCCGCGCGCCGGATTCGGCGCCGGGACCGGGGCGCTCACGCCGCCCGGGACGCCGGGACCGTCCGTTCGGTCAGCCATGCCAGCCCCTCCTCCAGGCGCCGCTCGTACGCGCGGTAGGCCGCCGAGCGCTCCAGCTGCGTGCGCTGGGCGGGCGGCACGTCGACGCGGCGCGCCGCGATGTCCACCGCCACGAGGTCCAGCTCGGCGAGGACGCGCAGCAGCCGGCCGCCGAGCGCGGCCGACCAGCGGCGATCCTCCCCGCGCAGCAGGGCGGCGAGGCGCTCCCCCTGGGCGCCCTCCGCGTCCCGCAGGGCTCGGTACAGCCAGGTGAGCGGGTCACGAAGTCGGTACTCGCGCGCATGGATCTGCGCAGCGAAGTGTAGCTCCGGGGCCCCCCAGGCCAGCACCGTCGCCAGGGCCAGGGCGTCTGGCCCGGCGGGCGGGTCGAGCGCGACGACGTGGTCGTAGGGGTCGGCCAGCGCCGGGTCGGCCTCCAGAGCCCGCCAGGAGACGAGCGCGAAGCCGCCGAGCCGGGTGCGCAGGCCCGGCAAGCGCGCGGGCACGTCGGCGACGACCGCCAGGACGGGCTCGCCCGAGGCGACGAGGGCGGCGAGCGTCCCGGCGACGCCGCGGTCGCGGCGGTCGACGAGCGCCGCGGGCCGGATCCGCGGCGGCGGCGGCACCGCTGCGAGCTCGGCGAACGCCGCGGCAAGGAAGTCCTCGGGCTCGCCGAGCACCTCGATCGGCCCGGGCGCCGAGGGCTGCGCGTGGCGCAGGACGAGCCGCGCCTCGACGCTGCCACGCCAGTGGTCGAGCTCCAGCGCCGCGACGAGGTCGGCGGGCGCCTCGGGATCCACGGGCAGGCGGCCGTCGCAGCCGAAGGCGACCGCTCGCGCGCGGATCCCGCCCGACTCGACGGTGAAGCGGACGTGACGCCCCTCCCCCATCGGCCGCGGATCGCTCAGCCGCGCCGCGGGAAGCAGGAGCGTCACCGACGGGTTCCCTTGGCCGAACGGCGCCAGGCGCTGCAGCTCCTCGGCCAGATCGTGGCCGATCTCGCCGCCCGCCGCGATCGCGTCCACGCGCTGGACTGGGACGAGGTCCTCCGCGCTCAGCACCGCAGCGGCGTGGGCGGCGAACGCCGCGCGGAACGCGTCGACGCGCGCGGCCTCGATCTCCAGCCCCGCCGCCACGCGATGGCCGCCGTGGCGCTGCAGCTCGCCCGCGCAGGCGTTCAGCCCGCCGAGCAGGTCGAACGGTGGGATCGAGCGGGCCGACCCGGTGCCGGTCGCGCCGTCCAGCGCGATGACCACCGCCGGGCGGTGGTGGCGGTCGACGAGCTTGGAGGCGACGATGCCGGCGACGCCCGGATGCCACCCCTCGGCGGCGACCACCAGCGCGGCGGCGCCGTCCTGTGCCCGCGCCTGGGCCTCGGCCTCGAAGAGCATGCGCTCCTCGACCATCCGCCGCTCGGCGTTGATCCGGTCGAGCTCCTCGGCCACGGCCTGCGCCCGATCGCGATCCTCGGTGAGGACGAGCTCCAGCCCGGCGTCGGCGCGGGCGAGCCGCCCCGCGGCGTTGATCCGCGGCGCCAGCCGGAAGGCGATCGCGCCGGCGTCGACGCGGGGCACGTCGCAGCGCGCCACCGCCATGAGCGCGCGCAGCCCCGGTTTGCTCGTCGTGCGCAGCGCGTGCAGGCCCTCGCGCACGAGCCGCCGGTTCTCGCCGCGCAGCGGCACCACGTCGGCGACGGTGGCCAGCGCGACGAGGTCGAGGTCCTCGTCGGCCGTGGGCGCGCCGAGCGCCTGCGCCAGCTTGTGCGCGACCGCGGCCGCGCACAGGTCGACGAACGGGTAGCCGCTCACCGCCGGATGGACGATCGGGGCGTCCGGCAGCGCGCCGTCGGCCCGCGGCGCGTGATGGTCGGTGACGAGCACGTCGAGCCCGAGCGAGCGGGCGAGCGCCACCTCCTCGACCGCGGTGATCGCGCAGTCGGCCGTGACGAGCAGCCGCGTGCCCTGCCGGGCGAGGCGCTGCACCGTGTGCGCCCGCAGGCCGTAGCCGTCCTCGAGCCGGCTGGGCAGGTACCAGTCGACGTCGGCGCCCAGCGCGCGCAGCGCGCGGACGAGGATCGCCGTCGAGCAGACCCCGTCGACGTCGTAGTCGCCGTGGACGGTGATCCGCGCCGCCGACGCCACGTGACGGCGCACCAGGTCGACCGCCGCGTCCATCGTCGCGAAGGCCGACGGCGGGTGCGCCTCGCCGGCGGCCAGCCACGCCCGTGCGGCGGCGGGGTCGGCCAGGCCGCGGCGCACCAGCACCTGCGCCGTGACGGCGCTCAGCCCGAGCTCGCGCTCCAGCCGCGCCACGGCGGCGGTGGGACACGGGGCGAGCTCGAGGCGGCGGGCGACGGCGGACACGGCCGGCAACGCTAGGCCGCGACCCCGACGGAACCGCCCCCGGCGCCGCCCGCCGGGATGCCAGCGACCGACCCGGTCACTACACTGCCCAACCGCCGGGGGGCGCCATCGTTGGCGTTGCCATGCCGAATGACAGGGGACCGTCTCATTCGCCGATTCGCCGTACTCCTCTGCGCCGCGCTCGGCGGGGCGCTGCCGACGACCGCCAGCGCGGCCGGGACCGGGCCGTACGAGCCCAACGACACGCTGCAGACCGCGTTCGGCCCGCTCGGCCCGAGCACGATCTACTCCGCCACGGTGGAGAGCTCCTATGACCCCGACTGGTACTACGTCTACACCGCGGGCCCCGGCCAGGTCGACGTCGCCGTCGCGCTGACGTCGTGCGGCGCCGCGAACCCCGGCCCGAGCTGCTCCAACGTGCAGGTGACCGTCTACAACGGCGACGGCGGCCCCGTCGGCGGCGCGATCGTCAACACGGTCAACCAGCCTGCCCACGTCACCTTCGAGGCGACGCAGCGCTGGCGCTACGCGATCTCCGTCCGTCAGCCCGGCCTGGCCGGCGCGAGCTACCTCCTGTCGGCCAACGCGACGGGCGGCCTGACCACGGTCGCTCCGGGCGAGCCGCTCCCACCCCCCAACGACCAGCCGCTGCCGACCGTCCTGGAGCGCTTCTCCGCGCGCTTCGAGACCTCCTACGTGGGGTCGGCCACCCGCCCGCAGCAGCGCAAGATCACCGGCCTCACCGTGCTCGGCATGGCGCCGGGGACGATCCTCGTCGTGCGCTGCACCAAGGGGTGCGTGCGGCGCTACGCCAAGACGGTCACCGCGCGCGGTGCCAGCCGCCGCCTCGGCGGCTTGCCGATGCGCCTCAAGCGCACCACGCGGCTGCGCATCGAGACCCGCCGGCCGGGCTTCGTCGGGCGCTATCGCGAGTACACGTTCGCGCCGAAGGTGCCGGTGCCGCGGATGGTCGCGGCGGGCTGCACCTCGCCGTACGACTTCTCGACGATCTTCTGCGCGCCCGGCACGGACTGAGCGCGCACGAGGGATGAGCGCCGCGCACGAGCTTCGGGCGCGGCGCGACGGACGGACCGGTCGTCAGGTGACGGCCGGCTCGTTGCCGCGCCGGGCGCCGACCAGGTAGCAGATCGCCAGCCCGATGAGCGTGCCGGGGATGGCCTCGAGCGCGCTCATGATCGTCGTGTCGTCGCGGCCCGGGATCGTGAACCCGTTGATGATCAGCCCGAAGAGGACGGAGCCGATCAGCGCGGCCAGGAACGCGCCGACGATGCCGCCCCAGAAGCGGTCGGGCACGAAGACGGTGAAGTGCCAGAGGGCGAGGCCCATCATGACCCAGGCGAAGAGCGCCATCAGCGTGGCCTCCCTCGACGGCGGGAACGGGACTTGCGGGCGCCCGACGACGGCCGCTTCGGCATGACGACCTCGTCCGGCGTGAGATCGGCGCCGCTGCTGGGTTCGGGGGTCGCCTCCGGCTCCGGCGCCGGCTCGGACGCGGGGGCCTGCGCGTCGGGCGCCGACTCCGGCTCGGGCGCCGGCTTGCGCGCGCGGCGCGGCTTCGTCGCGGTCGCCGGCCGCGCCCGCTCCTGCTCGGCGCCGGTCTCGTGCTGGATGTCGTGCACGAGCTCGTCGAACTCCTCGCGCGAGACGTCCTGCGGGTCCTGGGGCGCCGTCAGCGAGCCGACGCGGCGACGCTTGCGCTCCGCCGGCGCCACGTCGACCGGCTTGCCGTCGACCGTCGTCGCGTAGGCCGGGATGAAGCCGAGCTGCTCCTTGATCTTGGCGGCGCGCGCCCGGTAGACCGGCTCGCGCTCCTTCCAGTGCGTCAGCACCGGACCCGCGATGAAGATCGACGAGTACGTGCCCGAGGCGGTCCCGACGAGCAGGGCGAACGCGAAGTCCTTCAGCGTCTCGCCGCCGAACAGCAGCAGCGACAGCACGGGCAGCAGCGTGCAGAAGCTCGTGGCCAGCGAGCGGGTGAGCACCTCGCTCATCGAGCGGTTGACGATCTGGGAGAACGCGGCGCGCGGCATCCGCGGCACGTTCTCGCGCACGCGGTCGAACACGATGATCGTGTCGTAGAGCGAGAAGCCCAGGATCGTGAGCAGCGCCGCGACCGTCGACGTCGTCACCTCCCGGCCGACGAGGGCGAACACGCCCGCCGTGATCAGGAGGTCGTGCGTCAGCGCGATGAGCACCGGCACGGCGTACTTCCACTCGAATCTCAGCGCGATGTAGACCGAGATCACCAGCAGCGAGGCGATGATCGCGATGATCGCGCTGCGGGCCACGGTCTCGCCGAAGGTCGGTCCGATCGACTGGTTGGTGAAGCTCGGCGTGCCGCCGAACTCCTCGGTCAGCGCATCCTTGACCTTGGGGACGTCGGTCGGCTTGATGTCGCCGGAGATCTGGAACGCGTTGGAGCCGAGCTCGTCGTTCGTGATCCGCTGGACCTCCGCGTCGGCGTAGCCGAGGCCCGAGAGCGCGTCGCGCACGCCGTTCTCGTCGGTCTTCTGCGTGAGCGCCGTCGTGATCCGCGTGCCCGACTCGAAGTCGATGCCGAAGTTCAGGCCCTTGCCGCCGATCGCCAGCGCGCAGATCACGAGGATCACGCCGGAGAACGAGAAGAACCACTTCGACGCGCCCATGAAGTCGATGTGCCAGCGGTGGCGCGCCTCGCCGGCGCCCAGTGCCGAGCGGTGCTGCAGCAGCTTCGACGTGCCCATCGTGCCCAGCACCGCCTGCGTGGCGAGCACGGCGGTGAACAGCGAGACGAGCGTGCCGACGCCGAGCGTGAACGCGAAGCCCTTCACGCCGGCGGTGGCCAGCATGAAGAGGATGAACGCGACCATGAAGGTCACGACGTTGGCGTCGATGATCGCCGCCAGGCCCTTCTTGTAGCCCTGGGCGATGCCGGCCGGGATCGATCTCCCGGCGCGTATCTCCTCCTTGATGCGCTCGAAGATCACGATGTTCGCGTCCGCGGCGACCGACAGGGTCAGCACGAGGCCCGCGATGCCCGGCAGCGTGAGCGTGATCGGGATCAGCTTGATGAGCGCGAAGAAGTAGATCGCGTAGATGACCAGCGCGCCGACCGCGATCACGCCGAGGATCCGGTAGAAGACGATGAGGAAGAGCGCGACGACCGCGAAGCCGACCACGCCGGCGACGAGGCCCTCGTCGAGCGCCTGCTGGCCGAGCGTCGCCGACACCTGCGACTGCGAGATCAGCTCGAGCTTCACCGGCAGCGCGCCGGTCTTCAGCAGGTTGGCGAGGTTCTGGGCCGACTTGATCGTGAACCCGCCCTGGATCTGCGACCCGTTGGCGGCGTCGATGCCGTCGGGGTTCTGGCGGTAGTCGATGTACGGGACCGAGATCAGCTCGTCGTCGAGCACGATCGCGAAGTGCTGGGCGGAGGCCAGCGGGTCGGCGCCCGGGATCTGGTTGGCCTGCCCGCGCTGGGCGATCTCGCGCGTGACGTCCTGCCAGATGTCGCGCCCGCGGTCGGTGAAGTCGAACGTGACGATCGGCTGCCCGCTGCCGCCAGCCCCGTTGTCGTACGCCTGCTGCGGGTCCTTGATGTCGGTGCCCTTGAGCGCCGGGTCGTCGTTGAGGACGAACCACTTGTCGGGCTTCGTGTCGACGTTGTCGGGCACCTCGGCGCGGACGATCACCGTGCCCGGCTTGACCTCGACGACCTTCTCGTCGGGCCCCGGCTGCTTGCGCGCGCGCTCGGAGAACAGCGCCTCCTCGCTCTCCTCCGGACCCGCGACGACCTTCTCGTTCTTGGTGTCCAGCAGGTACCAGGAGCCTTCCGTCGTGGCCGTGTCCGGGTTGCGTGCCGGGCACTCGGCCGCGCGGTTGACCGCCTCGTAGAGCGAGATGCCGAACGTCGGGTTGCCTGCTTGCGGGCCGCCGGTCAGCTGCTGGTCGCTGGGATCGGGCTTGCACCCGGGGCCCATGACGTTGGGCTCCCAGTCGTAGAAGAACAGCTGGGCGACCTGGCCGACCTGCTGCTCGGCGCGCGCCGCGTCGGTCACGTCGGGCAGCGCGACCTGGATCTGGTTGGAGCCGGAGCGCTGGATCTCCGGCTCGGCCACGCCGAGCTGGTCGACGCGCTCGCGCATGATGTCGATCGCGCGGTTCAGCGCGTCCGGCGTCACGTCGGACTGCTTGGTCGGCTTGGCCTGGTAGATGAGCTCGACGCCGCCCTTGAGGTCCAGGCCCAGCCGCGTCGGCTTCGTGAAGATGACCGCCAGCGACGCGACCAGCAGGCCGGCCACCAGCAGCAGGACGAAGAGGTTGCGGCGCTTGTCGCTCATCGGGGCTTGGCGGCCCTGACCGGGGTGAGGACGATCAAGAGCCCGCCGTCCTCATCGTAGGCCGGGAACAGGTCGGCCGTCGCCTCGACCGGGAAGTCGCCCTCCGCCTCGACGCGGACCGGCTTGGCCTGCGCGCGGACGCCCCACTCCAGGGCCTGGGCGACGTGGTCGGTCCCGTCCTCGAAGGTCAGGCCGAGGACCTCGCTCGCCGGGCGGCCGATCGCCCGCTCGTCGTCGAGGCCGGTCAGCTCGAACGAGCCGCGCCCGCAGTGGATGACCCGTCCCTCCCGGTCGGTGGCGAAGAACGCCGCGTCGGGCGCCGGGTAGTAGTCGTCCATCAGCTCGAACAGGAAGGTGTGACCGCACTTCGGGCAGCCGCGGGCCTCACGCGTGAAGCCGCGCTGGCGGTCGGTCGCAGTGGACCGATTGCCGCAGTTCGGGCAGATGAAGAGATGGGCCATGAGCCACAGCAGCCTAGTGCCCGGCAGGTCAAGATCGGCTAACGACCTTCGCGGCCGCTGCGGCGGGCGCGCTTGCCGTCGTGCAGCGCGGCGTCGACGACCGCGAAGAGCCCCTCGGCGTCGCCCCCGTCGTCGGGGAACACGGCCCACGTGATCGTGACCGAGATCGCCGGTGCGTCCGCCGCCGGACGCACCGTCGCGGCCGCGGAGCGGACGGCGTCGGCGAGGCGCCGCGCGCCGTCCTGTCCGGCGCCCACCGCCACGATCGCCAGCTCGTCGCCACCGAACCGCGCCGCGCAGTCCTGCGGACGCACCGCGCTGCGCAGCCCGTCGGCCAGCGCGCGCAGCACCGCGTCCCCGGCCCGGTGGCCGTAGCCGTCGTTGATCCCCTTGAAGTCGTCGACGTCGATGAGCAGCAGCGCCACGCGGTCGGGATCGCGGGCCCGGCGCGCGCGCTCCGGCGCACCGGCGGCCGCGATCGCCCGCTCCAGCGCGAGGTCGAACCCCCGCCGGTTGGCCAGCCCGGTGAGCGGGTCGGCGTGGGCCATCCGGCGCTGCGCCCGCTCGGCGGCCACGAGGCGCCGCTTCAGCGCCTGGAGCGTGAGCGTGAGACCGGCGCAGGCGATCGCGAAGGCGAAGACGCGGGCCAGCGCCAGGTCCTCGTCCGGATCCGTGTAGAGCAGCGTGCTCGCGTACGTGACCGCCAGCGCCCCGACGCCCAGCCAGGCCGTCCAGCCCGGCAGGAAGTACGCCGCGTAGAGCAGCGCCAGCACGAGGATCGGGACGATGTAGGAGTTCACCCCGCCGCTGAGCCACAGCCCGAGCGCGATCACCGGCTGGAAGGCGATGATCGCCGCGAGGTGCGCCCAGATCGGGGCGCCGTCCCACGGGATCCAGTTCGTCAGGCAGCCGGCGCCGTAGAGCGCCAGCGCGACGATCATGCCCCAGATCAACCACGGGTGGTCGTGGGGCACGCCCGGCAGCGCCTGGCCCACGGCAGCGACGCCGGCGGCCACGAGCCACAGGACGCCCGAGACGCGGCCCATCACGCGGCGGTCGTCGAGCGAGTCGAGGTCCGCCGCTGGCGCGTGCGCTGCCACGTCGCCGCTCGGCTAGAAGAGCGTGTGGTCCGGGGGCTCCAGACCGAGATGGCGGAACGCCGCCGGCGTCGCGACGCGGCCCCGCGGCGTGCGCTGCAGCAGGCCCTTCTGCAGGAGATAGGGCTCGTAGACGTCCTCGATCGTGTCCGGCTCCTCGCCGACGGCGACGGCCAGCGTCGAGAGCCCGACCGGCCCGCCGGCGAACTTCGCGCAGACCGCCGACAGGATCTCGCGGTCCAGGCGATCGAGGCCCTCGGCGTCCACCTCGAGCAGCGCGAGCGCCTCGTCCGCGGCGGCGGCCGTCACCACGCCCGCGGCGCGCACCTCGGCGAAGTCGCGCACCCGGCGCAGCAGCCGGTTGGCCACACGCGGCGTGCCGCGGCTGCGGCTGGCGATCGCGCGAGCGCCGTCGGGGTCGATCTCGATGCCGAGGATCTGGGCCGAGCGATGGACGATCGCGCTGAGCTCCTGCGGCGCGTAGGGCTCCAGCCGCGCCTGGATGCCGAAGCGATCGCGCAGCGGCGTCGTGAGCAGGCCGGCGCGCGTGGTGGCGCCGACGAGCGTGAACGGCGGGAGGTCGAGCGTGACGACGCGGGCGCCCGCGCCCTGGCCGACGGTGATCGGCAGCTGGCGATCCTCCATCGCCGGGTAGAACGTCTCCTCCAGCGCCCGCGGGAGACGGTGGATCTCGTCGACGAAGAAGACCGAGCGCGGCTCCAGCGCGGTGAGGAACGCGGCCACGTCGCCCTTGCGCTCCAGCGCCGGGCCGGCGGTCTGGACGAACGGGACGTCCAGCTCGGCGGCCACGATCTGGGCCAGCGACGTCTTGCCCAGGCCCGGCGGGCCGGCGAGCAGGAGGTGGTCGAGCGCGTCACCGCGGGCCGAGGCGGCCGAGATCGCCACGTCGAGCTGGTCCTTCAGCGACGCCTGACCGACGAAGTCGCCCAACCGCCGCGGACGCAGCGAGACCTCGAGCTCTTCCTCGACGTCGAAGACGTCGGGCGTCTGGATCCGCGCGCTCACGATGAGACCGCCCGGCGGGTCGGAAGCGTGGTGAGTGAGGACCCGCAGGGTCTCACGATGAGACCGCCCGGCGGGTCGGAAGCGTGGTGAGTGAGGACCCGCAGGGTCTCACGACGAACGGGTCCCCCGCAGCGCGCTGGCGATGAGCTCCTCGGCGGTCTCGCCGTCGGCGCCGGCCAGCAGCGCGTCGACCTCGGCCGGGTTGTAGCCGAGGCCGAGCAGGCCGTCGCGGGCGATCGCGCGCGGGTCGTCGGGGCCGGCGTCGCCCGTCGGCGCCCCGGGCAGCTCGGCGACCGCGGCGCCGACCTTCTCGCGCAGCTCGACGATGATCCGCTCGGCGGTGCGCTTGCCGATCCCGGGCACGGCCTGGAAGCGCGGCGCGTCGCCGCTGGCGATCGCGCGCAGCAGCTCGCGCGGCGGGCCGCCGGAGAGCACGGCGAGCGCGACCTTCGGGCCGACCGCCTGGACGCCGAGCAGCAGGAGGAAGAGGTCGCGCTCCTCCTCGGTGGCGAAGCCGTAGAGGTTGAGCGCGTCGTCGCGGACGATGAGGTGGGCGAACAGCGTCGTCTGGGTCCCGGCGGCGGGAACCTGCTTGAGGGTCTCGGCCGAGACGGCGAGCCGGTAGCCGACGCCGCCGGCCAGGACGACGACGTGGTCGGGCCGGCGGACGACCACCTCCCCCTTGACGAGCCCGATCATGCGCTGAGGGCCGCCTCCAGCGGCGCGCGGTTGTGGTGGCAGATCGCGACGGCGAGCGCGTCGGCGGCGTGGTCGGGCGTCGGCGGCTCGGGCAGGGAGAGGAGCGCCTGGACCATGCGCTGCACCTGGCCCTTGTCGGCGCGGCCCGAGCCGCAGACCGCCCCCTTGACCTGCTGCGGCGTGTACGCCGCGCATGGCAGGCCGCGGCTGCCGGCGGCGAGCATCACCACGCCGCGCGCCTGTCCGACGGCGAACGCGCTGCGCGCGTTGGCGCCGAAGTAGAGGTCCTCGATGGCCAGGCAGGCGACGTCGTGCTCGTCCAGCAGCTCGCTCACGCGTGCGTGGATGGCCGCGAGCCGCCGCTCGGGTGGCGTGCCCGGCGACGTGGCGATCACGCCCCCGTCGCGCGCGAGCAGCCGGCCGCCGCGCCGCTCGACGACGCCGTAGCCGGTGTTGGCGGTGCCAGGATCGATGCCGAGGACGCGCACAGGACCGGATTCTGCGCCGCGGACCGGACGCCTCCTCGCCCGGCGCGCTCGCGCTAGCCCGATTCCCGGGCGCCCGAGCGGGCCAGGCCGTTCGAGAGCCGCTCGAGCCCGAGCCAGGCGAACTCCATCGCGCGGTCGACGAGGACGGCCCGCGGCACCTCGCGGTGGTCGTACCACCAGGCCGCCAGCGCCTGGATCGCCCCGGAGAGCATCGCGGCGACCATCGCGACGTCCTCCGGGCGCGCGCCGGCGGCCTGCGGCGCCATGAGCAGCGCGATCGCCTCGGTCGCCTCGTGCTGGACCCGTTCGACGACCCCGCCGAGCAGCGGATCGGCGGCGTCGCGCACGAGCGCGCGCCAGGCCTCGCGCCGCTCCTCGACGAAGCCGAGGAACGCGTCGATGCCGCCGCGCAGCCGCTCGGCCGGCGCGAGCGCCGGGTCCGCCGCGATCGCCAGGCGACCGAACAGCTCGCCCGCGTGGGCCGCGACCAGCGTCGCGTGGAGATCGGCCTTCGAGGAGAAGTGCTCGTAGATCAGGGCCTTGGAGATGCCGGCGGCCTGGGCGATCTCGTCGGTCGAGGTGCCGTGGTAGCCGTGGGTCGCGAACGCCTCCAGCGCCGCGTCCAGGATCGCCGAGCGGCGGTCGGCGGCGGTCATGCGGGTGCGGCGCGGCGGCGGGTGGCTCACGGCCAGGCCATCGTCGCACGCACAGCTGCCACCGGCTCAGCGGTCGCGCGCCAGCTCGCGCAGCCGGGACCGGGCCTCGGCGGCCAGCTCGCGGACGAGCTCGCCGGCGGGGCGGTCGTCGCTGAGCTCGTAGGCCTGGCCGGCCCAGAGGTTGATCGCCTCCGCGTCCCCCGCCGCGCGGGCGGCGGCTCGCAGCGGGCCGGTGAGGTGGTTGACCTCCGGGTAGGCGTGCGGCGCGTCGGGGTGCTCGCGCTGGAAGCGGTTGACGATCCCACGGGCGGCGCGCCCGCTGTAGGCGCGGGTCAGGTCCGTGGGCCGGCCGCCCGCGGCCAGCGCCGCACGGTGCGGCGGCGACGTGCCGGCCTCGGGCGAGCGCAGGAAGACGCTGCCGAGCTGGGCGGCGCTCGCGCCGGCCGCGAGGACCGCCGCGATCGCCCCGCCGGTCATGATCCCGCCGGCCGCGACCAGCGGCAGGTCGACCCGCGCGGCGACGAGCTGCAGCAGCGCGAGGAGGCCGATGTCTCCCGGGGCGGCGTCGTCGAAGCCGCCGCGGTGCCCGCCGGCCTCGACGCCCTGCACGACGAGCGCGTCGGCGCCGACCCCGGCCGCGAGGACCGCCTCGTCGGGGGTCGTGACGGTCACCCAGACGGCGCAGCCGGCGGCGCGCAGGCGGTCGACGGTCGGCTCTCGCGGGCAGCCGAACGTGAACGAGACGACGTCGGGACGCCGCTCGACGAGGAGCGCGAGCTTGGCCTGCAGCTGGTCGTCGTGGTGGCGCGGCTCCCCGACCGGGTAGCCCTCCGCGGCCAGCGCCTCGCCGTAGCGGCGGACCTCCTCGGCGTCCCCCGGTCCGCGCGGCGCCCAGAACAGGTTCACCCCGTACGGCCGCGCCGTGGCGGCGCGCAGGCGATCGAGGTCGCCGGCCAGCGCCTCAGGGGTGAGCAGCGCGCCGGCCAGCATCCCGAGGCCGCCCGCCTCGCTGACCGCGGCGGCCAGCTCGGCGGTCGCCGGTCCGCCGGCCATCGGCGCCAGGACGATCGGCTCCGGGAGGTCGGCGAGCGCGAGCACGGCGCTACCCCGCGATCGCCTCCATGACCTCGGCGGAGACGTCGAAGTTCGCGTGGACGGTGTCGACGTCGTCGTTGTCCTCGAGCGCGTCGATGAGCTTGAGCACCTTGCGGGCGCCCTCCTCGTCGAGCGGGACGGTGGTCTTCGGCCGCTGGGCGACCTCGGCCGACTGCACCTCGATCCCCGCCTGCTCGAGCGCCTCACGGACTGCCGCCGTGTCGGCGGGCTCGGTCAGGACCTCGAAGACGTCGTCGTCGACCGCGATGTCCTCCGCGCCGGCCTCGATCGCCGGCAGCAGGTCGTCCTCGGTGTAGCGCTCGGCATCGACGACGATCGTGCCCTTCTTGTCGAAGAGGTAGGCGACCGATCCCGGCTCGCCGAGGTTGCCGCCGTGCTTGGAGAACATGTGGCGCATCTCGGCGCCGGTGCGGTTGCGGTTGTCGGTCATCGCCTCGACGAGCACCGCGACGCCGCCCGGGCCGTAGCCCTCGTAGACGACGGTCTCGATCGCCTCGGCGTCGGCCCCGGCGCCCGTGCCCTTGGCGACCGCGCGCTCGATGTTGTCCTTGGGCATCGAGGCGTCCTTGGCCTTCTGGATGGCCAGCGCCAGCGACGGGTTGCCGTCCGGGTCGCCCCCGCCCTCCTTGGCCGCCACCGTGATGGCCCGGGCGAGCTTGGTGAAGAGCTTGCCGCGCCGGGCATCGACGATCGCCTTCTTGTGCTTGATCCCTGCCCATTTGGAATGACCGGCCATGGGACCGATGGTAGAACGGTCAGGGGAAGCGGCGGTACCAGTCGATCGTGCGTCGCAGGCCGTCTTCGAGGTCGACCCGCGGGCGCCAGCCGGTCCGCTCGCGCAGCTTCGTCGAGTCCACGAACTGGCGGTCGATCTCGCGTTCCGGCGTGCCGGCGCCCCGGACGTCGGGGACGACGTCGGCGCCGGCGAGCCGGCAGACGAGCGCGACCACGTCGCCGACCGCGTGCGGCCGGTCGCCGCCTGCGTTGAACGCCTCGCCGCGGGCGGTGCGCGCGGGATCGTCGTCGTCCAGCGCGTCGGCGATCGCCAGGTACGCCGCCGCCGCGTCCTCGGCGTACAGCAGGTCGCGCTCGGGCGTGCCGTCGGAGCGGATCACCGGCGCGCGGCCCGCCAGGACGGCGGCGACGGCCTCGGGGATCAGCCGCGAGGGATTGCGGTCGCCGCCGCCGTAGACGTTGGCGAGCCGCGTGACCGCGACCCGGACGCCGTAGGTGTGCCAATACGAGCGAGCGATGAGGTCCGTGCAGGCCTTGGAGACGTCGTAGGGGTAGATCGGCTGCAGCGCCAGCTCCTCGCGATAGGGCAGCGCGTCGTGCGCGCCGTAGGCCTTGTCGGAGGAGGCGACGACCACCCGCTCCACGTGCTGGGTCCGGCAGCTCTCCAGCAGGAGGTAGGTGCCGCGGACGTTGGACTCCCAGGTCGACAGCGGCGCCCGGGCCGCGGTGCCGACGATCGTCTGCGCGGCGAGGTGGAAGACCGTGTCGATCTCGTGCTCGGCGATCGCGCGGTCCAGCAGGCCTGGAGCGAGCAGGTCGCCGTGGACGACGCGGCAGCGCCCCTCCAGCCCTTCGACGCAGAGCAGCGCGCCGGGCACGTCGTCGCGGCGCAGGACGGTGACGCGGTCGCCGCGCTCCAGCAGCGCGCGCACGAGCCAGCCGCCGACCATGCCGTACGCGCCGGTGACGAGGACGGATCTCATGGGCGCCTCCATGGGGCGTCGCCGGTGGTCCAGAGGTCGTTCAGGGCGACCGCGTCCTTGTAGGTGTCCATGCAGCGCCAGAAGCCGGTGTGGCGGAACGCCCGCAGCTCGCGGTCGCCGGCCAGCCGCTCCAGCGGCCCGCGCTCGAGGACGCTGTCGTCCGTGAGCCGGTCGAGGACGCCGCGCTCGAAGACGAAGAAGCCGCCGTTGACCCACCGCTCGCTGCGCGGCTTCTCGTGGAAGCCGACGACGACGCCGTCGCCGTCGAGCTCCGCGGCGCCGAACGGGAGCTCGGGTCGGACGACGGTCATCGTGGCCAGCGCGCCGTGACCGGCGTGGAACGCCAGCAGCTCGCGGAGGTCGAGATCGGCGAGCCCGTCGGCGTAGGTCGCGCAGAAGCGGTCGCCGGCGATGTGGTCGCGCGCCGCCGCCAGCCGCCCGCCGGTCGGCGTGTCGATGCCGGTGTCGACGCAGCGGGCGTCGAAGCCGCCGGCGCGCACGTGGCGCTCGATGAGCTCGCCCTTGTACCCGGTGAGGAGCACGAAGCGCGTCAGGCCCTGGTCGGCGTACAGCTGCATGACGTGATCGAGGATCGGTCGCCCGCCGATCTCGACGAGCGGCTTGGGGAGCTCCCGCGTGCGCTCCTGCAGGCGGGTCCCCCGCCCGCCGCAGAGGATGACGACGTCCACGGCGCGGGAGCATAGGCCGCCGATCGCCATAGGATCCCCACCGATGCCGATCGATCCCACCATCTTCAAGGCCTACGACGTCCGCGGTCTCTACGGTGAGCAGCTGGGACCCGACGACGCCGAGCTGATCGGCCGCGCGTTCGTGCGCGTGATCGCGCGGCTGGCGGGCAAGGAGGCGCGCGCGCTGCGGCTCGGGCTCGGGCGCGACATGCGGCTCACCGCGCCGGAGATGGCGGCGCGGTATCGGGCCGGCATGGTCGCCGAGGGCGCGCACGTGCTCGACCTCGGCGAGGTCGGGACCGAGATGCTCTACTGGACGGTCGGGTCGCGCGAGCTGGACGGCGGGCTCATGTGCACCGCCTCCCACAACCCGAAGGCCTACACGGGCGCGAAGCTCGTCAAGGACGGCGCGATCGCGCTCTCGGGCGACGAGGGCATCCAGGACATCCGTGCGCTCATCGAGGCCGGGCTGGGCGATCCCGACCCGGCCGCCGCCGGCACCGTGGCCGAGGAGGACGTCTACGCGGCGTTCCAGGAGGCCGCCCTGCGGTTCATCGACCCCGACCGGGTCAAGCCGCTGAAGGTCGTCGTCGACGGCGGCAACGGCATGGCCGGGCCGATGGTCGGCCCGCTCCTGCGGCAGCTCGGCCTGGACCTCGTCGAGACGTACTTCGTGCCCGACGGCAACTTCCCCGACCACGAGCCCAACCCGCTCATCGAGGAGAACCGTCGCTTCCTCGTCGAGCAGGTCAAGGCCGAGCGCGCCGACCTCGGCATCGCCTGGGACGGCGACGCCGACCGCTGCTTCTTCGTCGACGACACCGGCCGCTTCGTCGACGGCGACTTCCTCACCGCGATCCTCGCCGAGCACCTCCTCGCGAAGACCCCAGGCGCGGACGTCCTCTACGACGCTCGCGCCTCCCGAGCGGTGCCCGACACCGTGCGGGCCGCCGGCGGCACGCCGCACGTCAACCGCGTCGGCCACGCCTTCTTCAAGACGCGCATGCGCAAGGAGGGCGCGATCTTCGGCGGCGAGGTCTCCGGCCACTACTACTTCCACGACTTCTACAACGCCGACTCGGGCACGATCCCGGCGCTGCTCGTGCTCGAGAAGCTCTCCGTCGAGGGCAAGCGGATGAGCGAGCTGCTGGAGCCCTACCGCTCGACGTACTTCATCTCCGGGGAGATCAACTCCGAGGTGCCCGACGGGGCGGCGAAGCTGCGCGAGCTGGAGGAGCGCTACGCCGACGCGACGATCACCCACGTCGACGGCGTCTCGGTCGACTACGACGACTGGCACTTCAACGTCCGCCCGTCCAACACCGAGCCGCTGCTGCG